>NZ_JAUYNB010000019.1 GCF_030699305.1 Novosphingobium sp.
GAACCGGACAACCATCCACTCCCGCTTTTCAATTCGGGAGGACCGGTGTCCGTCAATGTTGGCGACCAGTCAGCAAAACCACAAATGCGGCGTTCCCGTCCGGTGAACGGGCCTCTAAGTCCAACCCGCGATTCGGTCAACGCCTTTTTTGGCGGACTGACATTTTCCTGTAACGGACCCCGTGTTCCGCCCGAAAACACGGGGCTTCGCAATCAGTCGAACAGGCTCTGGTATTTCTGCGAGAACACATCGCGGCCGATAATCAGGCGCATGACCTCGCTGCTGCCCGCCAGAATGCGGTTGATCCGGGCATCCGAGAACATCCGGCTGATCGGATATTCGTCCATGAACCCGGCCCCGCCGTGCAGCTGGACGCCGAGGTCGAGCATCTTCCACTCCACCTCGCTCGCCACCATCTTGGCTTTTGCGCCCATGTTGCTGGTAAGCCGCCCGAGGTTATGTTCGGCGACGCAGTGATCGATATAAACTTGGGCGAGTTCGATCTCGGTATCCATCTCGGCCATGCGGAACTGGGTGTTCTGCTGACTGGACAGCGGCTGGCCGAACAACTGGCGCTGCATCACGTATTCACGGGTGATGTCGAACGCCTTGCGGGCATTGGCCCCGCAGCCGACAGCGGAGATCAGGCGTTCCTCGGCCAGACCTTCCATCAGGTAATAGAAGCCCTTGCCCGGCTCCCCCAGCACATTGGCCTTGGGCACCTTCACGTCCTTGAAGAACAGTTCGGCGGTATCCTGCGCGGGCATCCCCATCTTCTTGAGGTTGCGGCCACGCTCAAACCCTTCCATTCCGCGCTCAACCAGCAGCAGCACCATCGCGTGCTTCTTTTCCGCCCCCGCCAGCTTGGCGGCGACGATCACGACATCGGCGTTGATGCCGTTGGAGATATAGGTCTTCGAGCCATTGAGCAGGAAATGGTCGCCCTTGTCCTCGGCCGAAGTGCGCATGCCCGCCAGATCCGATCCCGCGCCGGGTTCGGTCATCGCGACGGCCAGGATCGTTTCCCCGCTGATGCATTTGGGCAGGAACCGCTGGCACTGCTCCTCGGTCCCGAAGCGCTGGAAGTAAGGGCCGACCAGCCGGCTGTGCAGCGTGTTGTAGAACTGCTTGCACCCGGCGCGGGCCGTTTCCTCGATGATGATCTGTTCGTAACGGAAATCGGTATCGCCCATTCCGCCATACTTTTCGTCCGGCCAGATCATCAGGAAGCCCAGGTCGCCCGCCTTTCTGAACGCATTGCGGTCAACAATCCCGGCCTCGCGCCAGCCTTCCATATGGGGCGCAATCTCGCTCGCGAGGAACTTGCGATAGGCATCGCGGAACATGATCTGGTCTTCGGTGAAGTTGCGCATGGCAGACATCGGGTGCCCTCTTCGGCTTGGGTGCTTTGGCTCGAGCCAAACAGAGCAATCGCGACTTAGTCAACCCGGCTTTTCCGTCAGGTCAGCGCGGTATGCGCGAAGGAACGCCTGCACGGCAAGGCGCACCTCCCCTGCTATCACGCTCTGGTCCGCACGGGGGCCACCGCCCAGCAAATGCCGGTAAAAAGAGCCGGACTGGCACAGCCC
This sequence comes from Novosphingobium sp., assembly GCF_030699305.1. Taxonomy (GTDB): domain Bacteria; phylum Pseudomonadota; class Alphaproteobacteria; order Sphingomonadales; family Sphingomonadaceae; genus Novosphingobium. The sequence goes on from NZ_JAUYNB010000019.1 coordinate 1,590, forward strand.
GATGAAGTGATAGGCCGCGATCCCCGCATCGGCAGTGCGCAGGCGGCCCTGTTCCATCTGGCGCAGCAACCAGGCTTCCGTCCGGCGATGGCCGCGTTCCGCCCCCCGGTCCCACAGCATCTGCCCCAGCTCGGGGAAACGGCCGGTCTCGCCCACCACGATCCGGTGGAGGGCAATGATCTGTGGCCGCAGGATCGTTGTCAGAATTGACATGCCCAGTGCCTGAAGCGTCTCCGCCGGATCGCCGTCGTCCGGCAATTCCAGTCGCAGCGCTTCACCGTACCGTTCAACCTGTTCATCGACCACGGCGGCGAACAGTTCCTGCTTGCTGCGGAAATAGGTCCATAGCGTGGTTTTCGAACCACCCAGATCAGCCGCGATGCCGGACATCGTGGTATGGCCGTAGCCATCGCGCATGAACGCCTTGTGCGCCGCTGCAACAATCGCACGGCGGCGGGTTTTCCGCCTGTCTGGTTCCTTCCCCGTCACAGTTACAATACTACATGGTATCATTTCGATTGACAAGCGGGCGCGCCTGTCGGCAATGCCGTACCATGCAGTATGGTGACAGAACCGGGCGGCGGATCGCCGTCCTAGCCATTTCCAGGGCCATTTCCGGGGCCATTACCGTGGTGTTGGCCGCTTGCGCCGTCCCGCCCGCACCCCAGCAGCCCAAACCACTGCGCACTGCCGATACGCTTGGCGATGTCGCCAGCCTGTCGGGCGGCGCGGCGCAGTTCCCGGCGGACCGCTGGTGGAGCGTCTATGGCGATCCCGGACTCGACGCGGTGATTGCGGAAGCGCTGGCGAACTCGCCCGACATGGCCGTCGCCGCCGCCCGGATCCGTGCCGCCGATGCCGCGGCCGATCGGGCGGGCGGCGCGCTGTCCCCCACGCTGACCGCCGACGGCACGGTCGGCGGCGTCAAGCAAAGCTACAACATGGGTATCCCCGCCCAGTTCGTGCCGAAGGGCGTGATCGAAACCGGCAAACTATCGGCCACGCTGGGCCTCAACCTTGACCTGTGGGGTCGGGGCCGCGCAGGCTTGGCCGCGGCGCGCGGCGAAGCAGAGGCCGCGCGGGTCGATGCCGCGCAGGCCCGGTTGCTGCTCGCCAGCGGCGTGGCGCTCAGCTGGGGCCATCTGGCGCAGCTGAACTCGGCCCGCGATCTGGCGCTGCGGTCGGCCGGGGCGCTGACGGGGGTTGAGCGGTTGACCGCGCAGCGCGTCAGCGCCGGGATCGACAACCGCGCCGATCACGAACTGGCGATTTCCCGCCGCGCCGGGGCCGAGCAGGCGCTGGCTGCGCTGGATGAATTGATCGCGCTGGAACGAAACCGGTTGTCGGCGCTGATCGGGGCCGGACCGGACCGGGCCGGGCATCTGCCCGCCCCCGCGCCGAACCTCGCGCGGATCAGCGGTGTGCCAGCGAACCTTGCCGCCAGCCTGATCGGACGACGCCCTGACATCGTCTCTGCCCGGCTCCGCGCCGAAGCGGCGTCGGCGCGGGTCACCTCGGCGCGGCGGGCGTTCTATCCCGATATCAATCTGGTCGCCGTGGCCGGGCTGCAATCGCTGGGACTGGGGCAACTGTTCAATTCCGGATCGAGCTTTGCCAGCTTTGGTCCCGCGATCAGCCTGCCGATCTTTGATGGCAACCGCCTGACCAGCAACTACAACACCGCCGGGGCAGCATATGACGAGGCGGTTGCCCGCTATGACCAGACGCTGCTGGCGGCGCTACGCGAAGTGGCCGACGTGCTCGATTCCAAACGCGCGCTGGCCCAGCGCCTGAGCGCGGCCCGCACGGCGGCGCAGTCCGCGGATCAGGCCGCCCGGCTGGCCCGGCTGCGTCACGGCGAAGGCATTGCCAACCTGCTGCAATTGCTGACCGCCGAAGACACTGCGCTGGCCAGCCAGCGGGCGCTGACCGAACTCGAAGCCCGCGCTTTCCTGCTTGATGTGACACTCGTCCGGGCGCTGGGCGGCGGCTTCGCCGCGCCGCTGCCGGGCACGGAGCAACCGACCCCATGACCGATCCGATCCTTGCCCCCGCTGCCGCTGATCCCGCTGGCGATCCCCTGGTTGATCCAGCGGCGATGAACAACCGCCGCAAGTACTTGCGCCTGTTCGCCATCGTCCTGGCCGGAATCGCGGTCATCTGGGGCGTGTGGTATTTTCTGACCCAGTCGGGCCGGGTCCATACCGACAACGCCTATGTCGGCGCGGATACCGCCGTGGTGACACCGCTGGTGTCCGGCGCGGTCAAGGATGTGCGGGTGGGCGGCACCCAGCTGGTGGTCAGGGGCGATGTCCTGGTCGTGATCGACGATGCCGATGCGCGGATCGAACTTGCCAATGCCGAGGCATTGCTGGTGCAGGCCCGCCAGCGGTTCCGGCAGGCGCGCGCGGGCGGCGCATCATCCGCCGCGCGGGTGGATGCGCGCGGGGCCGAAGTGGCGCAGGCGCAGGCGCGGCTGACCGCGGCGCAGGCCGATTTCAGCAAGGCGCAGGACGCCTTCAATCGCCGTCAGCAACTTGCCGCCAGCGGCGCCGTTTCGGCTGAGGAAGTTTCACAGTCCCGCGCCGCAATGCTCGCCGCGCGCGCCGCCCTGGCGCAGGCGCAGGCCAGTATTGCCACGGCCGCTGCGATGCGATCGTCCGCGGTGGGCGACCGGGAATCCGCCGCCGCGCTGACCACGGGCTTTACCGAGGCGACCGCGCCTGACATCGCCGCCGCGCAGGCCCGGGTCGAACTCGCCCGGCTCAATCTGGACCGCACCGTCATCCGCGCGCCGATCAGCGGGGTGGTGACCAGCCGCAACGTCCAGATCGGCCAGCGGATCAACGCCGGCGCGCCGCTGATGGTGCTGGTGCCGCTGGACGCGATGTTCGTCGATGCCAATTTCAAGGAAAGCCAGCTGCGCGGCGTAAAGCCGGGCCAGCCGGTTGAACTGACCAGCGATTTCCATGGCAGCAGCGTGGTGTACACCGGCACGGTGCAGGGCTTTGCCGGGGGCACCGGCGCGGCGTTTGCGCTGATCCCGGCGCAGAACGCGACGGGCAACTGGGTGAAAGTGGTGCAGCGCCTGCCGGTGCGCATCCAGCTGGACCCGGCACAGCTCAAAGCGCATCCGCTGCGCGTCGGCCTGTCGATGAGCGCCACGATCGACACCCGCGAACAATGAACAGCGAACCGATCCGGCCACTGTCCGGCGCGCCGCTGTGGCTGGCCGCGTTCGGGCTGGCGCTAGCGAACTTCGTCGTCATTCTGGATACCACGATCACCAATGTCTCGGTCCCGCACATTGCGGGCGGGCTGGCGATTTCCCCGGCGCAGGGCACCTGGACGATCACGTCCTATGCCGTGGCCGAAGCGATCACCGTGCCGCTGACCGGGTGGCTGGCGGCGCGGTTCGGCACATACCGGACGCTGATCGCCTCGCTGACCGGGTTCGCACTGTTTTCGGTGCTGTGCGGGTTGGCCCGGACGATCGAACTGCTGGTGGTGCTGCGCATTTTCCAGGGGCTGTGCGGCGGGCCGCTGATGCCGCTGACGCTGACGCTGATGATGCGGATATTCCCGCCGAACAAGATGGGCACCGCCAACGCGCTGTGGGGCATGACCACGATTTCCGCGCCGATCCTGGGGCCAATCGTGGGCGGCTATATCAGCGACAACTGGAGCTGGCCGTGGATCTTCTACATCAACCTGCCGATCGTGCTGATCTGCCTGGGGCTGATCATCAAGCTGGTGGCGCGGTATGAAACATCGACCGAGCGGGTGCGGATCGACACGGTCGGGCTGATCCTGCTGGTGCTGTTCGTCGGCTGCATGCAGCTGGTGCTGGATCTGGGCCGCGAACATGACTGGTTCGCATCGCCGATGATCGTCGGCCTGGCGATCACCTCGTTCGTCACGTTCGGCGCGTTCGTGATCTGGGAACTGACCGATTCCCATCCGGTGGTGGATCTGCGCGTGCTGCGACACCGATCATTATGGGTCGGGCTGTTATCCATGGCGCTGGGGTTTGGCGGCATGTTCGCGATGATCGTGCTGGTGCCGCTGTGGATGCAATCCGTGATTGGCTACACCGCCAGCGAGGCTGGCCACGCGATGGCGTTTGTCGGGGTGTTTGCGGTGTTGATGGCACCGGTTGCCGGCAAGGCGTTTGACAAGTTCGATCCGCGCATCCTGATTACTGCCGGGATGCTGTGGCTGGTGATGATTTCGCTGCTGCGGACCCAGTGGAACACCGACGGGACGTTCTGGGACTATGCCCTGCCGCAACTGCTGCAAGGGTTCGGAATGCCGTTCTTCTTTATCGGACTGATGATGTTTTCGCTGTCTGCCGTGCCGATGGCGGAAGTTGCCTCCGCCGCCGGGCTGCTCAGTTTCATCCGCACGGTCGCGGGCGCGGCGGGAACCGCGCTGTCGACCTCGATCTGGGACAGCTCTACCCGCGAAACCCGGGCCGAACTGGCCGGAACCCTGAACGGCGCGGATGGCACGATGGCGCAGTTGCAGGCCGCCGGGATGAGCGAGGGTCAGGCGCGCGCCATGATCGAACGACTGGTCGAAGCGCAAGCTGCCACGGTCGGTTCGAACTATGTCTTTGCGGTGTCCGCCGTGGCGCTGTTCATCGCCGCCTGGCTGGTCTGGCTCGCCCCGCGCCCCAAGACGATGCCGGGGCAGGCGGCGATGGGGCACTAGGCGGCGTTCGCCGCCCTGAACGCCGCCAGCCGCTCCACCGCGCGGTCCAGCGTTTCGTCCTGCTTGGCAAAGCACAGCCGCAGGTAGTTCGTCTCCGCATCTGCCGCGTAAAACGCGGATACCGGGATCGCGGCCACGCCCGCCTCGCGGATCAGCCGCTGCGCCAGCGCAGCGTCCTGGCCCGGCAGGCCGGATGCGGCAAGATCAACCGTGACGAACCACGTGCCGCTGGCGGGCAGGACATGAAAGCCCGCCGCCGTCAGCCCGTCCACCAGCCGCGCCTTGGCCGCCGCATAGCGCGCCCGGTGCGCGGTGTGCCAGGCGTCCGGCAGCGCCAGCCCTTCGGCCACCGCCCATTGCAGCGGGGTGGCGGTGGTGAACGTGATGAACTGGTGGGCTTGCGCAATCGCACTGGCGATGCGCGGTGCCGCGATCGCCCAGCCGATCTTCCACCCGGTCATCGACAGGATCTTGCCCGCCGACCCCACTTTCACCGCGCGGCCCTGCAAGGCGGGCAGCGCCAGCGCGGATACGTGCGGCGTCCCGTCCAGGATCATTCCTTCCCAGACTTCATCGCACAGCAGAAACAGGTCATGCGCCGCGCATAGTTCTCCAACCGCTTCCAGCGTCGCGCGCGGCAGGACGGTGCCGACCGGGTTGTTGGGCGTGTTCAGGATAATCAGCCGGGTCCGGGGCGTGATCGCCGCTTCCAGCCGGTCGAGCGGCAGGGTCCAGTCCGGCGGGGTCAGGCTGACCAGCCGCGCCGTTCCGCCCGCGCGTTCGACCAGCGGCAGGTAGGCGTCATACAGCGGCTGGATCAGGATCACTTCATCCCCCGGCCGCACCAGCGCCAGGATGCTGGCCGCCAGCGCCTCGGTCGCGCCGGAGGTGACGATGATCTCGTCCGCAGCCACGGTGAGGCCCTGTTCGCGCTGGTAATAGGCGGCGATGGCGGCGCGCAGTTCAGGCAGGCCGCGCATTGGCGGATACTGGTTCGACCGCTCGGCCAGTGCGCGCTGCGCCGCCGCGATCAACTCGCCCGGCTCAGCCATGTCGGGGAAGCCCTGCCCCAGATTGATCGCGCCCAGCTCAGCCGACAGGCGCGACATCACTTCGAAAATGGTGGTGGTCCCGGCGGGAAGATCGGTGGTGGCCATGGGTTGGCACCTTGGCGCAGCGACGGCGCGATGCCAAGCGGGTCGCCGGATCGGGGATGCCAGTGCAATCGTGTGGCCGTTGCCGCCCCCGGACTACCGGTGTAGCCACTGCACACAGTTGGAGGAACGGGACGCCATGGCACAGCGATTGATCGGCGCGGTCGAGGCAGGCGGCACGAAGTTCGTGATCGCGCTCGCCCGGGAAGACGGCACGGTTCTGGCGCAGGCCCGCGTGCCCACCGAAGCGCCCGCCGCAACGTTCCGCGCGATGGCCGATTTCTTCGCCGCCGCCAGCGCCCGGCACGGGCCGATTGCGGCGTTCGGGATCGCCAGCTTTGGCCCGATCGACATCGACCCGGCCTCCCCCGCGTATGGCACCTTCACCACCACCCCCAAACCCGGCTGGTCCGGCGCGCGGTATCAGGACGCGCTGGGCCGGTTCGGCGCGCCGATCGTGGTCGATACCGATGTGAACGGCGCGGCGCTGGGTGAATGGCAGGCGGGGGCCGGGCAAGGCTGCACGACCGTGGCCTATACCACTGTCGGCACCGGGATCGGCACCGGCGTGGTGCACGAAGGCCGGCCATTGATGGGCTTTTCGCACTATGAGAGCGGCCATATCCCGATTGCCCGCGACGGGCTGCGCGATCCGTTCCCCGGCCACTGCCCCTATCACGGCGACTGTCTGGAAGGGCTGGCCGCCGGTCCGGCCATCGAGAAACGCTGGGGGCAAAGTTTGTCAGCGCTGGGCAGCCCGGCCGACAAGGTGGAGCTGATCGCGGGCTATATCGCGCAGCTGGCGACGTCGCTGGTCCTGCTGCACATGCCCGACCGGCTGATTTTCGGCGGCGGGGTGATGAAAGCCCCCGGCCTGATCGAGGCCGTGCGCCGCGAAACGGCGCGGCGGCTGGGCGGATATATCCAGGCCGCGCAGCTCGATGCCGGGCTGGCACACTATATCGTGCTGCCCGGATTGGGTGACGAGGCGGGAATTACCGGCGCAATCGCGCTGGGGCGGCAAGCGCTGGGCGAGGCCGCTGCCTAGCCCACAGGCCGCTCATCACGCTGTCTTGCGCCCAGTTCGGCTCGTGCGGGACGCAAACGTATTCACTTCGCTGCATTGCAAAAGAATCGCTAGCCGCTAGGCTTTCCCGGTCCAGCACCAGCCAGTGAGAGCAAGATGAGCCTGTCCGCCGAACTTGCCACGCGCTTGCAGGAATTGCACAGCCGCACTGCCGAAACGCCGCTGTTCAACCCGGTGTTCCAGCTCGGGCTGGAACTGTCGCGCCAGCTGGAAAGCGGCCAGCTGGGCCTGGACGATATCGCCGCGCTGGTCGCCGAACTGGAATGCGACGGACTGATGGCCCGCGCCGGACGGCTGGGGCGGTTGATTGCCCCGGTCGATCCCGATGCCAACGCCGCGCGGCTGAACGCGCTGGCCGATGCCCCCGATTTCGCCAGCTTTGCCGCGCGCTGGCGCCAGCCGCTGGCACATGTGGTGTTCACCGCGCACCCCACCTTCCTGCTCAGCCGCGCGCAAGCCGCAGCGGTGGCGGCGGCGACGGCCAGCGGGGACATTTCCACCGCCACCGCCTGCACCGCGCCGCACGCCCGCGACGTGATCACGCTGGACAGCGAACATGCCGATGCGATGGCCGCGCTGGCCCGCGCGCACACCGCGCGCGATGCGATCAACGCGCGGCTGCTGGCCGCCGCCCGCGCACGCTGGCCGCTGCACTGGCGCACGCTGGCCCCGCTGCCACTGCGGTTCGCGCATTGGGTCGGCTATGACATGGACGGGCGCACCGACATTTCGTGGACCACATCGCTGCGCTACCGGCTGGCGGAAAAGGCCGCGCGGCTGGCGGCCTATGCGGCGCAGCTGGAACAAGCCGCGCCGGACGTTGCGCTGGGGCTGGCGCGGGCCAGCGCCTATGCGGCGGACATGTCTGCCCGGTTCGGTGCGGACCTGTCCGATCCCGCCGCGCTGTCGGATGCAGCCAACACGCTGACCGCCAATCACCCTGACAAGCTGACCAGTCTGACGGGGGTGATTGCCGAGCTGGAAGCCCAGGCCGCCAGCACCGACGATAGCGCCGCCGAAACGCTGCTGGTGGCCGCTGCGGCGATGCGCGCGGACGGGCTGGGGATGGGCTGGATTCACTTCCGGGTGAACAGTTCGCAGCTTCAGAACGCAATCCGCCGCCGGATCGACCCGACCGGCAAGCTCGACCTCGCCAGCCAGGCCGCCTTGATGCGGATGCGCGAACTGCTGGCCGAGGCAAAGCCGCTGCGCGCCAATTTCGCCGCGCTGGCGATCGAGAATTCCACCGCCGTGCGCCAGTTCCTGGCGATGACGCAGATCATCCACCACATCGACGGCGATGCGCCGATCCGGATGCTGGTGGCCGAATGCGAACAGCCCACCACTGTGCTCGCCGCGCTCTATTTCGCGCGGCTGTTCGGGATTGCCGACAAGGTCGATGTCTCCCCGCTGTTCGAAACCGAAAGCGCGCTGGAACACGGCGGGCGGTTCCTCGATGCGCTGCTGGCCGAACCGGCCTACCGCGAATATGCCCGGGCGCGCGGGCGGGTGTCGGTCCAGACCGGGTTCTCCGACGCGGGGCGGTTCGTCGGCCAGATCCCGGCGGCGCTGGCGATCGAGCGCCTGCAAGGGCGGCTGGCCGAGGCGATGGCCGCGAACGGCCTGTCCGATGTCGCGGCGCTGATCTTCAACACGCACGGCGAAAGCATGGGGCGCGGCGCGCATCCCGGCAGCTTTGCCGACCGGCTGGAATGGCCGCTCTCGCCGTGGGCGCGGCGGCGGTTCGTGCGCTCCGGCATCCGACTGGAACCGGAGGTGAGCTTTCAGGGCGGCGACGGGTACCTGTTCTTCGGCACGCCGGGCCTCGCGCTGGCGACGCTGACCCGGTTCATGGAACTGGCGCCGGCGCAGACCGCTGCCGATGCGCCGACCGATCCGTTCTATCGCCGCACCGACCTCAGCCTCGACTTCTACCGCGCGATCCGCCGCCAGCAGCAGGCGCACCTTGCCAGCGCGACCTATTCGCGCGCGGTCACCGCGTTCGGGCTGGGGCTGCTCAACGATACCGGCAGCCGCAAGTCGCGCCGCCAGTCGGACCTTGCCGCCGACCGCCAGCTGAGCCTGCGCCAGATCCGCGCGATCCCGCACAACGCGGTGCTGCAACAGCTCGGCTATCCGGTGAACGTGATCGCCGGGTTCGGGTCTGCGGCTGAGGGCAATTACGAGGAAATGGCCGCGCTGCTGCGCGATTCGGCGCGCGGGCGGCAACTGGTCCGGCTGCTCCGCGCCGCCAACGCGCTCGCCAGCATCAAGACCGTGGCGGCGTATGGCGAGCTGTTCAACTCCGCCTACTGGGCCAGCCGCCCCTATCGCGGGGACGAGGCGCAGATTTCGGACGCCTGCCTGGCGCTGGCCGAATACCTGACCACCGATGACCGCACCGGCGTGTTCCGCCGCCTCGCCTCACGGCTGCGGGTCGATGCGCTGAAACTGCACCGGCTGCTGGCGCTGATCCCGGATGAGGCCCCGCTGGAAGGGCGCGAGCAAACCCGGCGCGAACTGGGCATCCTGCAGGCGCTGCGGCTCGCGCTGTTCCAGCACATGTTCCTGCGCGCGGTCTCCGTCCCCGCCTTCAGCCGCGCCAATGACATCTCGCGCGAGGATGTGCTGGAAATGGTCTTCACGCTGCGGATCGGTGAGGCGCTGGCCCAGCTGCGCCGCGCCTTCCCGGTCAGCTTCCCGCAGATCGACGATTTCACCGTCGCCGAACCGACCGATTACCCGGACGATGCCGCCACCGGTTACGAAGCGATCCACCGCGATTTCATCGAGCCGATCGAAGCCGCGAATGCGCTCGCGCTGCGGATCACGACGGCGATTGCCAACGTGTTCGGCGCGCATGGGTAATCTCCCCTCCCCGGCGGGGAGGGGGCGGGGGTGGGGCCAGGCGCCCGCGAGGGCAGAACCCCCATCCCAACCCTTCCCCAATGGGGAAGGGCTTTCAGGGAGCGGGACGGCACAGCAAGGGCGGGCCGGATGGCCCGACCGCGCCACACAAGCTAAGCAGGCCGCCGCGCGAACATCCCGAAGCCTGCAATCACCGCATAGCACGCCGCCGGAAGCGCCAGCGCCAGCGCCAGGCTGCCGGTGGTGTCCGCGACCACGCCGGTCAGCAGCGGCACGACCGCGCCGCCGAAGATCGCAACGTTGATGATCCCCGAACCGTCCGCCGCGCGCGGGCCGAGCTTTTCGCAGGCCAGCGTGAAGATCGTCGGGAACATGATCGAGTTCATCAGCCCGATCAGCAGCAGGCTGTAGCCCGAAACCGCACCGGTGGTGGAAGTGGACAGCATGATCAGGGCAATCGCGCCGATCGACACGCCCGACAGCACCAGTCCCGGGCTGACCAGCCGCAGCACGACCGAACCGATGAACCGGCCAATCATCGCGCCGCCCCAGTACATCCCGATCAGCTTGCCGGCATCCTGTTCCGCCAGCCCCATCACGTGCGGCTGCATCAGGTAGTTCACGATCAGCGAGCCAATCGCGACTTCCGCCCCGACATAGAGGAAAATGCACAGCGCGCCGTAGCCAAAGCGCGGGCGCTTCAGCAGGTCGAGGCCCGCCAGACCGGCGCTGGCTTCGTGCTTTTCGCCTTTCAGCTTGTCGCGGAACATCCACACCACCGCGGCGACCACTGCCAGCGCAGCGGCGAGGCCAAGGTAACCGTTGACGATCGCCTGGCTTTCCGCCGTGCGATAGGCGTCCAGTTCCGCGCCAGACAACTGATCGGCGCTGACGCTGGCCAGACTGCCGAGGATCAGGATCGACCCGACAATCGGGAACACCGTGGTTCCCAGCGAATTGAACGCCTGCGCGAAAGTCAGGCGGCTGTGGACCGTTTCCGGCTTGCCCAGCAGCGAGATCAGCGGGTTCGCGACGACCTGCACGATCACCACCCCGCTGGCGAGGACGAACAGCGCGAACAGGAACACGCCGTACGTGGCGGTCTGGCTGGCGGGGATGAACAACAGACACCCGGCCAGCATCGTCAGCAGGCCCGCCGCCGCGCCGCGCATATACCCGATCTTCTTGACCAGCCGCGCGCCCGGAATGCCGATCACGGCATAGGCGGTGAAAAAGCAGAACTGCACCAGCATCGCCTGGGTGAAGTTCAGCGTGAACAGTTCCTTCAGCTTGGGAATGATCACGTCATTCAGCGATGTGATCCCGCCAAAGATGAAGAACAGCGCCATCACGAACAGTTGCAGCTGCGGCGCATCGATCTGGCCGCTGTCGTGGCCGGGCGGGACCGGATCGGCGCTGCTCAGCTCGGTCATGGTGGGGGGCAGGGCCATATGGTGTCTCTCCTCATCCGGCGGCGCTTGGCCGCGCCGATTATTGTGTGCAGGTCTGACGCAGGTTGTGAACCTTCACAACCGCAAACTTCCGGGATTTCGGGTCTGTGCTGGCTGCATACGTAATCACGCCGCCACCAACCGCTGCTGCCGCCCCGCCGCCAGCGCGAACGCGGCAATCAGGGCATAAGCCAGCGCCGGGACCACGAACGCCGCGCTCAGGCTGATCGCATCGGCGAGCCGCCCGACCAGCAGCGGCAGCGCCGCGCCGCCGACAATCGCGAGGCACAGCAGGCCCGAGGTCGACGACGGCGCCGCGTCCGACCGTTCCAGCGTGAGCGAGAAGATCGTCGGGAACATGATCGAATTGAACAGCCCGACTGACAGCGCCGCAAACCCCGCCAGCGGTCCGGACCCGGTCAGCACCGCCAGACACAGGCCAGCCGCAATCGCCGCGCAGGTCCCCAGCAGACGCGGCGCGGCCACGCGGGTCAGCACCGCGCTGCCAATCAGCCGCCCGGCCAGCGCGCCGCCCCAATAGAAGTTGGCGAGATAGCGCCCGCCTTCCTCCAGCGGCAGCCCCAGTATGCCGGGCTGGTTCAGGAAGTTGATCATGATGCTGCCGATGGCGACTTCCGCCCCGACATAAAGCGCGATCGCCCCCGCCCCCATCAAGGCCCAGCGCGATTTCAGCGCGGCCAGCACCGAAGCTTGGGGCGCGGGCGGGATCGCGGCGGCGGCCAGTTCGATCCGGCGGCGCTGGCTCCAGACGAACAGCACGGCCACCAGCAGCAGCGCCGCCATGATGCCGAATGCGCGGGCGACGGCGGCCAGCGCCTCGGCCCGGCCCGCCGCATCGGCCAGCACGCCTTGCGGCGGCGCCATCGCCGCATCGCCCAGCATCAGGGTCGATCCATAATGGACCCCCAGCACGACCCCCAGCGAATTGAACGTCTGCGCAAACGTCAGCCGGAAATGGCTGGTTCGGTGCGGCCCCAATGCGGCGGCGAGCGGGTTGGCGGCGACTTGCAGCGTGGTGATCCCACTCGCCAGCACGAACAGCGCGGCCAGGATCGGGGCGTAGTGGCCCAGCCCGGTCGCCCCGCGCACCAGCAGACACCCCGCCACCATCATCGCCAGCGCGGCGATGATCGTGCGGACCGGCCCGATCCGGTTGCCCAGCGCCGCTGCCGGAAGCGCGATCAGCCCGCTGGCCAGGAAGAACGCCAGCTGGGTCAGCAGCGCTTCGGTATAGCTGAGCCGGAACGCCGCGCGCAGCGCCACGATCAGCGGATCGTTGTTGGAACAGATGAAGCCCCAGGCGAAGAACAGCAGCGTGACGGACAGGAACGGGCCGGTAATTCCCAATGCGCGCAGCCGCTCAATCACCTCGCGCTTCCTGCTGCTCGCCAGGTCAATGTCATCACTTCGCCCGCCGGAACCATCAGCCGCCATGCCCTGCCGCCGCTGCGGATCGCAAGCGCGGCGACGGACTTGCCCCCGTTGCGCAGCACCAGCGCCAGTGAGCCGTCAGGATTGCGGAACGCGGCGTGGCGCAGGTCCGCGCCGCCGCCGCTGCTGGCCACCCGCCGCGCGCCAGGACGCACGAACCGGCTGACATGGCCCAGCACGTAATATTCGACATTGCGGGTTACCGCGCCGGTGCGGCTGTCGATCGTCACCACCCCCCGGCAATCGCCGCACCCGCCCAGATGCGGGCCGTAGTTTTCATCGAGCGCGAGGTTCCACAGCAGGGTCCCGCGCGATCCCGCGCGGCTGGGGGCGATGATCAGGTTGTCGATCATCCAGCCCAGCGTCTCGCCCCAGTTCGGCGCCCATTGCCCGCCCGAACATTCGGTGAAAAACACGTCCTTGTCCGGATGGGCGCGGCGCACCGTTTCCATCGCCGCCGGGTCCCCGGCATAACAATGCCAAGCCACGCCCGCGACATGGGCATTCGCCGCCGGATCGGCCAGCACCGTCAGCGGTTGCTGGGGCTGGTCCCAGTTGTGATCCCAGTCGAGCACGCTGACCGGACGCTTGCGCTGCGCCAGCAATGGCCCCAGATGCTGGCCGATGAAGGCCGCGCGCGCCGCCGGGGTCACGCGCATGCCGGGATAGTTGGCGGGTTCGAAATCCGGCTCGTTCTGGACCGAGACATAGCGCACCGGCAGGCCCGCCGCGTCCATCGCATCAAGGTAGCGCGCGAAATAGCGGGCATAGGCATCGTAGTGTTCGGGTTTCAGCTGGCCTTTGATCAGGCTGGCGCTGTCCTTCATCCACGCTGGCGCGCTCCACGGCGAGGCCATCAGGACAAGGCCGGGGTTCACCCGCCGCGCAGCCTGCGTCATCGGGATCTGCGCAGCCTGTGGCTCGGCCATCGAAAAACGGGTCAGCTGCGGGTCGGTTTCACCTGCCGGAATATCATTCAGGCTGTAGTGTCTGACCGAGAAATCCGACGCGCCAATCGGCAGGCGCATGAAATTGAGCGCCAGTCCTTCCGCCCCGAACAGGTCCCGCAGCAAGGCCTCGCGCGCGGCCGGGCTCAGCTTGTCACGCAAGAGCAGCGCCGAGGCATCGCTCATCGCTGCGCCGTAGCCGACAATGGCCTGATCGGTCTGGCTGGCGTCGATCACCAGTTCATCCGGCACCGGCACAGCTGCGGGCAGGATCGCAACGTCAGGCTGCCGCTCCAGCTTGCGCGATGCGTCCGCGCTGCTGGCCCAGACGGCCACTGCCGCGGGGGTATCGGGCAGGGTCTGGCACGCACCGAGCGCCAATCCGGCCAGCGCCACCAGCGCGCGGCGCAGCATCATGCCGGGGCCGGGCAGGTCTTGGCGACATAGTCGGCGTGGGTGGGCATCACCGCCACGCACTTGCCGACGACCGCCGCGATGTTGCCGAGGTATTGCGCGATCTGCGCGTCGCTCTTGATATCGACCAGCGGGTCATAGCCGCGCGGGATCGCGCCCTGCCCCAGCAGGACCTGGATCCAGCTTTCCTCGGCAAACAGCTCCTCATCCTCGCGGAAGATCCGGCCATTGGCCATCCACAGGTCGAGCTTGCGCTGCAAGGTATCGGGCACCTCCATCGTCCGGCAATAGTCCCAGAACGGCGTGTCATCGCGCGCGGTCGCCTTGTAGTGCAGGATGATGAAATCGCGGATGCGCTCGTACTCGAAATCGGTCTGGCGGTTGAATTCTGCAATCGTCGCACCGTCGAACCCGGCATCGGGCAGCAGCCGGACCATGCGGATGATCCCGGTCTGAACCAGATGCAGGCTGGTCGATTCCAGTGGCTCCAGAAACCCGCCCGCAAGGCCGATGGCGACGCAGTTCTTGTGCCACAGCTGCTTGCGCTTGCCGGCCTTGAACTGGACCCTGAACGGATCGGCGCGCGGCGCGCCGTCCAGATTGGCGAGCAGGATCCGCTCCGCCTCCGCGTCATCCATGAACTGGCTGGAATAGACGTGGCCGTTGCCGGTGCGGTGTTGCAGCGGAATGCGCCACTGCCAGCCCGCGCCGCGCGCGGTGGAGCGGGTGTAGGGGGTGAAATTGGCTGAGCGTTCGCACGGCACCGCAATCGCCCGGTCGCACGGCAGCCAGTGCGACCAGTCATCGAACCCCACGCCCAACGCCTGGTTGATGAACAGTCCGCGAAAGCCGGAACAATCGACGAACAGGTCCGCGCCGATCACTTCGCCGTCCTCCAACGTGACGCTCTCGATGAAACCATCGCCCGCGCGCAGCTTCACGTCCACGATTCTACCCTCGCGCCGCCGCACTCCGCGTTCCTGCGCATAAGATGACAGGAACCGGGCAAACAGGCCTGCATCGAAGTGGAACGCGTGGGCGATATCGCCCAGCGGACTGTCGCCCATCTGCGGCTGGGCGCGGACGAACCTGTTTTCCAGCGCGGCGGCGGTGTTGATCGAATAGGCGGCAAGATCATCCGCGCGGCCCTGCGCCTGGGCCTTCAGCCAGTAATGGTGCATCCGCAGCCATTCCCAGTCCTGCCCGATCACGCCGAAGCCGTGGATATAGCTTTGCCCCTGCTTCCACCAGTCGACGAACTGGATGCCCAGCTTGAAGCTGCCCTGGGTGCGGGCCATGAACTCGTTTTCGTCCAGCCCCAGCAATTCGTTGTATTTCTTGATCGCGGGGATCGTCGCCTCGCCCACGCCAATCGTGCCGATATCGTCGGATTCGACCAGCACGATCTCGTACAGCCCCTGGAACAGCCGCGCGAGCAGCGCCGCCGTCATCCAGCCCGACGATCCGCCCCCGGCGATAAGAATGCGCTTGATCGGCGTCATGCTGCGATCTCCTGTCCCGCTGCGGTTCTAGGCGTTGCGCTGCCTCAGGGGCAAGCCGCCGGGATCGCCGTTTCCACCAGCTTGCCGATGGCGCGCGGCGCGCGATAAGTCAGGCCGAAGCCGGGCGCAAACAAGGCTTCGCCCGCCGGCTCCCCGGTCGTCGGACAAGCGGTTTTCGGCCATGCGAACGGCAGCCGCCCCTTGAAATCAAGGTCGCCGCGCGCCGCCAGCAAGTCCGCCAGCGCCCCCGCCTCGGTCCCCGGCAGGAACGCGGCAACGAAAGCGTCGCTGCGGTTGATCAGGTCACTGGCATAGACCGTGCGGCCCGAATAGAGCACCGACACCACCGGCACCCCGCGCCCGCTGACTTTGCCCAGCAGCGCCGCCTGTTGCGGATATTGCAGGGCGTGCGCCAGCGGCGTAGGCCAGCGCACATCGCCCTTCATTTCGGCGTGCGGGGTTTCGCCCAATACCAGCACCACGGCATCGAACTTGTCCCGCGCAAACGCGCTGCCATCGGCGGAGAAGGTGACGTTTTCCGCGCCATAGACCCGGCGCAGCCCGTCCAGCAGGGTTTCGCCGACCGGATAGTCGCGGTTGTCGGTTTCATCGCCCTGCCAGGTGATCGACCAGCCGCCCGCCTGATCGGGGAAGCTGTTCGCCGACTGGCCTACCACCAGCAGCCGCTTGCCCGGCGCCAGCGGCAGTGCGGCGGCATCGTTCTTGAGCAGGACGGCAGACTTGCGCACCGCTTCCTGCGCCAGCGGCCGATCGACCAGTGCGGTAGCATCGCCCGTGTAACGGCCAGCGGAAACCGGCTTGTCGAACAGGCCGGTGCGGAATTTCACGCGCAGGATGCGGGTCACCGCATCGTCGATCCGGGCCATCGCCACGCGCCCTTCGCGCACGTCGGCCACGGTCCGTTCGATGAAAGTCTTCCAGTTGTCGGGGACCATGAACAGGTCAATCCCGGCATTGATCGCCTGCGGGCAATGATCGCGCTCGCAACCCGTCACCTGTTCGATCGCGTTCCAGTCGGATACGACCAGCCCGTCAAAGTTCAGCTTCTGCTTGAGCACGCCTGTGATCAGCGCGCGGTTGCCGTGCAGCTTGCCCAGCGGTTCGGTCCCGCCCGGCGCCCACGAGTTGTAGCTGATCATCACCGTCGCCGACCCGGCATCCAGCGCGGCATAATAACCGGCCGCATGGACAGCGGCGAGCTTTGCCGGGGAACTGCGGTTCTCGCCCTGATCGACGCCCTGCCAGGTGCCGCCGTCGCCGATAAAATGCTTCACGCTGGCGGCGACATCGCCGTCGCCGGTCAGCTGTCCTTGCAGCCCGCGCACCAGCGCCCCGCCGAGTTTCGCTACTACCGCCGGATCGCTGGAATAGCCTTCATAGGCGCGGCCCCAGCGCTGATCCTCCACCACCGAAACGGCCGGCGCAAAGGCCCAGCTGATCCCGGTGGCGCGCACCTGCTTTGCAGTGGTCCGCCCGATCCGTTCGACCAGATCGGCATCGTTCGCCGCGCCCAGTCCGATGTTGTGCGGAAACATCGTTGCCCCGACAACGTTGTTGTGGCCGTGGACGGCATCGGTGCCCCAGATCAGCGGCACCTTCACCGCCATGTCGGTGGCCAGCGCCGCCCTGGCATAGGCATCGGCAAGATTGGTCCAGTCGGCCAGACTGGCGTGCTTCTTCATCCCCGGCCAGGCCCCGCCGCCGTTCAGGATCGAACCAATATAATACTGGCGCACCTGATCGGGCGTGATCGAGCGGATTTCGGCCTGGGTCATCTGCCCGACCTTTTGCTCCAGCGTCATCCCGGCGACGATCTGCGCAATTCGCGCTTCCATCGCCGGATCAAGGCTGTGGGTGGCCTTGCGTTCGGGAAAGGCGGCGATGATCTCCGCCTCACGCGGGGTCCAGCGTTCACCCGGCGCGTCCGCCCGAACCTCTGCCGGAGCCTCTGCCGGAGCGGAAGCAACGGTCGGGGGTGTGCCCGCACAGGCCGCCAGCAGCGTGATCAGCGGCAGGGACAGCAAAGCGGACGCGCGCAGGGAAAGTGCCAAGAGAATGCCTTTTCAATTCAACGGCAAGCTTGCCGCGATTGCACGGCGACAGGCCGAAGTCCTCAAATCCGATCCGGCACCCGGCTGATTCTGGGTGCCGGATCGCCTCCGGCCTGTCGGTGCGACCCGATCAGTTCACCTGATCCGGGCGGGTCGATCAGAACCGGTAGCCGAAGCCCACCAGGAACTGCCGCCCGTACTTTTCATAGGTTTCCGGCAGGAAGCTGCCGTCCGCCGTCTTCGCCCCGCCGCCATCGACACCCAGCCGGGTGCGATAGGGCGAATCGGTCAGGTTGTTGGCCTGAAGCATGATCGACAGCCCGCCGAGCGAGGATTCCTCGCCAAAGGTGTAGCCGATCTGCGCATCCAGCTGCTTGTCCGCGAGGATTTCAGTCGCCCCGCGCGCCGCGAACAGCTGGACGACTTCGCCCTTGAACGCCGAGCGGTAACGATAGCTCGCCCGCGCCTGGAACCCGCCCTTTTCGAAGTAACCGGTGAGGTTCCACACCGTGCCCGACAGGCCCGGAATACGGGTGGCCTGAACGGTCGTAGCATTGGTTGACGCGGTCGGGCGCAGGTTGGACCTGGTATAGGCATAGCTGCCGATCACCCCGAACCCGTCCAGCACCGACGTCAGCTTGCCCAGCCCCAGCGCACCGGACAGTTCGATGCCCTGGATGTAGCCGCCCTTGCCGTTGGCCGGCTGGTTGATCTGGCCGATGGTGCTGACCGTCACGCCCGCCGGGATGATTGCCGTAGTCGGCATCTGCAGCCCGGTGAAATCGAACACCTGGCTCTGCGTGTAGATGTAATTGTCGAGGTGCTTGTGGAAGCCCGCGATCGAGACATAGCTGCCCTTGTCGATGTACCATTCGTACGCAACGTCGATGGCCTTCGCCCGCCACGGTTCGAGCTGGGCGTTACCGCCGTTGCCGTTCCACGGATTGATCGTTCCGCCCGGCTGGCAGTTGACCGACGAGCCGCCAGCCCCGGCGCAAGGATTGCTGAACGAGGGAATGAACGAGGCGCGCATTTCATCCATGCGCGGCCGGGCCAGCACTTTCGATGCGGCCAGACGCAGACGATGCCCGCCGCCCAGATCCAGGATCAGGTTCAGGCTGGGCAGCCAGTCGGTATAGCTGGCCGATTTCGACACCGGCGTCACCACGCGCGGGGTGACCACGGTGTTGATCGCGCTGCCGTCGGACTGCTGCTTCTGGTGGACCATCTGCAGGCCGATGTTGCCGCGCAGCGGCCCGGCTTCGAGCTGCACCTTGGCGCGGGCGGTGAAGATGTCCTCCTCGATCCGCCAGGCCTTGTCGAAGGTGTTGGGGTCCACATAGACGGTCTTGTCGTAGTAGTTCGGCAGCGCCTGCTTCAGGTCGATGGCCAGCACGTTGCCCATGCCCGCAAAGCCCAGCGAGGTCGGGTCGAGCAGGTACTGCGAACCCACCAGCGTCTGCGCGCGGCCATTCTTCAGGAACAGGTCGTATTCGGCGACCGCCTTGGTCTTGGTCCGGCGGGTATAGTTGCCGCCCAGTTCAACGCTGCGGAAGAAGCCTTCGCCCAGATCGCGCTTGATCCCCAGGTCAATCGCCCAGACCTTTTCGATGACCTGCGGTTCCTTGGTCGCGCCGTCATGGCCCCAGCCGCCCCACGGGGCGCGGTCGCCCAGCGACACCTTGCTGGCGTCGGCATAGTTCAGCCCTTCGTCGAAGCGCGGGAAGCCACCCTTGCCGGACAGCGCATCGGTGAAGTCCCAGCCGATGCTGTCAAACGTCCGGTTGGCGCCCTGCGTCGCAGCTGTCGCACCGGTGCCAAAGCCCTGATAGGTTTCGGTGATGCTCTCATCCCGCTTGTTGCGGGAATAGGACAGGTCGGCGACCAGCTTGGTCGATTCGCCCAGCGCCAACTCGTTGTTCCAGCCGACCGAGAACAACTTGTCGTCGCGGGTGTTGTAATCGTTGCGCAGCTGCGGGGCGACGCCGTTGGTGGTGCCCGTCACGCCGACGCTGGTGCCGCCGACAGTGGTGGTACCGACATTGGTGAAAGTCTGGCTATCGGCCCAGACGTTGGAGAACCACTGCGCGCCGCGCATCACTTCGCGCTGCTTGAACCGTGAGTAATAGAGGTCGAGCGTGGAATGGATCGCCTCGCTCGGCTCGAACTCCAGAATGCCGATCAGCGCGTCGCGCTTGTTCTCGCGCGAATAGGCGAAGACTTCCTGACCGGTCACGAACGAGGAGCTGCGAGCGCCCGCCGGGCTGATGTTGCCATCGATCCCGCAGCAGAACGTTTCGTAGTTATACAGCTTGGTGTGGCGGGTCTGCGTCGGGCTGTCGAGGTGGGCATAGCCCAGTGCCCAGCCGAGTGTGCCGTCCTCGTTCTGCCCGATCCAGCTGGCACTGCCGCGCCAGCCCCAGTTGCGGACATCATCGTTCAGCTTGCCGCCGGTGTTGAGTTCTCCGCGCAGGTTGAGCGCGATGGCCGTCTTGCCATATTCCAGCGGGCGCACGGTGCGCAGATCGGCCGAACCGGCCAGCCCCATCCCGGCGATGCTCGCATCGGGCGTCTTGTAGATCACGACGCTGTTCAGCAGTTCGGACGGATACTGATCGAACTCGACCGAGCGGTTATCGCCCGAACTGGCCTGCTGGCGGCCGTTGAGCAGCGTGGTGGTGAAGTCGGGCGAGAGCCCGCGCAGCGAGATCACCTGGGCGCGGCCATTGACGCGCTGGGCAGCGAGGCCCGGCAGGCGGGCAATCGATTCCGCGATCGACTGATCCGGCAGCTTGCCGATATCTTCAGCCGAAACCGCCTCGACGATGCTGTCGGAACTGCGCTTGGTGTTGATGGAATTGGCGATGGAGAAGCGGATGCCGGTAACCAGGATCCCGCCATCCTCTTCCGTCGCTTCAGCAGCATCGGTGCCCGGCGCATCCTGCGCCAGGGCCTGCGGTGCAAATGCCGCCAGCGCCAGCGCCGAAGCGGCCGTAAATCCGAAACGATAGGTGCGCGGCAGCCGGACGCCAGCGTCACGCGAATCAACCCTCAATGCCATTCGATCCCCTCCATGAAGCGCGGATTTCCGGGATGTTCGCCTATCCTGCCAGAGGTCTGGACAGTCGGAACAATTGGAAGCGCTTCCAATTTATTGCCGGATTGTGCGCGCCCCGTCAATAGGAAGCGCTTCCAATTCCGTTACTGCGCTGCCAAACCGCTGGAATCGCGTGGCACCAGGTGGTGCGGCACGATTTCGTGCAGCGGCGGCACGGCGGGATCGGGCGCGCCGCTGCCGGCCAGCTGCGCCAGCCGTTCGACCGCGCGTTCGCCCATCCGGCGGAGTGGCTGGTGGATCGTGGTGAGCGGCGGCCAGACGATTTCGGACACCGGCGTATCATCGAACCCGGTGATCGCGATGTCCTGCGGAATGCGTAGCCCCGCCTTGTGCGCGGCCAGCAGCGCGCCCGCCGCCATGTCATCATTGGCGCAGACCAGCGCGGTGATCGTGCGGTCCGGCCCCAGCAGACGCTGCGCGCAATCGAGCCCCGACCGGAAGGTAAAGTTCCCGCGTTCCGCCTGCACCGCCTGCCCGGCAATCCCGGCCTCGGCCAGCGCCGCCAGGAACCCGTCATAGCGCCCTTCGGCCGAGCGGTGCTGCGCCGGTCCCTTGATGAACCCGAACGCGCGGTGGCCCTGCGCCAGCAAGTGCGCGGCCATGTCATACCCGGCGCGCACTTCGTCGATGCCGATGGTTTCCACCAGCAGCTGGCTTTCCGGCCCGGCGGCGATCCCGACCACGCGGCAATCCTGCGCCGCCAGCGCCCGCAGCAGCACCGGATCATCCGCGAACGGCGGGGTCAGGATTACGCCATTGCAATGGTCGTCCGCGGCCTGCGCCAGAATCTGCCGGGCGGCATGCGGATCGTTCTGGTTGACGAAATGGGTGATCAGCTGCGCGCCAAGCCGGGCTGCGGCGCGGGTCGCGCCCAGTTCCAGCGCGGAACTGAAATAGGAGTTCGGCTCGCTGTCAAAGTCTGACGCATGGACCAGCACGAACCGCAGCGCCTTTTTCCCGGCCAGTTGCCGCGCCTGCAGGTTGACCCGGTAGCCAAGCTGCGCAACCGCGTGCAGCACCTTGTCACGCACTTCCGCGCGGACGTTGGGCTGGTTGTTGAGCACGCGCGACACAGTGGTGCGGGCCACTCCGGCCAGGGCGGCGACATCGTCGATGGTCGATTTGCTCACTGCGTGGAATGTCTCTGCACACTGCCCTCGAAGTGCAATGTCGCAATCATTCGCCGCCTTGGCAAGCTGCGAGCACGCGATTGGAAGCGTTTCCGCCCCGCGCGAACGCGACGTCTGCAATCACCGGAAAGTGATCCGACGCCACCCGCCCGTCAAAATGCTCCGCCAGCGCGTGATACCGCCGCACCGTCACGCCGGGGCCGACCAGCACATGGTCGATGATGCCGCCCGTGACCGGCACGGCCTGGAACGCGTTGAAGGTAATGGTGGTGCCGTGCGCACGCCGCCCCGCCGCCGTGCGGGCATCGGCCAGCACCCCGTCCGCCAGCAATGCTTGCAGTGATGGCTCGGCCAGCTGCGCGTTGAAATCCCCCAGCACGACCAGTGCTTCGCCGCGCTGGCGGTTGGCGGCGATCCAGCGGGCAATCTGGCCAGCGCTTTCCAGCCGCGCCTGAATGCCGACATGGTCCCAATGGGTGTTCAGCGCCAGCACCTGCGCCCCATCGCTGCGCCGCCGCAAGTGCGCAAACGTGACGATCCGCGCAAACGCCGCATCCCACCCGCGTGAGGTCTTGTCCGGCGTGGGCGAGAGCCAGAACTGCCCGCTGCTCCGCACCGCAAAGCCTGCGCGGGCGATGAACAGCGGCGATGCCTCGCCCGCGGTGCCGTCCGCGTCGCGCCCGCGGCCGATCCGGACATGGCCGGGCAGCGCGGCTTCCAGATCGGCCAGTTGCCCCGGCACGACTTCCTGCAACCCCAGAATGTCCGGACGCAACAGGTGCAACTGTGCGGTCAGCAGATCGCGCCGCAATTCCCAGCGGTTCGGCCCGTCGGCGGGCGTGTCGAGCCGGATGTTGTACGTCATCACCCGCGAGTCCGCTGGACAGCGTGGCGCGGCGCTGACCGGCGCGGCCAGCAGCGCCAGCGCGGCGAGCAGGGCCAGCCGGATCATACCTTGCCCTCTTCCCGGCCCTCTTCCCGCGCGCGGCGGCCATAGACCGCCTCGAACAGCGGGGAGGCCATCAGTGTGGTAACGATCGCCATCACCACCAGGATCGCAAACAGTCCCGGCTCGATGATCCCGCTTTGCAGGCCGATATTGATGATGATCAGTTCCATCAGCCCGCGCGCGTTCATCAGCGCGCCGATCCCCATCGCGGTGGCATGGTCATGCCCGGTCAGCCGCGCGGCGAGATAGCACGCCCCGCCCTTGGCGAGGATCGACGCCGCCAGAATCGCCAGCGCCGCACCCGCCAGCGCCAGGTTGTCGACCACCTGCAACTGGGTGTTGAGGCCCGAGAATGTGAAGAACATCGGCAGCAGGAACACCGTGGTGAACGGCTCCAGCTTGGCCCGCAGTTCTGCGGCAAAGGCGCCGCGCGGCATCGCCGTGCCCAGCAGGAAGCCGCCGAACACCGCGTGAATGCCGACCGCGTCCATTGCGAAGGCCGACAACAGGAACAGCACCAGCACCGTGCCGAGCAGCCCGCCGCCGACTTCGCCGTGCCGGGCATGGACATCGCTCAGCCGGCGCAGCAGGCGCGGGGCGACCCAGATCATCACCACCGCAAACGCCAGCCCGCCGCCGACCGCTTTCCACGCCAGCGAAGCCCCTTCGCCAAGGCTGGCCAGCACCAGCGCAACCACGATCCACGCCCCCGCATCGCCAATCGCGCCGGAGGACAGCGACAGCGTGCCCAGCTTGGTATGCGCGATCCCGCGTTCGTGGATGATCCGGGCGAGCATCGGGAACGCGGTGATCGCAATCGCCGCGCCCAGGAACAGCGCCGCCTGCGCGGTGCTGACGCGCGGGGTGAACAGCCCGTCGATTCCCATCAGCCACGGCGCCATCAGCGCGGCCACTGCAAACGGCGCGGCCATGCTGCCGAACGCCACGGCGACGGCAGATTTCGCGCTGGTGCGGAATTCATCCTTGTCGAACGTCAGACCGACAATGAACATATACAGCCCCACGCCCAGCTGCGCGCCGACATAGAGCACCTTCTTCGATTCCTCGGGAAACAGCGCGGCTTCGACTTGCGGCAGCAGCAACCCCAGCACCGACGGCCCCAGCAAGACCCCGGCGATCATCTCGCCCACCACTTGCGGCTGCCCCAGCCAGCGCTGCACGGCCAACCCGACCAGTCGGCACGCGGTGATGATCGCGGCGAGTTGCAGGAAGAACATGATGCTGAGCTGGGCGGCGGTCATGGACCGCGTATCTATGCGCACGGCGCAAACTTGGGAAGGCAGCACGTGGTGCAGACGTATTCAGTCCGGCCTGCAGTCATGCATAAGAATGCAGCGGTCTGGCCACTCCCCTGCCCCGCTGCTACCCCATGGCGCATGATGACCCCGCCAAGCACCCTGCCCACAGGCGCCCCGCGATGAGCTTTACCGCAAACCGCCTGCTGCTGTTCGGCGCGACCGGGGATCTTGCGCAGCGCATGCTGCTGCCCTCGCTCTGCGCGCTCCATGCGGACAAGCTGGTGGCCGAGGACCTGCAGATCATCGGCACCGCGCGGCAGGATTTCGATGACGCAGGCTTTCGCAACTTTGCCCGCGCCGCGCTGGAAAAGTTCCTGCCCGCTGACCGGCGCGGCAGTATGGGGACGTTCCTGAACCGGCTGCATTACCAGCCGCTCGATGCCAACGATCTGGCCGGGTTCACCGCCTTGTCGGCCAAAGTCGGCCCGATCGACGATGGCCTGGCGATCTTCCTGTCAACCGCGCCCAGCCTGTTCGAGGCGACCATCGCGGGCCTCTCTGCTGGCGGGCTGACCGGAGACAAAGTGCGGATCGGCCTCGAAAAGCCGCTCGGCACCGATTTCCAGAGCAGCTGCGAAATCAACGACGCGGTGGCGCGCGCCTTCCCGGAAGACCGGACCTTCCGGATCGATCACTATCTGGGCAAGGAAACCGTCCAGAACCTGCTGGCGCTGCGGTTTGCCAACATCCTGTTCGAACCGCTGTGGAACGCGGCGCATATCGATCACGTGCAGATCACCGTCGCCGAAACGGTCGGGCTGGAAGGCCGCGTGGGCTTTTACGACGGCGCGGGCGCGCTGCGCGACATGGTGCAGAACCACATGCTCCAGCTGCTGGCGCTGGTCGCGATGGAACCGCCCGCGAATTACAACGCCACCGCGATCCGCGACGAAAAGGTCAAGGTGCTGCGCGCGCTGCGGCTGATCGATCCGTCCGAAACGGTCACCGGCCAGTACCGCGCCGGGGCGATCATCGGCCAGCCGGTGCCGGGTTATGACGAGGAGCTGGGCAAGCCGTCCGACACCGAAACGTTCGTGGCGATCAAGGCGCACCTTGATAACTGGCGCTGGAAGGGCGTGCCGTTTTACCTGCGCACCGGCAAGCGGATGCCCCAGCGCAAGACTGAGATCGTGGTGCAGTTCCGCCATGTCCCGCACTCGATCTTCGCCGGAAAAGGTGCGCGCTCGGTCCCCAACCGGCTGGTGATCGGAATCCAGCCCGAAGAAAACATCACCCTGTCGCTGATGGCCAAAGTGCCGGGGCTGGACCGTGACGGCATCCGCCTGCGCGAAGTGCCGCTGGACATCGCGATGGCCGATGCCTTTGCCGGGCCGAACAAGCGGATCGCCTATGAACGCCTGCTGCTCGACCTGATTGAGGGCGACCAGACGCTGTTCGTGCGCCGCGACGAAGTGGAAGCGCAGTGGGACTGGATCGACGGAATCCGCGCCAGCTGGACCGAGCACGACCTGAAACCGAAGCCCTACGCCGCCGGAACCTGGGGCCCATCCGCATCAATCGCGCTGACCGAGCGCGACGGAGTTCACTGGCATGAGTAACCTGCACCCCGTGGTCGAGCGCGTCACCGCGCGGATCATCGCCAAGTCCAAAGACGGCCGCCAGCGCTATCTGGACCTGATGGACCGCGAGGCAGAACGCTTCCCCAATCGCAGCGCGCTGTCCTGTTCCAACCTGGCGCACGGCTTTGCCGCCGCGCTGGAGGACAAGGGCGCGATTCGGAGCGGGCGCGGGGCAAACCTGGCGATCGTCACCGCGTACAACGACATGCTTTCGGCCCATCAGCCCTATGGCCGCTATCCCGAAGCGATGAAGCTGTATGCCCGTGAAGTCGGCGCGACCGCGCAAGTCGCGGGCGGCGTTCCGGCGATGTGCGACGGCGTGACTCAGGGCCAGGACGGGATGGAACTCAGCCTGTTCAGCCGCGATACCATAGCGCTGTCGGCGGCTGTGGCGATGAGCCACGCGATGTTCGATGGCATGGCGCTGCTGGGCATCTGCGACAAGATCGTCCCCGGCCTCGTCATCGGCGCGCTGCGGTTCGGGCACTTGCCCGCGATCTTCGTGCCGTCCGGCCCGATGCCGTCGGGCCTCGCCAACAAGGACAAACAGAAGGTCCGCCAGCTTTATGCCGAAGGCAAGGCGACCCGCGCTGACCTGCTGGAAAGCGAAAGCGCCAGTTATCACAGCCCCGGCACCTGCACGTTCTATGGCACCGCCAATTCCAACCAGATGATGATGGAACTGATGGGCCTGCACGTGCCGGGCGCCTCGTTCGTGCCGCCGAACACGCCGCTGCGCTCCGCGCTGACCCGCAAGGCCGTGCACCGCCTGGCCGAGATCGGGCGCGAGGGCACGGATTACCGGCCGATGGGCCGGGTGGTGGACGAACGCGCCATCGTGAACGCCTGCGTCGGCTTGCTGGCGACCGGCGGATCGACCAACCACGCGATCCACCTGCCCGCGATGGCCCGCGCCGCCGGGATCAAGCTGGACTGGCAGGATCTGGATGAACTGTCATCAGTCGTCCCGCTGATCGCGCGGGTCTACCCCAATGGCGGGGCGGACGTGAACCACTTCCACGCGGCGGGCGGCATGGGCTATGTCATCCGGCAGCTGCTGGATGCTGGCCTCGCCCACGGCGATATCCTGACCGTGGCGACAGGCGGCATGGCGGCTTATGCCGACGAACCGTTCCTCGATGGCGATGCGCTGGCGTTCCGCCCCTCCCCCGCCGTCAGCGGCGATCCCACGATCATTTCCCCCGTCTCCGCGCCGTTCCATCCCGATGGCGGGATGCGGCTGGTGCAGGGCAATCTGGGGCGCGCGACGTTCAAGACCAGCGCGGTGGGGGCGGATCGCTACACCATCGAAGCCCCGGCCCGCGTGTTTGACAGCCAGGACGGCGTGCAAGCCGCATTCAAGGCGGGTGAACTGGACCGTGACGTGGTGGTCGTGGTCCGCTTTCAGGGGCCGCGCGCCAACGGGATGCCCGAACTCCACAAGCTGACCCCGCCGCTGGGGGTGTTGCAGGACAAGGGCTTCAAGGTCGCGCTGGTGACCGACGGGCGCATGTCCGGCGCATCGGGCAAGATCCCTGCCGCGATCCACGTGACCCCCGAAGCGCTCAATGGCGGCACGCTGGCGCTGGTGCAGGACGGCGATGTGATCCGCCTCTGCGCCCACACCGGCGCACTGGAAGTGCTGACCGACCTGACCGGCCGCTTGCCCGCGGAGGCGCCGAGCGAAACGATGGGTATGGGCCGCGAACTGTTCGCCATGCTGCGCCGCCATGCCGATGGGGCCGAACAGGGCGGATCGGCCATGCTGGCGGAGGCTGGACTGTGACCGCCCCCAACACCCCCTGCCCGTTCGTGTCGAGCGAAGTCGAGACAACTGCGTGCGACGTGTCTCGACTTCGCTCGACACGAACGGAGGTTTTCGCATGACCAGCCTTGTCACCGTCGATATCGGCGGCACGCACGCGCGCTTTGCGATGGCGGAAATCGCCGCCGATGGCGCGATCACGCTGGGCGAACCGGCGACGCTCCACACCAAGGATCACGCCAGCTTCCAGACCGCGTGGGAGGACTTCGCACAGCAGCAGGGCGGCAGC
Source organism: Novosphingobium sp. (assembly GCF_030699305.1). GTDB lineage: Bacteria > Pseudomonadota > Alphaproteobacteria > Sphingomonadales > Sphingomonadaceae > Novosphingobium. The sequence continues at coordinate 29,400 of NZ_JAUYNB010000019.1, forward strand.
CTGCCCGAAGCGGTGGCGATTGCGGTGGCCGGGCCGGTCGGCGGCGATGTGATCCGGTTCACCAACAACCCGTGGATCATCCGCCCCGCGCTGATCCCCGAAAAACTGGGTGCGACCCGCTATACCGTGGTCAACGATTTCGGCGCGGTCGGTCATGCCGTGGCCCGCGCGGCGCCCGAACATTTCGTCCATCTGGCCGGGCCGGATGAGCCGCTGCCCGCCACCGGCACGATCTCGGTCGTCGGCCCCGGCACCGGCCTTGGCGCGGCGCATATCTGGCGCGATGGCGCGGATTACCGCGTGCAGGCGACCGAAGGCGGGCACATCGACTTTGCCCCGCTCGACAGTATCGAGGACGCCTTGCTCGCCCGGCTGCGCCAGCGCCACCGCCGCGTTTCGGTGGAGCGCGTCGTCTCCGGCCCCGGCATCGTCGACATCTACGAAGCGCTGGCCGCGATGGAAGGCCGCGCGATCCAGCCGCTGGATGACCGCACGCTGTGGCAGCTGGGCACCAGCGGTGAAGACAGCCTTGCCGCCGCCGCGGTTGACCGGTTCTGCCTGTCGCTGGGCGCGGTCGCGGGCGATATCGCGCTGGCGCAGGGCGCGTCGGGCGTGGTGATCGCGGGCGGTCTGGGCCTGCGCATTCGCGATACCTTGCTGAAATCCGGCTTCGCCAGCCGCTTCCGCGCCAAGGGGCGCTTCGAAGGGCTGATGGCGGGCCTGCCGGTCAAACTGATAACCCATCCGCAGCCGGGCCTGTTCGGTGCCGCCGCTGCCTTTGCATCGGAACACCTGAAATGAGCCGGATCGAAGAAATCATGCTGATGGCCCCGGTCGTCCCCGTGCTGGTGATCGAGGATGTCACCCACGCACGCGCCATTGCCGAAGCCCTGGTCGCAGGGGGCCTGCCGGTGCTGGAAGTGACCCTGCGCACCGCCTCGGCGCTCGATGTGATCCGCGAAATGAAGCAGGTGCCCGGCGCGATTGTCGGGGCGGGCACGGTGCTCAACGAATTCGCGCTGGATGACGCGCTGACGGCAGGCAGCGAGTTCATCGTCTCCCCCGGCCTGACCGAAAGCCTGGCCAAGGCGGCGATCGCAGCGGACGTGCCGTTCCTGCCCGGCACCGCGACCTCGTCCGACATCATGCGCGGGCTGGATCTGGGGCTGGACCGGTTCAAGTTCTTCCCCGCCGAAGCCAACGGCGGCATTCCCGCGCTGAAAGCCATCGCCGCGCCGTTCGGTTCGGTCCGGTTCTGCCCGACCGGCGGCATCACGGCAAAGACCGCGCCCGACTGGCTGGCGCAGGATTCCGTGCTGTGCTGCGGCGGTTCCTGGCTGGTGCAAAAGGGCGCGCCCGATCTCGCCGCGATCGAAGCGGCAGCGCGGGCGGCGGCGGCGCTGGGTCTCGACTAACAGCCAAAATTCATACTCCCGTTCGTGTCGAGCGAAGTCGAGACACGGTTGCGCTAACCCTGTCTCGACA
>NZ_JAUYNB010000020.1 GCF_030699305.1 Novosphingobium sp.
TTTACTAAATGGTTTTTTAATAACTCACCCCCCTACCCGTTGGTGTCTAGCGTTGTCGATACACAGCGGCGCTGGCGTGTCTCGACTACGCTCGACACGAACGGATGGAGTGGATGAGAATTCAATCCTTCACTGCGCGCCGGTCCACGGTCGCTGCTGCCGCCACGTCCATCGTCACGTTGCCAACCGTGCGCATGATATCGGGCAGCACTTCCACCGCGACCAGCAGCGCCAGCGGCCCGACCGGCACGCCCATCGCAATCGCGATCGGGCCGATCGCGGTCACGAAACTGATCGCGCCGGGGAGCGAGACCGAGCCGATGGTCGTCGCCAGCGCCACCACCACGCCGGTCGCCAGCATCAGCGGGGTCAGTTCCATCCCGGCCAGCTTGGCAACATAGATCGCCACGCCCAGGTTCATCGCCGGGCCGGTCGCGCGGAACAGCGCGACCGCCAGCGGCAGAACGAACTCACCGGTCGTATCGCGCAGACCCAGCGTGCGGCAGGCGGCCAGCATTGCGGGCAGGCTGGCGAGCGAGGACTGCGTTGAAATCGCCATCGCCTGCACCGGCAGCACCGCGCGCGCGAATTTGCCCAGCGATTGCCGCGCCAGCACTACCGCGACCGCATAAGCCAGCAGCAGCACCACCGCCCCCATCGACGCGACTGACAGGATGTAATGCACCAGCGCGCCCAGCGCGGCCGCACCGCTTTGCCCCGCGACCAGCAGCGACAGCGCGAACACGCCCACCGGTGCAACTTTCAGCACCCAGCCGATGATCGTCAGCATCGCGCCGGTGACCGCTTCGAAAAACGTCACCATCAGCGTCCGGTGCGCATCGGGCAGGCGGACGATGGCCAGCGCCAGCAGGCTGAAAAACACGATGATCGCGATCATCGCGGTTTCGGCGGCGGCGGCGAAAATATTAGCCGGGATCAGCGATTTCAGGAAATCGAGGATCGTCGGCACTTCCGCCGGGGCGGCGCTGGCAAGGCCGGCGCGCAGCGCGGCGGCGGCGCTTTCGGGGATCGGCACGGCTTCCAGCAACGCAGGCATGGCAAAGGCGGTGAACACTGTTCCCGTCGTCAGCACGGCGGCGAACATGCCGAGCGAGAACAGCGCCACCCGGCCCGCGCGGGCGGCCAGCACGGTCTGGACGATCCCGATCACCAGCAGCGCGGCGACCAGCGGCACGATTGTCATCTGCAAGGCGCGCAGCCACAGCGTGCCGACCAGATCGGCCAGCGGCAGCACCCATTCCGCCGCCGCGCGGCCTTCCAGCACGATCCCCAGCGCCAGCCCCGCACCCAGTCCGCCAAGTGTCCAGGCCACCGGCACCCGCACATCGGGAATGAAGCTGCTGGTCCCGGTGACAGGCGGGCTGGCGGTGGTCATGAAGGAAGGTCCCCTGTCAGTTGTTGCTGGCGTCGGTTATTGTTGGCGTGACATTAACCGTGCGGCGCGACATAGCAATTTGGAAGCAAATTCATGCTACAGGGCGCTGATGGGACGGCAATTTTTCGGCACGGACGGGATCCGGGGCAAGACCAACGCAGGCGTGATGACCGCCGCGACCGCAATGAAAGTGGGTCAGGCGGCTGGCACGCATTTCATGCGCGGCAGTCACCAGCACCGCGTGGTGATCGGCAAGGACACGCGCCTGTCCGGCTATATGCTGGAAAACGCGCTGGTCGCGGGGTTCACCAGCGTGGGGATGGACGTGATCCTGCTGGGGCCGCTGCCCACCCCGGCGGTCGCGCTGCTGACACGCGAACTGCGCGCCGATGTCGGCGTGATGATTTCCGCCAGCCACAACCCGTATGAGGACAACGGCATCAAGCTGTTCGGCCCGGACGGCTTCAAGCTGTCGGACGAGGATGAGCTGGCGATCGAGACGATGCTGGCGCAGGATCTGCCGCTGGCCGCGTCCCCCGAAATCGGCCGCGCCCGCCGGATCGAGGATGCGCGCGGACGCTATATCCACGCGGTCAAAAGCTCGCTGCCGGATTCGCTCCGGTTCGACGGACTGAAGATCGTGGTCGATTGCGCCAATGGCGCGGCCTATCAGGTCGCGCCGTCCGCCATCTGGGAACTCGGCGCGGAAGTGATCGCCATCGGGGTGTCCCCCAACGGCAAGAACATCAACGACCGCTGCGGATCGACCCACCTTGAACTGGTCAGGGAAACCGTGGTCGCCAGCGGCGCGGACATCGGCATTGCGCTGGACGGCGATGCCGACCGGCTGATCGTGGTCGATGAACATGGCAAGACCGTGGACGGCGACCAGCTGATGGCGCTGATCGGCACGCAGATGGCCGCGCGCGGGGCACTGCGCGGCGGCGGTATCGTCGCCACGGTGATGTCCAATCTGGGGCTGGAACGGTTTCTGGCCGCGCAGGGCCTGGACCTGATCCGCGCCAAAGTGGGCGACCGCTATGTGCTCGAAGCCATGAAGGCGGGCGGCTTCAACGTCGGCGGGGAACAGTCCGGCCACATGATCATGCTCGATCACGCCACCACCGGCGACGGCACCGTTGCCGCGCTGCAAGTGCTGGCCGCGCTGGTCCAGTCGGGCAAGAAAGCCAGCGAGCTGCTGCACTTGTTCGATCCGGTGCCGCAACTGCTCAAGAACGTGCGCTTTGCAGGCGGCCAATTCTCAAGAGACAATGGGCCGCTGGACGATCCACGCGTGCAGGCGGTCATCGCTGCCGCCGAGGCGCAGCTCGCAGGCCGGGGCCGACTGGTGATCCGCCCGTCCGGGACCGAACCCGTGATCCGCGTCATGGCCGAAGGCGATGATGCCGCCGAAGTCGAACAGGTGGTCGATGCGATCTGCGCGGCCGTGAAGGAAGCAGCGCAATAACCAGACCCGCCAGTCCTGAGCTTGTCGAAGGACCGTCCTGCTTCTGGCTTGGTTCGGCGCACGAAGAACAGTACAGCCCTTCGACAAGCTCAGGGTGAGCGGAGATTGTGTATGCTTGAGATGCGGCCCGATTGCGAAAAGTGCGGCTGCGACTTGCCCGCTGAGGCACCCGGCGCGTTCATCTGCTCGTTCGAATGCACGTTCTGCACCACCTGCGCCGATGCGCTGGACGAACGTTGCCCCAATTGCGGGGGCGAACTGCTGGATCGACCGGCACGGGCCAAGGCGCTCCATGCCAGGCATCCGCCCTCTGCCGTGCGGAAGTTCAAGGGTTGAACCCTTCTCCTGTCAAACCCTTCCCCCGCCGTTCGTGTCGAGCGTAGTCGAGACACGCCGCGCGGGCGTGTCTCGACTACGCTCGACACGAAC
>NZ_JAUYNB010000021.1 GCF_030699305.1 Novosphingobium sp.
AGTCGAGACACGCTGCGCGAGGTGTCTCGACTTCGCTCGACACGAACGGATGGATGGTGAAATTTCTGTGCTCGGTCAGTAAACCGCCGCCGGGTTCTTCGGGTTCGGGCTGCCCAGCATTTCGCGGTGCGAGGGGCGGTCGTTCCCATGGTCCTTGATCCCGAGTTCACGGGCGATTTCCGCGCCGATCAGGGTCTGGCCGGACAATTCGTCGCGGTTCGGGGCGCGGCTGATCGCGTCGATGATGTGGCCGGTGAACTCCGGGTTTTCGGCCATCGCCATGAACCCTTCGTATTGTTCGGGGTTCACGTCTCTGGCGATCATCGCACGTTCGGTGATTTGCGGCCCAAGCCAGATCGACACCGCAACCACGCCGGTTCCGCGCAAGTCATGTTCCATGTCGTGCGCCAGCTTGTCCAGCCCGGCTTTCTGCGCGCCGTAAGCCGGTCCGTGCATATAGCAGCTGGCACCGAACGACGATCCCATCGCAATGATCCCGCTGCCCTGCGGCACCATGATCTGCGCCGCGTGCCAGCTGGCGACATAGGCCGAGCGCAGGCCCACATCGAGGATCTTCATCGCGTCCAGCTCCTTCTCCCAGAAGGGCAGCTTCTCGATCAGCTGGTGGTGCATGTAGGCGGCGTTGTTGACCAGCACGTCGAGTCGGCCCTGCTCGTCGCGAATCTGCTGGAACAGGCGGGCGACTTGCGCGTCATCAGCATGATCGCAGACCACCGCAATGCCCTTGCCGCCGCGCTCGGTGATGATCGCGGCGGTTTCCGACACGGTGCCGGGCAGGACGGTGCCGTCCCAGCCCTTGGCATCACCCGGCGTGACGGTGCGGCCCGTGACATAGACGGTATAGCCCAGTTCCCCCAGCCCGCGCGCAATCCCCGCGCCCGCGCCGCGGCTGGCGCCGGTTACCAGTGCGACCTTGCCGCTGCCCACTTTGCTATCGCCCATCTTGTCTCTCCTGAAAGTCCTGGCCGTTCGTCTATGGCGTTTGCTGTCCGGCGCAACGGCCTTTGGTCACGCGGTGGCACGATCTGTGCCGGTTCTCAGCGCGGCTTGCCGACCTTCCCGGCCTTTTGCTGGCGGTATTGCAGCGGCGTCATGCCGGTCGCCCGGCGGAACGTGCGCGAAAAGCTGTTGGCGTGATCGAACCCGGCGGCCTGTGCAATCTGCTTCACCGTCAGCGCGGAGGAGCCGAGCATGGTCTTGGCCTGATTGACCAGATGCGTTTCGACATAATCCGAAATCGTCACGCCGGTCAGGTTCAGGAACTGACGGTGCAGATGCCGCACGCTGATCCCGCACAGGGCGGCGAGTTCCGGCACGCTGGGGCGGTTGCCGCCCGCTTCAAGCCGTTCACGCACGCGGCGGAACTGCCACGGGGCCAGCCGCCCGCCCGCCTTGGGTTCCAGGTCCTGATCAAGCAGGCGGGTGATCTCGATCTCCAGCAGCTTGACGTGGGCGGCCGCGGCGACGGGCGAGGCAAGGTGCGGGCTTTCCACCTCGCGCAGCATCATCCGCATCACCGCGCGGATCGTGTCCTGGCGGATGTTCATCAGCGTCTGCATCATCGCCAGCGACGGATGATGGCGACTGCCCAGCATCTCGCGCCGTTTCGCTTCGCTGAAGGTGCAGCGCAGGATCCGCATCTGTCCGCCCTGCGCGCGGGTCTTGATCGCGAGGCCGGGGTAGCGGATGAACAGGGTGCCCATGTGGCAATTGGTGCCGGGCGCGAGCGTCGGGAACATTGCCGAGGCATGATTGGCCAGCGGCGGCAGCGACATTTCGATCATCAGGTCATGCTCGACCATCACGTGTTCCGCCAGTTCGGGCCAGTGCCATTCCAGCACCTGCACCAGTGCGTCAGGCGTGACGACTTCTGCCAGGATCATTGGAGGAATGCTGGTTTCCTGCGCCACCTTGGAATCGCTGCTGCGCTTGGGCAGGGCGGCGGGCGAGCGGACAAAAACCGTGCCGGGCAAGTGATTGCCGTTCAACGGAGTGCCGGTGATCGGAACGGGCGTATGCGGCGTGATGCTGTGCATGATACCTCAACAATCGTACTGGCTGGTGGGAATGATATCGATCCGGGTAAAGTCGATGAAACGGCTGCAACTGTCCATCATCGTGGCCAGGTTCGCCTGGAGCTTTGCCGGATCGCCTGCGGCATCGAAGAATGCGGCCGGATCGTCCATCGCCTCGGCGGGGAAGCATTCCTCGACGAACGCGTCATAGGCCGGGGCATCTTGCGTCAGCGGGCGGACGATCAGGTTCTGGACATATTCGAAGTTCGCCTGGGTATCGATCGCCACGCGGGTGTGGTGCGAATGCCAGGCCTTGATCGCCTCGATCCGCGTCAGGTCCGGGCGAAACGTGATGAAGCTGGCCTGCGACCAGCCCCAGCCGCGCGTGCCGGTGGGCATGGGATGGGCGTGGTTGGGGATGATCGTCGATTCCGCGACCAGCCAGGCGGCAAACCGGCCTGAATGCGCGGACAATGCTGCATCAATGGCCGTGCGGAAAATCGCATTGGCGCTGGGCACCCAGAACTGCACGACGGCGTCCTGCTGGGGGGCCTGCCATTGCTGGATCAGCCGGTGGGCGGGTTCGACCGCGACGTCGCGCAAGTTGAGGCGAACCTTGCTTGCACCGGCAGCACGCAGCGCAGCTGGAAGGGACTGCACCAGCTGTGCATTGAACCCGGGCCGGTTCTGGTCCGGGGCGGCCCAGAGGGCAGCAATCACCTTTTCCATCGTGCCGCCTCCCTCTGGCTCAGTCGAAGTTCGCTTGCCCGCCGTCGAGCGGGATCGTCGCGCCGGTCAGGTAGGACAGGTCGGTGCCGCACAGCGCCGCGACCGCACGGCCGATATCTTCTTCCAGCTGGCCAATCCGGCCGAGCGGGATTGTGCGGAAGAACGCGGCGGCTTCTTCCGGGTTGTTCTCGACCCACCATTTCAGGCCGGGCGATTCCGCGTGCGGTGCAATGGTCAGAACGCGGATGTTCTCCCGGCCCCACTCTGCCGCACCGGCCCGGGTGAGTGCGCGGATCGCCTGCTTGACCGCCGCATAGGCACCGTATCCGGTCATGTCCCAGCGGATGCCCGCAGAGGAGGCCAGGTTGATGATCGTGCCGCCGCCGCGCGCGGCCATGATCGGCTGGACCAGTTTCATCAGCCGGAACGTGGCGAGCGGTCCCGATTCGAATCCGGCCAGAAAGGCCTCATCGGTCACGTCGAGCAGCTTGCCCTGCGGTACTTCCTGCGCGTTGTTGACCAGAATATCGACGCCGCCGAACGCGCCTTGCGCGGCGGTCACCAGTGCGGCCAGATCCGCCACATCCTTCACGTTGCAGGCCAGCGCCAGGGCTTTGCCGCCACGCGATTTTATCAGGTCGGCCGCTGTTTCGACCTTGCTGAGCGTGCGCCCGGCGAGCACAACCGACACGCCCGCCGCAGCCAGCGCGAGGGCGATACCCTGGCCGACACCCTGTCCAGCGCCGGTGACAATCGCGGTCTTGCCTTGCAAGTCAGTCATCCATTCCCCGTTCACGTAATTTTCGTCCGCCATATTTACGCATGGCGTTGACTTTGTCACCCATATAACCACAAATTGCGTTAAAGCATAGCGGGAGAGGAACTTAATCGTGATTCGTGATCTTACCGGGCGCGTGGCGCTTGTGACGGGCGGCAGCGACGGGATTGGTTTCGCCACGGCCAAACTGTTGCTGGAACGCGGGGCTATCGTTGCGATCTGTGCCCGCCGTCAGGAAAAGCTGGATGAGGCCACCGCCGCGCTCAGCGGGCTGGGCACGTTCGAAGCGCATCAGCTCGATGTGACCGATGAGGTTGCCTACAACGGCTTGATCGAGGATCTGGCCAAACGCCACGGCCGGTTCGACATGCTCGTCAACAATGCGATGTCCGTGCATTACGCGCCGCTCACGCAGCTGACGATGGCCCATTGGCGCAAGGATTTTGCAGTCAATGCCGATGCGGTGTTCACCGGCACCCGCGCGGCGATGCGGATCATGCTGAAGCAGGGTTCCGGATCGATCGTGAACATCGCTTCGACCAACGGGTTGAAGGCCGCGCCCTACATGACCAGCTATTCCGCATCGAAGGCGGCGCTGATCCACTTCACCGCCGTCGCAGCGATGGAAGGCGCGCCCTATGGCGTGCGGGTCAACACGATCGTGCCCGGCATGATCATGACCGCCGCGACCGAGGATTACCTCGCCAAGGCGGGTGAGCAGGGCCAGAAGACGATGGACGCGATCCCGATGAAGCGCGGGGCCAACCCGGTCGAAGTGGCCAGGGCGATTGCGTTCATGCTGTCGGACGAGGCCAGTTACATCACCGGCGTCGCCTTGCCGGTCGATGGCGGCAAGGCCGTCCAGCTCTATTTACCCTGATGCGAAAGAGTGCTGCCATGATCGACTTCACGGGCCAACACGTGCTGGACCGCGCGGTTCCCGGAATGCTGGCGGAGCAGATCGCCAGGACGGCGGGGTGGACCCGCACGCCGACGGGTGAATGGACGGCGGTGCCGATGGTCGTCGGCAATGGCCTGAAGATTCCCGGTCAATGACGCCGTCTGACGCTGAACTGGCCGATCTGGCCCGCCTTCGCCACGCGGCGGAAACCTATGCGCGCGGGGCAGATCGCAAGGATAAGGACTTGTGGAGCGCGGTGCTGGCGGCGGACTGCGTGATCGCGGGTCCGGGGTTCCGGACCGAGGGTCGCGATGCGGTGTTGGGCCTGATCGACACGCTGGGGCAGATGTTCCGCGCGACGCTGCACCAGATCCATCAGGTCACCGCGACGTTCGACGGCGATACGGCGACCGGTGAGACATACTGCATCGCCGAACACGTGCTGAAGGATTCTGACACCGTGCTGGTTTGGGCGATCCGCTATCAGGACCAGTGGCGGCGCGCGGACGGCGCATGGCAGTTCACGCAGCGCGAACTGATCGTCGAATGGGAAGAAACAAGGCCGGTCACGGTCACGGCCGGTGCGCCGGCGGGGGAGCAGGAAACATGAAAGTTCTGGTAGTCGGCGGCACGGGCGCGCTGGGCGGTCATGCCGCGATCCATCTGGCCGCGCAGGGCCATGACGTTTCGATTGGCGGGCGCAACCCAGCCAACCCGGATACGCCGATGGCGGCAATGCCGTTCGTGCAGGGTGACTATGTGGCGGGCGATTTCACGCCGCAGCGGCTGGCCGGGTTCGACTGGGTGGTGTTCGCCGCCGGGAACGATCCGCGTCATGTCCCGCAGGGGGCGGACTTTGCCGAATTCCTGATCAAGGCCAATCACGAAGCCGTTCCGGCCTTCTTTGCCGCCTGCCGCGAGGCCGGGGTGAAGCGCGCGGTGCAGCTGGGCAGCTATTACCATCAGGCCGCGCCCGAGCTGCTGGAAAACAACGGCTATATCCGTTCACGCAAGGCGGCGTGCGAAGGCGCGCGGGCACAGGGCGCACCGGGGTTCGATGTCGTCAGCGTCAATGCGCCCTTCATGGTCGGATCGGTGCCGGGGCTGCCGAGCGCGATTTTCGAACCTTATGTGCAATGGGCCAAAGGGCTGATCCCGATCGAGGCCTATGCGCCGACCGGCGGCACCAACTTCATGTCGTTCCGCTCGCTGTCCGAGGCGATACTGGGCGCGCTGGAGCGGGGTGAACCGGGCAAGGCCTATCTGGTCGGGGATGAGAACCTGTCATTCCGCGAATATTTCCAGCTGTTCTTCGATGCCGTTGGCAGCGCCGTGCAGGTGGAGGAACGCGATGCGGAAATGCCGCTGTTGCCCGATGTCGCGATCCCGCAGGGGCGCGGCAACTGGGTGAGGGTCAATCCGCCAGCGGACGAAGTGGCTTTGCTGGGCTATCGCCGCAATGACGTGGCGCAGGCCGTGGCCGACGTTGCAGTGCAGTTCGGGGGCTGAGGGCATGGCCGTTGCAGTCATCACCGGCGCGGCAGGCGGGATCGGCGCGGGTCTGGCGCGTGAGGCGGCGCGGCGCGGCATGCAGGTCGTGCTGGCAGACCGTGACGCGGATGCGCTGGCGCAAGTTGCCGCCGGAATCGGCGCGGCGGCGCTGGCGGTGCCGACCGATGTGACGGACGCGGCCTCGGTCGAGGCGCTGGCCGAGGCGGCTTATGCAACATACGGGCAGGTCGACCTGCTGTTCAACAACGCGGGCGTGCTGACCACAGGCTTCAGCTGGGAAATCCCGGCGGACAAGTGGCAGCAGTCGCTGGACGTCAACGTGACCGGCATCCTCAACGGCATCCGCGCGTTCGTGCCGCGCCTGCTGGCGGCGGATCGCCCGGCGCGGATCATCAATACGGCGTCGGTCGGCGGGTTCCTGCCATCGCCGCTGATGGCGCCCTATTCGGTGACGAAGTTTGCGGCTGTGGCGCTGACTGAATGTTTGGCGGGCGAATTGAAAATCGTGAAATCGCCGATCGAGGTGTCACTGCTCGCTCCCGGTCCGGTCAAATCCGGCATTTTCCGCGAAGCCCCGCCCGGCGTGGCCGAGCAGTTCCACCGCGCGATGGTGGATCTGCTGGAAGCCAACGGCCTGACCGGCGATGAATTCGCGCCGCTGGTGTTCGATGCGATCAAGCGCGGCGAATACTGGATCATCCCGCAGCCCGGTGCGTTCGAGCCGGGCTTTTCAAACCGCAACGCAGGGATCGCAGAGCGGCGGCCCCCGCAGTTTTTCCTGGTGGAAGAAGACTGAACATGACGGCTGGTTGGGACAAGGAAGTCGATGTGCTGGTGGTCGGCTCGGGCGCGGGCGGGATGCTTTGCGCGCTTGCTGCGGCAGACCGGCACGCCGATGTGATGATAATCGAAAAGGAACCGCTGTGGGGCGGCACGTCCGCCACGTCGGGCGCGGGGATCTGGATTCCGAACAGCGATGTGGCCAAAGCCGCCGGGTTCGTCGACGATCTGGACGATGCGTTTACCTATGTCCGCGCGCTGTCGGCGGACAACGTGCCGGATGAAAATATCCGCGCCTTCGTGACCAATGCTGCGCCGATGCTGCGCTGGCTGATGGACAACACGCCGATTGAATACATGGCGTTTCCCTATCCCGATTATCATGCCGAAAACCCGGGCGGATCGCCGACCGGCTTTCGCACGCACATGCCGATGCCGCTGGACGGGCGGGCGCTGGGCAAGGATGTGGAGACGCTGCGCTTCTCGTCCCCGGCGGCGAACCTGTTCGGCTATCTCAACTGGCATTTCGATGAGACGTATCTGCTGCTCTATCGCGGCAAGGGCTGGGCTACCCATCTGGCCAAATCGCTGGCGAAATACTGGCTCGACCTGCCGTTTCGACTGAAATCGCGCAAGGACCGCCGCCTGACGCTGGGCAATGCGCTGGCGGGGGGCCTGCGCATGGCGCTGAACCAGCGCGGCGTGCCGTTGTGGCTCGAAACGCCGATGACCGATCTGGTCCGCGACGGCGACCGGGTGACCGGCGTGGTCGTCACCCATCAGGGCAAGACGATGCGGATCGGCGCGCGCAAGGGCGTGGTGCTGGCGGCGGGCGGCTTTGACAAGAACCCCGAAATGCGCGCGCAATATGCGCCGCTCTATCCCTCGGCGCAGTATTCGGGCGGGATCACCGGCAACACCGGCGACAGCATCCGGGCGGGAATCGCGCTGGGCGCGCAGACGCTGAACATGCAGTCGGCCTGGGCCGCGCCGGTGTTCTACATTCCGGGCGAGGACCGGGGGCGGCTCTGCACGATCGAGCGCGCGCTGCCGGGCTGCATCATGGTCAATCAGGCGGGCGAGCGCTATCTGAACGAGGCCGCGTCCTATCACGTGACCGGGCAGGTCATGGCGCGGCATCAGCAGGAACATGGCAACACCAGCCCCAGCTGGATGGTGTTCGACGCCACGTACCGTGCGAAATTCCCGATGGGGCCGGTCTATCCCGGCGTGCCCGATTTCGCGCTGAACCCCCGCGTCCGCAAGATCCTGAAAAAGGGCCGCACGGTGGAGGAACTGGCGCGCAAGATCGGTGTCAATCCGGCCAGCCTCTCGGCCACGGTGCAGCGCTTCAACCAGAACGCTGCCAAGGGCGAAGATCCCGATTTCCAGCGCGGCGCGGCGGCCTATGACAAGATGTATGGCGATCCGTCGCAGACCCCCAATCCTTGCCTGCGGGCGCTGGACAAGGGGCCGTTCTATGCCCTGCCGATCTATCCCGGCGACATCGGCACCAATGGCGGCTTGCTCACCAACGCCAAGGCGCAAGTGATCGGGCAGGACGGGCAACCCATTCAGGGACTGTACGCTATCGGCAACAACGCGGCCTCGTCGATGGGTGAAAGCTATCCCGGCGCGGGCGTGACGATTGGCCCGGCGATGACCTTCGGCTTCATCGCGGCGCAGGACATGACAGGAGCAAATGCATGAGCGGCGGGCGATTGGCCGGGCGCGGGGCGATTGTCACCGGCGCGGGGCGCGGGATCGGCAAGGCGATTGTCGAGCGGCTGACGGCGGACGGTGCGCGGGTCGCCGCGCTCGACATGGACGAAGCGGCGGCGAAAGCCAGCGGCGCGGAGCTGGGCCTTGCCTGCAACGTGGCGGATTCGGCGGACGTTGCGCGCTGCATCGCGGCGGCGCGGGCCGCGTTCGGGCGGCTCGACATCGCGGTCAACAACGCCGGGATCGGCCGCGCCGAGGGCGATGGGTCAGACGAATTCTATGCCGCGATGGGCCAGCGCAACGCAGAACTGGCCGAGCATGGCAAGAGCGACGTGATCGTCGATCACCTGATCCACATGGGCGATGATGGCTGGGCGGGCGTGCTGGCGGTCAACATCAACGGTACGTTCTACGTCTGCCGCGAATTCACCCGTGTGCTGGCGCAGGACGGCAATCCGGGCGCGATCATCAACATCAGTTCGACCAGCGCCCAATCGGGCGAGGGCAGCGCGCATTACGTCACCAGCAAGGCGGCGGTGATCGGGCTGACCCGGCAGCTTTCGCGCGAACTCGCCCCGCGCAAAATCCGCGTCAACGCGGTCGCGCCGGGGCCGACCAATACGCCGATCATGTCGGGCATTCCGGCGGAATGGATCACCGCAATGGAAGCCAGCGTGCCGCTGGGCCGCATGGCCGACCCGGCCGAAATCGCAGCGGCGGTGGCTTACCTAGCGAGCGACGATGCCAGCTATGTCACCGGATCGGTGCTGGTGGCGAATGGAGGCAGCTATTTCTTCTGACCTCCGGCCGCGTCTCGGACAGCCCGGCAGCGGCGTGATTGTGACCGGCGGTGCGTCCGGCATTGGCCTGGCCTGCGCACAGGCGCTGGCAGCCGTGGGACGCGGCGCGGCGCTGTGGGACATCAACGGCGACAAGGCGCGGGCCGAAGCGGCGGCACTGCATGAGCAGACCGGAGTGCCTGCCATCGGCGTGGCGATCGACCTGACCGACCTGTCGGCCTATCCGTCGGCAATCGAGTCCAGCCGTGCGGCACTGGGATCGCTGGGCGGTCTGGTCCATGCCGCAGGCGTGGTCGATACCGGATCGCTCGACGGGCTGGACGAGGATGTCTGGGCCGCCGGGATTAATACCCACCTGCGCCCGCTGGCGATGCTCGCCAAGGCACTGCTGCCCGATTTCAGGGCCAATCCCGGTTCGGCGATTGTCGGCATTGCCTCGATCAACGCGACGCTCGGCCACATGGCCAACCCGGTCTACAGCGCGGCCAAGGGCGGGATGCTGGCGCTGATCCGCTCGGTGGCGGACCGGCTGGCGCAGGATGGCATCCGCATCAACGCGGTGTCGCCGGGGCAGATCCTGACCCCGATGCTGAAACCCACCGTCGATCTCTTGCCCAAGGGCACGTTCGAACGGCGCATCCTGCTGGAGCGGCTCGGCGATCCGGAGGAAGTGGCCCGCGCCGTGCGCTTCCTGCTGTCGGACGAAGCCAGCTATGTCACCGCCGCCGAACTGGTGGTCGACGGCGGTAACATCTCCTCGCAGCGGATGTAGGGTCAGGTAATAGGTCCTGACCCTAATCAGCCGCCCGCGAGCGCGCTGGCTTCCGCCGCGCAGTCGCGCGCCGGGGCCTGACGCGGCGCTGACGCAAGCTCTTCGCGCACGGCGGCGAGGTCGGCCTGATAGGCGGCATCGGCCTGCAACCGTGCATAGACGGCAGCGGCCACGATGCGGCCTTCCTCGACATCGCTTTGCCAGTGGACGTTGCAGAACCGGCGGCTTTCACCAAACGCCCGCCCGCGTGAGACCACTTGCGTGGCGCGATCCGGGACCAGTCCCGCCAGCATCAGTCCCCAGCCGAACCCGATGGCCGAATGGCCCGATGGGTACGAGCCATCCTTGCGCAGCATGGCATCCTGATCGGGCGTGCAGATTGGCCGCTTGTTCGTTTCGAACGGGCGATCACGATTGAACTTCTGCTTCGCGCGGTAGGTCGAAAAGCCGAAGTCGATGATGGTGCGGCGCAGCAACTTGTCGAGTTTTGGCGTGGTCTGCGGCGAAATCTCAAACCCTGCCGCGCAAGACAATGCGCCAGTGGCCTTGGGGCTGAATAAGTCCGCATCGCTGGCGGCAAAGGCCCAGCGCGGGGTGCTGCGCGCGGCCAGCGCAACCCTGGAGGCGGCCTTGTCGCGCGCCTCTGTGCCCGATTTCTTCGCAGGCGCGGGCGGAACCAGCGCGGCGCTGTCGGGCACGGCTTCAAGCGCGAGGTATCCCGGCACCATCCCCGGCGGCAAGCGGGGCGGGGCGCCAGCCTGTTCGGCCGCGACGGCAGTGCTGCCCAGCAGCAGCGCAGCAATCGTCAGGTTGCGGATGTTCATGGCAGTTTCTCCCCCGGTTCTGAGCGGTCCTACCATCGCTTCTGCCGCACCGTCACGGGTCAATCCGCACGAACTTTCACCTTTGGCGCATTCTGGCCGCGCCGCATCGTTTCAAGGAACTGTTCGAGCGGTGCGGGTTCGGCCACCGGTGTTCCGGCATCGCCTTCGCGCGCCCAGAATTCGGCGAAGCTGGGGAACAGCTTGTGGAAATTGCCTTCTGCCCATTCGGTATCGGGCCAGCGCATCTTGCGATCGCCGATCGGCGGCTGGTTGAGGTCGGTCGCATACCAGTAAAGCGGCAGGCGGCGCGCAAAGAACCAGCGGCCATCATGGCGGACATAGTCGTCCGAATACATCATCTGCATGATCACCCATTCGGCGCCGGTTTCATGCTCGTTCTTGGAATAGACGATGCCGTGGGCATGGTCGGCGTCATCGAATTCGATCACGTGTCCGCCGATGTGATGCGACGTGCCGGTGAAGGGCGAGCGCAGCGTGCGGTCCATATAGGACCGCAAGGCCTGTCGCCCGGAGGCATCCTTGCCGACCCGCACGTCTGCGGGGAACAGTGAAACCATCGCGTCCATATCCCGCATGTCCAGCGCCAGCGCGTACTTGGCGGGCAGCTGGCGGATGGCATCGAGCGATTCCAGCCGGTCGATCCGGGCTTCGAGCGAAAGGGTGGTCATGGTCATGGCGGCGGCGTCCTTCTGTGGCATAGCGGCAACGCAATGCGGAAAATTATGCGATATAATTTAGCTTATCGATTGGACTGGTTGCAATGGATAATCGAAAAGCGTATCTGACGGCCAACAATCTTACGCGAATGGTGGTTCGCGTGGCTATAATCGGAGGGACCCTATGCGCCACTTTGCCTTTGCTACTGCCTTGAGCACCAGCCTTGTGCTGATTCCCGCCCCCGCGCTTGCGCAAGACGCACAGAACGATGCCGAATCCGTCGGGATCGGCGATATCGTCGTCACCGCGCAGAAGCGTTCGGAAAACCTGCAGGACGTGCCGATTGCGATTTCCGCCGTCAGCAGCGCGTTCATCGAAAGCCGCGGGGTCGATTCCATCGACAACCTGGGCACCATTGCCCCGAACGTGAAAATTGAACGCGCGCCGTCGAGCAAGACGATTTCGCAGATCGCCATTCGCGGCTCGGTCACCATCAACCCCGCGATTACGTGGGAACCGGCGGTCGGCCTCTATATCGACGGCGTTTATATCGCCAAGGCGCAAGGTTCGATCTTCGACGTCGCCGATCTGGAGCGCGTGGAAATCCTGCGCGGGCCGCAAGGGACGCTCTATGGCCGCAACGCGCTGGCCGGTGCCGTCAACCTGGTGACCAAGAAGCCCAGCGGTGAAATGGGCGGCTTTGCCGAACTGACGTATGGCAGCTTTGATGAAATCAAGGTGCGCGGCTCGCTCGATCTTCCGCAGGTCGGGATCTTCTCGGCGAAGGTGTCGGGCCAGTACCGCAAGCGTGACGGGCTGGTGAAGCTGGTGCCGAACCCGGTGGCCGGCGTGTTCACGGCGCAGCCCAACAAGTTCAGCGATACCGACACCATCGACAGCGCCAGCGTGCTGGTGCAGCTGCGCGCGGAGCTGAGTGAAACGATCACCGCCGATTACACCTATGACTACAGCAAGCAGGATCAACGCCCGCCGTTCGCCCAGTTGATCAGCGTGAACCGCAACGGCGATCCGCGCGATATCTTCGATCCGAATTCGCCCAGCTATGCCTATGGCGGGGCGTACTTCCCACTCGACAAGTACACCAACCCCAACCGCGTCGAAACGGCGTCGATGGACGGGGCGGTCTATGAAAAGTCGCGCAGCTATGGCCACGCGCTGACGCTGACGGCGGAACTGGGCGATGCCACGCTGAAGTCGATCTCAGCCTATCGCGATCTGGCCTGGTCGGACGGGCTGGACCTCGATGGTTCGCCGACCCCGGTGGCGTTCACCCAGCGCATTACCGATTACAACGCATTCAGCCAGGAACTGCAGCTGACGGGCCGGGCGTTTGATGACCGGCTCGCCTATGTGCTGGGCGGGTTCTATTTCAAGGAAAAGGCTGAAACACTTGGCCCGCAATCGTTCTTTGGCGGCGCGGCCGATTACCAGTCGGACTATGGTTCCAACACCGAGGCGTTCGCGCTCTACACCCAGCTGGACTACAACCTCACCGATGCACTGAAGCTGACGCTCGGCGCGCGTTATACCCACGAAAAGAAGGATATCCGCCGGTACATGCGGATCAACTATGACGCGGCGAACGGCATCACCAGCCCGCTGGTGGTGGCCAACATCGCGTACGGCGCGGTGCCGGATGCGAAATACAACGACTTCTCGCCCGCCGCGACGATCAGCTATGCCGTGAACGATGATATCAACGTCTATGCCCGTTATGCGCGCGGCTTCAAGTCGGGCGGGTTCAACGGCGAAACCAACCTGTTCGCCGCGCCGACCGCCGCTTGCCCGACCGGGGCGCTGGAACTGTGCGAACCCTACCGCCCGGAAAAGGTCGACAGCTATGAACTAGGGCTCAAGACCCGGCTGCTGGACGGCAAGCTGATCTTCAACGTCGCCGCCTTCCAGGATGAGCACAAGGACATCCAGCTGTCGGTATTCACCGCCAGCGGCGCGGCGGCATCGATTGTCCGCAACGCGGCGGCAGCGCGCATTCGCGGGCTGGAGTTTGAAACCGTGGTCCGCCCGGTCGATGCGATCACGCTCAACGCCTCGCTCGCCATTCTGGACGCGAAGTACAAGAGCTACCTCGACGGCGGCGTTGATGTGTCAAACAACCGCGCGTTCCCGCACACGCCCAAGACCACCGCTTCGGCCGGTCTGGATGTGCGGCTGGCCAAGGGCGATTGGGGCAAGGTCAACGTCTATGCCGACGTGAACCACGTGTCGTCCTACTACACGTTCCCTTATGCCTTCACGACGCCGACGGTGTCCGATCAGGATGCGTTCAACACCCGGTCCAACGGGCGGACGATCGTGAACCTGCGGCTGTCGGTGGCGGATATTCCGCTGGGCGGCGCGCGCGCTGAAATCTCCGGCTGGGTGCGCAATCTGACCAAGGAAGCCAACGCGTCGAACTTCATCGATTTTGGCCCCGGCTTTGGCGGGCTGACGCTGGGGTACTTCCCCGATCCGCGCACGTTCGGCGTGACCGGCGCGGTCCGCTTCTAAGCTGGACAGACAAGGGCGCTCCGGACCATCCGGGGCGCCCTTTTCCTATCGGGAGAGAACTTGATGACACTGGCGGGCAAGCATGCGCTGGTAACCGGCGCGGCATCGGGTATCGGACGGGCCACCGCGATCCGCTTTGCGGCAGAGGGTGCGGTGGTGACGATTGCGGACCGCAACGCCGCAGGGCTGGCTGAAACGGCCGCGCTGATGGCCAGTGCGCCGGTGATCCAGACATTCGACGCGGCTGACTATGCCTCGTGCCGCGAACTGGTGGCGGTGGCGGCGAAGGACGGGCTGGATATTCTGGCCAACGTTGCCGGGGTGCTGGATTGGGGCAATTCGCTCGACTTTGATGAAGACCGGTTCGACCGGGTGATGCGGATCAATCTGGGCAGCGTGTGGTGCCTGTCGCGCGCAGCTTTGCCGCACCTGATCGAGAGCAAGGGCAACATCGTCAACACCGCTTCGACGGCTGCGTTGCAGGGGATTGCCTATACCTGCGCCTATGCCGCGTCGAAGCATGGCGTTGCGGCGCTGACCAAGAGCCTGGCCGTGGAATTCGCCAGCAAGGGCGTGCGCGTGAATGCGATCTGTCCGGGGCAGGTCAACACCGCAATGGGGCTGAGCGCGCCGCCGCCTGGCGATGTCGACTGGTCGCTGGTCATGCGCAACGCGCCCAAGCTGCCCAACGGATCGTGCGAGCCGGAAGATATCGCCGAACTGTTCGCTTATCTGGCCAGTGACCGCGCGGCGAAAGTGACCGGGTCGCTGTTCACGATCGATGGTGGTCAGCTAGCGGGGTGAGCCCGCCCAAGGCCGCAGCAATTCTCTCGCCGCTTCATCGCCTTGCAACAAGGCATTGTCGCGGCGGGTGACTTGCCAGCCAGAATCGCTGCGCGCCAAGACCCAGCGATTGGCGGCGACCCGCAGCACTTCAAACGCTGTTCCCGTCCAGCGCAGCACGACGCTGTGCCCGCGTGCGGTGGCAGAGTCGTCCGCCAGATCGATGGCGACCGGTCCCAGCATGTGCGCGCAGCCATCGGTCAGCAGTTGCTGATGATAGGGCGCGTTGATCAGCGCGGCGATTTCATTACGTCCCGTAGCATCGGCAAACCCGGCCACGCCGTAACGGCCGTCTTCGGACCATAACGCGGCCGCGTCCTGCGCCGCGCCGCAATCGGCCAGCGGGCCATAGCTGGCGATCAGTTCACGGATCGCTTCGCGGTCCTCAAGCGCGCGCAGGCGCTGCTCAAGGTCCGCCATGGTCCGTTCAACCCGCTGCTGCGCGTCCGGCCTGCCGCCCGAAGAACGTGCAGTCGGCCAGGCTCAGGCCCGATGAATAGCCATGCCCCCATGCGGGCAGGCCCGATGTGCAACGCCCCGCTGCAAACAGGCCGGGAATGGCCGCGCCCGCCCGGTCCAGCACTTCGCCAGCCGTGCTGGTGCGCAGGCCGCCGAGTGTGAAGAAGCTGAAATAGCTCGACTGGAAATTGAGTTCGAGCGCGACGAACGGTCCCTGATCGAGCGGGGTCAGGATTGGCGGGCGCTTGCCGAACAGCGGATCGCGGCCTTCGCGGGCGTGTTCGTTATAGACCGCCATGGTCGCGCTGAGCGTGCCCTTGGGCAGTTCCAGTTCCGCCTCGACCTCGTCCCAGCTGTCGCCGGTCCCGGCGATGGTGATCCGCGCGAAGTCCATCGGCTGCACGAAATGCGCGTTGTCGAGCAGCAGGTAGACCTTGCCGCCGGGCTGATCGACCGCGCAGCGGCTGACCCGGCCGTGATAGCAATCCTCGTTGATGAAGCGCGCGCCTTGGGCGTTCACGAACACGCCGCAGGCGTGGCTTTCGGGCATGGTCCACGGGCAGGTGGTGAAGAATTGCTCCATGTGGATCGCATCGCCGCCCGCGCCGAGGCCCAGTTCGATGCCGACGCCGTCGTCCTTGTCGCCGATCGGATCGCTCAGCCTGAAGGTTTCAGGGCAGTATTTGCGGCGCATATCTTCGTTGAACACGAAGCCGCCCGTGGCCAGCACCACGCCCTTGTCCGCTTTCACGAACCGGGTCTGGTTGTCGATCCGGACCACGACGCCGACGATCTTCGCGCCATCGCGCACCAGCGCCACGGCGCGGGCATCGGTGACCACGTCCACACCCTTGGCGCGGGCGCTGGCTTCCAGAATATCGACCAGCGGGCGTCCGCCGCCCCAGCCCATGTGCTGGATCACGTGGCCGCGCGGGGCGGGCTTGGCGATGTCGCAGAACGGCGCGGCGGCCTCGCTGCCGGACCAGATCAGGGTGGAATCGTCAGTCGGCTCGATATGCTTGCCGGGCAGGAAATTGCCGCGATACGGCACGCCCTGCGCCTTCAGCCAGCCGAAATGGTTGAGCGCCTCGGTGGCATAGAGATCGCACTTGGCCTTGTCCGCGCAAGCGCCCCCGGCGGCCTTCAGATAGGCTGCGAAGTCCTCGGTCGTGTCGGAAAAACCGGCGGCGATCTGGGCATCGGTGCCGCCGTTGCCGCCGATATAGATTTCCCCGCCCGACAGCCCGGATGCGCCGCCGCTGCCCGAATTGCGTTCGAACAGCATGACTTTCGCGCCCGCATCCGCCGCTTCGATTGCCGCGCAGGCGCCGGTGGCGCCGAACCCGATCACGGCCACGTCGGTGCTGAAATCCCACTGCGGAACGTCAGCGGCGGGGAAGGGCACGTGCCGCGAAATATCGGTCATCGGATCAGGCCTTGTGCGCTTTCAGGAAGTCGATGGCATAGCTGTTGAATTCGGCGGCGCGTTCAACCTGCACCCAGTGGCCGGTGCGGGCGAAGGTGATCGCGCGCACGTCATCGCAACTGTCCAGGAACAGGCGCGCGTGCGCTTCGGGGCAGAATTCATCGTTCAGGCCCCACAGCACGAAGATCGGCTGCTTGATCTCACCCAGACGCGGCGACAGATCGGGGGTGCGCATCCGCACCAGCACGTCCTTGGGCTGGGTGCGGGCGACGGCAAAGCGTTCCGCGATCAACTCGTCCGAAATGTTCGGCGCGAAATCGGGGTGGACCAGATTGGACACCAGCCGCTTCTGCTCGGCCAGGTTGAAATCCGGCCCGCCGAAGTTGGACACCATCTTGGCGATCCCCGGCATCACGAAATAGCTTTCGCGTTCCGCCACGCAGCCCGCTGCCATCAGCACCAGCGAACTGGTAAACTCCGGATGGTCGAGCGTCAGCTGCAACGCGATCCCGCCGCCCAGCGAATTGCCGACCAGTGCCGCGCGTTCCACGCCGTGCTGGCGCAGCGCGTCATAGACCGTGTCGGTGAACAGCTGCAGCGTGTAGTCGATCCCTTCGGGCTTCGATGACGCGCCGTACCCGATCAGGTCAGGCAGGATCACCCGGAAGCCCGCGTCCACGAATGCATCGATGTTCTGGCGAAAGTTCGATGCACCCGACGCGCCCGGACCGCTGCCGTGGAGGAACACCACTGCGGGGCCGGACCCGGCCTCCGCCACGTGAATGTCGTAATCGCCCGCAACGCGGTAGGTCGCCTGTTTCAGTTTGGTCATGCTGCGCCCCCGTTACTGGAAGGTGAAAGTCGGCGCTTCGCCGAACATCGCGCCGACCACGTCGCCGTAGCGGTTACCCGGATCGTTGGCGACGTGGGCGCGGCCCGCGTTGATATCCAGCCAGGGCTGAATGATCTCGCTGGTCATGTAGACCGCGCGGCCGCCCAGCAGCTGCACCATGTCATCGACCAGATCGGCCAGCCGGCGCACCACGCTGGAGGAGTTGTAGGCATAGAGCGAGCGCTTCTCCATCGGGATCGGCTCGCCGCGTTCGGCATAGACCATCAAGTCATCGAAGGTCAGCCGCAGGGTGGTTTCCATTTCCAGGATCTGCGCGTGCGCCCTGGCAATCGCCGCCTGAAGATAGGGGTCGGCTTTCGATGCCTTGCCGGTGTTGGTCGAAACGCGGCTTTCCATGATGCTGGCCGCCGCTTTCACGGCTGCCCGCGCACCACCGAAGGCGGCGGTTGAAACCGAGCGAACGAACACTTGCGCCCACGGCAGCGAATAGAGCGGACCGGTGTTTTCAGCCTGACCGGGGTTCTGGCAGAGGAATCCGTCGCTGGCCTTGTGCGTGCGATATTCCGGCACGAACACATCGCTCACGTGGATGTCGTGGCTGCCGGTCCCCTGCAAGCCAAAGGTGTGCCAGGCGTCGCGGTCAATCGTATAGTCGCTGCGCGGCAGCAGGAAGGTGCGCATGTCGAACGGATCGCCATCCTTTTCCGGCGGTACGACCGCGCCCAGCAGCACCCAGCCGCAGTGGACCGATCCGGTTGAAAAGCCCCAGTGGCCCGACAGCCGGAAACCGCCCTCAACCCGCGTCACTTTCCCGACTGGCTGATAAGTCGACGATACCAGCATGTCGCTGTCCGAAGCCCAGACTTCTTCCTGCGCTTCGCTGTGGAACAGCGCCAATTCGTAAGGGTGGCAGCCGACCACACCGTACATCCAGCCGGTCGACATGCAGCCTTCGGCCAGCGCCTTTTGCACGTCGAAGAACACGTTGGGGTGCATTTCATAGCCGCCCCAGCGTTTGGGCTGGAGGATCTTGAAAAAGCCGGCCGCTTTCATTTCCGCGATGGTCTGTTCCGAGACGTCGCGGTTGGCGATGCATTCTTTCGCGCGCGATTTCAGCACTGGAATCATGGCATGGGCACACGCCACGAGTTCTTCCGGTGCGGGGCTGATCGGGGCGACAGAAATGGACACTGCGGCGCTTGCCATAAGAGCGGCTCTCCCTTGCTCGAATCGTGCCGGCTCATTGGCCAGCCTTCGTAATTTTTTCTGCCATCGAATACGCAAATCGTCAATTGAAAAGCATTCCGGCTTTCGATAATGAAGATTTTCGAATCCGTGAAACAGGCAAACCCTGCTTTGACGGCATTATGGGGAGAGTGGGCTGTGAAAGGTGGCAACGCCATCGATCTGACCGGGCGCGTGGCAATCGTGACGGGCGGTACGCGCGGGCTGGGCAAGGATATTGCCGCCGCGCTGGCACAGGCGGGCTGTGCGGTGGTCGTCTGCGGCCGAAACGCGCCTGCTGAACTGCCGGACGGCGTGTCATTTGTCGCCGCCGACATTCGCGAACCGGACCAGGCCAGGGCGCTGGTCGATCACACGATTGCGGCGCACGGGCGGCTCGACATCCTGGTCAACAATGCCGGTGGATCGCCGACGGTTGAGGCGGCGAGGGCCAGCCCGCGCTTTTTCGATTCCATCCTGAAGCTCAACCTGCACGCCCCGATGTACATGGCGCAGGCGGCCTATCCGCACATGGTTGCAGCGGGCGGCGGCAACGTGATCAACATTGCCAGTGTATCGGGCATCCGCCCGTCACCCGGCACCGCAGCCTATGGTGCTGCGAAGGCGGGCCTGCTGAACCTTACGCAAAGTCTGGCGCAGGAATGGGGTCCGCAAGGCGTGCGTGTGAACGCAATTATCGCTGGGCTGATGCAAACCGAAACTGCCGATCTGACTTACGGCGATGCGCAGGCCCAGGCCGAAGTCGGCCGGTCCATGCCGCTGGGCCGCATGGGCACCGGATCGGACATCGCCGGGGCCGTGCTGTGGCTCTGCTCCGATCTCGCCAGCTGGGTCAGCGGTGCAAGGATCAACGTCGATGGCGGGGGCGAACGCCCCTACTTCCTCGACCTCGTGAAAGGAAATTGACAGCTATGGGCATCAAGGCGCTCGGCTATGTGGTGATCGAAACCGCGCAGCCGGACAGATGGGATCACTTCCTGACGCAAGTCGCAGGTGTGATGCGCGCACCCGACGCCGCCGATGGCGCGGCGCTTTACCGTGTCGATCAGCGCCCGTTCCGGTTCCGGATCGAGCAGGGGCGGCGTGAGTATTTCCTGGCCGCCGGGTACGAAGTGGCTGATGGTGCTGCGCTTGAGGCGCTGGCCACCGCGATTGGCGCTGCGGGCCGTCCGGTTGAGCAGGGCAGCCCTGCGGATGCCGCGCTGCGCGGGGTGGCAGCATTCTTCCGCACCAGCGATCCGGCGGGCAACGGGCTGGAGTTTTACCATGGCGACAGCGCGACCGACCTGCCGTTCGTCTCCCCGGTGGGCGTGCCGTCGTTCGTGACCGGCGCAATGGGCATGGGCCATGCGGTGTTCTCCGCGCCGAACTTTGACGAATGCGTGACGTTCTACCGCGATGTCGTGGGTTTCCATGAAACCGATATGCCGCGCTTTGAACTGTTCGGACCCGAAGGCCCTTCAATGGGCTTTGCTTTCATGCACGCCGACAATGGCCGCCATCATTCGATCGCGCTGGGCGAAGGGCCGATCCCGCCGTCTGGCGCGGTCCACATCATGCTGGAAATGCCGACCTTGATCGAAGTCGGCAAAGCGCACGACCGGATGAAGCAGCACGGCTATCCTGAAAGCGCCACGCTGGGCAGCCACGTGAATGACGAAACGACCGGTTTCTATGTCCAGACCCCCGGCGGGTTCGATCTGGAAATTGGCTTCGACAGCCTGGTGATTGATCCGGTCAACTGGAAAACCACCCGGCACACCGCCATCAGCGTCTGGGGCCATGACTGGGCCTGGATGAAGGCCTTGAACGAACAGCAACAGAACGCGGCGGAATGAACATGCTCGATAAACGGATGACGCCGGCGGAAATCGTCGCGCAACTGAAAGACGGAATGACGCTGGGGATCGGCGGCTGGGGCCCGCGGCGCAAGCCGATGGCGCTGGTCCGCGAAATCCTGCGGTCTGACCTGAAAGACCTGACCGTGGTCGCCTATGGCGGCGCGGACGTGGGGATGCTCTGCGCGGCGGGCAAAGTGAAGAAACTGGTCTTCGCGTTCGTCAGCCTGGACGCGATCCCGCTGGAGCCGTGGTTCCGTAAAAGCCGTGAGGCCGGGCAGATCGAGGTGATGGAACTCGACGAAGGCATGTTCCAGTGGGGCCTCAAAGCCGCCGCGTTCGGTCTGCCGTTCCTGCCGACCCGCGTGGGCCTTGGCACCGATCTGGCGGACCTCGGCGGGTTGAAGCACGTGCAGTCGCCCTATGATGATGGCGAAGTGCTGATCGCGATGCCCGCGCTGAAGCTGGATGCGGCGCTGCTGCACGTCAACCGCAGCGACTGGCGCGGCAACGTCCAGCTGTTCGGGCCGGATGCCTACTACGACGAATGGTTCGCCAAGGCGGCGGTGAAAACCTACCTCAGCTGTGAGGAACTGGTGGACAGGATGGAGGACCATTATCCTGACACCGCGCAGGCCAACGTGTTCGAACGCTGCTTCGTCAGCGGCGTCACCCATATCCCGTGCGGCGCGCATCCCGGTTCGATGCCGCCGGCCTATGGCTGGGACATGAAGGCGTTCAAGGCCTATACCGATGCAGCGAAAGATCCGGGCGACTGGAACGCAGTCAAGGACCGTTTCGTCGGCGCGGATGAGGCCGCATATCTGGAATCCGTTGGCGGAAAGGAGGCGGTTGCGGCTCTCCCGCTGCCGGTGTTCTGATGAGCGAAGTTACCCTGGCAGAACTCTGCATTTTCGCAGCTTCGGAAGCGTTCCGGGGCAATGGTGAAGTCGTCGCGACCGGCGTTGGCCCGGTCCCGCGTCTCGGCGCGAGCTTGGCCAAGCTGACTCATACCCCCGAACTGATGATGACCGACGGCGAGGCCTATCTGGTTGAGCAGCCCGTGCCGCTCGGCCCGCGCGGGGATTATCAGCCCAAGTTTGCCGGACACCTGCCGTTCTCGCGCTTCTTCGACAGCGCGGTGTGGAGCGGGCGGCGTCATGCGATGGTCACGCCGACGCAGATTGACCGGTTCGGGCAGATCAACCTGTCGCAGTTGGGCGGCACGCACCAGCAGCCCAAGACGCAGATGCTGGGTGTGCGCGGATTTCCCGGCAACACGATCTACCACCCCAACAGCTTCTTCTTCCCCAGCCATACGCCCCGCGTGTTTGTGGCCGGTGAAGTCGATATGGTGTCGGGCGTGGGCTATAACCCGGCGAAGCGCGTGCCGGGGGGGAACTATTCCGCCGTCGATCTGCGCGTGATCGTGACCAACCTGTGCGTGATGGACTTTGGCGGCACGGACAACGCGGTCCGCGTCGTGTCGCTGCACCCCGGCGTGACGTTCGAGCAGGTGCAGGAAGCGACCGGCTTCGCGCTGGAGCGCGGTGCGCTGACCGAAACGTCGCTGCCGGGAGCCGAGGAACTGGCGATCATCGCCCGGCTCGATCCGCACAATATCCGCGCCAGTGTCATCAAGGATAACCCGCCAGCCCGTCCCGGGCAGGCCTGAGGGGAGAGAGAACCATGAGCGATCTAGTCGAGCCGAAACAGGTGGACGTCGTTTACGAAACCGACCAGCCGGTGCTGTATGAAGTGATCGATGGCGTGGCCTGGGTCACGCTCAATCGCCCGGACTTCAACAATGCCCAGAACGGGCAGATGACGTATGCGCTGGATGATGCGTTCATGCGCGCGACCAACGACGATGCGGTGAAGTGCATCGTGCTGGCGGGCAACGGCAAGCACTTCAGCGCGGGCCATGACATCGGCACGCCGGGGCGCGATCTGTACACGCAGTTCGAAAACCGCCTGATGGTGCCGCCGCACGTGACGCGCCCCGGTGCGGAACTGCTCTACACGCGCGAGCAGGAACAATACCTCGGCATGTGCCGCCGCTGGCGCGACATTGCCAAGCCGACCATTGCCATGGTGCAGGGCGCCTGTATCGCGGGCGGACTGATGCTGGCGTGGGTCTGCGACCTGATCGTGGCAACCGATGACGCATTCTTCCAGGACCCGGTCAACCGCATGGGCATTCCCGGCGTGGAATACTTCGCCCACGCGTTTGAACTGCCGCCGCGCGTGGCCAAGGAATTCCTGCTGCTGGGTGAACGGATGAGCGCGAGCCGCGCCGAACAGTTCGGCATGGTCAACAAGATCGTGTCCCGCGCGGAACTGCGCGACACGGTTGCGGCGATGGCGGCCAAGCTGGCCGCGCAGCCGCGCCTTGGCAACTGGCTGACCAAGCAGGCGATCAACCACGTCGAGGAACTGCGCGGCAAGCGGACCGCGATGGATGCGGTGTTCCACATGCACCACTTTGCCCACGCGCAGAACGATCTGGTGATGGGCAATTCGCTGGGCGGGCTGGACGGCAAGACCATGGCGGCGCAGAACAAGCAGCAGGCCAAGGAAGGCTGACCGGCGTGATCGAAACTGCGCTGACACAGGCACTGGGCTGCCGTGTTCCCGTGATCCAGACCGCGATGGGCTGGATCGCGATGCCCGAACTGGTGGCCGCCTCCAGCAATGCCGGGGCGTTCGGGTTCCTGGCCTGCGCGGTGATGACCCCGGCCGAGGCGCGGGCGGAAGTGGCGCGGCTGCGCGATCTGACGGCGCACAATTTCGGCATCAATTTCCACAGCTTCCAGCCGGGCGCTGCGGAAATCGTCGAAGTGATCCTGGCCAACCGCGACCGGGTGCGCGCGGTCAGTTTCGGGCGCGGTCCGGATTCGAAGATGATCGCCCGGTTCAAGGATGCGGGTATCCTGTGCATCCCCACGGTCGGCGCGGTGAAGCATGCTGAAAAGATGGTGCAACTGGGCTGCGACATGGTCGTGGTGCAGGGCGGCGAGGGCGGCGGGCATACAGGATCGGTCCCCTCTACCGTGCTGCTGCCACAAGTGCTGGACGCGGTGGACGTGCCGGTCGTCGCGGCGGGCGGATTTGGCGACGGGCGCGGGCTGGCGGCGGCGCTGGCCTATGGTGCCTGCGGCATCGCGATGGGCACGCGGTTCCTGATGACGGCGGAAAGCCCGGTCCCGGCCAGCACCAAGGGCCGCTATGTCAAAGCGGGCACGAACGACATCGTCGTCACCACCAAGGTTGACGGCATCCCGCAGCGGATGATCCTGAACCCCGCGCTGCAGCGCATCGAGCAGTCCGGCCGGATCGGCATGTGGCTGCGCGCGGTGGAGGCGGGGCTGGCGATGAAGCGCCAGACCGGCGCATCCTTCGCGGACCTGTACCGCGCGGCGAAGGGCATGACCTCGCACGGCGGGCTGTCGCTGATGCAGGCGATGATGGCCGCAGCCGCCCCGATGTTGATCCAGCGCGCCGTGGTCGACGGCGCTGACGCAGACGGCCTGATGGCCACCGGTTTGGTGGGCGGACGGCTGGGCGACCTGCCGACCTGCGCCGCCCTGATCGACAGCATCGTGGCGCAAGCGGACGCGCGGCTGGCCGCGCTTTGCCAACATTCAAACACCCCGCCGTTCGTGTCGAGCGAAGTCGAGACACGGGTGCCGGGCTTCTCGACTTCGCTCGAAGCGAACGGAGAATAATATGCCGATTACAACTCATATCGCTGACCGGATCGCGGAAATCGTGTTCGATGTCCCCCCGGTCAACGCGTTCGACAGCCAGACCTGGATGTCCTTGCCCGACATCATCACCGCTGCGGCGCGCAACCCCGAAGTCAACTGCGTGCTGATCCGCGCGGCTGAGGAATCGCGCGGGTTCTGCGGCGGGGTCGATATCAAGGAAATGCAGGCGCATCCGGAACGGATCACCGTGCTCAACCGCGGCAATTACCTGACCTTCAAGGCGATCCGCGATGCCGAAGTGCCGGTGGTGGTCGCGGCGCACAAGTTCGTGATCGGCGGCGGGATCGGGATTTGCGGCGCGTCCGATACGATCATCGCGGCGGACGATGCGTTCTTCTCGCTGCCGGAGGTCGATCGCGGCGCGATGGGCGGGGCCAGCCACTTGTCGCGGATGCTCCCCCTGCACAAGGTCCGCGCGGCGTTCTTCACGGGCGGCAATATTCCGGCGGCGGAAGCCTACCGGCTGGGCGCGGTCGAACAGGTGGTGCCGCGCGCCGATCTGGTGGCCGAAGCGCGCGCGTTCTGCGCGGTCATCGCATCCAAGAGCCGCAAGGCGCTGGTCATCGCCAAGGAAGCGCTCAACGGGCTGGAGCCGCGTGACGTCGATCGCGGTTATCGCTGGGAACAGGGCTTCACGCTGGAAATGTACATGCACGAAGACAGCCAGAAGAGCCGCGACGCGTTCGTCGAAACCGGCAAGGCGGCCAAATTCTGATGCAACTGGTATATACCGCCGAACAGCAGGCGTTCCGGGCCGAAGTGCGCGCCTGGATGGAAGCGCACGTGCCGAAGGAGCCGCTCGTCACGCTGGAATGCCGCGAAGGCTATGACCAGCATGTCGAGTGGGAGCGCACGCTGGCCAGCGGCAACTGGGGCATGGTCACCTGGCCCGAAGCCTATGGCGGGCGCGGGCTGGACCTGATCCAGTGGCTGATCTTCGAGGAGGAATATTTCCGCGCAGGGGGGCCGAACCGGGCCAATCAGAACGGCATTTTCCTGCTCGGCCCGACGATCATGGAATTCGGGACCGAGGAACAAAAGGCCCGCTTCCTGACCCCGATGGCCAAGGGCGAAGTGATCTGGGCGCAGGCCTGGTCCGAACCCGGTGCGGGCAGCGATATGGCCGCGATCCAGTCAAAGGCGGTGCGGAACGGCGATCACTACGTCATCACGGGCCAGAAAACGTGGTCGAGCCGCGCGGCTTTTGCCGACTGGGGCTTTGGCATTTTCCGCACCGACCCGGACAGCACGCGCCACAAGGGCCTGACCTTCATCCTGTTCGATCTGAACAGCCCCGGCATCACCCGCCGCCCGATCCGCCAGCTGCACGGCGACACAGGCTTTGCCGAACTGTTCTTCGATGAAGTGCGCGTGCCGGTGGAAAATTGCCTGGCGGGCGAAGGGCAGGGCTGGAACGTGGCGATGGCCACTGCCGGGTTCGAACGCGGACTGATGCTGCGCTCGCCCGGACGGTTTCAGGCGACGGCGAAGCGGCTGGTCGAACTCTACCGCCAGCACGCCGATCATGCCGCACCGTCGGCGCGCGAGGCAGTGGTGCAGGCGTGGGGCGCGGCGCAGGCCTATGCCTATAATACCTATGCCGTGGCCGCGAAAATCATGGCCGGGGGCAAGATCGGCGCAGAGGCGAGCCTCAACAAGATCTTCTGGTCCGAACTCGACCGCTCGATGCACCGCACCGCGATGCAGCTGCTGGGCGCAGCGGCTGAACTGAAGCGGTTTGACGATGGCCGCATCAACCAGTGGCTTGAAGGCTATATCTTCTCGCTCTCTGGCCCGGTCTATGCCGGATCGAACGAGGTGCAGCGCAACATCACGGCCGAACGCCTGCTCGGCCTTCCTCGCGTGGGAGCGGGCTGATGGATTTCCGGTTTTCCGACGACCAGCTGACGCTGGCGACAAGCGTGCGCGATTACCTGTCGGGCACGCACGGCCCCGAAGTGCTGCGGCATCTGGACGAGGCCGGCCCGCGCGATCCGGCGATCTGGCAGGGGTTGGTCGATATGGGTCTGACCGGGCTGCTGGTGCCAGAAGCGCACGGCGGGCTGGGCATGGGGCTGATCGAAGCCGCGCTGATCGCGGCGGAATGCGGGCGCGCCTGTCTGGCCGAACCGCTGGTCGATACCGCATTTGTTGGCGTGCCGTGGCTGCTCTCGCAAGGACAGACGGACGGCCTGGCCGATGTGGTGGCGGGCACGCGCAAGCTGGCCCCGGCGCACGCGATCAATCCGTGGGTGGCCGATGGGGACGGGGATGCGCTGGTCAGCGTTGATCCACTCAGAAAACTCACCGTTCGTGTCGAGCGAAGTCGAGACACGGCAGCGCAAGGCGTCTCGACTTCGCTCGACGCGAACGGCGCGGGGGATGACTATCTCCTCAACCTTGGCGCATTGATGAGTGCGGCGCAGCTGGTCGGGCTGGCCGATGCGATGCTGCATCAGGCGGTTGAGTACGCGAAGCTGCGCACCCAGTTCGGCCAGCCGATTGGCGCGTTTCAGGGGATCAAGCACCAGCTGGCGAGTTGCTCGGTTGCGATCGAGTTTGCCAAGCCGGTGGTCTGGCGCGCGGCGGCGGCGCTGCAGGACGGGCTGGCCAGCGCTGCTGCCCATGTCAGCCATGCCAAGCTGGCGGCAAGCGACGCGGCGATGCTGACCGCCGAAACCGCGATCCAGGTCCACGGCGCGATGGGTTACACCTATGAAGTGGACCTGCACTTCTGGATGAAGCGCAGCTGGGCACTGTGCGGCGCCTGGGGCGACCGCGCGTTCCATCTCAAACGGATTGACGATGCCGTGCTGGGCGGCAGCTTGCCGATCGGCCCCGAACACACCTTTGCCTGAGGATCACCATGGCTGAAGCATATATCATCGACGCTGTCCGCACGCCCATCGGGCGCAAGAAGGGCAGTCTGGCCGGGGTTCATCCGGCGGACCTTGGCGCGCATCCAATCAAGGCGCTGGTGGAGCGCACCGGGATCGACGCCAATCTGGTGGACGACGTCGTCTGGGGTTGCTGCGACACCATTGGACCGCAAGCGGGCGACATTGGCCGCACCGTGTGGCTGGTCGCAGGCCTGCCGCAGCACGTTCCCGGCACCACGATTGACCGCCAGTGCGGATCGAGCCAGCAGGCCGTCCACTTCGCCGCGCAAGGGGTGATGAGCGGGACGCAGGATCTGGTCGTCGCGGGCGGCAGTCAGGCGATGAACGCGATTCCCATTTCGGCGGCAATGCTGGCAGCGGAGCCGTACGGCTTCTCCAACCCGTTCAACACCTCGCCCGGCTGGGTCGCGCGCTATGGCGACGGGATCCTCAACCAGATCAATTCGGCGGAAATGATCGCGGCAAAGTGGGGCCTGTCCCGCGCCGAGATGGAGGCGTTCGCGGTCGAATCCCATCAGCGCGCGCAGGCGGCCGCGGACAACGGCTGGTTCGCCAATGAAATTGCACCGATGGCCGAACTGGCAGCGGACGAAACCATTCGTCCGACCACCTCGCTCGAAGGGCTGGCGGGCCTGCGCACCGTGCAGGAAGGCGGGATCATCACCGCCGGGATTTCCAGCCAGAACTGCGACGGGGCCGCCGCGATGCTGGTCGCCAGCGAACGCGCGGTGAAGGAACACAACCTGAAGCCGCGCGCCCGCATCCACCACATATCTGTCCGCGCCGACGATCCGGTGTGGATGCTGACCGCGCCGATCCCGGCCACCGAATATGCGTTGAAGAAAGCGGGCATGACCGTTGCCGATATCGATCTGTTCGAATGCAACGAGGCGTTCGCATCCGTGCCGATGGCATGGATGAAGGAACTCGGCATTCCGCATGACAAGGTCAACATTCACGGCGGCGCGATTGCGCTGGGCCATCCGCTGGGCGCGACCGGCGCGCGGCTGATGACCACGCTGCTGAACGCGCTGGAACGCACCGGGGGGCGCTACGGCCTGCAGACCATGTGCGAAGGCGGCGGCCAGGCCAACGTCACGATTATCGAGAGGCTGTAATGGGTATTTGCGAAAACCGGACCGTCATCATCACCGGCGCCGCACGCGGGCTGGGCCGGGCCTATGCGCTGGCCTTCGCGGCTGAAGGCGCCAACGTGGTAGTCAACGACATCGGCACCTCGCTGAACGGCGAAGGGCGCGACACCAGCGCTGCCGACGGCGTGGTGGCCGAAATCGTCGCCGCTGGCGGTAAGGCCATCGCCAATTACGAAGACATCACCGACTGGGACGCCGCCAAGCGGATCGTCGATGCCGCCGTGGCTGCATTTGGTGACCTGCACGTGGTGGTCAATAACGCCGGGATCGTGCGCGACCGGATGTTCGTTTCCGCCACGCTGGAGGAATGGGACGCGACGATGCACGTCCACTTGCGCGGGCATTTCTGCCTGTCGCGCCACGCTGTGGACTATTGGCGCGCCAAGCAGAAGGCCGGGACCAATCCCGACGCGCGGATCATCAACACCTCGTCCGGTGCGGGGCTGCAAGGTTCGATTGCGCAGGCCGCCTATTCGACCGCCAAGGGCGGGATTGCTTCGCTCACGCTGGTGCAGGCGGCGGAACTGGGGCGTTACGGCATCACCGCCAATGCGCTCGCCCCGTCGGCCCGCACCCGCATGACCGAGCAGGCCTTTGCCGACAAGATGGCGACCGAAGGCCAGACGTTCGACGTGATGGACCCGGCCAACATCGCGCCGACCGTCGTGTGGCTGGGCAGCGGTGAAAGCGCCGACGTGACCGGCTGCGTCTTCGAACTCGAAGGCGGCAAGATCATGCTGGAAGACGGCTGGCGCGAAGGTCCGGTGGTGGACAAGGGCGCGCAGTGGGCACCGGCCGAAGTCGGCGCGGCGGTCGAACAACTGATCGCCGCCCGCGTGGCTCCACGCAAGGTCTGGGGGACCGCCTGACATGGAATTCGCATTTACCGACGAACAGGCGATGATCGCGGAAACCGCACGCGCCTTTTTCACTGAAAACGCCACCTCCGAACGCACCCGCAAGGCGATGGCGGCAGACGGGATCGACCACGCACTGTGGACGGCGTTCTGTCAGGAACTGGGCCTGTCGGGCATCGGCATTCCCGAAAACGCTGGCGGCGCCGGGCTGGGGTTGGTCGAGCTGGCGATCATTGCCGAAGCGGCGGGCGCGCAAGTTGCCGCGCTGCCGATGCTGGGCTCGCTCGCCATGGCGGCGCAGGCGATTGCCGCTGGCGGCAGCGCCGAACAGCAGGCCGAATGGCTTCCCCGGCTGCTGTCGGGCGAGGTGATCGCGGGCTATGTCCACGATGCCGCGCTGACGGCGGATGGCAATGCGCTGACCGGCGCGGACCAGTTCGTGGCGCATGGCGCAGCGGCGCAGGTGTTCGTCGTCACCAGCAACACGGGCGCTTGGATTATCCCCGCCGATGCGGCCGGTGTGACCGTCACCGCCTGCACCACGATGGACCAGACCCGGCCCTATGCGCGCGTTGCGCTGTCCGGCGCGGCGGCAGCACCTTTGGCGGACGCCGCCAGCGCAATCGCGGCGGCGCACCGCGCGGGCTTTGTCACGGTTGCCGCCGAGGCATTGGGCGGGGCGCAGGCTGCGCTCGACCGCACGGTGGGCTACGCAAAGGAGCGCGTCCAGTTCGGCCGCGTGATCGGGTCGTTCCAGGCCTACAAGCACCGCCTGGCCGACATGATGATCGAAATCGAACAGGCTCGCTCTGCTGTCTATTGGGCGGCTTGCGCGGTCGACGAAGGCTCGGACGAGGCGGAGCTGGCGGTCCATTCCGCGAAGAGCTTTGCTGCCGACACCTACTTCATGTGCGCGGGCAACATGATCCAGCTGCACGGTGGGATCGGCTTTACCTGGGAACACGACGCCCACCTCTATTTCAAACGCGCCCGCGCGCTCCAGTCGATGCTGGGGAGCGGGAACTGGCACCGCGAACGGATTGCCAGCATGATCCTGGGAGACGCGGCATGAAGCTGGGCTTTTCACGCGCGGACGAGCTGTTCCGGGCCGAATGCGCCGACTGGCTGAACGGCCAGATGGCGGGCGAGTTCAGGGACATCAAGGGCATCACCAAGCTGACCGCCAGTCCCGAACGCCGCAAGGAATGGGAACAGCAGCTGGCCGCGCACAAGTGGTCGTGCATCGGCTGGCCTGAGGAATGGGGCGGCCGCAATGCCAGCCTGGCCCATCAGGTGATCTTTGCCGAGGAATACGCCCGCGCCGGGGTTCCGGGCCGGGTCAACCACATTGGCATCGAGCTGGCCGGGCCGACCATTCTGGCGTTTGGCACCGACGCGCAGAAGCAGCGCTTCCTGCCCGATATCGCGGCGGGCAAGACGATTTTCTGTCAGGGCTTTTCCGAACCCGGCGCCGGGTCCGACCTGGCCTCGGTCCGCACCAAGGCGCGGCTTGAGGTGGTGAGTGGCCAAGAGGAATGGATCGTTAACGGCCAGAAGATCTGGACCAGTCTGGCGCATATTTCCGACTGGATTTTCGTTGTTTCCCGCAGCGAGGAGGGTTCGAAGGGGCCGAAGGGCCTGACCTTCCTGATGATGGAAATCGACCAGCCGGGGATCGAGATCCGCGGGATCACGCAGATCAACGGCGATGCCGAATTCAACGAAACCTTCTTCACCGACGCGCGCTGCCCGGCGGACAGCCTGATTGGCGCGCCGGGTGAGGGGTGGAAGATCGCGATGGGCCTGCTGGCGTTCGAACGCGGCGTCTCGACGCTCGGCCAGCAGATGGGCTTCCGCAACGAACTGGATGAGATTATCGCTGCGGCGAAGGCCAATGGCGCGGCCAGCGACCCGCTGATCCGGCAGCGCATTGCGAAGGCCGAAATCGGCCTCAACCTGATGCGCTATGGTGCCCTCAGGATGCTGTCGCAGACCGATCATTCGAAGATCGACGGGGCGGCGCTGACCTACAAGATCCAGTGGGCCAGCTGGCGGCGCGCCTTGGGCGAACTGGCAATGGACGTGCTGGGGCAGGCCGGGGAAGTGGCCGATGGCGCAGAGTATGAATGGGACACGCTGCCCAACCTGTTCCTCTACAGCCGCGCCGACACGATTTACGGCGGGACCAACCAGATTCAGCGCAACCTGATTGCCGAACGCGGGCTGGGTATGCCGCGCGAACCCAGAGGAGACGTCTGATGGCCGCCCCGATCCCGGCTTATCCGCAGGGCCGCAATCTGCTGACCGGCAAGACCGTGGTGGTGACCGCCGCTGCCGGCACCGGCATTGGCTTTTCCGCCGCCAAACGCGCGGTGGAAGAAGGTGCGACCGTCTTGATGAGCGATTTTCACGAACGCCGTCTGGGCGAAGCGGCGGACCGGATCGCGGCTGAATGCGGCCAGCGTCCCGCGACGGTCGTGTGCGATGTGACCAGTCAGGATCAGGTCGACGCGCTCCATGCCGGTGCGCTGGCGCAGCTGGGCCATGTCGATGTGCTGATCAACAACGCGGGCCTTGGCGGCGAAGTCGATGTGGTCGACATGACCGACGATCAGTGGTTCCGCGTGCTCGACGTCACGCTCAACAGCGTGTTCCGGATGAGCCGTGCGTTCCTGCCCGCGATGTATCAGCGCAAGTCCGGCGTGGTGGTCAACAACGCCTCCGTGCTGGGCTGGCGCGCGCAAAAGGGGCAGGCGCATTATGCCGCTGCCAAGGCTGGCGTGATGGCCTTTACCCGCTGTTCGGCGGTCGAGGCGGCAGAACACAACGTGCGGATCAACGCGGTTGCCCCGTCGATTGCGATGCACGCGTTTCTGGCCAAGGTGACGACCGACGATCTGCTGGCCGAACTGTCGGCCAAGGAGGCCTTCGGGCGGCCTGCCGAAGTCTGGGAAGTCGCCAATGTGATGCTGTTCCTTGCGTCAGACCTGTCGTCCTACATGACCGGCGAAGTGCTGTCGGTTTCCAGCCAGCGGGCCTGACCATGACCAAGATCTTTGCTTCCCCCCGCGACCTGATCGGGCAAGAGGGCACGGCCCTTGGGGCCACGGAGTGGCTCACCATTGAGCAGGACCGGGTCAACGGCTTTGCCGAAGTGACCGGCGATCACCAGTGGATCCACGTTGACGTTGACCGCGCCAAGGATGGCCCGTTCGGCGGCACCATCGCCCACGGCTACCTGACCATGAGCCTGGTCAATTTCTTCCTGCCCGACCTGATCGAAGTGCGTGGGTTCTCCCACGCGGTGAACGTCGGCGCGGATCGGTTGCGGTTCCTCAGCCCGGTCAAGGTCGGCAGCCGCATTCGCGGAGTGGGCGAGATCGTGAGCGTCGAGGAAGTGAAGGGTGCGATCCAGTCGGTCGTGCGCGTCACCGTGGAGATCGAGGGCGGTGATAAGCCGGCCTGCGTGGTCGACACCATCAGCCGCTATTTTCCGGAAGGATGACCATGCCAACACCTGAACAGATGGAAGCCGCCGTCCACGCCTATGTCGCCGCCTTTGCGGCGGGCGATCCGGAACAGGCCGTGGCGATCTTTGCCGAAGATGCCGTGGTCGAGGACCCGATCGGCACCCCGCCGAAAGTGGGGCGGGCGGCGATCCGCGAATTTTATCAGGCCTCGATGGCGACCGGCGCGAAGCTCGTGCTGGATGGGCCAGTGCGCGTGGCAACCGATCACGCCGCTTTTGCGTTCCACGTGCTGCTGCACTTCGATGGCAAGGACATGGAAATCCACGTGATCGATACTTTCGCCTTCGACGGGAACGGCAAGGTCAGGGAAATGAAGGCCTATTTCGGTCCCGGCAACATGATTGCCGGTTGAGGACAAGGACCCAGACCATGCGCGACGCCGCCATCGCTTCCGCCGCCCGCACCGCCATTGGCAAAGCCTGTCGCGGGGCGTTCAACGATACCGAGGGGCGCGTGCTGTCGGTGCATGTCATCGATGCCGCGCTGGACCGCGCCGGGATCGATCCGGCCCGCGTGGATGATGTCTATCCGGGCGGCGGCATCGGCGCGGCCGGTCTGTTCGAGGTCGCCTGATGCTCAGTCCGCTGCCCGCCACGATCCCTCACGCTGCCGAGGCCGCCGCGCGGACCTGGCCCGATGCTCCGG
Organism: Novosphingobium sp.; assembly: GCF_030699305.1. GTDB lineage: Bacteria > Pseudomonadota > Alphaproteobacteria > Sphingomonadales > Sphingomonadaceae > Novosphingobium. Next base: position 33,582 of record NZ_JAUYNB010000021.1, read on the forward strand.
CGGTGATTGAGGGCGCGGTGACCTGGACCTTTGCCGAGCTGTGGGGCCGGTCGCGCGCCGGGGCCTCTGCGCTGCTGGCGCGCGGGGTCGGTCCGGGGGACCGGGTGGCGATCTGGGCGCCGAACCGCCGCGAATGGATCGTCGCGGCGCTGGCGGCGATGAGCGTTGGCGCGGCGGTGGTCACGCTCAACACCCGCCTGAAAGGGCGCGAGGCGGGGGACATCCTGCGCCGTACCCAGGCGCGGCTGCTGTTCACCGTGAACGACTTTCTGGGGATCGATTACCGCACGCTGCTGGCGGATGAGGATCTGCCGGACTTGCGCGAAACGGTGATGCTGGACGGCGAGTTTGACGCGTTCCTGACCAGCGGCAAAGGCGCGTCCGATCCGGCGGTGGATGCGGCGTTGGCGGCAATCGATGCCGACACGATCAGCGATATCCTGTTCACCAGCGGCACCACCGGCAGCCCCAAGGGCGTGCTGATGACGCACGGCCGCGTCCTGCCGCAATGCGCGGTGTGGATCGGCAACACGGGGCTGGCATTTGGCGAACGCTACCTGATCGCCAATCCGTTTTTCCATTCGTTCGGGCTGAAAGTGGGCTGGGTGGCCTGCCTGTTGTCCGGCGCGGTCGCGGTGCCGATGGCGCAGTTCGATGTGCATCAGGCGATTGACCTGATCGAGCGGGAGAAGATCAACTTCTTTCCCGGACCGCCCACGGTTTTCCAGATGCTGCTGAGCGAGCTGGAAAAGGCCGCGTTCGATACCGCGTCGCTGCGCGGCGGGACGACCGGCGCGGCGACGGTTCCGCCGGTGCTGGTCGAACGCATCCGCAGCGAACTGGGCATCCGCGACATCATCACCGCCTATGGCATGACCGAATGCGTCAACATCACCGGCTGCCGCCCCGGCGACCCGGTGGACCTGATCGCGCAGACTTGCGGCGCGGCGATTCCCGGCAACGAAGTGATCATTGCCGATGCGGCGGGCGATGAAGTGCCGCGCGGCGAGACCGGCGAGATTCTGGTGCGCGGGCAGGGGGTGATGCTGGGCTACCTCGATGATCCCGAAGCCACGGCCGAGGCGATCGACGCCGACGGCTGGCTGCACACCGGCGATGTCGGGACGATGGACGAGGCTGGCTATGTGCGGATCACCGACCGCATGAAGGACCTCTATATTTCGGGCGGCTTCAACGTCTATCCGGCGGAAGTTGAAAAGCTGCTGGCAGTTCATCCGGCCATTGCGATGGTTGCCGTGGTGGGCGTGGCGGACGAGCGGATGGGCGAAGTCGGCAAGGCCTATGTCGTACAGCGCCCCGGCGCGCGTGTGACCGAGGCCGAACTAATCGGGTGGAGCCGCGAGAACATGGCCAACTACAAGGTGCCGCGCAGCTTTGTGCTGGTCGACGACCTGCCCCGCAACGCCAGCGGCAAAGTGCTGAAAACCGAACTGCGCGGATAGGGCGCGTTTAGTCGCGGACGTGGTGTTGGCGCTTGGGGTTGGAGGCCGCGCTCAGCCCGCCACCCCTGCAATCGCCCGCACGGCAGCCCGCGCACCGTGCATCGCGCCTTCAATGTAACCGACCCCGGTGGCGTCACCGATTGGGTAAACGGTGAAGCCGGCGGTTTTCAGATTGTCGGCCAGTGTCAGATCGCCTTCCGCGCCCTTGGCGACAATCACGTTGTCCGCCGGCACAGTCTGCGCAGTGCCCTGCATGTCGGTGAAGGTAACCGTCTTCGCCCCAATCGTCACCGCGCTGGCCCCGCCGTGCAGGGCGACCCCGTGTTCGGCCAGTTCGGTCAGGATGCGCATCCGCCGCACCAGCGTGAGGCCCTTGCCCAGGCGCGGGGATTCCTCGATCACGGTCACCTTGCGGCCGCGTTCGGCGAGGAATTCGGCGAGTTCGATGCCGACCAGTTCGCCGCCGATGATCGCGATGTTGTCGCCCAGCGGCATCCACGCGTGGGTCGCCTTGCGCACCAGCGCGAGGTTGGCCGTGGCCCCGGTCGCCGCGCCAACCTTGGTCGCCAGCCGCGTGAACAGGCCGGTCTTGCGCTTCAGTTCCTCGGAACTTTCGCCCAGCATCATCCGGCGCATGTCATCGCCCGAAAAGACGTGCGGCAGATCGCCGCCGGGGATTTCGGGCATACCCCGGATTGCGCCGGTTGCCACGATCACTTCATCCACGTTCAAACCGCGCAGCAAGTCGGGCGTGGCAGTGGTGGACAGGCGCACGTCGACGGCGGCTTCGGTTACTTCCAGCCGCAGCCAGTCGAGCAGGCGTTCGTTGGCCGGGTAAGCCAGGCTGGCAAAGCGCAGCGTACCGCCCAGCCGGTCGCCCTGTTCGATCAGCGTCACCTTGTGGCCCAGCGCGGCGAGGCGGCGCGCGCTTTCCATGCCGCCGGGGCCGCCGCCGATGACGGCCACGTGCTTGGGCGCAGATGCCGCCAATTCGGCCGGTTCATGTTCGAACGACAAGTCCGGATTGACCGCGCAGCGCGCCCCGCCGCCCATGTAGATCGCGCTGATGCAGGTGTAGCAATAGACGCAGGGCCGGACCTTGTCCGGATTGCCCGCCAGCAGCTTGTTGGGCAGCGCCGGATCGGCCAGCAGCTTGCGGCCCATCGCCACGAAATCAAGCTCACCAGCGCCGATGGAGCGGTCGGCCACTTCGGGTTCGACCCGGCCTGATCCGATCACCGGGATGCTCACCGCGCTGCGCATTTCGGCGGTGGCGGACATGTTGAAGCTTTCCACGTGCGGGGTGTGCGATTCCGAATGGAGCGCGCCCTTGCCGGTTTCGTGATAGGCGGTGACGGTGATCGCGTCGGCCCCGGCGGCTTCGACCAGCCGGGCCGCCGCCTTGCCATCCTCAATCGTGATGCCGTCCTTGCCGACTTCGCGCGAGTCCAGCTTTACCCAGACCGGGTAATCCGCCCCCACTTCGGCGCGGACCGCCGCCAGCACTTCCAGCAGCAGCCGCAGCCGGTTTTCCAGCGATCCGCCATACAGGTCGGTGCGCTGGTTGGTGTAGGGCGAAATGAAGCTGGAGAGCAGATAGCCATGCCCGGCGTGGACCTCCACTCCGTCGAACCCGGCTTGCTTCGCCCGGCGCGCGCCCGCGCCGAACTGGGCGACGACCAGATCGATGTCGGCCTGTTCCAGCACCTTGATTTCGGGCGGCTTCATGTTGGCGAACCCGGCCATTTCCTCGATCAGGAAATGCTCGGTAAAGTTGCCCTTGGGGGCGGGGGGATAGCCCGGTGCCCACAGCGGGTGGCCATATCGCGCGTGCGAATAGCCCGCCACCAGACCGCCGTGGTGCAGTTGGATTGCGATTTTCGCGCCGTGGGCATGGACCCGCTCGGTCAGGCTCTTCAGGCCGGGAATGAACTTGTCATCCGAAATCGCGGTCTGCTGCCATGCGACCTGACCCACCGGCCAGGCAACCCCGGCCACCCCGCAAATGATCAGCCCGGCACCGCCGCGCGCCTGTTCCTCGTGATAGGCGATCAGCTGTTCGCCGACGGTGCCGTCGTCTTCCGAAAGGCTGACCCCCATCGCGGTCACGGCGATGCGGTTCTTGAGTTCCAGCGTGCCGATCTTGCCGGGGGAGAGCAGGTGGGGATAGCGGTTCGAGGTCATCGCAGGGGTTCCATCGTCAGGTCGGTAAGGGCCAGGCAGGCATCGAGCGCGTCGGCGCAGGCCTGCATGGCAAAGCCGGTGGTTTGGGCATCAAGCTCGGCGTTGAACGCCTCGACCCCGATGGGGCAAAACGTGCCGGTGGCGGCCAGCGCCTGCATGAAGGCGGGCCAATCGACCGCACCTTCGCCGGGCAGCAGACGGTTGGTCATTTCCTTTGCCAGATCGGCATCCGGGACGGCGGGGGCATCGGACAGCTGGACTGACAGAATCCGGTCACCGGGGATACCGGCCAGTTGATCCAGCGACGATCCGCTGCGCAGGAAATGCCAGCTGTCGACCATCAGACCGCCGTTGAGGCAGTCAGCCCGCTCGATCACTTCCCATGCCTCGGACAGCGAGCGCACGCCGCCCGTCGGCACGAATTCCAATGCAACCGACAGGCCGTGATCAGCAGCAGCGCGGCACAGTTCGCGGAAATGGCAGGCGAAATCCGGACCATCGAACGGCACGGCGAACAGTTCCGCCACCGATACGCACTGCGCCCCCAGCGCCGCTGCAATCGGCAGCACGTGCGCCGCCGTCTGCCATTTGATCGCGCGCCATGGGCCATCCGGAACAGCGGCATGAGCAGGCAGCCAGTTACCGACCAGTTCCACGTCGGTCACCGTCAGCCCGGCAGCGTCGATCGCTGCGCGTAGTTCGGCCAGGTCAGCCCCGCGCGCATCGCTGGGCCAGATCGACAGGGCGGTGAAGCCAGCGGCGCGGGCAGGGGCCAGACGCTCCAGCACCGGAGTGTGGAGCCGGGATCCCGCATAAAGGACGCGGTGCCGCCCGTTCATGTCCGCTAGCGCTCCTTCCCTTGCCGCGCGGGCCGTTGCCAGCGGGGCGCGCAAATGACTAAGCATCTGGGGCGGGCGCGTGCAATCGGCAGTCCGGGCCGGGCGGCACACATTCGGCCACTTACTGGCGCGCTTGCCGCCGCTGCCGGTCCGCCGCGAACAGCGGCAAGCGGGAATAGAGCGGGTCGAGCCCGCTGGGCTGGCCGGTCGCCACGCCCTGATCAATTGACGGCCCGGCGCTGCGCTGCACGGCGCGGTCCTCGAACCAATCCAGCACGAGCGAGCGGCGTTGGAATTTCCAGACGCCGTCCGCCTTGCGGTATTGGTCCAGATAACGGCCGTGGGCGATGATTTCCCGCAGGCCATCGGCGGTGCGGTGATAGGCGGTGGTGGCCAGTTCGCCCTCGGCCAGATCGCCCGCGATCAGGAAATGCATGGTGCTGATCGTGTGCGATGTCAGCGCCCAGTTGGCCAGCATCGCGGGCAGCCACGCCACATATTCATCGGGCGAGCCAATGAACATCGGGCTGTGATCGTCCACGGCGTCATCGTGATAAAGGCTGCGGACCAGCGCCAGATCCTGCCGGTCAATCGCGTGGCAATAAGTCCAAGCCAGCTTTTGCAGCGCCAGCCGGTCGAGCGCTTCGGCAAGGTCCAGCGGAGCGGGGCCGAGCGTGTCAGACACCGAAGCCGCCCGACACCGAAATCGTCTGTCCGGTCACGTAATTGGCCTTGGCCGATGCAAAGAACACCGCCGCCGCGCCGATGTCCGCCGCCTGGCCCCAGCGGCGCAGGCACAGCAGCTTGTGGGTTTCCTGCACCCACTGGTCATCGAACACGCCTTGCGCGGACAGTTCATGGAACATCCCCGCATCGATCACTCCGACCAGCACCGAATTGGCGCGGATGTTGTGCTCGCCCTCTTCCTTGGCGATGCCCTTGATCAGGGCTTCGTTGGCCGCCTTGGGGACCACCGACAGTCCATCCAGCTTGGGGAACCAGTCATGCCCGGCGGACCCCAGATGCACGAAGCTGCCCCCACCGTGGGCGCGCATATGCGGGATCAGCGCGCGGGTGGCGTTGTAAAAGCCGAATACCTCGACCTCCATCGCACCCCGAAACTGGTCCTCGCTCCACTCCGCCAGCGGGGTCTGCGCGACCAGCGGCCCAGCGCCCCAGACCATCGAGTGAATCCGGCCATGCTGCGCAGCAATCGCGGCGATTGCAGCGTCCACGCCCGCCCGCTCACGCACATCGACCTGATGGGTTGAGGCTTTGACCCCCAGCGCGCGGATCGCGTCGGCGGTGCGTTCGGCGACGTCCTGCTTGGAGCGATAGCAGATCGCCACAGCGCTGCCCGCGCGGCCGAATTCCAGCGCCACGCCCTGACCGATTCCGCCGCTGCCCCCGAACACCACGCAGGCGCCTGTCGGAAAGTCCGTTGTCATCACTGTCTCCCACGCTCGTTGTTCTTTGAGCGGACTGTGCCAGACGGTCCAGGATTGAACATAACCCTAATGGGTGATGTTGGCGCAGGTTCGGACCCATATGCCATGCTCCAACAAACAATCGGCAGAGGAACCCGTTCATGACCAGCACACCCAAGGCACTGCGATACGCGATCATCGGCGCGGGGATGGCCGGCGTTCTGGCCGCGATCAAGCTGAAGGAGCGGGGCGAGCAGTTCACCGTCTATGAAAAGGCCGCGAAGATCGGCGGGACCTGGCGCGAAAACCGCTATCCGGGCCTGACCTGCGATGTGCCGGCCCATGCCTATACCTACTCGTTCGAACCTTATGCCGAATGGCGTAATTATTACGCCACGGGCAGCGAAGTGCAGGGCTATTTCGAATATGTCGCGGACAAGTACGGCATCCTGCCGTCGATCCGGTTTGGCTGCGAGGTCGTGTCCACCGTATTCGATGATGCCCGGCAGGTCTGGACGCTGGGGCTGGCGAATGGCGAAACGGTGGAAGCCGATGTCGTGATCGCCGCATCGGGCGTGCTGCACCATCCCAAGATGCCGGATATTCCGGGGCTGGATACGTTCGCGGGCAAGGCGTTCCACACCGCCCGGTGGGATGACAGCGCACAGATCGATGGCGCCAAAGTGGGCCTGATCGGCTGCGGATCGACCGGCATCCAGATCGTTACCGCGATCAACAAGCAGGTCGACAAGCTGGTCCATTTCCAGCGCAGCCCGCAGTGGGTCATGCCCGTGCCGCAGTTCGAATACACCGATGAGGAGCGCGCGGCATTCCGCAGCAATCCGGAACTGATGGATGCGATCCGCTATAACGAGGAATACATCGGCGCGATCAAGCGGTTCACCGACGGCGTTACCGATATCGAAGGCCCGGAGATGCACGAGATCGAGGAAGTCTGCCGCCAGAACCTGGAAAACAGCATCCCCGATCCGGAACTGCGCGAGAAGCTGCGCCCGAACTATCGCGCAGCGTGCAAGCGGCTGATCTATTCGTGGTGCTATTACGAGGAAGTGCAGCACCCGGCGGTCTTTGTCGAAACCGGGCGGATCGAGCGGATCGAGCCGACCGGGGTGCGGATGCAGGACGGCACGTTCCACGAACTCGATACGCTGATCCTGGCGACCGGCTTTCAAGCCGACCGGTTCATTCGCCCGACCACGGTGCTGGGGGCGGGCGGAATATCGCTCGACCATGTGTGGGAACGTCGCCCGACGGCCTATCTGGCGGTCACGCTGCCCGGTTTTCCGAACTTTTTCATGCTCAACGGCCCGACCGGCCCGGTCGGCAATTTCTCGCTGATCGACATTGCCGAGCGGCAGTGGACTTATATCGATCAGCTGATCGAACAGCTGCGCAGCGGCCATGCGCGGAGCGTGGTGCCGACACAGGCGGCGTTTGATGATTACGAAACCCGGCGGGTCGCGGCAGCGAAGAAAACGATCTTCGGATCGGGTTGCACCAGCTGGTATCTGGACAATGAAGGCGTGCCCGCCACCTGGCCGTGGAGCTATGACGCCTTCGCCGATGCGATGGCCGCGCCAGTCATGGAAGATTATGCGCTGATCGCCTAACCCGACAGCGCGCCGAGCAGGTTCATCAGCTGCGACTGGCGGTGAACCTGCGTTTTGGCGAAGACGGAGCGCAACTGCGCCTTGGCGGTGTTGTGCGCGATGCCCAGCAGGCGCGCGGCTTCGACCAGGGAATGGCCGTGGGCCAGTTCCGCGCAGAGCCTCGCTTCTGCCGGGGTCACGCCCAGCAGGTCGCGGATCGCGGCGGGATCGAGCACGCGGTCATTGTCCGGCCGGGCCAGGAACAGCGCCAGCGCGCCGGTGCCGGAATGGATCGCAGGCAGGTCGATCGCGCGGGCGGTGGCGACCAGATCGCCATGCTCGGCGCGGGGGATGCGAAAGCGCGTAACGCTGCCGGTCTCGCTGCCGCTGGCCAGCAGGTCATCGACCTTGCGTTTCAGCACCGTGGCATCAAACCGCACGGCATCGCCCGCGCGGCGAATGCCTTCGCCTTCGGCCATGATCCGTTCGGCCAGCAGGTTGCTGCTGACGATCCGGCCCTGCCGATCCAGCACCAGCAGGGCGAGGCCCAGCCCCTCGGTCGCACTGCGGAACACGGCGTGCTGGGCACTGGCGAATTGCAGCTTTTCATACAGGCCGACCGCGATCCGCAAATGCGGGACCAGTTGTTGAAACCGGGTGCGCTCACGTGCCGAGAAGTCGGGCCGGTCGGCCAGCCGGGTGATGCGAAAGCGGGCCTCGAACTGGCCGCCAAAGCGCAAGTCCACGGCGAGCACTTGCTCGCCCCCTGCCAGCACCAGGTATTCGCGGTAGGCGGCGTGCTCGCCCGGTGGCTTGCCCGCAATGAATTCGCCGAACGAGATGACCCGACCTTCGGGCAGGTTCTGGAACGGGTCGTCGTTGAAGTATTGCCCCAGATAGAGCCGCGCATGGTCCGGATCGGCCCCCGGCGTGATGAACGTACCCGGAAGGCCGCGCCCCGGCGAGGCGATGATCAGTGTGGCGAACGTCGCGTCCAGCCACTCCGCGAGCGCTTCCAGAAAGCTTTCCCACGGCTGCGGCGCGTCGATGCCGCGGTAAAGGCGCGCCAGCAGATCGGAAAAGCGGGGATCGGCGGTTGCGTCCGGGGGCGATCCGGTCATGGCTCAGTCGCCCGCCAGAATATCGAGCACCAGTTGCGCGTGCTGCGGGCGGCAGATCAGCAGATCGGGCATGTAGGTATCGGGCTGGTTGTAGACCAGCGGGCTGCCGTCGACCCGGCTGACGTGCAGGCCGTGCGCCAGCGCGACGGCGGCGGGGGCGCAGCTGTCCCATTCGAACTGGCCGCCGGTGTGGAGGTAGATGTCGGCCTGCCCCAGCACGACCGCCATTGCTTTCGCCCCGGCGCTGCCCATCGGGATCACTTCGGCGTCGAGCGCGGCGGCCACCTGCATGGCTTCGGCAGCAGGGCGCGTGCGGCTGACGACCATCCGCAGCCGCTCTGGCGCGGGCGGAACAGGCTGCGGCTGGTCGCTCCGCAGCATTACCGCAGAGCCCGGCAAGGCGACCGCGCCGTGAACCGGGCGGCCATCGATGGCGAGCGCCACGTGGACGGCCCAGTCGGTCCGCTCCTCGCCATATTCGCGGGTGCCGTCGACCGGGTCGACAATCCACACGCGCGAAAAGCTCAGCCGGTCGAAGTTGTCCTTTTCCTCTTCGGACAGCAGGCCGTCGTCGGGCCGCAATTCGCGCAGCGCGTGGCACAGGAACTGGTTCGCGGTGGCGTCCCCGGTCTTGCCCAGCGCCCTGGCGGGGAGCAGCCCGGCGGCGCGCACTTCCAGCAGCAGCTGCCCGGCCACATCGGCCAGGTGGGCAGCCAGCTGCGCGTCGGTCATATGGTCGGCATCCATGTTTCGTTGCGATTCCCGGTGATCAGATCGACGATCCGTGTCGCCGCTTCTTCGGGGGTTTCGCGCGTGGTGTCGACCCGGATTTCGGGATTTTCCGGCGCTTCATAAGGGCTGTCGATCCCGGTGAAGTTCTTGAGGCTCCCGCTGCGGGCCTTCTTGTAGAGGCCTTTCACATCGCGCGCCTCCGCCACTTCCAGCGGGGTATCGACGAAAATCTCGATAAATTCGCCGCCGGGCAGCATCGACCGGATCATGTCGCGTTCCGCCGCGAACGGGCTGATGAACGCGGTCAGCACGATCAGCCCGGCATCGGTCATCAGCTTTGCCACTTCACCGACGCGGCGGATATTCTCGATCCGGTCGGACTCGGTAAAGCCCAGATCCTTGTTGAGCCCGTGGCGGACATTGTCGCCGTCGAGCAGGAAGGTGTGGTGGCCCAGTGCATGGAGCCGCTTTTCGACCATGTTGGCGATGGTCGACTTGCCCGATCCCGACAGCCCGGTGAACCACAGCACGGCGGGCTGCTGGTGCTTCAGCGCGGCATGCGCGGCGCGGGTGACGTCGAGCGCCTGCCAGTGGACATTCTGCGCGCGGCGCAGGCTGAAGTGCAGCATTCCGGCGCCGACCGTGCGGTTGGACAGCTTGTCGATCAGGATGAACCCGCCCAGCGTCCGGTTGGTGGTGTAGGCATCGAACACCAGCGGCTTGTCGGTGGTGATTTCAGCCACCCCGATGGCGTTGAGGTCCAGCGTCTTGGCTGCCAGCCGCTCCATCGTGTTGACGTTGATCGTGTATTTGGGCGCTGCCACCGTCACCGAAACGGTCTGCGTGCCCAGCTTCAACCAGTAAGACCGGCCTACCAGCAAGGCATCGTCATCCAGCCAGACCAGCGTGCTTTCGAACTGGTCGGCGACTTCGGGCGGGGCATCGGCGGCGGCAATCACATCGCCGCGCGAACAGTCGATTTCATCGGCGAAACACAGCGTAACCGATTGTCCGGCAACGGCTTCATCCAGATCACCGTCCAGCGTGACGATCCGCGTGACGGTGCTGGTCTTGCCCGACGGCAGCACGCGCACCGCATCGCCGGGGCGCACGGTGCCGCTGGCGATCAGACCCGAAAAGCCCCGGAAATCGAGGTTCGGGCGATTGACCCACTGCACCGGCATCCGCAGCGGCGCGGCTGCGGCGGCGGTGGTATCCAGCTCGACCGATTCCAGATGCTCGACGAGCGCCGGGCCGGTGAACCACGGGGTGTTGGCCGAGAGCGCGGTGATATTGTCGCCCTTGAACCCCGAAATTGGCAGCGCCGTGAATTCAGTGATCCCGATGCTGTCGGCAAAGGCGCGGTAATCGGCAACGATCCGGTCGAACACCGACTGATCGTAACCCACCAGGTCCATCTTGTTGACCGCCAGCACGATGTGGCGGATGCCGATCCGGTGGCACAGGAAGCTGTGGCGGCGGGTCTGGGTCAGCACGCCCTTGCGTGCGTCGATCAGGATCACCGCCAGATCGGCCGTGGACGCCCCGGTCACCATGTTGCGGGTGTATTGTTCATGCCCCGGACAATCCGCGACGATGAACTTGCGCTTTTCGGTGCCGAAAAAGCGATATGCGACGTCGATCGTGATGCCCTGTTCGCGCTCTGCCGCCAGTCCATCGACCAGCAGCGCAAAGTCGATTTCCTGCCCTTGCGTACCTTGTTTTTTGCTGTCGGTTTCCAGCGCGGCCAGTTGATCTTCGAAGATCATCTTGCTGTCATAGAGCAGCCGTCCGATCAGGGTGGACTTGCCATCGTCCACGCTGCCGCAGGTGATGAACCGCAGCATCGACTTGTGCTGGTGCTTGTCGAGATAGGCGTCGATGTCCTCGGCGATCAGGGCTTCGGTCTGATAGACGGAAGTATCGGTCATCAGAAATACCCCTGCTGCTTCTTCACTTCCATGCCCGCGCCGCCCGCGTCCTTGTCGATCGCGCGGCCCTGCCGTTCGCTGGTGGTGGTCAGCAGCGTTTCCTGAATGACTTCGGAGAGAGTCGCCGCCGTGCTCTCGACCGCACCGGTCAGCGGATAGCAACCCAGCGTGCGGAACCGGATCGAGCGTTCGACCACCGCTTCGCCGGGCTGGAGCGGGAAGCGACGATCATCGACCATCAGCAGCATCCCATCGCGCACCACCGTCGGGCGCCTGGCCGCGAAATAGAGCGGGACGATGGGAACGTCGTTGAGCTGGATGTATTGCCACACGTCCAGTTCGGTCCAGTTGCTGATCGGGAAGACGCGGATGCTCTCGCCCTTGTGCTTCTTCGCGTTGTACAGGTTCCACAGTTCCGGCCGCTGGTTCTTGGGATCCCAGCCGTGGCTGGCGGTGCGGAAGCTGAAAATGCGTTCCTTGGCGCGGCTCTTTTCCTCGTCACGCCGGGCGCCGCCAAAGGCTGCGTCGAAGCCATACATTTCGAGCGCCTGCTTCAGCCCTTCGGTCTTCCACATGTCCGTGTGGAGCGCGCCGTGATCGAATGGGTTGATGCCCCGCGCGGCGGCTTCGGGGTTCTGATAGACCAGCAGGTCCATCCCGCTTTCGCGCGCCATCCGGTCACGCAGCTTGTACATTTCCTGAAACTTCCAGGTCGTGTCGACATGCAGCAGCGGGAAGGGCGGGGGCGAGGGGTAGAACGCCTTGCGCGCCAGGTGCAGCATCACCGCGCTGTCCTTGCCCACGGAGTAGAGCATGACCGGACGCTCGGCCTCGGCCACGACTTCGCGCAGGATGTGGATCGCTTCGGCTTCCAGCCGCTGGAGATGGGTCAGGGTGTTCGACATGGCCGCCTTCTATACTCAATGCCCCACCTAATCGCCGGTGCGGCGGAATCCACATAGCAATTCCTTTGAACGGGCAAGCCAGACTGTTGCCGCCTGCCCGATCGCCAGGGGTGATGTCCGTCGCTGGGCCGTATGGCATAATCTGTTCTGCAACCGCCGCGAAGCGAAGGGTTATGCGTTTTCGGCCAAGTAGGTGACATGCAGGCAATTGTGCGTAAAAATTGACTGTCTGGAATCCGCATATTGTGACAGGTTCGAAATAACGGCGAACCATCGCGTCGAATCGAGTGGGAGAGAGCATGTCTGCAACGCAACGTGCCCGCCAGCAACGGGGGCGGACCTGAAATGGCGCACCAGTATCACCTGGCCGACCTGTTCGAGACGGTCGCGGCGACCGTGCCCGACCGGGTGGCGCTGCTCTGTGCCGATGCGGTCAAGCGTTCGGCCGCAGGCAAGCCGGACCATCGCCGGGCCAGGGAAGTTGCGGCCAAGGCTGTTACGGCAGGAGCACAATGAGCCAGACCGATCCCGTATTCGCCGCCGTCACCGCGCCGGGCACCCCGTTCGAGATTGCCGAGCGGGACGGCTTGCGCCAGTTCGTCAACGCCGCGCCCGATCTGAACCTGATGATCGAATCCGCCCGGCGGCACGGCGACAAGACGTTCGTGGTCGATTTCTCCTCCGACGGGCAGGAACGGCGGCTGAGTTTTGAGCAGCTGTTTGCCTGGCGCGATCAACTGGTCCCCATGCTGCACATCCGGCGCGGCGACCGGGTGGCGATCTGCATGCGCAACCGGACCGAATGGATGGTGGCGTTCATGGCCACGATCAAGGCGGGCGGCGTGGCTGCGCTGCTCAACAGCCGGGGATCGCCAGACGAACTCGTCGCAATGATCGGCGATGTCACGCCCGCGCTGGTGCTGGCGGACACGGCGCGCGCCGAACTGATCCGCGCAGGCGGCTACACCGGTCGGATGCTCGATCTGACCAAGCCCTTCGAGGGTCAGGAGATTGAACGCCGCGCGGGCGAGCTGGTCCCCGATCCGGGGCTGGCGAAGCCGCTGGACCCTTGCGCTATCCTGTTTACCTCCGGCACGACGGGCCGGGTCAAGGGCGCGGTGCTGACCCATCGCAGCCTGATTACCGGGTTGATGGCGACCCAGCTGACCGGCGTGATGGTGCTGCACAACATGGCCCGCGCGCATGGCATTCCGGTCGAAACGATCCTGGCCAATCTGCCGCAGCAAGCCACCTTGCTGGTCTATCCATTGTTCCACGTTTCGGGGCTGGGCTCCTCGTTCCTCTCGCCGTTGTTCGCAGGCACCAAGGTCGTGATCATGCGCCGCTGGGATGCGGATGATGCGGTGCGGCTGATCCAGACCGAACAGATCACCCAGTTCTCCGCCGTGCCGACCATGCTGTGGGATATCCTGCACAAGGCGCGGCTGGAAGGCGCGGATCTTTCGACGCTGCGCAACATCGCCTCGGGCGGACAGGCGCTGCCGGTCAACCTGCTGGATGAAATCCGGAGCGCCTGCCCGCAAGCGGTGATGGGCACTGGTTACGGCATGACTGAAGCATCGGGCGCGGTGGCGCAGGCGGTGGGGGAGGACTTCATCCGCAATCGCGCGTCCGCCGGACGGGTGCTGCAACTCGCCGACGTGCGAATCGTGACGCCTGACGGAACTGTACAGGGCACTGGCGACAGTGGTGAAATCCAGGTGCGCGGGGCGATGGTCATGCAAGGTTACTGGAACCGCCCGGAAGAAACCGCCGCCGCGTTCACTGCCGATGGCTGGCTGCGCACCGGCGATGTCGGTTACGTCGATGCCGAAGGGTATGTCTTCATCGTCGACCGGGTGAAGGACATGGTCATTTCCGGCGGCGAGAACATCTATTGCGCCGAGGTTGAGCGGGTGATGGGCGAAGTGCCCGGCATCACCGAATGTGCCGCCTTTGGCATCCCCGATGAGCGTCTTGGGGAACTGCTGGTCGCGGTCGCGGTCGCTCAGGACACCGATGAAGCGGCGATCAAGCAGTGGGTCGGCGAACGGCTCGCCCGCTACAAGGCCCCGGCGCACGTCGCCTTCAGCCCCGACAGCCTGCCGCGCAATCACCTTGGCAAAGTCGACAAGATCAAGCTGCGCGCCCTGTGGCCGCACCTTTTCGGAGTACAATAAAATGACCTTTCCCAAGGACATCGGCATCATCGACTGCATGCTGGGCATCCCGGATGCCGAGGACCGCGCCGAATGGTTCGCGCCGTTCCGCCCGCTGATCAAGGACGCGCAGACGCTCCAGCAGTTCGCGATGCCCGCGCAGTACATGTTCAAGGACATTCCGCAGACCGGCCAGCAGGATGACTACATCAAGTGGACGGTCGAGCAGATGGACAAGCACAATGTCCAGAAGGCGCTGATCGGCTGGAACGAGAACGAGACGTCCTACCGCGCCAAGGAACTGTACGGCGACCGGTTCTTCTTCGATCTGCCGTGCGATCCGAACAAGGGCATGGAAGAAGTGCGCCGGATCAAGCGGATCCACGCCGAAGTCGGCCTGTCCGCGATCAGCGTGTTCCCCAGCGGCACGCTGCCGCAAGTGGCGATCAACCATAAATACATGTTCCCGCTCTATGCCTGCGCGGTCGAACTGGACATTCCGATCCTGCTCAACGTCGGCATTCCGGGGCCGCGCATTCCGATGGAAACCCAGAAGGTTGAGCATCTGGACGAGGTTTGCTGGTTCTTCCCGGACCTGAAGATCGTGATGCGCCACGGCGCGGAACCGTGGGAAGCACTGGCGGTGAAGCTGATGCTGAAATGGCCGAACCTTTATTATTCGACCAGCGCCTTCGCGCCCAAGCACTACCCCAAGGCGATCATCGACTACGCCAACACGCGCGGCGCGGACAAGATCATCTACGCCGGGTACTTCCCGATGGGTCTCAGCCTCGACCGGATCATGTCCGACATGGAAAACGTGCCGTTCAAGGATGACGTCTGGCCGAAATTCCTGCGCGACAACGCAGCCAAGCTGTTCAAGCTGTAAAGCGGAGCCAACCCGATGACCAACCCCGCAACCGATGCCCGCACCGCGCCTGTCGCCGTCTGGCAGATCCTTGAAAAGCTGCGCGGTCAGGACCTGACCGACTGGCGTCTCGCCGACGTCACAGGTCGCGCCAGCATCGCGGAGCGCAACCTCGATATCGGCATTCCGTTCGGCTGGTATCCTATCGCGCTGTCCAAGGATCTGGCCGTGGGTGAGGTCAAGCCGCTGCGCTATTTCTCGCAGGATCTGGCGATGTGGCGGGGCGAGGACGGGCAGGTCCGGATGCTCGACGCTTATTGCAAGCATCTGGGCGCGCATATGGGCCATGGCGGCAAGGTTCATGGGAACCTGCTGGAATGCCCGTTCCATGCCTGGCGCTATGACGGCGACGAAGGGGTTGTGAAGGACATTCCCTATGCCAAGGCGATCCCGCCGCAGGTCAAGCGCAAGTGCACCCGCACCTGGCACGTGACCGAGGCAAACCGCTGGATCTGGGCGTGGTATCACCCGCAGGATGTCGCCCCGCTGTTCGAAGTGGCGCACTTGCCCGAATGTTCAGACCCCGACTGGACCGATTTCGACGTCTATGAATGGAACGTCTGGGGTTCGATCCAGAACATGGCCGAAAACGGCGTCGATGTGGCGCACTTCCGCTATATCCACGGCACCGCCAACGTGCCGCTGGGCGAACTGCGCTGGGGCGACTGGGGACGGGGCGCCGATGTGCGGGCCAGGATGGGCACGCCGTGGGGCGAGGTTGATGGCTGCATCAGCTATGACACGATGGGGCCGGGGCAAAGCTGGACGCGCTTTACCGGCATTTCCGAAACGCTGCTGGTGGCCTGCATCACGCCGGTGGAACTGGACCACGTCCACGCCCGGTTCTGCTTCACCCAGCCCAAATCGCAGGCCGAAGGCGAACGCGCCGGGGTGGCCAAGGCGATCATCCGCGACATCTGCAAGCAGTTCGATCAGGACAAGGTGGTCTGGGACCGGCAGAAGTATGAGCCGAACCCGATCATCTGCGACGGCGACGGACCGATCCCGCAGTTCCGCAAGTTCTATGCGCGCTATTACGCCGAAGCGGCGGAATAGGGGGCGGTGGTGACCCGGCGCGAAGTGGTGGCAGGCGGCGCTGCCGTGGCTGCAGTGGGCCTGACCGGCGCGGCTGCGGCCAAACCGGTGGCTGATGTGCTGGTGCAGTATGATGCGCTGGGGCTGGCGCAGCTGGTGGCGAAGCGCAAGGTCTCGCCGACCGAGCTGCTGGAAGCGGCGATTACCAAGGCCGAGGCGCTGAACCCGCGTTTCAACTTCATCGCGCAGCGTCATTATGACCATGCCCGCAAGGCGATTGCCGCCGGTCTGCCCAAGGGGCCGTTCACCGGCGTGCCTTGGCTGCTGAAGGACCTCAATACCCACATCGCAGGGGAACTGAGTGAAGGCGGGAGCCGGTTCTACAAGGGCAACCGGGCGACCGTGACGTCCGAACTTGTCACGCGGATCGAGCGCGCCGGGTTTGTGGTGTTTGGCAAGACCACCACGCCCGAACTGGGCCTGACCGGCACGACCGAAAACAAGCTCACCGGCGATACCCGCAACCCGTGGAACCCGGCGCACATCGCGGGCGGATCGTCCGGCGGGGCGGCGGCGGCGGTTGCGGCGGGGGTGCTGCCAGCGGCGCACGCGACCGATGGCGGCGGCTCAATCCGGATACCGGCATCGTGCTGCGGACTGTTCGGGATGAAGCCCAGCCGGGGCCGCATCCCTATGGGGCCGCTGCGGACCGAAGGGTGGGGCGGGTTGTCCGCGCACCATGCCGTCAGCTGGAGCGTGCGCGATAACGCCGCGATCATGGATGTGACTCACGGGACGGAACCGGGATCGCGCTATGGCGTGCAGGCTCCGGCGGAGGGCTTTCTGGCGCAAGTTGGCAAGCATCCGGGCAAACTGCGGATCGCGCTGATGCTCAATTCGCCGTCGGGCAGTCCGGTCGATCCCGAATGCCGCGCGGCGACGCTCGCGGCGGCGAAGCTGTGCGAGAGTTTGGGGCACCATGTGGAAGAAGCGCAGCCCCAATGGGACGTCGGCGCGGTGGGCATGGCCAGCTTCGCGCTGATCGGTGCATCCATCGCGGCCGATATTGCCGACCGGGCGAAGCTGACCGGGATCACGCCGGGGCCGGATGTGCTGGAGCCGATCTCGCTGGGTTTCATCGAAGTCGGCAAGAGTTTCAGCGGGATGGACTTTGCCCGTGCCAACAACACCTTGCAGACGCTGGCGATCAACGTCGCGCAGTTCATGCATAACTACGATGTGATCCTCGCGCCCACGCTGGCCGCGCCGCCGCTGCCGCTGGGGCGGATCAACCTGACGCCTGATTGCGATTTCCAGCAGTGGGGCCAGCGGGCTGCGGTGTTTTCGCCCTTTACCCAGATGGCCAACATGACCGGCCAGCCGAGCATGTCCGTCCCGCTCGCGCAGTCCGCCAGCGGCTTGCCGATCGGGGTGATGTTCACCGGCCGGTTCGGGGATGAAGCGACGCTTTACCGCCTCGCCGGACAACTGGAACGCGCCGCCCCGTGGTGGGACCGGCGGCCAAAACTCTGAGCAGAGATTGGCTGACAGCCGCTCCGTTCGTGTCGAGCGAAGTCGAGACACCGATGCGCCAGCGTTTCTCGGCTTCGGGATCGCCCATCCGGTTGGACTCGCAGCCTCGATCCGCTCGATCATGCCGGATTGCAGCTCCATCACCCGGCGGGTCAATTCTGACATAGCACCGGGCGATGCCCCTGCCGATGCCGCTGCCCGCGCCGGTAATTCGCAGTGACGGCGGATAACTTGCACTTATCTGGCGCAATTTGCGTGTTTCAGCACGCGACTTGCGTTAGGAGTCGTGGGCAAATGAACGAAATTGCGATTGACCGCGCCGTGGGCGGGCGGCACTTGTCACGTTCAGCTATGAGGGACTAATCGCGGAAATGAGCGATGATTTTTCGGTCGATGATGTCGACCTGGCGATTGTGGAGCAGTTGCGCTCCAACGGGCGCGCAACCAACCAGCAGATCGCCAACAACCTGGGTCTGACTGCGGCCACCGTTTCCACCCGCATCCGGCGGATGGAAGACGCCGACAAGCTGCGCGTGGTCGCCGTGTCGGATTTTTCGGCGCATGGCTATAACGTGCTGATGGAACTGGCGATCGAGGTGGATGGCCGCCCGGCATCGGAAGTGGCGGCGGAACTGGCGGAGTTTCCCGAAGTGTTCGCGGCCCATCTGGTGACGGGCCGCTATGATATCGATATGCTGGTGGTGCTGCGCGATTTCAGCGATTTGCCGACCCTGCTGCTCGACAAGTTTTCCAAAGTGCGCGGCATCCGATCAATGATGCCCGCCATCGCCGTCGATGTGCTGAAATACAAGTTCGACGTCGCCCCGCTTGAAGCCCGGAGCCCGCAATGATCGCCGCCCAACTCGATGATCTTGATCGCCAGCTGATCGAAGTGCTGGCGCGCGACGCCCGCGTCTCCAACCGCAAGATCGCGGGCGATCTGGGGGTGACCGAAGGCACGGTGCGCGGCCGGATCAAGCGGTTGCAACAGGATGGGCTGATCGCCTTTACCGCGATCACCAGCTTCGGGCTGTCCAACACGTCGAAGATGGCGTTCATCGGCATTCAGGCCAATGTGGAAAATGTCCGCGATGTGGCCGCGCGGATTGCGGACATCCCGCAGATCAATGCGCTGATGATCACGATGGGGCGCTTCAATATCCTGGCGTTCTGCCTGTTCGATACGCTGGAAGCGCTGATCGAGCTGACGTCTGACCAGATCCTGGCCATCCCCGGCGTCCACCACGTGGAAACGTCGATCGCGGTCAAGACGATGAAATACAACGCCCGTGTCGTGCGGATTACCGAGCGCGACAAGTCGATTGACGACGGCGATTGAGTTTGTGGCGGGGCACCTCGGCTGAGGTGCCCGCACCCGTCGATCACACTGCCGTCGCGCCGCCGTCGATCACCAAGGGGTGGCCGGTGACGAAACTGGCCTGATCCGAACACAGCCACAGCACCGCTGACGCGATTTCCTCGGCCTTGCCCATTCGGCCCATCGGGGTCATCCCGTCCAGAATCTTGCGCATGTCCGGGTTGGCTACCAGCGGCGCGGTCATCGGGGTTTCGATCACGCCGGGGCAGACCGCGTTGACGCGGATGCCCGCTGCCGCCCAGCGCAGCGCACCGTGGCGGGTGAGGCCAACCACGCCGTGCTTGGTGGCGGTGTAGCCCGGCTGCGCGCCGTTGCCGACCAGTCCGTTGATCGAGGCGGTGTTGACGATTGCGCCCTTGCCTTGCTTGAGCATGACTTCGGCTTCCTCGCGCATGCAATACATCACGCCCGACAGGTTGATCGCAATGGCGCGGTCCCACACGTCGTCGTCGTATTCGTTGGCGCCCATGTTGTTGATGCCGGCGTTGTTGTGCGCGAAATCAAGCCGGCCATATTCGCTGACGGCGCGGGCAATGAGGGCCTTCACTTTGCCGGATTCCGCCACGTTGCAGCGCTGGTACACGGCCTTGCCGCCTGCCGCCGTGATCAGCGCGACGGTTTCCTCACCGCCTGCGTCGTTCACATCGGATACGACGACCGCAGCGCCCGATGCGGCAAAGGCCACGGCCGTGGCGCGGCCGATCCCGCCGCTGGCCCCGGTTACCAGCGCAACTTTGCCAGCGAATCCGTAATTCATTCTGCCTCTCCTTGATATGCGTAGATTTTTGCTTACAGGATAACGCAAACACCGGTCAATCCGCGATTGATGGAGCGAATCTCGAATGTCTGACAGCCTGTTTTCACCGGTCACGCTGGGTGCCATCAATCTCGCCAACCGCATCGTCATGGCCCCGATGACGCGCGACCGCGCCGGACCGGGCGATGTGCCGACCGACCTGATGGTAAAGTATTATGCCCAGCGCGCCAGTGCCGGACTGATCGTGACCGAAGGGGTTCAACCCAGCCCAGTGGGCAAGGGTTATTGGCGCACGCCGGGTATTCATTCGGCGGAACAGATCGAGGGTTGGCGCGCCGTCGCCGATGCGGTCCACACGCGCGGCGGGCGGATCGTAATGCAGTTGATGCACTGCGGGCGCGTGGTGGTCCCGGCCAATCGCGGGTTCGACGCTGACGTAATTGCGCCGTCAGCTATTGCCTGCCCGACGCCGGTTCCGGGGCCGGATGGCGTGCCGGTGCCGACCGCCACCCCGCGCGAGATCGCGGCAGAGGAAATCCCTGCGCTGCTGGAGGAATATACCCAGGCAGCACGCAACGCCATCTCCGCCGGGCTGGACGGGGTGGAACTGCACTGCGCCAGCGGCTACCTGATCAACCAGTTCCTCAACCCCGCCAGCAACCAGCGCACCGATGCCTATGGCGGCAGCGCCGAGAACCGCATCCGTTTCCCGCTGGAGGCACTGCGCGCACTGGCTGGTGCCATCGGCGCCGACCGGGTCGGTTTTCGCATCTCGCCCGGCAATCCCTACAACGGGATGGACCCGGCCGATCCGGCGGTCACGTTTGGTCCGTTCGTGAAAGCGGCGGATGCGCTGGGGCTGGCGTTCTGCCACGTGGTCGACATGGGCCTGCCTGACCTTGATACGCTGGCGCTGGTGCGGGCCAGTTTCAGCGGACCGATCATCGCCAACAACAATCTGAAAGCAGGCAGCGCCCGCGCACTGCTGGACGCGGGGCAGGCCGAGGCGGTCAGCTTTGGCCGTGCCTACATCGCCAATCCCGATCTGGCGGAGCGGATCGCCGCTGGCGCACCGCTGGCCAAGCCGGATTTCAGCTTGCTCTATACCGGTGAGGAGCGGGGCTACACCGATTACCCGGCGCTCTGATCTACCGACCCGCTCGCAGAATTCGTCACCCTGAACTTGGTTCAGGGTCCATTTCTCGTCCTGCGCAGTTGGTGCGTGCCGCGCGATGGATGCTGAAACAAGGTCAGCATGACGGTTGATTTTTCCCAAGCAGCCACACCGCAGAACGGCCCCCGATCATCAGACCGGGGGCCGTTGCGGCGTCGGCGGACTGTGAAGAGATCAGCCCACTGCGCGCAGGTTCGTGTCGCCTTCCGGCTTGGCGTAATAACGGCTGTACCACTGGCGGAACTGCGGGATCGGGCCGTCGCCGTCGCAGATGATCGGGTTCGGTTCATACCGCATCCGGTCCCAGATCACCTTGTCCTGATCCAGCTGCTTGCAGATGTCGCGGATCAGGGCCTTGGCAAGACCCGCACCGGGGCCTTCGGCCTGCGCCTTGGGCTGGGTGAAGCAATAACGCACCCGCAGGACGTCTTCCTCGACCGGCACCAGACTGGCGACCAGCAGCGTTTCGGAAATCCCGCGGAAGCGCACCCAGCTTTGCCCCGGACCCATCGTATCATAGCTGATCAGGCCATCGACGATCCCGGTCGGCGTGCCCATCTGCGCCTTGACGTCCGCGCCGCGGCCCCAGTCGCCCCAGCGCAGTTCGGCCTGCGGAACGTCTGCCGTGCCGTGGATGTACTTGAAGTGCGCTACGTCGACGCCGTTTTCGGCCATGTTCTGGATCGATCCGTGAACCGTCCATTCGACGGTGTCGAACGGCGACCATTCCGGATCGCCGACTTCGTCGTGAACGACGACCTCCCACATCGGCGCGACGTTCTGATCGGGGTGATACCACACCCAGAGCCAGCCGTTCGCCTCGCTCACCGGCCAGGTCCGCAGGCACTTGCGCTTGACTTGCGGGGGGATCGCCTTGGCATAGGGGATGTCCTTGACCGTGCCGTCATCGCCGTCATAGCGCCAGGCGTGGAACGGGCATTCCAGCAGGTTGCCGTGGACCCTGCCGCCGTGGCCCATGTGCGCGCCAAGGTGCTTGCACCAGGCATCGGTGACGCGGACCGCGCCGTCTTCGCCGCGCCAGATCGCCAAATCCTTGCCGAAATAGCGCAGCGGCTTGACCTGTCCGGCGGTGACAAAGTCGGTCTGTTCGACCGCATACCAGCCGAACGGAAAGCCGATGTCCATCCCGCGCTCGGCGGGGGATGGACGGCCGTCCAGCGGCGCAACGCGCCAGTCGGTCAGGTCTTGCCCGCGCAGCTTTTCAAGCAGTTGCCAGACGGCAACAGGCGGGGTGCGGGCGTCATTGGCGGGATGGGGATTGGTCATGGCTGGTGCTCCTGCTCACGCAGCCCTGGACTTGGCGCCAGGCCGCTTGTCGATGGAGGTGTGGACGCCGTTCACGCGCCCGTGGAAATCCGCTGCCTTGTCGCGGGGGTTGTAGAACTGGCGATACCAGATGCGTTCCTTGTGGAACGGGCCATCGTCGGGGATCTGCATGATGTTGATTGCGGCTTCCTTGTGCTGCCACACTTCGAAATCCTGCGCGAAGGCATCAAGCGCAACGTCCTGATAGGACCGGGCCATCGATACGCCCGCCTCATCGGCGCGGGCATCGGAAACTTTGACCATCAGCGCATACCAGACCCGCACTTCGCCGTCCTCGACCGGCGTGTTGCAGATCATGATGATAGACGGGTGCTGCCCTTCCATCCGCGACAGCAGGATGCCGGGGCCGGTGTAAGAGGTATCGGTGACCAGCAGGTCGTGCTCACTGTCTGACACCAGCGTGCGGTGCCCGGCGCCGAACCGCTGGAAGATCAGGTGATCCCGAAACTCGTTCTCGAACCAGACGATATCCTTGCTGCCGTGAACCGGGATGAAGTGGGCAACGTCTGCCATGTTGTCGAGGATTTCCTGCGGGTGGATCGGCAGGGTGCCAAGGTGATCGAGCCGCCAGCGGACCCAGCCATGTTCCTCCATGTCCCATTCGGCAAAGGCGGGCAGATCGAAATCGGGCGCGCCGCCTTCGACGTCGTGCCACATCCAGATGCAGCCTGCGCGTTCCTCAACCGGGAAGGTCTTGATGCACGCGGCCTTGGGGATGCCGTGGGTGGAATAGGGGATGTCGTCGGCCATGCCATCCGGGCCAAACCGCCAGCCGTGGCCGGGGCAGCGGATGGATTCGCCCTGGATCTGCTCACCGTCCTTCACGATGTAGCTGGTGGTGTTGCGGCCAATGTGGATGCGCATGTGCGGGCAATAGGCATCGACCAGATAGACCCGGCCGCTTTCGCCGCGATAGGCCACGAATTCGCGCCCGAAGAAGTGCAGCGGTACCGGCTTGTCGGCGATGTCGTCGGACGCCGCGATCATGAACCAGCCGCGCGGGAAGGTGTGCGGGCCAAGCCCGTATTCTGCTGTGGTAGCCATCGTCTCTCTCCCCGTTGGCGTCAGATGAAGGTATCGGCGTTGGGCTTGCCGAGCATGACCGCGCCCATGTTGCGGCCGGTCTTGGCAAAGCTGTTGGCGACGTGGGTGCGGCCGCAGTGGATATCGACGAACGTGCGCCCCAGCGGCCGGTCAAGGTAGATGCCGTCCGCCCCGCTGGCATAGAACATCCGCGTGATCAGCTGCGCGCAGCGATCAACGACTTGCGCCGACTGGTGGCGATAGAGCAGCCGGTCTTCGAGGTTCAACTCGGCACCCGCCTGCGCGGCCGCCATCAGCGCATCGAAATTGCGGTTCAGCGTGGTCTTCATCTCGTCGATCGCGCAGGCGGTGTCTGACAGGATGATCGTGACGTCGGGATCGTCGGCCAGCTTAGCGAAATCGTTGTTGCTGACGCGGTTGCCGGCATAGCCCGCAAAGTCATTGAGCGCGCCTTGCAGCGCCCCGATCGACGAGGACGACACCGCCCGCACGAAGATCTGGCCGAACGGCAGCTTGTAGAGCGGCGCGTCGTTGACTTTGAGGCCGGGGCTGGTGGCGGCGAACCCGTCTTTTGAGCGGTGCGAGCGATAGGCAGGCACGAACGCGTCCTTCACCACCACGTCCTGACTGCCGGTGCCGCGCAGGCCCAGCGTGTTCCAGACATAGTCGATTTCAAAGTCGCTGCGCGGGATCAGGAAGGTGCGATAATCGGGCGCGCCGCCTTCGGGATCGGGCACCAGCCCGCCCAGAAACGCCCATTCGCAGTGATCGACGCCCGATGAGTAACCCCACCGACCCGACACGCGATAGCCGCCCTCTACCGGCGTCACTTGCGCGCGCGGCATATAGCTTGATGCGATCAGCGTGGCCGGATCAGCACCCCAGACGTCTTCCTGCGCGCGGGCATCGAACAGCGCGAGCTGCCAGTTGTGCACCGCGACCACACCCAGCACCCAGGCGGAGGACATGCAGCCTTCGGCCACGGCCATCTGCACGGCATAGAATGTCTGCGGGTCCAGCTCATACCCGCCATAGCGCTTGGGCTGGAGGATCTTGAAGAACCCGGCGTCCTGAAAGTCCTGAATCGTGTCGGCGTGGACTTTGCACTCGGTCTCGCAAATCGTGGCGCGGGCGCGCAGGGCGGGGATCATGGCGCGGGCGCGGTCGATCAGCTGGGCGGTCAGGTCGGTGGGGGCGGGGTTGGTCTGGGGCATCGCTTGTCTCCCGATATGAATGATGGTCAGGCCGCGTCGGCCAGCTGGGCCTGCTCGTCCGCGCCGAAGCCGACGCTGAAATCGTGGCCCCACAGGCTGACCGAGGTGCTTTCGAACACGGTGTGGTGATCCCAGTCGATCGTCCGTCCGCCGCAGCCGTACTCAATCGCGAAGCCGCCGGGGGACATCAGGTAGAAACTGGTCATGTGATCGTTGGTGTGCTTGCCCAGCGTGGCCATCAGCCGCGCGCCGGATTTCAGCATCCGGTCATAGGCGCGGCCCACTTCGTCCATGTTCGCCACTTCGAACATGAGGTGGACGCAGCCCGACGGCACTTCGCCTTCGAACAGCGCCAGGCTGTGATGGCGGCCGTTGCCGCAGTGCATGAAATCGATCCGCTGGGCCATGTCCGGCAGCGGGCGGTGGACCAGAATGTCCGACAGGCCAAAGCCCAGCACATCCATCAGGAAATCGCGCGTCGCATCGATCTGCGGCGCGGGCAGGACCATATGGCCAAGGCCCAGATCGCCAGTGACGAATTCCACGCCCTGCGGCGAGACGAACCGGGCGAAATCGGTGACATAGCCATAGGCCAGCTCGTGCCGGTTGCCCGATGGGTCGTTGAACCACACCATGTCGAAGACATGGCGCAGCGCGCGTTCAGCCGGGGTGGCGGGGTGGAAGGTTACGCCGTGCCGGGTCAGTGTTTCCTTCGCGGCCTCAAACTCCGCGGCGCAGCGAAGTTCCCAGCCGGAGGCGAAATAGCCGTCGGTCACGCCCGGCGCGATGAACACCCGGCCTGCGCGTTCGTCCATCCGCAAGGCCAGCCCGCCGGGAACGTCGTGCGCGCTCATTCCCAACATGTCCTGCCCAAAGGCACGCCATGCATCGGGCGCGGTGGAGCTGACCACGACATAGCTGAGGCTTGCGATTTCCATGACCATCCTCCGGCAGCGGTTTATGGCCAGAGGCTAGGTCGGGAAGGGGTTGGCAGTATTTGACAGGGATCAATCAATTTGATGATTGCGTAAAAAATAATGATTTAGAAAACGCAAAAATTGATGAAATTGAGAATTCATTGATAGTTTGCGGCCAGCAGACTCGGTCAGGCCTGACGCAGAAATCCCGGTGCCAGCGAACCGGCACCGGGATCTGCAATCCGCTGAACCAGATCAGGTCAGGTCAGAACTTTACGCCAACCGTCACGCCGTAAGTGCGCGGATCGGCGAAGTAGCCGCCCGCATAACCCAGCGCGCCGAAATCGATCGCGCGGGCGAAGTCGTGGCTGTTGGTCAGGTTCTTGACCCACAGCTTGATCTCCCCTTCGCCGCCGCCCAGCGCAATCCGGTCAACCCCGATCTGCGCATCGACGATGTTGCGGGAATCGCCCTTCAGCGCATCGTTGAACGGGGTACCGATGATGTTGCTGAAGCTGTACTTGCCATCTTCGTAGGTATAGCTCGCGCGGCCCACCAGCCGCAGCTCGCCGCTACCCAGCGGGAACTGGAAGTTCAGCGCCGCATTGGCCGTGAACGGCGAGGTGTAGCCGGGGTGCGAGATCGAGGCGACGTTGACAGGCGGGGCGCCCGGCGTGGTCGATTGGCCAGCCAGCAGTTCCTTGATCTTGATGTCGACGTAACCCAGGTTGCCTTCCAGCGTGAAGTTCTGAGACAGCTTGGCCTGCGCTTCGATTTCGAAGCCGGTGTAGGTTACCTTGCCGGCGTTGCCGACGCGGGTTGCGAACGTTCCGGCCGGGGCATCGGTGCGCGGTATGTTGACGGCCAGATCCTTGTACTCGTTATAGTACCCGGCGACGTTCAGCCGCAGGCGGCGACCGAACAGTTCGGACTTCACGCCGACTTCATAAGAAGTAACGCTTTCCGGCTTGAACGCGTCCAGCTGGTTGGTGGCGGTGTTGATCGGATCCTGTGCGTTGAACCCGCCCGAACGGTAGCCGGTGGCGGCGCGGGCGTAAGTCGAAATGCCGTCCGCGATGTCGTAGCCCAGCATCAGGTTCCAGGTGAACTTGCTGAAGCTGGCGCTGCCGCGTTCCGGCACCGCAACGGCGGCTGTGCCGTTCTGGAACCGGACCATCGACTTGTTATCCCAGCTGTAGCGGCCGCCCGCCGTCAGCCGCAACCCGCTGTCGCGCCCGCCCGGATAAAGCGTGGCCTGACCGTAAACGGCGGTGCTTTCAGCAGTCGCCTGATAGCGCAGGCGGGCCAGCGTCTGGACCATCCGGTAACGCGCCGGGTTGGTCGCACGGAAACTGGGGGCCAGCACCGGGGCAAAGGCCGCAGCCGTCGCAGCGGGGAAGCCCACGCCGCGCAGCACGCCGACGAACGCCGCGTCAGAGAATATCGCCGAGTTCGTGTCCAGCACGAAGCCGCTGTTCTGCGGGTTGTTCTCCGAACCCTTCTCCCAGAAATAAAAGCCGCCCAGCACCCAGTCGAGGGTATCGGTATCACCCGAGATTTCCAGTTCCTGGCTGAATTGCTTGTGGCGACGCTGGTTGTTGGTGTCGAACAGGTTCTGCGACACGGTCGGGACCGGGGCGTCAGCCAGGAATGCCGAGGTGCCAGCCGGGAAGCCCAGATTCTGGAGCAGGGCGGCGGGGAAGCCGTTGAACAGCGAGGCATTGGTGAACTGCGGACCGCGGAACGCGCCCATGCCGTCGAGATCAGTGTTGCTGTCGTTGTTCCAGAACCGGTAACCGGCGGTCAGCTTGACCTGAAACGCGTCGAAATCGTTTTCGACCTGCAGGTTGTGGCCCCAGGTCTTGTCCATCGATGTGCTGGAAATGTCGTTGCAGACCTTTTCCTGCCAGACGCGGGTCGGGGTGGCGAGTGCGCGGCATTCGGCCTGCGCAAAGGTCGCGCCCGCCAGATACTGCTGGACCGCCGCGCCCGAGGTGACGACGACCGGCTGGCCGCCCACCACCAGCGGCGCGCGGACCGTGCCGTCGGCGACGTTGGTCAGCTGGAAGTTGATCGGCGCGGCATCGGTCTTGGCCCAGTCGAAGATGTACTGGACCGAACCGGTGCCGCCCAGTTCGGTCCGGGCGGCAAACCGGAACGCGTCGCTCTGCCGAGCGCCCGGATCGCGGCTCTTGTCGGCCTGAAGGATGTTGTCGACCACGCCGTTGCGTTCACGGTGGCTGTAGGAAAAGCTGGTGTCGATGCCCATGATCCGGCCCGGATCGACCGAGAGCTTGCCGCTCCACGCTCCGTAGTTGCCATAACCGGCTTCGGCTCTCACGCGCAGTTCTTCGGACGGCTTGCGCGAGATGAACGCGATGCCGCCGCCAGTGGTGTTGCGGCCAAACAGCGTGCCCTGCGGTCCACGCAGCACTTCGACGCGTTCGATGTCCATCACGTCGAGCGCGCTGGCGCCCGAACGGCCGATGTAGATGCCATCGACGTAAAGGCCATTGGCGGTGTCGAGGCCGAAGGTTTCGCTCGCCGGGGTGGGAATGCCGCGGATCGAGATCACGGCGGCGCCGCTGCTGGTGGTGCCCTGCACGATGGTGACGTTGGGGGCCAGGCCGCTGAGATCGCGCGCATCGCGGATGCCCAGCTGCTCGACTTTTTCGGCGCTCAGCGCGCTGATCGCGATCGGCACATCCTGAAGGTTCTGCTCGCGCTTTTGCGCGGTGACGACGATTTCGCCCAGTCCGCCGTCTTCGCCTTCGCTGTCCTGTGCCAGCGCCGGGCTGGCGACTGCGATCAGGCTGGCCCCTAGCAGGAACCGTGTGGCAATGCGCGTGTTACCGGAAATCGTCATGTTCACTCCCTTATCACCCATATTCTTGCCCATGGGCGGGCCAAGGGCGGCGAATTGCGTAATAGGGGTGAATTGTAAATGCGCAAACGCCTCATCGTGGCGCAATCTGGTCCGGCGTTCAATGCACGCAGATGACCGTGAATCGCCGAGTTCTGCGGCTTATTGCCTGCACAGCCGGTTCCCGGCATGGGTGTTCACGCGCCTCCTTGGCCGAAACTGTGCATTCCGGCCGGTGGTGAATTGCGGAGCCTGCTGCGGCCTAGGGCCGCACCGCAGCTTCGATCAAGGCTGGCACTGCCGGATCTTCGATTGTGGGCGGGGTGACGTAGTCCCCGCCATTCACGATCGTGCGCAGCAGGTTGCGCAGGATTTTGCCGGACCGCGTCTTGGGCAGTTGCGGCACAATATAGGCGGTTTTCAGCGCGGCGACCGCGCCCAGTTCATGGCGCACGGCAGCAATCACGCGCGCGGACATTTCGTCCGCGCTGCCCGCCCCGGCGCGGGCGACCACGAAGGCCACCGGGACCATCGCCTTGATCGGATCGTCCGCGCCGATCACCGCGCATTCGGCCACGCCGTCCTGCGCGGCGACGATCTGTTCCATCTGTCCGGTCGACAGGCGGTGGCCCGCAACGTTGATGATATCATCGGTACGGCCCATGATGTTGAGGAACCCGTCGGTATCGAAATGGCCCGCATCGCCGGTTTCGTAATAGCCGGGGAAGGCGGCGAAGTTCTTCTCGAACCCGGCCTGGTTGTTCCACAGCGTTCTGAATGCGCCGGGCGCGAGCGGAGCCTTGATCGTGACCGATCCGCTCTGCCCATCCGGCACCGGCTGCCCATCCTCGCCCAGAATGGCGAATTCGAACCCCGGCACCGGAAACCCGGCCGAGCCGCGCCGCCGCCTGAGGTCGCCCAGCGCAAAGCAGCTGGCGATGGCGGGCCAGCCGAGTTCGGTCTGCCACCAGTGGTCGATCACCGGCAGGCCGGACTTTTCCTCCAGCCAGGCGATGGTGTCCGGGTCGGCGCGTTCGCCGGCCAGAAAGATCACGCGGCAGTCACCCGTGCCGATGTCCTTCAGGAACGCCGCGTCCGGGTCTTCTTTCCGCACCGCGCGGATTGCCGTCGGGGCGGTGAAGAAGCTTTTGACGCGGTGGCGGGTCATTACCCGCCAGAACGTGCCGGGATCGGGCGTGCCAACGGGCTTGCCCTCAAACAGCACCGTGGCCGCGCCGACCAGCAGCGGGGCATAGACGATATAGCTGTGGCCCACGACCCAGCCCACGTCCGACGCGGCCCAGAACGGATCGCCCGCGCCGATGCCATAGATGTTGGCCATCGACCACGCGAGCGCGACCGCATGGCCGCCGTTGTCGCGGACCACGCCCTTGGGGGTTCCGGTCGTGCCGGAGGTGTAGAGAATGTAGAGCGGATCGGCCGCGGCCACTTCGGCGCAATCCGGCACCGGATCGGCGGCGGTTGCGGCGCGCAGCATCTCCCAGTCATGGTCGCGCGTATCGCCAAGCTCGGCCAGCAGGCGATCACGCTGGTACACCACCACATCGCGGACGGCGTACCGGGCCAGGTCCAGCGCCTCATCGACCATCGGTTTATAGGCAATCGTCCGCGCGGCTTCGATCCCGCAGCTGGCGGTGAGGAGCACCTTGGGCTGCGCATCGTCGATGCGCTTGGCCAGTTCCAGCGGGGCGAACCCGCCGAACACGACCGAATGCACCGCCCCCAGCCGCGCGCAGGCCAGCATGGCAAATACGGTCTGCGGGATCATCGGCATGTAGATGATGACACGGTCGCCCTTGGCCACTCCAAGCCGCGCCAGCATCGCGGCGACCCGGCCCACTTCGTCATACATCTGCGCATAGGTGAACTGCTGCACCACATCGGTGACCGGGCTGTCATAGACCAGTGCCAGAGCATCGCCGCGCCCGGCGGCAATATGGCGGTCAATGCAGTTGTAGGCGGTGTTGAGCGTCCCGCCGGGGAACCACCCTTCAGCGTCGTCCCATGTGGCGGCGGGCGGGGTGAACCAGTCAATCGCGGTAGCCGCTTCGCCCCAGAAGGCTGAGGGGTTTTCGATGCTGGCGCGCCGTGCGCTTTCGTAGGCTTCGCTCATGATGGCAGGACCGTTTGGTTGGAATTGAAATCAGGTTAGGCAAACAGGCTACGCCGCGCCTTGATCATGCTCAAGACGCGGCGCAGTTCCTGGGGTATTGCCCTTAGTCGTCGATGTTTCGCTTGAAGGTTTCAGGCAGGAACAGCAGGCCCGCGACCAGCGTCAGTCCGGCGACCACGATGGGATACCACAGGCCGTAGTAGATATCGCCGGTGGCCGCGACCATCGCGAAGGCGGTGGTCGGCAGGAACCCGCCGAACCAGCCGTTGCCGATGTGATAGGGCAGCGACATCGAGGTATAGCGGATCCGGCTGGGGAACAGTTCCACCAGCAGCGCCGCAATCGGCCCGTAAACCATCGTCACCAGCAGCACGAGGTAAGTCAGGATCGCCACCGTCAGCGGCTTGTTGATCTGATCCGGTTCGGCCTTTGACGGATAACCAGCCTTCGTCAGCGCAGCCTTTACGTCACCCTGGAATGCGGTGATCGCGGCCTTGCGGTCATCGCCGGTGACCTTGGCCGGATCGGGCGCGGTGAAGGTTTCGCCGCCCACGGTGACTTGCGCAACCGTGCCAGCCGCCGCTTCGACCGAGGAGTAGCTGACCGAGCTCTTGGCCAGGAATGCCTTGGCGATGTCGCAGCTTTTCGCGTCGAACTTGTTCCTGCCGACCGGATCGAACTGCAGCGAGCAATCGTCATCGTTGGTGATGACGGTGACCGGCGCATTGGCCTGGGCGTGGGCGAGGGCCGGGTTGGCGGCTTCGCTCAGCGCCTTGAACGCCGGAAAATAGGTCAGCACGGCCAGTGCGCAGCCCACCATGATGATCGGCTTGCGTCCGATCTTGTCCGACAGCCAGCCGAAGAAGATGAAGAACGGCGTGCCGATGGCCAGCGCGATGGCGATCAGGATGTTGGTGGTCGCACCATCGACCAGCAGCATCTTTTCGAGGAAGAACATCGCGTAGAACTGGCCAGTATACCAGACCACGGCTTGCCCCGCGACCGCGCCGACCAGCGCGATCAAAACCCACTTGGCGTTCTTCCACTGGCCGAACGCTTCGGTCAGCGGCGCCTTGGAGGTCGTGCCTTCATCCTTCATCTTCTGGAACACCGGGCTTTCGGCCAGCTGCATCCGGATCCACATCGACACCGCCAGCAGCAGGATCGAAACCAGGAACGGCACGCGCCAGCCCCAGTCCTTGAACGCTTCCTCACCGATCAGGGTGCGGGTGCCGATCACGACCAGCAGCGCCGCGAACAGCCCCAGCGTGGCCGTGGTCTGGATGAAGCTGGTGTACAGCCCGCGCTTGTGGTTGGGGGCGTGTTCAGCCACGTAAGTCGCCGCGCCGCCATATTCACCGCCCAGCGCCAGACCCTGAACCAGCCGCATGATCAGCAGCATGATCGGCGCTGCAACCCCGATCGAGGCATAGGACGGCAGGATGCCGACCATGAACGTGGACAGGCCCATCAGCCCCATGGTGACGAGGAACGTGTTCTTGCGGCCGACCATGTCGCCGATCCGCCCGAACACCAGCGCGCCGAACGGGCGCACCGCGAACCCGGCCGCGAAGGCTGCCAGCGCGAAGATGAACCCGGTCGTTTCGTTCACGCCCGAAAAGAACTGTGCGGAAATGATCGTCGCCAGCAGGCCGTAGAGGTAGAAATCATACCATTCGAACACTGTTCCCAGCGACGAGGCGGTGATGACCAGTTTTTCACTCTGGGTCGCCTCGTGATGCTTGGGCATTGTGTCATCGGTGGACGTAGCCATTGCACTCTCCCTTGTTATCTCGTCAGAAGCCGTATTTCGCGGCGAATTCGATGCGGTTCACGGCCCCGTCTGCCCCGCTGACGAGCTTGCGCTCACCATGGCGGTACTCGATGCCGAGGTCGATATTCTTGACCGGCGACCAGAACAGGTTGGCCGCCGCGCTCCAGGCGCGCTGGTTGAAACTGGCCAGACTGGCCAGCGGCAGCGCGTCGGCGTAATCGACCGACTGGTAACTGCCCATCAGGTTGGCCCGCACGCCCGGTGCCAGCGGCACGCGCAGCGCGGCAATCGCGGCGAACACGCGCACATCTTCCAGCCGGTTGGTGGCCGGCACATAGACCGCGTCGGGCGCGAAGTTCAGCCCGACATAGCGACCGATGTTCTGGCCATACGTCGCCATGAACCGCAGATCGCCGGTCCTGGCCTCGTTCAGAAACAGCTTGCCCGCCGCGCTGATGCCATAGCCGCCGGCGCTGGCCGTGACGCCCGCATTCTGGACGCGCACCTGACGGCCGAGCGCCGCCAGCGACATTTCGCCCGCCTTGCCAGCCCAGGCCAGCCGCGCGGCAAAATCGGGCAGGCGGTCATCGCCGTTCTCGATCAAGGCGGGCGCGCCCAGATTGGCGGTGCCGGATTCGTCGTTCTCGGCCGACAGGTGCAGCGTCATGCCGTTGCCCAGCGGCGCGGAGTAACGGATCAGCGGCTGACGGACGAACACTGTGCCTTCCGCCCCGCCGACATAGTCGGTCGTCTCAGGCAGCGCGCCGGTATACTGGAAGGTCGACCAGTCCTGCCCGAAAGTCCACTTGTCGAACTGGATGAATGCGCGGCGCAGTGCCGGGTTGTACCCGTTGGTGGTGCGCTGCGACCCTTGGGTGCCGGGCGCGGTCTGGAAGTCCGCCTCAACATAGCCTTTCAGCGTGTGGCCGGAAATGTCGGTGGCGAAGTTCACCCAGAAGCGGGATTGCTTGGCGGTGAAATCGGTCACCGTGCTGGCCGGACCGGTGCCGGTGGGGACCGCCTGCGGCAAATAGAAATCGCGGCCCAGCGAGTTCGTTGCAACCTCGCCCTCGCTGTAGGACGTGCTGGCGGCTAGCAGCTTGATATAGCCGCCGACCTTGATCGTGGTCGATCCGGCGCGGAAGCCGTCCGGCTGAGGTTTCGTTTCCAGCGCGGCGACTTTGCTGGCGGCGGCGGTGCTGGTTGTCACGGCTGTTTGCGCCTGTGCGGCGGTGGCTGCCTGTTCACTGCGCGCCGTGCCGAGATCGGCCTTGAGCGTCTGCATTTCCTGTTCAAGCTTGGCCAGCCGCGCTTCCAGTTCCGCTTCCCGGGCGGTCTGGGCGCTGGCGAGCTGCGGCGCGATCAGCGCGGATCCGGCCAGCAGGGCGGCTATGAGAGCCTTTGTCCCTCGTTGCATTGTCCCACTCCATGTCCCCCGATGTCAGTCCTCGAGGTCACGCCACCATCCGGTGTTCAGGGGGTGGGATACCATCCCGACATAGGTCGCACGTCTACGACCATGGTCTAATGTCGCGCTCCATCGCGGCGGAGTAGGCTGCGCCGCAAAAGGCGAATGCCGCCGCTTGAGAGGAGCATCTGGATCATGGCCGAAGCCGTCTATCCCGTCCCCGCGAACTGGGCGCAGGACGCCCTGGTTGACGAAGCCGCGTATCACGCGATGCACCGCGTATCGGTGGCTGACCCCGACGGGTTCTGGCGCGATGCGGCGCAGCGGATTGACTGGATCAAGCCGTTCACCACCGTGAAGCAGACCAGCTTTCACGAAGCCGATTTCGGGATCGAATGGTTTGCCGACGGCACGCTGAACCTGTCCGCCAACGCGCTTGACCGCCATCTGGACACGCGCGGCGATCAGGTCGCGATCCTGTGGGAGCCGGATGATCCAGCCGACGCCGAACGCCGGATCACTTACCGTGAACTCCACGCCGATGTCTGCCGCTTTGCCAACGTGCTGAAAAGCCGCGGCGTGCAAAAGGGTGACCGGGTGACGATCTATCTGCCGATGGTGCCCGAAGCCGCCGTCGCGATGCTGGCCTGCGCCCGGATCGGCGCGATCCATTCGATCGTGTTCGCGGGCTTCAGCCCCGAAGCGCTGGCGGGCCGGATCATCGATTGCGACAGCACTATCGTGCTGACCGCCGACGAAGGTCTGCGCGGCGGCAAGAAAGTCCCACTGAAGGCCAATGTCGATGAAGCGCTGGGCCACTGCCCGGCGGTCGAGACCGTTATCGTTCTCCAGCGCACCGGAGCAGAAGTGCCAATGGTGCAGGGTCGCGACGTGGACTGGGCAGTGGCCACATCTGCCCAGTCTGCGGTTTGCCCGCCTGAGGAGATGGGGGCGGAAGATCCGCTGTTCATCCTTTACACCTCCGGCTCCACCGGCAAGCCCAAGGGCGTGCTGCACACCACCGGCGGCTACAGCGTCTGGGCGTCGATCACGCATCAGTACGTGTTCGATTACCGGCCGGGGCAGATCTACTGGTGCGCGGCGGATATCGGCTGGGTCACGGGCCACAGCTATGTCGTCTATGGTCCGCTGATGAACGGCGCGACGACGGTGATGTTCGAAGGCGTGCCGAACTATCCCGATGCCAGCCGGTTCTGGCAGGTGGTCGACAAATTCGGCGTCGAAATCTTCTATGGCGCGCCGACCGCGCTGCGCGCCCTGATGCGCGAGGGCGATGACTGGGTGAGGCGCACCAGCCGCAAAACGCTCCGCCTGCTGGGCAGCGTGGGTGAGCCGATCAATCCCGAAGCGTGGGAATGGTATCACAAGGTGGTGGGCGAGGGGCGATGCCCGATTGTCGACACCTGGTGGCAGACCGAAACCGGCGGCGTAATGATCTCGCCGCTCCCCGGCGCGACCGCGCTGAAACCGGGCAGTGCGACCAGGCCGTTCTTCGGCGTTCAGCCCGCATTGGTCGATAACGAAGGGGCGGTGATCGACGGCGCGGGCGATGGCTGCCTGGTCATCACCGACAGCTGGCCGGGGCAGATGCGCACCGTGTGGGGCGATCACGAACGGTTCTTCCAGACCTATTTCAGCACCTTCCCCGGCACCTATTTCACCGGCGACGGATGCCGCCGGGATGCGGACGGCTATTACTGGATCACGGGGCGGATCGACGATGTGATCAACGTGTCCGGGCACCGGATGGGCACGGCGGAAATCGAAAGCGCGCTGGTCGCCCATGCCAAAGTGGCCGAGGCCGCCGTGGTCGGTATGCCGCACGACATCAAGGGGCAGGGCATCTATGCCTTTGTCACCACCAACGCCAATGTCGAACCGGACGAGGCGCTGCGGCGTGAGCTGGTGCAGTGGGTCCGCCACGAAATCGGCCCGATCGCCACGCCTGATGTGATCCAGTTCGCGCCGGGCCTGCCCAAGACCCGGTCGGGCAAGATCATGCGCCGCATCCTGCGCAAGATCGGTGAGAATGACGTGAGCAATCTGGGCGATACGTCAACGCTTGCCGATCCGTCGGTTGTCGATCATCTCTTGGCGAACCGCCCGCATCTGGCGACGGCGTAGTTCAGGAAAGCGGGCGGCGTGACCGAAACCGTCCTCATTGCCGATGACCACCCGCTGTTCCGGCAGGCGCTGATGCTCGCCGTTCAGCGGGTGCTCCCCGATGCGCGGATTGCAGAGGCCGGTACGCTCGCCGCAGCTGCGCGCGCGGTCGAAGCGGCGGAAGGGCTGCGGCTGATCCTGCTCGATCTGAAAATGCCCGGTGCGGTGGGATATTCCGGCATTGCGCTGCTCCATGCCGAACGGCCCGATGTGCCGATTTTGGTCGTGTCCAGCGCCGAAGGCACAGCGGCAGCGGACGAAGTGCGCGCGTTCGGCGCCATCGGTTTCCTGCGCAAGGACAGCGATCTTGGCGCGATCGAGGATGCGATTGCGCGCGCAATTCAGGCCCAGCCGCCAGCCAGCGCGCCAGTGCCGGACGACCAACCCATCGCCGCGATCCGCGAAACGGTGGCGGGCCTCACTCCCACGCAATTGAAAGTGTTGCTGGCGGTGCTGGACGGCCAGCTCAACAAGCAGATTGCCCACAGTCTGGGGATGAGCGAGGCGACGGTGAAAGCGCACATGACCGCGATCATGCGCAAGCTGGACGTCCGCAACCGCACGCAGGCGGCATTGGTCGCGCGCTCACTCGGGCTTGATCTGCGGCACTGACAGTTCGTTGAGCGTGCGTTCCAGCACTTGCGGATCGACCGGCTTGGCCATGATCCGGACCCCCAGCGCGGCCGCGCGGGCCTTCATCGCCGCCCCGCTTTCCGCCGTCACCAGCAGCGCGGGTAGGGCAGGGCGGCGCTGGCGGACGGCGGCAATCAGGTCCAGCCCGTTTTCGTCGTGATCGAGCTGGTAATCGGCCAGCAGCACATCGGCCTGTTCGCACAGTGCCAGACCGCCCGCGATATCCGCCGCGCCGAGCGGGTGGTGGCCCAGCCCTTCGAGCAGGGCCATGCTGGCCTCGACGATCCGCTCGTCATTGTCGACCACCAGCACGTTCAGCGCGCGGCCGGTTCCGCTCGCCGATTGCTCGCCGCGCGTTGAAGGTGGGACTTCCACGCCGTCCAGCGCAGGCAGGATCAGACTGAACCGGCTGCCCTTGCCGGGATTGGACGCGACATCGACCCGCCCGCCCAGCAGCCGCGTGATCCGCTCCACCAGCGCAAGGCCCAGGCCCAGCCCTTCGACCTCGACCTGCCCCAGCCGGGTGAATTCGCCAAACACAGCGCCCAGCTGGCCCGGTGCGATCCCGATCCCGGTATCGACCACGTCAACCCGCCATTCTTCGCCGCGCCGCCGCACCCCGATCAGGATGCCGCCTTCGGGGGTATAGCGCACCGCATTGGTCACGAAGTTCTGCATGACCGAGCGCAGCAGCCCCGGATCGGTCATCACCGCACCGGGCACTGGACCGAGCCGCAGCGTCAGTCCCTTTTCCTCGGCCAGCGGTCGGAAGCTGTCAGCCAGATCAGTCAGGAACGCACCGAGCCGCACCGGTTCAGGCCGGGGTGTCACGCCGCCTGCGTCCAGTTTGCTGATATCGAGCAGCGCGCGCAGCAGGTCTTCGGCCGCCACAATCGCGCTGTCGACCCGGCGGACGAGTTGCTGCGCGCGGCCCTCGACATCGCGGTCGAGCGCGGCGGTGAACAGACGGGCGGCGTGGAGCGGTTGCAGCAGATCGTGGCTGGCGGCGGCAAGGAAGCGGGTCTTCTCGCGGTCAGCCTTGGCCAGCCGGCGGTTCGCCTCGCTCAGTTCGCGGGTGCGGTCGGTGACGCGCGTTTCCAGCTCTTCCAGCGTGCGGCGCAGTTCCTCACGCACACGGGCTTCCTCGGAGATGTCGGTAAAGCTCATCACATAACCGCCGCCCGGCATCGGCCCGCCGACGGTCTTGATTACGCGGCCATCGTTGCGCTGCCGTTCAAAGCTGTGCTCCTGCCCGCGCCGCATGTGGCCCAGCCGCTTTTCGACGTGGTAGTCCGTGTCGCCCGGCCCGAAATCCCCACGCGCGGCGTTATGCCGGATCAGGTCGGCAACCGGCACGCCGACCCGCAGCAGGTGCGGCGGATACCGGAATATCTCCTCATACCGGCTGTTCCACGCGATCAGGTTCATTTCGGCATCGACCACGCTGATCCCGGCATCGATGTTCTCGAACGTGGAGGCCAGCAGCTGGCGTGAGAAGCGCAGGCTTTGCCCGCCCTTGTCGAGCAGCTGGGTGACCTGTTGCAGGTTCATCGTCCCGCCCGCCAGCGCCGAGGCGACCAGTGATCGTGCGGATGAGGCGCCGACCACGCTGGCGATCAGGCGCTGGGCGCGCTGGGCCGTGTCGGGGGTAATCGGCTGACCGCGCCGAACGCCCGGAAACTCTGCCTCCACCCGCTCGCGCCCGACAAAGCTGGCGGTCAACTGGACCAGTTCGGCCAGATCGGTGACCGTCCGGGCGGCGCGGACCAGCCGTGGCAGCGGCGCGCCGGACACTTTGCGCGCGGCAAAGGCGGCCAGCACTGCCAGATTGGCACCAAGGCTCCAGATCACGCCGTGGACCAGCGGGCTGACTTGCCCCAGGCCCAGCAAGTGCAGCGGATCGAGTGGGGTCAGCGCCAGCCACGCCAGCCACGCGGCGGGCAGGATGGGGGGCAGCGCCAGCGTGTAAAGCCACAGCACCAGCCCGACGCTCAGGCTGGCCCGCGCCGGGACCGGATCGCGCGCCCGGCCATAGGCGGCCATGATCAGGTGCGGCGTGAACTGCGCCATTCCGGCAAAGGCGATCAGCCCGATCGATGCGAGCGAATCCTTGGGTGAAACCAGCAGCGCCCAGGCCGATGCCAGCGCCATGATCCCCAGCACGGATCCGCGCCGCACCGCCAGCATCCGCCGCCCGATCGCGCCCGCTTCGGCGCGCTGCGGGCTGCGCATCAGCGTCGGGAAGATCAGGTCGTTCGACACCATTGTCGAAAGCGCGGTGGAATCGACGATCGCCATCGATGCCGCCGCTGCCACCCCGCCCAGCAGCGCCGCCACCACGACCCAGCGATACCCGCCCGCGTTGGGCAGTTGCAGCACATAGATATCGGGCGAAGTCTGCTCACCCAGCAGCACCACGCCGGCCAGCGCAATCGGCAGCACCAGCAGCGCCATGATCCCCAGATAGGCCGACAGCCCGAACCGGGCCCGCACCAGATCATCCGGTGCGCGCGCTTCGACCAGCGCCATGTAGAACTGGCGCGGCAAGGTGATGATTGCGGTGACGGAAATCAGCGCGATAATCAGCGTTTCGCCCGACAGCCGCGCGGGATCGAACTGTTCGCGCAGGACGGCAATGCCGCCCGCCGTGGCCGGAGACGTCCAGTCCAGCAGCATCACGGCCAGTCCTGCCACGGCGGCCAGCGCAACCAGCTTGACCAGCGATTCCAGGCCAATCGCATAGAGCAGCCCCTCGCTGCGGCCAGCCAGTTCGAACCGGCGCACCCCGAACAGGATCGAGAACAGCGCCAGCAGCAGCGCCGCGGCGATCATCATGCCGGTGGTGCCGGACTGGCCGGACACCACGGCCAGCGCCGTGCCGATTGAGCGCAGTTGCAGCGCGACGTAGGGAATGGTGCCCAGCAGCGCGATCACTGTCACCAGCCGCGCGATCACCACATCGTGGCCAAACCGCGCGGCAATGAAATCGGATACCGTCGTGGCCTGTTCCTCGGCCACGGCTTCGGCCAGTCGGCTCAAGAAGCGGGGGGCGGCCAGCAGCAGCAGGATTGGCGCGGCATAGATCGGCAGGTAATTCCAGCCATCGCGCACCGCGCTGCCAACCGCGCCATAGAACGTCCAGCTGGTGCAATAGACGCCAAGCGCCAGCGTGTAGGTGCGGTGGCGTAGCTTGACATGCCGGTCCAGCCGGGGGCCGCGCGCCTCAACCCATGCGGCCAGCGCGAACAGCACGAGGATCAGCGCAAGCGCAAGCAGGGCGGCCGACCGTAACTCCATTTGCGCCTCCCGCTCCCCCGACTTACGCCAGTGGAGCCTAGCGGTTACCGGCAGTTACGCAACCGGCCCGGAAAGTCAGGCGTGGGAGGTCTGGCAAATCTCGCACAGCGAATGGATGATTGCGCGCACGACCGGGTCGGTCAGCCGGTAAAACCGCACTTGCGCTTCGGCGCGGATGCCGACGATATCTTCATCGCGGAGCATCGCCAGATGCTGCGAGACGGCCGATTGCGACAATCCGGTCAGCGCGATCAGTTCACTGACCGAAACCTCCCCCTCGTCCATCCGGCACAGCATCAGCAGCCGTTCCGGATGGCTCATGATCCGCAGACGCGTGGCCATGCGGTTGGCGTTCGATTTCAGTTCGGTCAGATCACTGGGCGTCATAGGCAGGGCAGGCTTCCGGAAAATAACATTTACACTTGCTAATATAAAGGTGTGTGCATATTAGTAATACACAATATGAGAGCGTGAGTCGAGTCCCCCTGTTCCGCTGCGCTTCCCCCCAAATCTGGCGCGGCGGAACACCACGGCGGCGATCCCGGTCCGACAACGGAGCCGAGCCGGGATCGCCGTTCGCGCGGTGGCTTGGCGTGAAGCTGGCAGATGGATCAGAATGCGATGACCGACACCGTGCTTGAAGCCGCTATTGCCCAGATCACTGCCGCGCGCGCCGCCGGACGTGTGCCGGTGGTCAAGACGTTTTTCGATGAGCCGACCTTCACCGCCACCCATATAATCCATGATCCGGTGACCCGCCGCGCCGCGATTGTCGATTCCGTGCTCGATTTCGACCAGCCTTCGGGCCGCACCAGCCACGCATCCGCCGATGCGGTGATCGCCTATGTCCGGGCGGAAGGGCTGACCGTGAACTGGCTGCTGGAAACCCACGCCCATGCCGACCACCTGTCCGCTGCGCCGTATCTGAAGCAACAGCTGGGCGGGCAGATCGCCATCGGCGCGGAAATCCGCACCGTGCAGGATGTGTTCGGCAAAGTGTTCAACGAACCGGCCAGCTTTGCGCGGGATGGATCGCAGTTCGATCACTTGTTCAGCGATGGCGAACGTTTTGCGCTGGGCGATCTGGAAGTGATCGCGCTGCACGTGCCGGGGCATACCCCGGCCTGTCTGGCTTATGTCATCGGCGATGCGGTGTTCGTGGGCGATACGCTGTTCATGCCGGACTATGGCACCGCCCGCGCCGATTTCCCCGGCGGCGATGCGCGCGTGCTGTTTCGCTCGATCCGCCGCCTGATGGCATTGCCGCCCGAAACGCGGGTGTTCCTGTGCCACGATTACAAGGCACCGGGGCGCGACGCGTTCATCTGGGAAACGACCATCGGGGCAGAGGTTGCGGCCAACGTCCATGTCCACACCGGCGTGGCCGAGGATGATTTCGTGACCATGCGTGAGGCGCGCGACGCCACACTGGCGATGCCCCGGCTGATCCTGCCGTCGGTGCAGATCAACATCCGCGCCGGGCATTTTCCGGAGCCTGAGGAAAACGGCGTCCGTTACCTCAAGCTGCCGCTGAACCTGCTGTAAGCCGGTGGAGCACCTGCAATATATCCTCTCGGCGCTGAGCGGCATCCTCGTCGGGTTCTCATTGGGGCTGGTCGGTGGGGGCGGGTCGATCCTGGCCGTGCCGCTGATGGTCTATGTGATCGGCGTGAAAAGCCCGCATATCGCCATTGGCACCAGCGCGCTGGCGGTGGCGGCAAATGCGCTTGCCGGATTGGCCAGCCATGCGCGCGCCCACAACGTCAACTGGCGCTGCGGCGGGGCTTATGCGCTGGCCGGGGTGCTTGGCGCGTTTGCCGGATCGAGCGCGGGCAAGGCGTTCGACGGTGAAAAGCTGCTGTTCCTGTTTGCGCTGCTGATGGTCGTGGTCGGCGCGCTGATGTTCCGCCAGCGCGGCGATGCGGGCGTCGAAGGCGTGGTCTGCAACCGCGACAACTTCCCCAAGGTCGGCGCGTTCGGGTTCGGCACCGGGGCGCTCTCGGGCTTTTTCGGGATCGGCGGCGGTTTCCTGATCGTGCCGGGACTGGTGCGGTCCACCGCCATGCCGATCTACCGGGCGATCGGCACGTCACTGGTCGCGGTCAGCGCATTCGGGCTGACCACCGCGTTCAACTACGCGGTATCGGGCCTGATCGACTGGCCGGTTGCCGCCAGCTTCATCAGCGGCGGCGTGATCGGCAGCGTGGCGGGCACGGCTGCTTCGACCCGGCTGGCGGCACACAAGGGCATGCTGAGCACCGTGTTCGCGGTGATGATCCTGTTTGTCGCGGGCTATACAATCTACCGCAGCTGGGGCGCGTTGTTCGGCTAGGCGTTCCTTGCCATCAGTCCGCCATCGACCGGGATCGTCACGCCGGTGATGTAACTGGCTGCCGGAAGGCACAGGCTGAGCGTGATGTGCGCCACTTCCTCCGGCGCGCCATAGCGGCGCAGCGCGGTGCGGCGGTGGGCGTACGTGGTCTTGTCGGCGTCGGGCACTTTTGCGGTCATGCCGGTGTCGATCGGGCCGGGGCAGATCGCATTGACGGTAATTCCGTCGCGCCCCAGTTCCACCGCCAGCGCGCGGGTCAGGCCGGTGACGCCCGCCTTGGCGGCGCAATAGGGGCTGTCGCGCGAGGTGGCGCCCAGCGCCTCGGTCGAGGCGATGTTGACAATGCGCGGGCTGGACGATTGCCGCAAATGGGGCAGGGCGGCGCGGATGATCCGCTGGTGCGCGCTCAGCAGTACCACGACGGCGCGGTCCCAGATCAGGTCATAGCCGTCATCGTCAATCGGGCAGAACGCGCTGATCCCGGCGTTATTGACCACCGCGTCCAGCCCGCCGAACGTGGCGGCAACATCATCCACAACGTGCCGGATTGCGGCGTGGTCGCTGACGTCCAGCGCCCAGGCTTTCGCGTTATACCCTTGTG
The DNA here is from genome assembly GCF_030699305.1 of Novosphingobium sp. Lineage (GTDB taxonomy): Bacteria > Pseudomonadota > Alphaproteobacteria > Sphingomonadales > Sphingomonadaceae > Novosphingobium. Next base: position 76,506 of record NZ_JAUYNB010000021.1, read on the forward strand.
CGACCAGATCCGCCGCAACCTGGTCCAGCGCCGGGCCGGGCAGATCGGTCACGGCCACGTTCGCGCCTTCAGCCGCAAAGACTTGCGCCGTCGCGCGGCCCATCCCGCTGGCCGCGCCCGTGACCAGCACCGTCTTGCCCGCGACCGAGCGGCTGAGGTTCAATCCTGTCATGTCATCATCTTCCCGTTTGATTTGCCCGCAACCAACCACCTAACCCCGTTCGTGTCGAGCGAAGCGGGGCGCGGAGCGAGCAATTTCAGTCGTTGTCGAACCCGAACGGCGCGGTATCGCGGCGGAAATCGTCGGGCAGGATTTCACGGCCCACCGGCGGCACGGCGCGGGCGGTGCAGGCGGGGCGGTTGCACAAGCGGCAGGTGACGCCGATGGGGGTAGGCTCAGGGGCGATATCGCTGCGCGCGTAAGCGATTTTCGGTGCGTGTTCGGCGGCGCAGGCCAGCGCAATGGCGCGGGTGACGGCTGGCCGGTCAAACGTGCCGCCCCCCGCGCGCACGGTCCGTGCGATCGAGAAGAACCGCTGGCCGTCGGGCAGTTCCAGAAACTGCGTGATGACTTCGCCCGGCGTGCGGAACACCGAATGGACGCTCCACAGCGGACAGCCGCCGCCATGCGCCGCGAACGGAAAGCCCGCGCCGTCCAGCCGCTTGGACACGTTCCCGGCCTGATCTACGCGGATGAAGAAGAACGGAATGCGCAGCATCCCCGGCTTGTTCAGCGTGGTCAGCCGGTGGGCGACTTGTTCGAAGCTGGTGCCGAACTGGCGGCTCAGCGCCTCGATGTCATAGGCCCGGGCCTCGACCGCGCGGGCGAACCGGTCATAGGGCATCAGGATCGCCGCTGCGCCGTAAGACGCGAGGGCGCGCCGGACCAGACTGGTGGCGGTCGGGCTGGCGAATTCCTCCGCCCGGACGATGGCGGCGATCTCCTTGCGCAGCGCGGTATAGGCGATGTGCGTGGCGATCTGGAACGCGCGGCTGGCGGCGTCGAGCGTGTCATCGATCAGCAGTTGCTCGTTGTGCCGGTCATAACGGCGCAGCGCATCCATCATCACGTCGGGCGGCAGGAACCGCACGCGGACGCCGGTCGTACTACGCAGCCATTCCGCCGCGCTGCCGGCCTTGGCAATTTCGGCGGCGATCTCTTCGGCGCGGGTATCGATGGCGTGGAAATAGTTGCGCTGGCTGGCCACGAACCGGCGCGCTTCAGCCACGGGATCGGAGGCGCCGGGGGCATCGCGCTGTTCGGCCAGCGCGCGCTGTTCCTTGGTATACGCGCCGTGCAGCCGCAGCAGCGCCTCGCTCACGCCGGGAAAGCTGGAGGCGAGGTCGGCGATTTCCAGCGCGGGCAGGTCGATATCGGCAAAGATCGGATCGCGCAGCATGTCGGACAGGCGGCGGGCGTAATCGTCGCTGTCTTCGCCTGCGAAATCGGCCAGGTCGAACTTGTAGCTTTTGGCCAGCCGCAGCAGCAGGTCCGCCGTCAGCGGGCGCTGGTTGCGTTCCAGCAGCGCGACATAGCTGGGCGAAATGCCCAGATCGCCCGCCATCGTCTGCTGGGTCAGTCCCAGTTCGCGGCGCAGTCGCTTGAGGCGCGGACCAAGGTAAAGGGGGCGGGATTCGGCCATGAGCGCCATTCTGTCATTTCTGCACAACTTTACAAGGAAAAGGTGTAAAGCCTTACAGGCTGACTCCGCATGACCTTTCGGGGCGCAGCGCGGCGCGGCATTGGGCGTCCCACAGATCGTGCCCCGCTGCGGGGCAAAAGCCAAGGGACAGTGTAATGACCTATCAGCAGACCATCACCGAAGCCGGTCAGGAAATCGGCCGTTTCCAGCAGACCTGGAACGGGATCGAAGCTGAATCCGTGGCGCGGATGCGGCTCCAGAACAGGTTTCGGACCGGGCTGGATATCGCCCGCTATACCGCGAAGATCATGCGTGATGACATGGCTGCCTATGATGCCGATCCGGCGGCCTACACCCAGTCGCTGGGTTGCTGGCACGGGTTCATCGGCCAGCAGAAGATGATTTCCATCAAGAAGCACTTCGGCAGCACCAAGGGCCGCTACCTCTATCTGTCGGGCTGGATGGTCGCCGCGCTGCGTAGCGATTTCGGCCCGTTGCCGGATCAGTCGATGCACGAAAAGACCACCGTGCCGATGCTGATCGAAGAACTCTACACGTTCCTGCGTCAGGCCGATGCCCGCGAACTGGGCATGTTGTTCCGCGATCTCGACGCTGCCCGCGCCGCCGGGGATGAGGTCAAGGCCAAGCAGATCAGCCACGCGATCGACACCCATCAGACCCACGTCGTGCCGATCATTGCCGACATCGACGCGGGCTTCGGCAACGCGGAAGCGACCTACCTGCTGTCCAAGCAGATGATCGAAGCCGGTGCGTGCTGCATCCAGATCGAAAACCAGGTGTCCGACGAAAAGCAGTGCGGCCATCAGGACGGCAAGGTTACCGTCCCGCATGAAGACTTCCTCGCGAAGATCCGCGCGGTCCGTTACGCATTCATGGAACTGGGCGTCGAAGACGGCGTGATCGTGGCCCGCACGGACTCGCTCGGCGCGGGCCTGACCAAGCAGATCGCCTTCACCCGCGAAGCTGGCGACATTGGCGATCAGTACAACAGCTTCCTCGATTGCGATGAAGTCGATCCCGCCAACCTGGGCCACGGCGATGTGCTGATCAGCCGGGATGGCAAGCTGATGCGCCCGAAGCGGTTGCCGTCGAACCTCTATCAGTTCCGTCCGGGCACCGGCGAAGACCGCTGCGTGCTCGACAGCATCACCTCGCTTCAGAACGGCGCGGACTTGCTGTGGATCGAAACCGAAAAGCCCCACATCGCGCAGATCGCGGGCATGGTTGACCGCATCCGCGAAGTGATCCCGAATGCCAAGCTGGTCTACAACAACTCGCCCAGCTTCAACTGGACGCTGAACTTCCGCCAGCAGGTGTTCGATGCGTGGACGGCCGAAGGCAAGGACCTGTCCGCTTATGACCGGGCCAGGCTGATGAGCGTGGATTACGACGGCACCGATCTGGGCAACGAAGCCGACGAACGCATCCGCACGTTCCAGCGCGATGCCGCCGCGCGCGCCGGTATCTTCCACCACCTGATCACGCTGCCGACCTACCACACCGCCGCGCTCAGCACCGACAATCTGGCGAAGGAATACTTCGGCGATCAGGGCATGCTGGGCTATGTCAAGGGCGTCCAGCGTCAGGAAATCCGTCAGGGCATCGCCTGCGTGAAGCACCAGAACATGTCCGGCAGCGACATTGGCGACGATCACAAGGAATACTTCGCCGGTGAAGCCGCGCTCAAGGCCGGCGGGTCCGCCAATACTATGAATCAATTTGCGGCCTGACGCCGCGGGGGAACCAGTTCGCGGCCTGACCGTCGCACAAACCATCCTGGGGAGGATGCATTGGCCCGTCGCACTTCGGTGCGGCGGGCCTTTCGCTGCTGGCACCGTTCAGGGCCTTGGCAGCGTGACCTTGCGCATCAGCAGAACGATCGGCACCGCTGCCAGCGTCACCCACGCCATCGCGTAGAAATCGTTGATATAGGCGACCATCATCGCCTGCCGGGTCACTTCGCCATCGATCATCCGCACCGCCGTTTCGCCGACGGCCTGGAACCGGTCGATCGTGGTGATGTCGATGGCTTCGGTGAACGATCCATCGACATGGGTGGCCAGGTCCGCATGGCTGATCTGCACGTTGCGGGCGAACAGCGTGGTGCAGATCGAGATGCCGACCGATGCCCCCAGCGACCGCGACAGGTTGAGCAGACTCGCCCCTTCGGTCCGCATCGTCGGCGGCAGCGTGGAAAAAGCGGCGTTGTTGAGCGGGATGAACACCAGCCCCATGCCCAGCCCCTGGATAACCCCCGTCACCAGGATGTGCCAGCTGTCCACTTCCAGCGACCAGCCCGACATCATCCACAACGATATGCCCGCCAGCAGGAAACCCAGCATCATGATCGGCCGTGCATCGACCCCCCGGCGCACCAGAATGCCCGATACCTGCATGGAGATCAGCGTGCCGACCCCGCGCGGCATCAGTGCCCAGCCGGTGTCGATCACGCTGTAGCCGAACAAGTGCTGCATCATCGGCGGCAGCAGCGCCATGGATGCCATCATCACCATCCCGACCACGATCATCAACAGCAGCGACACCGCAAAGTTCGGATCGGCAAACAACTCGCGCCGGAACAGCGGATCGCTTGTGGTGGTCAGGTGGATCATCCCAATCCAGGTCGCCGAAACGGTGATCGCGGCGTAGATCCAGATCTCGAGAGATTCGAACCAGTCGAGATGATTGCCCCGGTCCAGCAGCAGTTGCAGCGATCCCAGCGCCAGCGCGACCAGCGCAAAACCGAACATGTCAAACCGCCGTTCGCTCCTGGGGCGGTCGGGCAATTCGGCAATCAGGATCACCAGCGAAACGATCCCCAGCGGCAAGTTGATGTAGAACACCCAGCGCCAGTTCCACTCCTCGGTCAGCCACCCGCCCATGATCGGGCCAAGGATCGGGCCGATCATCACGCTCATCCCCCACAGCGCCATCATCTGCGGCTGCCGTGAAGGCTTGGTGCTGTCGATCATGGCGGCCTGGCTAAGCGGGCTGATGAACGATCCGGTGACCCCCTGCAATGCGCGGAATATGACCATGCTGGTCATGTTCTGCGCCATGCCGCACAGCATGGACGAGATGATGAACCCCGCGACTGACCAGATGAACAGCCGCCGCGTGCCGACGCGTTCTGCCAGCCAGCCGGTGATCGGCATGGCAATGGCGGCGGCGACGATATAGCTGGTCAGCACCCAGTTGATCGTATCCGCATTCGCCCCAAGCGATGTCTGCATATGGGGCACCGCAACGTTGGCGATCGTGGTATCGAGGATCTGCAACAGCGCCGCGATCATGACGCCCAGCATCATCAGCCTGTGGTTGCGGACCGGATAGAGCGGAACGTCCGCTTCGGTGGGCAGGAGGGCGGGGGCGCTGGCCATCGGCGCAGATCAGCGCTTTACGGTGTCGTCGATCAAGACCTTCACCTTGGCCGAAAGTCCCGCCAGCAACGGACGCGGGCTGGCGTCGTCCAAGGCAATGCGCACCGCCACGCGCTGGGTCACTTTCACCCAGTTGCCGGTCGCATTCTGCGCGGGAAGCATCGAAAACTCGCTGCCGGTTCCGGCCCCGATCGAGGCGACATGCCCGTTCAGCGTGACATCCGGATAGGCATCGAACCTGATCTCTGCCCGTTGGCCGGGGCGCATGCGGTCGAGATCGGTTTCCTTGAAGTTGGCTTCGACATAGCCGCCCTGGCTGGCGACGATGGTAACCACCGGCAGTCCGGAAATCGCCTGCTGTCCCACCAGCAGGCGGCTGGCCTGTGACAGACGCCCGGCGATCGGCGCGCGCACGTCGGTGCGGCGCAAGTTGAGCTCTGCGGCGGCACGCTGCGCGCGGGCCTGCGCGACCTGTGGATTGACGCCGGGAACCTGCGCCCCGGTAGCCAGCCGGGCTGATGCTTCGCGCGCCTTGGCCTGGGCAAGGTTCAGTTCCTCGCGCGCTTGCTGCACCGTATGTTGCGCAGCATCGAAGGCCGCCTTGGTGGTGAAGCCGCGCTCCATCAACGCTTGCTGGCGGACAAAGTTTGACTGGGCAAAAGCCACGCTTTCGCGCGCGGCGGCAATATCGGAACCCGACAGCGCACTGGCGTTCGACAGCGCAACCACATTGGCCTGCGCCGCAGCAATCGCCGCATCGGACTGCGCAATCTGCAACTGATAGGGTTCAGGATCGATCTGGAACAGCAGGTCGCCTGCTTTGACCGTCTGGTTGTCACGCACCGCGACAGCGATGATCCGTCCGCTGATTTCCGCGCTGACCGATACCTTGTCCTGTTTGACATAGGCATTGTCGGTGGACACCTGACCTTGCAGGCTGAGCCAATACCAGCTGCCCGCGGTCAGGATCAGCACCGGGACGGACAGCATCGCCAGCAGTCGCCCGAAGTGGCGCTTGGGCGGCGGCGCGGCGGCGTCAGTGTTCGGGACGGTGTCGTCGCCAGCCGGGAAAGTGGGGTCTGCTTCAGCCATTGGCGCTGGTCCGATAGGCGGGGGCGGGGTTGCCTCCCAGATTCATCCGCACGCGCTCCAGCGCATCGGCCAGCGCGTTGCGCTCGGCTGGGTTCAGGCCGGCTTGCATGTCAGCGTCCAATTGTTCGACGCAGTCACGCAATGCTTCGATCAGCGGGCGGCTGCGGTCAGTCAGGTGGAGCTGCCAGGCGCGGCGGTCAGCCGGATCGTGGCGGCGCTCCAGCATTCCGGCTTCCTCCATCCGGTCCACCATCCGGCACAAGGTGATCGGTTCCACATCCAGCCGCTCGGCATAATAGCCTTGATTTTCGCCTTCGCTGACGGACAGCACCAGCAACAGCCGGGCCTGCGGGCCGGTCACGCCCAGCGTCCGCACCCGGTTGTCGAACGACCTGCGCAACAGCCGCGAGCTGTCACTGATCAGATAGGTGGTCGGGATGGTCATCGCCGCACATTTAGTAAGCGCACTTAGAATGTCCAGACTTAATGTAACTGTGTATTGTTGGCCCGTCCGGGCACTTGCACTTTTCGATCATTCCGGCAAAGCATGAGCCCATGGCTCAACCCACCCGGCAGATCGCGGAATTTGCTCTCTACGGCGACAAGCAGGGCGCGATTGCGCCCGAGTTCGTGCATGTCGAGCCGATTTCCGAACGGTCGAGTCTGTATGAATGGACCATCGCACCACATTCGCATCCCTGCATATTCCAGCTGTTGCTGATCACGGACGGGGCAGGGGCGTTGGCCGATGGCGAGGGGGAGGCGCCGCTCGGCCCCGGGATGCTTGCGCTTGTGCCAGGCGGAATCGTCCACGCGTTCCGGTTCGCGCCCGATACGCAAGGATGGGTGCTGTCCGTGGCCGATGCGCTGCTGGATGATCCCCGGATCGCGGCATTCCGGGTTTCCGGGTTGGTGCGTGGCGGCAAGGCGCTGCGCCTGCCGGTCGCGCCGCTGACGGCCCGTCTGCTGGAACGCCTCCATGGTGGCCGGGGGCTGCCCGATGCCGCCACACTGGCCGCACTGGCGCTGTTGCTGGCGCTGGTCGAGGAATCCGCAGCGGCGCTGGCTGCCGCGGCAACCGGGCCGGTCGATCACCGCATCCTGCTGGTCCGCCGCTTCACCGCTCTGGTCGAGGCGCGGTTCCGCCAGCATTGGCCGATTGCGCGCTATGCCGCAGAGCTTGGCACCACGCCCCAGACCCTGACCCGCGCCTGTCGCCGGGTGACCGGCAAGTCCCCCGGCGACATTGCCCTTGACCGCCTGCTGCGCGAAGCGATGCGCGCGCTGACGTTCACGGCGGGGGCTGTGGCCCAGGTTTCAGAGGATCTGGGCTTTGCCGACCCGGCCTATTTCTCGCGGTTCTTCAAAGGCCGGGCGGGAGTGGAGCCATCACGCTTCCGGCGTGACCGCGGGTGGTTCAGGCAAACGCCCACAAATACAGCGGATCGGCCGCGCTGATGACGCCAGCGGCTCCCACCGGGTCGCTGTCCTCAGCCGTCAATCGCGCCAGCGCGGCGGTTTCGCTGCCCGGAACATGGCCCAGGGTGCGCTTGCCAGCGGGCGTGCGCGCCACGACGACGCCCGATCTGGGCTGGCCGTCCCGGCCATAGAACACGGTGTAGGTCTCAATCGTGGCAGGTCCGGCATATGTCCGGTCCTGTTCCGGAATGGGCCCGCGCAGCCGATCGGCCTCGGCCTGGAAATCATAGCTGCGGGGGAAGCTGGCGGCCGCGATGGGCTGGCTCGACACGACGATCGAATGGTTGTGCGTGGCGAACCCGCCGTTGGCAAACAGCAGTCCCGTGCCGGGCTGCGCGCGCAGCTGATCGACCATGCTGGCGACCGCGTGACTCATGTAATTGCCGATCGGGCCGCCGCCGAATGTCAGCCCGCCGAACACGGTCGCGGGCTTGTCCAGCGGCCAGTCGATGATCCGGCGGGCCAGCTTGGGAATGCAGGGGAAGCAGCTGTACAGCTCGACCGTATCCAGATTGCCCGGTGCAACCGCGTTCAGTTCCAGCGCGCGGCGGATCGATACTTCCATGCTGGCGCTGTGGTCATAGGTGTCGCGTTCCAGCCAGCTGTCATGTTCATGCGCCGCTGCGCCGTTGCCGACATAGATCCACTTCGCTTCCGGTATGCCGCGCCGCCGCGCTTCGCCGACGCTGGTGACGATGAACGCCGCGCCCTGATTGACCGCCGCGTTGGCGACCTGGAACTTGGTGTAGGGAAAGGCAATCGGGCGGTTGCTGTTCGATGGTGTGACAATATCGGACGCGCTGACCGGCTTTCTGATCCACGCGTTTTCGTTCGCGGCGGCGACTTGGCTGAACGTGCTCCAGATTGCGCCGCTTTCGGCCTGCGCCTGCGCCAGCGTCTGACCCAGGCTGTGGCGCAGCGCGTTTTCATAGAGCGGATAGACGTCAACCGGCGCGACCAGTCCGTGGCTTTGCGCGTAGCCCAGCTGCTTGCGGTGTGCAGCCTGGCGCAGCGCATCGGGTTTCTGCCCGTCCGCCGCCGCCGCAGCGGCGCGCGCGCCAGCGGTGCGCAGGGCTTCGGCCCCGGCGATGATGGCAATGGTGGCTTCGCCCGCACCGATCCGGTTGGCGGCTTCGTTCAGCAGCATGACCGGACTGTCGCCGTTGGGGCCGTGGCTCTGAAACATTTCAGCCGGGGTCGCACCAAGCCGCGCGGCCAGCGGCGCGCAGGCATCGGCGATGTCGGGAAATGCAATCTGCTTGATCACGCCCAGATAGTCGGCATCGGCCAGCAGGCTTGCGCCGGCGTCCGCTTCGGCCTGTTCCAGCGCGGCCGCCATCAGCTCGACCGGATCGCGCCCTTCGACCGGATTGGCCGGACGGTCGTTCACCTGACCCACGCCGACGATCACCGGCAGCCGTTCATCCAGCATTGCATTTCTCTCCCTTGCGTTCCGACTTAACCTAGCGCATTGCCAAAGTTAATCGAGCGATTAAACCGTGAATCGGAAAAATGGAGAGAATCGTCCATGTCGATACTGTATGACGAAGGCCAGCAAGCCATCGCGACCGAATCGCGGCGCGTGCTGGATGCACGGGTCGGTAAAGACCGCTTGCTCAAACTGCTTGAACAGGTCGGCGAATATGACCAGCCGTTCTGGGATACCGCGGTTGAACAGGGCTGGACCGCGCTGGCGATTCCGGAAGAACATGGCGGTTTGGGGCTCGGCCTGGTGGAACTGGGTCTGGTGGCGCTGGCCACGGGCGCGGCAACCGCTGGCGCACCGTTCCTGACGGTGGGTTATGGTGCGGCTCAGGCGCTGATTGGTTCGGGTCAGGCTGATTTGCAGGCCGCTTGGTTGCCGAAACTGGCCGCTGGAGAAGCGTTGGCGACTGTCGCCTTTGCCGAGGGCAACGCACCGTTGCCGCCGCTGCCGACCACCATTTTCGCCGGGGGCAAGCTGTCCGGCGCGAAAGAAGGCGTGACCGGCGGGCTGAAGGCCGATTTCGCCATCGTCTGGGCGGCCCACGAAGGCAAGCCCGCGCTGGTGCTGGCCGAGCTGAAGAACGCCGCGCGAACGGCGGTTGAAAGCTATGATAATTCAAGGCTTTATGCAGACATTGCGTTCGCAGGCGCACCCGCGACGCTGCTGGCCGAAGGCGACTCTGCACTGGCGCTGGCGCGTGATGTGCTGGCCCGGATGGCGGTTGTGACTGCGCATGAGCAAGTCGGCGGAGCCGAGGCGCTGCTGTATATCGCCCGCGATTACGCAACCACGCGCCGCGCGTTTGGCCAGTTTATCGGCGCGTTCCAGTCGATCAAGCACCGCATTTCGGAAATGTACGGGCTGGTCGAAATCGCCCGTGCCAACTGCATCCACGCCGCTGCCAGCGAAGGGAAGGACAACTTCCTGATCGCCGCTGCCGATGCGCGGATTTCCGCGACGGACGCTTATGACACCAATTCGCGTGACTGCGTGCAGATCCACGGCGGCATCGGTGTAACGTGGGAACAGGGCCTGCACCTGCACATGCGCCGCGCGCGCAGTCTGGCCGTAGAGCTGGGCAACCTCTACTATTGGGAAGATCTGCTGGTTGAACAGCTGACGGGAGTGGCCGCATGAGCGATCTGGAAGCCTATCGGGCCAAGGCACACGCCTGGCTGGAAAGCATGAGCCCCAAGTATGGCCGCGAAGCGCGCCGGGGCATGACGGTTGAACAGGAACTGGCGCTGGGGCGCGAGTTTCAGGCGCTGAAGTATGAAGCCGGTTATGCCGGCATCAACTGGCCCAAGGAAATCGGCGGGCAGGGCCTCGGCCATCTCGAAAAGATCACCTATGATTCGGAAGAAATGCAGTTCGGCATGCCGACCGTGTTCTTCGGGATTTCGCTGGGGATGCCGGTGCCGATCCTGATCCGGTTCGGGCAGGGCGCCAACGGCGAACACAACGAATGGGTCAAGGAACGCGTGGTCAAGGCACTGCGCGGTGAGGAAATCTGGTGCCAGCTGTTCTCCGAACCGGCAGGCGGGTCTGACCTTGGCGGTCTGCGCACCCGCGCCGAACCCGATGGCAACGGCTGGAAGATGAACGGTCAGAAGGTCTGGACCAGCTGGGCGCAGTATTGCGATTACGGCGTGATCGTGGTCCGCACCGATCCGACGGTCGAAAAGCACAAGGGCCTGACCTATTTCTGGGTCGATATGAAGGCCAAGGGCGTCGATGTGCGCCCGATCAAGCTGGCGGGCGGCGACAGCCACGTCAACGAAGTGTTCTTCGACGATGTCCGGATGGAAGATTCGCAGCGGATGAGCCCGGTTGGCGGCGGTTTTGGCGTGGCGCTGACCACGCTGATGATCGAACGCTATATCGCGACCGACAGCGGCGGGTTCGGCCCGCATCTGGATGTGTTCACCGATCTGGTGAAGGGGCTGGAGATCAATGGCAAGCCAGCGCTGGCCGATGGCCGCGTCCGTTCCGCCATTGCCCGCAACCATGCGATGCGCGGCGGACTGGATTCGATCACGAAGCGCGCTTTCCAGATGATGCAGGCCGGGATGGAACCGGGGCCGGAAGGATCGTTGCAGAAACTGGTCGCGGTGCGCAGCCGTCAAAAGCTGTCGGAACTGGCGATGGACTTGCAGGGCAATCTCTCGCTCCACTTCGATCCGCATGCTTATGTGAAGGAAGACTGGAGCGCGAGCTGGCTCAATGCGCCGACTGGCCGCATCGCCGGCGGCTCGGACGAAGTCCTGCTCAACACCATTGCCGAGCGCGTGCTTGGCTTGCCGCAGGACCACCGTCCCGACAAGGGCGTGGCATTCAATCAGATCCCGGCCTGAGGAGGGGAAACCAATGGCTATCAAGACCCGGATTACCGAACTGCTCGGCATCGAGCATCCCATCGTTCAGGGCGGCATGCAGTGGGTGGGCACCGCCGACATGGCCGCTGCCGTATCCAACGCGGGCGGCCTTGGCATCATCACCGCGCTCACCCAGCCCAGCCCGGAAGCGCTGTCGGCTGAAATCGAACGCTGCAAGGGCATGACGTCGAAGCCGTTCGGCGTGAACATCACGGTGTTCCCGACGATCAACCCGCCTGATTACAAGGCCTATGCGCAGGCCGTGATCGACGCCGGGGTGAAGGCGGTGGAAACTGCCGGGACGCCCGCCGTGCGCGAAATCTGGGAGCAGCTCAAACCCCACGGGATCAAGATCCTGCACAAGTGCACCGCTGTCCGTCACGCCTTGTCGGCGGAACGGGCCGGAGTCGACGTGATCTCGATCGACGGGTTCGAATGCGCCGGGCATCCGGGGGAAGACGATATTCCGGGCCTGATCCTGATCCCGGCCGCAGCCGACAAGGTCAAGATCCCGATGCTTGCCTCAGGCGGGTTCGGCGATGGGCGCGGTCTGGTGGCCGCACTGGCGCTGGGGGCTGACGGCATCAACATGGGCACGCGGTTCTGCGCGACGGTCGAAGCGCCGATCCACCAGAACTTCAAGCAGGCGATGGTCGACAACGACGAACGCGCCACCGCGCTGATCTTCCGCAGCTATCGCAACACCGCGCGCGTCGCGAAGAACGGGATTGCGCAGGCCGTTGTCGCCGCCGAGGCCGAAGGCAAGCCGTTCGAGGACGTTGCCAATCTGGTCAAGGGCGTGCGCGGCAAGGAAGGTCTGGATACGGGCGATACCGAACATGGCATCTGGACCGCCGGAATGGTGCAGGGCCTGATCCACGATATCCCCACCTGCCAGGAACTCGTCAGCCGCATTGTCGCGGATGCCGAAACGATCATGCGGAGCCGTCTCAGCAGCATGCTGGGCTGAACCGCGAATATTACGCCATAAAGGAGAACACCAATGGCCGAAGCTTATATCATTGACGCCTGCCGCACCCCGCGCGGCGTTGGCAAACCCGGCAAGGGCGCGCTTTCGCACCTGCACCCGCAGCATCTGGCCGCGACTGTGCTGAAGGCGCTGAAGGACCGCAACAACCTTGACACCTCGACCGTTGACGACGTGATCTGGTCAACCTCGACCCAGAAGGGCAAGCAGGGCGGCGACCTTGGCCGTATGGCCGCGCTGGCCGCCGGTTATGACATCAGTGCATCGGGCATGACGCTGGACCGCTTCTGCGGCGGTGGCATCACCACGGTCAATCTCGCCACGGCGGCGGTCATGTCGGGCATGGAAGACTGCGTGATCGCAGGCGGCACCGAAATGATGAGCTACACCGCCCAGATCGGCGCCGAAGAAGCGAACGCCGGGCTGAAGCCGCTGGGTATGGGCTCAGGCAACCCCGAACTCGACGCGCTGCACCCGCAATCGCATCAGGGCGTCTGCGGCGATGCGATCGCGGCCATGGAAGGCATCCCGCGCGAGGCCCTCGACGCGCTGGCGCTGGTTTCGCAGGAACGTGCCGACCGCGCGATCCGCGAAGGCCGTTTCGACAAGTCGCTGGTCACGGTCTACAACCCGGACGGCACGGTCGCGCTGGACCGTGAAGAATTTCCGCGCCCCGAAACCACTGCCGAAGGCCTCGCCGGGCTGAAGGCCAGCTTCGATGGCATCGCCGATTTCGATCTGGGCGGCGGGGTAACCTTCCGCAAGCAGATCCAGCGCCGCTATCCTGACCTGACCTGGAAGGGCGTGCATCACGCCGGCAACAGCTCGGGCGTGGTCGATGGCGCGGGCGCTGTGCTGATTGCCAGCAAGGCTTATGCCGACAAGCATGGCCTCAAGCCGCGCGGCCGCGTGGTGGCTTATGTCAACTGCGGAGATGACCCCACGCTGATGCTCAACGCCCCGGTTCCGGCCGCGAAGAAGGTGCTCGAAAAGGCTGGCCTCAAGGTTGAAGACATCGACATCTTCGAAATCAACGAAGCCTTTGCCGTCGTCGCTGAAAAGTTCATCCGCGATCTCGATCTCGATCGGACCAAGGTGAACCCGAATGGCGGCGCGATGGCGCTGGGCCACCCGATCGGCGCGACCGGATCGATGCTGATCGGCACCGCGCTCGATGAACTGGAGCGCACCAATGGTCGTTACGGCCTGATCACGATGTGCGCCGCTGGCGGCATGGCTCCGGCGATCATCATCGAACGGATCTGATCGGACCGACGGCTGTCCTGCCTCCGGGCGGCCTGCAAGATTGCCCCTCCCCCTAGCGGGGAGGGGTTTTCATTTGTTGCGCGCACATGGCTGATTTTGATGCAATTCACCCTTGTCGACTCGCGCCGCTCGGCCTAGGCGAACCGCACTTGTCGAGGGGTTCGAGCGATGCATTATGATGTTCTGATTGTCGGCGCGGGACAGGGCGGGGCAGGGGCCGCGATCCAGCTGCGCCAGCAGGGGTTCGAAGGTTCGGTCGGGATGATCGGACGCGAGCACGAACCGCCGTATGAACGCCCGCCGCTGTCCAAGGAATACATGCTGGGCGACAAGACGTTCGACCGGCTTTACATCCGTCCGCGCGAATTCTGGGCGACCAAGAATATCGACCTGGTCCTGGGCGTCGAAGTGTCGGCGATCGATCCGGCGGCGAAGTCCGTCACGCTGTCCGATGGCCGAAGCTGCACTTATGGCAGCGCAATCTGGGCCACTGGCGGTGATCCGCGCCAACTGACGATTCCGGGTGCGCAACTGCCCGGTGTTCACGGCGTGCGCACCCGCGAGGATGCCGATGCAATCCTGGCCGAACTGACGGACGTGACCCGCGTCGTTGTGATCGGCGGCGGGTACATCGGGCTGGAAGCGGCCGCCGTGCTACGCAAGCTGGGCAAGGACGTGACCCTGCTGGAAGTCCTGCCGCGCGTGCTGGCACGTGTCGCCGGTCCGCAGTTATCCGAATTTTTTGAGGCCGAACACCGCGCCCACGGCGTCGATCTGCGGACCGAAACCGGCGTTGATGAAATCCGGGGCGATACCCGCGTCACCGGCGTGAAGCTGGCTGATGGCAGTGAGATCGCCTGCGAACTGGTGATTGTCGGCATCGGCATTATCCCGGCGGTCGGCGCGCTGCTGGCGGCTGGTGCGGGCGGCGGCAACGGGGTGGATGTTGACGAGTTCTGCCGGACCAGCCTGCCAGACGTTTACGCGATTGGTGACTGCGCTGCCCATGCCAACGGCTTTGCCGAAGGCGCGGTAATCCGGCTCGAATCGGTCCAGAATGCCAACGATCAGGCGGCTGTCGCGGTAAAGTCCATCCTTGGCGATCCGGAGCCTTACAAAGCGACGCCGTGGTTCTGGTCGAACCAGTATGACCTGAAACTGCAAACCGTTGGCCTGTCCGCGGGGCATGACACCGCCGTGCTGCGCGGCGATCCGGCGGCGCGCAGCTTTTCGGTGATCTACCTGAAGCGGGGCAAGCTGATTGCAATCGACGCTGTCAACGCGGTGAAGGACTACGTTCAGGCCCGCAAACTGGTCGAAGAAGGCGCGGTTATCGCTGCCGACGATCTGGCGGACAGCACCCGTCCGCTGAAGGAACTGCCGCGCGCCTAATCGCCCGCGCGTTGATACGCGGGCAAGTGGATACCGAACCGGATCGCCGCGCCGCGCAGGGCAAATCCGGCCAGCGCGGCGACGCTCCACGCGATCTCGCGCGGCAGGCCCAGCACATCGCCGAGTGCGCATAGTCCGGCGCTGAGCGCGGCGGCGGTGACGTAAAGTTCCGGGCGCATCAGGATCGATGGTCGCCCGGCCAGCACATCGCGGATGATCCCGCCGACGCAGCCGGTGATGACTCCCATCAGCACGGCGGGCACCGGGGCAACGTCGAAAGCCAGCGCTTTGGCCGTGCCGAGCACCGCATAGGCCGCCAGCCCCGCCGCATCGGCCCATTCCAGCAGGCTGCCTTCCCACCATTTGCGAGGGGTGAACCATGCGATCAGGGCGACTGTCAGGCAGACCGGGGCAACCCATGGATCGCGCACCCAGAACACCGGCGCGCCGATCAGCAGATCGCGGACCGAGCCGCCGCCCACCCCGGTAATCAGTGCGAAGAACGCCATTGTCACGAACGTCTGCCTGAGCCGCGCCGCCAGCAGCGCACCGGTCAGCGCGAAAACTGCCGTGCCGAGCAGATCAAGCGGGGCGGGAATCGTGGGGATCATGTCCGCGCCTTGCGCCGCCGAAACAGCAATAGCGTGCCCAGCAGGACACTGACCAGTGCCAGCGCGGCACTGACAATCAGCAGCGGGTGACTGGTGTCTTCGCGCTCCACCGGGTCCATGATGTGCAGTCCCCACATGAAATCGAACGCCCGCCACCAGCGGGTCCGCACCGCCTCGATCTCACCGGTATCGCGCCCGACATAGACGTGGGTCTGGTCGGTCAGCGTGACTTGCCAGACGGGCATGGACTTTCGAAAATCGAACGGCACGGCCTTGGCGGGAAAGAACCGAGCCGCGCTGATCCGGTCGCCGCCCTTGATGGCGTAAATGACCGCGCGGCGGGCTTCTGCTTCATCGACAGCGGGTAGCGGGCGGTTGGTGGTCAGGTCGATCCGTGCGGCCGAGCCGTCCGGGTACGTCGCCAGCAGGATCGAACGGCCGCGCTGGTTGATCAGGCGTCCGTCACGCAGCAGGGTTTCTGCGGACGAACCGTTCAGCGTTATGCGCACCGGTTGCGGCGGATGCTCGATCCGCAGGGTCGTGCCGCGAACGACCTCGATCGGGCGGGCGACCATCAGCAACCCGCTGGCAGTCCACAGCAGCAGCGGGATCGCCACCAGCCAGCCCAGCCAGATGTGCCAGCGCGCAAACCGCCGCATGATCGTGCGCATGTCCATCACCGCGTTCATCACAGCCGATTAGCCGTTGCCGTGATGATCAGCAAATCAGTCGTCGTCCCCGACCAGATCGCGCAGCTTGGCCATCAGCGTCTGGATGCGGGTGGCCGCTTCGGTGAAGGTCGCCACATCGGCGCGGTTGTTGTTGCCGCGCGCTTCCTTGGCGGATTCGACATAGCCTTCCATATCGACTTCGAGGGCATCGACGATCATTTCGATTTCGTCGGTGGTCAGCTTGACGGAGATGGGTTTGGTCACGGGATAAGTCCTTGTCGAAAGACGGAATTGGAAAGGCTGGGGCCGCCCGGACGAACCGGACGGCCCCGATAATGATAGGTGGTCGATCGAAAGTCGATCAGATGTGGATCGGCCTAGATGTGGATGGGCTTGCCCTGCACGGCCATCGCGGCTTCCTTGATGGCTTCCGAATGGGTCGGGTGGGCATGGCAGGTATAGGCGATGTCTTCGCTCGTCGCGCCGAATTCCATGGCCTGCGCAACTTGCGCGACCATCGTTCCGGCCAGACTGGCGATCATCCACGCGCCCAGCACGCGGTCGGTCTTCGCATCGGCGATGACCTTCACGAAGCCGTCCGGCTCGCCGTTGGTCTTGGCGCGGCTGTTGGCCATCATCGGGAACTTGCCGACCTTGATCTCGTGGCCCGCTTCGCGCGCAGCTTCCTCGGTCAGGCCGACCCCGGCGAATTCGGGCATGGTATAGACGACGCCTGGGATCACCGCGTGATTGACGATCCCGGTCAACCCGGCGATGTTTTCCGCGACGGCAATGCCCTCGTCCTCGGCCTTGTGGGCCAGCATCGGGCCGGGGATCACGTCACCTACCGCCCAGACGCCGTCCACCTTGGTGGCGAAATCATGGTCGGTTTCGATCTGACCGCGCCCGTTCAGTTCCAGCCCGATGTTTTCCAGGCCCAGCCCGGTCACATTCGGGCGGCGGCCGATGGCCACCAGCACGCAATCCGCTTCGATCGTTTCAGCCGCTCCGCCAGCCGACGGTTCGACCGTCAGCGTCGCGGTCTTGCCCTTGACGGAGACTCCGGTGACCTTGGTCGACAGCTTGAGCGCCATGCCCTGCTTCTTGAAGATCCTGGCGGCTTCCTTGCGGATATCGCCGTCCATGCCGGGCAGCAGCTGGTCGAGGAATTCGACCACGGTGACTTTCGCCCCCAGACGCCGCCAGACCGAGCCGAGTTCCAGCCCGATAACGCCGCCGCCGATCACCACCAGATGGTTCGGCACACGGTCCAGCGCCAGTGCGCCGGTGCTGTCAACGACAATGCCCTTGTCGTTATCGACTTCAACGCCGGGCAGCGGGGTGACCGACGACCCGGTCGCGATCACGATGTCGCGCGCGGTATAGGCCTTGCCGGCCACTTCGACGGTGCCGGCATCCTTGAACGTGGCGTAGCCCTTGATCCAGTCGACCTTGTTCTTCTTGAACAGGTATTCGATCCCGCCGGTCAGCCCTTTTACGGCATCGTCCTTCTCGGCCTGCATCTTGGCGAGATCGAGTTCGACCTTGCCGGTCTTGATCCCGTATTTGGCGAGCGTGCCGCCGGCGGCTTCCTCGAACAGTTCGGAGCCGTGCAGCAGCGCCTTGCTGGGGATGCAGCCAACGTTGAGGCAGGTTCCGCCCAGCGTTTCGCGGGCTTCGACGCAGGCGGTCTTCAGCCCGGCCTGCGCCGCACGGATCGCGCCGACATAACCGCCGGGACCGGCACCGATGAACAGGACGTCGTAATCGTAATCAGCCATGGTTTGCGTCCCTTAAAGGTCGATCAGCAGACGGGTGGGATCTTCGATCGCTTCCTTGATGGTCTTCAGTGCGGTCACTGCTTCACGCCCGTCGATCAGGCGGTGGTCATAGGACAACGCGATGTACATCATCGGCCGGATCACGATCTGGCCGTCGCGCACAACCGGGCGGTCCTCGATCCGGTGCAGGCCCAGCACGGCGCTCTGCGGCGGATTGATGATCGGGGTCGACATCAGGCCGCCGAATACGCCGCCGTTGGAAATGGTGAATGTGCCGCCGGTCATGTCGGCCATCGTCAGCGAGCCGTCCTTGGCGCGCTTGCCGAGGTCTGCAATCGCCTTTTCGATGTCGGCAAAGCCCATCTTGTCGACATTGCGGACCACCGGGACGACCAGCCCATTGGGGGCGGAGACGGCGACCGACAGGTCCACATAGGGGTGATAGACGATCTCATCGCCCTCAATCCGGGCGTTGACCGTCGGAATATCCTTCAGCGCCAGACAGGCAGCCTTGGCGAAGAACGACATGAAGCCGAGCCGCACGCCGTGCTTCTTTTCAAAGCTGTCGCGGAAGGTTTCGCGCGCCTTCATCACCGCCGACATATCGACGTCGTTGAAGGTGGTGAGCAATGCGGCGGTATCCTGCGCATCCTTCAGGCGGCGGGCGATGGTCTGGCGCAGGCGCGTCATCCTGACGCGTTCCTCACCCCGGTCGCCCGAAGCGGCGGCAGCCGGAGCGGCAACGGCGGCGGGGGGCGGGGCGGCGCTCTTGGCCTGAGCGGCGGCGGTTACGTCTTCCTTGGTGATCCGGCCATCCTTGCCGCTGCCCTTGATCGTCGCCGGGTCGATCCCGTGTTCCAGCACCGCGCGGCGCACGGCGGGCGAGAGGACGGCGGCATCGTTGCCAGCGGCCGGAGCGGCCACCGGAGCCGGAGCAGCGGCCGGTGCCGGGGCAGGCGCCGCAGCGGGAGCGGCCGCAGGCGCAGCCGCCGCGCCCGAACCGGCCTCGATCGTGGCGATCACCGCGCCGACAGCCACGTTCTCACCGACTTGTGCGATGTATTGGCCCATCACGCCCGCTGCCGGTGCGCCGACTTCGATGGCAACCTTGTCGGTTTCCAGGCTGGCAATCGGCTCATCGAGCGCGACGGCTTCACCCGGCTTCTTCAGCCATTCGCCGATCGTGGCTTCGGCAACGGATTCGCCCAACGTCGGGACTTTCACTTCGGTGGACATGGTGACTTTCCTCAGGCCTTCTTGCGGCGACGGATTTCGGAGCGGACCGACAGGCCCAGAGCATGGCTGATCAGCGCACCCTGTTCGCTTTCATGGCGCTTGGCCAGCCCCGTGGCGGGCGAGGCGCTGGCGATACGGCCAGCGTAGCGGGCGCGGGCGATCTTGCTGTTGGCGGCGGCGAGCGCTTCTTCGATGAACGGTTCGACGAAGAACCAGCCGCCGTTGTTCTTCGGCTCTTCCTGGCACCACACCACGTCTTCAAGGTTGGGCATGCGCGCCAGGCGCAGCGCCAGCGGCTCTCCGGGGAAGGGATAGAGCTGTTCCAGCCGGATGATCTGCGTATCGTCCAGTTCGGCTGCGTTGCGGGCTTCCATCAGGTCATAGGCGACCTTGCCCGAACACAGCACCACGCGCCTGGTTTTCGCGTCCTGCGCTCCATTGGTGTCCGACAGGATGCGCATGAAGTGCGATTCACCGATGAACTCCGCGCCTTCGCTCTTGGCCAGTGGATGGCGCAGCAGCGACTTGGGGGTCATGATGATCAGCGGCTTGCGGAACGGACGGTGCATCTGCCGGCGCAGCACGTGGAAGTAGTTGGCCGGGGTGGTGATGTTGCAGACTTGGATATTGTCCTGCGCACACAGCTGCAGGAAGCGCTCCAGCCGGGCCGAGGAGTGTTCCGGACCCTGACCCTCAAACCCGTGCGGCAGCAGCATGACCAGCCCGTTCGCGCGCAGCCACTTGGCCTCAGACGCGGCAATATACTGATCGATCATGATCTGCGCGCCGTTGGCGAAATCACCGAACTGCGCTTCCCACAGCACCAACGTCTTGGGGTCGGCGCTGGCATAGCCGTATTCAAAGCCCAGCACGCCGTATTCCGACAGCGGGCTGTCATGCACTTCGAACTTGCCGTGCGGCACGGTGGAGAGCGGGATATACTTGCGTTCATCGGTCTGGTCGACCCACACCGCATGCCGATGGCTGAACGTGCCGCGCCCGGAATCCTGGCCCGACAGGCGGACATTGTAGCCTTCGCTGCACAAGCTGCCATAGGCCAGCGCCTCACCGGTCGCCCAGTCAAACCCCTTGCCGTTGGCGAACATCTCGCGCTTGGCGTCCAGCACGCGGGCCAGCGTCTTGTGGACGGTCAGCCCTTCCGGGATCGTGGTGAGCGTGCGGCCCAGACTTTCGAACAGCTTGCCCTCGATGCCGGTCGGCACGTTGCGGCGCGCGGTTTCGGGATCGGCCGGGGCGTGCAGCCCGGTCCAGCGTCCGGCAAACCAGTCAGCCTGGTTGGGCTTGTAGCTTTTCGCGGCCTCGAACTCGTCTTCCAGCGTGGCGACGAACTGGGTTTCCACTTCGGTCGCATAGCCAGCCTCGATCACGCTGTCGCGGACCAGCCGGTCGGAATAGATCTTGCTGACGCCCGGATGCTGGCGGATCTTGGCGTACATCAGCGGCTGGGTGAAGCCAGGTTCATCACCCTCGTTATGGCCGAACCGGCGATAGCACCACATGTCGACCACGATGTCGCGGCCGAACGTCTGGCGATAGTCGATCGCCAGCTTGCACGCGAACGTCACTGCTTCGGGATCATCGCCGTTGACGTGGATGATCGGTGCCTGCACGCCCTTGGCCACGTCGGACGGATAGGGCGAGCCACGCGAAAATTGCGGGCTGGTGGTGAAGCCGATCTGGTTGTTGATGATGAAGTGGATGCAGCCGCCGGTGTTGTAGCCCTTCACGCCGGAAAAGCCGAAGCATTCCCAGACGATCCCCTGGCCCGCGAACGCGGCGTCGCCGTGGATCAGCACCGGCAGCACCTGCTTGTGCTTGCCCTTGCCGATATCGTCACGGAACACCTGATTGGCGCGGACTTTGCCCAGCACCACCGGATCGACCGTTTCCAGGTGCGACGGGTTTGGCACCAGGCTCATGTGGACCTTGATGCCGTTAAATTCACGGTCCGCCGAAGTGCCGAGGTGATACTTCACATCGCCCGATCCGCTGACGTCTTCCGGATTGGCGGTGCCACCCGAAAATTCGTGGAAGATCACACGATAGGGTTTGGCCAGCACGTTGGCGAGCACGTTCAGGCGGCCGCGGTGGGCCATCCCGTAAACGATTTCGCGCACGCCCAGCTGGCCGCCATACTTGATCACGGCTTCCAGCGCCGGGATCATCGATTCCCCGCCATCCAGGCCGAACCGCTTGGTGCCGACGTACTTGCGGCCCAGGAACTTTTCATATTGTTCGCCACGGATCACGGCGGCCAGAATGGCCTTCTTGCCTTCCGGGGTGAAATCGATGTGCTTGTCGCCGCCTTCGATCCGGTCCTGCAGGAAGCGGCGTTCCTCCACGTCCGAAATGTGCATGTATTCCAGGCCGACCTTGCCGCAATAGTTCGCGCGCAGGATCGCCACCAGTTCGCGCACCGTGGCCCAGTGCAGGCCCAGCGTGCCGCCCAGATAGACCTTGCGGTCCAACGCCGCGCCGACGAAACCGTGGTATTCGGGCGAAAGGTCCGCCGGCAGGTCCTGCCGGGCGAGGCCCAGCGGATCGAGATCAGCCGCCAGATGCCCGCGCACGCGATAGGTGCGGATCAGCATCATCGCCCGGATCGAATCCGCCGCCGCTTCTTCGATCGCACGGCCATCGGGGGCAGCGCCGCCCTTGGTCGCGGCCTTGATCGCGGCCTGCATGGCGGTGGGGTCCATCGCCTGGGTCAGGTCATCCTCAAACCCGCCGCCGACCGCAGGCCAGTTGCCGCGCGCCCAGCTGGGGCCGGGTTGCTGGCCAGACTCGAGGGGATCGTCGGGGAGGAAATCGTGGCTTTCATTGCCCATCGGAACTGACCCTTCCGGGGCGGCCGCTGGCCGCCCGTTGCTTGCACTGACTTCAGGGGCAGTCCGCACCTGGGGAGGACGCGTCTATGCCCGTAACTTGCTGAACCGCGGCTTAGGAGCTGGCTCAGGCCAGTTCCTTAAGCACCTCGGCCAGCGTTTCACCCAGCAGCGACGGTGAGGGGCTGACGCGGATGCCCGCTTCTTCCATCGCCGCGATCTTGTCGTCCGCGCCGCCCTGACCGCCGGAGACGATCGCGCCAGCGTGGCCCATGCGGCGGCCCGGAGGTGCCGTGCGGCCCGCAATGAAGCCGACCATCGGCTTCTTGCGCCCGCGCTTGGCTTCGTCCTTCAGGAACTGCGCGGCTTCTTCTTCGGCGCTGCCGCCGATTTCGCCGATCATGATGATCGACTTGGTTTCATCGTCCGCCAGGAACAGTTCCAGTACGTCGATGAAGTTGGTGCCGTTGACCGGATCGCCGCCGATGCCGACCGCGGTGGTCTGGCCGAGGCCGATCTGGGTGGTCTGGAACACGGCTTCATAGGTCAGCGTGCCCGAGCGGCTGACAACGCCGACGCTGCCCTGCTTGAAGATCGAACCCGGCATGATGCCGATCTTGCATTCGTTCGGCGTCAGCACGCCGGGGCAGTTCGGGCCGATCAGGCGGCTCTTGCTGCCTTGCAGCGCGCGCTTCACCTTGACCATGTCGAGCACCGGGATGCCTTCGGTAATGCAGACGATCAGTTCCATTTCAGCGTCGATCGCTTCCAGGATGGCGTCAGCCGCACCCGGAGGCGGCACGTAGATGCACGATGCGGTCGCGCCGGTCGCGGCCTTGGCTTCGGCGACGGTGTCGAACTGCGGCAGGCCGATGTGGGTGATCCCGCCCTTGCCGGGGGTAACGCCGGCCACCATCTGCGTGCCGTAATCGAGCGCCGACTGGGTGTGGAATTCACCGGTCTTGCCGGTCATCCCTTGCGTGATGACCTTGGTATGCTTGTTGACGAGAATCGACATGTTCAGAATCCTCCGATGGCTTGCGCCGTAAGTACCAGGCCCTTGAGGCCGAATTTTTGCGAAACCGGGTCAGTCCCGGTCAGATAACTGACTTCCACGCTGTGGCCTGATTTCCAGCCCGGTTCCCACAAGTGCCTGGCATTGCCATCGGGCAGGGGAACCGTGCCGGTGTTGGGCTTGCCCATCAGCGCGACCAGCGTTTCGAGCGGGAGCGGGGCGGCCGCCGCAAAGTCATAGACCCGGCAGCCATTGCCCCAGTACCCGCTCTTGTCTTCATAGCGTGAGGCGACGAGCCAGAGCGTGCGCCCGCCCACGTCCTTGCGGAACTGGGTGCCATAGACTTTGGCGTCCGGCTCATCTTTGAGCAAGGCTTCACGTCCGCCGCGCACCAGCGAAGCCAGGTTGGGGTGGGCGTCTTCCGCCACTTCCTGCCACTGTGCCTTGCGCGCGGCTTTCGCCACCCGGTCCAGCTTGCGGACCTGGCTGCACGGCGCCTTGAACGCGGCAAACAGCGCCTTGTCCTCGGCTGAGGGCAAGGGCGCTGTTGCGGCTGCGGTGGCAGCAAGCAGAGTGAAGATCGCCACAGGTGTCAATCAGCCCAGCGAGGGGTCGATGCCCTTGCAGGCCACCAGCAGTTCCTTGACCGCATCGACCGAGACCTGAAGGCCAGCCTTGTCGGCGTCGTCCAGTTCGATTTCGATCACCTGTTCCACGCCGCCCGCACCGATCATCACCGGCACGCCGACATACAGCCCGTCCAGGCCATACTGGCCGTTCACATAGGCTGCGCACGGCAGGATGCGCTTCTGATCATTGAGATAGGCTTCGGCCATTGCGATGCCCGATGCAGCAGGCGCATAGAAAGCCGAACCGGTGCCCAGCAGGGCAACGATTTCACCGCCGCCGCCGCGAGTCCGCTTGACGATCGCGTCGATCGTTTCCTGGCTCGACAGGCCCATCTTGACAAGGTCGGGCACGGGGATGCCGTTGACGGTGGAATAGCGCACGACCGGGACCATGGTGTCGCCGTGGCCGCCCAGCACGAAGGTGTTCACATCGCGCACCGACACCTGGAATTCATCGGCGATGAAGTGGCTGAAGCGCGCCGAATCCAGCACGCCGGCCATGCCGACGACCTTGTTGTGCGGCAGGCCCGAAAATTCGCGCAACGCCCAGACCATCGCATCGAGCGGGTTGGTGATGCAGATCACGAACGCGTCGGGGGCGTTGTTCCTGATGCCTTCGCCGACCGACTTCATCACTTTCAGGTTGATGCCCAGCAGGTCATCGCGGCTCATCCCCGGCTTGCGGGCGACCCCGGCGGTGACGATGATCACGTCGGCGCCAGCGATGTCGGCATAGTCGTTCGAACCGGTGATCTTTGCGTCGAAGCCTTCGACCGGGCCGCACTGCGACAGATCCAGCGCCTTGCCCTGCGGCACGCCTTCCATGATGTCGAACAGGACAATGTCGCCCAGTTCCTTTTGTGCGGCAAGGTGAGCAAGCGTGCCACCGATGTTGCCTGCACCGATAAGGGCAATCTTCTTGCGCGAAGTGGTCTTGGCCATAATCCGACGATGTCCTTCCCTGAATGCGGGATCACGTCTGGCAAAACGACCGGCCCATACCATCCCGCTGGAATCCGGGCCAACCGGCGAATGAAAGTCGCCCTAAGCCCCTGCCGGAGCGATTGCAACCCGGTAAAAACCCCCTCGGTCAACTATTTTCTGATAACAGTTCGCAATCGCAATTGAGGCTGCGTGGCGCTGTTCTCACCAGCCGGGAACAGCAGGGACGCGCCTTGCCGTAGCGGTAAGCAATTTCGCTAGCCTGCCGCGCGCTGCGGCCCGTCGAGCTGTTCGCGTTCGCGCGCCAGCAGCATTCCCGCCAGATAGTCCGGCACCGCGCGGCTGAAGTAATAGCCCTGGCCAAGCGTGCACCCGGCAGCCTGCACAGCCTGCACCTGCTCGATCGTTTCCAGCCCTTCGGCCACGATCTGCATGTCCAGCGTGGAAGCCATGCCCGATACCGCCCGGATGATCGCATCGCTCTTCTTGCCGACGTTGACGCCCGACACGAAGCTGCGATCGACCTTGATCTTCCCGAACGGATACTTGTTGAGATAGCCCAGCGATGAATAGCCGGTGCCGAAATCGTCCAGCGCGAAGCGCACGCCTGCGGCGGACAGTTCGGCCATGAAGTCCTCGGTCTGCTTGGAATGGTCAAGCAGCACCGTTTCGGTGATTTCCAGTTCCAGCCGGTGCGGGGGCAGGCGTGCTTCGCGCAGCGCGTTGAGAATGCCCAGCGCCGCGCCGGGTGCCTTGATCTGAAGCGGTGAGAGGTTGACCGCGACCGTCACATCGTCTGGCCACTGCGCCGCGGCGCGGGCCGCCTGCGTGGTGATCCAGTTGCCCAGCGTGATGATTGCGCCGGTTTCCTCGGCCACGGGGATGAACTCGTCAGGCCGCAGTTCGCCCTTGATCGGATGGAACCAGCGCACCAGTGCCTCGAACGCGCGAATCCGGCCGGTGGCCAGTTCAATGATCGGTTGGAAAAAGATCGACAGTTCGTCGCGTTGCAGGGCCAGGCGCAGTTCCGCCTCGATCTCGCGCCGACGCACGAGGTTGCGCGACATCGACGGATCGTAGAAGCTGACCTGGTTCCGACCGTTGACCTTGGCGTGATAGAGCGCCAGATCGGCGCCCTGAAACAGGGTTTCCAGGTCTTCGCCATCGTCGGGTTGCAGGGCAATGCCCATCGAGCAGCCGATTTCCAGCCGGTCATCGTCGATCCGGATCGGCCGGGTCACTTCGGCCAGCACGGCCAGTGCAATGGTTTCAGCCTCGCGCCGGTCACGCACATCGCAGGCGACAATGAATTCGTCCCCGCCAAACCGGCCGATGACGGCATCGGGCTTGGCCTGCGCGCGCAGCCGTTGCCCGACTTCGGACAGCACCCGGTCGCCGACCTGGTGGCCCAGCGCGTCATTGATGTCCTTGAACTTGTCGAGGTCCAGCCAGAACAGCGCCAGGCTGGGCAAGGCCCGGCGGCGTGACATATACTCGACCAGATAGTGGTTCAGGCCGGCGCGATTGTGGAGGCCGGTGACAACATCGGTGCGAGCCAGATGTTGCATCTTTTCCGCCAGCCGCGCGCTGGTATCTGCCGCCGCGACAGAATCGCGCAAGGTATGGAACACTTTGAGCGTGATCGAGATCATCCCCACCCACAGCAACACGATCGCGACGGCAAGGGCTTGTTGGGCCAGTTCGCCACCCGACCACAACGCCAGGTTGATCGGCGTGAAGATCAGCAGCATCTGAACGATCGAAATCGTCGGACGGCCAGCGTTGCGGGCCGCAATTCCGGTGCCGTAGCCAATGGCATAGCCGACCATCAGCAACTGTGCGGTTGCGGGCAACTGATACCACACGGTCATTGCTCCGAACACGCCCAGCACGGCCGAATAGGTGAACGCGCCCAGCTCGTAGAGCAGTTCCATCCGGCGCGCGTCGCGATTGCGCAGGCGCGGCAGCATCACCGCCATCGCGATCCGCGCTACGGCAACCGCACTGAGCAGCACCGCGACTTCAAGAAAGATCTGATCGGGGGAATAGCTGGCGGCAACCAGGCTGCATAGCACGCCGGTGATGGCACCGATCGCCAGGTTGGCGGGCTGCATATACAGCGTGTCGACCAGAGTCTTCCTGACCCGGTCGTCCAGCGCATTGGTGCGCAGCAGCACCCGCAACATGGTTCGCCAACGTTTGATAGCGCGCTCCGTTTCCTGACCATTCGGCTCTAGCGGCAGCAGGTCACTGAATGGTTAATGCAGTGCTTACTTTAATACGCAGGCGCAGCAGTGGTCGTGGTCAGCGCGGACCAGCCTCGGTCCGGGCATGGCAGGCGATGGCCATGCGGCGATCGAGCGCCCGGCAGATTTCCAGCCAGTGGCGATAGGATTGGCGATCCCCGGCGAAGAATGCCCGTTCCGCATTCTGGCGCGCCACCTCTGCCGCGCGCAGACCATGGCGGGCGAAGTGTTTCAGTGCATCGCGCAGCAGCACGTCGTGGGTTTCTGCAGCGTTGTCGTTCGCAGCCAGGGCGGGCAGATCAGCGCAGGCAACCGGCTTTACAAAGGCGGCAGAGGTGGCGGTGGCTGACGCAAAACGGATGGTCATGGAAATCGCCCTGAGATTGTTATCTGGACGGAATTCCTAGGGCCAAAGCGGTTAGCAGTTGGTGAGAACCTATGGTTGCCGGGATTTAACCTTGTTCGGAAACAGGCCGAAAATCAGGTGCCTGGCTGGCTGATCCAGCGTCCTGAATTCTGGTATTCGGGGCGCACCTGATTGTTTTCCGGCAACTTTTCACCGCGATAGATCGCATCGCCGCCGCGGCTTTGCACTTCGGCGGAATAAGCCGGAGCGGGCGCTGGACGCGCCGGGGTGAGGCCGCTTCCCGCCGCTGGGGTCAGCGCGCCGCCCTGGGCGCTCTTCAATCCGGCTTCATAAGCCTTTTGCACGGCCAGCGGATCGAGCGTGGGATCGGGCTGCTTGTCGGCGGCGGCGCTGCGGGGATGCGGCGCGGGCAGCGGCTCGCCCCCGCCATAGGCAAAGCGGAACGCGCCCGGCTGTCCGGCCGCGCCATTGAAACGGTAGAACCGGTGCGCGCCAATCGTGGTGATATGCGTCAGCGACGGCGCCCAATAGGGGTGGATCGCGATGGTGTGGTAATGCGTCGCCAGCCCCACGCTGCGCTCGACATAGCCGGACAGCGCGGCGCGCGCGGTGTCCATCGCCCGCAGCCAGAACATCCGCCCCGGTTTGCGTGCAAGGGCGCCGTCACAGGTGAAACTGAACTGGCAGCCCGTCACGCGTTCCGACCCCTGATAGACCACACCGCAGACGGTATTGGGATAACTGGGATGGGCCACCCGGTTCAGCACGACCTGGGCGACCGCGCGCTGGCCCTGATCGGATTCGCTGGCCGCTTCAAAATAGATCGCGGCGGTCAGGCATTCGAGCGCGCGGGTCCGGTCAATCCCGGAGTTATCAACCCGCAAGGCGCGGGCGATGGCCCCCGCGATGGGATCGGTGGCGGGGCCTGCATCGGACGTGATCCCGTCACCCAGCTGCGGCAGCGGTTCTTCCGGGGCAAGGTAATAGAATGCAGAACCGGGAAAGCTCTCGCCCGATTTCTCGAACGGCATCGGCTCGACCGTGATCGTGCTTGATCCGGCATTGCCGATGCTGAAGCTGGCCCACTGATCCGGCGCGGCCAGCGCGGGAACAGCGATCGCCGCCAGCAGCACGAGCGCCCGCCGCCCCAGATGCCGCCGCCGCATCCGCATCCCCAGCGTGCGCGCCCGCGACCGGCCCAGCCGCGCGGCGAAATCGCGCGGGCGGGTTTCCAGGGGCAGGGCGAGGGCGTGGATCATCGGGACTTTCGGTTGCGGCACTACGCGGCCTGGCGCGTAACCCGCTTTGGCCGTGCGCGCATCCGCGTTGTCTGCGCCGTGCCGTTGCGGGACAGCTATGCCTCTATCCGTTAAGCGGTTAAGAAATCGCGCCATTCCGGCATGGACTTGCGCAGCCCGGTGACCGGGACTAAAGGCTGCCTCACGTCATGGGTTGTCTGCGCAAGCAGGCCTAAGAGGGAAGCGGGTGGAATACCCGCGCTGCCCCCGCAACTGTGACCGGGGAGCGAACCGCCAATTTCGCCACTGGGTAACCGGGAAGGCAGGCGGCCAGCGTTGATCCGGGAGCCAGGAGACCTGCCGATGACGGTCGTTCCGCGCCGGGCGGGGTGTACCGGAATGCAGCGTGATCCCGCGAATTCGTGCGGGGTCGCTCGCCATGAACGGCATTCGTTCATGACGGGAGTATTGCGTTTGAAATATCTGTTTTTGCTGGGTTGTTCAATGTTGTCCACCGCTCCGGCGCTGGCGCAGGATAGTGTTGCCGATGAAGCGGCGGGTGATCCGATCATCCTCTATCACCCCTACCGCGATACTTACATCACGGTGCTCGCCACGGGTCACGCCGAACCGATCGTGCGGTCCGGACAGTCGATCAGCGTCGTCGGCGCGGATGAAATCGAGGCAGTGCAGGGGCCAGACCTGACCCGCGTGCTGGAACGCCTGCCCGGCGTCACCACCGCGCGCAGCGGCGGCCTCGGCAGCCAGACCAGCTTGTTCGTGCGCGGGGCCAATTCGCAGCAATTGCTGGTCACTATCGACGGCGTGCGGATGGCCGATGTCGCCGCGCCCAGCGGCGGGTTCGATCTTGGGACGCTGCTGACCGGTGGGATCGCCAAGCTGGAACTGCTGCGCGGATCGAACAGCGTGGCCTGGGGTTCAGACGCGATGGGCGGGGTGCTGGCGGTAACCAGCAAGACGCCGGGTGGCCTCGCCGGATCGCTGGAATATGGCGCGAACGATACCCTGACCGCCGGGGCCGAAGCGGGCCTTGCGGGTGATGGCTACAGCCTTGGGGTGAGCGGCGGTTACACCCGCACCGATGGCATTTCGGCCTATGCCGCCGGGACGGAGCCGGACGGGTTCCGCCAGTGGCACGGCACGGTGAATGGTGAGGCCGAACTGGCATCGAACCTGTCGCTTCGAGCGGTCGCACGCTATGCCGACAGCACGGTCGATTTCGATGGCTACCCAGCGCCGAACTATACCTTTGCCGACACACCCGAATACCAGAACACCCGGCAGGGATCGGGTCGGGTGGGGCTGGATTACAATGGTGACGGGCTGAATCTGGCCGCAGGGCTTGCGCTGTCGGATACGCGCCGGGCCTACTTCGATCCGACCTATGGCACAGCGCCGAACTTTGAAACGCAGGGCCGCAGCTGGCGGGCGGATATGAAGGGCCGGGCTGACCTGACCGACGCTTTCGTGCTCGATTTTGGGGCGGACAGCGAATGGACGCGGTTCTCGACTACTTATGATGCGCAGCAGGACGCGCGGCTGAGCAGCGGCCATGCGCTGCTGGGCTATCACGGCGGCAGCGTCCACCTGACTGGCGGGGTGCGGCTGGATGACCATGACCGGTTCGGTTCGCATTGGACCTTCGGGGCAAACGGTGCCGTCGAACTGGCGGGCGATCTGCGGCTGCGGGCCAGCTTTGGCGAGGGCTTCAAAGCGCCGACGCTGTATCAGCTTTATGGATACGGCGGGAACGTAGCGCTGCGGCCCGAAACATCGACCGCGTTCGACGCCGGGGTCGAGCTGGGCGACCGGGGTGGTTACCGCCACTTCGCCGTTACACTGTTCCGCCGCGACAGCCGCAACCTGATCGATTACGTCTGGCCGACCGGCTATTTCAACACCGCCCGCGCCCGCGCCGAAGGGGTTGAAGCCGAACTGACCGGTGAACTGACCGAGGGGCTGCGGGGCTATGCCAGCTACAGCTATACCAAGTCCGTCAACCGCCAGACCGGCAAGGATCTGGCCCGCCGTCCGCGCCATGCGTTCAGCACGGGGCTGGAATGGACCACGCCGCTGCACGATCTGGCCGTGGGCGCGGATTTGCGGGTGCTGTCCAGCAGCTTTGACGATGCCGGCAATTTCACCCGGCTCGGCGGCTTTGCGCTGGTCACGCTGCGGGCCAGCCTGCCGGTGACGGAAACGGTGGAACTCTATGGCCGGGTAGAGAATCTGGGCAACAAGCAGTATCAGACCGTCGCCGGTTACGGCACCTATGGCCGCTCTGCCTTCGCCGGGATCAGGGCGCGGTGGTAAGGCGCCTGACGCCGCTTATCGCGCTGGCGCTGGGGGCTTGTACCTCTGCCCCGGCGCGAGAGGCGGCGTCGCCGCTGCCCCGGATCGTCAGCCTGAACCCGTGTACTGACGCGATTCTGGCCGAAGTGGCCGATCCGGCGCAAGTGCTGGCGCTCTCCAGCTATAGCAGCGATCCGGCATCGAGTTCGATGGACGTCGCGCTGGCCCGGCGGTTCCGCGCCGTGGGCGGCACGGTCGAGGAAGTCGCGGCGCTGCGGCCGGATGTCGTGCTGTCGGGAAATTTCATCGCCCCGGCCACGCGCGGCGCGCTCGAACGGCTCGGCGCGCGGCTGGAATTGCTCCCGATTGCCACCACCGTGGCCGATAGCCGCGCGCAAGTGCGCCAGATCGCCGCGCTGGCGGGCCATCCGGCGCGCGGCGAGGCGCTGGTGGCGCGGATCGATACGGCACTGCTGGCGGCGCGGCCCGCTGCCGGCCAGCCGATCCCGGCGCTGGTTTGGCAATCGGGCGGGATGGTGCCGGGGCCGCAGACCCTGATCGCGGACTTGCTCACCCGCACCGGCTTCACCAATGCCGCCGCCGCGCGCGGGCTGGGGCAGGCAGACCTGTTGCCGCTGGAACAAGTGC
This sequence comes from Novosphingobium sp., assembly GCF_030699305.1. Taxonomy (GTDB): domain Bacteria; phylum Pseudomonadota; class Alphaproteobacteria; order Sphingomonadales; family Sphingomonadaceae; genus Novosphingobium. The sequence continues at coordinate 108,171 of NZ_JAUYNB010000021.1, forward strand.
TGACCGATCCGCCGCGCGTGATCCTGACCGCCGGGAACCTCCACGGCAACGAAGACCGACTGTTGCGCCATCCCGCACTCGATGCGCTGGCCGGAAAAACCGCGCGGGCGCGACTGGACGGCAACTTGCTGTGGTGCGGTGGGCCGACGATCATCCACGCGGCAAAGCGGCTGGCCGAAGTGCGGCGCACGCTATGACCCGGCTGAACACGCTCCTGCTGCTGGCATTGGCCGTCACGGTGCCGCTGTCGTTGCTGGCAGGCCGGGTGTGGATCGATCCGTTCGATCCCGCGCTCCCCAACGCTGCCGTGATCTTTGCCGAACTGCGCCTGCCGCGCGCGGTGCTGGCGCTGCTGCTCGGCGCGGGGCTGGGCGCGGCGGGGGCGACGATGCAGGGCTATTTGCGCAACCCGCTGGCTGACCCCGGCCTGTTTGGGATTGCGCCGGGCGCGGCGCTGGGCGCGGTGCTCAGCTTCTGGACCGGCTGGGCAGCGAGTGGCTGGGCGCTGCCGCTGTTTGCACTGATCGGAGCCGCTGGCGCGATGGCACTGCTCGGCGCGATTGCCGGGCGAGGCGGCGGCGTGCTGCTGTTCACGCTGGCGGGCATGATGATCGCCAGTCTGGCCGGCGCGTTGATGAGCCTGGCAATCAGCCTGTCGCCCACGCCGTTTGCGATGAGCGAGATCGTTACCTGGCTGATGGGCGCGCTGGTCGATCGCGGCTGGGCCGATGTGTGGATCGCCGCGCCGCTGACGCTGTTGGGGCTTGCAGTATTGCTGCGGGCCGGGCGCAGTCTCGATGCCCTGACGCTGGGCGAAGTCGCCGCGCGTTCGCTGGGGATCGATCCGCGCCGCCTGCAACTGTTGATGATCGCGGGCGTCGGGCTGACCGTGGGCGCAGGCGTTGCGGTCGCGGGAATCATCGGGTTTGTCGGCCTGATGGTGCCGCATTTCGTCCGCCCCTTCACGGATCGCCGCCCGTCCAGCCTGATCGTGCCGAGTGCGCTGGCGGGGGCGCTGTTGCTGCTGGTGGCGGATTGCCTGTGCCGGGTGCTGCCGCTGGCGGGCGGCGAATTGCGGCTGGGCATCGCGCTCTCGCTGCTGGGCGCACCGTTTTTCCTGCACTTGTTGCTGCGGTTGCGGCGGGAACTGGCGTGATCAAACAATCCAACCCCACGCCATCCGTTCGTGTCGAGCGTAGTCGAGAGACGGGTGCGCGACGTGTCTCGACTACGCTCGACACGAACGGCGGTTTGGAATGTGCCGGGGTCGTGCTGAAGGCGCGGCTTGCGGATGTGACCGCCAGCCTGAAGCCCGGCGAAGTTACCGCGATTTGCGGGCCGAACGGAGCGGGGAAGTCATCGCTGCTGGCCGTGCTGGCGGGGCTGCTGGCGTCCGATAGCGGTGCGGTTTCGCTGGATGGTCAGCCGCTGAACCAGCTGCCCGCACCGAAGCGCGCGCAGGCCATCGGGTTTCTGCCGCAAAGCGCCGAAGTGGCATGGGACATCTCGGTTGAAACGCTGGCCGCGCTGGGCCGCCTGCCGTGGCGCACCAGCGCTGCGGAGGATGCGGCGGCGGTGCAGGGCGCATTGGCGGCGCTGCAACTGGAATCGCTGCGTGACCGCCCGGTATCGCAGTTATCCGGCGGCGAACGCGCCCGCGCGCTGCTTGCACGGGTATTGGCGGGCGAGCCGCGCTGGCTGCTGGCGGATGAACCGCTGGCCAACCTTGACCTTGCGCACCAGCTGGCGCTGCTCGCGCGGCTGCGCGAACTGGCGCGCCGGCGCGGGCTGGGGGTGGTGCTGGTGCTGCACGATCTGGCGCAGGCGATGAACCATGCTGACCGTGTGCTGGTGCTCGATCTTGGCGCGGTGGTGGCCGACGGTCCGCCCGAAATGGTGCTGACGGCCGACCTGATCAGCGTGGTGTGGGGCGTACCCGCGCGCTGGCTGGGAGAGCCGGGCGCGCGGGCATTGCTTCCCGGCTGAGTTACTTCAGCCCGCGCGCTTTCAGCATCGGTTCGACGCTGGGATCGCGGCCCGCGAAGGCACGGTACATCTCGGCGTAGTCCTTGCTGTTGCCCTGGCTCAGCACCATGTCGCGGAACCGCTGGCCGTTTTCACGGGTCATGCCGCCGTTGTCGACGAACCACTGATAGGCATCGTGGTTGAGCATTTCGGTCCACTGATAGGCGTAATACCCGGCCGCATAGCCGCCGCCCCAGATGTGGCGGAAATAGCTGGTGCGATAGCGCGGCGGCACCTTGCCGGTCAGCAGCCCGAGCGAGCCGAGCGCCTGCGTTTCAAACGCATTCACGTCCTGTCGCCCTGCGCTGGCGGGCAGCGCGTGCCACTTCTGATCAAGGATTGCGCCGGTCAGCGCCTCGCCCAGCGCATAGCCCTGATTGAAACGGGCGGCGCGTTCCACCTTGTCGACCAGTTCCTGCGGCATCGGCGCGCCGGTCTGGTAGTGCTTGGCGAAGTTGGCGAACACGCGCGGCTGGGTCATCCAGTTTTCGTTGAACTGGCTGGGGAACTCCACGAAATCGCGCGCCGTGTTGGCGCCCGAGATCGAGGGGTAGCGCTGGTTCGACAGGATGCCGTGCAGCGCGTGGCCAAATTCGTGGAACATCGTTTCAGCATCGGTGAAGCTGACCAGCAGCGGCTGGCCCGGTGCGGGCTTGGGCGAGTTCTGGACGTTGAACACCACCGGCTTGGTGCCCATCAGGTGCGACTGGTCGACAAAGTTCGACATCCACGCGCCGCCCTGCTTGTTGTCGCGCTTCCACGGGTCGAAATAGAACAGCGCCATCTCGCTGCCGTCCTTGTCATAGACGGTATAGACGGTGACGTCCGGGTGATAGACCGGCAGGTCGGTGCGCTGCTTGAAGGACAGCCCGTAAAGTTGGTTCGCGGCGAAGAACACGCCGTTTTCCAGCACATTGGTGATTTCGAAGTACGGCTTCACCTGGCTTTCGTCGAACGCGTACTTTTCCTTGCGCAGCCGCTCGGCATAGAAATCCCAGTCCCACGGTTCGACGCTGAACTTGCCGCCGGTGCGCTTGATCAGCCCGTCCAGTTCAGCCGCTTCACGCCTTTGCGCAGCGGCGAGGGCGGGGACCAGACCTTCCATGAACTTCAGCGCGTTGCCGGGGTTCTTGGCCATCTGGTCCGACATGGTGAAGCTGGCATAATCGGCAAAGCCCAGCAGCTGGGCCTTTTCGGCGCGCAGCTGCGCCAGTTCGGAAATCAGCGCGCGGGTATCGTTCGCGCCGCCCCGTTCGCTGCGGTTCCAGCTGGCTTCGAACAGCGCCTTGCGGGTGGCGCGGTTGGACAGCCGGGTCAGCAAAGGCTGCTGGGTGGTGTTCTGAAGCGGGAGCAGGAACTTGCCCTTCATCCCCCGGTCCGCCGCAGCCTTGGCCGCAGTGGCGATTTCGGCGTCCGAAAGACCCGCCAGTTCCGCCCTGGTGTTCACCACCAGCGCCGCATCGCGTGTGCCGGCGGTCAGCTTTTGTCCGAAATCGGTCTGGAGCGTTGAAATCCGCCCGTTAAGCGTCTTCAGCTTTTCCTTTTCCGCCCCTGCCAGCAATGCGCCGTTCTGGACGAAGCGGTCATAGGTGATCTTCAGCAGGCGCTGCTCATCCGCGGCAAGACCCAGGCTGTCGCGCTGATCGTAGAGCGCCTTGACCCGCCCAAACAGCTTTTCGTTGAGGTAGAGCGAATCTCGCAGCGCGGCGAGTTTCGGCGCGGTCGCGCTGTCCACCTTGTCAAGCGTGTCATTGGTATTCGCCGCCGTCAGCGCGCTGAACACATAATAGGCACGGGTCAGCATCTGGCCGGTCTTTTCCAGCGCGATCATGGTGTTTTCGAACGTCGGCGCGGCGGGATTGTTGGCAATCGCCGCAATCTCCGCCTCGTTGATGGCGATGCCCTGCTCGATGGCGGGCTGGAAATCGCTGTCCTTGATCTTGCTGAAATCGGGGGTCTGGAATGGCAGCGTGGAGACTTGCGCGAACACGCCGGTCCCGGTGGGGATCACCGGGGCATACGGGGCAGGTGCCGGGGCGGCTTCGACGGCCGGGACGGAGGCGACGTCGTCCACCCGGCCAGTGCAACCGGCCATGGCCAGCGCGGACAGTGATACGAGAGCAAGCTTGTGCATGAAAAGTCCTTGAATAATCCGGTCCGGGGCAGCGCGGCGGCTACCTCCGGTTCGTGTGATGGCCTGGCTTACCAGATTTTTGCGCGTTGTTCCGGTGCAATATACATCGCATCGCCCGGCTTAACCCCGAATGCCTGATACCACGCTTCGATGTTCCGGGTCGGGCCGAGCAGGCGGAAGCGCTGCGGGCTGTGCGGATCGGTCGCCACCTGGTTGCGGATCGCGTCTTCGCGCGCCTTGCCGCGCCACACTTGTGCGAAGGCCAGGAACAGCCGCTGTTCACCGCTGAGGCCGTCGATCACCGGTGCGTCCTTGCCGCCCAGCGACTTGCGATAGGCATCCAGCGTGACCAGCAGCCCGGCCAGATCGGCGATATTCTCACCCATCGTCAGGTCGGGATTGACGAATGCACCGGGCGCGGCCTCATACTTGGCATACTGATCGCCGAACACTTTGGCGCGTTCTTCAAAGCGCTTGCCATCGTCTTCGCCCCACCAGTCGCGCACCGCGCCATTGGCGTCGATCTTGCGGCCCTGATCGTCGAACCCGTGGATGATTTCGTGGCCGATCACCGCGCCAATCGCGCCATAGTTGACTGCATCGTCCGCCGCCGGGTCGAAGAACGGGGCTTGCAGGATCCCGGCCGGGAACACGATCTTGTTTTCCAGCCCGCCGTTATAGGCGTTCACCGTCTGCGGGTTCATGCCCCACTTCTTGCGATCCACCTTCTTGCCCAGATCGGCCATCGTGTAGGCATAGTTGAACTGGCCCGCGCGCTTGACGTTTCCGTAAAGGTCATCGGACTTCACTTCCAGCGCATCGTAATTGCGGAACTTGTCGGGATAGCCGACCATCACGTCCATCCGCGTCAGCTTTTCCAGCGCGGCGGTCTTGGTGGACTCGCTCATCCAGTCATTCGCCTTGATCCGGTCCGCCATGGCGAGGTTGAGGTTGACGACCAGCGCTTCCATCTTGGCCTTGGACGATGCCGGGAAATACCGCGCGACGTAATCCTGCCCGACCAGTTCGCCCAGCGAGCCATCGACCTGTCCAACGGCGCGGCGCCAGCGCGGGCGCTGCTGGGCCTGGCCGCTCAGCGTCTTGACGTATTCGAACCGGCTGTCGACCAGCGCCTTGGTCAGGTACGGTGCGGCCTGATCGGCCACGTGGAACGCCTGCCACAGCTTCAGCGTAGCCAAAGGTGTCTTGTCATACAGCGCCGAAATATCGCGGATTGCGGTGTTTTCGTTGACGATGATCCGCTGCTGCGCGCCGATCCCGGCGCCTTCCATCAGCGCGGTCCATTCGATGCCGGGCGCATAGCTCATCAGCTGCGCGCTGCTCATCGGGTTGTTGACCTTGTCGATGTCGCGGCGGTCGGCCACTTTCCAGCTGACCTGCGCAAGCGCAGTTTCGAACGCCATGATCGTTTTGGCCGCCGCTTTGGGGTTGGCGTGGCCGATGGCCTTCATCGTGCGCTCGATATAGCCGGCATAGGCCGCGCGCTGGGTCTTGAACTGATCCGCGAAGTAATACTCACGCTCGGGCAGGCCGATGCCGCCCTGGCTCATCCACAGCACGTTGACGGTCGGATCGGTGGTATCCGCGTAAGGCCCGGAATCGACCAGCGAGATGCCGAACTGGCCCGCCGTGCCGCCCATGAACCGCGCGAAATCACGTTTCGTTGCAATCGCATCCAGCACCGCCAGATCGGCCTTCAGCGGGGCCAGCCCCAGCTTCTCGGCGCGCGCTTCGTCCATGTAGCTGTCATAAAAGGCGCGGTATTTTGCCTCTGCCGGGCCTTCGGTGATCAGCTTTTGCAGCTGTTCCTGCGTGGTTTCACGCAGATCGTTGAACGCGCCCACGCTGGGCCGGTCGGCCGGAATCTCGGTCGCGTCGAGCCACTTGCCGCTGGTATAGCGCTGGAAATCGTCGCCCGGCTTGGCGGCGGTATCCATGGCGGACAGATCGACGCCCCAGGTGCCGAAGTGCGGCTTGGCAGCGGTGCTGGTAGCCGGAGCAGGGGCGGTCTGGGCCAGGGCGGGAGCAGCACCAAGCGTCAGCAAGGCAGCGGTCAGAAACAGGTGCGACTTCATGGTTTTGGTTCCCCTCAGAACGGCTGCACGCGGGCCGGATCAGCAGTCCGCAAGAATGCAGCATGCGTCGCGCGCCGGGTATAAAGTGTCAAGGTTGTCTGCCGAACTGGGTGCGGCGTTGGTCGGCGGGCGCGGGCGGTTCCGAAATACGGCATTGCGATTCCCCACGATCACTGCGTAATGCCCACAAGGCGCTGGCCAGCGCCTCTTGCCTCCTGTGAACAGATGTGGAACAAATGCGGCCTATGTCGCTGAACAAGATTGTCGTGCGCGGCGCGCGCGAGCACAACCTCAAAGGCTTTGATGTCGAGCTTCCGCGCGACAGCCTGATCGTGATTACCGGCCTGTCAGGCTCCGGCAAGTCGAGCCTGGCGTTCGACACGATCTATGCCGAAGGACAGCGCCGCTATGTCGAGAGCTTGAGCGCCTATGCGCGCCAGTTCCTCGAAATGATGCAGAAGCCCGATGTCGAGCATATCGACGGGCTCAGCCCCGCGATCTCGATCGAGCAGAAGACCACCAGCCGCAACCCGCGCTCCACCGTCGCCACGGTGACGGAGATCTACGATTACATGCGCCTGCTCTGGGCGCGGGTCGGCGTGCCCTATTCCCCCGCCACCGGCCTGCCGATCGCGGCGCAGACTGTCAGCCAGATGGTCGACCGGGTGATGACCCTGCCAGAAGGCACGCGCGCCTATCTGCTGGCCCCCGTGGTGCGCGCCCGCAAGGGTGAATACCGCAAGGAACTGGCCGAATGGCAGCGCGCCGGCTACACCCGCGTCCGCATCGACGGCGAATTCCACGCCATTGAGGAAGCCCCCGCGCTCGACAAGAAGTACAAGCATGACATCGAAGTCGTGGTGGACCGCATCGCCGTGCGCGAAGGCATCGAAACACGGCTGGCCGACAGTTTTGAACAGGCGCTGAAACTGGCCGAGGGGCTAGTCTTTCTCGACCTGGCCGATGGCGTGGTGCCCGGACGCGAGGAAGAGAAAGGCGGCGCGATGAAAGGCGCCGGCCTCCCGCCCAACCGGATCGTGTTCAGCGAAAAGTTCGCCTGCCCGGTCTCCGGCTTCACAATTGAATCGATCGAGCCGCGGCTGTTTTCGTTCAACGCCCCGCAAGGCGCCTGTCCGGCCTGCGACGGGCTGGGTGAAAAGCTGTTGTTCGATCCGCAACTGGTCGTCCCCAACGAAACGCTCAGCCTGAAGCAGGGGGCCGTGGTGCCGTGGGCGAAATCGAACCCGCCGTCGCCCTATTACATGCAGGTGCTGGCCAGTCTGGCGGCCGAATACGGATTCAGCCTGGAAACGCCGTGGCAGGAACTGCCGGGCGAGGTGCAGCTGGTGATCCTTTATGGCACCGGGGGCAAGCCAGTGGCGCTGACGTTCATGGACGGCAAGAAAAGCTACACCGTCAAGAAGGCGTTCGAAGGGGTGATCGGCAACCTCAACCGCCGGATGCTGCAAACCGAAAGCGCCTGGATGCGCGAGGAACTGGGCAAGTTCCAGACCGCGCAGCCGTGCGAAACCTGCGACGGCGCGCGGCTCAAGCCGGAAGCGCTGTCGGTCAAGATCGCGGGCCAGCATATCTCGTCGCGCACCCGGCTGTCGGTGTCGGACGCGCTTGAATGGTTCTCCACCCTCAATGACCAGCTGACCGGCCAGCAGCAGCAGATTGCCAAGGCGATCCTGAAGGAAATCAACGAGCGGCTGGGCTTCCTCAACAACGTTGGCCTCGATTACCTCAATCTCGACCGGACCAGCGGCACGCTGTCGGGCGGGGAAAGCCAGCGCATCCGGCTCGCCAGCCAGATCGGCAGCGGGCTTTCGGGCGTGCTTTACGTGCTGGATGAACCCAGCATCGGCCTGCACCAGCGTGACAACGACCGGCTGCTCGAAACGCTGCGCCGCCTGCGCGATCTGGGCAATACCGTGATCGTGGTGGAGCATGACGAAGACGCGATCCGCACTGCCGATCATATCGTCGACCTTGGCCCCGGCGCGGGCGTCCACGGGGGCGAGATCGTGGCGCAGGGCACCCTGGAGGACATCCTCAAATCCAAGACCAGCCTGACCGGGCAGTACCTGTCCGGCGCGCGGAAGATCGCGGTGCCGAAGCAGCGCCGCAAGGGCAACGGCCACCACATTACCGTTCACAACGCGCGGGCCAACAACCTGACCGGGGTAACCGCCAGCTTCCCGCTCGGCACATTTTGCTGCGTGACGGGCGTGTCGGGCAGCGGCAAGTCCAGCCTGACGCTCGATACGCTTTATGCCGGGGCGGCGCGCACTCTCAACGGCGCGCGGGTGATCGCGGGGGCGCATGACAAGATTACCGGGCTGGAACTGTGCGACAAGGTGATCGAGATCGACCAGTCGCCGATCGGCCGCACCCCGCGCTCCAACCCGGCGACCTATACCGGCGCGTTCACCCAGATCCGCGACTGGTTTGCGGGCCTCCCCGAAAGCGCCGCTCGGGGCTACAAGGCCGGGCGGTTCAGCTTCAACGTCAAGGGCGGGCGCTGCGAAAAGTGCCAGGGCGACGGGCTGATCAAGATCGAGATGCACTTCCTCCCCGACGTCTACGTCACGTGTGAGGAATGCCACGGCAAACGCTACAACCGCGAAACGCTGGAAGTGAAGTTCAAGGGCCACTCGATCGCCGACGTGCTCGACATGACGATCGAGGACGCGGAGGAGTTCTTCAAGGCGGTGCCCCCGATCCGCGACAAGATGCACATGCTGAACGAGGTGGGCCTCGGCTACGTCAAGGTTGGCCAGCAGGCCACCACGCTGTCCGGGGGGGAGGCGCAGCGGGTGAAACTGGCCAAGGAACTCAGCCGCCGCTCGACCGGACAAACGCTCTATATCCTCGATGAACCCACCACCGGGCTGCACTTCGAAGATGTCCGCAAGCTGCTGGAAGTGCTGCACCGGCTGGTCGATCAGGGCAACAGCGTGGTGGTGATCGAGCACAACCTCGATGTGATCAAGACCGCCGACTGGGTGCTGGACCTCGGCCCGGAAGGCGGCGTGCGCGGCGGCGAGATCGTAGCCGAAGGCACCCCCGAACAAGTCGCCGCCAACCCCGGCAGCTTCACCGGCGGCTACCTGAAAGCGCTGTTGGAGCGCTGACGCGTCTTGTTTCGGAAGGGGGTAGGGCGGCCTGGCAGTGCGCGCTGGTTGTGCCCTGCGCCGCCAATTCATTTGACGGTTCGCGTCCATCCAGCATGATCGGCAAAACAGGAGAGGGACCACCGCTTATGCTCGACACACTTGCCCCGTTCATCGGGCTGATCGGCCTGATTGGCTTTGCCGGTCTCGCCGGAATCAAGCACCCTGCCTACAAGTCGCGCCCCGGTGGCGGTATCCGCATGCTGGGCCTGCTGGGCCTCGTCGGCCTGATCGGGTTCTGGGTTCCCGGCGCGGGTGCGATCGGTGCCAGCGGGGCGCTGGGGCTGTGGAACCACCAGAACCCCCGACTAGCCTTCTGGGGCAAGCTCGGCTGGGCGTCATTGGCGGGCCTGCCGTATCTGGTGCGGTGGGCAATGGGGTGATCGCGCAGTCACTATCGTAATTTCATAAACACGAACTTTTCATGCACGCGAAAATGTGCCACAGGGATTCGGGAGCGGAGCGCGGATGGCGTCCGCACGGGATCATGAGAAGGATGCACCATGGCTGATACGCTTGAAACCATGCTCGGCGGGACGGGCGATATCGTGGAACTGCTGCGCAACCAGCAGGTCGGCCCAAATGTCTATCCCGGCGTTCCGGCGGAATATTCCAACTGGCGCGCCGAACAGTGGGCGTGGCAGCACACCGCGGTGCTCTATAACCAGAGCTACCACATGGTCGATCTGGAAGTGCGCGGGCCGGATGCGTTCGCGATGCTGGAGTATCTGGCGATCAATTCGTTCAAGGGCTTTGTCCCCGACAAGGCCAAGCAGTTTGTGCCGGTGACCCCCTATGGTCACGTGATCGGCGACGTGATCCTGTTCTATCTGGAAGAACAGCGGTTCAACCTGGTCGGCCGCGCGCCCTCGATCGAGTGGGTGGAATTCCACGCCGCGTCGGGCAAGTGGAACGTGGAAGTCGAGCGCGATGAGCGCTGGGCGATGCGCACCGATGGCAAGCGCAAGAACTATCGCTTCCAGGTGCAAGGCCCCAACGCGATGAAGATCATCGAACGGGCCACCGGGATCGTGCCGCCCGACCTCAAGTTCTTCAACATCACCCACCTGACTATCGCGGGCAAGACCGTCCACGCGCTGCGCCACGGGATGGCCGGGCAGCCGGGCTGGGAACTGTATGGTCCGTGGGAAGACTACGGCGCGGTCCATGCCGCATTGGTCGAAGCGGGCAAGGAATATGGCATGGCACTGGTCGGCGGCCGGGCCTATTCATCCAACACGCTGGAATCGGGCTGGATTCCGTCGCCGCTGCCCGCGATCTATACCGGGGATGAACTGAAGCCGTTCCGCGAATGGCTCTCGGCCAATTCCTATGCCGGCAAGTGCTCGATCGGCGGTTCCTATGTGCCGGACAGCATCGAGGGCTATTACCTGACCCCGTGGGATCTGGGTTACGGTCCGTTCGTGAAGTTCGATCACGATTTCATCGGCCGCGCGGCGCTGGAAAAGATCGCTGCCGGACCGCACCGCAAGAAGGTGACGCTGGCGCTCGACAACGAAGACGTGATCCGCGTCCAATCCTCGGCACTGTCGAAGGGCGACCGGGCGAAGTTCATGGAATATCCCAGCGCCGTCTATGCGATGCACCCGTTTGACGAAGTGCGCGCCGAAGACGGCAGCCTGGCGGGCCTGTCGACCTGGATCGGTTACACCGCGAACGAGGGCAAGTTCCTGACGCTGGCGATGCTCGATGCGAAGTATGCCGAACCCGGCACCAGGGTCTCGCTGATCTGGGGTGAGCCGAACGGCGGCACCAGCAAGCCCACTGTCGAACCCCACGTGCAGACCGCGATCAAGGCGATTGTGGCGGCAACGCCCTATGTCGAGGCGGCGCGCGACAACTATGCCGATGGGTGGCGGACGAAGGGGGCCTGAGCTAGATCCCGGCCAGGCTCGCGGCCGCGCGGGCCAGCGCGGCGCGGGCCTTGGCCGCGACGTGCGGGTTGAACCGCACAGCGGGGATAGCGACGGCAAACGCGCCGACGGCCTCCCCGTTCAGCCATGCCGCCGCGCCAAGCCCGCAGATGCCGGGGGTGTTTTCCTCATGCGCTTCGGCCACCCCGTCACGCCGGATCTGTTCCAGCGCGGCGCTCAGCGCGGTTTCATCGACCAGCGTGTGCGGGGTAAAGCGCGGGCGTGGGCATTCGGCGAAATAGCGCGCCAGTTCGGCTTCGGGCAGGGTGGCGAGGATCGCCTTGCCCGCGGCGAGGGCGTGGAGCGGCTTGCGGTGGCCGGGTTCGATTGCATAGCGCAGCGCCTGCCCGCTCGCCTCGGTCACCAGCGCTTCGACTTCCCAGCCGGTGCGAACCATGAAGCTGGCGGTTTCATCGAGTTCGCGGCGCAAGATATTGACCAGCGGCTCCACCCGGTCAGCCAGGGTCAGGTCGGCCGGCGGCGCGGTCAGCCGGCGCAGGCCCGGTCCGGCCCGGTAACGGCGACCATCGCGGATCAGGTATTCGCGCTCGGCCAGCGTGCCCAGCAGGTAGAACAGGCTGGACACCGGAATGTCGAGCGCGGCGGCGATGTCCTGCGCGATCGGGCCTTGCGGATGGGCGACCACGAATTCAATGATATCGAGCGTGCGCAGCGCCGATTTGACCGTATTGGACGGGTTTGGGTTGGCCGTGTTTGGGTTGGCCGATTTGGCTGTCTGGGGCATTACCAGGCCAGCGATCCGCGCCGCTCGGCAAAGCGCCAGCCCTCGGCAGTCAAAACGAACCGGTCGTGGAACGATCCGGCCAGCGGCGCGGCGCCCTCGCTGAACAGCACCATTGCGCTGGTGCCGCGCGCGGCGGCGGGGCCTTCCACATCGATCACGACGTTGGAGCAGACGTGCCGGGTCTTGCGCGGCGGGCGGCTCTGGAACGCGGCCAGGATCGCCGCGCGGCCGCTGATCGGCGCATCCGGCGCGGTCGGACGGGTCATCAGCCCGTCCTCGGCATAGAGCGCGGCAAGCTCGGCCCAGCGGGCCTCGTCATTGAGGTTGGCGTAAAGCGCGATCAGCCGCGCGCAGTCAGCCTCAATCGCGCGGCGTTCGTCACCCGTCACAGGCGGCTCGCGGCGATATCCGCGCCTTCGCGCAAGTTGCGCAGCTTGCGCCAGGTGACGATGGGGTCGATCTTGCCATAGCCCGCGAACGTGCCGAAGCCGCAATCGGTGCTGGCGACCACGCGGTCGGCTCCGACGATGTCGGCGAAGCGCTCGATCCGCTGGGCGATCAGCTCAGGATGCTCGACATAGTTGGAACAGGTGTCGATCATGCCGGGGGCCAGGATCTTCCAGTCGGGCAGCCTGGCATCACGCCAGACTTTCCATTCGTGTTCGTGGCGGGGGTTGGCGGCTTCGAACAGGACAGTGGCAGGGCGGGCGCCGACGACGATGTCGATCACCTTTTCCAGCGCGATGTCATGATCGTGCGGGCCTTCGTAGTTGCCCCAGCACACGTGCATCCGCATCCGTTCGGGCGGAATGTTGGCGGTGGCGGCGTTCAGCGCCTCGACATTGGCGGCGGCGATTTTCAGGAACTCCGCGTCGCTGGCATCCTGATACCCGGTGTGGCGGCTCATCGCGAGGTCGGGGCAATCGAGCTGAAGGTAGAAGCCGGCATTGACGATCGTTTCGTATTCCTCGCGCATCGCATCGACCAGCGCGGCCAGATAAGCCTCGTGGCTGGGGTAGAACCGGTTGACCTGAAACGCGGTAATCAGCCCCGGCGAGGCGGCGTTCATGAACGCTTCGGTATCCGGCCCGGCCTGCTTGTCGAGCGCGGCGCGGAACCGGCGGATATCATCGTGGAGCGGCTCCAGCGTGATCAGCTTGACCTCGTCGATGCAACTGGCGCGGACGAAATCCTGGCTGCCCATCATCACCGACAGCTTTTTGGCAAGGTCTGGCACTTCGGCCAGATCGGCGGCAGGCTTGCGATCCGTATGCCCGCCAAAGCCGGACAGCCGTTCGATCATGTAAGTCGAATAGCCGACCTTGCCCAGTTCGCCGTCCGATACCACGCTGACGCCTGCCGCGACCTGCTGCTTCACCGCTTCTTCCACGGCGGCGCTGACCACCCGGTCGAACTCGGCCGCGTCATAGGGTTTGCCCGCATCGCGCGCGAGCAGCAGCGGGGTCAGTTCTTCACCGCGCGGCAGGCTGCCAACATGCGTGGTCTTGATGTGGGTCATGCGAGAACCTCTCACTCAGATCATTTCGTGAAACATTCGCATATATGAATGGCACTGGCAAACGCAGATCGCAGGATCACAGCAGCAGGATCACAAAACCCAGCGCAACGCCAAAGCTGACCACCGTCGCCGCGAGCACCGGCACCGTCGCGCGCCAGCCCATTTCCATCAGCAGGTCCATCCGGCTGCGCATCGCGGTGGCGGTAACAGCCAGCAGCAGCAGCGCCTTTGACCCGACCAGCGCATAGTGCGACAGCACCGGCGGCATCGTGACCACGCTGTTGAGCGCCACCGTGGCCAGAAACGCGGTGATGAACCAGGGCATGGCCAGGCGCCTCCACAGCGGCTGTCCGGCGGTGCCTTCGGCCGGGGTCAGCGCCAGCGAGACGAGCGCGACGACCGGGGCCAGCAGTGCGACGCGGGCCAGCTTGACGATGGTCGCATAGCTACCCGCCGCGTCGGAAAAGGCATAGCCGCCGCCGATGGCCTGCGCGACGTCATGGATCGAAGCGCCGATCAGGAACCCGGCCTGCCGGTCTGACAGCGCAAATTCCTCGGCCAGCATGGGATAGACCGACATCGCAAACGCGCTGGCGAGCGAGATGCCCACCAGCGTCAGCGCGAACTGGGCCTGACTGAGCCGGTGTTTGCCGATCACGCCATAGAGCGCGAGTGCCGCGCTCGCCCCGCAGATCGCGGTCGCACCGCCTGCCAGCATCCCGGCATAAGTTGACTGCCCGCTGATCCGGCTGCCCACCACGCCCGCCAGGATCGTCGCCGCCATGACCACCACCAGCGCGCCGAATGGCGCAGGCCCCAGCGCGCCGATCTGGGCGAAGGTCACTTGCAGCCCCAGCATCACAATCCCGATCCGCAGGCAGGTGCGCGAGGCGAAATCGAGCCCCAGATGGGTGCGCGGATCGCGCGCGATGAAGTTCAGCGACAGGCCGACCAGCAGCCCCAGCAGGATGATCGGAAAGCCATAGTGTTCGGACAACCACGCCGCCGCCGCCGCCGCCACGCCGCAGATCGCCAGGCCGGGAAACAGCGTTTCCCTGGGCTTATCGGCCTTCGGCGCGGTTTCGGCCAGGTGCATCTCACCGAACAGGTCGCCGCCATAGGGCAGCGTATCCCAGTCAACCTGAGCCATGCCACGTCCGTCGCCGGCGTTCGGGCCTGCCCCGGTATTTCTGTCCTGCGGTGTCATATCCCGCTTTCCTTGTTCATCTGGCGTGCCCGCCTCTCCGGGAGAGTGTTTTGTCGCCTCCGAATCAGAGCGCATAGACGATGGCTTGGGCAACATCGCAATAGCCCATAGATGCCGTGAATGCTGCAAGGCGCAAGACTGAGGAACAGCGTCGCGTTGAGAAGTTCGTCCACGCATCCGGCCTGAGAAGGAGGTTTCAGGAGGCGCGCGCCTGTCAGGCTATCCCCACATGCAGGAAGCCGACAGGTTTGCGCGGCCATTTTCCATGCGCGATGCAAGCGCACCCGCTGCGACGGATCAAAGGCGAAATGCCGGGTTGGGGGCTTGATGGGGAAATGGTGCCCGGAGGCGGATTCGAACCACCGACACGCGGATTTTCAATCCGCTGCTCTACCAGCTGAGCTATCCGGGCAACGCAATGACGGGGCCTTATCGCGTCCCGCCAATGATTGGAAGCGCGCCTATGGCGAAGCAGGTGACGCTTGGCAAGTCTGAATTATCAATCATCACCCTCTTCGCGTCCGACGACTGGACCGGGCAGGGCGTAGCCATCGTCCAGCCACCGCACGAGGTCGCGGTCGCGACAACGGGTGGAGCAAAACGGGGTGTGCTCAGCGCTGCGGGGCTTGCCGCAGACCGGGCATTTGCGGGTGTTGGTCGTCATGCTGTGGTCGCCTGCGCGAAACCGCCGTCGAGCGCAAGCGCGGGATTTTCCGACCAGCGCAGCACCCGCCCGGTCCGGCGAGCGAGCGCGGTTTCCCACTCGGCGCGAATCGCCGCCCGGACAGCGGGATGACAGGTCACCAGCAACACGCCGGGTTCGGTCACGTTTTCTGCCCTGCGGAGCAGCAGGCGCGCTGCGGCAGCGGTGCGATAGCGGGTCAGCAGCGTCAGTAACGAAGGGCGTTCCAACCGGGCGACCAACTGGACAAACCCGAAGCCGTTCATGCCGGTGCGTTCATGCGCCCAGTGGTTGAGCGTGACCTCCAGCGCCACATCCACAGCGCGGCGATCGGCCTTGTCGGGCAGGGTGGGGAAATCGATCCCGATCGATCCGGCCAGATCCATCCGCCCGGCAGCAGCTGCGATTGCGGGCACCGCTGCCAATGCCAGTGCGGCCGGGGGCAGGGAGCCGTCGATATCGATCAGCGTCATTGCCGGGGTGGGGGTGATGGTCAGGCTACCGCCCTTGAAATCGACGCTGCCGCTCCACGCATCGGCGAAGACATCGTCCCATGTCCCGGCGGGAAAGCGCTGGACGCATCGCCCGCCCAGTTGTTCGGCCAGGCCTGGCGCGGAGCAGGGTGCGGCGATGCTTGGCCGGGCTTGCGCGCGTTTCAGGCGGCCGCGCTCGGCGATGGCGGCACGGGTGACGATCAGGCGCAGCGTAGCGCCTTCACAGGCGTCGTGCGGCAGGCTGTCGACCAGCGCTTCTTCGCCGCTGGCGAAGCGGGCGGTGCCGCGTTTCGATCCGCCGGAACGGGCGATCAGGACCGCATCCTCGATCTGACCGGCTTCCAGCCCGCCCGGCCAGCGCAGCCGCGCGGCCAGCACTTCGCCGCCATCCAGCAGGATCGCGCGCTCCTCGCCGATCCCGTCCTCGATCAGCCACTCAGCCAATGGGAAACCCCGCCGATTTGAGGAGGCTGCGGGTTTCGAACAATGGCAGGCCGACCACGCCGGAATGGCTGCCTTCGATCCAAGCGATCAGCCCTTCGGCGCTGCCCTGGATGGCATAGCCGCCTGCCTTGCCGTGCCATTCCCCGCCCGCGATATAGCCATCGACTTCGGCCGGGGAGAGCTGTTTGAACCGGACGACGGTCTCCGACAGTTTCTCGCGCAGCGAACCGTCAGGGTGTTTCAGGGCGATGGCGGACAGCACGCGGTGACGGCGGCCTGACAGCAGCGTCAGGCAGCGGCGCGCAGTGGCTTCATCCTCAGCCTTCGGCAGGATGCGGCGACCGCAGGCAACCACCGTATCGCCGGCCAGAACATAGGACCCGCCGCCATCAACGGCGGCCGCCTTTTCGCGTGCCATGCGCGCGGCATAGACGCGCGGCAGTTCCGAGCGAAGCGGGCTTTCGTCAATGTCGGCAGCGGCCACGCCAGCCAGTTCAACGCCCAGCCGCGCGATCAGTTCGCGGCGGCGGGGGCTGGCAGAGCCAAGGATCAGCGAGGGCGCCATACCGCCCGCATTCTCGTTCAATATTGTCCGGGGCCACCGCGGCCAGGCATGAAGCGATAGGTGATCCGGCCCTTGGTCAGATCATACGGGGTCAGTTCGACGAGCACTTCATCGCCCACCAGCACGCGAATGCGGTTTTTGCGCATTTTGCCCGCGGTATGACCAAGGATTTCGTGGTCATTTTCCAGCCGGACACGGAACATGGCATTGGGCAGTAGTTCAACCACCTGGCCACGCATTTCGAGCAGTTCTTCTTTCGCCATCCGCGATCAGTTTCCGTTTATGTCGGTGTGATTTCGGCGCGCCATAGCCCCGTGCGGCGCAAAAGGGAAGCCTTAGGCGTGTTGCACCCCTGCAACCCTGTTTCACGAACGCGACAAATTGTTACGTGGTGCGACTTGCCAAGGCGGGCACAAGGCCCCACCTCACAACCGGGGAGCGGGGAAGCCTGCACAAAGCGCGGATTAATTACAGCAATTGGACGCCATGCCCAACCATCATACACTCTCCATTACCGCCCTTGCCATCGCCATGATTGCATCGCCCGCGTTCGCGGCTGCTGATCCCCAAGATGTGCCGGACTCTGCCGAAGCGGCATCGCAGGACGAGGAAAATCTGCTGGATCGCGGTGGTGACATCGTGGTGATGGCGACCCGCGTTGCCGGACAAGTCGAAGCGCCGCAGCCCCCAATCGCAACGCTCGATGAAAAAGACCTGCAATCGCTGGGCGCGGCAAACCTGACCGATGTGCTCGCGCGGATCAGCCCGCAGACGACATCGGGGCGCGGGCGCGGCGGCGGGATGCCGGTGGTGCTGGTGAATGGCCAGCGGATCACCAACTTTCGGGAAATGCGCAATTTCCCCCCGGAAGCCGTGCGCCGGGTTGAAATCCTGCCGGAAGAAGTTGCCTTGCGGTTCGGCTATCCGGCCGATGCACGGGTGGTGAACTTCATTCTGAAGGACAACTTTGCCAGCAAGACGGTTGAAGTTGAAACGGGAGTGCCGACGCGCGGTGGGTTCCAGACATACGAGGTTGAAGGAACCGCGCTGCGGATCGCAGGCAAGCAGCGGTTCAGCGTAACCGGCAAGATTGACGATACTTCGCCTCTGACCGAAGCCGAGCGCGGGGTGATCCAGTCGTCCGCGCCCACGGTCAGCACCGATCCCGATCCGGCAGCGGCACGCACCCTGATTGCAGATTCGCGCGAACTGTCGCTTGGCACGGCATGGTCGCGCGGGCTGGGCAAGGATGGGCTGGGCGGTCAGATTTCGCTCAGCGGCAATGCCGCGCGCAGTGACAGCCGCAGCCTGTCCGGCCTCAATCTGGTGGTCTTGACGGCACCGGGCGGGGCAAGCGCGATCCGGTCAGTCGGCGATCCGCTGGAGCGGTTGACGCGCAGCACGACGTTGCAAGCCGGTGCGGGGTTCAACACGTTTCTGGGATCGTGGCAGCTGAATGCCACGCTTGACGGCAGCCATGGTGAAAGCCGCACATTGATCGACCGCCGCCTCGACACGTCCTCGCTGGTGTCCGCAGCGGCGGCGGGGACACTGGTGATTACCGGCGCTTTGCCCGCACCCGGCGATCCCGGACAGGACACGGTGCGCAGCAACACCGAAGCGGTGACCAGTCTGGTCACGCTGGTCGGACGGCCGACGCGGCTTCCCGGCGGCGAAGTGACCACGACGCTGAAAGGCGGCTTTGCATGGTCGAACATCGACAGCAGCGATAGCCGCAGCACGGTTGGCCCGGTGTCGTTGAAGCGCGGGGATCTGTCTGCCGGGGTCAACCTGGGCATTCCGATCACCAGCCGCCGCGAAGGCTTCGGGGCGGGGCTGGGCGATATCTCGCTGAACTTCAGCGCCGGACTGAATCACCTGTCGGATTTCGGCGCAATCAAGGACTGGAGTGCGGGGCTGACCTGGTCTCCGGTTGAAGGTCTGGGCCTGCAAGCCAGCTATCTGGTGAACGAGGCTGCTCCCAGCCTTGGTCAGCTTGGCAACCCGCAGACCATCACGTTCAACGTACCGGTCTATGACTTCACGCGCGGGGAAACCGTGCTGGCGGCTGTCACCAGCGGCGGCAACCCGGCGCTGCTCAAGGAGCGCCAGCGGGACCTGAAGTTTGGTGCGAACTGGAAACTGCCGTTCCTGAACAATTCCAACCTGCTGGTGGAGTACTTCCGCAACCGGTCGAATGACGTAACCACATCGTTTCCGCTGCTGACGCCGGATATCGAAGCCGCGTTTCCCGGCCGGGTAACGCGCGATGCGACGGGCCGGATCATTGCTGTCGATCAGCGGCCGGTGACGTTTGCGGAACAGGCCAGCTCACGGCTGCGTTGGGGGTTCAATCTGGCGGGCACACTGGGCAAGGCACCAGAAGGCGCGCCCGGCGGTATGATGATGGGTGGCGGACGTCCCGCTGGCCCCGGCGGCGCGCCCGGCGGACGCCCGCCCGGAGCAGGCGGCGGCGGCGGTCGCGGCGGGATGATGGCGATGATGGGCGGACCGGGCGGCGGGCAGGGCCGCTGGAACCTGGGTGTCTATCACACGGTGCAATTCGACAGCACGGTGCTGGTCGCGCCCGGCGGGCCGCTGCTTGACCTGCTGGGCGGCGATGCGCTGTCTGCCGGAGGGCAGCCGCGCCATGCTCTGGAAATGAATGGCGGCCTGTTCAGGAACGGCTTCGGAATGTTCCTGAACGGCAGTTGGATGGCCCCCGCAACGATCCGCGCGACCGGAACGCCGGGGTCGAGCGATCTGCGGTTCGGCAGCGTTACCAAGTTGCGGATTTCGGCGTTTGCGGATCTGGGAGCGCGCGCCGGACTGATCAAGGCAGCGCCATTCCTCAAGGGTAGCCGGGTGTCGCTGCGGGTCGATAATCTGTTCGATTCGCGCCAGAAAGTGACCGATGCGAGCGGGACGGTGCCACTCAGCTACCAGCCCGACTATCTCGATCCGCGCGGGCGGGTAATCGAGGTAGAGTTCCGCAAGATGTTCTGAGCCAGAGTTTTCCGGATAGTGCTGGCCGGGGCGAACCCCGGCCAGTCACCCAGCATCACCCGTGGAACACCGCCATCACGAGGTGCAACGTCAGCGCAATCAGCGTCAGGCTGGACAGCGCGAACAGCAGGAACCGCAGCATCACGCGGTTGACCGTGGCCTGCACCAGCGAATGTGCGATCCGCAGGCCGACGTAGACCCAGCCGAGCGTGGCGTTCAGGCCATCGCCCTGACCGATCAGCGCCAGCGCCAGCGCGACGGCATAGAATACCGTCGGCGCTTCGTGCAGGTGGTTATAGTTGTGGGCAATCCACTGGATCTTGCCGGGCAGCACGCCATCCAGATCCTTGCCGGTGCCGCCGACCATGCCCTTGGCATCGACCTTGGCCGCGCTCATGGCCGGGAGGCGGGTGGCATACATCCACAGCCACATGATCATCGTCCAGCCGGCCAGTACGGCCAGCGGTTTCAGGATTTCCATTCCAATCATCGGTCAGTCTCCCTTATGATGCGCCGAGCGTGAGCATGGCGGCGCGCACGGCCAGCACCAGCAGGCACAGCGTGGACAAGTTGAACAGCGTGAAGCGCACCGGAATGGTGTTCACCGTGGCTTGCCATACCGAATGGACGATCCGCAGCGCGACATAGGCCCAGGCGAACAGCACGTCGTGCTCGTTCGCCCCCAAGATCGCCAGCGTCGCCAGCGTGGCATAGAACAGCGTCGGCTGTTCCAGCAGGTGGGTGTAGTTGTGCGATTTCCAGTTGATCGAATCCGGTAGCACCCCTTCCAGATCCTGCCCGCGCCCGCCCGGTTTGGCAGCGCCAAGGCCGCCGTTTTTGGCGATGGCTGGCAGGCGGGTAAGCGCCATCCAGAACAGCATCACAATCGTCCACAGCGCCAGTACGGCTCCGGGCGCTAATATCTGCGCTTGCATTGATTTCTCCCCCTCGTCGTTCGTGACGATCTCGTTGACCCGAGGGGGAGGAAGGTGTGCTGCCCGTAACCGATTGTCAAATGCAACTAATCGTGGCTGGTCAGCACTTTGGCGAAGTCTGCCGGATCGGTATTGCTGCCCGTGACCAATAGCGTGGTGCGTCCGTCAACCGGCACTTTTCCCGCCAGCGCCGCCGCCAGCGCCGCCGCGCCGCCGGGTTCGACCACCAGATGCAGCTTACTGAATGCAAACCGCTGCGCCGCGCGGACTTCGGCCGGAGTTACGGCCACGCCATAGCCGCAGCGCGCTTTCAGGATGGCGAAGTTGATCGGGTAAGTCGCGGGCGTTTGCAGCGAATCGCAGGCGGTGGGCGGCGCATCAGCCGCCACGCGCTGGATTTCCCCGCTGGCCAGGCTGCGGCACACATCGTCCCAACCTTCGGGCTCGACCGGCACGATTTCCGCATCGGGGCAGGCCAGCGCAAGGCCCGCCGTCAGCCCGCCGCCGCCGCAGCACGCGATCACGCGGGTCGGGCCGTCCAGCCCACGTTCCTGCATCTGCGCAATGATTTCCGTGCCGGCGCTGCCTTGCCCCTCGATCACCCACGGATCGGCATAGGCATGGACCAGCGTCGCGCCGCGTTCCGAGCAAAGCCGCTGGGCGAGCGCATCGCGGTCTTCGCCGCCGGGGCGGTCATACAGCACCACTTCTGCCCCCAGCGCGCGGGTGGCCGCCAACTTCACAGCAGGCGCATCGACTGGCATCACGATGGTCGCTGCAATTCCCAGCCGCCGCGCGGCCCATGCCACGCCCTGGGCATGGTTGCCGCTGGATACGCCGACCACGCCGCGCGCGCGCTCATCCGCTGACAGGTCCGACAGCCGGTGCCAGGCGCCGCGAATCTTGAACGCGCCGATCGGTTGCAGGCTCTCGGCCTTCACCCACACCCGTTGGCCGTGTATTTCTGTTTCCAGCAGTGGCGTGCGGGGCAATAGTTCGGCTAGCTTGGCCGCCGCGCGGGCAACGCCTTCCTGGGTGGGGCTGCGCATTTGTTGTGCTGTCATGAAACAATCCTATATGCGCGGCATCGCCCATTAGGAAGTGTCGGGCCAAAGGAGATTCGCAGGTGAGCAAGGTTCTGGTGATCGGTGCGGGCGGCGTCAGCTCGGTTTGCGTCCACAAGATGGCGATGAACAGTGGCATCTTCAGCGAGATCCACCTCGCCAGCCGGACCAAGGCCAAGTGCGATGCGATTGCCGCCTCGGTCAAGGACCGCACCGGCGAATCCGTCCAGACGTATGAAATCGATGCCGAGGAAGTGCCCGCGCTGACCCGGCTGATCCAGCAGATCGGCCCCAAGCTGGTCGTCAATCTGGCGCTGCCCTATCAGGACCTGCCGATCATGGACGCGTGTCTGGCCGCCGGGGTCAGCTATATGGACACCGCGAACTACGAGCCGAAGGACGAGGCCAAATTCGAATACCACTGGCAGTGGGCCTATCATGACCGGTTCAAGGAAGCGGGCCTGATGGCGCTGCTGGGTTCGGGGTTCGATCCGGGCGTCACCAGCGTGTTCGCCACCTGGCTGAAAAAGCACAAGCTGCGCACGATCCGCACGCTCGACATTCTGGATTGCAACGGCGGCGATCACGGTCAGCATTTTGCGACCAACTTCAACCCGGAAATCAACATCCGCGAAGTGACCGCCCCGGCGCGGCACTGGCTGAACGGCGAATGGGTGGAAACGCCCGCGCTGACCATCCGCCAGAACTTCGATTTCGAAGCGGTCGGCCCGAAGAACATGTACCTCATGTATCATGAGGAAATCGAGAGCCTGAAAACCCACTTGCCGGAGATTGAGCGCATCCGCTTCTGGATGACCTTCGGCGATGCCTATATCACCCACCTGACCGTGCTGCAGAATGTCGGCATGACCGGGATCGAGCCGGTACGCTTTCAGGGCAAGGATATCATCCCGCTCCAGTTCCTCGCCGCCGTGCTGCCCAAGCCTGAAACTCTGGGGTCGACGACCACCGGCAAGACCAACATCGGCGACATTGCCACGGGGCAGGCGCTGGACGGGAGCGGCGAGAAGACGTTCTACATCTACAACATCTGTGACCATGAGGACGCGTTCCACGAAACCGGCAATCAGGCGGTGAGTTACACGACCGGCGTTCCGGCCATGATCGGCGCGGCGATGCTGCTGACCGGCGCATGGACGGGCGCGGGCGTGTTCAACATGGAACAGTTCGATCCCGATCCGTACATGGACATGCTGAACCAGCATGGCCTGCCCTGGCAGGTGAAGGAACTGGCTGGCCCGCTGGCGTTCTGATGAAGGTTGCAATCAATACTCCAGGTCAACACGATCGACATGAATCGGAAGTCCGCTTCGTTGCTTCTGTGGACGGCAAGCCGCTGAGCGTAACAATCACTGATTACGCGCTTTTCATCGTCGGTGAGGCACTCGGACTTCCTCCTTCGGAGCCATTAGTGATCTACGCTGCCGGGGGGTCTTTGTTGAAGTGTGTCGTTGCTGAGGCGCTCAAGAGTAGGCTCGAGCTTCAAGCAACGTTGTTAATAACTGACTCTGATGTGTTGAAGGTTACGGGAGCTGAGATTGGGCTGCCCAATGTGCCGAAGCGATGGAAGCTTTAATAAGGTCGGTTTAGATCAACCTTGTGTCGTAGGAGACTAGATTGGAAACCCGTGCCGGTGATCCGGGAGCATTCGCCGAGTTCGACCTCGCGCGCGTCGACAGCCCCGCGTTCGTGGTCGATGCGGCGCGGCTGCGGGCCAATCTGGCGGTGCTGGCCGATGTGCGGGACCGGGCCGGGATCAAGGTGCTCGCCGCGCTGAAGGCGTTCTCGATGTGGAAGGTGGCGCCGATTGTCGGCGAATACCTCGACGGGGTCTGCACCAGCGGGCTGTGGGAAGCACGGCTGGCCGATGAGCATTACAACGGCGGTGAAATCGCGACGTATTGCGCGGCTTACAAGGCGGAGGATCTGCCGGAAATCCTGCGCTTGTCGGATCATGTGATCTTCAATTCGCCGGGACAGATCGCCCGGTTTGCGCCGCAAGTGGCGGCGGCGCGGGCCGCTGGGCAAGTCTTCCACGTCGGACTGCGGATCAACCCGCTGCATGCCGAAGGCGAGGTTCCGCGCTATGATCCGTGCGCGCCGCATTCGCGGCTGGGCTTTCCGGTCGACCAGTTGACGCCTGAATTGATGGCCGGGGTGGAAGGGTTGCACTTTCACACCCTGTGCGAACAGGACTTTGAACCACTCCACCGCACCTGGGAAGCGGTGAAGCCGCGCATCGCGCCCTATCTTGGCCAGCTCAAGTGGCTCAATTTCGGCGGCGGCCACCACATCACCCGCGCGGATTACCAGCGCGACCAACTGGTGGCGTTCCTCATAGCGGTGAAGGCGGAAACCGGCTGCGCGATCTATCTGGAGCCGGGCGAGGCGGTGGCGCTGGACGCGGGCATTCTGGTCGGCACGATCCTGGATACCCACTGGAACGGGATGCCGCTGGCGATCACCGATATTTCTGCCACCTGCCATATGCCCGATGTGATCGAGGCACCGTATCGTCCGGCGATGCTGGGTGAATTGCCGCAGATCGATACGGAGATCGACGAGGGCGCTGGCGGCGCGGTGCGGCTGGGCGGGCCATCCTGTCTGGCCGGTGATGTGATCGGCGATTACCGGTTTCCGGTAGGCCCCGATATTGGCCAGCGCTTCGCATTTCTCGATCAGGCGCACTATTCGATGGTCAAGACGACGACCTTTAACGGCGTGCCGCTGTCATCGATCTGGTTGTGGGATAGCGCTGACGACACCTTGGAATGTGTTCGCCGGTTTTCCTACGCGGATTTCCGTGACCGGTTGAGCTGAACCACCTTGCCAACCGGCTTGCCCTCCCATACCGTCATGGGGTGGGCGCGCGTCCGATTATTGAGGGGTTTCTTATGAATTTTCAATCAGTTCTGTTGTCGGCCCTGGCGCTGGCAGCGGCAACGGGGGCGCAGGCTGCACCGGCCAGGATTGCCGATGGCAAGCTGTTCAAGGTTGTGACCGAGACGGACCTGCAGCAACTGGTTCTCGCCGAAGGGCACACCGTGGACGAACTGCATCCGTTTGAGGCGCCCAGCGTGCGCGGCAAGACGGCGGACGGGTTGTTCTTCGTGCTGATCGGTACGGCGTGCGACGTCGGCAAGATCAAGGGTTGTCAGGGCACGATGATGCAGGTCCGCTATGACCAGGACGAGACGGTCACGATGGACGGCGTCAACAAGGCCAACATTGAAGAAGCCGCAGTCGGCACCTGGTGGGACAAGGAAGACAAGACGGTCGGGTTTACCCGCTATGTCGTGATGGATGACGGGGTAACCTGGCTCAACCTGCGGCAGAACTTGCGGGTTCTGCTGGACGTTCAGGTATCCGCCCTGAAGTATGTGTTTCCGGAAACCGACAAGGCGGCTGAATAATTGCAATGACCGCCCACTTGCGCGCCGGCGATGCAGGGCGTGCAAGTGGGCGTGTCGAACAGAGGGCCGGTCCACGGCCCCGGCGGAGCGAGGATTGCCATGACTGAACAGCGCGCCGTGCTGGATGCCCACACCAGCGATCCTGCCGTGATGGGCTGGATGCAGGGCTTTCCGCCCGCACCGGACAAGCATATTCTGGCGGCGAGCGCCGGGCACATGCGGTTTCCGACCCATCGGTTCGCGTTTTCCCGGATGCGCGAATTCCTGCCGACCGCGCGGGTGGCGCGGGGGCATGGGGCGATCCGGGAATTTCCGGTCGCGCTGCGCGATGATCTGGATGACCTGACCTTCACCGCGCTGGATGACGGGCGTGAAATGACCTGGGCGCAGTCGTTGCCCACCAACTTCACAGACGCGATCCTGGTGCTGCACCGCGGGACCATCGTTTATGAGCGCTATTTTGGCGTAACCCGGCGCGCTACCCCGCATATCGTCTTTTCGGTGACCAAAAGCTTCGTGGGCACGCTGGCCGAAATGCTGGTCCACGAAGGGCGGCTCGATCCCGCCACGCCAGTGGGCGACCTGTTGCCTGAACTGCGGTCCAGCGGATTTGCCGATGCCACGCTGCGGCAAGTGCTGGACATGACGACCGCGCTCGATTTCTCTGAGGACTATACCGACGCCAGTTCCGGGATCGGTGCGTTCAGTCTGGCGCTGGGGTTGACCCCGCGTCCGGCCGGATACGCCGGACCAACCAATGTCTATGATTTCCTGCCAACCATCGGCAAGGCGGGCGAGCACGGCGAACGGTTCACCTATCGCACCTGCAACACCGAAGTGCTCGGCTGGATTGTCGCGCGGACAGAAGGCAAGCGGCTGGACAAGGTTCTGGCGGAACGGATCTGGCAACCGCTGGGGATGGAACAGGATGCCGATTTCCTGATCGATTCAACCGGCATGCCGTTCGCAGGCGGCGGGCTGAACCCGGTGCTTCACGATCTGGCCCGGTTTGGCGAAACGATGCGCTGCGATGGGGTGGGGCATGGCGGCGCGGTAATCCCGCTGGCGGCCATCGAATCGATTCGCGCCGGGGCGGATCGCGCGGCATTTGCCAAGGCCGGATACGGTTACCTGCCGGACTGTTCCTATCGCAGCCAGTGGTGGACGATGCCGGGCAATCACGGCACCTATGCCGCGCGGGGGATCCACGGGCAGGGGATCTATATCGACCCTGTGGCCGAAATGGTGATCGTCCGGTTCGGATCGCACCCGATTGCCGCCAGTTCCGGCAATGATCCGGTGTCCTTGCCGGCCTATCGGGCCGTGGCTGAACGGCTGATGCAAAGGTAGGTTTCTGCCGGAAAAATCGTGCAACCTGGCAAGCGTTTTCACTTGCAGTTCACCTCCGCTGTTTTATAGGAACCCTCCGCTGCCCCATGGGGACTTCCAAACCGCAAGGCAGCTTTTTTGAAACTATCCGTTTGGGGGTCCCTTGAGTTGCACATTTATCCTGACGCACCGGCTGTAGTTCGCGCACTCGCGCCTGACGAACCCGTTATCCTGAACCGCCCGCATGCTGCGGCGCGCGCTGCCCGTTTCTTCGTGGAGAAGTTTCCGGGCAAGTCGCTCTATGCGGTAAAGGCCAACCCCTCACCAGAACTGCTGAAGGTGCTGTGGGCATCGGGCGTGACGCACTACGACGTCGCCTCGATCGCCGAAGTGCGGCTGGTCCGCGCGACCCTGCCCGATGCAACGCTGTGCTTCATGCACCCGGTCAAGACCCGTGCCGCAATCGCAGAGGCTTACGGCGTCCACGGCGTGCGCACGTTCAGCCTGGACGCGCACGAGGAACTGGAAAAGATCGTCGCCGCAACCACCAGCGACGCTGGCGAAGCTGCGGCCGACCTGTCGCTGTGCGTGCGGCTGCGGGTGTCGTCGGACTATTCCGAGCTGAGCCTGGCGTCCAAGTTCGGCGTTGACCTGGTCGATGCCGCACCGCTGCTGCAGGCAACCCGCCAGGTGGCGGACGCGCTGGGGATCTGCTTCCATGTCGGTTCGCAGGCGATGACCCCGTTTGCCTATGTGCAGGCGCTGGAACGCGTTCGTGCGGCGATTGTCGATGCGGCTGTCACGGTTGATATCGTCGATGTCGGCGGCGGCTTTCCGTCGATCTATCCGGGCATGGAGCCACCGCCGCTGGAAGATTTCTTCGGCGCGATCCACCGCGCGGCGGAATCGCTGCCGGTTTCCTATTCGTCGGAACTGTGGTGCGAACCGGGCCGGGCGCTGTGCGCGGAATACAACTCGATGATCGTGCGCGTTGAAAAGCGCCGCGGGAAAGAACTGTATATCAACGACGGTGCCTATGGCGCGCTGTACGATGCGGCGCATGTCGGCTGGCGGTTTCCGGTGCGCAGCCTGGCCGATGATGCCGAAGGCGCACAGGAAGAAGACTTCGCGTTCTATGGCCCGACCTGCGACGACGCCGACTACATGGAAGGCCCGTTCACGCTGCCCGCCGGGATCAAGGCCGGTGACTATATCGAGGTCGGGATGCTGGGCGCCTATGGCGCGGCAATGAAGACCGCGTTCAACGGGTTCGGTCAGGCCGAAGCGATCGAAACGACCGATGAGCCGATGGCCAGCCAGTATCTGGGTGACCGCCGCGATCCGCGCCACAGCGACAACGTGGTGTCGCTGCGCTGATCGGGCGCTGACTGCCAACACAAAGGGCCGGGAACCTCGATCAGGTTCCCGGCCCTTATTTTGTCTGTCGAAGGGTGGTGGGGTTACCGTCAGGCGGCGAGCCGCAGGTCCAGTCGGTCCCAGATTTCGATCAGCGCCTTGGTCAGCGTTTCCATCATCGCCGCTGTATGCGCCGGACCGGGCGTAAAGCGCAGGCGCTCCGTCCCGCGCGGCACGGTGGGGTAATTGATCGGCTGCACATAGACGCCGTATTCGGCCAGCAGGATATCGCTGATCTTCTTGGCCTTGACCGGATCGCCCACCATCAGCGGGACGATATGCGTGGTCGAATCCATCACCGGCAGGCCGGCATCCCGGAACAACTGCTTGAGCATGGCGGCTGCGGCCTGCTGGCCTTCGCGCTCAACCGATGAACTCTTGAGATGGCGGACGCTGGCGAGCACCCCGGCCACCAGCACCGGTGACAGCGAGGTGGTGAAGATGAAGCCGGGGGCATAGCTGCGGATCACGTCGATGATCTTGGAATCGGCCGCGATATACCCGCCCATCACGCCGAATGCCTTGCCCAGCGTGCCTTCGATGATGGTGATCCGGCTGGCGGCTTCATCCCGATCGGTAATGCCGCCGCCGCGCGGGCCATACATGCCGACAGCGTGAACTTCGTCGATATAGGTCAGCGCGTTATACTTGTCGGCCAGATCACAGATCGCATGGATTGGGGCGACGTCGCCCTCCATCGAATAGACCGATTCGAAGGCGATCAGCTTGGGCAGATCAGGGTCTTCGGCGGCCAGCAGCTCTTCCAGATGCGCAAGGTCATTGTGGCGCCAGACGCGCTTTTCAGCGCCGGAATTGCGGATGCCCGCGATCATGCTGGCGTGGTTGAGCTCGTCCGAAAAGATCACGCAGCCCGGCAGGACTTTCGCCAGCGTGGACAGCGTGGCATCGTTGGACACATAGCCCGACGTGAACAGCAGTGCGCCTTCCTTGTCGTGCAGGTCGGCCAGTTCGCCTTCCAGATCGACATGGTAATGGGTGTTGCCGCCAATGTTCCGGGTGCCGCCAGAGCCAGCGCCGACATCGTGCAGCGCCTCTTCCATCGCCGCGATCACTTTGGGATGCTGGCCCATGGCGAGGTAATCGTTGGAGCACCACACGGTGATGTCCTTCGGCCCGTTGTGACCGGCAAAGCACCGCGCGTTGGGATACGCGCCCTTGTTGCGCAGGATATCGATAAACACACGATAGCGGCCTTCCGAATGCAGCCGCTCGATCGCCTGGTCGAAAATCTGATCGTAGTTCACTTGGCGTTTGACCTCCGCGCCGGGCGGCGATTGCCGTCGTCCTGGCCGATGCGCGCGGCCTTACGCGAACTCCGGCAGTTATACCAGTCGGTTAATTGTCCGGCTCGGCGGTGAACCCCCGTTTTGCCGCAGCGGTCCAGCTTTTTCCTGCTTTGACCGGTTTGTGGGCTTCGTCCGGATCGGCTGCGACCGCTCCGGTGATTTCGTGTCCGGGCACGATGTTCAGGTCGGGCGCCTGCGCTTTCAGGGCGGCAATGGTGCGCAGCCAGGCATAGACCTGCGTGCGGTCTTCCTTGATGATGTAGCTGCCAACCAGCCGTGACCGGGCGCGCAGTTCTTTCCAGCTGACATCGAACGTGGCGATATCGCCAGCGAACAGGAACTCTGTGCCGCCGGCCAGCCGCACAAAGATCATTTGCGAGCCGGGTGTGTGGCTGGCCGCCGGAATGACCACTACGCCCGGGGCAATGGCCTGCGGCGCGGAGCCGGTGATCCGGGCGCGCGGGGTGAACCCGCTCGGCCAGGCCAGTTTTCCTGCGAGCGCGGCGGCTGGCAACTGGTCATGGTTGAACCGGGCGGCCTGCATGGCCGGTCCGCCCAGCCGCAAGGCGGCGCCCATGTGGTCAGGATGTTCGTGCGTGAACAGGATCAGCCCGGCGGATTGCAGGGCCTGATCAATCCGGGCCTGGGCACCGGGATAACGGTTTTCGATGCCCATGGCCGCCGCGTCGATTGCGTGGACACCCGAATCGATGAGAATGGGCTTGCCGCCAGCCACCGGCAGTCGAAACGCCGTGATGACCACCGGATGCCGTTTCAGCCCGTGCCCCGCCGCCATCAGGCCGCGCGGGAGCAGGCGCAGCGCCGATGGTTCGTACTCCACGGCCGAAGGCGCAGTGCCCGGCATGCTGGCCGCCAATTCGCGCAGTTGCGCAATCGACAGCGGCTTGGCCGGTTCCGTGCCGGGCCGATTGTCGATCAACAGCCAGTAAAACGGGATGCCCACCACCAAGAACATTGTCAGTAAAAACAGATTGAGCCGCCGTGCCATCGTTTACAGAATCCCGGTTTCAAGCAGGCCGTGACGCTGGAGCGCCGGAGCCAGTTGCGCAAGCTCTGCCCCATCGCGGGTGAACAGTGCAAGGTCCGGTTTGCGGCGTTGCATGGGTTGCCCACCGGTCAGCGCGGCGATCCGCCGCGCAATCCCTGCCGCGCCATGCACGAACCGCACGCCCGGTCCGAACGCAGCGGCCAGTTCCGGTTCGACCAGCGGAAAGTGCGTGCAGGCCAGCACGACCGTATCGATGCGCTCGCCGCCGGGTTGGTCGCGCAAGGCTGCGGCGGCCCGCGTGAATACCGCCGGATCAACTTCCGCGCCGCGCAGTTTGGCTTCAGCCGCTGCGACCAGTTCGGGTGCGGCAGCGCGCAGCAAATGCTTGTCGCCCGCGAATTCAGCCTCCAGCCGGTCGACATAGTGCTGCCGGATCGTCGCGGCCGTGCCGAGCAGTCCGATAAAGCCGCTGCGCGTCAACCCCGCGGCGGGCTTGATCGCGGGCACGGTGCCGACAACCGGCACGGCCAGCACATCGCGGACCATGCCCAGCGCGATCGTGGAAGCGGTGTTGCAGGCGATGCAGACCAGCCGGGGGCGAAACCGCTCTGTCATCCGGCCCAGCAGGCCCGCCACCCGCGCGGCGATCTCCGCCTCGGTCTTGGTGCCGTACGGCAGCCCGGCGTTATCGGCGGCATAGATTACCGGCGCAGCGGGCACCACTGCGCGCACTTGTGCCAGCACCGACAGCCCGCCGACGCCCGAATCAAACAATAACAGCGGCGCATCCGCATCCATAACCGGTGCAATCCCCAATCCCGGACTTGCCGGTGCGCCCGCCTTGTAGCTACCAAGGGCGGGGTAAGGGAAGGGGACGACAATGGATGGTTTCGCGGCACTTGCTCTGGGGTACCTGCTGGGATCGGTGCCGTTCGGGCTGATCCTGACCGCGGCGTTCGGCGCCGGGGATCTGCGCAGCATCGGATCTGGCAACATCGGGGCGACCAACGTGCTGCGCACCGGGAACAAGGGGCTGGCGGCGGCCACCTTGCTGCTCGATCTGGCCAAGGGGCTGCTCGCCGTCTGGCTGGCGTGGCGCTGGTTTCCGGAATTTCCCGGCATGGCGGCGCTGGGGGCGGTGCTGGGCCACTGCTTTCCGGTCTGGCTGAAGTTCAAGGGCGGGAAGGGCGTGGCGACCACGATGGGCGTGTCGCTTGGCCTCGCCTGGCCGCTGGGGCTGGTCTATGCGCTGACCTGGCTGGGCATGCTGGCGATCACCCGGATTTCATCGCTGGCGGGAATGACTGCGGCGGTCGCCGTTCCGGTCGCTGCGTGGATCATGGGGCGGACTGAACTGGTGCCGGTGCTGGGGGCAATCGCGGTGCTGGTGCTGATCCTGCACCGCGCAAACATTGCCCGGCTGCGCGCCGGGACCGAGCCCAGGCTGGGGGCCAAGGGCTGATGGAACCGGCTGGGGCAGCGCTTTCGCAGGATGAGGCATTTGCCCGCATTCGGTTGCTGCGCTCACCCAATATCGGCCCGATCAGTTATCGCCAGCTGCTCAGCCGGTTTGGCACGGCCCGGGCCGCGCTCGATGCCTTGCCCGATCTCGCGGCGCGTGGCGGCAAGGGTTACCGGGTCGCGGCGGAAGACCGGATTTCGGCCGAAGTCGCCGCGCTGCGCAGTGCGCGCGGCCGTTATGTCTTTCACGATTCGCCCGATTATCCCGCGCTGTTGGTCGCGATTGACAGCGCCCCGCCGATCCTGATGGTGCGGGGGCAACTGGCGCTGGCGGCGCGGCCGACGGTTGCAATCGTGGGCGCGCGCAATGCCTCGGCGGCGGCGGTCAAGCTGGCCAGGATGTTTGCGGGGGAACTGGCCGAGGCGGGCTTTGCGGTGGTGTCCGGGTTGGCGCGCGGGATTGACGGCGCGGCGCATCAGGCCAGTCTGAGCGGCGGAACAATCGGCGTGATCGCCAGCGGGATCGACGTGACTTATCCGCCCGAACACGCCGATTTGCAGGAAGCGGTCGCGAACGAAGGCCTGCTGGTGGCGGAACAGCCGCCAGGAACCGAACCGCTCGCCCGCCATTTCCCGTCCCGCAACCGGATCATTGCCGGACTGGCGCTTGGCACGCTGGTCGTGGAAGCCGCGCCGAAATCCGGTTCGCTGATTACCGCCCGGCTGGCGGGAGAGTTCGGGCGGGAAGTGATGGCCATTCCCGGCTCGCCGCTCGACGCGCGGGCGCAGGGCTGCAACCAGTTGATCCGCGACGGCGCGGTGCTGGTCCAGGCGGCGGCGGACGTGATCGAACTGCTGTCCGGCTTTGACGGCACACCGCGATCCACCTTTCGCGAACCGGCGGTGCAGGGCTGGGCGGACCTGCCGGATGAACCCGCAGACAGTCCGGCCGATGTCGGGGCGCTGTTGGGAATCGCGCCGGTCGCGGTGGACGAATTGATTCGCCAAAGCGGAGATAGCCCGGCCGCAGTCCAGCTGGCTTTGCTGGAACTGGAACTGGCCGGGCGGCTGGTTCGCCACGCTGGCGGGCGGGTTTCGCTCAGCGGTTGACGGCAGTTTCGCGGCGGGTCGATGTAACACTGTAACCCGGTCATTTTCGGTTCATCGAACCGCGCGCACGGTTCAGCTTCGGATCGAGGGAATGGAGTGATCGAATGCGCAAGGGATTGTCACTGATCGCAATGATGGCGGTGCTGGTCCACGGACCGGCCATGGCCGCCCCGCCTTCGCCTCCGCCCCCGGCAAAGCCCGGCGCCAGTACCGTGTATGGACCGGATCGCGCGCAGGGCCTGTGTCGCAAGCCTGCTGCCCTGCCGCTGCTTGATGCCGAGACGCAAGTGCGGCCGCCGCGCCCCGTTCGCCCGAAAGTGGGTGGGGGCAGGGCCTATCCGTCCGCTCCGGTCGCGATGGAAGCGCCGGGTTCTCCGGTTCCAGCGCCGCCCCCGCCCCCGCCGCCGCCCCCGCCAGCCGCGATGGCCAGCGGCGCGGGTTCGGGCGATGTGATCGTTTCGGGCACCCCGGTCGACAGCGCGCGGGTGGCAGATGCCACGCCGGCCTACCGCGACGAACCGCGTTCCAGCGCGGCGAAGGAGGCGGCGAAAGTCATGCCGCCCCGGCCGTATCCGCGCCCCCGTCCGCAGCCACAGGCCGGGCAACTGACCGCCGGGGAGCATGACGACCTGCTCAACCCCGAACTCTATGCCGATTACGTTCGCCGGTCCGATCTGGGGCAGGCGATCCCCGATCTGCCGCGGGTCGATACCCAGCGCACGCTGACCGTGGCGGTGAACGACCGGGCGGGCCGTCCGGTGCCGTTTGCCGGGGTCGAACTGGCCTGCGCCGATGGCGGGCGGATCACGCTGGCAACCACGGCGGACGGCAAGGCCGTGTTCTTCCCCGAAGTGGACCAGCTCGGCCGCGATGTCTGGGTGCGGACGCGGGGTGAGGCATGGCGCGCGGTCAGCATTCCGGCCAGGCGCGGCGCACAGCGGGTGGACTTCACGGTCGATCGCACCGCCCCGGCAGTGCGCAAGCTGGACCTGATGCTGGTGATCGACACGACCGGGTCGATGGGCGATGAAATCCGCTATCTCCAGTCCGAACTCGCTGCGATCATTGATGGGGTAAGGGCGCGCCATCCGCAGCTGGACTTGCGGTTGGGGTTCGTCTTCTACCGCGACTTCGGCGATGATTACGTGACACAGACGGTGCCGCTGTCCGCCGATGTCGCCGCCGGTCAGGCCGCGCTGAGGCGACAGGGTGCCAGCGGGGGCGGGGACTATCCCGAAGCGATGGATCAGGCGCTGATCCGGGCCGCCGGGCAAGCCTGGCGGGCAGATGCGGCCAAGACCATGCTGCTGGTCGCCGATGCGCCCCCGCACGACCGGAACTTTGGCAAGACCTGGCTGGCGGCCGAACATTTGCGCGCCAGCCGCGTCCACATCGTGCCGGTGGCGGCATCGGGCGTGGCGGACAAGGCTGAATACGTGATGCGGGCCATGGCTGCGGCCACCCAGTCGCGCTACACCTTCCTGACCGACGACAGCGGCATCGGCAACCCGCACGCGCCGCCCGCGATTGACTGTTATCAGGTCACCCGGCTCGACGCCCTGATCCGCCGGGTGATCGACAGCCAGATTTCCGGCCGCCGGATCGAACCGGCCGAACAGGAAGTGATCCGCACCGTCGGCCAGCAGGATGGCGGGCGCTGCATTATTCCCCGTGACTTCGGAAACCAGTAGGCCGCTATGGGCCGGGGCGGTGCGCCGCCCCGGCCAGATGGCTGACGGCAGGGGTTAACGGCGGGGGTTGACGCTGGGGCCAGAACCCTCTCACCCTCGCGCGTACGTATACACGTGAGGAATTCGCTTTACCGCCATGCAACTTGTCATCGTAGAATCCCCCGCCAAGGCCAAGACCATCGAGAAGTATCTCGGCAAGGACTACAAGGTCCTCGCCAGCTATGGCCACGTTCGCGACCTGCCGCCCAAGGACGGCTCGGTCCGCCCGGACGAGGACTTCGCGATGGACTGGGAGCTCTATGGCGACAAGGCGCGTCAGGTGAAGGCGATCACCGATGCCGCCAAGACCGCCGACCGCCTGATCCTCGCGACTGACCCTGACCGTGAGGGTGAGGCGATTTCATGGCACGTGCGTGAACTGCTGGCCAAGCGCAAGGCGCTGCCCAAGGACGTCCAGCGCGTGACCTTCAACGCGATCACCAAGCAGACCGTGACCGAGGCGATGACCCGCCCGCGCGAGCTGGATCAGGATCTGATCGACGCCTACCTCGCCCGCCGCGCGCTGGATTACCTGTTCGGCTTCACGTTGTCCCCGGTGCTGTGGCGCAAGCTGCCCGGCGCGAAAAGCGCAGGCCGCGTCCAGTCGGTCGCGCTGCGCCTGATCGTGCAGCGCGAGCGCGAGATCGAAGTGTTCCGCCCGAAGGAATACTGGTCGGTCATTGCCCGGCTGGAGCAGGGCGGCACCGAGTTTCCCGCCCGGCTGGTTCGGTTTGAGGGCGAAAAGCTCGACAAGCTGAGCTTGGGCGAGGAAGGCATTGCGCTGCGCGCCAAGGCGCTGGTCGAATCCGCGACCTTCCGGGTCGAGGAAGTCGATACCAAGCCGACCCGCCGCAATCCCTATCCGCCGTTCACTACCTCGACGCTGCAGCAGGAAGCCGCTCGCAAGCTGGGCTTCTCGGCCAGCCACACGATGCGGATCGCCCAGAACCTCTATGAGGCCGGCGCGATCACCTATATGCGGACCGACGGGGTGCAGATGGATCCCAGCGCGATTTCCGATGCGCGCAAGGCGATTTCCGATCGTTACAGCGGGCACTATTTGCCCGAAAAGCCGCGCCACTACGAAACCAAGGCGAAGAACGCGCAGGAAGCCCACGAAGCGATCCGGCCGACCGAATTCAGCAAGGACAAGTACGGCAGCGGCGATGAGGCGCGGCTGTATGATCTGGTCTACAAACGCGCGATGGCCAGCCAGATGGCTTCGGCCAATATCGAGCGGACCGCCGTTACACTGCGCGACGGCACCGGCAAGCATGAACTGCGCGCCACGGGTCAGGTCATCAAGTTCCCCGGCTTTCTGGCCGTGTACGAGGAAAGCAAGGACCAGTCACAAGGCGGCGATGACGAGGACAGCGCGATGCTGCCCACGCTGAACACCGGCGACACCCCGGCGAAAAAGGGCGTCGATGCTGCGCAGCATTTCACCCAGCCGCCGCCGCGTTATTCCGAAGCCAGTCTGGTCAAGCGGCTGGAAGAACTGGGGATCGGCCGCCCTTCGACTTATGCTGCCACGCTGCAGGTGCTGAAGGACCGCAATTACGTGCGGACCGAAAAGAACCGGTTCTTTGCCGAGGAATCCGGGCGGCTGCTGACCGCGTTCCTCGAACGGTTCTTCGAGCGTTACGTCGCCTATGATTTCACCGCCGGGATGGAGGATGAACTTGACGACGTGTCCGGCGGCCGCGCCGCGTGGAAGACCGTGCTCGAAGCCTTCTGGAAGGACTTCAAGCCCAAGTCCGACGAAGTCATGGAGCGCAAGCCCAGCGAAGTGACCGAGGCGCTGGACGAGTTCCTGTCCGATTACCTGTTCCCGCCGAGCGACGACGGCACCGACCCGCGCAAATGCCCCAAGTGCGAGGCCGGACGGCTCTCGCTGCGCGGTGGGCGATACGGCGCGTTTGTGGCCTGTTCGAACTATCCGGAGTGCAAGTTCACCCGCAAGTTCGCGCAGCCCGGCGGCAGTGCGGACGGGGCCGAGGACGGCGAGCTGGGCAACCACCCCGAAACCGGACTGCCGATTGCCCGCAAGGTCGGGCGGTTTGGCCCCTACCTGGAAATGGGCGAGGGCAAGGAAGCCAAGCGTGCCAACATTCCCAAGGACATCGGCGAACTGTCACTCGACTGGGCGGTCAAGCTGATCGACCTGCCGCGAAGCATTGGCACCCACCCCGAAACGGGTGAGCCGATCACTGCCAGCATCGGCCGCTATGGTCCCTATCTGGCCCACAACGGCAAGTATGCGAAGCTGCGCAGCACCGCCGAAGTGTTCGACACCGGTATGAACGCTGCCGTCGTCCGGCTGGCCGAAGCGGCCGCTGGCGGCGGGCGCGGGGCGCGGGCGGCGGCGGAACCGCTCAAAACCTTTGGCCCGCATCCCGAAAGCGGCGGTGAGATGAAGCTGATGGCAGGCCGCTATGGTCCCTACGTCACCGATGGCACCACCAACGCCACCCTCCCGCGCGACAAGCAGCCCGAAGCGCTCACCGCCGAAGAAGCGGTGCTGCTGATCACCGAACGCGCCGCCAAGGGACCGGCGAAGGGCAAGAAAAAGGCCGCACCGAAGAAGAAGGCGGCGGCTCCGAAAAAGGCCGCAGCGCCCAAGAAGGCAGCAGCCAAGAAAACTCCAGCCAAGAAGGCAGCGGCGGAATGAGCGAGAAGTTCGAACGCCACCGCCAGCCCTGGAAGCCTGAGGAGCTGGCCAAACTGCGCACCCTTGCCGCCAAGGGCAAGGGGCTGAAGGAGATCGCCAAAGCACTGAACCGCAGCGAGGAATCGACCAAGGACCGCGCCAGGGATGACAACATCGGCATCGCCAAGCTGCGCTGAATGGCCCGGCCGCTGGCCGGGTGAAACGCCCCGTCAGGGCCGCTTCAGCGCACCCATTCCAGCCCGATTTCCTCGTAGATTTCCTTGTTGCTGTCGGCCCAGTTTTCCTCGACCTTGACGTGCAGGAACAAGTGGACGGTCACGCCGAGCAATTCGGTAAGTTCCTTGCGTGCGGTCTCGCCGATGGATTTCAGCTTGCTGCCGCCCTTGCCCAGCACGATGCCCTTCTGGCTGTCGCGGGCGATCACGATCTGCTGGTGGATCTCGACCGAGCCGTCCTTGCGGTGGGTGTAGCTTTCGGGGCGGACCGCGCTGTCATAGGGCAGTTCGTCATGGAGCTGGCGATAGAGCTGTTCGCGCGTGATCTCGCACGCCAGCAGCCGTTCGGACGCGTCCGACACCTGATCTTCGGGATAGTGCCACGCGCTTTCGGGCATCAGCTGCGCCAGCCGGACTTTCAGTTCCGGCACGCCGTCACCGGTCAGCGCGGAGATGAAGAACACCTCGTCGAACGCGGTCTTGCCGTCCTCGTCCGCGCCCGCCAGTTCCTGCGCCGCGATCAGCAGCGGTTCCTTGGGGGTTTCATCGACTTTGTTGAGCACCAGGATCTTGCGTTCCGGACGGCCTTTGAGGCTGGCCAGGATCGGTTCCAGATAGGCCAGCTTCTTCTTGCGGCCATCGACCACCAGCAGGATCGCATCGGCCTCCTGTGCGCCTTCCCAGGCGGCGCTGACCATCGCGCGGTCCAGCCGCCGCTTCGGTTCGAACAGGCCGGGGGTGTCGGCCAGGATGATCTGCGTTTCACCTTCCAGCGCGATTCCCATCAACCGCGCACGGGTGGTCTGCGCCTTGGCGCTGACGATGGCGACCTTCTGGCCGACCAGCGCGTTGACCAGTGTGGATTTGCCCGCGTTGGGGGCGCCGAGAACGGCAACGAGGCCGCAGTGTTGGGTCATGAATTCAATCCAGCAATGATGCGCAGCGCCGATCCGGCTGGTCCGCGCATATGTTATGAGAGGACTTTAGGGCGTCTGGCAGTTCAGTGCGAGTCAAACGATGGTTCAGCCGAACCGCTCCATGAACGCGGCCGCGGCCAGCGTTTCGGCTTCCTGCTTGCTGGAACCGGTTGCCTCAACCTCGCCCACGCCCTTGACCTCGACCGCGACGGTGAACTTGGCCGCATGGTCAGGGCCAGAGCGGTCGACCAGCCGGTATTCGGGCATCCGCCGACGATTGCCTGCGGCCCATTCCTGAAGCGCGGACTTGGGGTGCTTTTTCTGCCCGGTCTTGCCAGCCACCACATCGCCCCACAGCGTGCGCACCATGTCGCGCGTGGCATCGAACCCGTGGGTGACAAAGCTGGCGCCGATCAGCGCTTCCATCACGTCGCCCAGGATATTGTCGCTGTCCTGCCCGCCGTCGTCGCGGGCCTGCTTGCCCAGTTGCATGAACTGGCCAAGATCGATCGAGCGCGCGACGTTGGCGCAGGTGCTGCGGCTGACCAGCGCGTTGAGGCGCTGCGACAGGCGGCCTTCATCGCCGCCTTCCAGCTTGTAGAGCCATTCGGCGATGACCATGCCCAGCACCCGGTCACCCAGGAATTCCAGCCGCTGGTAATCCCGCGCGGCTCCGGTGCTGCCGTGGGTCAGTGCTTCCAGCCACAGCGCTTCGTCCACCGGCGGACGCCCGGCGATGCCGGTCAGGAATGCGTGGGTTTCAGTTTCCAGCACAGGGGCCTCAGAACCCGCTGCCGATCCGGTTCCAGCGCGCGGCGGAGAACCAGGTCCAGGGCTTGATCCATTCCGCGCTGCCATCGGTGGACCACATCATGAGCGAGGCACGGCCGACCAGGTTGTCCTGCGGGACCAGCCCGATCCCGCGGCGCGGTTCGGCGGGGAAGCGGCTGTCTTCGGAATTGTCGCGGTTGTCGCCCATCAGGAACAGGTGACCTTCGGGCACCACGACCGCCGGGGTATCGTCCTGCGCGCGCGGGCCAAGGTCCAGCACGTTATAGCTCCGTCCGCCGGGGAGCGTTTCGCGGTATTGCGGATAGCGGCAGACATCGCTGCCATCGGCCAGCTTGGCCGCGAACTGCACCGAATAGCAGCGCGTGTTGGGGCTGACCGTGATTTCGAAGTCCGCAATCCGCTCCTTCGGCACCGGCTGGCCGTTCAGGTGCAGCACGCCGTCCTTCATCTGGATGGTGTCGCCCGGCAGGCCGATCACCCGCTTGATATAGTCGATGTCGTTCAGCGGGGGCTGCTTGAAGATCACCACATCGCCGCGATCCGGGGTAGCCGCCATCACGCGTGTTTCCGGCAGCGCGCCGAAACTGAACGGCAACGAATGGCGCGAGTAGCCGTACGGCCACTTCGCAGCGAGCAGGTAATCCCCGTTCTGGAGCCGCGGCAGCATGGATTCGCTGGGAATGTTGAACGGCGAGAAGATGAAGCTGCGGAAAATCGCGACGAGCACGATCAGCTTCAGCAGGAAGACCAGAAAGCTGTCTTCCTTTTTGGCCGGTTTGGCAGCGGGGGCAGGGCCGACGGAATTGGGGACGTTGTCTTGCATCGCATTGTCCATGTTGGGCCGCGCCGCGCGCGTCAAGTGCAATAGGTGTATTATAGGAATAAGTCAGCGTTGGTGCAATGTCCCGCAGTGCATACGATTTCTGGTCTTGGCGGGCGGCGGCTGGGCGGGCATAGCTCTTCGCAACTGCAACAGGAGCATGAGTGATGAGCGAAGCGGTCAAGGCGGCATGGACCAAGCTGGAAGCACTGGCAAAGCCGGCCCTGCAAACGCTGTTCGCCGATCCGGCGCGGCTGGACACGCTGTCCGCGCGACTGGAACTGCCGGGCGGGGCGATCCGGTTCGACTGGTCCAAAACGCACCTTGATGGCGCGCACATCGCCGCGTTCGAGGAACTGGCCGAGGCCGTGCAGTTCAAGGCCAGGCGCGGCGCGATGTTCGCGGGCGAGGCAATCAACGTGACCGAGGGCCGCGCGGTCGAACACACCGCCCTGCGCGGGGTCGGCCGCGACACCAGCGTCGAGGAAGCAGGCGCGCTTCATGCCCGGATGCGCAGTCTGGTTCAGGCGATCCACGGCGGCGCGCTGGGCGAGGTCAAGCATCTGATTCACATCGGCATCGGCGGCAGCGCGCTCGGCCCGGCGTTGGCGATTGACGCGCTGGCCCGCGACGGGGCGGTGGTGGACGTCCATGTCGTGTCCAACATCGATGGGTGCGCGCTCGAAGCCGCGTTTGCGCGGTGCGATCCGGCGACCACGCTGATCGCGATTGCCTCCAAGACGTTCACCACCACCGAGACGATGACCAATGCGCACAGCGCGCTGACGTGGCTGGGCGAGCACGGGGTGGAAGATCCCTATGGCCGGGTCGTCGCGCTGACTGCCTACCCCGACAAGGCGGTCGAATGGGGCGTCGATGAAACCCGCGTCCTGCCGTTCCCGGAAAGCGTCGGCGGGCGCTATTCGCTGTGGTCATCAATCGGGTTCCCGATCGCGCTGGCGCTGGGCTGGGACGAATTTGCCGAGTTTCTGGACGGCGCGGCGGCGATGGACCTGCACTTCCAGGAAACCGACGGCGCGGCCAATCTGCCGCTGCGCGCCGCCTTTGCCGACTTGTTCTACACTCGCCTGAAGGGCTGCCAGACCCGCGCGGTGTTCGCCTATGATGAGCGACTGGGGCTGTTCCCGGACTATCTCCAACAACTCGAAATGGAATCGAACGGCAAATCGGTAAAGGCCGATGGCTCGCCGGTTGACGGCCCGACCGCGCCGATCACCTGGGGCGGGGTAGGCACAGACGCGCAGCACGCGGTGTTCCAGTTGCTCCATCAGGGCACCAATCTGGTCCCGGTGGACTTCATCGCCAGCATCGCGCCGGGCGATGCGCTCGACCCGGCGCACCACCGTAACCTGCTGGCCAACTGCTTTGCGCAAGGCGCGGCGCTGATGGCGGGCAAGGCCGCGAAAGACCCGGCGCGGGCCTATCCGGGGGATCGCCCCTCGGCCACGATCCTGTGCGATGACCTGACCCCCGGCACGCTGGGCGCGCTGATCGCGTTCCACGAACACCGCACGTTTGCGAACGGTGTGCTGCTGGAAGTGAACAGCTTTGACCAGTTCGGCGTGGAACTGGGCAAGGAAATCGCCAAGGCGATCGAGGCCGGGAACACCACCTTCGATCCCAGCACCGAAGCGCTGCTGGCCGAGGCGGGGATCAAGTAGGGTCAAGATCCCTCCTGCCCACCACTCTGTCACCCTGAACTTGTTTCAGGGTCCATCCATCAGCGCAAACCGAAGCCCTGCTGGATAGTCCCGGCGGCGCAGTCAGGGACATCCGCAGCCACCGGCGCGGGCGGCATAATGGACCCTGAAACAAGTTCAGGGTGACGGATTGGGTGACGAACTGGGGAAGGTGATGGAAGCGTGCAGGGTATGGCGGTGCCGTCTGCCCCTCACAAACCCAGCCTATCACACTGACCAGCAAAACCGTTTGGCAAATCCGCCCCGGCCGCCCCATATCGCCCCCCATACAAGGAGCGCATGATGGCTGAGTTTGACTACGACCTGTTCGTGATTGGCGCCGGTTCGGGCGGGGTCCGGGCCAGCCGGATCGCCGCGTCGCACGGGGCGCGGGTGGCCGTGGCCGAGGAGTTTCGCGTCGGCGGTACCTGCGTGATCCGCGGCTGCGTCCCCAAGAAGCTGCTGGTTTACGGCTCGCACTTTGCCCATTCGCTGCACGATGCGGCCCAATACGGCTGGACCATCGAGGGCGCGAAGTTCGACTGGGCGACCTTGCGCGATTTCGTGGCGAGCGACGTCGACCGGCTGGAGCGGGCCTATACCTCGACCCTCAGCAACAACAACGTCGAGCATTTTGCCGAGCGCGCCGTCGTCACCGGGCCGAACACCGTGCGGTTGGCATCAGGGCGCGAGATCACCGCCAGGATCATCCTGATCGCGGTCGGTGCGTGGCCGGTCATGCCGGAGATCGACGGGGCAG
The DNA here is from genome assembly GCF_030699305.1 of Novosphingobium sp. Taxonomy (GTDB): domain Bacteria; phylum Pseudomonadota; class Alphaproteobacteria; order Sphingomonadales; family Sphingomonadaceae; genus Novosphingobium. Next base: position 150,868 of record NZ_JAUYNB010000021.1, read on the forward strand.
AGCACTGCATCACCTCGAACGAGGTGTTCCATCTGCCCGAATTGCCGAAGCGCGTGGTGATCCAGGGCGCGGGCTATATTGCGCTGGAATTCGCGGGCATTTTCAACGCGCTGGGCAGCGCGGTGACCGTGGTCAACCGCAGCGACAAGATCCTGCGCGGCTATGATCATGACCTGACCGAACGCTTGCTGCCGGTCCTCAAGGCGCGCGGGATCGAGTTTGCGTTCAACCATCCGATCGAACAGGTCACCCGGCAGGATGATGGCACGCTGCTGGTCCGCACCTCCGGGGGCAAGCTGTTCGAAGCCGACGCGGTGATGGTGGCCACCGGCCGCCAGCCCAAGACCGCCGGGCTGGGGCTGGAAAGCGCCGGGGTGGAACTGGGGGCCACGGGCGAGGTTCCGGTCGATGAATACAACCAGTCCAGTTGCCCCAGCATCTATGCCGTGGGCGACGTGACCAACCGGGTGCAGCTGACCCCGGTGGCGATCCGCGAGGGCCATGCCTTTGCCGACACCGTGTTCGGCAAGACCCCGCGCACCACCGCATATGACCATATCCCCAGCGCCGTCTTCACGCAGCCGCCCATCGCCGCCGTCGGTCTGACCGAAGAACAGGCGCGGCTGGTGCATGGCCATGTGAAGGTGTTCAAGTCCGATTTCCGGCCGATGCAGAACATGTTCAGCCAGGTGGCCGAGCGCGGCTTTTACAAGCTGGTGGTCGCCCCCGATACCGATGTGGTGCTGGGCGTGCACATGTTCGGCCCCGACGCGCCGGAAATCCTTCAGGCTGTAGCCATCGCAGTGAAGGCCGGGCTGACCAAGGCCCAGTTCGACGACACGGTCGCGCTGCATCCCTCGATGGCCGAGGAACTGGTGCTGATGCGCTAGCAATCAGGTTGCATTTAGCAACCTGATTGCTAGGTTCTCCGCCGCGAACACAGGGGAGACTAGCGATGCAGCTTTCGGGCAAGACCATACTTGTCACCGGCGGAACCGATGGGATCGGGGCGCAATTGATCCGCCAGCTTCGCAGCAAGGGTGCCACCGTGATCGCCCACGGACGGAACGCCGATCGCGTCGCCGCAGTCCGCGATGACGGGTTCGAGGTGATCCAGGCAGACCTTTCCACCCAGGCCGGGATCGATGCCGTGCTGGCCGGGGTGATGGGACGCCGGATCGATGCGCTGATCAACAATGCCGGGGCCGGTGCCGATCACGACTTTCGCGAAGGCGCGCCCGATCTGGCGGCTGCCGATGCGACGATCTTCCTCAACCTCAACGCTCCGATCCACCTGATCGCAGGGTTGATGCCAGAGCTGAAGTCGCGGGGGGAGGCGATGATCGTCAATGTTACATCGGGCCTTGCGATTGCTCCCCGCGCCGGTGGGCCGGTCTATTGCGCGACCAAGGCGGCGCTGCGGTCCTATTCGCAGGCGCTGCGCTACCAGTTGCAAGGCAGCGGCATCCACGTGCTGGAGGTGCTGCCGCCTGTGGTCGAAACCAAGCTCACCGCCGGACGCGGCAGCAGGAAGATGGCACCCGATGAATGTGCCCGGCAGATTGTCTCCGCGATGGAGCGCGACGCCGACGAGGCGAACATCGGTATTGTAAAGGTGCTGCAACTGGTCAACTCAATCTCGCCCGCGCTGGCGCGCAAGATCATGATCCGGTTTTGACGGGGAGGCGGCGATGGCCGTGCTTCCTCCCCCAAGGGGGAGGAAATCAAGCCAACCGGTACGGCACCACCCCGCGCTGGTCCGGATCGACCGTGATCGCCCGGTCGCTCGGCGGAAAGGCACGCTGGTCGCAGTCGGGGCGGGGGCAGATACGGCAGGATACGCCGATCCGGGTGGCGGCGCGGGGGCTGGTCAGGTCCAGCCCGTCGGCATAGACGAACTCGGCGGCGTGTTCCGCCTCGCACCCCAGCGCCACGGCATAGCGGCGCGGCGCGCGGTCGTAGGAGCCGGACGGCTTCACCAGCCCCTTGGCCATCGAGACATAGCGGACCCCGTCGGGTGTTTCGGCCAACTGCACCAGAATGCGGTCAGGGATCGCGACGGCTTCATGCACGATCCACAGCGGGCAGGCCCCGCCGAACCGGGCGAATTGCAGGCGCGTGGCGGAGTGGCGCTTGGTGATGTTCCCGGCCATGTCGACCCGGCAGAAGAAGAACGGCACGCCGCGCGCTTCCTCGCGCTGGAGGGTCGAGAGGCGGTGGCAGGCCTGTTCAAAGCTGGTGCCGAAGGCCTGTGCTAGCCGGTCGATGTCATGGCGCACGGCCCGCGCCTCGGTCCGGAACCGGCGATAGGGCATCAGCAGCGCGCCCGCGGCATAGTTGCACAGCCCCACAAACAGCAGTTGCCGCGATGCCGCGCTGTTCAGCCGCGCGCCTTCGATCACGGTGGAGATTTCGTCTTTCAGGGCGAGCGCGGCGAGCTGGTGCGCCAGTTGAAAGCGGCGGCTTTCGGCGGGCTGGCTGGGATCGATGGTCAGGTGGCCCATTTCCGCATCGAAACTGCGCAGGCCATGGTTTAACTCATAGACCAGTGAAATGGACAGCGCGTCGCGCAAATACGCCTCCAGCGCGGGGGTATCGGGGGTGAGCGCACGGCCGGAGAGCGTCCCCGCCAGCGCCTCCGCCGCGCGGTCCAGGCTGTCGACATAGTTGTTCGCAAAGTGGAACCAGTCGCGCACGTCCTCCCACGGCAGGCGCGCGATCCCGCCGGTTTCGGAAGACAGCGCCTCGTCCACCATCTGCAACCGCTGGCCGGTGCGGCGATAGGCCTCGTGCAGCGCGATGAAGCGTTCGGCCAGCAGCGGTTGCTGCTCGGCAAAGCGGGCCAGCTGAGCGGCGTCCATCGGCTCGGCGAACAGCGGATCGGCATTGGCTTCGCGCAGCGCGGCAAGGCGGTTTTCGGTGTCGCCCGCGCCGATTTCCCGCCAGTCGAGCGGGAAGGACTGGCTCAGCCGTTCGACCAGCGCGGGGGTCAGCGGGCGGTCGTCGTTTTCCAGCTGCGAGAGGTAGGACGGACTGATCCCCAGCCGCTCGGCCAGCTCCGCCTGCTTGAGCGCACGTTCGGCGCGGATCGCGCGCAGCTGGGTTCCGGCAAAGATACGGCGTGACATGACGGCGCCATTCTACTTTGCAAACTGTGGCTTTGCAACTTTGCAAATTCACATTGGACATTGCCCCGTGCCGCGCGCAAGGGAAATGCTCTGAAGATTACCGGGACGGGGAAGATCATGTCCGCAAATATCGCCGAAATGGAAAAGCGCCGTGCTGCCGCCCGGATGGGTGGCGGGCAAAAGCGCATCGACGCGCAGCACGCCAAGGGCAAGCTGACCGCGCGTGAACGGCTGGAAATCCTGCTCGACGAAGACAGCTTCGAAGAAACGGACATGTATGTCGAACACAACTGCGTCGATTTCGGGATGCCCGAAACGACCATTCCGGGTGACGGCGTGGTGACCGGCAGCGGCACGATCAACGGCCGTCTGGTCTATGTCTTCGCGCAGGACTTCACCGTGTTCGGCGGGGCCGTGTCGGAACGCCATGCGATGAAGATCTGCAAGGTGATGGACAACGCCATGAAAGTTGGCGCGCCGGTCATCGGCCTCAACGACAGCGGCGGCGCGCGCATTCAGGAAGGCGTGGCGTCGCTGGGCGGCTATGCCGAAATCTTCCAGCGCAACGTGCTGGCCAGCGGCGTGGTGCCGCAGCTGTCGCTGATCATGGGTCCATGCGCGGGCGGGGCGGTCTACAGCCCGGCGATGACCGACTTCATCTTCATGGTGAAGGACAGCAGCTATATGTTCGTGACCGGGCCGGACGTGGTCAAGACGGTGACGAACGAGATTGTCACGCAGGAGGAACTGGGCGGTGCGGTCACGCACACCACCAAGACCTCGGTCGCCGACCTTGCGCTGGAAAACGATATCGAGGCGCTGCTGACGGCGCGCGATTTCTTTGATTTCCTGCCGCTCAACAACCGCGAAGATGCGCCCCTGCGGCCGACGGCGGATACCTGGGACCGGCTGGAAGAAAGCCTCGACACGCTGATCCCGGCCAGCGCCAACCAGCCCTATGATATGCACGAAGTGCTGCGCAAGGTGCTGGACGAAGGCGAATTCTTTGAAGTGCAGCCCGCCCATGCCGGCAATATCCTGTGCGGGTTCGGCCGGATCGAAGGGCGCACGGTGGGCGTGGTGGCCAACCAGCCGATGGTGCTGGCGGGCGTGCTCGATATCAACTCATCGAAGAAGGCCGCGCGGTTCGTGCGGTTCTGCGATGCGTTCAACATCCCGATCCTGACGTTCGTCGACGTTCCCGGCTTCCTGCCCGGCACCGCACAGGAGCATAACGGCATCATCAAGCACGGCGCGAAGCTGCTGTTCGCCTATGCCGAGGCGACCGTGCCGAAGATCACCGTCATCACCCGCAAGGCCTATGGCGGCGCGTATGACGTGATGGCCTCCAAGCACCTCCGCGGCGACCTCAACTACGCCTGGCCGACGGCCGAAATCGCGGTGATGGGCGCGAAGGGCGCGGTGGAAATCATCTTCCGCTCGGACATTGGCGATCCCGACAAGATCGCGGAACGCACCAAGGAATACGAAGACCGCTTCGCCAACCCCTTCGTGGCGGCGAGCAAGGGCTTCATCGACGAGGTGATCCACCCGCACTCAACGCGGCGGCGGATTGCCTTGGGGCTGAGGAAGCTGCGGAACAAGAGTTTGGAAAACCCGTGGAAGAAGCATGATAACATTCCGCTGTGAGGGGGGAACCGATGAAACTCCGCCGTTTCAAACACATCGGCGTGGCGACGCTGCCTAAGCCCCTCCCCGCCGGGGAGGGGTTGGGGTGGGGGTTCGCCGCTGCGCTCCACTTGCACCGCCGAACCCCCACCCCGCTGCGACTAGGCAGCAAGCTGCCAAGTCTCGCTGCCCCTCCCCTGAAGGGTAGGGGGAATGGAGAAGATCAATGAAACTCGGCCGTTTGAACCACATCGGGGTCGCAACCCCCTCCATCGCGGACTCCATCGTGTTCTACCGCGACGTCATGGGCGCGACGAAGATCCATGAGCCGTTCGACCTGCCCGATCAGGGCGTGAAGGTGTGCTTCGTCGATACTCCCGGTGCCGATGGCGCACTGAACGGCACGCAGATCGAGCTGATCGAGCCGCTGCCGGGCAACACCTCGATCCAGAGCTTCCTCGACAAGAACCCGGCGGGCGGGCAGCATCACATGTGCTATGAAGTGCCCGACATTCACGCCGCCAAGGCCGAGTTCGAGGCCATGGGCAAGCGCGTGCTGGGCGAACCCCGGATCGGCGCGCACGGCACGCTGATCTTCTTTGTCCACCCGCGCGACATGCAGGGTGTGCTGACCGAAATCATGGAAACACCGAAAGAGGCGCACTGATGCCTTGCAACCCCGTCATGCTGAACTTGTTTCAGCTTCCATCGTGCCGTCCGGCACTGGTGGGGCGGGCCGAGAAATGGACCCTGAAACAAGTTCAGGGTGACGAAAACGGAGAGAACCGCCTGTGACCTACGAAACGATCACCGTCGACGTAACTGACGCCATCGCCACGATCACTCTGAGCCGGCCTGAGCGCATGAATGCGTGCAGCCTCGACATGGCGGGCGAAATCAATGACGCGCTGTCGATGATGGAAGGCGCGCGGGCGCTGATCATCACCGGGGCGGGGCGCGGCTTTTGTTCCGGCGCGGACCTTTCGGCGCGCGGTGAGCGGTCGATTTCGGGCGGTGAGGGCAGCTACATCGCGCTGACCCGCCACTACAACCCGTTGATGATGAGCCTCGCGCGGCTGAACATGCCGATCATCACCGCCGTCAACGGCGCGGCGGCGGGCGTGGGCTGTTCCATCGGCCTGTGCGGCGATTTCGTGATCGCGGGGCGCAGCGGCTATTTCCTGCAGGCCTTCGTCAACATCGGTCTTGTGCCCGATGGCGGCGCCAGCTGGATGCTGCCGCGCATGGTGGGCAAGGCCCGCGCGACCGAAATGATGATGCTGGGCGAAAAGATCAGCGCGGAAAAGGCGGCTGACTGGGGCCTGATCTACAAGATGGTGGAAGACGAGGTGCTGCAGGACGAAGCCCGCGCGCTGGCCACCCGCCTCGCGAACGGGCCGACGGTGGCTTATGCCGTGATGCGCAAGAACATCCTGACCGCGCTGGAAAACAGCTATTCCGAACAGCTGCTGGCCGAAGCCGAAGGGCAGCGCATCGCGGGCGGCACCGCCGATGCGATGGAAGGCGGGCTGGCCTTCCTCGAAAAGCGCAAGCCCAACTTCCAGGGCAAGTAATAACTGGCCCTCTCCCCCGTGGGGGAGAGGGTTGGGAGAGGGGCTGGGCGCATTCCCCCCTCTCCAACTGCGGCTAGCCGGTAAACCGGCAAGCCTTCGTATCCTCTGCCCCCCGCACGGGGTGAGAGGGCAATGAGGTGAGACATGGCAAAGATCGAAGACTGGCAGGCCGCGGCGGCGAAAGAGGTCAAGGGCAAGGACCTGACCTGGAATACCCCCGAAGGCATCGCGGTAAAGCCGCTCTACACGGCGGATGACGTGAAGGCCGATCCCGGCCTGCCGGGCTTCGCGCCGTTCACGCGGGGCGTGCGCGCATCGATGTATGCGGGCCGTCCGTGGACGATCCGCCAGTATGCGGGTTTTTCCACTGCCGAGGAATCGAACGCGTTCTATCGCCGCAATCTGGCGGCGGGGCAAAAGGGCCTGTCGGTGGCGTTCGATCTGGCCACCCACCGCGGCTATGACAGCGATCACCCGCGCGTGGTGGGCGACGTTGGCAAGGCGGGCGTGGCCATCGACAGCGTCGAGGACATGAAGATCCTGTTCGACGGAATCCCGCTCGACAAGATGTCGGTATCCATGACCATGAACGGCGCGGTGATCCCGATCCTGGCGTTCTTCATCGTCGCGGGCGAGGAGCAGGGCGTTCCGACCGAACAGCTCGACGGGACCATCCAGAACGACATCCTCAAGGAGTTCATGGTCCGCAACACCTACATCTATCCGCCCGAACCCAGCATGCGGATCATTTCGGACATCTTCGGATATACCAGCGCGAAAATGCCGAAATTCAACTCGATCTCGATTTCCGGCTATCACATGCAGGAAGCCGGGGCGACGCAGGTGCAGGAACTGGCCTTCACCATCGCCGACGGCATGGAATACGTGAAGTACGGCGTCGCCAGCGGGCTGGACATCGACAAGTTCGCGGGCCGCCTGAGCTTCTTCTTCGCCATCGGCATGAACTTCTTCATGGAAGTGGCCAAGCTGCGCGCGGCGCGCGTGTTGTGGCACCGGGTGATGACCAAACTGGGCGCGCAGGACGAACGCAGCAAGATGCTGCGCACCCACTGCCAGACCTCCGGCGTGTCGCTGCAGGAGCAGGACCCCTATAACAACGTCATCCGCACCACGATCGAGGCGATGGCCGCGATGCTGGGCGGCACCCAGTCGCTCCACACCAATGCGCTGGACGAAGCGATCGCGCTGCCGACCGACTTTTCCGCGCGCATCGCCCGCAACACCCAGATCGTGATCCAGGAAGAAACGGGCATGTGCAACGTGGTCGATCCGCTGGGCGGGTCGTACTACATCGAAAGCCTGACCCAGGAACTGGTCGACAAGGCGTGGGAAATCATCGAGCGCGTCGAAGCCGAAGGCGGCATGGCCAAGGCCGTGGCTGCTGGCTGGCCCAAGGCGATGATCGAGGAAGCCGCTGCTGGCCGTCAGGCACGGGTGGACAAGGCCGAGGACGTGATCGTCGGCGTCAACAAGTATCGCCTCGCATCCGAAGACCACCTCGATACGCTGGAAGTCGATAACGTCGCGGTGCGCGAAGGGCAGATCGCCCGCCTGAAAACCACCCGCGCCAACCGCGACGAGGCCAAATGCCGCGCCGCGCTGGCCGCGCTGACCGAAGGTGCGAAAGGCGGCGGCAACCTGCTCGAACTCGCCGTCGATGCCGCGCGCGAACGCGCCACGCTGGGCGAAATCTCTGACGCGATGGAGGTCGTGTTCGGCCGCTATGGCACACAGCCGGTGCCGGTGAAGGGCATCTATGGCAGCGCTTACGAGTTCGATCAGCGCTGGGCGCAAGTGACCGACGGGGTTGAGGCTGTGTCTCGCCGTCTGGGCCGCAAGCCGCGCATGCTGGTCGCCAAGATGGGCCAGGACGGCCACGATCGCGGCGCGAACGTGATTGCCAGCGCGTTCTCCGACATGGGCTTTGACGTCACCAGCGGGCCGCTGTTCCAGACGCCGGAAGAAGCGGCGAAGCTGGCGCTGGAAGCCGATGTCGACGCGGTCGGTGCCTCGTCGCTCGCCGCCGGACACAAGACGCTGATCCCCGAACTCATCGGCCACCTGAAAGCCGCTGGCCGCGCCGACATCAAGGTCGTCGCAGGCGGCGTGATCCCGCCGCAGGACTATGACTTCCTGCGCGAGGCTGGGGTGCAGGGCATCTATGGTCCGGGGTCCAACGTGGTCGAATGCGCGGCGGATATGCTGCGCCTGCTGGGCCACAACATGCCGCCGCTGGAGGGGTGACTTCGTGACCCTTAACCGCTCCCGTCGCCCCGGACTTGATCCGGGGCTGGGCTTTCCTTCTGCAACGCTGTGTTCGCTCGCGGCGTCGGAAAAGGCAGCCCAACCCCGGGTCAAGCCCGGGGTGACGATGAAGGTTAGGGCTGATGCGGCCGTTACGCGATCCCGTCATGCTGAACTCGTTTCAGCATCCATGGCTCGTCCGGCGCAGTTGGTGCGGGTGGAGGGATGGACCCTGAAACAAGTTCAGGGTGACGTCGAAAGGAGAGGGGCATGAATGTTCGCCATTTTCTCATTTTTACGGCGTGGTCAGTTTTTTGCATCGTCCTCACAGGGGCGCTGTTGTTTGTCTTCACCTACGGCGACTGCTTTGACAATCCTCTCTGCACGTCGGGTGCCAATCGAAATTTCTGGCTGATCATTGGATCCGCTTTCGTTGCCTACTGGGCCGTCTCGCTCATCTTGTTTCGACGCTGGAGTCGCTGAATGTTCAAGAAAATCCTCATCGCCAATCGCGGCGAAATCGCTTGCCGGGTGATCAAGACCGCCCGCCGCATGGGTATCCAGACGGTGGCCGTCTATTCCGACGCCGATGCCCGCGCGCCGTTCGTGCAGATGGCGGACGAGGCCGTACACATCGGCCCGTCGCCCGCCGCCCAGTCCTACCTGATCGCGGACAAGATCATCGCCGCGTGCAAGGCAACCGGCGCGGAAGCGGTCCATCCGGGCTATGGTTTCCTGTCGGAACGCACCAGTTTTGCGGAAGCGCTCGCCGCCGAGGGGATCGAGTTCATCGGGCCCCCGGTGAACGCGATTGCCGCGATGGGTGACAAGATCGAATCCAAGAAGCTGGCCAAGGCCGCGGGCGTGAACGTCGTCCCCGGCTTCGTGGGCGAGATCGAGGATACCGAGCACGCGGTGCGGATTTCCGCTGAAATCGGCTATCCGGTGATGATGAAGGCCAGCGCTGGCGGCGGCGGCAAGGGCATGCGCCTCGCCTATACCGAACAAGACGTGCGCGAAGGCTTTGAAGCGGTGAAGCGCGAAGGGCTGAACTCGTTCGGCGATGACCGCGTGTTCATCGAAAAATTCATCCTGGGTCCGCGCCACATCGAAATCCAGATTCTGGGCGATAAGCACGGCAACGTGCTCTACCTGAACGAGCGCGAATGCAGCATCCAGCGCCGCCACCAGAAGGTGGTGGAAGAAGCGCCGTCGCCGTTCGTCACGCCCAAGATGCGTAAAGCCATGGGTGAACAGTGCGTCGCGCTGTCAAAGGCGGTCGGCTATTTCAGCGCGGGTACAGTCGAACTGATCGTATCAGGCGCGGACCCCAGCGGGGAGAGCTTCTACTTCCTCGAAATGAACACCCGCCTGCAGGTGGAGCACCCCGTCACCGAATGCATCACCGGCATCGATCTGGTCGAACAGATGATCCGCGTGGCCGCTGGCGAGAAGCTGGCGATGACGCAGGACGATGTGAAGATCGACGGCTGGGCGATTGAAAACCGCGTCTATGCCGAAGACCCCTATCGCGGGTTCCTGCCCTCGACCGGGCGTCTGGTGCGCTATAACCCGCCGGTGGAGGGCTGGACCGATGACGGCAGCGCCAACGGGCGGCGCGGCGTGGACGGCGTGCGGGTGGACGACGGCGTCTATGAAGGCGGCGAAGTGTCGATGTTCTATGACCCGATGATCGCCAAGCTGGTGACCTGGGGCGAAACGCGCGACGAAGCCGCCGACCTCCAGATCGCCGCGCTCGACGCGTTCGAGATCGAGGGGCTGGGCCACAACATCGATTTCGTCTCCGCGATCATGCAGCACCCGCGCTTCCGCTCGGGCGAGCTGACCACGGGCTTCATCGCCGAGGAATACCCTGACGGGTTCACCGGCGCGGCGACATCGGACGAAGTGAAGGGGCACCTTGCCGCCATCGCCGGGTTCATCGCCACCGCCCGCGCCGACCGTGCGTGTCAGATCGACGGCCAGCTCGATGGCGAACTGGAGCCGACCTATGACTGGACCGTCACGATCGGCGACCAGTCGTTCGCGGTGTCACTGGATGAAGACATCACCGTCAACGGGCAGCCGGTAGACCTCGCGCTGGAATACACCCCCGGCGACCGGCTGGTGCAGGCCGAAGTGGGCGACACGGTCTACGGCGTAAAGGTGGACGTCACCCGCTCCGGCCTGCGCATGACCACGCGCGGCGCGACCCACAAGGTGCAGATCCTGCCCACCCGCTTTGCCCACCTGACCAGCCACATGATCGAAAAGATCCCGCCGGACCTGTCAAAGTTCCTGATCTGCCCGATGCCGGGCCTGCTGGTGGCGCTGCACGTGGCCGAAGGCGACAAGGTCGAAGCCGGGCAGCCGCTGGCGGTGGTCGAAGCAATGAAGATGGAAAACATCCTCCGCGCCGAAAAGAGCGCCACGGTGAAGAAGGTCAACGCCAAACAGGGCGAAAGCCTGGCCGTGGACGCGGTGATTTTGGAACTGGAATAAGCGGCGCTGGCGGGCGGGGGCGGGGTGCCCTTGCCCGCCGCACTGGTGAGAGCGAACAGGCGTTGCAGGAAACTGCGACGCCTTTTTGTTTGCTCCACACGCATTCCCGCATATAAATTTGGACCAACATCGCTTCCTTATCTTCGTGTGAGGGAGAGTTTAGAACTGTGCCGATTTCCAAGGTAGGTTGTTGAAAATGAGAAAAAGGACTTGCTTTAGATGAGTGAACCCCGTGAGTTGTTGATTGAAGGCACAACGACGGCTGATGCAATGCGGGCAACTGGGCCGTTCTTCATTGAACAACTGAAGGAGGATGCTGAAGCGGTAGATGGCCCGCCGGGACTAAAGCGCGATTGGTTTACTGTAGCTGATTGGCTCGACCATAAGGGTGGACCCATTAGCTTGGATCAAAGGCTTCAGATTACCGAGGCTTGGATTGCTTACATTTCCATAGGAGTTGCGCCGAGCCTAGCGCTCCAAGCGTTGTTCGACAGTATTGCTAAGGATTTAGCCGGTGAGGTAGCAACTCGGCCACCAGCCGCTATCCTCGATGTGTTTGATCGACTGTTAGCCACTGATGATGAGATCAAAATTAAACGCGCTTCAGATCTTCGGAAAGAGCGGCGAAAGCTTCAGGAAGCGTTTCAGGGGGCTGCTTTCAAACAGCCTAATCGCTTTGCGCAAAAAGGAAGTCGTGTTCGGAAAATTATATTTTTTTCAGCTGTTTGGGCTTTAGTGGTGCATCTATATGCTTGGTTGTTCGATCCACTTGGGGTTGGTGGATGGGAGGAATTAGAACAGGAACATTTCCATAGACTATTGGTGATTTCCTTGCTTCCCGCTTTAGCTCTTTTAGTGTTTGGCGCTTACCGAAAGTGGGTTCGATAGCTGGCTATTGCATCGGATTAATTTTCACTTTCGCTCAAGCGTTGCTTATCACAACACGCACACAACAAAACGGGCAGCTTTCGCCGCCCGCTGTGGATTTCCTAAAAATCTGGAAAATCTTGGTCGGGACGAGAGGATTCGAACCTCCGACCCCCACACCCCCAGTGTGATGCGCTACCAGGCTGCGCTACGTCCCGACCGTGGAGGCGGCCTATATGCAGGACGGGCGGGGATGGCAAGGGCGCAGGCGCGGCAACGTTCGCTTTTCGCCGGGCAGGGTTGAAGCGGGCGGCGGAGGCCCCACTTTGGGTCGCGGAACTCGAAGTCTCATTTCCTTGTTCATCGCCCCGGGCTTGACCCGTGGTCCCGCTTGTTTCCTTCGGCCCGTCCGGCAAAAAGCGGGATCCCGGATCAGGTCCGGGGTGACGGCGCAGGCAAAGTGGGCTGTGGGTTCGGAACTTAACCACTGCGTTCCGGGGGGCGGCGCGTTGCGAAGGCGCGGCTTAGCTGCTAGGCGCGCGCAATTCTGCCCGTCATTTGCCGGGTCAACGCATAACGCAAGAAGGTAAGAAGACTGTCCATGAACAGCCAGATCCTCAACATGCTCGCCGCTGCCGCCGCCGATGCTCCGCCGGCCTGGGTGCAGTTCCTCCCGCTCGTCGCGATGGTCGCGGTGTTCTGGTTCCTGATCCTGCGCCCGCAGATGAAGCGCCAGAAGGCACACCAGGCCAAGGTCGCCGGAATCAAGAAGGGCGATCAGGTGCTGACCGGCGGCGGTCTGGTCGGCAAGGTCATCAAGGTGGATGAGCACTACGCCGAACTGGAACTTGCCCCGAACGTGCGCGTGAAGGCGGTCAAGACCACGATTTCGGACGTCATCCCGCCGACCGGCGCGGCCCCGGCCAACGACTGATCGGCAGCGCGGTTCACCGGGTTGAACCGCGGCTCCGGTCGATCCTCTTCTCGCTGATGCAAGGCGCTGTCGATGCTTGATTTTCCCCGCTGGAAACAGCTCTGGCTCTGGTCGCTGGCGCTGCTCCTTGCGCTGGCGGCAATGCCGTCGATGTTCTCGGTTGTCGGCCTGGCTTGGCCGTCGGTGCTGCCTGCACCGCGGATCAACCTGGGGCTGGATCTCGCCGGCGGCAGTCACATCCTGCTGGAAGCGAACCCCGAACAGGTCCGCCGCCAGCGGCTGGAAAGCATGGAAGAGGACGTCCGCGCCCGCCTGCGGCAGGCCGACCCGCAGATCCGCATCGGGGATATCTCGTCCAAGGACGGCACCGTTTCGTTCATGGTCGCCGATCCGTCGCAGATCGACGCCGCGCGTGAACGGTTGCAGACGCTGACCAGCGGTGCGCAGCTGACCGGGCAGCGGGACTGGGATCTGGCCGTGCTGGATGGCAGCCGCATCGTGCTGACCCCGACCCAGGCCGGGATCGATCAGGCGATCAGCCAGGCAATGGACACCGCGACCGAAGTGGTCCGCAAGCGGATCGACGCGCTGGGCACCCGTGAACCGACGATCATCCGCCAGGGCGCGGACCGGATCGTGGTGCAGGTGCCGGGCCTGAAAGACCCGGCCGCGCTCAAGAACCTGCTGGGCCAGACCGCCAAGCTGGAATTCAAGCTGGTCGACGGTTCGGCGATTCCCGCCGACGTCGCGCAGGGCATTGCCCCGCCGGGCAGCGAAGTCGTGCCGTGCCTTGATGCCGGGTCGTGCGGCGGCGTGCCCGCGCTGGCCGTGCGGCGGCTGGGCGGGATCAAGGGCGATCAGCTGGCCAATGCCCAGCAGAGCACCGATACCCAGACCAACGCCGCCGTCGTCAACATCACGTTCGACCAGCAGGGCGGCGCCAAGTTCGCCAAGCTGACCACCGAGAACGTGCGCAAGCCGTTCGCCATCATCCTGGATGGCAAGGTGCTGTCCGCGCCGGTGATCGAGGAACCGATCCTGGGCGGGACGGCCCGGATTTCCGGCAACTTCACGGTGGATTCGGCCAACCAGCTGGCCATCTCGCTGCGCTCCGGCGCGCTGCCGGTGGACCTCAAGGTGGTGGAAGAACGCACCGTCGGGCCGGACCTGGGTGCGGATTCGATCGAAAAGGGCATGATCGCGTTCGGCGTCGGCACCGTGCTGCTGGTGGTGTTCATGATGGCCACTTATGGCCGGTTCGGCATCTATGCCAATTCCGCGCTGATCCTGAACGTGCTGATGATCCTGGGGGTGATGGCGCTGCTCAACACCACGCTGACGCTGCCGGGGATTGCCGGGTTCGTGCTGACGATCGGGGCGGCGGTCGATGCCAACGTGCTGATCAACGAACGCATCCGCGAAGAACTGGCCCGCGGGCGGCGCGTGATGCAGGCGGTAGAGATGGGCTATACAGAAGCCAGCCGCGCGATTTTCGATGCCAACATCACCAATGCCATCGCGGCGGTGCTGATGTTCCTGTTCGGCTCTGGCCCGGTGCGCGGGTTTGCCGTGGTGCTGATGATCGGGATCGTCACATCGGTGTTCACCGCCGTGACCATGACCCGCTTGTGGGTAACGGGCTGGCTGCGCCGCACCCGGCCCAACGATCTTGTGCTGTAAGGGAACCGGTCGATGAAACTGCTCAAGCTTGTCCCTGACAACACCAACATCAAGTTCCTGCGCTGGAGCAACGCGTTCTATGCGATGAGCGCGGTGCTGATGGCGGCATCGCTGTTCCTGGTGTTCACCAAGGGCCTCAATTTCGGCGTCGATTTCGTCGGCGGCCAGATGATCCGCGTGACCTTTACCCAAAGCGCCGCCGCCCCCGTGGCGGAACTGCGCGGACAGGTCGGCGCGCTGGGTTACGGGGAACCGATCATCCAGCAGTTCGGCAAACCGAACGAGATTTCGGTGCGCATGAAGCTGCCCGAAGGATCGGATGCCGATGCCAGCCTGGCTGACGCGATGACCCGCAAGATTACCGCCACGATTTCCGCCGCGCATCCCGATGCCCGGATCGACGGGGTGGATTCGGTCTCGGGCAAGGTTTCGGGCGAATTGTTCAAGACCGGGATGCAGGCGCTGTTCGCGGCGATGGTCGCGATCTCGATCTATATCTGGGTGCGGTTCGAATGGCAGTTCGGGGTGGGCGCGTTGTTCAGTCTGGTCCACGACGTAACGATCACGCTGGGACTGTTCGCGCTGACCCAGATGGAGTTCGATCTCAATATCGTCGCTGCGATCCTGACACTGATCGGCTATTCGCTGAACGATACCATCGTGGTCTATGACCGGATCCGTGAGAACCTGAAGAAGTATCGGCGGATGCCGATGGCGGAGCTGCTCGACCTGTCGGTCAACGAAACGCTCAGCCGGACGATCGTGACCACGGTTTCGCTGCTCATCACGCTGATGGCGCTGCTGTTCCTCGGCCCGAACGTGATCTTCGGGTTCACCGCAGCGATCACGCTGGGCATTTTCGTGGGCACCTACAGCTCGGTCTACATGGCTGCGCCGATCCTGATCTGGCTGAAGGTGACGTCGAACAGCTTCGTCCAGACCGAAACCGATCTCGAACGGCAGGAACGGCTCGCGCGCGAGCAATCCTGAGCAAACGCGGCCTAATGAAAATCGCGTGAGCGCGGCAGGATCCGCGCGTTGCGGGGGTGGCCGCGCGTTCGCACCGCGCGCGCGCGGTCCGGTTCAGCAGTGTCCGGATCGGACAGGCGGTCGAGCAGCGCGGAGGCATCGGTGATCCGCTGCGCCATCAGGTGGACCACGTCCTCCTTGCTGCGCTGGATTTCGCCGTCGATCCGCATCATCCGCGCGCCCATCACCGCCGCGCGCTGGCTTTCCATGTCGCGGGTCCAGAGCAGGGCGTTGACCACGCCGGTTTCATCCTCGATCGTGATGAACACCGCGTTGCCCTTGCCGGGGCGCTGGCGGATCAGCACGATCCCGGCGACCGTCACCTTGCGCCCGTCCGACGCGGCATTGGCATCCGCGCAGCTGAGCACGCCGTCCGCCGCCAGCCGCGCGCGCAGGAACTGCATCGGGTGGGCTTTCAGCGACAGCCGGGTGGTCTGGTAATCGGCCACGACTTCCTCGGCCAGCGGCATCGCGGGCAGGGCAGCGTCGGCTTCCTCGCCCAGTTCGGCGGCCTGCGCGAACGCGAACAGCGGGAGCTGATCCGGCGGGGTGCGGCGCACCTCCCACAAGGCCTCGCGCCGGGACTTGCCCAGCGAGCCAAGCGCATCGGCATCGGCCAGCTTGCGCAGCGCGGGCGGGGGCAGGGCGGCGCGGCGGGCCAGTTCCTCGACCGAGCCGAACGGCGCGGCGGCGCGCGCCTCGGCAATCGCCGCCGCCCAGCTTTCCCGGAAGCCGCCGATCTGGCGCAGCCCCAGCCGCAGCGCGAGCGCATTGCCGTGCGGCTCCACCGTGCAGTCCCACGCGCTGGCGCAGACATCGGCGGCGCGCACGGCGACCCCGTGCTCGCAAAGGTCGCGGACCAGCTGCGCCGGGGCATAGAACCCCATCGGCTGCGAATTGAGCAGCGCGCACGTGAAGATCGCCGGATGGTGGCACTTCAGCCAGGACGAGACATAGGTCAGCCAGGCAAACGCCTGCGCGTGGCTTTCGGGAAAGCCGTATTCGCCGAAGCCCTTGATCTGCTCAAAGCAGCGCTCCGCGAAGTCGGGGGCATAGCCGCGCGCGGTCATCCCGCCGACCAGCTGTTCCTGATAGCGGTGCATTGTGCCGACATTGCGGAACGTCGCCATCGCCCGGCGCAGCCCGTCGGCCTGGGCCGGGGTAAACTCCGCCGCGACAATCGCCAGCTTCATCGCCTGTTCCTGAAACAGCGGCACGCCCAGCGTCTTTTCCAGCACATCGCGCAATTCGTGCGGATCGTGGGGCGGCGCGGGCGAGGGGTAGTCGGGCGTTTCCTCGCCATTGCGGCGGCGCAGATAGGGGTGGACCATGCCGCCCTGGATCGGGCCGGGGCGGACAATCGCCACCTGGATCACCAGATCATAGAACCGGCGCGGGCGCATCCGGGGGAGCATGTTGATCTGCGCGCGGCTTTCGACCTGAAAGGTGCCGATGCTGTCCGCCCGGCGCAGCATGGCGTAGGTTTCCGGGTCTTCCAGCGGCACGTTCTGCAAATCGTGGTCGCCCAGCCCCTCGGCGCGGAGCAGGTCGAAGCTCTTGCGGATGCAGGTCAGCATGCCGAGCGCGAGGACATCGACCTTCATCAGCCCCAGCGCGTCGATATCGTCCTTGTCCCATTCGATGAAGGTCCGGTCCGGCATCGCGGCGTTGTGGATCGGGACCAGTTCGTCCAGCCGCCCTTCGGTCAGCACGAAGCCGCCGACGTGCTGCGACAGGTGCCGGGGAAAGCACAACAGCCGCTCGACCAGCGCGGCCAGCCGGGCGATCTGCGGGTTGGCGGGATCGAACCCGGCCTCGGCCATGCGGTCCTCGCGCACGGCGCGGTCATACTGGCCCCAGACGGTGGAAGTCAGGCGGGCGGTGACGTCCTCGGTCAGGCCCAGCGCCTTGCCCACTTCGCGCACGGTGCTGCGCGGGCGGTAATGGATCACCGTCGCGGCGATCCCGGCGCGTTCGCGGCCATAGCGGCGATAGATGTACTGGATCACCTCCTCGCGCCGTTCATGCTCGAAATCGACGTCGATATCGGGCGGCTCGTCGCGCTCTTCCGACAGAAAGCGTGAGAACAGCAGCGTTTCGCGGACCGGATCGACCGAGGTAATGCCCAGCAGATAGCAGACCAGCGAATTGGCCGCGCTGCCCCGGCCCTGGCACAGGATTGGCGGATCGAGGCTGCGGGCATAGTGGACGAGGTCATGGACGGTCAGGAAATAGCTGGCATAGCTGCGCGACCGGATCAGGCGGAATTCCTCGTCCAGCGTCGCGCGGTAGGCGGGGGGGAGGCCGTCCGGAAAGCGGCGCGCGGCGGCCTCATGCGCCAGCTGTTCCAGCCAGTCGTGCGGATCGCGGCCATCGGGCACCGGCTCGCGCGGGTATTCATAGCGCAGCTGATCCAGCGTGAAGTCGATCCGCCCCAGCAGATCGGTGCTGGCGGTGAGCGCGGCGGGGCAGGCGCGGAACAGGCGGGCGAGTTCGGCGGGGGACTTCAGGTGCCGTTCGGCGTTCGCTTCCAGCCGTTTGCCTGCGGTGTGGATCGCCGTGCCTTCGCGGATGCAGGTCAGGATATCGTGCAGCTGGCGCGCGTCCGGGCTGGCATAGAGCGCGTCGGTGGTGGCGAGCAAGGGCACCCCCGACGCATCCGCCAGCGCCTGCCGCGCGGCCAGCAGGCGCGCGTCGCGGCCCCGGCGCGGCATCGTCGCGGCCAGCCAGACGGCATCCGGGCAGACTTCGCGCAGGCGGCCCAGCAACGCCGCGTCGCCGCCGGTGGCGATCAGCAGCAGGTCCTGCGCATACTCGCACAAGTCATCCAGATGGAGGATGCAATCGCCCTTTTCGGCGCGGCGGTTGCCCAGGGTCAGCAGCCGGGTCAGCCGCCCCCAGCCGGTGCGGGTGGCGGGATAGGCGACCACATCGGGCGTGCCATCGGCAAACACCAGCCGCGCGCCGACCGCCAGCCGGAACCCGCCCCCCGCGCCGCCCAGTTCGCGCCAGGCGGTGTGCGCGCGGACCACCCCGGCGACCGTGTTGCGGTCCGCGATCCCGATCCCCGCCAGCCCCAGAGCATGCGCCCGCGCGACCATCTCTGCCGGGTGCGAGGCGCCGCGCAGGAAGCTGTAGTTGGTTGCCGCGATCAGTTCGGCGAAGACGGGCGCGGGGGCAGAAGTGGGCTGGGGCATCAGGCGAACAGCCCGTGCAGGAACCAGCGCGGACCGGCGCGTTCGCCGTAAAGCCCGTGGCGGAAGATCCAGAACCGCCGCCCGCGCTGGTCCTCCACGCGGTAGTAATCGCGGGTCAGCCCGCCGCCGCCGGGTGCCTCGCCGCCGCGCCGCCGCCACCATTCCGCCGCGATCCGCTCCGGCCCTTCATAGAGCCGCACGTCGAGCAGCTTGCGCCGCCAGCGGAAGCGCAGCGGCGGGCCGTCCGGCACTTCGGCGATGACCTCCACCGGCTGCGGCGGATCGAACAGCAGCAGCGGGCGCAGCGGCGGTTCGCCCGGCGCGGGCGCAGGCAGGCGCAGCGGTGCGGCAGGGTGGGTAAGCGCGGGCAGGGCCGCTTGCGCCTGCTCTGGAATGTGGCTGTCCTGCGCGATCAGCCGCCGGATGCGGCCGGGGCCAAGCCGGGTGCTGAGCTGTTCGACCAGTTCGGCCAGCGCCGACGCGGGGTCGCCTTCGCCCGCATCGGCAAAGGCGCTCTGGGCCGCGTCGAGCCGCTGCGCCGCCGGGACGGCCAGCGTGATGCTGTCATAGCCGAAGCCCGGGTCGAGCGGGTCGGCCAGCGCGCCGATCCGTTCCGCGAACAGGCGCTGGATGCGCGCCGGATCGCGGGTCGGCGCGGCGGCGGCGATGTCCAGCGCGTGGACCGCGCCGTCGCTGCGGTGCAGTTCCAGCCGGAACGCCCGCCCGCCTTGGCCGCGTTCGCGCAAGCTGGCCACTGCCCGGTCCAGCAATTCGGCCAGCGCGGCGGCGATGCTGGCCTGATGGGCGATGGGTTCCGCAAAGCGGCGGGTGAAGTGCAGCGGCGTTTCGACTTGCAAGGGCGCGCTGGGGGCCTGTTCGTCCCCGCTCAGGCGGTGCAGCGCGGTGACGGCGGCCATGCCGAACCGCGCGGCGATGGTCGCGGCGGGGCGGGCGGCGAGATCGCCCACGGTCTTCAGCCCGGCGCGCAGGCAGGCGCGGGTCGCCTCCGCGTCCAGCCCCAGCGCGCTGACCGGCAGCGCGCGGATCGCGGCGGCCTCGTCGCTCACCGGCAGGCGGGCATGGCGGGCGAGCGCGCGCGCCGCCGCCAGCGTTCCGGCGCAGGCGCTGCGTGACGTCAGGCCCAGCGCGGCGCAGTGATCCTCCACCCGCTCCGCCAGCGCGGCCTCATCCCCGAACAAGTGGGCGGTGCCGGTGATGTCGAGGCCGATCCCATCCGGCACCAGCAGCGTCACGTGCGGGGTGAAGCGGATGCAGTCCTGCCCCAGTTGTTCGAGCCAGACGGCATCGGCGGCGGCGTCGTGCTCCTGCGCGGCCAGATCGGGGTGGCGCGCGCGGGCATCGGCCAGCGTCATGCCGCCGACCAGCCCCAGCCGCGCCGCCGCCGCATCGACCGCCACCAGCCGCAGCGCGCTGCCTCGCCGGGCGTGGAGCACCAGTGGGGTATCAGGCAGCGGTGGGGAGCGCGGGCAGGTGGACGACCGTTCCGCCCGCAGCCGGTCGGTCGGCAGGAACGGGAACCACAGCGCCAGATAGCGCCGCGTCCTGGAAAATGCGTTGGTCACGGTTCCACTCCAGCCGCCAGCTCAGGCCTGACGGGCCTGCGCGCTGGCGCAGCAGGGCAAGGTCGAAAGTCGGCGCGCCGGGGGCATTGGCGGGCAGGCTGCGCGATGGGGCGGCGCTGACCGACCAGCGGGTATCCGCAGCGCTGGGCACAGGCTGCGCCCCGATCCGCAGCAGCAGCAGCGTCACGCCCGACCGTTCTGCCGCCAGCAGCAGGCGGCGGCTGGCGGTGAGGTCCAGCCGGGGCATGGGGCCGCGCGCTTCGAGCAGGACCACGCCCAGATCGGCGCAGCGCAGCGCATCGTGCCCGGCCCGCAGCAGCGCGGGCGCATCGTCGGCCAGCACGAACAGGCAATCGCGCGGCAACGTGCCGCACAGTTCCAGCAAGCCTTCGGCCTGGATGATCCCGCTGGCGCGCACCGCGCCGCGTTCGCGCAGCCAGACCAGCGGCTTGCCCCGGCCCACCACTCCGGCGGCGAGCAGCGCGGCAAAGCCCCCGGCGCTGGCGGCATCGTCCGGGTCGGCGGCATGGATTTCATGGATCCGCCCCGCCGCCAGCCCGCCGCCCAGCGCGGCATCAAGCGTGGTCACGCCGGTCGGCCAGCGCTGGCGCGCAGCCTTTTCGGGCAGGGGAAGGGATATATCAGGCGGGGGCACATCAATCACATAAGGTCCGAATCGCGAAGTTCGTTCACTATATGTTCCAAAGCCGTTCCAATGCAATCGGCATCTGCCGGGATTTCCCTTTGTCGGGCAGGCGCGGCCTCGCTATCGGCAGGGCGAATGGTAACGGCAGAGAGCAAGACAGCATGACAGGCAATGCGGCATCGCCCCGGCGGGCGCTGGACGGGGTGAAAGTGCTGGACCTCTCACGCGTGCTGGCCGGACCGTGGGCCACCCAGATCCTGGCCGATTTCGGCGCGGACGTGATCAAGGTCGAACTGCCGGGCAAGGGCGATGATACGCGCGGCTGGGGGCCGCCGTTCCTGAAACTGCCCGATGGCTCGGACGATCCGCAGGAAAGCGCCTATTACCTGTGCTGCAACCGCAACAAGCGGTCGATCGCGATTGATCTGGCCAACCCGGACGGGGCCGCGCTGATCCGCAAGTTGGCGGCAGAGGCCGACATCGTGGTGGAAAACTTCAAGGTTGGCGGGCTGAAGAAGTACGGGCTGGATTACGATACCCTGCGCGCGATCAACCCGCGCATGGTCTATTGCTCGATCACCGGGTTCGGCCAGACCGGCCCTTACGCCAGCCGCCCCGGCTATGACGTGCTGGCGCAGGGCATGGGCGGGTTCATGGCGATCACTGGCGAGGAAGGCGGCGGGCCGCTGAAGGCCGGGGTGGCGATGGCCGACCTGTCGACCGGGAACATGGCGGCGATTTCCATCCTGATGGCGCTGCGCCATGCCGAGCGCACGGGCGAGGGCCAGCAGATCGACATCTCGCTG
Organism: Novosphingobium sp.; assembly: GCF_030699305.1. GTDB lineage: Bacteria > Pseudomonadota > Alphaproteobacteria > Sphingomonadales > Sphingomonadaceae > Novosphingobium. The sequence goes on from NZ_JAUYNB010000021.1 coordinate 172,708, forward strand.
CTCGACACCCAGATCGCGATGCTGGCCAACCAGGGTTCGACCCATCTGGTCGACGGCAGTGAACCGCGCCGCCTGGGCAACCGCCACCCCACCGTGGTCCCCTATACCACGTTCGATTGCGCCGACGGGGTGCTGCTGATCGCGATCGGCAATGACAGCCAGTTCCGCGCGTTCTGCATCGAGCTGGGGCGGCCCGATCTGGCCGAGGACCCGCGCTTTGTGCTGGCGCGCGACCGCGTGATCAACCGCGACCTGCTGGAACAGACCATGCGCGACATGGTGCGCGGCGAGGTCCGTGACGATCTGCTCGCGCGGCTGGCGCGGGTCAACGTGCCGACCGGGCCGGTCAACACCGTGACCGAAGTGTTCGCCGATCCGTTCATCGCCGCACGGCAGGTGGTCCACCGCTTTGTTCGCGAAGACGGGGTGGAAGTGCCGACCGTGGCGTTCCCCGGCAAGCTGGGTGAAACCCCGGCCGACTATCGCCACAGCCCGCCGCGCGTGGGCGAACACAGCCGCGCCGTGCTGGGCGACTGGCTGGCGCTGGACGCGGCTGAACTGGCCGGTCTGGAAGCATCCGGCGCGGTGTGCCAGCGCCCGAACTAACTCGGCGAATTGATCCGGATTGCAGCGATTATGACAATTTATGCGATTAACGCTTGAAACCCGCGGTTAACTGTGATTCTTAAGGGTATGCGCAGTGCCCGAAATGATCCGAAACTTATCGGCAAAAGCCTGCCTCAGGCGTTGGCACTGACATGCCTGCTGCTGATGGGCGCACTGGCCATCGCCGGGCCAAGCGGGCTGCTGGCGTGGAGCGAGAATAACCGGTTGCTGGCCGAACGGCAAAAGGAACTGGCCCACTTGCAGGTTGAACGGCAGGAACTGCGCAACCGCGTGGCGCTGCTCGATCCCCGGCAGGTCGATCCCGATATCGCCGGGGAATTGCTGCGCAGCAATCTCAATGTTGTGCATCCGGACGAAATGGTGATGCTGCTCGATTAAGCAGCGCGGCCTGTCCGGCTGGCGGATGTCCCGACAACGGATGTCCGGTAATTCCATCACAAAATACGTATGGGACGGTTTCCCTTGCGGCGGCTTGCCCCTATAGGCCAATCCATTGGACCACTCCCCAGGGGACCTGACTTTGGCAAAGCCTGCTTCAAGCCGCCCAAAATCCGCCGCCGCCACACCAGCCAAGGCCGGTGCCAGCGACGAAAACTTCGCGCTGCGCAGTCTGCAAGACGCGCACGAAGCGGACAAGCGTTACGCTGCCAGCGATGATGATCTGCTGCATTTCTACGAACAGATGGTGCTGATCCGCCGGTTTGAAGAACGTGCGGGCCAACTTTATGGCCTTGGCCTGATCGGGGGCTTCTGCCATCTTTACATCGGTCAGGAAGCGGTCGCGGTGGGGCTGCAATCGGCGCTGGCTCCCGGCAAGGACAGCGTGATTACCGGCTACCGCGATCACGGCCACATGCTGGCTTACGGGATCGATCCGAAAGTCATCATGGCGGAACTGACCGGGCGTGCGGCGGGCATTTCGCGCGGCAAGGGCGGGTCGATGCACATGTTCTCGACCGAGCATAAGTTTTACGGCGGCCACGGCATCGTCGGTGCGCAAGTGCCGCTGGGCGCGGGGCTGGCGTTCGCCCACAAGTATAACGAGGATGGCGGCGTCTGCCTGGCCTATTTCGGGGATGGCGCGGCCAACCAGGGCCAGGTCTACGAAGCGTTCAACATGGCCTCGCTGTGGAACCTGCCGATCATCTTCGTGGTCGAAAACAACGGCTATGCGATGGGTACGGCGGTGAAGCGCGGTTCGGCGGAAACGCACTTCTACCGGCGCGGCACCGCGTTCCGCATTCCGGGGATGTCGGTCAACGGGATGGACGTGCTGGAAGTGCGCCAGGCCGCCAACATCGCGCTGGAATACGTGCGCGGCGGCAACGGGCCGGTGCTGATGGAACTCCAGACCTATCGTTATCGCGGCCATTCCATGTCGGACCCGGCGAAATACCGCAGCCGCGAGGAAGTGCAGGAAATGCGCGACAATCACGATCCGATCGAACGCGCCAAGGCCGAACTGCTGGCGCGCGGCATTGCCGAGGACCGGATCAAGGAGATCGACAAGCGGATTCGCGCCGTTGTGGCCGAAGCTGCTGATTTTGCAGAAAATTCGCCGGAGCCCGAAATGCCTGAACTCTACACTGACGTGCTGGTGGAGAGCTACTGATGGCGATCGAACTGAAAATGCCCGCGCTTTCCCCCACCATGGAAGAAGGCACGCTGGCCAAGTGGCTGGTCAAGGTCGGCGACGAGGTGAAGTCGGGCGATATCCTGGCGGAAATCGAAACTGACAAGGCAACTATGGAATTCGAAGCCGTCGATGAAGGTGTGATCGGCCAGATCCTGATTGCCGAAGGCACCGAAGGCGTAAAAGTCGGCACGGTCATCGCGGTGATCGGCGGCGACGGTGCCCCCGCGGAGGCGGGGGTCTCAGGCCAGGAAACACCGGTCGCTGCCACTCCGGCCGAGGCCCCCGCCTCCGCGGGGGCGCAGCGCGCTGAACGCCCGGTGTCTGCGCCGCGCCCGGCCGATCCGGCCGTTCCCACCGGCACCAACATGAAAACCTCGACCGTCCGCGAAGCGCTGCGCGATGCGATGGCCGAAGAAATGCGCCGCGATCCCCGCGTGTTCGTGATGGGCGAGGAAGTGGCCGAATACCAGGGTGCCTACAAGGTGACCCAGGGCCTGCTCGAAGAGTTCGGACCGAAGCGCGTGATCGACACGCCGATTACCGAATACGGCTTTGCCGGGATCGGCACCGGCGCGGCGATGGGGGGCTTGCGCCCGATCGTGGAGTTCATGACGTTCAACTTCGCCATGCAGGCGATTGACCACATCATCAATTCGGCGGCCAAGACCAACTATATGTCGGGCGGCCAGATGCGCTGTCCGGTGGTGTTTCGCGGCCCCAACGGTGCGGCCAGCCGCGTCGGCGCGCAGCACAGCCAGAACTATGGCCCGTGGTACGCCAGCGTCCCCGGTCTGGTGGTGATCGCCCCCTATGACGCGGCCGATGCCAAGGGCCTGCTCAAGGCCGCGATCCGCAGCGAAGACCCGGTCGTGTTCCTGGAAAACGAGCTGGTCTATGGCCGCAGCTTCGAGTTGCCGGAACTGGACGACCATGTCCTGCCGATCGGCAAGGCCCGGATCATGCGCGAAGGCAGCGATGTGACCATCGTCAGCTACTCCATCGGGGTCGGGCTGGCGCTCGAAGCGGCAGAATCGCTGGCGGCCGAAGGGATCGATGCCGAAGTGCTCGATCTGCGCACGCTGCGCCCGCTGGACCGTGAAGCGGTGCTGACCTCGCTCGCCAAGACCAACCGGCTGGTGGTGGCAGAGGAAGGCTGGCCGCAGTGCTCGATTTCATCCGAAATCATGGCGCTGTGCATGGAAGACGGGTTCGACCTTCTTGATGCGCCGGTGCTGCGGGTGTGCGATGAAGATGTGCCGCTGCCTTATGCCGCGAACCTGGAAAAGGCCGCGATCATCGACGCAGGCCGGATCGCTGCCGCCGTGCGCAAGGTCTGCTATCGTTGAGGTTCACGGGAAGTTGGCCTCAGGTCAGCTTCCCGTTGGATGACAGCACGGCTTGTCCGCGGAACGTGCTGCAGGTCTGGACCTGATCCGGCGAATCCGGATCGCGCTGGTAGATCTGCGTCAGATCGCGCTTGTCGCGCACCGTGAACGAGGCAATCGCCCGGATTTCGCGGTTGCCGATGAACCGGTCGGACACAACCGGGCGGTAGTTGTAGACCAGTTCAACAAAGATCACCGCATCGCCGGTCTGGGCGATCACTTCGGCTCCGGCCGGTCCCATGCCATCCATCGAGCCGTCCAGCCCGTCGCCTTCGTCGCCGTAACTGGACCCGGCTTCCATCGCCCCCCGGCAGCGCTGCCATTTGATGTACTGGTTGTCGGTGCCATCTTCGACCTGCAAGCTGGAAATCATCACGCGCCCGCGTCCATAGATGTCCAGCGATCCGGCTTGCAACTGCGCGCCATAGATCACGTCATTGATGTCGCTTTCATAGACCTTGCGGTTCTGCAGGGTCGATGTGTCCCCCACGCGTGAGGCGTTGTCGGCCAGATGAATGGCCAGCTGCGACATCTTCATGTTGACCAGCGCATAGTTGGCGGTTTCCGCACCCCACAGCCCGGCCATCAGCAGGAACGGTGCGCCCAGTGCAAATTCGGTCATCGCGACGCCGGAGGTGTCGCGCAGTCGGCTGATGAGTTTGCGCAAGGTCATGCGGTGCAGTTCCCGGTCGTCGGATTTTGGCTGACCTGCTGTGCACCGAACGGCTGGTTGCGCAGGACGGTGTTGGCGGTGAGCGAGAAGGTGTTCGATTGCCCCGGCAGGAAGCTGTAGACCGGGAACATCCGGGGATAGTCGATCGTCACGCTGTACAGCACGGCATCGCGCGCGCCGCCGATCCCGTCGGCCCCGGCGTTGGCGTCCCAGATCCCGTTGCCGTTCGCATCTTCGAACAGCTCGCCATTGTCGCACGTGCCGTTGCCGTCGATATCATCCCAGTCTTCCGGGCGGTTGACGTCGGAGAACCCGGCATAGAACCGGCGGTTGAAGGTCATGGTAGCCCCGGGCGCGACCGCCCGGATGGCGCGCGTTACGCCGGCGTCGATTTCCTGCTGACGGCCCGCCGCCCCTTCGACCGTCGCATTGCGCGCGGCCTGCTGAACCGCGCCGTTCAGCATCTCGTTGGTGTACATGTTGTAGGCCAGATCAAACAGGCCCATCAGCAAGAGCATCAGCACCGGCGAAACCAGCGCAAATTCGACAATGGTCGCGCCGGTATCGTCGCTTTTCAGGCGTGAAAGCTGGGCGATAATGGCGCGTCGGGTCATTTCGAAATCCTCAGGTCACCCAGAGATTCCGCGATTTTGCTGAAAACTTCGCTAAGCTCGGCAGAATTAGCTGCTTCGAACGATCGGCCAGGACCGGCGCACTCAGTCATGATCGGGTTGAGCGACGTGCCGAACCCGATCACCCAGACAGTAATGTTCTTCTTTTTCACTTCGTTGCACGCTGCGGCAAAGCGGCGTTCGACCACCCCGGTCAGGCTCAGGCCCAGCTTCGGCGCGGCCGGATCCCACCGCCGCCGGTCGAGCGGTTCGACGCCGTACGCGCCATAGGTCACATCCAGCGCCTGCGTTTCCCCGTCGGTCAGGAAAATCATGTGGCGCGCGGTCGGCTTGCCTGCGACGTCCTGGTTGTCGGCCGCAAAGATCCCGCTGCCGGACAGCAAGCGGCCTCCCCAGATCATCCCGACATCGCTCACCACTGGCGGCAGTTCGCCGGTGATGATGATATCCGAACCCAGCTTCTTGCGGGCGGCCAGCACCCCGGAATCGCAGGCTTGCTGAAGACGCGACTGGGCGAGGTATGACCGGCCCATGTCCACCCCGCCGCCGACCATCGCCAGCAACGGCACCACCCCCGCCGCGATCATCGCCAGCGTGTTGCCGCTTGCATCGCTGGCCAGGCGGCGAAGCAGTGCGTGGTGCTCGTGGAGGGGCTGGGTATGACGGCTACGATCCATCAGTTTCGCCCATGTTGCAGTAATATCAGGATATTCCCATAGCCGACGGCTATGATGAAGCGCCGAAGGAACGTGGTTAATAAATTCTACAAGGGAATTTAAATTGCCAAACTTCCATGACTTTCAGCCGGGGTTGCGATCAGCTTTCAATCAGGAAAACCGGGCGCGAGTAGGTTATGGGAATGGCCTCGACCCCGATCAGTTTCAGCATTGATGGAATTCGGTATGTCAGGGTCAGCGTTTTCTCCGTGGCTCCCGCGACACGTTGGTCAGCGGCATCGGCAATGGTCACATCAAGCTGCGATGTTCTCAGGCCGTAAGGACTGCGGATTGCCACGCTGCGGGCATATGCCTGCAGCTGTGTATCGCTCAGCCGGTTAGCGGATTGATAGTTGACCACGGCATAACGCGTGACATCGGCCGAAGCACTGCGCAGCGCGTTATAGTTCTGCATGCCGATGCCAAATTGCAGGACAGCAAATATCATGGCCAGAAAGGCTGGCGCAATCAATGCAAATTCAACGACAACACCGCCATCTTGTTTGCGCCAAAGCTGAATCAGATAGCACTTCATGCCGGGTTGGTCGCCTGTTTGAACAGAACGTATCGTTCTATGTTGAAGTCGATCGAGTTCTTGATGCCAAACTTTGTCCAGATAGGTTCGTATTCGTCTGTGATAGTGATTTTGACGTAACTGGTGACTTTGGCGTTCGCCGCGCACTCACTGACCGCAGTGACATAGGCGGCGCTGTCGTTGCAGCGGTAAACGGCGGCTACGCTCACTTTGTCCGCTTCCAGATTGGCCGATGCCATGATTACTTCACGCAAGGTCTGGCGCTTCTCCGAAGTATCCGGATCCACGGCCAGTGCGATGGCCTGCGCTTCGGCGACAGCGCCCTGCAGTTCGCTCTGTCGGGCCACCATGCTGCTGATCTGGAAGGCGCCCAGGCTGAGCAGCACGATCACTGGCGCGATCAACGCCGTCTCGATCGCCATCACCCCGGCCGTTTCGCCCGCCAACCGGCGGACTGCATGGTGCCGGCGCATCATACCACCAGCTTCACTTTGCTGATCTCGTTCGCCACCACCGAATCCTCGGTCATGCCGGCGGGGCAGAACGTCGTCATGTTGGCCGTACCGGTGATCGTGATCGTGGCTGCTGCAATCATCAGGCATTGGCTGGTCACGCTGGCCGTGCCGGAGAAGTCGATGCCGCTTTTCGACAGATAGATCGTACCGTTGAGCACAGTCTCGGCGTTGCCATTCAGGCGGTTCTGGTTGGTGCCGCTTGAATTGCGATCCTCGAACACCAGCATCCCGGCCAGCTTGTTGGCCTCGGCTTCGGCGATCCCGCGCGCGATCAGGTCCGACGCCTGGATGGCAGTCAGGCTGACTTTCGATCCGCCGTTGATTTTCAGATGGGCGCCGTTCTTAAGCACGAACATCACGCCCGCGCCGGTCACTTCATACTGCCCGCTGATTTCCAGACCACCGCCATCGATGACATAGACGCCCGGCGCAAAGATCGTTGTGCAGTCGACCTTGATGCCGCCGGAATACGTGCCGGGGACGGTCGTCGCCAGATCGGGCGTCGTGGTTGATGTGACGTTGGTATAATTGGTCGTGGTAACGGTCGTTGCCTTTTCCCAGGTGGTATTGCTGGAACTGCCGTTGACGGCAGTCCAGACCACGGTGGTAGTCACGACGATGCCTTCGACCGTCTCGTTGGAAACGATCGTGTAGGTTTGCGACGTTGACGAAGTGCTGGGGTTCTTCTGCTTGTTGTAATTGGTCTGGGTCGCCGTTTCGTAATCTGCGCCCTTCCAATAGGTGTAAGTCGTGCTGTTGTCCTTTGCGACGTTGGCGCGCGTGGTCTTGCTGCCCTTGACGCAGTTGTAGGTGCGGGCAGTGCGGCTCTCCACCGGATTGGGCGCGGTCAGGGTTTTGAACGGGTCCTGCAACCCTTCCAGATATTCATGCACTTCGTCATCGGTGTTGTTATCGAACCAATCGTCGATACCGCCACGCGACAGAACCCAGCCTGCGTTGATTTCCGGGTTACCGTTGATAATGATTGCCTGATCGGACGTGGATAACGCCGCCATTCCGCAGCCAGCGGTCAGAACCGATGTGCCGCTCACCGTGATCGCACCGTCATCGTCTTCGTCGACCGCCACCAGACAACTGGTGAAGCTGGCACCCTCGGAATAGGCCGCCTGGGCATAGGCGCCCACCGTCACCGACCGACCGGTCATGAAGCTGGAAAAAGGTAGCGTCCGCGTCACTTCCGCCGAAACGGTAACGCTGTTGCCACTGCCGCCGGAATAGTTCGCCAGCGACACTTCCGGCGTACTGACATGATCTTTGGTCGCGGAAAGGTTGGACGTGAACTCCTGACGGGCGCGGGCGGCGTAGAGGTCCTTCGATGCGGTCTGGGTACGCGCCCAGGCACCGGCCAGCGCGGCCTGATCGACCGCGAACTGCAATTCACGCTTCCACATGTACCACTGGGCGGTATCCACAGCCAGCCCGGAGCCACCGATCATGGCGGGCAGGCCCAATGCGAACAGCAGTGTCGCATTACCGCTGGTGCCACCGCGCAGGCGGCGCATCTGACGTCGGATCGAGTCGAGCATGGTGCCCCCAAAAAAGTTCTTCAACGCACAGGCGATACACCAGCGTAGTATCCGCTCCTTGAAGCAACAGGGTAAACGGCGCGTTACTTTTCGCTGGTTTTCCAAGCGTTGCAGCGCTTTGCATCCGCTGGATGGGGGTGTAGCGTGACCCGCGCAACCATGGCCGATTCCGCCCTTCTTGAAGCAATCCCCACCGAACAGCGGTTGGCGCTGGCCTATGCGCGCAACCCGGACAAACCCTTAATGCTGGCGCTTTTTTTGCTCGATGCGCGGCTGGCTGCCACCGTGCGCGGCGGGCGGGAGCCGGTGCTGGCCCAGATCAAGCTGGCCTGGTGGCGGGAGCAGCTGGCAAAGGACGCGGCGGATCGGCCTGCCGGGGAGCCGCTGCTGGCGATGCTGGCCCCGCTGGCGGCGGAAGGCGCGGCGCTGGGGCGGATGGTCGATGGCTGGGAACAGTTGCTGGGTGATTCGCCGCTGCCGTCCGGCGCGCTGGAATGCTTTGCCGATGGGCGCGGCGCGGCCTTTGCCGCACTCGCCCGCCACATCGGTGAACCCGCCGCCGCACCAGCGGCGGAGCGCGCGGCGCGCGGCTGGGCGCTGGCCGATCTTGCCGCCAAGCTGGGGCAGGCCGAAGAACGCGCCGCCGCGCTGGATTTGGCCGCCCGGCAGGACTGGGCGCGCATTGCCCTGCCGCGCCGGTTGCGGCCCTTGCAGGTGCTGCACGGGCTGGCCCGGCGCGAACGCGGGCAGGGGCCGCTGCTGGCGGGACCGGGGGCGCTGCTTGTCGCCACGCGGATCGGGTTGTCGGGTTTTTAGGATAGGGAGGTCGGCTGGATGAACCGTGTGATCCTGGGGGCGGTTTCCGCGCTGTTGATGGCCGGGGCCGGATTGTTCTGGTGGCAGGGCCAGGCCGCGACCGAAGCCGCCGCTCCGCTGCCGCCAACCGTGGCCGAAGTGGACGAGCGGCCGGCATTCGATGAACTTCCGGAGGAGGACGGCGAAGGGCTGATCGGCCCGGCGCTGCCGCACGTGGACGAGGACACGCGCGAGGAAAAACGCTTCAACCGGCTGGACCGCAACCGTGACAATCTGGTCAGCCGCAACGAAGCCCTGATGCCGCGCGTCGCCGCGTTCCGCAAGCTCGATACCGATGGCAACAACCTGCTCAGCTTTGAAGAATGGGCGGTGGCGACCTCCAACCGCTTCAAGGGCGCGGACGCCAATGGGGACAGCCAGCTGACCCGGCAGGAGTTTGTCAAAACCCGGCCCAGGCAACCGAAAAAGCCCGCCTGCCGCTGTTAGGCCTGCCTTTCCCAGCCCGGTCACCCCGGACTTGATCCGGGATCCCGCTGGTCTTCGTGCGCGGGGTGGCGGGCCATCACACCGCTGTCAGCCACCCCGCCAGATCCTGCTTGGCGCGGGCGGTGTAGGCTTCCTTGCGCTGTTTCTTTTTCACTTCTGCCGGGGGCGGCGGGAACAGGCCGAAGTTGATGTTCATCGGCTGATAGCTGTCCGCCTCGGCATCGCCGGTGATGTGTGACAGCAGCGCGCCCAGCGCGGTGGTGCGGGGCGGCGGGGTCCACGGGGTTCCGGAGATTTCGGCCGCCGCCATCAGGCCCGCCATCAGCCCTACGGCCGAGCTTTCGACATAGCCTTCGCAGCCCGTCACTTGTCCGGCAAAACGGATATGCGGCGCGGATTTAAGGCGTAGCTGGCGGTCCAGCAACTCGGGCGAGTTCAGGAACGTGTTGCGATGCAGCCCGCCCAGCCGCGCGAACTCGGCGTTCTCAAGCCCCGGAATGGTGCGGAACAGGCGGACCTGCTCGGCGTGCTTCAGCTTGGTCTGGAAGCCGACCATGTTCCAGATCGTGCCCAGCTTGTTGTCCTGGCGCAGCTGGACCACGGCATGGGGCCAGCGCCCGCCCGGAAATTCGGGCGTCGCCTCGTGCGGGTTGTCCAGCCCGACCGGCTTCATCGGCCCGAACCGCAGCGTATCGACCCCGCGTTCGGCCATCACCTCGATCGGCATGCAGCCTTCGAAATAGGGGGTATTGGCCTCCCATTCGCGGAATTCAGTCTTTTCACCGGCCATCAGCCCGGCGTGAAAGGCCAGATACTGCTCCCTGGTCATCGGGCAATTGATGTAATCCTTGGTCTCGCCCTTATCCCAGCGGCTGGCCATCCAGCAGATGTCCATGTCGATGCTGTCGCGGTAGACGATCGGCGCGATCGCATCGAAGAACGCCAGGCTGTCCGCGCCGGTTGCCTGCCCGATGCTGCCCGCCAGCGCGGCGGCGGTGAGCGGCCCGGTGGCGATGATGGTCAGGCCAGCGGCGGGCAGAGTGTCGATCCGTTCGCGCACCACCTCCAGCGTCGGCTGCGCGGCGAGCGCGGCCTCGACTTCGGCGGAAAACACGTCGCGGTCCACGGCGAGCGCCGACCCGGCGGGAACCTCGGCCTTGGCCGCCGCTGCCATCACCAGCGAATCGAGCTGGCGCATCTCGTGGTGGAGCAGCCCGACCGCGTTCTTTTCATGATCGTCGGAGCGGAAACTGTTGGAGCAGACCAGTTCGGCCAGCCCCGTGGTCTGGTGCGCGGGGCTCATGTCGCCGCTGCCGCGCATTTCCGACAGGCGCACTTTCAGCCCGCGTTTCGCCAGTTGCCAGGCCGCTTCGCTGCCGGCCAGTCCGCCGCCGATGATGTGAATGTCATATGCCATGCGCCCCCCACTAACGCTTGCGCGGGCGAAATTACAGCGCCAAGCAGCGTGGTCAGTCTTAAGTCCGGGGGGAACCAGCCATGCCGCATCGCGCCTTGATCGAGAAACGCCCCTGGCTGCTGGCCAGTCTGGCCGCCGGGATCAGTTTCTGGTTCGTGAAGGATTCGGACCTGCCGGGGCTGTATCAGATGGCGTGGAAGGGGGCAGGGGTGGCCCTGCTCGCCGTCTATGCACTGGCGCGGCACAAGGGCGCGGATTCGCGGACAATTGCGGCGGTCATGGCGTTTGGCGCGCTGGGCGATGTGCTGATCGAACTGATGCTGGAGGCCGGGGCGGTGGCGTTCCTGATCGGGCACCTGATCGCGATCCGGCTCTATTGGCAGCACCGCCGGGTGGCGACCAGTTTCAGCCAGAACGCGGCGGCGGCGGCATTTCTGGTCCTGATCCCGGCGATCAGTTTCCTGCTGCCCGCCGACCGCGCGGCCGCACCGGGCATCGCGCTCTATGCACTGGGGCTGGCGGCGATGACGGCGGCGGCGTGGACGAGCAGCTTCCCGCGCTACCGGGTGGGAATCGGCGCGGTGATGTTCGCCGTGTCGGACTTGCTGATTTTCGCAGAGCTGGGACCGCTCGCATCCAGTCCGCTGCCGGGGCTGCTGATCTGGCCGCTCTATTACTTCGGGCAGTTCCTGATCTGCACCGGGGTGATCGGCGAACTCAGGAGCCGCTCCACGCCGCAATAGTGGTGCGGTGCAGTTCGCGGCGGTGGCCAGCATAGCCGCCGGTCGCGCGGTGCAGGACAGAGCGGTTGTCCCACATCACCAGCATCCCCGGCTCCCAGTGGTGGCGATAGACGAAGCGGTCATCGCCCTGCCAGGTCTGCAAGTCCATCAGCAGCGCGATGGCGGCGTCCTGCGCCAGTCCCTCGATCGCGATGATATAGCCCAGCGTCGAATAGAACCCCCGCCGCCCGGTTTCGGGATGGGCCGGGACCAGCGGATGGGTCTGGGTGGCGAGCGCCGCCTCGCTGGGGCGAATGTCCATGCTGCGGCCCGCATCGCGCGCGCCATAGGTGCCGTCCGGGGCGTAAGGCAGGCGGGCGGAATGGACCGCGACCAGATCGGCATAACGGGCCTGCTGCTCGCCGGTCAGCGCGTCCCACGCCATGTGCTGGTTGGCAAACAGCGTATCCCCGCCAACCGGGGGAATATCGACCGCCATCAGGCAGGTGCCAGCCGGCGGGCGGGCCTGAAAGCTCCAGTCCGCGTGCCAGTTTTCGGCGAACAGCGGTGACTGTTCATCCGCCTCGCGCCGGATCGCGGCAATGTGCTGACGGCCGGGGATCGGGGCAAAGAACGGATCGTCCCCGAACCCGCCGAACGCCAGCGTGAAGCGTTCCAGATCATCGTCGCCGATCTGCTGGTCGGGGAAGGCCAGCACGTGGTGTTCCAGCCACGCCCTGCGGATTGCTGCGACGGTGCCCGGTTCCAGTGGCTGCGACAGGTCAACCCCGGTCACGCGCGCGCCGCACGCCTGACCGGAAGGTTCGACCCGCAGCGCCATCAGTCCGCGTCGCCGTCTGGACTGTCCGGGCCGACTGGATTGTCCGGGCTGTCCGGGCCATCTGGCACCGGCGCATCCACGACCGCTTCTTCGCCCGCGTCGTCCTCAGCTTCGGCCTCGGCGAGGCGGACTGCGCTGACCACGGCTTCGTCATCGGCCACGTTGAACAACCGCACGCCCGCACTGCCGCGCCCGATGACGCGCAGCGAGCTGAGCGGCAGACGGATCAGCTTGGCCTGATTGGTCACCAGCATCAGCTGGTCGGCCTGAACCGCCGGGAAGCTCGCCAGCACCGGGCCGTTGCGGGCGATGTTGTCGATATTGGTGATGCCCTGACCACCGCGGCCCGTGCGCCGATATTCATAGGCCGATGACAGCTTGCCATAACCGTTGGCACAGACCGTCAGGATGAACTGTTCGCGTTCCTGCATCTCGATGAAGCGTTCGGCGGAGAGTGAATGCTCACCCTCGCGGTCGGGCTTCCACGGCGCGAACCTGACGTATTCCTCACGCTCTTCGGAACTGGTGCCGACGCGGTGGAGGATCGACAGGCTGATAACCTCGTCGTCACCTTTCAGCGTCATGCCGCGTACGCCGGTGGAGGTGCGGCTGGTGAATTCGCGCACTTCATCGGCGGCAAAGCGGATGGCCTTGCCTGCGCGGGTGGCGAGCAGCACGTCGTCGGTCGATTCCAGCAGCGCCACGCCAATCAGGCGGTCCGGGCTGTCATCCTCAAACCGCATCGCGAACTTGCCATTGCTGGGGATATTCGCGAACGAATCCATGCTGTTGCGGCGGACGTTGCCCTTGGCCGTGGCAAACACGACCGACAGCTTGCCCCAGTCCGCTTCATCCTCTGGCAGCGGCAGGACGGTCTGGATGGTTTCATCCTTGTCCAGCGCCGGCAGCAGGTTGACGATCGGCCGGCCGCGCGTGGCCGGGCCGCCTTCAGGCAAACGCCAGACTTTCAGGCGGTAGACCTTGCCCGCAGTGGAGAAGAACAGCACCGGGCTGTGCGTCGAGGTGACGAACATGGTCGTGACCACGTCCTCATCCTTCGTCGCCATGCCCGCGCGGCCCTTGCCGCCCCGGTTCTGCGCGCGGAAGGTGGAAAGCGGGGTGCGCTTGATATAGCCGTCCATGGTGACGGTCACGACCATGTCTTCGCGCTCGATCAGGTCTTCATCGTCGATCCCGTCCGCCGCAGCGGTGATCTGCGACACGCGCGGCGTGGCATAGGCATCGCGGATCGTGACGAGTTCTTCGCGCATCACGGCATAAAGCTTTGCCCGGTCGCTCAGAATGGCAAGATAGCCTTCGATCGCGGCGGCGAGGATTTTCAGTTCGTCGCCGATCTCATCCCGGCCGAGCGCGGTCAGGCGGTGCAGGCGCAGTTCCAGAATGGCCCGGACCTGCATTTCAGACAGGCGGTAGGTGCCGCCTTCCTGATCGGCGTTCGGCTCAATCGCTTCGACCAGCTGGATATACTGGGCGATGTCGCCAATCGGCCATTCGCGCACCAGCAGCGCGGCGCGCGCGGCGGCCGGGTTCGGCGCGGCGCGGATGATCCGCACCACTTCGTCCAGATTGGTGACCGCGATCACCAGCCCCAGCAAGATATGCGCCCGGTCACGCGCCTTGTTCAGTTCAAACTTGGTGCGGCGGGTAATCACTTCCTCGCGGAAGGTGATGAACGCGGCGATGATATCGCGCAGCGCCAGCGTTTCGGGGCGGCCACCCCGGATCGCCAGCATGTTCGCGGGAAAGTTCGATTGCGCGGGCGTGTTGCGCCACAGCTGGTTGAGCACGACTTCCGGCGTGGCATCGCGCTTGAGGTCCATCACCACGCGCACGCCCATCCGGCTGGATTCGTCGCGGATGTCGGAAATGCCCTCGATCCGCTTGTCCTTGGCGGCTTCGGCGATCTTTTCGACCAGGCCCGACTTGCCGACCTGATAGGGCATCGAGGTCAGCACGATCGAGCGGCGGTCACCCCGGCCTTCCTCGATCTCGTGGCGGCAGCGCATGATCACCGAACCGCGCCCGGTCAGATAGGCCGAGCGCGCGCCGTGCGTGCCCAGGATTAGCGGGGCCGTGGGGAAATCGGGCGCCGGGATATACTGGATCAGTTCCTCGGTCGTGATCGCCGGGTTGTCCATATAGGCCAGACAGCCGCCGATCACTTCGCCCAGGTTGTGCGGCGGAATGTTGGTGGCCATGCCGACCGCGATCCCGCCCGCGCCGTTGACCAGCAGGTTGGGGAAGCGTGCCGGGAGGACCGACGGTTCCTTGCGCGAACCGTCATAGTTGTCGACGAAATCGACCGTATCCTTGTCGAGATCGTCGAGCAGCGAGTTGGTCACCTTGGCCAGCCGTGCTTCGGTGTAGCGCATCGAGGCCGGCGGATCGGGGTCCATCGAGCCGAAGTTGCCCTGACCGTCGATCAGCGGCAGGCGCATCGACCAGTCCTGCGTCATGCGCGCCAGCGCGTCATAGATCGCGCTGTCGCCGTGCGGGTGATAGTTGCCCATCACGTCGCCGACGATCTTGGCCGATTTACGATAAGGCCGCCCGGCGACCATGCCGCCTTCCTGGCTGGCGAACAGGATGCGGCGATGCACCGGCTTCAACCCGTCGCGCACATCGGGCAGCGCGCGGCTGACGATCACGCTCATCGCGTAATCGAGGTAGCTCGTTTTCATCTCATCGACGATGTCGACGCGCTGGAACTCGCCCAGCGGGCCGGTCGGCTCGGGCGGAGTGGCTTCGGGCATTTCGGTGTCTTCGCTCACGCGGTTTTATCGCTGTTGTTGGCGGGAATATCGGAAGCTTCCGGCCCTAGGCCAATGCGGCAGCGATAGCCACCATAACCCCGCCGCAGCCCGCTTTTTTCCACACTTGCAGCGCGATTTCTGCCAGATTTCTGAACGAACGGGACGAACTGCATTCAATCACCGTTCAGTGGCGGAAATCTAGATCGGCAGGCAGTTGCCAAAGGGACCGTTTCCCGTCAGTAGCAATTTCGAAGTTTCGCCCCGGCTGCTTGCGGAGAAAGGGTCCGCAAGGCCGGTTGCCAAGGAGAGCAATGCCCATGAGCCGCACCTCGTTCCTGACCCGTCCCGCCTATGCGCTTGCGCTTGCGCTGGTGACCGTGGCCGGTGCCGGTCTGATCGCCAGCCCGTCGATCGCCGCAGAAAAGAAGGACAAGAAGAAGGACGACAAGGGGCCAAAGCTGGCTCCGTCCAAGGCCTTCACTCCCGTCTATATCGCCACCCGCGATGCGATCGACAAGGCGGGCAAGCGCCCCGACGTGATCGCGGCGAAGGCCAATGTCACGACAACCGAAAACGCCTATCGCGCGGCGCAGGGCAAGTCTGCGCGCGATGCGGCCAAGGCTGCCTATGACAAGTCGGTCGCCGATCTGGGCAACCTGCTGGTCGCGGAAAAGGCCGTGGTGGCCGATGCCTTCACCAAGACCCAGACCGAAGATGACCGCCTGTTCGCGGGCCAGTTCGCGCTCGACGTTGGCAATCTCGCGCTGGACAAGGGGCTGCAACGCCAGGGCCTCGACGCCATGCTGGCCAGCGGCAAGCTGCCCGCCGCCAACATTCCGAAGTATCACTACTTCGTTGGCGGTCTGGCTTACGACATCAAGGACTATGCCGGTGCGGCGACGTCGCTGAAGTCGGCGATTGCCGCCGGGTACACCGACAGCAGCGCCAGGACCCTGCTGGCCGAAGCGCAGTACAATGGCGGTCAGCGCAGCGAAGGCCTGACCACGCTGCGCGCGCTGGTGCTGGAAACCAAGGCTGCCG
The DNA here is from genome assembly GCF_030699305.1 of Novosphingobium sp. GTDB lineage: Bacteria > Pseudomonadota > Alphaproteobacteria > Sphingomonadales > Sphingomonadaceae > Novosphingobium. The sequence goes on from NZ_JAUYNB010000021.1 coordinate 189,071, forward strand.
GTCAGCCGGTTCCGGCCGAGTGGCTCGATCGCGGTGTGCAGATGGCCTATTCGGCCAAGCTGTCGGCGGAATCGATGGACTGGGCGACGCTGCGGCTCGACAGCTATCCGGGTGAATTCAACTGGATCAGCGCCGCGCAGATCGTGCGGGAAAAGGCCAACTATGGCTCGAACGACGCAATCGACGTGTCGCGTCTGCTCGACCGCGCAGGCGCGCTGAAAAGCAGCAGCCCGTCGGTGCAGCGCGAATATATCGAATACCTGCAGTCGGCCGTCGGCAAGGCGGGCGTGCTGTTCCCCGGCGAAGTGGTCAAGGTGGTGAACCAGGGCCTGGCTGTAAAGGCGCTTGATGCCACTGATCCGTTCGTCAAGGACGCGCTGGCCGAAGCCAGCCGCCGCGTCGCACCAGACAAGGCCACCTTGCCGGGTCTGGAACGCGATGCCCGTGCGGCCAACGCAACCGCCCGGACCGCAACGATCGCTGCCGATACGTTCCTGAGCTATGACATGAACGACAAGGCGGTCGATCTTTACACCATCGCGCTGGCCAAGCCGGGCGTCGATGCTTCGACCGCCAACCTGCGGCTGGGCATTGCCCTGCTGGCCCAGGGCAAGTCGGCCGAAGCGCAGGCAGCCTTCGCCAAGGTCGACGGCCCGCGCGCGCCGCTGGCCCGGTTGTGGGCCGTGCTGGCCTCCGGCAAGGTGGTCAGCGGCGCCTGATCCGGCGCTGACAGCCTCGTGAGATGCGAAGGGCGGCAGGTAACTGCCGCCCTTTTGCGTTGTGTTGTGCTTGGTAGTTGAATCCACACCCGGATCAAGTCCGGGGTGACGGTGGCTTTGTTTGACCTGCCGTTCGTGTCGAGCGAAGTCGAGACACGTGGATGCGCGCGCAAGGTGTCTCGACTTCGCTCG
>NZ_JAUYNB010000037.1 GCF_030699305.1 Novosphingobium sp.
AGGGCCAGCTCCGCCACACCCCAATCCAGAAAAGGATAAACCCAACTCTTGACCGGGCCTCTCGTGGGCAGCACATAACCCACACCCACCCGGGTCAACTCTCAGTGATAATCCTGGGTCAATTCTCAGCGCTACTCAACAGCCGCTATCTCGTCGATTTTTCTGCTCATTGATATGCTATTGCATATATTCTTCATGATATATATGCAATAGCATATGTGTGAGAAGATCCGTCGAGATCTGTTCTCTACACCTGAACCCACGCATTCTCGTTGGGCTTGAGTTGATTTCACACCTGAACGTCCGAGAGACGTTCAATCAGTGGGTGGCATGCATATACTGCGTTCAGGTGTCGGCCAGCAGCAACTCTGCCAGTTGATCTAGTTCTGCTTTCTCGGCTCGCCAATTTGGTGCGCAACGATCGAGCAGGCTGTAAAATCGTGGACTGTGGTTGTGCTCATTCAAATGGCAGAGTTCATGTTTAAGAACGTAGTCAATGCATGGGCGCGGAGCTTTGATCAGCGCAGGGTTGAGGGTCAGCCTTCCGTCAGGAGAACAATTTCCCCATTGCTTTCTCATCTTAAGCAAGATCATCGGCGGAACCCGAGCGATCCAAGGCAGGTCTGCGCAAATGATGCGGAGTCGTTCGCTAAGATACACATCGGCTCTATGACGATACCAAGCGTTTAGCCGGCGTCGGACCGCTGAAGGATCATTGACGGGGAGTCTTACCTCCAGCGAACCCCTCGTCAGTCGGACGGATGACGCAGAAGAGCTCTCTGGAATGACTTTCAGTTGATGTCTGCGCCCCAGATAGAAGTGCGTTTCACCAGATACGAATTCACGAGGCCGAACATGCTGACGGCCTTCGCGTACCTCTGAAAGATTTCGCCAAATCCAACGCGCCCGTCGCGCGATTACGAGATCGATTTGAGGCTTAATGGTATCAGGCGGACACTCTATCTCGATCGTGGCATCCGGATGTATGTGTACTCTTATGCGAGCTGCAAGTCGTTCGCTGCATGTGATCCGGTAAGGAATTGTGCTCTCGCCATATTGAAAGGTGCCTTCCAGTGGCAGCGCGTCAGCTAATTTTGCCACTGGCGAGCCCAATGCGCGTAACGTTGACGATCTCGTCGGTCATTAGCTTCGCTTTGTCCAAACCAAAGAGACCAAATAGTGTCGGCAATACTCCCTTGCGGATTGCAGCCTCGATACTAGCCGGATTTAGGGAGTTCTCAGCGATGGCCAAAACAACCAACTTCTCGATTGTGCGAGCTGCTTCCACGTGCTTGTCGGTCCAGGTATGTGTCGCTTCCTCGCCGTACATACGGAAAATGCCATAATACGCTCGTGCGTGGGAGTGATGCGCCAGCTGCGGAGGGATTTCCGGCATGGCTGCGCTGGAGACAGCTTTCTCAAGGCCATCGAAGAGGTCATATTGTTGCCTGGGATGATCAAACAGCGCGGCGGCTTCGGCGATCGCTTTGCGTAGCAGGTCGGAAAAGTGAGCTTGAGCATACGGGTCATCGGCCAAATCATGCTCGATGGTCCGGGTCAGACGACTGCGGATAATATCCGTCTCGTTTCTAGTCTTTTCCTCACTCCAAGTGTCTGGATCGGCCGTTGCTCCCAATCCCACAACCGGGAGCAGTTGACCGTTAGCGTCAATCTCCTCACCGATCACGTTCGCATCGATCATCTTACGGATTTGCTTCTCGTATTGTGAGAAATCGACAGTTTCAAAGGCATCCTGCTTCGCTTGTTGCCGCAGTGCGGTAAAAAATCTCAGGTCGCGCTTGTATTCGGCGATTTGCTTTTCACTGAATGCCCCGTCCTCAAAGAAGGATCGCGACGACAGCGCCGTCTTCAGGCACATCCCAAAGGCTGTCAGTGCGTCGTAAAAGTCCTCGCGGCGCTTCTGGTTAAGATCATAGCGTTCGCCGCCTTCTGCATCGGAATATCGCGGAACGAGAAGCTGCCGAAACTGCTCCTCGTCAGCTCGATTGTGAACACAATCGAAGATCCTCCACAGTTCGTCATGCAAGCCGGGAAGCCGTTTATATTCAGTGCAAACATCCCGATAAAGCCCGTCGAGATCGGCGATATCAAACCCACCCTGCGTCCGTTCGGCGAGGTCTTGATATTCTCCGATGGCAGTATCCAGTTCCTTCAAAATTCCTCTGTAGTCGACAAGAAATCCGAATTGCTTGGCATCATGAAGGCGGTTCACGCGAGCAATGGCCTGAATAAGGTTGTGAGCCTTGAGGGGCTTGTCGATATAGAGGACCGCATTGCGTGGCTCATCAAAGCCTGTGAGTAATTTGTCGACGACGATAAGCAGGTCCGGTCGGCCTTCAGTTGAGAAATCATCGACAATCTGCTTTTCGTTATCCTCTGGGTCGCCTTTGACGTTTGCAGCCCACCACTGCTGAACTTCAGGCAATTCGCTCTCGTTGATGTCCTCATGTCCCTCACGGGTATCAGGAGGGGAGATAACGACGGCACTGGAAACTAGCCCGGTCTCGTCCAGCGCCTTCTTATAGCGGATTGCGGAAAGCTTGCTGTCGGTGGCAATTTGGCCCTTCAAGCCGAGTTTGAGATCTTTGAAATTGGTTCGGAAATGGGTGGCAATATCCCAGGCGATGCGCCGGATTCGCCCTTCTGCGCCATAGACCTGCCCTCTACTGGCGTACTTCTTCTTGAGATCGGTTTTCTGCTCGTCGCTCAGACCGCGCGTGATGACGTCAAACCAACTGTCGATAGCGCGCTCGTTGATGTCGAGCACCGGCTTGCGCTCTTCATAGAGCAGCGGGGTGACGGTTCCATCGTCAATGGCGTCGCGCATTGTGTAGGCGTGGATGATCTTGCCGAACCGGCCTTCGGTCTTTTCGCCCTTCAGCAGCGGCGTGCCGGTGAACGCGACATAGCTTGCCTGGGGCAGAGCCTTCTTCATCCGCTCATGATTTTCACCGCCCTGGCTGCGGTGTCCTTCATCGACCAGCACGATCATGTTGGGGCTGTCATTGCGGCAATCGGGAAGTTTGCTGGCGCTGGCGAACTTATTGATAATGGTGAAGATTATCCGGTCAGTGCCTTTGCCGATCCGCTTGGCCAAGTCGCGACCGGAATTCGCTTTGGATCGACCGCCTTCTTTGTCGGAGAGCGACGTTCCAAAGGCTCCGGCAGTCAGAAAGTTGCCGGCCAGTTGCTTTTCGAGATCAGTCCGATCGGTAACAACGATGACTCGGCATTCGGCAAGATCCGAATGGAGCAACAGTGCCTTGCAGAGCAGCACCATAGTGAAGCTCTTGCCTGAGCCGGTTGTGTGCCAGATCGTGCCGCCTTCGCGCCCCGGCCCCTTGGGATGATCCGAAGGCCGCACCTTCGAGATTTCGGCAATCAGCTTACGGATGCCGAACATCTGTTGGTGGCGCGCGGCGATCTTTCCAACCTTCCGGTCGAAGAACATGAAGAAACGCACAAATTCGAGGAGTCGAGCTGGGGTTGCCAGGCCGATCAGTAGGCGATCTTGCTCGTTTACCGCCATCTCGGAAGACCAGCGCCGCGACAGCCCGTCGCGAACGTCGCGTACACGGTTCGTCAGAAGGCTCTCTTGATCCTCGGCGGCGGTGCCGTTTTTGACGGCCAGAAAATGTGCTTCATCGAACTCTTCGTCGCGCCAGGACGCCCAGAACTTCCGCGGCGTGCCGGTCGTTCCATAGCGTCCGTCGGAGCCCGACACGGCAAAAAGAAGTTGGGCAAAGGCGAACAGCTGCGGGATTTCATCCGCCTTCTGGTTGCGGATCGTCTGGCTGATGCCCTCTTCGACCATTCGCTGTGATCCGCCGCTCACGGGACGCTTGGCCTCGATGACAATCATGGGGATGCCGTTCACAAAGCCGACTATGTCCGGCCGGCGCGTCCGGGTGCCATCGCTGGTGGTGAAGGCGAGCTCTTCCGTCACCACAAAGCGGTTCGCTTCCACATCCTGCCAATTGATAAGCGGAACCGTGATCGACAGCTTTTTGCCATCAACGAATTCGGTGACAGTTATGCCGAGAGTCAGCCAGTCATACACGCGCTGGTTCGCCGCGAGCAGCCCATCCTGCAGAGGCGGTGCCGACAGTGTTCGAACGATGAAATCGATCGAGTTGGTCGAAAGCGGGTGCAGCACTCCCCGATGGTCAAATCGGTGACGAGAGAGATGCGCGATCAGATCCGCGCGAAGCAACGCACCGCCTTCGCCACCACGCTGCTCCAAGCAATCAGCAGGGGCCAGAAACCGCCAGCCTAGCGCACACAACGTAGCAAGTGCCGGGATGTGAGAGGTGGAAAGTTCGTCGGTGTTGGGGGTCATTCTTCACCCGCCTCCGGCTCGGCGGCCTTCTTCTTCCGCTTGCGGGTCTTACCTGCGGTCGCCGGCGAGGTGTCGGGGATGAAGCAATACTCAGCGTCCACGCCCATTCTCCGCAATTCCTTCATGCACCTCATGAGGCTGATGCGAGAAAACAGGGGCAGGTTATTTGAAAGGTCGGCTTTGTCCTTGTGCGTTACGATGCCGAAGACGACGCGAAATTTGTTGTTCGCGAGTGGAGCAACAAGCGCGTCCCGCTCAGGATCGGGGCGACCCGCGCCAACGAGCGCTTTCATGTTTTCCAAGGCTTGCTGCTCAGAACGCATGAGATTCACCGAGTTAGTCCCCTGATTAAACAGGTGGCTAAGTTGCGCTGATAGCGTCGAGATTTTCACGCAGTGCAGGACGGCCTGGTCATCAACGACTTCGTAGATATCGCAAGGCTCGACCTGCTTTTGGCCGACGATTGAAATATTGGTTTTGTCGAGACAAACGCGCCCGGCTGCCGCCGCCGATGCAGCAATGTTGTAGGCGCCCTCGTCATCGTGGTTGAAGTCGGGGAGCGTCGTATCTTTGCAAAGCGGATCGAGATATGTCCGCAGCCGGTTCACGTAACCGCTATCGACCAGGTACCAATTGCCTTCGCAGAAGTGGTAGTTATCAGCACCGCCGTTCATGGTCGTATCGTAGATCAGGCTCTTGAAAATCGAATGTCGATCTCGAACCACGCTGCCATCTTCATTCGTCAATACAAGCTGGTGCCGCTTTAGATCGTCGATCCCAAACGCATTGAGATCGGCGCCAGCGGCATCGAGATACTCGTAGTAGCGATGCATGAAGATGTCGTCGTACACATCCCCCCTGTTGGCGCCCGTGAACGTACCCCAGAGTCCATCACCGAAATCAACAATGTCAGGCACGGATAAAGCCAGTGCTTCATCCCTTGCTTGGAAAGCTGTCAGCAATTGACCGTTGAGCTGCGCGATCACGCTTGGGTCGCGGACAGGCGCAATATTTTGAATGTCAGGGAACGCAGTTTTGTAGGTGTCATCGTCGTAGAGGTTGAGCAGCTGCTCGCACAGCCCAACCAGGCCGGCAGGTTCGATCGCTGATGAAATCCGGATGTTGCTTGAGCCGGTCGCGCTTTTGAACAAATCCTGATGCTCGTCCTTCACCTTGCCGGTCAGGCTCTTCAGGATTGTACTATCCGCATCGACATCGAAGAAGGTGAGGTCACCGGCGGTGGGCAACTGCGTTCTCTGCCGCTTTGCCCCGCTCGGTTCCAAGATATCCGTGCTGCGCAATTTCGCCGGATCGACGCAGTTGAGTGTGACCCGCAAGCCGAAGTCATATTCGTAGCTGCTGTCTTTGAGGTTATGGAACACATGGCCAAACGACAACGCGAACCAGCGACCTGAAGCCTGCAGAAACACAAGCGCACCTTTTGAAACCTGATTCAGGTCCTTTTGGACACCGAAGTATGCCCGCCACCACGGTGGGCGGGGCACGTTATCCAAGACGTAAAGAACGGCGCCTTCTGGAAGGTTTTCGCTCGCTACGCCCTCTTCAAGCGCGTGATCGTCTTTCAGTGCGTTCGTTGCATCTACGCCGTCCTTCAAAAGGAAGATGGAAAACGAGCGAGTCTTCGTCATGCAAAGTCTCCACCAATCTTCACTCGCCGCTTGCCAGTGAGGAGCTGCTGCATCAGCGCCGATTTTTCCTGATGTAGGTGGGCGAGCTGCGTTTCCAGAATTTTCAATTCGCCATCGGCATCGTTCAGAAGTGCAGCGATCCGGTCTCTCTCAGCTTTTGGTGGCAGGAGAAATTTGAATTTGTGGAGATCACTCGTGTTTATCGAGTTTATCGTAGCTCCAAGGTTAAGTTTCACCTGCTGTTCGTAAGTGTCCGATTGAAACAGGTGATACGCGAATTCAGGATCGGTTGAGCGGAACAGGGACATGAAAGCACCATGCGCATAACCAACCGCATCTGTGCCAATTCTGGCTGTTTTGCCTATTAGATTTCGGCTTCCGTTTCGCACGCAAATTAAAATGTCCCCTTCCATCGTAAGGCAGGAAAATTTAATCAATGGATTAACATATACATTATCTAAAAATGCTAGGCGTCCTCTTTGAACATTTGAAGATCTTAGAACTAACAGTCCGCTTTCATCGACAATGTCATCCGGGGAATATGTAACGCCATTGTAGCAGCGCCCAATATCCCGAAGCCTTATTGTCTTCCACTCACCCGAAAAGCCTGGCAGACGCTTTTTGCCGGTGAGAAGAGATTGCATCAGGGCTTGCTTCTGATTGCGGGCATTTTGGACCAGCGCCTCCACCGTTTCTATGGATCGATCCCATACTGATAAGATCTCCGCGATCTTGCGTTGCTCGGAGATAGGGGGAAGGCATATCGGAATAAGCGAGAAATCATCAAAATAGAGCCTGAGCCGGTCTTCGGTCAGGCCATGAGAATATGCCCAGAAGAGGTAAATCGTCCGAGGATGCTTGAAGAGGTATGCCGCGAACAGCGGGTCGATGGCTGCAGTCGGACGCAAAACCACATAGGCGGGACTTACCAGCGCATCGGCCTCGGCAAGGCCAGAGGCTCCCTGCCACATGCGCATCATATTGTAGGCAATGTCGCCCTTCCGCACGAGCAGGTGCTCTTCCGCGAGAAGGTTCGTATCCATCTTTCTGTCGATGGAATCTCGGAAAACCAGGCCATCGTTGATCGTGACCGACATGGTCGGCAGGCCAGCTTTGCCGCGCTCAGCCCGCTTGGCAAAGGCATTGCCGAAGCGGGTTTCAGTCCAACCTTCGGGTGTCATTCCTGATCCCCTTTGCGCTTGCGGATACGCTTACTGACGCCTTCAATTACCTTGAGTGTCTCAGCCGCATCGTCCTGCTCAGCGGTCAGCCGTTCGGCCTCACGGCGCTGGGCATCGAACGTGGCATAGCGTTTGCCAACAATCGTCTCCATTGCTTCGTGTGACATATTGCCCTTGCCGGTCAGCACGCCGCGCTCGTTGAAGGTCAGGAAACGGTCGGTTTGCTCAATCCATTCGGCCATGAGCGTCTGCTTCCGGCGCTCTGCACGATCCTGGGCGAAATCGAGGAACATCGTGGTCAGCCGGTTGAGTTCTCGAACTTCGGCTTCGGTCAGGTAATTCTTGGAAATCGTCACGTCGCCCTTGCGGACGCGGCTGCCTTTCCACGAGGTGAGCTGCATGTTGGGTGCTGCCGGATCAGCGCGATCGACGATCAGCTCAGCCGCCGTCTTACCGGTGACCGCGTAAAGCATCTTGTTCTGGATAGTCTTGAAGAACGCGCTCGCGGCTTCGGATTTGGCGTCATAGTCGGAACTGGTGGCGGCAAATACGTCACGAACCTGCTGATAGAACCGCTTCTCGCTGGCCCTGATGTCGCGAATGCGCTCGAGCAGCTCGTCGAAGTAGGGATCGCCGCCTGGTTCCTTGAGGCGGGCGTCATCCATGACGAAGCCCTTGACCAGATATTCGCTGAGCTGTGCAGCGGCCCACTGGCGGAACTGGATGCCGCGCGCTGATCGCACGCGAAAGCCGACCGCCATGATCATTGGAAGGTTGTAGTGCGTCACCTTGCGCTCAACCATGCGGTCACCCTCAGGTTGAACTATTAAGTACGGCTTAAGAGTTGCCTCGGGCTGCTCTCCATCGGCCAGGATCGCCTTGATATGCTGGTTGATATTCGGGATCGACGTTTGGAATAGCGTCGCCATTTGAGCCTGGGTCAGCCAGACATTGCCGTCCACCGCTTTCAGGCCAACCTGCCCAATCCCGTCCTCGGTGGTGTAGAGGATGATCTCGCCAGCCATCAGAAGCCAAGCTCCTTCAGGTAGCCGTCCATCTTCACCTCAAGGGCCGCCAACTCTTCCTTCAGCTTCAGCCGCTCGGTGCGGATTGCCACCAGATCGATTTCGGCCTCCTCTTCGAAGGTATCGACATAGCGTGGGATGTTGAGATTGAATTCGTTGGCCTTGATCTCTTCCGGCGTAGCGAGGTGAGCGTACTTCGGCACGCTCTGGCCGGCCTCGACCGTTGCAATGATTTTGGCGAGGTTGCTGTCGGGGCCAGTAGTCAGCTGGTTCTGATTCTTGCCCGATTTGAACTCGCGGCTCGCATCGATGAACAGCACGTCCTTGTCAGGCTTTGACTTGCGCAGGATCAGAATCGCGGCGGGAATGCCGGTCCCGTAAAACAGCTTTTCCGGCAGGCCGATCACGCAATCAAGCAAGTTTTCCTCGATCAGCTTTTGCCGGATTTTGCCCTCTGCCCCGCCACGGAAGAGCACCCCGTGCGGCACGACAACCGCCATGCGGCCGGTGCGCGGCTTCATCGTTTCAACCATGTGCAGAATGAAGGCGTAATCGCCCTTCGTCCGGGGCGGTAGCCCACGACGAAAGCGCTTGAATTTGTCGCTCTCAGCGGTGTCCTGACCCCACTTGTCGAGGCTGAAGGGCGGGTTGGCGACCACAACGTCGAAATGCTTGAGCTTGTCGTCACCGTCGAGCAGCTTGGGGTTGCGAATGGTGTCGCCCCATTCAATGCGGTGATTATCCTCGCCGTGGAGGAACATATTCATCTTGGCCAAGGCCCAGGTGCTACCAATCGACTCCTGGCCGTACAGCGCATACTTCTTGCTGCCGTACTTTTCCTGCACGCGGCGACCGCACTTCATCAGAAGCGAGCCGGAACCGCAGGCGGGGTCACAAGCTTCTTCGCCCTCCCGCATATCCATCAGGATGGCCATGAGCTCGGACACTTCGGGCGGTGTGTAAAATTCCCCGGCCTTGCGTCCAGCATCTGAAGCGAAGTTCTTGATGAGGTATTCGTAGGCGTTGCCGATCACATCGAGGTTGCCGATGCGTGACGGGCGCATATCCAGTTCGGGTTTGGCGAAGTCCTCTAGCAACTGGCGAAGCAGGTCGTTCTTCTGAGCTTCTTCACCAAGTTTGTTGGCGTTGAAGCTGATGTCCTGAAAGACGTTATTGAGCTTGCCGAGGTTCGCATCCTCGATCGCGGACAAAGCCTTGTCGATCCGCTCTCCATTGCCCGGCTCGTGGCGGCGTGCATGCAGGGCAGAGAAGGTGGCGCCATCGGGAAGGACGAAGCGCTCGTTCTTCATCATCTCGGCAATTAGCGCCGGCTCATTGCCATACTCACGGGCATACTCGTCATGGTGGTCCTGCCACACGTCGCTGACGTACTTGAGGAATAGCATCACAAGGATGTAGTCCTTGTAGATTGCCGGATCGACCGTTCCACGGAACGTGCCACACGCTGCCCAGGCAGCCCTGTTCACTGTATCCTGTTTGATCTGGTCGTTCATGCGATGGTCTTTCCTGTCAGAAATGTGGACGCCAGCGCATCCATCTGCTCCTGGCGATTTTCGATTAGGCGCTGAAGAACGACTTGTTCCTGCGCAATACTGCTCGCTAGATCTACAATCTGCTGCTGTTGCTCAAGGTCACACAGGACAATCGGCAGCGATTCTAGCGCGGGGCGCGTAAGGTTGAGGATGTGGGAACCCGTGGCTGCAGCCATAAGGAAGTCTTGCGCGGGCCTTTGATTAATTTGCCAGGCGAGGAAGGCAGGCAGCAGAGGTGTGCGTTCCAGTATTCTAATAACGAACAGGTTGGTAGCTGCGACTGCTTCACCCGGCGGAACTGGAAGTGCCAGAGCATCGTTCCGGCGGCCCCTAGTGGTGATGAGCACGTCACCTCCGCGAAGGAAGTCAGGAGCCCGTGAATTCGGTAGTTCTTTGCGGAGTAGGTTTGGCCACTCAGGCGAGCCGTTCACAGTGACATCTCGAACCTGAAGCACCATCACATCGCCCGGGGGAAGCGAGTCAATTGCGCCTCGAAACGGGAAGCCGGAGCGGACCTCGGCAACGTCGTTAAGGCGAATCTTTGAAAGTGCAATATCGGGCATACAGCACTATATGCGCATGCCATCCGTAGATTTCAATGCTTGAATGATGTTACTGCATAAAATTATTTCAGTGAGTCCGCCGCTTCACATAGCTAATTTCTCCATCAGCCTATATGCACCCAGCATGCGTGCCTGGATACTCTCGGACCTTCATATTGAGCAAAGCCACTGGGATCTGCCCGATCCGCAGCCTGACTTCGATGTGCTGATCGCCGCAGGCGATATCCACGATCCGCTCAACGCGGGGGTTCGCTGGTTGGCCGAGCGTTCAGGCGGTCGCCCGGTTATCTATGTGCCTGGAAATCATGAGTGGTACGCCTATCGCCAGCGCTTCACGATGCAGGACGAGGCACTGCGGGCGCAGGAGTTGGCCGACGAACTCGGCGTTCATCTGCTTCAAAATGCCTCGGTCACGATCGACGGTATTCGTTTCCTCGGCAGCACGCTGTGGACCGATTTCGAAATTTTCGGGAACGGGCGCCTGGGAATGCGAAATGCCGGCAAATGGATGAACGACTTCAGGGTCATTTTCCCAACTCACTTGCGACAGGCTCTTTCACCCGAACAGACACTGCGGTGGCACATGGAGTCGCGCTTCTGGATTGAGGAAGAGCTTCGCGAGCAGTTTGACGGCAAAACCGTCGTCGTCACCCATCACCTTCCGCATCCCCGTTCTGTCCATGCGCAATATGCGGATGATCCGGTGACGCCGGCGTTCTGCAGTGACCTGTCTCACCTCGTTGAAAATTCGGGGGCCGCGCTTTGGGTTCACGGTCATACGCACACGAGCTGCGACTATATGGCGGGGAACACGCGCGTCGTTTGCAACCCGAAGGGGTACGGTCCGCAGTCGCGGAGTGGGGCCATCGAGAATGATGAATTCAAACCCGAACTGGTGGTCGAAATCTGATCGTTCAGCCGAACTGTTGGGCCACTGAATCCAAACCTTCCGACACCGTGGCCATGGACTCCGTCACTCCGGTTTCGCGTGCATGTGTCGGCCAATCGGCGAGTGCGGCGCGTACATCTTCAATGATGGCCGCAATACGCTTTGCTGAAACTCCGTGAATTTTTCCCAATGTCTCAACATGCTCTCGCGTGATCGTGCGCCCTTCGCCTTGAACCGCCATGTAGTGTTCGCCGCCGGGGCCATTTGAGAACGTGAGGTCGAAGGCGGGTGCAAGCCGCCAATCTCCCCGATCATCCATGAGGTAGGCATGCTGGCGGACATGATCGTCCCGATTTCGCGAGAGTACATTGAAGAGCATGCGGCGGAAGGCTTGCTCGACGTCTGCCATGCTATGGGTGATTGCCAATGTCGCCTTCAGGAAACCATCGTAGTCGACGCTCGGCATATGCGGTGATGCTTCGAGCACCCCGCCCAGGCTGACCATATGAAGCCTTTTGCCTGGAGTTGGTCGATCGAAGCGCTTGGTGGCGAAATGGCCAGGCCCGGTCGCCGAAGAGATCAACTTTGTTTCAGCCATGTCAATCTGCGCGGCGCGGGCCATCTTGGCGTAGGCCTCCTCCAACGGCCCGATATCAGCAGGGTCGTTGGTCGCCGCAAATTTGACGATCCATTCTTCACTGATTTCGCCATCTCCCGCGACAGTCAGTTCGTCCCCCGCGCGCAGGCTACCGTCTGCCCCGATTGCAACGTGGACCTTCGGCCGCGCACCGCCAGAGCCGCCGCCCAGGCGAGCCAAGAGCGCTTCTAATTCGGTCTCCTCACCCAGCAGCACATGGCGGGCCTCTTCGGCCAGGGCGTCAAGATCGATACTGTCCGGGGCCTCGCCAGCGAGCGCTTCAGGCTGGAAGATGAGTGCACCTCGACCTCTCGTGCCCACTAAGGCAAGCCGATCAACCGGATCGAGGTCTGCGATCCGGTGCCCCATCTGCTGGAGCCGGCGCTTCAACAACAGCATTCCCCAAGCGTCGGGCAGGCAGTCCGATAGGAAGCCATGGAGGCCATCGAATGCCCGGCTGCGAGCGGGGTGCAGGCCAGGCTCAACCGGGTAGCGCAGAGGAGAGATTGTCAGGCCTTCGGCGATGACTTCAGCCGACCATTCGAGCTGCGCAAGTCCGCCAGCCATCGCGAGTCTGCCGACTGAACGCGGCGGGGATTTCGCATCGCTCAGAAGTCCAATGGTGAGTGGCGTTCCCGGTGCAAGCCTCATGGCCTCGCCCCCCCAGCGCGTTGCCGCTGCGACTTGGTTGCGTTGCGTTGCTGCGCTAGCAAATCTTCCATGCTGTTTGCGGCCATCGCCGGGAATAGCCCGACAATGCCTTCATCGCACCGAAGGGCTATGGCGGCGCGCACAAGGTCCTCGATGGAAGCCTTGCCTTCAGCTTCCATCCGTCGCCACGTTCTGTGAGCTACACCTGCTTTTGCAGCTGCCGCTTGCTGGGTAAGATCAAGGGCAAGGCGGCGCTCTCGAATCCGCCTTCCAAGGCCCGTCATCTGATCTTTGAGTGTAAGAATCATCGGCCATATATGGCCGTTAACCCTTCAAATGTCAATATTAGTGGCCATATATGGCCGATTTATAGGAAACTCGCTTGGAAACTGGTCGCCATAAGCGAAACATGGGCTTCAAGTGGTGGGCGGAGTTCAAATGCGCGAGGTTCGCGACTGAAGTTCCAGAGCCTGACCAGCGTCCAATGCTCGCGCCGATCTTCAGCTACGGTTAACTCGTTGCGCGAAATGTGGAAGGGCGTCCGCTCCCAGCCATTGGTCGTCTTGACCTCGACGAGCCTGTCACGACCGTTGGGCTCAAAACTAAGAATATCGTAGCCTGCACCGTCGCCATCAACGTGGGAGACCCAACGGATCCGTTCGGCCAGATCCGTTCGACCCGCAGCCCGTAGCGTGGCTCGTTCATGCTCAAGCACGCGCTCTTCACCAGCGAGGCCGAGTGCACGATTTCGCGCATCCCTTCCGGCAACATCGAATTTTCTCGCGATCGACGACATCTGTTCCAGTTCGTCTGGCGGAGGCATATTGCTCAATGTCGGCGGCGGTCCGATCCAAAGCGTTGGTGTTTCCATGACGGAAGACGGCGCACGGGTCTCTTTGGTTAGGTGCACGGGCGCACGATCAAGTCCGCGCACAACGGCATCGATCAGCGAGGTCTGAAAATTGAATGCTGGCTTGTAGCCGGGTATCCAGTCCTCACCCAGGGCCTTCAAGACCGCGCTGATATTCTGGTGCTTATATTCGATCGAGCCCCGTGGTCGCCCAGTCTTGGCTTGCACAACCCGGTTGTGCGCGGCCTTGTTGTAGCTGCGGCCAGCTCGATCGTCTGCGAGCATCGCGAAATAGTCCGCGACGATTGCGTCATTTTGTTCGTCGCTCCAATCCCCGGCCATCAGAACTCCACGCTGCCAATGACCATAGCCCCTTCGGCTGCTGACTTTTCAGCCTGCGGATTGGCAGGCTGCACTTTCTACGCGGCTACCGCTCAAATTCAACTTGAGTTGCTTGGGCTGCATTACGTCACTCGGTAATACCATCGCGCCCGCACCACCGCCAATGAGGCAATCGCATGATCTCCCGTGAAGAACTCTACAAGCTGGTCTGGGCCGAGCCCATGACCAAGGTTGCTACCCGCTTCGACGTGTCTGGCAGCTACCTGGCGAGAATGTGCACTTTGCTGAACGTGCCGCGGCCAGAGCGCGGTTACTGGGCAAAGGTGGCTGTCGGCAAGGCCCCGGCTCAGCCCCCGTTGCCTGCCGCGCTACCGGGCGATCCTCTCCATTGGAGCAAGGAAGGGGAGAGATCGCCGGTGGCAAAGTCGGAACCGCCTAAGCCGCCGGTGCCTTCCGGAAAGAAACCGAGCATCCCCCGCGACCGGACCCATGGGCTCATTCGTGGCGCCAAGGCGCACTTCGAAAAAACGAGGCAGATAGATGAATGGGATTATCTGAAGCCCTACAAGAAGCTTCTGGTCGACGTGGTGACGTCGAGCGAGGGGCTCGACAAGGGGCTTTCGTTGGCAAACGACCTGTTCAACGCCCTCGAATCCATTGGGCATCGCGTAGTCATGGCGCCGACCCAAGAATCGATGCGGCGGATCAATGTCGACACGCCGGCGGTCGATTACTGGCACCATACGAGATACTGGTCGCCGTACCGGCCCACGGTTGTGTACGTCGGGTCTATTGCCATCGGCCTGATCATTTTCGAATATCCGGAGAATGCCACGCTCCGGTATCTCAATGGCAAGTATGTGCGCGACACTGTCGAGCTCGAACGGCGTCATTCCCGCAATTCCCATCGGAGTTGGACAACCACCAGAGAGCTTCCGTCGGGACGATTTCGGATCTTCGCCTATTCACCGTATCACTGGGTAAACCTCTCACGGACCTGGGATGAAACGAAAGCCGCCTCTCTGCGGCCGAAGCTCAAAGCGATTGCTCAAGAAATCGAGGCGATGGCTCCCAAACTGGCTCAAGAGCTTGAAAAGGCGGAACGCGAGGCGGAGATCAGGCATCAGCAATGGCTGATCGAAGAGGACCGCCGCAACCGCGAGGAAGACAAAAGGCGGATCCGACAATCAGAGGTTGAAAGCGACACTGACCTGCGGACGATCATCGGAACTTGGAGCGAGGTCGTGGCCGTTGAGCGATTTCTGGCTGGGGTCGAGCAACGCGCAGAGCAGCTTTCCCCAGATGAGCGCCTACGGGTTCAGGATCGACTGGCACTCGCGCGACAATTTCTCGGGACACAAGATCCTTTGGACTTCTTCCTGAACTGGCGCACGCCTGTCGAACGCTATCAGTCTCGGTATCCTGAAAACGATTAGACTGCCCACCGTCGCCGTGGCGGCGGTAAGTTCGGGAGTGGAGGGGGCGATGATGAGGTCGAGTTCAACAACTCGAGAAGGATCATCGCATGCACTCGAAGCCCCCTCTGATTTCGGACGGACTGCGCGCCAAATTCCAAGCGATAGCGACTGAAACCGCAGAGCTTGTGCCGCCCTCGGCCTACGCCAACTATGTAATCATCGATCCAACGACGGCCGATCTGGAGCGGATTTTGCCGGGCGCAGCGATCTATGTTGGCCAGACATCGGAACTCAAGAGTAGGATCCGATCGCACTTGCGTCAGGCAATTCGGCCAGATCCCGAGCACGCACAGCTATATCACTACATGGCCAGACTGATCAGCCGTGGCGCCTGGCCGCTGTTCCGGGTACTTGAGACCCATACAAACCGGATCGATTGCATGCTTGCCGAGACGGTATGGGCTCAGAGGCTGCTTCGCTCTGGCGCTCGGCTGTTCAACACTTGGCCTGAGCAATCCAGAATTCTTACCGAGTCGAGTTTGCGGCGGATGCAACGGGCGCGACTGCTCCTGCTTTCGCTCAAGGAGGCTGAAGCGGTTGATCTGCACCTCCAGATCGCATGCCGGGCAGGATGCTATACATTGATGGCGGCGCCGAAGGATTTGGCCGTGTGGTTCGGTCACCGCCTCACCCTGAAAGGCGTTCGAGAACGAACGCGCCGGTGTCCGGAGTGCGGCGGTCAAAACCGGTATGCTCTCGTCAATGGTGGGCTAGCGGATCTGAATGTTGATCCGTGCGAATTGCCTGGATTCCAAAGCTCGGACTTGGAGACGCGCCTGTTTTTACAGGAGCTCAGCGAGTTCCCTCTCTTCGCCGCGTCTGGACCAAATGGTGGCTGGCCCGATACATTCGCTTGAATGCCGGGCTCAATTCAAGATGCCAACCTTCCTTGAAATTCCAGAATTGACCGTGGCGAACGAGACGGCCGAAGACCTGCTCAAAGGTATACAGGATCACGAAGAGGAAGACTGCCAATGCTTCGTCACCGGCTGGAATGATTGCCGACAGCCCGTGCGAAGACAGGCGCAGAAAATAGCTGGCCGAGGCGAAAAAGAGTATCGCCAGCACCAAAGGCTTCATCCACTTCATGATCGAAGCGTAGAGCCGCAGAATGAAACGGACGTGCTCTCGTTGCGTGCGTTGATGGATCGATTGACGAACAATGGTCCGTTGGGCAGCAGCGCGGTCGGGATACCTGTCCTCGATGAAGCTGTGCAGGCGTTGCTCGGCAGGGCCGAACGGATCATTGTCATTCATTGACCGCAACCCTCCTTGCCAGCCGGTCGGCCATCTCGTTTGAGATTGTGCCATTCTCCAACAGGTACTGGAAGTAGAGTTTTGTCAGCTCGATTTCGCCTTCACGTGTAGGATTGACTTCATACTTCATAGTGAAGTCCTTCCCCAGTCGCATGGCGCGGTCGAGCAGCTCTAACTGTGTCTCCCGATACATGATCCCGGACCCAAACAGCAGCCAGTTTGGGTCTACCCCGCGCGTCTGGCAGGCTCGCACGACTGCACTCACAGGTGGATCACGCTCGCCACTTTCATAAACGCCGACAGCGGATTGCGACATTCCGACCAGCTTGCCGAATTTTGTCTGGTTGAGGCCGGTATCGCGGCGAATTTCGTACATCCGTTGGCCAACCGTCATCACTGCCCACCCATATTGCCAAATACCACTATAGGGGTATTATGCTGCGAATCATGGTTAATCACCGCCTTCTGCGGCAATGTCACAGAATACGAAGGATCTGACCCCTATGCAAATGTTGACTGTCCGCGAAATGGTTCAGCGCTCAGGTTGGCCCGAAGGCCGCATCCGTCGACTTATTGCCGGGCGAAAGCTCCGCCACGTCAAACTCGATGGCTTGGTTCTCCTTCCCGAAAATGCGGTCGAGGAGTTCGTGCAGACGAACATGATCGAGCCGGAGGCCACTCATGCAGCGCTTTAGCAAAATGCCGTCCATCATAGCGCAGGGCAATTCGGTGAAGGGAGCGGGGCAATGACCACGCTTACACCCATCCTGGACCGCGCCAAAACGCCCGAAGCATGGATTGAGCTGCTTGCCGAGAAAGGCATCATCCTCAAACCGCGCACACTCCGCGACTTGGCCCATCGTTGGGGCGCTTGCCACAAGGTGGGCCGGGTCATGCTGATCACCCCTGAACAGCTCGATCACATCATCGAAAGCCAGAAGAAATGCCCCTCGAACCTTATCCCCGCGGCGCGGTCTGGTGGGCGCGCGGCCGTGTCGAATACAATGGCGCGCCGATCACCGAATACTACCGATGCAGCACTGGTGCATCTGAGGAACCGGGCGCTTGGGACTGGTGCCGGAAGGAAGAGCAAAGGGTCATCCGCATCCACCTGCTAGGCGAGGATCCGGAAGAAAAGACCATCACCTTCGCCGACGCCGTCCTCCAATATGACGCCAAGCCCAAGGAGGCGGCATATCTCGTACCGATAACGGAGCAGATTGGCGCCACACCAATCAAGGACATCAGCCCCAAAGTCGTCCGAGAGCTCGGGCCGAAGCTTTACCCGGATTGCTCAACGGACACTTGGACCCGTCAGGTCGTGACGCCGGTCAGGGCGGTTCTGAACAACATCAACGACAGCGAAAGCGGGATCGCCTTCCGGGTGCGTGGCTACACTCCGAAGGAGAAAGTCGCGCAGGACATCAAGCGCAAGAGCACGGGCCGGAAGAAGTACCCGCCGGGGAGCTGGGAATGGCTGCTGAAGTTTCGACAGAAGGCTTCGCCGAGCTTGGGAGCCTTGGCCTTGCTCATGTTCGTGACAGGTGCGCGCATCAGCCAAGCCGTCTCCATGCATCCCCGCAAGCACATCAACAAAGCCAAGGGCATGGTCTGCATTCCCGGAGCCAAGGGCCACGGGGATCGCTGGCTGCGCGTGCCCGACGAAGTGATGGCAGAGCTCACAGCACTTCCCGAGATCTACCCACGTGATTGGTCGCGAAAGCCAGAGAACCTCCGACTGTTTGGTTATGCTGACCGTGGCGGGCCACGGAAGCTTTGGGCCAAGGCCTGCAAGGCTGCGGGCATCGAGCAGATTCCATTTCACCCGGCAGGGCGACATGGCTTTGGCCAGGAGATGAATGTTCGCGAGAAGGTCGATGAGAAAGCAGCCGGCGCGTTCGGTGGCTGGTCCGACCTGAACCTGATGCGGAACACCTACACGCACGCCGAGGACACCGAGACCAAGATCAATGAGGCGCTCAGGCGAGGTCTCATGAAGGCCGAGATTAAGACGAAGCTCAAGCTCAGAAAGGAGCCCTGACGTTGTACGGATTTTGTACGAGCGAGGGTCGAATTGACCCCTTTTTTGCCGCCAAACGTCGCGAGCGACCGAGGAATGGAAGTGGGTCCATCCATAAATTCCCTATATTTCAAGGGCATTTATGGTGGGCGCGGCAAGGATTGAACTTGCGACCCCACCCGTGTGAAGGGTGTGCTCTACCACTGAGCTACGCGCCCACTTCCGTTTGAGAAGCGGGCCATTAGACAGGCTCGTGCGAATTGACAAGCCACGATGAGTATCTAGAGGCGCAAATCATGACCGAAGAAACCACACCCGCTCCCGCACCCACCGATGCGCCCGCCGTCCCGGCCAGCCCCGACCTTCCGCCTGATCGTCTGGCGATCAACCCGCGCAGCGAATACTTCGATTCCGACAAGCTGCAGCGCGGCGTCGGAATCCGGTTCAAGGGCGTGGTCCGCACCAATGTCGAGGAATATTGCATTTCCGAAGGCTGGGTGCGGGTGCAGGCCGGCAAGACGATGGACCGCAAGGGCCAGCCGCTGACGCTCAAGCTCAACGGCCCGGTCGAAGCCTGGTTCGAAGACCTGGGTGAGGGCGCGCCGGTCGCCAAGGCCTGAGCCGAGGCGCTGGCCGCCGGTTCAGAAGCCCAGTTTCCGGCGGATGATATCGGCAATCGGATCGTTGCTGCGCTGGCTTGTGGTCGCCACGTTGCGAATCGCCAGACGTTCAGCCTGCCTGGCCTTTGCCGGATAGATGAACCCTTCCACCGGCCAGTGGGTGCCGCCCAGCTGTCCCAGCGGAGCATACCAGACGCGCACGGCCGACCAGTCGTTGTCCGGTGACACGTCGATCACCTTGACGTCGTTTTCGATCTGCCCGCGCCGCCCGTTGATCGGGCTCCAGTTGGCGTGACGAATCAGCAGGGTGCGCGAATCGACGATTCTGCTGACGGCGGCGACATGGCCCAGCCGCGAATTGCCGTGCGGCTTGAATGCGATCACCGCACCCGGCTTGGGCGTGAACCCGCGCGCATAACGGCCCGCGGCCTGACCCCACCAGGTGTGGGCATCGCCAAAGATCATGATCCCGGATACCTGCCGCGCATAGGGCACGCATTGCAGATAGGGCGGCAACTGGCTGCTGCCCCCGCCGGAAACCAGCCGGCTGTCGTCAAATCCGACCGACACGGCTGAAACGGGCGCTGCCAGCGCCGCGATTGCCAGTCCTGTCGCAAGTAGAAATCTTCCCGTCATGCCAACGGGTATGGCAGGACAAGGTTAGGGGCTGCCTGCGGGGTTTGGTAAACAAACCGGCAACGATTTGTCGGTGGCGCTGCAAATCCTTGCAAATTGTTGCCGGTGCGGTCAGGTGCGGCGCATGGCATTGCCGCAAGTAATCATCATTGGTCGCCCGAATGTGGGCAAATCCACGCTGTTCAACCGGCTGGTGGGCAAGAAACTCGCCCTGGTCGACGATCAGCCGGGGGTCACCCGCGACCGCCGGTTTGGTGAGGCGCACCTGCTTGGGCTGGATTTCATCATCGTCGACACCGCCGGGTGGGAGGACGAGGATGAGGCCAGTCTGCCCGGCCGGATGCGCCAGCAGACCGAAGCCGCCTTGCAGGGCGCGGACCTTGCCTTGTTCGTGATCGACGCGCGCGCCGGGCTGACCCCGCTGGACGAGGAAATCGCCCGCTATCTCCACCAGTCGACCGTGCCGGTGGTGCTGGTTGCCAACAAGGCCGAGGGCAAGGCGGGCGACCATGGCCTGTATGAATCCTTCGCGCTGGGGCTGGGCGATCCGGTGCCGCTGTCGGCCGAACACGGGCAGGGTCTGGCCGACCTGTTCGAGGCGCTGATGCCGCATCTCGACGACAAGCAGCCCGAATTCGAGCCGTTTGAAGTGGACGAGGACGGCGAAGAGCATGATCCGTCCGCGCCGCTCAAGCTGGCAATCGTCGGGCGTCCGAACGCGGGCAAGTCCACGCTGATCAACGCGATGCTGCACGAGGACCGGCTGCTGACCGGCCCGGAAGCGGGGATCACGCGCGATTCGATCGCGGTCGACTGGATGTGGACCGATCCCGCCAGCGGCGAGGAACGCCCGGTGCGGCTGATCGACACGGCCGGGATGCGCAAGAAAGCGCAAGTGATCGACAAGCTGGAAAAGATGGCCGTGGCCGATGCGCGCCACGCGATCGACTTTGCCGAAGTGGTCGTGCTGCTGCTCGACGCCACGCGCGGGCTGGAACATCAGGATCTGAAAATCGCGTCGATGGTGCTGGAAGAAGGCCGCGCGCTGATCATCGCGATCAACAAGTGGGATGTCGCCGAAGGGGCATCGGGCCTGTACAATGGCGTGCGCGCCGCGCTCGACGAAGGACTGGCGCAAGTGCGCGGGCTGCCGTTGCTGGCGGTTTCGGCGCGGACCGGCAAAGGGCTGGATGAACTGATCGCGGCGGCGTTCGAACTGCGCGCCGCGTGGTCAAAGCGCGTGCCCACGGCGGCGCTCAACCGCTGGTTCGACGATGCGCTGGCCAAGAACCCGCCGCCCGCCCCCGGCGGCAAGCGGATCAAGCTGCGCTATATCACGCAGGCCAAGACCCGCCCGCCCGGCTTCGTGCTGTTCGGCACCCGGCTGGATGAACTGCCGACCAGCTATCAGCGCTATCTGATCAACGGCATTCGCCGCGAACTGGGCTTTGATGCGGTTCCGGTGCGGCTGACCTTGCGCACCGCCAAGAACCCGTTCGCGACGAAGAAATAGGTCTGGATCAGTCCTCCGGCGGGGCGCTGTTCAGCTGGATGTAGTTCTGCAGGCCCATCCGTTCGATCATCTCGAACTGGGTTTCCAGCATATCGACATGCTCTTCCTCGCTCGCAAGGATCGCACCGAACAGGTCGCGGCTGACATAGTCGCGCACAGTTTCGCAATGCGCCACGGCGTCTTTCAGCAGCGGCAGGGCATCGTGTTCCAGCGCCAGATCGGCTTTCAGGATTTCCTCGACCGTCTCGCCGATCCGCAGCCGGCCCATCGACTGGAAATTGGGCAGGCCGCCCAGGAACAGGATGCGTTCCGCCAGCTGGTCGGCGTGCTTCATCTCGTCGATCGATTCGTGGCGTTCGTGCGCGGCCAGTTTCGACACGCCCCAGTTGTCGAGCATCCGGTAATGCAGCCAGTACTGATTGACGGCGGTCAGCTCGTTCTGCAGCGCCTTGTTGAGGAATTCGATGACCTGCGGGTCGCCCTTCATGGGATGCTCCTGTGATCGGGAATGACGTGAATATGCGCCCCGCTGCGGTCAGGGGCAAGGGGCAGAGAGCAGGGGCATACGCAGTGGAAGGCCGTGGCCCGCGCTGGTCAGGCGGGTGTCAATTGCTCCGCGCGGGCCAGTTCCCGTTCTTCGATCAGGATTTCGGCGGCTTCGTCGAGGCACTGCCCGCACTGCGGGGCCTTGCCCATGCAGGCATAGACGGCATCGACGCCGCCAGCGCACTGCCGCGCGGTGGCGCGCAAGTCGGTATCACGAATGGCATTGCAGACGCAGATGAACATCGCAGCCCTCTTTTTGTAGAGTCGCGACGGTGTAATGCGAATAGATCGCAATAGCAACTGGCATTTGCGCGTCCGCTCAGGTCAGTTGCGCGCGGGGATGCAGGTAAAGCCGCTGGCGACCAGTTTGGTGCATGCTGCCCTGGCGGCGGCCTCACTGGCGAACCCGCCCGCCTGAAGCTTGGTGACCGCACCTGCCGCCACGTTGATCCGGGGATGTCCCGCCAGTTCCGGACGCAGCCGCAGCCGTGCCCACAGCGCATCGGCATTGGCCGCAACCCCGAACGCACCCAGCTGGACGCGCCATGGGCCGCTGGCGGTGGTCGGCGCAGCAACGGGCGCGGTGACCGGCCGGGGCGGCTGTATGGCTGGCCGGACAGCCGTGGTGGCCGGGGGCGGGGTGGCTGCTGCCGGGCGGGCATAGTCTGCCCCGGCGGTAGCGGGGCTATCGGTTCCGGCGACGCGGCTGGCATGGGCGACTGCGTCCGTTGCTGCCGCAACGGTGGGCGCGCGCGGCACGGTGACGGGCGCCACACTGGCGGGCGGAGCCGCCGCGACATTGGGGATCGAATTGCCCAGATCGGCCGATGCGAACTGCCGGGCGCGGGTGGCCTCGGTCTGGCTTTGCAGTTCGGCAGACAGCGCAACCGCTTCCTGGCGCTGCGCCAGCGGGACATGCTGATCCATCTGGGTCAGCGCGGTGCGGGCCTGTTCCAGCCCGGATTGCTGGGCCAGGCTGACCAGCGCATAAGCGCGGACCCAGTCCTTGGGCACGATATCGCCATTGAAATGACCAATTCCCAGCAGGTACTGCGAGCGCGGATCGCCGCGATCCGCCGCTGCCCGGATAAACGGCAGCGCCTGTCGGCGTTCACCCCGCTGGAACAGCAGCAGTCCATAGTTGTCCGACGCCTGCAGATGACCCAGCGCGGCGGCTTTGCCAAAGTATTCTTCGGCCCGAACCAGATCCGGTTTGACGCCCTTGCCCAGCTTGTAGGCCTGACCCAGATTGAACTGCGCATCGGCATCGCCGCGCGCGGCGCTGGCCTGCCATTGCTTGACCGCAGCGGGAAAATCACCGCGCGTCCAGGCATCGACCCCGGCCTTGGTATCAGCCAGCGCGGCGGGTGAGAGAATCACCCCGGCGGCGGCCAGTGCGGCGCTCCATGCGATTTTGCGGTTCATGCCGAAATCCCCGTAACTGGTGCTGCCGGTTAACCCCTGCGGGCGCCCCGGACGACCGATGGTAAGCCATCGCCCTGATGTCAGGGTTAACTGGCATAGTGAAGGCCGGGTTAACAGATGTTTTCTGGTAACGGATGAGGGTCTTCCCCAATCGGACCAGTCGCGTGTTAACCCTAAATTAGGAACGTTCTGCGATCCCTCTCGGCAGGTCTATTTGGAATTGCCGCAGTTAAGGGGGATTTGGTTTTGCGCGTACTCGCATTGGCATCGCAGAAGGGTGGATCAGGCAAGACAACCTTGTCCGGGCATCTCGCCGTGCAGGCCCAGCGCGCTGGCGCCGGCCCGGTTGTCCTGATCGACATCGATCCGCAAGGTTCGCTGTCCGACTGGTGGAACGAGCGTGAGGCGGAATATCCCGCCTTTGCCCAGACCACAGTGGCGCGGCTGGCGGCGGATCTGGCGGTCCTGCGCCAGCAGGGCTTCAAGCTGGCCGTCATCGATACCCCGCCCGCGATCACGATGGCGATCCAGAGCGTGATTTCGGTCGCCGAACTGATCGTGGTGCCGACCCGGCCCAGCCCGCATGATCTGCGCGCTGTGGGGGCGACGGTGGACTTGTGCGAACGCGCCGGAAAGCCGCTGATCTTCGTGGTCAACGCGGCGACCCCCAAGGCCAAGATCACATCGGAAGCCGCCGTTGCGCTGTCGCAGCATGGCACCGTGGCCCCGGTCACACTGCACCACCGCACCGATTTCGCCGCCTCGATGATCGATGGCCGCACGGTGATGGAAGTCGATCCCAACGGCCGCAGCGCAGCGGAAGTCACCGCGCTGTGGAGCTACATTTCGGATCGCCTGGAAAAGAACTTCCGCCGGACCGTGTTCGCCGCGCCGACCAGCATGACGATGGTTCCCGGTGCGCACCGTCCCGCTGGTGGCTTCGGCCGCCGCGTGGCCGGTTCCTGATCGGAGTGCCGGGGGGCATGACCGAACCGAAAGCCTTTGCTTCACTCAGCCCGCGCCTGCTGGCCCGCAAGGGTGCAGCCCGCCCGGCGATGCGTCCGCAGCTTGGGCCGCTCATCCACGATACGGCGTTCAGCCAGGATTCGGCTGCCCGGCAGCTGGACGATCTGGGCTGGAACGACATGGGCCATGACGTGCCGCCCGCCGTTGAAGCGGCACCGCGCGATGTTCCGGTCCAGGCAGACATTGTCGCCATCGTGCCCGAAGCGCCGATTCCTGCGCCAGCCGTGCCCGAAGTGGTGCGGCAGCAGCGCGAAGCGGTGCGCCGGGTGGCGAAGCCGCGCCGGTCAGCGCTGGCCGACGGCCGCCGCGCCGCGTTCACGCTGCGGGTCGATGCCGAACGTCACCTCAAACTGCGGCTGGCCTGCACGGTTCGCAACCGCAGTGCGCAGCAGCTGGTGACCGATGCACTCGATCGCCTGCTTGATGAATTGCCCGATATTTCCGCGCTGGCCGCTCAACTGGTCAAGCAACAGCGCAGCTAACGACTTCTGGACGAAAAGGGGAGATTTCCCATGACTGTCAATCGCATCCGTCGCACCGCCCTGCCGCTTGGACTTGTCGGCGCCATCGCCGCAATCGCCATTGCGGGCGGATCGTTTTCCGGCGCAGTGGTCGCCAAGCCCAGCCCGGACAAATCGCTGGCTGCCGCGCAAGTGGCGCTGGGCAAGGGCCAGATCGACAAGGCGATTGCGCTGGCCGAAACGGCGGTCGCGGGCAACCCGCGCGAGCCGTCCTACCGGGCGCTGCTGGGGCAGGCCTACTTGCGGGCCGGGCGGTTCGAATCGGCGGTGACCACGCTGGACGATGCGATGAAGCTGGGCGACAACACCGGCAAGACCGCGCTGGCGCTGTCGCTGGCGAACGTTGCGGCAGGCAATTCCCGCGCGGCCGTGGCCATTCTGGATGACTGGCGCGATGCCATTCCGGCCAGCGACCTGGGGCTGGCGCTGGCGCTGTCGGGCGAATCGAGCCGGGGGGTGGCCGTGCTGGCCGACGCGCTGCGTGGCGGTGAAAACTCCGTCAAGGTGCGCCAGAACCTGGCCTATGCCTATGCGCTGGATGGCCGCTGGCGCGAAGCGCGCACGATGGTGGCGCAGGACGTTCCCGCCAATCTGGTCGATGGGCGCATTTCGGACTGGGCGATGAAGGCCAGGCCGGAAGATCACAAACTGCGCATCGCCGCACTGCTGAGCGCCCCGCTGCGCGCCGATCCGGGCCAGCCGGCTACGCTGGCGCTGGCGAACAGCGCGGCGGCCGAACAGCTTGCCGCCGAACGCAGCGCCGCGCCGCTGGTGGCGGCCGCTGCGCCCGCGCCGGTCCCGGCCTATGCCGCCGCACCGGCCGAACTGCCGGCCGTGGCCGATGTTTCGCCGGCCGCAGTAGCCGAACTGGCCAGCTATGCACCGGTCGAAGCCGTGCCCGCTGCACCGGCCGAAGCCCCGGTCTATGCCGCGCCTGCCCCGGCGGCGGTGCAGCAGGCGGGGATGACGTTTGTTTCCAACCCGGTCGTGCAGGCGCTGCCGACGCGCTATCAGGCCAAAGCCGCTCCGCGCACGATGGCCGCGGCCAAGGCCGCGCCCAAGGCGGCTCCGGCCTATCGCATGGCGGCTGCCACCGGCGGCGCACACGCGGTCCAGCTGGGCAGCTTCAAGAGCCCGCAGGGCGCGCGCCGCGCCTGGGGTTACTATGCCGCCAAGAATCCGGAGCTGAAGAACTTCCGCATGGTCATCACACCCGCCAAGGTGAAGGGCCGCGATTACTGGCGCGTTGCCGCCGCCGGACTGAACGCGTCCGGCGCGCAGGGGATGTGCTCCAGCGTCAAGGCGCGCGGCGGCGTGTGCTTTGCTTACACAACCCAGCCGAACGCCGTTGGCAAGGCGCCTGCGCCGATGCTGGCCCGCGCCAAGCCTGCGCCGAAGAAGGCCGCTCCCGCCCCGGCCAAGAACCCCAACGGTCTGGCCATGGCCCGTCGCCACTGATCGGACGTTTTTCTTAGCGATCATCAAGGCCCCCGTCGCATTGCGGCGGGGGTTTTGCGTTGCTCTAGCCGACCGGGCTGCCGCCCTTGAACAGCGCGGTGACGCGGCCTTGCACGCCCTGTTTGTCGAACGGGGTGTTGCCTGCCGCTGCGGCCATCTTGTCCGAATCGACCACCCACGGGCGGTCCGGATCGATCAGGGCGATATCAGCCTCGGCCCCGGCCACCAGCTGCCCGGCGTTGACCCCCAGCAGCCGCGCGGGGTTGGTGGCGATCAGCGCAAAGGCGCGGGCCATGTCGATCACTCCATCGCGGACCAGCCCCAGCGTCAGCGGCAGCAGCGTTTCTGCGCCAGCCATGCCCGGTTCGGCATCGGCAAAGGGCAGGCGCTTGTCTTCCGGCCCGCGCGGATCGTGGCCCGATGCGATCACGTCGATGGTCCCGTCGGCCAGTGCGGCGCGCACCGCCTGCCGGTCGGCCTCGCTGCGCAGCGGCGGGGACAGGCGGGTGAAGGTGCGAAAATCACCGATGGCAATGTCTGACAGCATGAAATGCGCGGGGGTGACGCCCGCCGTCACCGGCAATCCGCGCGCCTTGGCTGCGCGCACCAGCGCCAGGCCGCGGGCGGTGGTGACTTGCCGGAAATGGAGCCGCGCGCCGGTCATCCCGGCCAGCGTCAGGTCACGCGCAATCGCCAGCGCCTCAGCCTCTGGCGGGGCAGCGGGCAGACCCAGCCGGGTGGCCATTTCGCCTGCGGTCGCCACGGCGTGGCCGGTCAGCCCGCCATCCTCGGCATGGGTGATCACGGTGAGGCCCAGCATCGCGCAATAGGACAGCAAGCGGTGCATCGTGCCCGAATCCGCAATCCAGCGCCGCCCGGTCGAGACGGCCTTGGCACCAGCCTCGCGCATCAGCGCCAGTTCGGCCAGCTCGCGCCCTTCCAGTCCGCGCGTCGCGGCAGCGAGCGGGTGAACCCACAAGTCCGGCTTGCCCGATTGCGCAGCGTAACGCACGGTCGAAGGCCGGTCGAGCGGCGGGTTCTGGTCCGGCATCAGCGCTGCGCGGGTGATCCCGCCAAAGTGAAACGCGGGCTTGTCGATCGTGAACACGCCCAGATCGACCAGCCCCGGCGCGATCAGTGCGCCCCTGGCATTGATGACCGTATCGCCGGGTTCGGGCGCGACATCGCCCAGCGCCACGATCCGTCCGTCAGCCGCGCGCAGCGCGCCGGATACGGGTTCGCCGCTGGCCAGCACGATCCGGCCAGTGGTGAAAGTGATGGGCCCCGGATTGCTCATGCCCAGCCCTCCAGCCCGCGCGCCTTGCGGGTCAGCACGTCAAGGCAGGCCATGCGGATGGCGACCCCCATTTCGACCTGCCGGGTGATGTGCGAGCGGTCAGCCAGATCGGCGACATTGCTGTCGATCTCGATCCCGCGGTTCATCGGGCCGGGGTGCATGACCATCGCATCGGGTTTCGCCCGGGCCAGCCGATCCAGCGACAACCCGAACAGGTGGCGGTATTCGCGGGGGGAGGGGATGAACTGCCCCTCCATCCGTTCCTGTTGCAGCCGCAGCATCATCACCACGTCGGCCCCGGCCAGCGCCGCATTGAAATCGTGGAACGGAGTGACTTTCAGCGCCTCGATATCGGCGGGCATCAGCGCGGGGGGCGCACAGACGCGCACGTCGGCGCCCAGCGTGGTCAGGCAGTGAATGTTCGACCGCGCGACCCGGCTATGCAGGATATCGCCGCAGATCACGATTTTCAGGCCGGCGATCTCGCCCTTGGCGTTGCGGATCGTCAGCGCATCGAGCAGCCCTTGCGTGGGGTGTTCGTGCTGGCCGTCCCCGGCGTTGAGCACCGGGCAATCGACCTTGTCCGCGATCAGCTGGACCGCGCCCGATGACTGGTGCCGGATCACGATCGCATCGGCGTGCATCGCGTTCAGCGTCATCGCCGTGTCGATCAGCGTTTCGCCCTTTTTCACGCTCGATTGCGCGGCGTGCATATTGACGACGTCCGCGCCCAGCCGCTTGCCTGCAATCTCGAACGACAGCAGCGTGCGGGTGGAGTTTTCGAAGAAGGCGTTGATGATCGTCAGCCCCTTCAACCGGTCCACCCGCTTGTGCGACTGGCGGTTGAGTTCGACCCACTGCTGCGCCTCATCCAGCAGGTACAGCAGCTCCCACGGGGCGAGTCCGGCCAGCCCCGTCAGGTCACGGTGCGGGAAGGCGGCGGAACCGGCTGGATAGCGGTCCGGGCTGCCTTGGTGCGGGCGGGTATCTGGCGATGTCATTGAAGACGGTGTAATAGACACCGCAGCGGCTTGGCTCAAGCACCAAAAACCCCTTTGCCGGTGGACAATTGCGCTTGGTCGATGGTGGACTCGCCATTGGGCCCGTGGGTGCTATGGCGGATGCGACGCAATCCTAAGGAACCCGGATGGTTTTTGCCCGCAAGGTCTGGCACCTGCTTGTCGCAATCAAGGACGCGCTGGTCCTGCTGCTGATGCTGCTGTTTTTCTTCGGGCTTTACGCCGTGCTGACCGCGCGGCCCAGCGCCGGACGGGTGCAGGACGGCGCGTTGCTGCTGAAACTGGACGGCGCGGTGGTCGAAGAACCCAGCGTGCAGGACCCGTTTGAGGCGCTGCTGTCGAGTGACGCGCCGATGAAGGAATATCGCGCTCGCGATCTGGCCCGCGCGATCCGGCTGGCAGCCACCGATGACCGGATCAAGGCCGTGGTGCTCGATTTGTCGCGGTTTACGGGCGGCGGGCTGGTTCACATGCAGGAACTGGGTGAAGCGCTCGACACGGTTCGCGCCGCCAAAAAGCCGGTGTTGGCCTGGGCAGTGGGCTACAGCGACGACGGCGTGATGCTGGCGGCCCATGCCAGCGAAGTCTGGGTCGATCCGCTGGGCGGCGCGTTCGTTATGGGGCCGGGCGGCAACCGCCTCTATTTCGGGCCGCTGCTCGAAAAGCTGAAGATCAACACCCACGTCTACCGCGTCGGCACGTTCAAGGACGCGGTGGAGCCTTACCTTTACGGTAGCCAGTCCGAAGCATCCAAGCAGGCCCGCCGCGCGATCTATGCCGCGATCTGGGAGGCCTGGCAGGCCGATGTGAAGAAGGCCCGCCCCAAGGCCGATATCGCCCGGGTCACGGGTGATCCGGTCGGCTGGCTGAAAGCATCCGGCGGCGATGCCGCACAAGCCGCGCTGGCGGCGGGGCTGGTCGACCGGATCGGCGATCAGGTGGCATTTGGTGAGCGGGTCAAGGCCCTTGCGGGCAAGGACCCTATGGATGACCTGCCCGGTGCGTTCGCCCATTCCCGGCCCGCTGCGCTGCTGGCGGCGCATCCGGAGAAGGAACCCGGCAAGGCCGTGGCGGTGGTGACCGTGGCGGGCGAGATCGTCGATGGCGATGCCGGACCCGGCACGGCTGGCGGCGAACGGATCGCCGCGCTGATCGATGCCGCTGCCGAGGATGATCCGGCCGGGCTGGTGCTGCGGGTCGATTCGCCCGGCGGCTCGGTCATGGCCTCCGAACAGATCCGCACGGCGGTCAACCGCTTCAAGGCCAAGGGCAAGCCGATTGCCGTGTCGA
This sequence comes from Novosphingobium sp., assembly GCF_030699305.1. GTDB lineage: Bacteria > Pseudomonadota > Alphaproteobacteria > Sphingomonadales > Sphingomonadaceae > Novosphingobium. The sequence continues at coordinate 29,807 of NZ_JAUYNB010000037.1, forward strand.
TGGTCAATGTCGCGGCCAGCGGCGGATACTGGGTATCCACCCCGGCGCAGCGGATCTTTGCCGAACCGGCCACGATCACCGGCTCGATCGGGATTTTCGCCATCCTGCCCAGCTTTGAACGCACGCTGGCCGCATACGGCGTGAAGGGCGACGGCGTGCGGACCACGGCGCTATCGGGCCAGCCGGACTTGCTGAGCGGGCTGACCCCGGAAGTCGATCAGATGCTGCAGGCCAATATCGAAAGCAATTACACGCGCTTTCTGACCCTGGTCGGCAAAGCGCGCGGCAAGACGGTGGAGCAGGTCGATACGCTGGCGCAGGGCCGCGTCTGGGATGGCGGCACGGCGCGCCAGACCGGGCTGGTCGATGCCTTTGGCGGGTTGGACGATGCCGTGGCCTGGGTGGCCGGGCAGGCCAAGCTGACCGAATGGCACGCGCGCCATTATGGCACCGCCGCCGATCCCTATGCCTCGCTGCTGGAACGGCTGGGCGGCGATGATGAAGCCGGCGGACGGGTGCTGGTGCGTGACTTTGCCGGACTGGCAGCCGAGCGCCAGCAGGTCCAATTCGCGCGGGCCGCCGATCAGCTGGTGCGGCTGATGGGGACGCGCGGGGCGCAGGCCTATTGTCTGGAATGCCCGGTGCCGACGGTCCGCACGGCCGCGCCTGAGCCGCTGTCGCTGCTGCAACGGGCAGCGGTGCTGTTCGGGCTGGCGCCTTAGGCACCTTGCGCGCTTGCCCTTTGGCAACCTTGCCACTAAGGGGCGGCGCTTGATTCCGGATTTTTCTGGCCGCAGCCCAGCGGCCGGTGTTTTGGGCTCTCGTCGGCTGCGGGCGTGGCGGAACTGGTAGACGCGCTGGTTTTAGGTACCAGTATCGTAAGATGTGGGGGTTCGATTCCCTTCGCCCGCACCAGTATGCCCGGCCATTTCCGGCGGGACGGATGTGATTGAGAAGGCTTCTATTGTCATGCAGATTGTCGAGACCACCAACGAGGGTTTGAAGCGCGCCTACACGGTGACGATCGCGGCGAGCGCCATCGCCGCCATGATCGAGGGCGAAGTGACCAAGATTGCTCCGCAAGTGCGGATGCCCGGTTTCCGCCCCGGCAAGGTGCCGGCGAATCTGGTCCGGAAGATGCACGGTCCGGCGATCCACCAGGAAGCGCTGAACACCTCGATCCGCGATGCGATGGACAAGCTGGTCGCCGACCACAAGCTGCGCCCCGCCACCCAGCCGGAAGTTGCGCTGGGCGAAGGCTATGAAGAAGGCAAGGACGCCGAACTGACCGTCAGCCTGGAAGTGCTGCCGACCATCGCCGCGCCCTCGCTCGATGGGCTGAAGCTGGAAAAGCTGACCGTAGCCGTGGCTGACGCCGAAGTGACCGAGCAGCTGGAACGTCTGGCTTCGGGCATGAAGAACTTCGTCGATGCCAAGAAGGGCAAGAAGGCCGAAACCGGCGATCAGGTCGTGATCGACTTCGTCGGCAAGCTGGACGGCGTGGAATTCGACGGCGGTGCCGCTCAGGACACCGCGCTGGAACTGGGCGCTGGCCGCTTTATCCCCGGCTTCGAAGAGCAGCTGGTGGGCGCAAAGGCAGGTGAGGAAAAGACCATCACCGTGACGTTCCCGGCTGATTATCCGGCGGAAAACCTCAAGGGCAAGGACGCCACGTTCGACATCACCGTCAAGGCGGTGAAGGTTGCCGGCGAAGCCAAGCTGGACGACGAGTTCGCCAAGAACCTGGGGCTGGAAAGCATGGAGCAGCTCAAGGGCTTGCTGCGCGGCCAGCTTGAACAGGAAACGGCCGGACTGACCCGCACCCAGATGAAGCGTCAGCTGCTTGACGTGCTGGCCGCCGGTCATGACTTCGAAGTTCCGCCCAGCATGGTCGAAGCCGAATTCGCCCAGATCTGGCAGCAGCTGCTCCAGGAAGCGCAGAACGAGGAAGACACCGAAGCCGCGCTGAAGGAAATCGAAGCCGAAAAGGCTGATTATCAGTCAATCGCGGTGCGCCGGGTCCGTCTCGGCCTGCTGCTGTCGGAAATCGGCCAGGCCAACGGCGTGGAAGTGACCGCGCAGGAAATGCAGATGCTGCTGGCGCAGGCCGCGCAGCAGTATCGCCCGGAAGACCGCCAGCGCTTTGCCGAATACATCCAGCAGGACCCGCTCGCCGCCGCCCAGCTGCGCGCGCCGCTGTATGAAGACAAGGTCGTCGACTTCCTGTTCGACAAGGCCGAAGTCACGGAACGCGAAGTGACCCGCGACGAGTTGCAGGCCGCAATCGAAGCGGAAGACGGTGCGGCTCCCGCTCCGGCCAAGCCCGCGAAGAAGGCTCCGGCCAAGAAGAAGGCTGACAAGGCCGAAGCTGAAGCCGCTCCGGCTGAAGCCGCTGCCGAAGAAGCCAAGCCCGCCAAGAAGGCCGCGCCGAAGAAGGCTGCTGCCAAGGCTGAAGGCGACGCTGAAGCCGCTCCGGCGAAGAAGGCTCCCGCCAAGAAGGCTGCGCCGAAGAAGTAAGCTTCCGGCCATTCGGCCGAACGAACAAGCGAACGGCCTGGCGCGGGTTACCCTGCGCCAGGCCGTTCTGCTGTGCCGGTGCGACCCAGGGCGCCCCTCCGGATCAGCGGACCTTGCAGGTGTTGATCCCGAAGATCGCATAGGCCGGGCAAACGCCGATCAGCCCGGTCAGCAGTGGCACCACGCCAACCCAGCCCCATGCGGTGACGCCGGACAGCGCCATGCCGATCAGGAAAATGCCGAGGAAAATCCGCACTGCGCGGTCGATGGAGCCTTCGTTGCGAGCCATGGTGTTCACCCTTCTTGAATTGCGACACGGTGGTTGTGGCATGGCCGGGCGGCGGTGTCGGTGACATAGTCACACAGCGCGAAATATATTTCAGTCGGCCAGATGGGCGAGGTCTTGCAGGCGCGGGCGATTGCGCAGCGCGATATGGCCGCGGGTGATCTCGATCAGGCCGTCGCGCTGGAACGCCCCCAACTGGCGGCTGATGACCGCGCGGGCAGAGCCGATCTCGGTTGCCAGCGCTTCGTGGGTGGCATCGATCATCATGCTGTCGCCCGCCATCCGCAGCAGTGCGCGGGCCAGCCGTTCGGTCACGCTGGACAGGGCAACGTCTTCCACCAGCCGCTCCAGATCGGCAAAGCGGGCGGCGACGGCGGTGAACAGGTGTTCGCGGAACGGGCTGTCCTCCGCCACCCGGCGGCGAAACTCGCCCGCCGGGATCACTTCCAGTTCCAGGTCAGTTTCGGCCACCCCTTCAGCAGAATAGCGGGTGTGATTGACCAGACAGCCAAAGGTTTGCAGGCAGATCTCACCCGGCCGGACGCGATAGAGCACGATCTCCCGGCCATTTTCAGCGGTCAGCGATACTTTGACCGAACCGGCGTGGACCAGCACGAACCCGGCGCATTCCGCCTCTGGCCGGAACAGCACCGTGCCTTGCGGGATGCGCAGTGCGCTCATTCACCCCACCGTTTCAAGGTGGCGACCGGAATGGCGGCGGTGCGCGCGCGTTCATAGGCGGCGCCGGCGTGGAGCACGGCCTTGTCCTGCCACTGCGCCCCCATGATCGACAGGCCCACCGGCATCCCTTCAACGGCCCCCATCGGCACCGAAAGGTGCGGATAGCCGGCCACTGCGGCCAGCGAACCGGCCCCGATGCCCGGCAGGGCACTGGCGCGGGTGACATAGTCGATCGGCCAGGCCGGGCCTTCGGTCGGCGTGACCAGCAGCGTCACCTGATGCTGGGCCAGCAGCTTGTCGATCCCGTCCTTGCCCGCCAGCCGCAGCGAATTTTCGCGCGCCTTGGCATAGGCCGCCCGGTCCGTCAGCTTGTCCGATCGTTCAAACGTTTCCTGCCCGAACCAGCGCAGTTCGGTGGCGGCATTGGCGGTGTTGAACGCGATCACGTCGGCCAGCGAACGCACCGGCGGATTGCCCGGCAGCCCCGCCAGATAGGCCGTCAGATCGTGCTTGAGTTCATAAAACAGCACCAGCCCTTCATCGCGGAACAGGGCGTTGTCCCATTCAAACGGCACCTCGACCAGCACCGCCCCGGCGGCGGTCAGGTCCGCCAGCGCAGAATCGAACACCGCCAGCACCCGCGCGTCGTTACCGGCCTGTTTGCGCAGCACCCCGATCCGCACGCCCGCCAGACTGGCAGCCTCGATCCCGGCGGCAAAATCCCCGGCATGCAGGTCCGCGCGGGCGGTGGCGGGATCAAGCGGATCGGACCCGGCCATGGCGCTGACCAGCAGCGCGGCGTCCCGGACCGTGGTGGTCATCGGCCCAGGCGTGTCCTGGCTGTGGCTGATCGGCACGATATGGGTGCGGCTGATCAGGCCGACGGTGGGCTTGAACCCGACGATCCCGTGGACGCTGGCAGGGCAGGTGATCGAACCGTCGGTTTCGGTCCCGATTGCGGCCCACGCCATCCCCGCCGCAATCGCCGCGCCGCTGCCGCTGGATGATCCGCACGGGTTGCGGTCAATCGCATGGGGGTTGCGGGTCTGCCCGCCGACCGCGCTCCACCCCGATTGCGAATTGGGGGAGCGGATGTTGGCCCATTCGGACAAGTTGGTCTTGCCCAGGATCACCACGCCCCGTTCGCGCAGCCGCGCGACCAGCGGCGCATCGCGCCCGGTCACGTTGTCCTTCAGTGCCAGTGAGCCAGCAGTGGTGGGCATCGGATCGGCGGTTTCGATGTTGTCCTTGAACAAGACCGCCTTGCCCGCCAGCGCTCCGGCCATGCCTTGCGCGATCTGCGCCTGTTTCAGGGCGTCGGGGTTGATCGCGATGACCGCGCCAATCGCCGGGCCGGTGTCATCCACCGCCTCGATCCGCTGGAGATAGGCTGAAACCTGCCCGGTGGGCGTGGACAGATCGCTGCGCGGTACCACCGGCAGCGCCGCGCAGCCGGACAACACAGCCAGCAACGGCAGGATATGATAACGCATCGGACGCCCCCTTGTCTGGGGTGCAGGCTAGTTTGCCGTCGGCGCGGTGTCGAGCAGTCGATTGGACGATCTCCGCCCGGTCAGCCGGGAACCGCGTGAGACAATCGGTTAACGCCCTTGAACATCGGCGCGACAGGGACGACATAGGCAGGCCAATCAACGAGGAAACCCATGATCGATCTGTTCGGTTCGCCCAGCGCCCAAGGCAAGTTCACCCGCGACCCCATTACCGGTGCGCTCATCCCGATGGTGGTCGAACAGTCCAGCCGCGGCGAACGTAGCTTTGACATCTATTCGCGCCTGCTGCGTGAACGGATCATTTTCGTGACCGGTGAGGTCGAGGACCATATGGCCTCGGTCATCGTCGCGCAGTTGCTGTTCCTGGAATCGGAAAATCCTAGCAAGGATATTTCGATGTACATCAACTCGCCGGGCGGCGTCGTCACGGCGGGTCTGGCGATCCATGACACGATGCAATACATCCGCCCGCGCGTGTCGACCGTGTGCATCGGTCAGGCCTGTTCGATGGGCAGCTTCCTGCTGGCGGCAGGCGAACCGGGGATGCGCATTGCGCTGCCGCAGGCGCGGATCATGATCCACCAGCCGTCTGGCGGCGCGCGCGGCATGGCCAGCGACATCGAAATCCAGGCCCGCGAAATCCTGCGGCTGCGCAAGCGGCTGAACGAGCTTTATGCCAAGTATACCGGCAAGGGCCTGGAAGAGATCGAAGCCGCCGTGGACCGCGACAACTGGCTCGACGCGAACGAGGCGCTGGCGTTTGGTCTGGTCGACAAGGTGTTTGAAGCACGTCCGGATAGCGATGCGGTGGGCATCCAGTCTGGCACGGGCGGCGCGCCGGACTGAACCGAGCGGTAACCCCGACGCGGCACGGTAACGATTCGTCCACCGTGCCGCTTCAGGTGACCGCAATATGACACGCGCTACGGCGCAGGATTGAAAATTGAACGCGCCGGGCTACACTCCGGGGCGAGTCCCTTCCGGGCGAGGGGCATTAGGAAAGCGCATGACCAAACTGACCGGATCTGACGCCAAGAGCACGCTGTATTGCAGCTTCTGCGGCAAATCGCAGCACGAAGTGCGCAAGCTGATTGCCGGCCCGACGGTGTTCATCTGTGATGAATGCGTTGAACTGTGCAACGACATCATCCGCGAAGAGACCAAAGCGGGCATCGCCGGCAAGAAGGACGGCGGCGTTCCCACCCCGATGGACATCTTCGAAACACTGAACGATTACGTGATCGGGCAGGACCGGGCGAAGCGCGTGCTGTCGGTGGCGGTGCACAACCACTACAAGCGCCTCAAGCACAGCGGCAAGGGCGGCGAAGTTGAACTGTCGAAGTCCAACATCCTGCTGGTCGGGCCGACCGGGTGCGGCAAGACGCTGCTGGCGCAGACCCTGGCCAAGACGTTCGACGTGCCCTTCACGATGGCCGACGCCACGACGCTGACCGAAGCGGGCTATGTCGGCGAAGATGTCGAAAACATCATCCTCAAGCTGCTCCAGGCCAGCGACTACAACGTCGAGAAGGCGCAGCACGGGATCGTCTATATCGACGAGATCGACAAGATCAGCCGCAAGGCGGAAAACCCCAGCATCACCCGCGACGTGTCGGGCGAAGGCGTGCAGCAGGCCCTGCTCAAGCTGATGGAAGGCACCACCGCCAGCGTGCCTCCGCAGGGCGGGCGCAAGCATCCGCAGCAGGAGTTCCTGCAAGTGGACACCACCAACATCCTGTTCATCTGCGGCGGGGCGTTTGCGGGGCTGGAAAAGATCATCTCCGACCGGCTGCAAAAGCGCTCGATCGGGTTCGGCGCGCATGTGGCCGATCCGGAAAAGCGCAAAGTCGGCGAACTGCTGCAAAAGGCTGAGCCGGAAGATCTGCTGAAGTTCGGCCTGATCCCCGAATTCGTCGGCCGTCTGCCGGTGATCGCCACGCTGGAAGACCTCGACATCGAGGCGCTGGTCCAGATCCTGCGCGAACCGAAGAACGCGCTGATCAAGCAATATGCCAAGCTGTTCGAACTGGAAGACGTCACGCTGACGTTTACCGACGACGCGCTGGAAGCGATCGCGAAAAAGGCGATCGACCGGAAAACCGGCGCACGCGGGCTGCGCTCGATCGTCGAAGGGCTGCTGCTCGACACGATGTTCGATATCCCGACCGAAACGGACATCGCCGAAGTGGTGGTGGACAAGGACGTGGTCGAAGGGCGCAAGGAGCCGATCCGCGTGGTGAAGGCCCAGGAAGAGGCGGCTTGACGCCGCCTCGACCGTCCACGGCGGCCACCCGCTAAAACCCGGCGCTTCAGTTTTTCTGGCTGAACATCACTTCGCCGTCACGCTTGACGATCATTTCGGTCTGCTTGCTGCGCCACAGCAGCCATGTTTCACCCTGCCGGACCCAGGTGTCGGTCGACGTGACTTCCAGTTCCATTTTGGCATCGCTGCCGGGGCGGGTCATCCCGGCGCTCAGCTTCTGCTCGACCGTGGCGAGCGGGCCATTGACCGTGGCGGCCAGAACTTCGGTGGCGAACGAGGGCGATGCGCCGCCCGGCATCCGGCCTGTGCGTTCCAGCATGGCATCGGCGTTCTGCACTTCGCCGCGAATATCGGTCAACTCGTATCCCGGCGCCAGGATCGCGCGGGCGGTGGCCGTGTCCTTCGCCTGAAGCGCGGTGCGCAGTTCAGTATAGCGGGCCTGGAACAGGGGCTTGTGGTCATCCTGAGCAAGAGCGGGGGCGGTGATGGCAACCGTGGCAAGGCCGGCGGCCAGCCAGAAACGTGAAGTCATTCCAGGATCCTTATGCAACCTTCCGGCTAATGTGGGTGGTGGCGGACCAATGCGCAATCGGCGGCGCTGCATTCGATCTGGATCGTCGCGTGATCGATCCGGTGACCGTGCGCCAGCACTTCACCCAGTTCGCGCAGGAACGCATCGCCGGGATGGCCACCCGGCATCACGAGGTGCGCGGTCAGCGCGGTTTCGGTCGTGCTCATCGGCCAGATGTGCAGATCGTGCAGCGCGGTCACACCGGGTTGTTCCAGCAGGACCGCGCGCACCGCCGCTTCATCGATGTGGCGCGGTACCGCCAGCAGGCCCATGCGGACCGCATCGCGCAGCAAATCCCAGCTGGTCCAGCCCAGCCCGACGGTGATGATCAGGCTGGCCACCGGGTCGATCCAGCTCAGTCCCGTCAGCAGGATCGCGAGGCCGGCAAACACCACGCTGGCCGAAACCACTGCGTCGGCCAGCAGGTGCAGGAACGCCGCGCGCAAGTTCAGGTCGCCCTTGCTGCCGCGCATGAACAGCAGCGCAGAACCCAGGTTGATCGCGATGCCCACGGCCGCCACGATCATCATGATCCCGCCCGCCACCGGTTGCGGATCGAACAGCCGGCGGAGCGTTTCGACCAGCACCGCGCCCAGCGCAAACCACAGCAGCGCCGCATTGGCGATCGCCGCGAGGATCGAGGTGTTCTTGAAGCCGTAAGTATAGCGCTCAGGCGCAGGCCGCGCCGCCAGGACGCTGGCCCCCCACGCCAGCAGCAGCGACAGGACATCGCCCAGGTTGTGTCCGGCGTCCGCCAGCAACGCGGTCGATCCGCTGATGTATCCGGCAATGACTTCGGCCACCACGAACGCGGCATTCAGCGTCACCGCGATGGCGAACGCGGGGCCGTGATTGCCGGGCGGCGGGTGGTGGTGATGGCCTAGCCCCGGCACGGATGCGTGCGGATTGTCATCCGCGTGGTGATGGTGGATCGCAGCCAAGTTAAGCCCCTTCGCCGCCAGCGTTGCACAAATACCGCAGTGCAGCAAGAATCGTCGCGAGCGGCACTTGCCCCGCAGTTTGGAAAAGCACGGATCGGACTGCCTTTGCGCACGATCATTACGTCATGCAGGCGTGTCGCGAAATGACGTTTCAGGATTGCCGAATTTCCCGCCAATCCGGGGGTCGTGGTCGTCACATAACTGTAACATTGGGGGTGTCTAGCCACCCCGCAGCGCCTGTATGAGCGTCGCCAGACCGCGCCTATCTGCGATTCGCGGAGCGGCTGTCCTGCCAGTTTCAGTGTTCCATAACAGGGATTTACCTCGCCATGCGTCTCAACATTGCCCTGACTGCCGCCACCAGTGGCCTTGCCATCGGTGTCGCCGCTCTTGCCACCCCGGCGTTCGCCCAGTCGGTCGGTTCCGTCGATTTCGAAAAGGAAATCATCGTTACCGGGACCCGCAGCGGCACCCAGGAAGTTGGCGGCGTGTCCGCTCCCGACACGTCGAAGGCCAAGGCCGTTCTGACGGCCGAGAATATCCAGCGCCAGAACCCCGGCCAGACCATTCTGGACACGATCAACCAGATCCCGGGCGTGAACTTCCAGAACAACGACGCTTACGGTTCGGCGGGCGGCACGCTCTCGATCCGCGGGTTCTCGTCCGACCGCATCAGCCTGACGTTTGACGGTGTGCCGCTGAACGATTCGGGCAACTATGCGATCTATTCGAACCAGCAGATCGACCCGGAACTGATCGAACAGGTCAACGTCAACCTGGGCACCACCGATGTTGACAGCCCGACCGCTTCGGCCGTTGGCGGCACCGTCAACCTGCGCTCGAAGAAGCCGGATCACGACATGGGCATCATGCTGTCGGGTTCGGCCGGTGAGTTCGACTTCATGCGCATCTTCGTGAAGGTGGAAACCGGCGATCTGACCGAAAGCGGCCTGCGGGCGTTCGCGTCGGCCAGCCGCGCGACCAACGACAACCCGTTCAACAACTATGGCAAGGTTGCCAAGCAGCAGTACAACGCGAAGATCTATCAGCCGCTGGGCGGCGACGATTTCTTCTCGCTGTCGGGCCACTACAACCAGAACCGCAACAACTTCTTCGGTTCGCTGCCGCTGCGCACCGACACCACGCAGAGCATTGCCAACCAGACCGGCCGCAATGCCGGCCCGCTGTCGGGCAACCGCTTTCCGATCACCAAGCTGGAACGCTTCTACACCATCAACGCACCCTGCATGATCCCCGATGGCGTCAACGGCACGGCACAGGCGGCCAGCAACTGCGGCACCGAATTCGATCGGCGCTACAACCCGTCGAACACCGGCAACGTCCGCGCCCAGCTGCGTCTGACGCTGGCTGACAACCTGATCCTCAACGTTGAGCCGAGCTATCAGTATGTGAAGGCCAACGGCGGCGGCACCGTGACCGGCGAAGAGGGCCTGCGCGACATCAACCCGGCTGGCGGCACCGCCAACCTGGCAGCCTGCCGGACCACGCCGACCAGCGCGACCAACAACTGCGTTACCGGCTATATCGGCGGTCGTCCGTATTTCGGCCGTGACATCAACGGCGATGGCGACATGCTCGACAGCGTCACCGTGCTGGCCCCCAGCCAGACCCAGACGCACCGCATCGGTGTGATCGCCGGTCTGCGGTACGAAATGGACGAATCCAACACGCTGCGCCTGACCTACACGTTCGACCGTGCGCGTCACCGCCAGACCGGTGAAGTCGGGATGGTGGCCTATACGGGTGAGCCGCTCGACGTGTTCCCGGTCAACGCCGGGCTCAAGGATTCGACTGGTGCCATCCTGCAAAAGCGTGATCGCCTGTCCTATGCGGTGCTGCATCAGGTGTCGGGTGAATATCGCGGCCAGTTCATGGATGATCGCCTGACCGTGACCGCCGGGGTGCGTGCCCCGTTCTTCCGCCGCGATCTGAACCAGAACTGCTTCACCACCTCGGCGGGCGGGTTCCTGGACTGCTTCGGCACCAACAGCGCGCTCAATTCAGCCTATGCCACGCTGAACCCGGCCGTCAGCGGTCCGCAACAGCGCGTGTTCAACTTCAGCAAGATCCTGCCGAACGTCGGGTTCACCTATCGCGTGGTCGATGACCTGAGCGTGTTCGCGAACTTCTCGCAGGGCCTGTCGGTTCCGGGCACGGACAGCCTTTACAACGCGTTCTACTTCGCGCCGGGCACCGCCGGAACCAAGCCGCTGCCGGAAACCACCGACAACTTCGATCTGGGCCTGCGCTATCGCTCGGGCAAGATCCAGGCGTCGGTCTCTGGTTACTACAACCAGTTCCGCAACCGCCTTGCCAGCGCCTATGATCCGGTGCTGGACCAGAACGTCTATCGCAACCTGGGCAACGTGAAGAAGTATGGCGTGGACGGCTATGTCGCCTATCAGCCGGCTGACTTCCTGACGCTCTATGCGTTCGGCAGCGTGATGAAGTCGGAAATTCGCGACAACATCGTGATCGGTGAAAACACCGATGGCTCGCCGATCTATGCCCCGACCGCGGGCAAGCGCGAAGCGGGCGCGCCGAAGTACAGCTGGGGCGGCACCGTGCGCGGCAAGTTCGGCCCGATGGAAATCGGCCTGACTGCCAAGCGCACCGGCGAACGCTATGTCTATGACACCAACGAAGCCACCTTCCAGGGCTCGTTCGTGCCGCTGGGCGCGAAGACCAGCACCGGCCTGACGCCGTCGCTGAGCAATGCGCAGTCTGCTGCCACCGGCCAGATCTATGGCGCGACGGCTGCGGCCTACTGGCTGGTCAACCTCGACATGCGCCTCAGCCTCGAAGGGCTGGGCCTGAACGACCAGACCTATCTGCAGCTGAACGTCTACAACCTGACCGACAGCTTCTACGTCGGCGGCTTCGGCGGCGGTCTGGTGCAGTCGAACACCTTCAACCGCACCACGGGTGTGTCGTCCTACGGCTCGCCGGGCTTCGTCCAGATCGGCGCTCCGCGCACGGTCAGCGGCACGGTGGTGTTCAAGTTCTGATCCCGCCGGGACCGGAACCAACCCAATGCGAAGGGGCGGCACTGCGGTGCTGCCCCTTTTTGTTTGTGCGCTTGCGGCGCGGGTGCGCGCGACATACGAATGGTAAATGGCTGATTCGTGGATGTTCTTGCTGGCTTACCTGGCCGTAATCATTGCCGGGCCTGTGCTGAATCAGCGCAGGCGCCGGAATCATGCCCGGCGGTTGGCAGAGTTGCAGAGCGGTGCTGCGGAGCGCTTCATGGAGGAGCGTCGCTCGCTCGAGGCCTATCCCCCGCGCAGCAAACGGGCCGAATGGGTTCTGTTCGGCCTGATGCTGGCGCTGTGGCTGGTGCTGGTGGCCATCAAGCTTGGCGATCCAGGCAGCTAACGTTCAGTCGTAAACGCAGGCGTCCAGCGCTTCGTTGCGGACCACGCTGCTGCGTGCGGCGATGGCGTTGCCGTGGCGGCGGGTGAAGCCGGTGGCGCCGGTGACGGCGCGGCGCTTGGGCGCGGGCAGGGCGGCGGCGATGCGGGCGGCTTCGACCCGGCTCAGGCGGGCGGCACCCTTGTTGTAATAGCGCTGCGCCCCCGCTTCGACGCCGTAGGTGCCGATCCCGGTTTCCGCGACGTTGAGGTACACTTCCATGATCCGGCGCTTGCCCCAGATGTGTTCGATCAGGAAGGTGAACCACACTTCCAGCCCTTTGCGGGCATAGCGGGTCCAGCCGGTGCCTTGCCACAGGAACACGTTCTTGGCGGTCTGCTGGCTGATGGTGGAACCGCCGCGCAGGCGGCCGCCCCTGGCGTTGCGCTCCATCGCCTGTTCGATCGCTTCGGCGTCAAAGCCGTTGTGCGCACAGAACTTCGCGTCCTCGCCCGCGATCACCGCGGCGACCATGTTGCGGTCAATCCGGCTGAGCGGTTCCCAGTCCCTGGTAAAACCGTTGGGGTCAGCGATCATGGTCACGGTGATCGGCACCGGCACCCATTTGTAGATCACGGTCAGGCCCACGCTGATGACCAGGAACCAGATGATCGCGCGGCCCAGAATCCAGCCCGCGCGATAGGCCATGCCCTGACTGGCGCGGGGGCGGGATGGTTTCAGGAAGCGCAGCATCGGGCCGTGGCTTAACCCGATGTCATCGCGCCGCCCAGCTTGAACAGCAGGTCGAGCAGCAGGCGGCGTTCGATCGGGGTCAGCTGGGCGGTGTTTTCCGCTTCGTGCGCGACGATCACCTTGCGCGCGCGGGCCAGACTGTCACGGCCCTTGCCGGTCAGTTCGATCCGGCTGGAGCGGCCATCGGTTTCACTTTGCACCACCTCGATCATCCCGTTTTTCAACAGGCTGCGGGTGAACTGGTGGATGGTCGAGCGTTCGATCGCCAGGAACCGGCCGATCTCGATCTGGGTGATGTCCGGGTTGGCTTCCACCAGCCACATGATCGTGACCTGCTTGGCGGTCAGCCCCAGCGCTTTCAGTTTGGGATCGAGCCGCTGGACCAGCAGCGAATGGCCGATCCCCAGGTGCAGGCCGACGATGCCTTCCAGCCCGGCGAGCCTGATGTTGTCCGACCGGGTCGAGCGGCCATCGTGGCCGTCTGCGCGCGCGGGGCGTGCGGCGGGGGTGGTCGGAGCGGGAACTGCGATCTGGTCTTCCACGAGTGGGCTGGCTTTCCTGGGGAGCGGGGCGCGAAGCGGCCTTAGCGCACGATGCAGCAATGCTCAATTCCCGAACCCGCCGCCCCCGGTCCACACGGGCAGGGGCGGCTGGGCATCGGGATCAGGTGGCGGGATCAGGCGGCGGGCAGCAGGCGGCGGTCGTCCGCGATCCGCAGCATCGCCTTTTGCAGCTTTTCAAAGGCGCGCACCTCGATCTGGCGGACGCGTTCGCGGCTGACGCTGTATTCCTGGCTCAATTCTTCCAGCGTCTGTGGTTCATCGATCAGGCGGCGCTGGGTGAGGATGTGGCGTTCGCGCTCATTCAGGCTGGACATGGCTTCGGTCAGCAAGGCGTGCCGGATCCTGGCTTCCTGCCCTTCGGCCACGGTTTCATCCTGCAGCGGGCGATCATCCTGCAACATGTCCTGCCACTGGCCTTCGCCGTCTTCGTTGAACGAGACGTTGAGGCTGGCATCGCCGCCCATCATCATCCGGCGGTTCATGTTGACCACTTCGGTCTCTGACACGCCGAGCTTGGTCGCGATGGTCTTCACGTCTTCGGGGTGAAGATCGGAATCCTCATACGCGTCGAGGTTCTTCTTCATCCGGCGCAAGTTGAAGAACAGCTTTTTCTGGGCAGCGGTGGTGCCCATTTTCACCAGGCTCCACGACCGCAGGATGAACTCCTGCATCGACGCCTTGATCCACCACATCGCATAGGTCGCCAGCCGGAAACCGCGATCGGGTTCGAATTTCTTGACGCCCTGCATCAGGCCGATGTTGCCTTCGGAAATCAGTTCCGACACCGGCAGACCATAGCCGCGGTAACCCATGGCGATCTTCGCCACGAGCCGCAGGTGGCTGGTGACCAGCTGGGCGGCCGCTTCGGGATCCTGATGTTCGGCATAGCGCTTGGCGAGCATGTATTCCTGCTCAGCGGTCAGCACCGGGAACTTCTTGATCTCTGTCAGATAGCGGTTGAGGCTCTGTTCCCCGCCCAGGCTGGGCAGGGTGGAACGACCGCTGCTGGCTGGCAGGTTACGTTTGCGTTCGGGCATAAGACTCTCTCGTCCTTTCAACGTCGGCCCACCTTTGCAGGACCCTTTAGAGGCATCCCCCGGCGGCGGCCACACAGGCTTTCTATTTACACCAATGCATCAGCTTGGTGCCCTCAATTCGACCAACAGCCCCGCCATGTCGGTGGGCAGCGTGCTTTCAAGGCGAACCGCTGCTCCGGTGACCGGGTGGGTAAAGCCCAGCACGGCAGCGTGCAGGGCCTGTCGGTGAAAGTGAAGCTGGTTGAGCAAGGGGCGAAGCCGTGAAGGTGTGCGTCCATATACCGGATCACCCAGTAAAGGATGACCAATTGACGCCATATGAACGCGCACCTGGTGGGTTCGCCCGGTTTCCAGCCGACATTCCACCAGTGCGGCAGAATCCAGCCGTTCGAGCAACTTGTAGTGGGTGACGGCGTGCTTGCCGCGTCCATCTTCGACCAGCGCCATCTTCTTGCGGTCGTGATTCGACCGGGCAATCGCGCCGCGAATCGTGCCCGATATGGGAGCAGGCAGTCCGCCGACCACGGCCAGATAGGCGCGTTCGATCGAATGATCGGCAAACTGCGCGGCCAGCCCTTCGTGCGCGGCATCGGTCTTGGCGACGACCAGCAGGCCAGAGGTATCCTTGTCGATCCGGTGGACGATGCCAGGGCGGGCCACCCCGCCTATCCCCGACAGCTGCCCCCGGCAGTGATGCAGCAGCGCATTGACCAGCGTGCCGTCAAGGTTCCCGGCGGCGGGGTGGACGACCAGCCCGGCGGGCTTGTCGACCACGATCAGGTATTCGTCCTCATAGGCAACGGTCAGCGCAATGTCCTGCGCCTGCGCCTCGGCGGGGATCGCGGCGGGGACGGTGATGGTGAAGGGCGTGCCTTCCGCCGGTTTGACCGAACCCGACGTCGCGGCTTTCCCGTCCAGCGCGATCCGGCCTTCACCCAGCAGCGCCTTGACCCGCTCACGCGACAGCCCGCTGGCATCGGCCAGTGCCTTGTCGAGCCGCTGGCCGCCGCTGGCGATCACGCCGGAAATGATGGATTCCCCCTCAATCATCGCTAGGAACTTGGGGATGGCAATCACGGTGACAAGTGGCGTTTTGGCCACACTGCTGGAAGAAGCGACGCGCGCCCATCCGCAGGAGTGTTGCGGGCTGCTGATGGGGGACGGGGCGATTGCCCGCGCCGTGCCTGCGGCCAATGTCCATCCCGAACCGGCGCGCCATTTCGAGATCGATTCCGCCGCCCTGATCGCCGCGCACCGCGCCGCGCGGGCTGGCGGGCTGGCGGTGCTGGGCTATTACCATTCGCACCCCACCGGCAGCGCGCAGCCATCGGCCACCGACCGCGCGGCGGCCAGCGGGGACGGGCGGATCTGGGCGATCATTGCGGGCGGAACGGTGCAGCTGTGGCGCGATACGCCGGATGGCTTTGAACCGCTTCCCCTGCGAGTCGCGGCAGGGTAAGAGGATCGAAACCATACCCCTTGTTGCGGAAGCCTGCCGACCCATGACTCAATCCTCGCTCGATCTTGCTGCTCTGCTGTGTTCGCGCCTGTGCCATGACCTGCTTAGCCCGGTTGGTGCGCTCAATAACGGGTTGGAACTGCTGGCCGAGGAAAAAGATCCCGAAATGCGCAAGCGCTGCATGGAGCTGCTGGAGCAAAGCGCCCGAACCAGTGCGGACAAGCTGAAGTTTTTCCGGCTGGCGTTCGGCGCGGCGGGCGGATTTGGCGAACAGGTGCTGGTCGATGAACCGCGCGCGCTGGTCGATGCGCTGGTCAGCCACAATGCGCGTGTATCGGTCAACTGGACGACCCTGCCTAAACCTGCGGTCAAGGTGCTGCTCAACCTGGCGATGATCGGGATGGACGCGCTGGTGCGCGGCGGCACACTGGATATCGGCGCGGAAAGCCGCGACGGGGCGAGCGAGATCGTGGTCCGCGCGGCGGGCGCGAAAATCGCGTTCGATCCGGAAATCGGCCGGGCGCTGGACGGTTCGCTCGATCCCGATGGGCTGACCAGCCGCACCGCCCCGGCGTGGATGATCCACCAGCTGGCCAGCGTGCGCGGCGGCGGCGTGCAGTTCGCGCTCAGCGATGAAGCGCTGGTGATGGGCGCGGTGCTGCCCGAAGCATAAGGGCGCGGCCGCGATGTCGGAACTGATCCACAGCGAAACGCCATCACCCAACTGGAACGAGCGGCTGCTGCCGATCTCGATGGTGGTGCTGCACTATACCGGCATGGAAACCGCCGCCGCCGCGCTCGACCGGCTGTGCGATCCAGAAGCGCAGGTATCGGCGCATTACTGCATCGAAGAGGACGGCACCGTCCACCGGCTGGTGCGTGAAGACCGGCGCGCCTGGCACGCGGGCAAATCGTTCTGGCGCGGGGTGACCGATATCAATTC
Organism: Novosphingobium sp.; assembly: GCF_030699305.1. Lineage (GTDB taxonomy): Bacteria > Pseudomonadota > Alphaproteobacteria > Sphingomonadales > Sphingomonadaceae > Novosphingobium. Next base: position 46,704 of record NZ_JAUYNB010000037.1, read on the forward strand.
GGCCAGTATCGGGATCGAACTGGTCAATCCGGGGCACGAGTTCGGGTATCGCCCGTTTCCCGATGAACAGCTGGCCGCGCTGCTGCCGCTGCTGGCCGACATGGTCCAGCGCCACGACATCCCGCGCGCCAACGTGCTCGGCCATTCGGACGTCGCGCCGGCCCGCAAGGATGATCCCGGCGAACTGTTCGACTGGGATCTGCTGGCCGCGCACCGGCTGGTGCTGCGCCGCCCGCGCCTGCTGGTGCCCAGCCCGTATGAGAACGACGGCGCGTTCTTTCTGGCGCTGGAACGGTTCGGCTATGACATCTCGGACACCGCCGCCGCTTGCCGGGCATTCCAGCGCCGCTGGCGGCCGCACCGGATCGACGGCGTGGTCGACGGCGAAAGTTCGGCGATCCTGTTCGGATTGTTGTTGGATCGCGACACCGGAAAGACTAGGTAGGCGCTTCGCCAGGGGGCCGGGCAGCCGCGTCATAGCTTGCTATGCCGAGGAAAGTCCGGGCTCCACGAAACAAGGGTGGCGGGTAACGCCCGCCGAGGGCAACCTCAGGGAAAGTGCCACAGAGAGCAGACCGCTCCTTCGACAAGCTCAGGATGAGCGGACTCGACGGAGTAAGGGTGAAAGGGTGCGGTAAGAGCGCACCGCGCGGCTGGCAACAGGCGCGGCATGGTAAACCCCACCCGGAGCAAGACCGAATAGGGGCGGCGCGCCGAGGGCCTTCGGGCCTGACAGCAGATGTGTTTCGCATCGACCGCCCGGGTTGGTTGCTTGAGCCAGGCAGCAATGCCTGGCCTAGAGGAATGGCTGCCAGTGCGGATACGGTCTCTTTTGGGATACCGTCCACGCTACAGAACCCGGCTTACAGGCCCCCTGGCGAATCACCCCGCACAAGCATCCCCCCGCTCCGCCGGAGCTGGGGCCTGAGCGGGGGCCTGAACTGGGGCGGCGCGCCTTCAGGGGCGGCCAATGCTGGAATACTGGAACCCCTTGGCGCGCACTTCCGCCGGGTCATAGATGTTGCGCAGGTCAACCAGCACGGGCGCCCTGGCCAGCTTCTTCACCCGGTCAAAATCAAGCGCGCGGAAGGCGTCCCATTCGGTCACGATCACCACCGCGTCCGCGCCTTCGATCGCGGCATAGGCGCTGTCTTTCATCGCCACGTTGGCCATCAGCGGCGCGGCGTGGCCCATCCCTTCGGGGTCATAGGCGGCAACCTTTACCCCGGCATCGTGCAGCGCCAGCGCGATGGCGATCGACGGGGCATCGCGCATGTCGTCGGTATTGGGCTTGAAGGTCAGGCCCAGCAGCGCAACCTGCTTGCCGCGCGCTTCATCCATGCCGCCCAGCGCGTCGATCACCTTGCGGCCCATGGCGCGCTTGCGGGCATCGTTGACCTTGACCACCGCTTCGACGATCCGGGTCGGCGCTTCGTAATCTTCCGCCGTCTTGAGCAGCGCCAGCGTGTCCTTGGGGAAGCACGATCCGCCATAGCCCGGCCCGGCATGGAGGAACTTGGACCCGATCCGCCCGTCCATCCCGATCCCGCGCGACACGTCCTGCACGTTCGCGCCGACCTTTTCGCACAAGTCGGCCATTTCGTTGATGAACGTGATCTTCACTGCCAGAAACGCATTGGCGGCATACTTGATCAACTCGGACGAGCGCCGCGAGGTGAACAGGATCGGCGCCTTGTTCAGGAACAGCGGGCGATAGACCTCGTTCATCACCCCGCGCGCCCATTCATCCTCGGTGCCCACGACAATCCGGTCCGGCCGCTTGAAATCGCTGATCGCCGCGCCTTCGCGCAGGAACTCGGGGTTGGAGGCCACCGCGACCTGCACGCCTGATCCCGCTTCGCGCAGGATCCGTTCCACTTCATCGCCGGTGCCGACCGGGACGGTCGATTTGGTGACGATCACGGCGGGGTGCCTCAGGTGCTCGCCGATTTCCTGGGCCACGGCATAGACATAGGACAAGTCGGCGTGGCCATCGCCCCGGCGGCTGGGGGTGCCAACCGCGATGAAGATTGCGCCCGCGCCGTCGATTCCTTCGGCCAGATCGGTGGTGAACGACAGCCGCCCGGCCTTGACGTTTGAGGTGACCAGTTCGGCCAGCCCCGGCTCATAGATCGGCATGATCCCGGCTTTCAGGCTGTCGATCTTGGCCGGGTCCTTGTCGATGCAGACCACATCGTGGCCGAAATCGGCAAAACAGGCACCTGAAACCAGCCCGACATAACCGGAACCAACCATTGCGATCTTCATGAAATGCTCCTTTGCGCGACGCGGACCGCGCCGTCTTCCATCCGCGCCTCGATCAGCCAGCGGGTTGCCCCTTCGAGGCCGAGTGCGGTCAGCACGCCGGTCTCATAGGCGCCGGTATCGATGCCGATGCGGTTATGCCGGACGTCCGGCTGTTTGAAAATGGTATGGCCATGCACCACCACCGCGCCGTGGCTGCCGGGATGGTCCAGAAAGGGCTGGCGAATCCAGCGCAGATCGCTGATCCGCTGCTGATCGAGCGGCAGATCGGGCAGGATCCCGGCGTGGACGAACAGGTAATCGCCCAGCGCAATCGTGTCTTCGAACGCACGGATGAAGGCGATGTCTCCGGCGGGAATTGCGGCCCGCATCAGCGCCTGCGTTTCGGTCAGGTCGGCGGCCTGATAGGCGTCCTCGTCCACGCCATAGCTGAGCACGGTTTCCTTGCCGCCATAGCGCAGGAAGTGGCGCAGCACTTCGGGCTTTTCCAGACTGTCGAGGAACATCTCCTCGTGATTGCCCATCAGCACGCGCACGGTGCGCGCCGCCTGCCAGGCCCGCGCCCGCGCGACCACCCCGGCGCTGTCGGGGCCGCGATCGATCAGGTCGCCCAGCAGGACCACCGTGGTCTGCGCCCCGCCGCGCGCGGTGTCATCGGCATCGACCGCTTGCGCCAGCGCGGCGAACAGATCGGCGCGGCCGTGGATATCGCCCACGGCATAGGCGCGCTGGCCATCGGGCAGCGCGGCAGCCGGGGCGGCCGGACGGGCCGAAAACAATGAACGCAGCCTGGAAAGCATCGGAACCTTGGTGTTGCGCTGCACCATATAGCGAACGCGGGGTTGCCGAACAACGGCAACTATGCGCGCACAGGCTCAGGCCCGCCGCACGCGGGCGGCGTTGCCATAAAACCACACTGTGCGGCCTTTGCGCAATCTTTGTGCGCTTTTCCCCTTGTGCGGTGCAGCAAAAACATGTTGAGGATCGTTTGTCCGCAGTGATTGCCTCCGAATAACGAGGGGCAACGGGGCGGATGCAGGTGGGACGAAGCACCAAACAATCGTAAGGAAGATTGACATGCTCACGTCCGTCCGCGGTATTGTCGCCGCTACTATCCTCGCCGGCTGCGGATTGGCCGCTACTCCCGCTTTTGCCGACGAAACCGACCCGCCCAGCGATGTGACGGTGTCCGGCAACGTTGCTCTGGTCACCGACTACCGGTTCCGCGGGCTGTCGCTCAGCGGTGGCGATTTCGCCGTGCAGGGCACGATCAACGTCAATCACTCCAGCGGGTTCTACGCTGGCGTGTGGGCGTCCAGCCTTGAAGATTCGGCCGTTTACGGCAGCACCGAAGTCGACGTCTATGCCGGCTGGACCGGTGAAGTCGCCTCCGGCGTGACCGCCGATGTCGGCCTGCTGTATTACGTCTACCCGAACGGCACGGTTGGCGATGCCAACGTGTTCGAACCCTATGCCTCGATCACCGGCGCAATCGGCCCGGTGACCGCCAAGGTCGGCGTTGCCTATGCCTGGAAGCAGAACTCGCTGGGCGGTGACGACAACCTGTATCTCTACAACGATCTGTCGCTGGCCATTCCGGAAACCCCGCTGAGCCTGTCGACCCACATCGGCTACACCGATGGCGCGCTGTCGCCCAAGGTGCTGACCGGCGCGGGCCTTGGCGGCGGCTGGGATTACTCGGTCGGGGCCAGCTATGCCGTGACCAAGAACCTGTCGGTCGGCGTCAGCTATATCGGCGTTGACGGCACCTCGATCAGCAGCTTCTCGAACGACGCTGTCGTCGGCACGCTGAAGTTCGCGTTCTGATCGACCGATAAGACACACGCACCAATGCGGCCCGTCCCGGAAAAATCCGGGGCGGGCCGTGTCGTTTCAGGGGTCCGGCCGGTTCAGTCGAGCGAGAACTGGACCGTGGTGACCACGCGCACTTTCTTGAACGGGGTGTCAGCCATGCCCCAGCTGCCGCCGCCGCTGTCATCGCCGCTGGTCGCATCGCGGTCCATGACCGAGAAATAGCCCTGCGTGGCGCTGCGGATGCTGCCCACGCTGGTGCCGCTGTCCTTGGCGAACTGTTCGGCCGAGGCGCGCGCGTCCTTGGTCGCTGCCGCGATCATCGCAGGCTTGATCGCGTTCAGGCCGGTGAAGCTGTAATTGATGCCCGATCCGTCTTCCAGCACCACGCCCTGCCGGACCAGATCGAACTGCCGCTTGGCGGCGGTCTGGGCGCGCTGGATATCGGTAGTGCGCAAGGCAAAGCGTTGGCGCACGGTAAAGCGCGGCACGCCGTTGTCGGTATATTGCGATACGTTGACGCCGGTCGGTTGCAGATCGGCGGCGGGGAAGCCCGACTGGTTGAAGAACGCCCGGATCGCCGCGCCATCGCGGTCAGCGCCGGCCTGGGCGGTGGCCAGATCGGTCGCGGTGGAACTGAATGACAGCGTCCAGGTGGCCAGATCGGCGGTCACATTGCGTTCGGCCAGCCCGCGCACGGTGACCGCGCGATCGGCTTCCTTGGCCCGGACCAGCCCGTTGCCCAGCAGGTAACCGCCCACGATCAGCCCGATGGCCAGCACCCCGGCGCTGGCGAGGTAGCGCTGCGTTGGCCGGTCGCGCCAGAATGCGGTGGCGGTGGCGGACGGATCGAGGCTAGAGTCGGACATGGGGGATTCTCCCTGTTGGCTGGGCGAACAGTGCGCCGCGCCAGCTGTCTGCACGATGAACCGTTCTTTTTTGTCGATCAACCGTTGGGCGAACCGATGACCAAATTTCTGCACACGATGATCCGCGTGACCGATCCGGATGCGACCATAGCCTTTTTCAAGCTGATCGGGCTGGATGAAGTGCGCCGCTTTTCCAGTGATCCGGGCCGCTTCACCCTGATCTTCCTGGCCGCACCGGGGCAGGAAGGACTGGCCGAGGTTGAGCTGACCTATAACTGGCCGCCAGAGGACGGGGCGCAGGAAAGCTATACCGGCGGGCGCAATTTCGGGCATCTCGCCTACCGGGTGGACAATATCTATGAAACTTGCGCGGCGCTGGCAGCGGCCGGCCACGTGATCCACCGCCCCCCGCGCGACGGGCACATGGCGTTCGTGAAATCGCCCGACGGGATCTCGGTCGAACTGCTGCAGGACGGGCATCTGCCGCCGCAGGAACCCTGGGCGAGCATGGCCAATACCGGCAGCTGGTAAGCGCGGGGTCAGCGCTCCTGATCCCGGTCGTTGCAACTACGCGCCAATCTGCCATCATCGCCAGCAGCCGGAACCCGGAGCACAGCCGGGACCGGAGGGGGGAAATTGCCATGAAAGTCCTTCGCACACCCGACGCGGCCTTTGCCGGGATCGCCGATTTTCCGTTCGCGCCCCGCTATGCCGAGGTCACCGATCCGCAGGACGGCACCGTGCTGCGGGTCCATTACATCGATGAAGGGCAGCAGGACGCCCCGGTGGTGCTGATGATGCATGGCGAGCCGACGTGGAGTTACCTCTATCGCCACATGATCGGCCCGGTCGTGGACGCGGGCTTTCGCGTGGTTGCGCCCGATCTGATCGGGTTCGGCAAATCCGACAAGCCCGCCGCGCAGGGCGATTACAGCTATGCCCGCCATGTTGCGTGGATGCGCAGCTGGGTTGAGCAGCTCGATCTGCGCAGGATCACGCTGGTCTGTCAGGACTGGGGCTCGCTGGTGGGTCTGCGGCTGGCGGCGGCGATGCCGGACCGGTTCGCCGGGGTGGCCCTTGCCAACGGCGGCCTGCCGGAAGGCGATCCGGCCCCGCGCGCGTTCCGGATCTGGCGGGCGTTTTCGCGCTATAGTCCGCTGTTCCCGATTGGCCGGATCGTCAACGCGGGCACCAAACGGTCGCTCAGCGCGGCTGAAATCGCGGCCTATGATGCGCCCTTTCCGGATGGCCGCTATAAGGCGGGCGCGCGGATTTTTCCCAGCTATGTGCCGTTTGGCGATAACGTGGCCGTGCCGGACCAGCGCGCGGCATGGGCTGTGTTCGAAACCTGGGACAAGCCGTTCCTGTGCTGCTTCAGCGATGGCGATCCGATCACGCGCGGCGGGGATCAACGCTTTATCGGGCGCGTTCCCGGCACGGCGGGTCAGGCGCACACGACCCTGCATGGCGGGCATTTCGTGCAGGAAGACGATCCGCAGGGCTTTGCCCGCTGCGCGCTGGAGGTTGCCCGCCAGTCGCGCTGATCGGGCCTGATTGCGCGTGGATCAGCCGACCAGCGACGCCTCGATCGCGATGCGGATCGCTTCGGAGGTGTGGTTGGCGCCCATCTTGTTCAGCATGTTGGCGCGGTGGATTTCGACCGTGCGCGGGCTGATCGCCAGCCGTTCCCCGATCAGCCGGTTGGACAGGCCATCGGCGACCCCTGCCAGCACTTCGCGTTCGCGCTTGGTCAGGCGCTGAACCCGGCTGCGGGCCATCGCTTCGCGCAGCTTGACCGTGCCCAGCGATCCGCTGCTTTCTTCTGCAACGATCAGCGCCTGCCTGACCTCGGCAAGGCCGAATGGCCATTCCAGATAGTCGATCGCCCCATTGAGCACGGCCTGCACCACCTGGTTGGTCCCTGGATTGGCGCCATAGGCCACCAGCGGCAACCACTGGCCCAGGTCCGTCATCATCTTGATCGCGCGCTGCACGTTCTGGCCATCATCATGGATCAGGATCAACCCGTCGCGCGGCCACCGGGCGACCAGTTCGTCCAGATGTTCAAACGGTTCGACGTGGATCGGGGTGCCCGCCAAGGCATGACTGATCGATGCGCGGCGACGAAGGTCGTTGTCCACAAGGGAGAGGTTTGTTCGCTGGGTCATGGTCACGATACTACCGGTTTTTCCGTAGGGGTAATCTGGAAGTGCATCCATTTCAGGGTGCATTTGTATCCATTTTCGACAGATATGGTTTATTGGGGTTTGTTTACTTACTGGGGGATTGTGCGCAAATTGTGCGGAACAGGCGGTCCTAAAATTTGATAAGTAACCGAATTTCAAATGCTTATAAATTGGGTGCTATTGCAGCGACTGATCGGAGTTGTGCACTTGCCCGGACATCGCCCGCGCAATGTCAATGAAATCGCTGCGGATCGTCTGCAACGCCGCCGGATTGAAACTCAGCACACTGTCGAGCACCGTCCGCCGCGCCGCTTCGTACAGCTGGATCAGCGCCGGGCCGACCGCTGCTTCGGGGCTGACCCCCAGTTGCAGCGCGGTGAGCGCCGACATCGCGCGGGTCAGTGACTGGCTTTTCAGGCGGTTGTCGCCGCGCTCATGCGCAAACTGCGCGCTGCCCAGCGCACCGATCAGCTGTTCGTAACACAGCGCGACCAGCGGCTGCGGGGTGGCACCCGCCACGCGGGCGTCGAAATCGACCTTGCGATAGGCCTCATGCGGGGAACGCAGCATCAGCATGGTTTAATTCCGCGACGCGTTCCAGGCGTCGATCTGGTTTTGCAGGAAGGTCAGGGTTGACCGGAACGCGCCCACGCGGCTGTCCACCCCGGCAAAGCGCTGGGCCAGCTGCGCGCGCAGCTTTTCCTGCGATTCGATCAGTTTGGTCTGGTCGGCGCTGACCTGCGTCTGCCTGGCGGTATAGCGCGTGATCGACCCGCCCAGCGATCCCGGATCGCTGGTGGCCAACGTGGTCCGCGCCAGCTTGTCGAGCGTGGCATAGACCCCGAACAGTCCGGTCGTGAACATCGCCGACACGCCGTCGGGGGAAGCTTTCAGCGTCGCGTTCAGTCGCGCGGTATCCAGCCGGAAGGTGCCGTCGCGGTTGGTGGCGAGGCCGAGGTCGGCCAGCGTCGCAGGCGTACCCTGCGCCGCGCCCGGCATCACGATACCGCCCGCCAGCGATGAGAGCGACCGGCGCAGCGCCCGCGCGCCGTAATCGCGGGCCAGATCGCCGGTCTGGGGATTGACGACGTCATTCAGCCCGCCGACCAGCTCGTTGAGCGCGGCGGTCAGGTCCTGCATGAACGTGGTGACGGTCGCAGTCGGCTCGCTGAACCGGATCGGCGTCGGTGAGCCCGCGTTGGTCCCGGTCAGCTTCAGGTTGAGGCCCGGTGCGGCCTCGTTGATCGTGTTGGATGCGGCGGTCATCGCCGCCCCGTCCAGCTTGTAGGCGGCATTACCCGCGCTGGCCAAAAGGCGCTTCGGGGCGGCGGCGGGTGTCCAGGCCAGCGCGGCCAGCTCTTCCTCGCCCACGGTTTCGGTCGCTTCCTGCACGAAGCCGTTCACCGCGCCTTCCTTGCCCTTCAGCACCAGTTGCGCGCCATTGGCCCCGTTGGCGACATAGGCGGTAACGCCCGCATTCGCGCCGTTGATCGCGCCCGCCACGTCGGCCAGTGTTGCGCCGCTGGCGATCGTGATGTCGACCGCCGCCTGCGCCGGATCGGCGGTAAAGCCCGCTCTGGCGACCGTGCCGAAGCGCAGCGTCAGCGTGCCCGATCCGGTCGGGCTGGTGGCGGCGGCCAGCGGCGGGGTGGTGAGCGTCTGGGCACTGGCCAGCGCGGCAAAGTCGACGCTGCTGCCCGCGCCGAGCGTGGCGATGATCGAGCTGGTTGCGGATGTGGTGCTGGGCATGTCTATTAGAACGGCAGCGCGCGGACGAACTTAAGCATTCGCCCGGGGGTCCAGCCGTCCATCGGCATCGAACCGCAGCGCGACCGGCACCTCGATCGGCGGCGGGGCGATCCGCTCGCCGCGTTTGAGCGAAAACATGAAGGCCAGCACGCCCGCGACGGCGGCATAGAGCTCCTCGCGGATCACCTGATTTTCACGCGTGGTGAAATGGACCGAGCGCGCCAGCGCCGGATATTCCAGCGTCGGCACGCCGAGCTCAGCGGCCAGTTCGCGCATCGCCAGCGCCTTTTCCCCGCGTCCTTTGGCGAGCACCATCAGGATTGCGCTGCGGATCGCCAGCTCATGCTTTCTCAGCCACATCAGCACGCGCCCGTCGCGCCGAGGTCACGTCATCCATGTCGAGTTCCAGCTGGATCTCGCTGGTGAAATTGCCCTGACCCAGAATCGGGGTCAGCAAGGTGTCGAGCTGCCCGCGCAGCTTTTCTTCCATCCGCACCTGCAGCCCCAATGCCGCCGATCCCGCTCATCGCCGGCCTCCGGCCACGGCCATCCCGGCTTCACGGAACGAGGCGAGGCGGTAGCGCAGCGTGCGTTCGGAAATGCCCAGCTGGCGCGCGGCAGCCACGCGGCTACCGCCGCAGGCTTCCAGTGTTTCCATGATCGCACGGGCTTCGGACAGCTGGACGATGTTGGACAGGCGGCGTTCGGTTTCGGATGGCTGCGGCGGCAGAATCACGCCGTCGGCGGGGACCAGCCGGGCCGGGCTGTCGAACACGATATCAGCGGGCGTAATCTCGTCCCTGCCGTCTGCCAGCAGCAGCGCGCGGCGGATGACGTTTTCCAGTTCGCGCACGTTGCCGGGCCAGCCGTGCAGCTTCAGCATGGCCAGCGCGGCTTCGGAAATCCACGGCACGGGGCGGGTGGGCGGCGTGTGGCGCAGCGCCAGCGCGAAGGCCAGCGGGGCAATATCCCCGGCCCGGTCACGCAAGGGCCGCAGCGCCAGCGGGAACACGTTGAGCCGGTAATACAAGTCGGCGCGGAACCGGCCTTCGGCCACTTCGGTCGGCAGATCGCGGTTGGCGCAGGCGATGACCCGCACGTCCACCTTGATCGCCTGGGTCGAACCGATTGGCACGACTTCGCCTTCCTGCAAGGCGCGCAGCAGCTTGGCTTGCAGCGCCAGCGGCATTTCCGCGATTTCATCGAGCAGCAGCGTGCCGCCGTCGGCCGCGCGGAAGAACCCTTCGCTGGAATGTGTAGCGCCGGTAAACGCACCCTTCTGGTGGCCGAACAGCAGCGCTTCCAGCATGGTTTCGGGCATGGCGGCGCAGTTCACCGCGATGAACGGGGCGGCCTTTCGCGGGCTGTGGGTGTGGATGAAGCGGCTGAGCACTTCCTTGCCGGTGCCGGTCGGGCCGTTGATGAGGACGGGGATTTCGCTGGCGGCCAGCCGCTCGGCCAGCGCCATCACCGACAGGCTTTCCGGGTCGGCGGCAATCGGCATTCCCGGTTCGGCCAGCGCAGCCAGCAGCGCGGCCAGCGCGGCGGTGCTGGCGGGATCGCGGTAGGCCAGCATATAGCGCCCGCGCGCATCATCGCGGCGCAGCTGGTTCAGGTTGCCCCGGTCCAGCGTGATGCAGGCCCCCGGACCCGGCGGCAGCGGATCGGTCGATGCCCGCAGCAGCGCCGCCGCACCCATCGCCACCGCGCCGGTGATCGCGACCGCGCGCTGCACCAGCGGGGCGTGCTGCCGCGCTACGCTGTCGCTGTAAGCCAGTGCCGTCATCATTCTGGTCCCCGTTGTTAACCATCCGTCGTGAGGGACTTTTGCGCGCAGAACGTCAAACGGACCGGTAATTTAAGGGGAGGGGCAAACACTTAGCGATCCGGCGGCGGGAACTTGCCCGTCCGGCAAAAATTTGCCGCCGCGCCTTAGCATCCTGCGCGAACCGCCGAAGGCGCGCTGGCGGAAGTAACGAATATGCTTCAGCGGGTGCGCGAACTGGCGGTGAAGTCCTCGTCGGGCACGGCCCGGGCGTCTGACCGCACCAGACAAGGATTCAAATCAATCATCAAACCCCACGAACACCGCCGCTTCTTCCAGCGACTTGCGCTCCGACACCACGGCGTTCGCCGGAAAGCTTTCGTCCGGCCAGCCCAGCGCGACGGCTTTCATGATCACCTGACCGTCCGGGATGCCCGCGTGTTCGCGCACGACCGGGCTTTGCATGATGCCCTGGCTGTTGATCACGCAGCCCAGTCCGCGCGACCAGGCGGCGTTTACCAGCATGGTGGTGACCGCGCCGCAATCGAACGGGGTGTCATCGCTGTCGGCCAGTTCGCGGTCATAGGTGATGATCACGCAGACCGGGGCATCGAACTGGCGAAAGCCCCGCATCACCCAGTCGAGCCGCGCGGCCTTGTCATCGCGGGCGATGTTCATGGCGGAGAACAGCTGCTTGGCGACGCCGACCTGACGGTCGCGGTGGACCCCTTCAAAGGCGTGGCCAGTGCGAAACTCCCGGCTGTGCGGCACGCCCGCGAGGTTGCGTTCGGTATTCCCGGCGCGGATGCGGTCGAGCGGCTCGCCGGTGATGACGTGAAAGTGCCAGGGCTGGCAATTCATCGACGATGGACTGCGCATCGCCAGGCTGAGCACTTCGGCAATCAGTTCCTTCGGCACCGGCTTGTCGAGATAGCCCCGGATCGAGCGGCGGCCATTGATTACGTCGTCAAACTGCACGTGATGTTTTCCTCTTAACCCTGAACCAGAGCGCTGTTTTCGGGCATCATTTCCGCACCGCGTCAGCCGCTGCCCGTTTTATCCTGTAACGGATTGTGGCACGGGTTCAGACGGGTTGGAAGCCCAGTCGGCGTGCCGCTGCAATCAGATCGGTGCGGCGGGCCGGGGCCAGGCGGTTGGCGCGCTCGGTGTAGATGTCCACCAGGTCCGGACCGGCCTTGGCGGGGGAGCCGCTGTCGAACGGCGGGGCGGGATCGTATTCCAGCGCCAGCTGGACCGCGCGGGCCACATCATCCCCGGCGATCCGGGCCATCAGCGTCAGCGCAAAATCGATCCCCGCCGTCACTCCGCCGCCGGTCGCGCGGTTGCGGTCGATCACGGTGCGGGCCTGCACCGGCTCTGCCCCGAACAGGGCGAGCAGATCGTGCCAGGCCCAGTGCGTGGTTGCCTTGTAACCGTTCAGCAGCCCCGCCGCGCCCAGCACCATGGCCCCGGTGCAGACGCTGGTTACCCACTGCGCATCGGCCCCCACCTGCCGCACCCAATCGAGCGCGCGCGGGTGGTCGATCACGCTGGCCACGCCCATCCCGCCCGGCACGCACAGCAAGTCCGCGCGGGGGACATCGGCAAAAGTCGCGGTCGGCAGGATCGAAAAGCCCGCGTCGGTCGGCACCGGATCAAGGCTGTCCCAGACCAGATCGACTTTCGCGTTTGGCAGGCGCGAGAGAAACTGCGCCGGACCGGTCAGGTCCAGCTGGGTGACGCCGGGGAACAGCAGAAAGGCAATGTGCATCGCGGCAAAGTGGCAGAGGCAGAGGAGCTTGTCTCCCCCCTCCGCTTCAGGGGAGGGGGCTTCGCAGCGGTTTGACGCATCAACAGGATAGAGATCCGCCGGTTGCGCGGGTGATCCGTCCCGGCGTGGTCGGAATGGAATTGCCGTAAGCCGGAAAATGCTTGCCGCCCGCCCTTAAGCGCGGGCCGCCAATGCCGTTCTTGGGGCTGAACGATCAACCAGGAGCGGCACCATGCCTTTCATCGAATACGGGCCGAAAGGCCTCCAACCGGCCCGCGCCGTTGGCGCGGTGGATGTCCGGGCGGCGCGCCCTGATACCCGTCCATCGGCCAGGGGCACCGTCCCGGCCAGTGCAGCCCCCGCGGTCGAGCGGAGCGCGGCACTGGATGCGGGCGCCGCGCCGGTCGATGCCGACCGCGTGTCGGAAATCCGCAAGGCGATCGACAAGGGTAACTACCCGGTGATCCCGATGCGGGCGGCCGATGCCATGATCGCAGCGGGCCTGCTGCTGAGGAGCGGAAAATGAGCGGTACCACCGCAATGCGCGAAAACCTGCGGCAGATGATTGCCGTGTTGCAGGCCGAACGGCAGGCTCTTGCCGGGCTGGATCTGGATGCGATCATGGGCTGCGCGCAGGACAAGGTCGCGCTGTGCGGCACGCTGGACGATTGCGGCCCGTTCGCGGATGCCAGCCAGATCGACGACGAATGCCGCGGGATGCTTGATGCCGCGCGCCGCCTGAACGAGGTAAACCGGCAGGTTCGCAACCTGATCGCGGCCAATGTCGCGGCCCGGCTGGACGCGCTGACCGGCAGTCCGGCGCTGTACAACGCGCCGGGCAAGTCCCGCGCCGCCTATGCCTGTGCGGGCAGCCGCAGCTGAATTGGCACGCCCCTTGCTGAAACCCCGGTGACGATCATTCGCACCGGGAATTCGGCTTGAGCCAGACACCGTCCATTACTGCTGCTGCCAAACCTGCCGGGCGCTCCGTCCGTGCGGATGTGCAGGCCGCGATCGCCCGCGCCGCCGCTGGCGCTGATCGTCCAGCCGCGCGCCCGCCGCGCGCTGGACGCGCTGCTCAAACTGCGCGCGCCGTCGTGCCTGGTGCTGTCGATTGCGGAGCTGCCGGTGTCGCAGGCGATCGAGGTGGTCGCCGTGATCGGCGGCCCCGCGCCTGCGCGGCCCCCTGGCCAGCCTGCCGCGCTCCCGCACTCCCAAGTCCTGTCTGAAGCAGAAAGTGTTGCCGCATGAAACACGATCATCGCAGCTTTGCCGCCGCCGGTGCCTATCGCCCCGATGCGACGGAACGGGTCCGCCGGTTCGTGCCGATGGCCCGCCGGATCGCCTGGCACGTCCACGGCGGCGGGCGGCCGGGGATCGAGCTGGAAGACCTGATGCAGGCCGGAATGGTCGCCTTGACCGAGGCCGCCCAGCGCCACTCCGGACCGACCGAGGACGAGTTTGCCGCCTATGCCAAGCTGCGGGTGCGCGGGGCGATGGTCGATCTGATCCGCCGCCACATCCCGCTGTCGCGGGGTTCGACCGAGCGGCGGCGGCACCTGCGCGACCAGCAGACCCAGCTGCGCGGGCGGCTGGGCCGTGATCCGACGGCGGCGGAACTGGCCGAAGCGATGGGTCTGGCCGAAGCGGAACTGCACGCGTTGCAGTCCGCCAGCGAGCCGGTCCGGTTCGAGCCGATCGACGAAATCGACAGCGAATCCGACATGGCGTTTGCCGACACGCGTCCCGACAGTCTGGCCCTGCTGGAGGACGAGGAGCTGCGCACCAGTGTCGCCGCCGCGATTGCCGCACTGCCGGAGCGCCTGCAACTGGTGATCCAGCTCTATTTCGTCGAGGAACTGAACCTCGCGGAAATCGCGCAGGCGCTGCAGGTGTCGGTGCCGCGCGTCCACCAGCTGAAAGCACAGGCGCTGGACCGGCTGAGAACTGAACTCGCCGACGTGGCCGATGTCATCTAGTCTTGCGCAGCCGCGCGCGCCGCTGCATAGCCTCTCGCCATGACCGCCTGCGATACCTGCCTGGTGCGCAACCGCGCCATTTGTTCTTCCCTTGACGTGGATGAGCTGAAAGCCCTGAACAATATCGGGCGTCGGCGCACCTTGACGCCCGGCGAATCACTGATGTGGGAGGGGGAGGATTCGGTCCTTGTCGCCAATGTCATCGAAGGCGTGCTCAAGCTCTCGACAGGAACCGAAGACGGGCGCGAACAGATCGTCGGCGTCGTCTATCCATCCGATTTCATCGGCCGCCCGTTCGGGGCGACGTCCGGTCACGGGGTAACCGCACTCACCGATGCGCGGGTCTGTGTGTTCAGCCGCAAGGATTTCGATGCGTTCGCGCGCGATCATCCCGCGCTGGAACACAAGCTGTTGCAGCGCACGCTGGCCGAACTGGACCGCACGCGCCGCTGGATGTTGCTGCTGGGGCGCAAGTCGGCCGGCGAAAAGGTCGCCAGCTTCCTGCTCGAAATGTCGGAACGGCTGGTCCAGCCGGGCTGCATCGATGCGCCCGATTTGCCGCTGCGCAGTCTCGCGCTGCCGTTTTCGCGTCAGCAGGTCGCCGATGTACTGGGGCTGACCATCGAAACGGTCAGCCGCCAGTTTACCCGGCTCAAGGCCGATGGGATCATCGACCTGCCGTCACGCCGCGAAGTTATCATCATCGACCGTGAAAGCCTGTTGGCCGAGGCAGGTTGACCTGCCCCGGCCAACATGGGGATCAGAAGCGGGCGTAAACGCCGCCAGAGATAACCCACGGGTCCAGCTTGTGCGTGGTCGACAGCACTTCAACGCCGCCGGCGGAGAAGAAGTGGGTCTTCGCCTTCATGAAATAGCGCTTCGCGTCGAGCGAGATGCCCAGACCCGAGTCGCCCAGCGGCACGTCCACGCCGGCCTGCACGGCCACGCCCAGCTTGTTGTCCATTTTCAGCTTCGTGGCACCCAGCGCCAGTGCAGTCGCACCGGGCTTTTCGTCGAAGTAGAAGAACATCGCCGGACCAGCGCCGATATAGGGTTTGATCCCACCGGCATTGAAGTGATACTTCAGGGTAACCGTGGCGGGAAGGATCAGCACATGCTGAGCAATATCCGCGCCAGCGATTCCGCCGGTGCCGGTTACATGATGCTGGGTGAAGCAGCAGATCGTTTCGACCGAGACGTTCGGCGTGGCGAAGTATTCGATCGCCAGCGTGGGAACGACGTTGTCGTTGGCAGTGGTGCCGATCGCGGCAGTCGGAACCGCGGTCAGGTTGACATTGACCGATTCGACCTTGCCATCGGGCAGCACGCCCGTGGCGAGCAGCTTGACCTGGATCTTGCCTTCCGGGTCGGCGGCGTGGGCCGGCGATGCCAGCATGGTGGCGGCAGCCAGAGCCGCAGCGATGGTGAGCTGTTTCATTATCCCTCATCCGAGCGCCGCAGTGGTCGCACCATGCGACCAAGGTTATTTACGGCGTCGCATCCAAATGCGCCAATGGTGCGGTTGCGAACATTGATCTCGCGCAATTTCGTGCGTTTTTTCGGGAACTTTTGTTGCAGCTGGCGCAATTTGATCCGGGTCAATGTTGCAATGCAGAAGCAGGTTGAAATGAAGCAGAATTGGTAATATTAGTTTTTTCTGATTTAACCCTGCGATAAGGGGATAGGGGCTCATGGAATCCGTTGTAGCACGCGCTGGCTGGTGGCTGGTTGCGCTATTTGTCGCCATTGTGGCTTATGCGAAAGCGGTTGATACCGCGTTTGCAATCCACATGGTTGTTTTCGCACTCGCCGCCCTCGCCGGGCTGGTGATCAAGCTGACCGGGACCAATTACCAGCTGGCGACCGCCGGCTTCGGCAAACTGGCCTCCGACGAGAGCAAGTATGACGATGACCTGGTTCGCTGGGGCGTCATCCTGACCACGTTTTGGGGGGTGGTCGGGTTTCTTGTCGGGCTGACCATCGCGCTCCAGCTGACCTTCCCGGTCCTCAACCTGGGGTTTGAATACACCACGTTCGGACGGCTGCGGCCGCTGCACACCTCGGCGGTGATCTTCGCCTTCGGGGGCACGGCGTTGATCGCGACCTCGTTCTACATCGTCCAGCGCACCTGCCGCACGCGGCTGGCGCTGCCGGGCCTCGCCCGCTTCGTGTTCTGGGGTTACCAGCTGTTCATCGTGCTGGCCGCGACCGGCTATGTCATGGGTGTGACTCAGGGCAAGGAATATGCCGAGCCGGAATGGTATGTCGATCTCTGGCTGACGCTGGTCTGGGTGGCCTATCTGGCGGTGTTCGTCATGACGCTGGTGAAGCGCACCGAACCGCACATCTATGTCGCCAACTGGTTCTTCCTGTCGTTCATCATCACGGTGGCGATGCTGCATCTGGTGAACAACGCCAACGTTCCGGTCGACCCGTTCGGTTCGCGCAGCTATCCGCTGTGGTCGGGCGTGCAGGGCGCGCTGGTGCAGTGGTGGTATGGCCACAACGCGGTGGGCTTCTTCCTGACCGCCGGCTTCCTGGCGATGATGTACTACTTCGTGCCGAAGCAGGCCGAACGCCCGATCTACAGCTATCGGCTGTCGATCGTGCACTTCTGGTCGCTGATCTTCCTGTATATCTGGGCGGGTCCGCACCACCTCCACTATACCGCGCTGCCCGACTGGGCGCAGACGCTGGGCATGGTGTTCTCGGTCATGCTGTGGATGCCCAGCTGGGGCGGCATGATCAACGGCCTGATGACCCTGAACGGCGCCTGGGACAAGGTCCGCACCGATCCGATCATCCGCATGATGGTCATCTCGGTCGCCTTCTACGGCATGAGCACGTTCGAAGGCCCGATGATGTCGATCAAGTCGGTCAACAGCCTGTCGCACTATACCGACTGGACGATCGGCCACGTGCACTCCGGTGCGCTCGGCTGGAACGGGATGATCACCTTCTCGGCGATCTACTTCCTGACCCCGCGCCTGTGGGGCCGCAGCCGGATGTATTCGCAGCGGATGATCAACTGGCACTTCTGGCTCGCGACGCTGGGGATCGTGTTCTACGCCTCCGCGATGTGGGTGGCCGGGATCATGCAGGGCCTGATGTGGCGCGAATACGGCGCTGACGGCTACCTGGTGAACAGCTTTGCCGAAACCGTGGCCGCGCTGCACCCGATGTATCTGCTGCGCGCGTTTGGCGGGCTGCTGTACCTCACCGGCGGGATCATCATGGCCTACAACGTCTGGCAGACCATCGCTGGTCGGCTGCGTCAGGAAGAACCGCTGTATCAGCCGGAATATTCGGCCAATGCCGATCGTCCGCTGACCGCCGTTCCTGCCGAATAAGGGTGACTTCCAATGACTGCTGAAACCATCAAGGATCCGGCACCCAAGGAAGCTTGGGGCCGTCACAAGAAGCTGGAGCGCAACGTCGCGCTTCTCGGGGTTGGCGCCTTTCTGGCGGTGATCGTCGGCGGGATCGTCGAAATCGCACCGCTGTTCTGGATCGACAACACGATCGAGAAGGTCGACGGGATGCGCCCCTACACGCCGCTGGAGCAAGCGGGCCGCGACATCTTCGTGCGCGAAGGCTGTTATGTCTGCCATAGCCAGATGATCCGCCCGTTCCGGGACGAGGTCGAACGCTATGGCCACTACAGCCTGGCCGCGGAATCGATGTACGACCGCCCGTTCCAGTGGGGGTCGAAGCGCACCGGGCCGGATCTGGCGCGTGTGGGCGGGCGTTATTCGGATGAATGGCACGTCCAGCACCTGAAAAACCCGCAAAGCGTGGTGCCTGAATCGGTGATGCCGCAATACCCGTTCCTGGCGAAGAAGAACCTGGACGCGGGCGATCCGGCAGCCACGCTGACTGCGCTCTACCGCGCCGGCACGCCCTATACCAAGGAACAGGTCGACAACGCGGCTGCGGATCTGGTCGCTCAGGCCGATCCGAACGCCGATGCGAGCGGGCTGCTCAAGCGGTATCCCAAGGCGCAGGCGCGTGACTATGACGGGGATCCGTCGCGCCTGACCGAAATGGATGCGCTGATTGCCTATCTCCAGATGCTGGGGACGCTGGTCGATGTGAACAGCGCCGCCGCCCAGGAGGAACTGGCGAAGGAAAAGGGCCGGTGAGCACGCATTCAACTTATGACGCGCTGCGGCACTTTGCCGACAGCTGGGGGCTGGCCGCGATGGTCGTGACCTTTCTGGTGCTGGCGCTCTGGCCATTCCGGCCAGGCGCACGGAAGGATAACGAAGCGGCCGCAAACATGATCTTCAAGGACGAAGACGATGGCGAATAAGCGTATCGACGAACCGACCGGTGTCGAGACTGTCGGCCACGAATGGGACGGCATCGAGGAACTGAACAACCCGCTGCCGCGCTGGTGGATCATCACCTGGGTGCTGTGTATCGTGTTTTCGATCGGCTACATGGTGGTCTATCCGGCCTGGCCAATGCTGAACAAGGCCACTGAAGGCGTCTGGGGCTGGACCAGCCGCGGCCAACTGGCGCAGGAAACCAAGGTTGCCGAAGGCGCCCGTGCCAGCACGCTGGCGGCGCTGGCTGCCACTCCGATCGAGCAGATACCGAACGATCCCAAGCTGCTGAACGCAGCGATTTCGGGCGGCAAGGCCGCGTTCCGCGTGAACTGCGTGCAGTGCCACGGTTCGGGCGCAGCGGGCAGCATTGGCTATCCCAACCTGAACGACGATGACTGGCTGTGGGGCGGCAACGTCAAGGACATCGAACTGACGCTGCTGCATGGCATCCGTCAGCCCGGTAACGACCAGACCCGCACCAGCCTGATGCCGAACTTCGGCCAGGACGGCATTCTGACGGCTGCGCAGATCAATGATGTGGCCGGCCATGTGCTGTCACTGTCGGGCAAGGCTCCGGCCAACGCGGGCGGCGCGGCCGCGTTTGCGGCCAACTGCGCGGTTTGCCACGGGACGGACGGCAAGGGTCTGCGCCAGTTCGGTGCGCCGAACCTGGCGGACGCGATCTGGCTCTATGGTGGCAAGAAGGAACAGGTTACGGCCAGCGTCTACAAGGCGCACGCAGGTGTCATGCCCGCCTGGGGGGGCAAGCTTGACGCCGTGACGATCAAGATGCTGGCAGTTTATGTCCACTCGCTGGGGGGCGGTGAAGACTTCTCGGAAGCTCCGACCACTCCTGCCGTAGCGGATAATGGAAATGCAAAGCCCTGAAACTGCCCCCAGCCACCTCGACCTGTATGAGAAGCGCAAGGCCGTCTTTCCCAAAGCGGTAGACGGCCGCTTCCGCCGCTTCAAATGGCTGGTCATGGTGGTCACTCTGGCCATCTATTACGGAACGCCGTGGCTCCGCTGGGATCGCGGCCCCTATGCCCCCGATCAGGCGGTCCTGCTGGACCTTGGCAACCGCCGGTTCTTCATGTTCGGGATCGAAATCTGGCCGCACGAGTTTTATTTCGTGGCCGGGCTGCTGATCATGGCGGGCATCGGCCTGTTTCTGGTCACCAGCGCGGTGGGCCGGGCCTGGTGCGGCTATTCCTGCCCGCAGACCGTCTGGACCGACCTGTTCCAGCACGTGGACCGGTTCATCGACGGGGATCGCAACGCGCAGCTCCGGCTGGAAGCGGCGCCGTGGGGTCCGCAGAAGATTTTCAAGCGCGGCCTGAAGTGGACGATCTATCTGGTCATCAGCTTCTGGACCGGCGGCGCGTGGATCATGTATTTCGCCGATGCACCGACGCTGACCCGTGATTTCTGGGCCGGCGACGCGGCGATGGTGGCCTATGGCACGGTCGCCGTGCTGACCGTGATGACTTTCCTGCTCGGCGGGTTCCTGCGCGAACAGGTCTGCGTCTACATGTGCCCCTGGCCGCGGATCCAGACGGCGATGCTCGATGAAAAGTCGCTGATCGTCACTTACAAGGACTGGCGCGGGGAACCGCGCGGCAGCGTCAAGAAGGCGGAAAAGAACCCCGGCGGCGTGGGCGACTGCATTGACTGCAACCAGTGCGTCAACGTCTGCCCGACCGGGTATGACATCCGTAACGGGCAGGACATCCAGTGCATCACCTGCGCGTTGTGCATCGATGCCTGCGACACGGTCATGCAGCAGATCGGCCGCCCGCGCGGGCTGATCGATTATGCCACACTGGAAGACTGCGAAATCGAGCGGGCCGGCGGCGCGCCCAAGCCGGTCATGAAGGCGCTGTTCCACACCCGCACGCTGGTTTACCTGGGCGTCTGGGGGGCGATCGGCGTTGCCCTGCTGTTCGCGCTTGGGGTCCGTTCCCAGATCGACGTATCGGTCCAGAAAGACCGCAACCCGCCGTTCATGCTGATGAGCGATGGGGAAATCCGCAACGCCTACACGCTGAAACTGCGCAACATGCAGGCCCGCCCGCGGCCGATGCAGGTGACGCTGGAAGGCCTGCCTGGCGCGGTGATGTGGACTGATGACATGGCCCGCGAAAAGGCTTCGCGCATCATCCGGGTTACGGCTGCGCCCGATCAGGTCAAGGCGCTGCGGGTCTATGTCGTGGCGCCGGACGATACCACGCCGCAATCGTTCACGTTCACGCTGCTGGCCACCGATGCCGAAGGCGGCGGCGATTCCAGTGAAGTGCGCTTCGATGCGCCGGAGGAATGACAATGAAAGCGTTTACCAAAGGGCCGCTGACCGGCTGGCACTTTACCGCGATCATCGTCTCGTTCTTTGCGGTGGTGATCACGGTCAACCTGATCATGGCGCGCTTTGCCACGTCGACGTTCGGCGGGGTGGTGGTCGCTAACTCCTACGTTGCCAGCCAGAACTACAACAAATGGCTCGACGCGGCAGAGCGGCAGAAGACACTGGGCTGGGCCGCCACGGCCCGCCAGCAGGCGGACGGGCGGATTGCCCTGACGCTGGCCGGTGCAACCGAACCGGGCGTAACCGTGGCGGGGGTCGCGCGGCATCCGCTGGGCCGCCAGCCGGACATGGCGCTGCGGTTTGTCGCCACCGGGCCGGAACAGTTCACGTCGGAAACGCCGCTGGCCGCCGGACGCTGGAAGCTCAGGATTTCGGCGCGCAATGCCGCTGGTCAGCCATGGCGGGCGGAACTGGATATCCGGTGAACGACCTGTCGCGCCAGCCCGGCACAGCACCTGACGATACGACCGTGCTGGTCGTGCCGGGGATGCACTGCGCCGGATGCATGGCCAAGGTCGAACGTGCGCTGGACGCGGTGCCGGGGGTCAGCGGCGCGCGCGTCAACCTGACCGCGCGGCAAGTACGCGTGCAGCACGCACCGGACGTGACGATGCCGGCGCTGATGGACGCGCTGGGCAATGTCGGCTTTGCCAGCCAGCCCCGCGGGGAGGAACTGGCGCCGCCGCCATCGGCGGTCAAGCCGCTGCTGGCTCCGCTCGCGGTGGCGGGGTTTGCCTGCATGAACGTGATGCTGCTGTCGGTCAGCATCTGGTCGGGCGCGGACGGATCGACCAAGATCCTGTTCCACTGGTTGTCCGCGATGATCGGCGTGCCCGCGATCCTCTACGCCGGACGGCCGTTTTTTACATCGGCGTGGGGTGCGCTGAAAAAACGCACCACCAACATGGACGTGCCGATTTCGATCGGTGTCTCGCTGGCCACCGTGCTCAGCCTTTACGAGACGGCGACCCACGGCCAGGACGCCTGGTTCGATGGCACCTTGATGCTGCTGCTGTTTCTGCTTGTCGGGCGCGCGCTCGACGCTGGCATGCGCGATCGCGCCCGCGCCGGAGTCGATGCCTTGCTGCGCCAGGCGGCACCGGGGGCGATGGTCGTATCGCGGGAAGGGGGGCTTGAATGGCTGCCCGCGACCGACCTCGTTCCCGGACTGATCATGCGGGTCGCCGCCGGAGAACGGCTGGCCGCCGATGGCGAACTGATCGCCGGGGCGAGCCGGTTCGACCAGTCGCTGCTGACCGGTGAAAGTGCGCCGGTCGCCGCTGCGGTGGGCGATCCGGTGCTGGCGGGCACGCTCAATATCGATGCGCCGGTCGATGTGCGGGTAACCGCCGCCGGACAGGGCACCACACTGGCTGAAATCGCCCGGCTGATGGAAGCATCGGGGCAGGTCCGTTCGGCCTATGTCCGGATCGCCGACCGCGCTTCGCGGCTCTATGCGCCTGCGGTCCACACATTGGCAGCGCTGACCTTCGCGGGCTGGATGATTGCAGGCGCAGGGCTGCACCAGTCGCTGGTGATCGCCATCGCGGTGCTGATCATTACCTGCCCCTGCGCGCTTGGGCTGGCCGTGCCGGTGGCGCAAGTCGTGGCCTGCGGCGCGCTGATGAAGCAGGGCGTGATGGTCAAGGACGGCAGCGCGCTGGAACGGCTGGCAACTGTAGACCGGGCGCTGCTGGACAAGACCGGCACGCTCACCATGGGCCGCCCGCTGCCCGATCCGGCGATGCTGGATGCCTTGCCGCCTGAGGCGGGGCAAGTGGCGCTGGGGCTGGCCTCGCACAGCCGCCACCCGCTGTCGCGCGCGCTGGTTGAAGCGCTCGGCGCGCGGGGGGTCACCCCGGCCGCGCTGACTGACGTTCAGGAAGAAGCCGGGCAGGGCGTGCGCGCGCTGTGGAACGGCGTGCCCGTGGCGCTGCACCGGCCCGAAGCCGCAAGCGGGATTTCGACCGCGCTCGACATCGCGGGCCAGCCGACCCGGCTGTTCGCCTTTGCTGACCGGCTGCGGCCGGACACCGGCGTTGCGCTGGCCGAGCTGCGCAAGCTGGGGATCGAGCCGGCCATCCTGTCGGGTGACAATGCCGACGCCGTGGCCGATGCCGCGCAGGCGACCGGACTGGCCGGGCGGGGCAATGCCTCCCCCGCTGAAAAGCAGGCTGCCATCGCGCAGCTGCAGGAGGACGGTTACAAGGTGCTGATGGCGGGTGACGGCCTGAACGATGGCCCTGCGCTGTCCGCTGCCGATGCCTCGATCGCGCCGGGGACGGCCAGCGATGTCGGACGGCAGACCGCCGACTTCGTGTTTCTGGGCGACGGCCTGACCGCGATTCCCCGGACGATCCGCGCTGCGCGCCGGACGATGCGCGTGGTGCAGGAAAACTTCGTGCTGGCGATCGGCTACAACGTGCTGGCGGTGCCGCTGGCGATGGCCGGGTTCGTTACTCCGCTGATCGCGGCCGCGGCGATGTCGACCAGTTCACTGATCGTGATCGCCAATTCGCTGCGACTGGTGCGGGCCGCGCGATGAACGGGCTGGCGGTCTTGATCCCGATTGCACTGGGGCTGGGGCTGTTCGGCCTGGTGACGTTCTTCTGGGCGCTGAAGCGCGGCCAGTTTGAGGATCTGGATGGCGCCGCCGCGCGCATCCTGATCGATGATGAAGAGGATACGGCTGCGTGAAGCGCTCGATTGTCCAGTTCGCGATGCTGGCGCTGGTTCCGGCGGCGTTCAATCTGGCTGGACCGGCGGCAGGCGGGACGATGATGATGCCGCTGTGTACCGGCGATGGCGTGGTGCGCATGGTCGAAGTGCCGCTGGGCGGTTCGCAGCTGCCGGGGCCGGACCAGTCAAGCTGCTGCGTCAAAGGCTGCCATTCTGGCTGTTCGCGCAAGCGGAGCGGCAAGCCGGGCGATTCTCCGGAAATTTGAGCAGTCGCAATGATTCGCCGACCAGGTCCGGTCAGAAGAGGCGGAATGTGGCCTTATCATCCTGACCTGCTGGCAACGCCGGTTCCGCGTTATACCAGCTTTCCGACAGCGGCGGAGTTTTCACCGGCGGTGGGCGCAGCGGACGCCGATGCGGCGCTGCGCGGTGCGGTCGGCGATGCCTCGCTTTATGTTCACATCCCCTTTTGCGAAAAGATCTGCTGGTATTGCGGCTGCAACACCGGGGCGGCGAACAAGACCCACCGGCTGGCCAGTTACCTTGACGCGTTGCACCGCGATATCGCGCTCACCGGCGCGCGGCTGGATGACCGGGTGGCCGTGCGGCGGATCGCGTTTGGCGGCGGCAGTCCCAACGCCATCGCGCCGACCGATTTCGTCCGGCTGGTCGATGCGCTGACCCTGCACATGGCGCTGGCCGATCCGGTCCTGTCGATCGAACTCGATCCGCGCAACCTGACAGCGGAATGGGGGCAGGTGCTGCACGGGATCGGCGTGACCAATGCCAGCATGGGGGTGCAGACCTTTGCGCCGCAATTGCAGGCGGCGATTGGGCGGGTCCAGCCGGACAGCGATATTGCGCGGGCCACCGCCATGTTGCGCAAGGCCGGGATCACGTCGCTCAACTATGATCTGATGTATGGCCTGCCGGGCCAGACGCTGGACCAGCTGGAAGCCACGCTGCGCCGCACGGTGGAACTGGGCGCGGACCGGATCGCGCTGTTCGGCTATGCCCACGTGCCGCACATGCTGCCGCGCCAGCGCCGGATTGATGCCAGCGCGCTGCCGGGGCAGGACGAACGGTTTGCGATGGCCGATTTCGGCTATCGCCTGTTGCTGGACGCCGGATACGTGCCGATCGGCTTTGATCATTTCGCGCTGCCCGGCGATCCGCTGGCCCGCGCTGCGGCGCAAGGCCGGGTGCGGCGCAATTTCCAGGGGTTCACCGATGACGCCGCCAGCACCCTGATCGGGCTGGGCGCATCATCGATCAGCTGCTTTGACGATGTGTTGTGGCAGAATGAAAAGAACGCCGGGCGGTACCGGATGCTGCTGTCGCAGGATTTGCTGCCCGCGTCCGGCGGGGTGCGGCGCAGCGCGGATGACCGGCGGCGCGGCGCGGTGATCGAGGCACTGCTGTGCAGCGGTGCGGCGCGGGTTGATCCCGATCTGCTGGCCTGCATCGATGACCGTCTGGCCCCGTTCCTGACGCGTGATCTGGCCGTGCTGGAAGCGGACCACCTGCGGATCCTGCCGGACGGGCTGCCCTATGCCCGGTCCATCGCGGCGCTGTTCGATCCCTATCGCCAGGATTCGCAGCGGCGGTTCAGTTCGGCGGTTTAGGGGGCCGCCCATCAGACGCATCGTCATGCTGAACTTGGTTCAGCATCCATTGAGCCGCAGGCGCTTTCGCTCGATTGGCAGGTCTAACCGGGCGGCTTGCGCCTACTCCTGCGCGCACCAGGTGGGCGGCACGATGGACCCTGAACCAAGTTCAGGGTGACGACGTGGGGAATCGCAGCGGCGGTTCAGTTCGGCCGTCTGATTTTCTCGCGATCTTTCGGGCGGAGTTCCGGCGCGCTACCTTGCCGTGCGTGTTTCCGCAAAAGCCCTCCCCCACGGGGAAGGGCGATTCCATGCGGTCGGGATCGGCGTTCGGAGGATTTCCCGCAAGGCGCTTGCGGCGGCTGCGGCTTGCTGGCATTGAGCGCTGGCAACCGGCCAAAAAAAGAGAGCGACCGTCCCGAGGGATCAGCCGCTCCAGGTGGGGAGAACTGGTTGCGTTTCAGGCAAGTTCGGCGGTTTTTTCCGCTCCTGCTTTGCCTGCGGCGCGGGCTGCTTCAGTCTCGAGGACCATGACGGCAGCGGCCGTGTTCGAAATGGGAATGTGATAGCTGCGGCTGACTTCGTGAACCTTGTCGCCCAGCGCCCCGCGTGCGGCGATCCAGTTGAGGATCTCGACACCCTGCGTGCCGGACAGTTCGACGATCTCATGCACCGAATGCCGCGTAAGGGCATCGGGATCGACCGACAGATTATCCATGCAGAACGTGTCGTATTCCGGGTTCATGAAGCCCGCGCGCTCTCCGTCCAGCTGGTGCGACAGGCCGCCCGTGCCCATCACCATGATCGTTTCATCGCCCTGCCACTCGGCCAGCGCCTTGGCCACCGCGCGGCCCAGCGCCAGACAGCGCTTGGCGCTGGGCAGGGGGTGCTGGACGGTGTTGATGGCAATCGGCACGATTTTCACCGGCGCTTCGCCGGCCGGCCAAGCCAGCGCGAGCGGGATCGAAGCGGCGTGATCGACCAGCATGTCCTGGCAGGTGGTGATGTCGAATTCTTCCGCGACCAGCTTTTCGATGATCGCCCAGCTGAGGTCCGGATGGCCCGGCGGAACCGGGAAGGGCGGCAGGCCCCAGCCTTCATCCTCGTTGCGGTACTTGGCCGCTGCGCCGACAGCGAACGTCGGCATCTTGTCGAGGAAGAAGTTCAGGCCATGGTCGTTATAGAACATGATGACCACTTCGGGCACTTGTTCACCGAGCCATTCGCGCACCGGCGGCCAGGCATCGAAGAACGGCTTCCAGTAGGGTTCGTTCTGCGCGCCGCGATGGATCGCACCGCCGATGGCGGGGACATGGCTCGTAAAGACACCGCCGATAACCTTAGCCACGGGCCGTCTCCCTGGTGGGGATTGCTGCTGCATTGTCGAGCAGCATCTGTTTGAATGCGTCCACGCTCATGCCGGTCTGCTGCGCGCCGACGTCCTGGACGTTGAGGCCGAAGATCCCGGCCAGCTTGGCGAGGTAATAGATGTTTCCGCCCGCTGCCATCATCGCCAGCACGTTGCGCTGGGCGACGGCATCGCGTTGCTGCGGCGTCAGGCCGAAGCGGTCGCAATAGGCGTCCTCATCATGCAGGAAGGCATCGCGGTTGGCGGCTTCGTTGAACGAAAAGCACATCGCGTTGAGGGCGTAGCCCTTTTGCGCGGCAGCGCCATCGAAGATGTGCGTGCCCGGAATTGGCGGTGCAATCGGTGGTGCAACTTGGCTGGCCATGGGCAAATCCTTTCCTTGCACCATGTTATGCGCCCGTTCCGGCCCGCTGCACCTTGACCAAGATCAAACATTGCAGATTTTTGTATGCTGCACTTACAAATATCCCGGGTTGACGCTGGCGGGGGTGACTGCTTGTGCAGGCGGGAGCACAAGAACGGGAAGAAACGCGATGCAGCTTTCGATGGCGGGCCGGGTGGCCCTGATTACCGGGGCCTCATCCGGGTTCGGCGCGCACTTTGCGCGGCTGTTCGTGCGTGAGGGTGCGAAAGTGGTGATCGGAGCGCGCCGGATGGAGCGGGTGGCCGCGCTGGCTGCGGAACTGGGCGATGCCGCGCTGCCGCTGGCGATGGACGTGACCGATGAAGCGTCGCTGATCGCGGCCTTCGATGCGGCCGAGGCCAAGTTTGGCACGGTCGATACGGTGATCTGCAATGCGGGAATCGCCCACGATGGCCGCTCTACCCATGTTTCGGCGGCCGATATGGCGGCGGTCGTGGCGACCAATTTCAACGGCGTCTACCTGACCGCGCGTGAGGGCGCGCGGCGGATGATCGCGGCGAATTTCAAGGACAGCGGGCGCGGGCGGATCGTGGTGATCGGTTCGATCACGGCGGAGCTGACCGGGCAGGGCGACAGCGCCTATGCCGCGACCAAGGCCGGGGTGGCGCATCTGGCCCGCCAGTTCGCGCGCGAATGGGTGCGCCAGGGGATCAATGTCAACACGATCCAGCCCGGCTATATCCAGACCGAAATCGCCGGGGACTGGTTCCAGACCGAAGGCGGCCAGCGCCAGATCGCCAGCTTCCACCGCCGCCGGATGTGCCCGGTTGACGCGCTGGATGCACCGCTGCTGTTCCTGAGCGGCGATGCATCGGCCTGCGTGACCGGCGCAACGCTGACGGTGGACGACGGGCAGGCGCTGTAACCACGTCTTACAGCCCACCCCCTGCTCCGTTCGTGTCTCGACTTCGCTCGACACGAACGGGGGTGGTGGTTTGGGACCGGGTGCCTACTTCACCAGCTCGGTCAGCATCGCGGGGGTCAGCACTTGCGGCAATTGCTGCGGTGCGCCGCCGCCAGCGGGATACCAGACATACAGCGGCACGCCCGCCGCGCCTTGGGCTGCCAGATAGCGGGTGATCGCCGGATCGCGCCGGGTCCAGTCACCGCGCAGCACCACCACGCCCGCGCGGTCAAAGGCAGCGCGGGTGTCCTCGCGCTCGATCGCGACTTGCTCGTTGACCTTGCAGGTCAGGCACCAGTCGGCGGTGAACCACGCAAACACCGGCTTGCCGCTGGCGCGGGCGCGTGCCAGCGCGTCCGGGCTGAACGGCTGGGCGGGCAGGAGTCCGGCAGTCGCCGCGCCGGGTTCACGCACCACGGTCGGCAGGCCCAGCGCGGCGATGCCGATAATGGCAAGCAGGCCTGCCAGCACCGGTTTGCCGCCGCCCAGGCCGTGGCGTTGCCGCCGCCCGAGCAGGACCAGCGCGCAGACCAGCAGGAAACCCAGCAGCGCGGCGGAAAAGGCAAAGGCCGATCCGGCCACCCGGCTCGCCAGCCAGACCAGCGCCAGCGCGGTCAGCCCCATCGGCACCGCCATGGCGCGGCGGAACCAGACCATCCACGCACCGGGGCGCGGCAGCATCCGCCGCAGTGCCGGGACGAAGGCGATGGCGAGGAACGGCAGCGCCAGCCCCAGCCCCAGCGCGGCGAACAGCAGCAGCGCGGGCAGCGTCGGCAGCAGCAGCGCCGCCCCCATCGCGGCGGCCATGAACGGCCCGGTGCAGGGCGTGGCGGCGAATGCAGCGAGCAGGCCGGTGGCGAACGCACCCTGCGGTGATCCGGCGCTGGCAAAGCCGGGGACCGCAAACTCGTACAGGCCAGTCAGGTTGGCGGTGATTGCGACGGCCACCAGCAGCAGCGCGGCCACCACCAGCGGTTCCTGCAACTGGAACGCCCAGCCCACTTCCTGCCCGGCGGCGCGCAAGGCCAGCATCAGCCCGCCCAGTGCCAGACAGGCCAGCACGATCCCGGCGGTATAGGCCAGCCCCTCGGCGCGGGCCTGCGCTTCGCTCTCGCCCGCGCGGGCCAGGCTCAGCGCCTTGAGGCTGAGGATCGGGAACACGCAGGGCATGATATTGAGCAGCATGCCCCCCGCCAGCGCCGCCAGCAGCAGCATGGCCAGCGGAGCGGTGCTGGCTTCGCCGCCAACGGGATCGCCGCCAGCCGCCACCGGACCGGGCGCGGCGACCAGCGTCACCCCGTCGCCCGCGCCGTTCAGCCGCAAGACCGCGTTCAGCGCAGGCGGCTGGGCCGGGGCGAATCTGGCGCGGGCCAGTTCCACCACCAGCAAGTCACCCTGCCGGAAAAAGGCCTGGGGCGCGGCGTAATCGACCACGCGGTCATCGCTGAGGAACACGTGCGGCCGGTCCAGCCGGACGGCGGCGGGCAGGGGAATGCCGATCCGGACTTTGCCGCCAGCCCATGCGAAACTGGCGTTGCTGCCCAGCGGCGCGGGCAGCGCCGCGCGCCAGCCATCGAACCGGGCATCCCGCGCCGCGCCCGGGCCGACGGTGACCGTGGTGGTCAACCGGCCCTGTTCGGGCACACAAATCTCATCGGTGCAGGCCAGCCAGCTGGCATCGACCGCGATCGGCAGCCGCTGGCCCGGTGCGGCATTGGCCGGCAGGGTCAGCGGCACCAGCACGGCATAGTCGTGCTCATAGACATGGTTCATCAGCCCCGCGATCAGCAGGGTTTCGGGCACCGGATATTGCGGCGCGCCTGCTTTTGCGCCGGTGGGCAGGGTCCATTCCAGCCCCATCCCCAGCCCTGCATCGCCGGGGTTCTGCCAATACCCGTGCCAGCCGGGCTTGGGTTGCATCAGAAATGCCAGCGTGATCGTTTCGCCCGGCTGACCCGAACCTTCGGCCACCAGGCTGGCGATAATGTTCGGCTCGCGCGCGTGCGCTGGCGTAAACGCCGCCAGCGCCAGCAGTTGCAACATCACTGCAACAAGCCATTGCCAAAGCGGTCGAACCGGTTGTCCATGCACGTGACCAGACCTGCGCTTGCAGGTGCATCGGGCGGCGGGCATATGGTTTGATGATGAGTCCACGTGCGCTCTTTGCCCGTGCCGCCGCCGTCCCGCAAGCGCGCCCTTGGGCCATCTGCGGGCAGCCAGCGGCGCACCGGCAAAACCGCGCCCCAACAGGATTACCCGATGCGCCGTTTCAGCCTGATTGCCGCCCTTGCGCTTGCCACCGCCCTGACCGCGCCCGCGCTGGCTGATGAAGTGCCCGCTCCCGCGCCGGTCGCGGCTCCGGCAAGGGCACAGGCCCCCGCCGCTGCACAGCCGGCGCCCCGGCTGGTGCTGGCGATTGCAGTCGATCAGTTCTCGGCCGATCTGTTCGCGCAGTATCGCCGCCATTACACCGATGGGCTGAAGCGGCTTCAGGAAGGCGCGGTGTTTCCTTCTGGCTATCAGTCCCACGCGGCGACCGAAACCTGCCCCGGCCATTCCACGTTGCTGACCGGCACGCACCCCGCGCGCAACGGGATCATCGCCAACAACTGGTTCGATCCGGGCCTCGCGCGGGCCGACAAGCGGGTCTATTGTTCCGAAGACCTGACCGATCCGGCCAGCACGTCCAGCAATCCGGTGGTATCGGCCAGCCTGCTGAAAGTGCCGACGCTGGGCGAATGGATGAAGCGCGCCAACCCCGCCAGCCGCAACGTGGCGGTTTCAGCCAAGGACCGCGCCGTGGCAATGATGGGCGGGCACCAGCTGGACACTGCATATTGGTGGAAGGGCAGCAGCTTTGTCACCTTCAAGGGCCGCGAACTGTCCCCGGCGGCCGTCGCGCAGAACGCGGCGGTGGCCAAAGTGCTGAAATCGGGCGCGCCCGCGCTGAACCCGCGCCCGTGGTGCGGCGCGCAGGACCGGGCCGTGGCAGTGGGCAAGTCGGCCGTCGGGACCGGACGGTTCAGGCTCGAACCCGGCAAGGCAGACGCGTTCCGCATTTCGCCGCGGATGGACCATGCCACGGCGGAACTGGCGATCCGGCTGGTCGATGAACTGAAACTGGGCCAGGGCGCTGCGCCCGATCTGCTGTCGGTCAGCCTGTCCGCGACCGATTACATCGGCCATGCGGTGGGCAACGAAGGGCTGGAAATGTGCATCCAGATGGCTGAAGTCGATGTGGCCATCGGCAAGCTGCTGACCCACCTCGACGCGCGCGGGATCGATTATGCCGTGGTGCTGACGGCCGATCACGGCGGGCTGGACGCGCCGGAACGGTCGAACCAGCAGGCGCTGCCCGCCGCTGTGCGGGTGGATGATGCCCTGCGCCCGAACGAACTGGCCAAGGCCATCACCGCGCGCACCGGCGTGACTGCTGCGCAGGGGCCGCTGCTCTATGCCGATGGCGCTTCGGGTGACTTTTATGTCAGCCGCAGTGTTTCGGCGCCGGACAAGGCCAGGGTCATTGATGCGCTGACCATGATTGCCCGCGCGCACCCGCAAGTCGCGGCGGTCTATACCAACGGTGAACTCGCGCGGATGCCGGTGCCCACCGCCAACCCCCAGGACTGGAGCCTGGTGGACCGGGTGCGCGCCTCGTTCGATCCGGCGCGGTCGGGCGATGTGCTGATCCTGCTGGACCGCGCGGTCACCCCGATCCCCGAACCGATGCCGGGTGCCTATATCGCCACCCACGGCAGCGCGTTCGATTATGACCGGCGCGTGCCGATGCTGTTCTGGCGCAAGGGGCTGACCCCGTTTGAGCAAGGCGCGCCGGTTGCCACGGTCGATATCGCGCCCACGCTGGCGGCGCTGGTGGGCATCAAGGCTCCGGCGGGCACATGGGACGGGCGCTGCCTCGATCTGGACGGCGGCGCGGCGGATACCTGCGCGGTAAAGTGAGCCACCGCTTCCGACTTGCCCAAAAGACGGTAATTTGATCTTGGCCCTACGAACCGGGGCCAAGCCGTCCTACATAGGGGGCCGACTCAAGCAGCAGGTTGAACCATGACGGACAAGCGTGATCTCGTGATTCTGGGCGGCGGCTTGGTGGGCATGACGCTGGCGCTGGCGGCGGCGAAGCAGGGGATCACCGCCCATGTCGTCGACAAGGCACTGCCGGAAGAGCTGACGGCGGACGGCGTCGATGGCCGCGCTTCGGCCATTTCGACCGCCAGCTGGAACCTGTTCTGCAACATTGGCCTGAAGGACCGGCTGGAGCCGCTGGGCTGCCTGATCGAGGGGATCGCGGTGACCGACGCGATGCGGCCCGGCCGGATCGATTTCAAGCCCGAACCGCACGAAGGCACGCTGGGGCGGATGTATGCCAACCGCGATATCCGCCTGGCGCTGTTCGAAGCCGCGCGGGCCGAACCGGGAATCGCCTGGCACAGCGGCGTCGAACCGGCGGCGCGCCAGCGCGGACCGCACGGCGTGGCGGTAACGCTGAACGACGGGCGCGTGCTCGAAGGCAATCTGCTGATCGGTGCGGAAGGGCGGCAATCGCCGACCCGGCTGGAATCCGGCCTCAAATCGGCGAAGTGGGATTATTCCCACCGCGCAATGGTCACCGCAATCACGCATGAACGCCCGCATGACGGGGTGGCGTGGGAGATCTTTTTCCCGGCCGGACCGCTGGCGTTGCTGCCGCTGCTCGATCTGCCCGATGGCCGCCATCGCAGCGCGGTGGTCTGGACCGTGGGCGAACAGCAGGCCGCCGGAGTGATCGCGCTGTCCGATGCGGCGTTCCTGAACGAGATCGCGCGGCGGATGGACGGGATTTTCGGCGCGATCGGGCTGATCGCGCCGCGCATGGCCTATCCGCTCAACTTCCATCACGCGGGCCGGATCGTGGCAGACCGGCTGGCGCTGGTGGGCGATGCTGCCCACGGGATGCACCCGATTGCGGGGCAGGGCCTGAACCTGGGCCTGCGCGATGTCGGCACGCTGGTGCAGGTGCTGGCCGACGGGATGCGGCTGGGGCTGGAACCGGGCGATGCCCAGCTGCTGGCGCGCTATGAACGCTGGCGCAGTCTCGACAGCGTCACCGCGATGGCCGCGACCGACGCACTGGTCCGCCTGTTCGGCATTCCGGGCCGCCTGCCCAGCGCGGTTCGCCGCCTGGGCATGGGCGTGGTCCAGCGCACCGGCTGGCTGAAGAAGTTCTTCATGGACGAAGCGCGCGGGATGTCCGGCGAATTGCCGGAACTGCTGCGCGCCTAGATCGCCCCGGCAGGAGCCGGGTTGACCGCTGTTGTCGGGGCCGGGGTTGGGGCCGGGTTTGAGTTTGCCGCCGGTGCTGCCGGGCTGGACTGCTGCACCCGGTCGCCCGCGCTGTCCTGCAACCGGTTCGGTTCCAGCAGCGCGGTCGTCTCGATCAGGTCCAGCGCCCGCTGGGCCGCGACATAGCGCTTGGCCGCGCCGAGCCATTCCGCTCCGCCAGCGGCACCGGGCAGGGCCTGCACATCGGTGATCGCACCGTCGACCTGACCCGTGCGCAGCAGCACCCGCAACCGGTCCAGCCGGTGCTGGGGCCGGGTTGATGCAGCGTCACCTTGCCGGATCACGAACAGGCCTGAAAATTCGCGCGTCAGGCGGTCCCAGCCGCCTTCGTTCCGGGGGGCGTTGGTCAGCACCGGGGCGAGCTGATCGAACTGGGCAACCAGCTGATCGAGCGTGACCGGGTTCTGCGCGGCGTCGATCACGATGCCGACTGCGTTGGGCTGGGCATCGCCAAACCGCAGTTTCAACTGGTCGGCCAGATAGCCCAGCGGCGCGCCGCGTTCCACCGCGCGGCGGGCGGCGAAGGCGACCAGCAGCGCTTCGGCGCGGGCGGTGTTGCCATCGGCAGCGGCGGCTTGCAGGTCCAGCCGGGTCAGGCGCTGCTCCAGCGCGGCAATCCGCTGATCCAGCCCGCCGACCAGCGCGGTTTCGCTGGCCGCAGCGGTTGGCGACGGGGCGGATGCGGACGGGGTTGCCGCAAGGGTTTCACCGGGCTGCGGCAACGTCGCCAGACGGGCGCTGGCAGCGGGGCTGTCCGCCTGATCCAGGCTGACCCGGCCATCCCACACCAGCCACCCGACCAGCGCCGCACCGCCGATGAAGGCCAGCAGCGCAGTGCCCAGCACCGCGCGCAGCGACGGTCCGCTGCGCCGCGCCGAAGCCGCCGGAGTGCGGTTGAAATAATCATCAGGCATGGTGCTGCGCGGCTCCTGTTGCTGCCTATCGACCCTTTGGACCGGGGTCTTGGCACATCTGGCGGGCCAAGGCCAGCAGCGCCTGATCGCTGGGCGCTGCGGCCACGGCGACTTCGCCCCAGCCGTCGCCAGCCGCCGCGGCGATGCGCTGGCCCAGCGCCGCGATCCGCAGCGGCGCGCGGCGAATGCCGTGGCTCACGCATTGCGCGGTCAGGTGGCGGACCGCATCGGCGGAATGGGCGGCGATGATCGCGGGCGCGCGCAGCAGATCGGCCAGATCCGCAGGCAGCGGCACGGGCTGGCTGGCATAGACCACGCGCTCTTCCATCAGCAGGCCTGGCGTCAGGTGCAGCGCCACACGTTCATCCCCGGCCAGTCGCAGCAGGTGCGCGCCAGCGGGCACCTGGGTGTCGATCACGCCCTGCAAGCCGCCGCTGCCCACGGCGGCAACCGTGAACCCGGCGGCGCGCGCGGCGGCGGCGGTCGTTTCGCCCACGGCATAGACCGGCAAGTGCCGCAGCGCTGCCAAGCCGCGTCCGCCGTGCCGGAACACGTTGGCGCTGCCCGCCAGCAGCGCGCTGAACCGGGCTGGATCAGGGGCCTGCCAACTGCACGGGACAATCGTGAACAGCGGGTGGCTGCGCACATCCAGCCCCGCCGCCGCCGCCGCCGCGACCGTGGCGTTGCAGCCGGGCTGGGGGCGGATGACGACTAGCGGGACCATGGCGGGGCCATCGCGTCAGCTTTGCGCCGGGCCGGAAAAGTGGACCCGCACGGCTTCGGGCGCCCGGTTCAGCAACTCTGCCGCCAGCCGCGCCGGTCCGGCCGGATCGCCCGCTGCAAAGCGCTGGCTGGCTTCAATCCGTTCCGCGCCGTCCGGGCTGTAGATCGCCGCGCGCAGGATCAGGTCCGCGCCGTCCGCCGTGGTCAGCACCGCAATCGGGCTGTGGCAATTGCCGCCCAGCCCCGCCAGCAGCTCGCGCTCGGCAAACACCGCGTGACGGCTGGGCGCGTCGTCGATAGCGGCCAGCACGGCGCGGGTGGCGGCATCGGCGGCGCGGCATTCGATGGCGATTGCCCCCTGCCCCGGCGCGGGCAGCCAGTCGTCGGCGCAAAGCGGATGGCCGGTGCCGGTTTCACCCAGCCGGTTCAGGCCTGCGCGGGCGAGCAGCGTGGCATCCACTTCGCCTGCGGCCAGTTTGGCCAGCCGCGTGGCGACGTTGCCCCGGAACATCACCACGGTGCAATCCGGGCGGGCGTGAAGCAACTGCGCGGCGCGGCGCGGGGCGCTGGTGCCGACGCGCGCGCCCTGCGGCAGCGCGCGGATGCTTTCCGCGCCGATCAGGCAATCGCGCACGTCCTCGCGCGGCAGGATCGCGGCGATCGCGATGGCTGCGGGGCGGATCGTTTCGACGTCCTTCAGCGAATGGACCGCAAAGTCGATCTCACCGCTCAGCAGCCACTGATCCAGTTCCTTGGTCCACAGCGCCTTGCCGCCGATTTCGGCCAGGGGGCGGTCCTGGATCTTGTCGCCGCTGGCGATGACGGGGACGATCTCGATGGTCAGGCCGGGATGTGCGGCGATCAGGCGCTCGCGCGTTTCCTCGGCCTGCGCCATCGCCAGCGGCGAACGGCGGGTGCCAAGGCGCAGCGGCCGGACGGACGGGGATGCGGACGGTTGTGGACTCACGGGCATGGCCGCTTGTCCTATTGTGCAATCTCTCTAAGGGAAAGACGCGATGGGGATTGTCCTCGGAATTGAATCGTCCTGTGACGAAACCGCAGCCGCGCTGGTTGACAGTGAGCGGCGCATTCTTGCGCAGCGCATCGCCTCGCAGGATGAAGCGCACCGGCCCTATGGCGGGGTCGTCCCCGAAATTGCCGCACGCGCCCATGCCGAACGGCTGGCCCCGCTGATCGAATCGACGCTGGCCGACGCCGGGCTGGGGCTGGATGATGTCGATGCGATTGCCGCCACCGCCGGGCCGGGGCTGATCGGCGGGGTGATGGTCGGGCTGGTCACGGCCAAGGCGCTGGCGATGGCAGCGGGCAAGCCGCTGATCGCGATCAACCATCTGGAAGGCCACGCGCTGTCGCCCCGGCTGGCGGATGCCGCGCTGGCTTATCCCTATCTGCTGCTGCTGGTGTCGGGCGGACATTGCCAGGTACTGCTGGTCGAAGGGGTGGGGCGCTATTCCCGGCTTGCGACCACCATCGACGACGCGCTGGGTGAGGCGTTTGACAAGACCGCCAAGATCCTGGGGCTGGGCTATCCCGGCGGTCCGGCGGTGGAGCGGCTGGCGCGTGAGGGCAACCCGCGCGCCGTCCCCCTGCCGCGCCCGCTGGTCGGCAGCGGTGAACCGCACTTTTCCTTCGCTGGCCTGAAAAGCGCCGTGCTGCGCGCGCATCAGGCGGGCACCCACAGCGCTGCCGATCTGGCCGCATCGTTCCAGCAGGCGGCGATTGATTGCGTGGTGGACCGCACCCGGATCGCGCTGTCCGGCGTGACCGGACAAGGGATCACCGCGCTGGTCGTGGCGGGCGGGGTGGCGGCCAATCAGGCGATGCGCGGCGCGCTGGAAACGCTGGCGGGCGAATTTGGCCTGCCGTTCATCGCCCCGCCGCTGGTCTTGTGTACCGATAACGCGGCGATGATCGCCTGGGCGGGGGTGGAACGGCTGGGCCAGTCCGATCCGCTCGATTTTGCGGCCCGCCCGCGCTGGCCGCTCGATCCTGATGCGCTGCCGGTGCGCGGGGCAGGAGTGAAAGCATGACAGCGCAAGTGGGCGTGATCGGGGCAGGGGCATGGGGCACGGCGCTGGCGCAGAGTATGGCCAGCGATGGCAGCGCGGTGCTGATCTGGGCGCGCGAGCCGGAACTGGTGGCCGAAATCAATGCGCAGCATACCAACAGCCTGTTCCTGCCGAACGCCAGTCTGGCACGGAGTATAGCGGCAACGAACCAGATTGGCGATCTGGCGGCGCTACCGGTGCTGCTGGTGGTGGCCCCGGCGCAGCATCTGGCCCGCGTGCTGGCGGACTTGCCCGATAGCCAGCGCGATCTGGTGCTCTGCGCCAAGGGGATAGAGGCCGGGACCGGACGACTGATGGGCGAGGTTGCCGCGCAGGCCGCGCCATCGGCGCAGCTGGCGGTGCTGTCTGGCCCGACGTTCGCGCATGAAGTGGCGGCGGGGTTGCCGACGGCGGTGACGCTGGCCTGTTCCGGGGGACCGGCGCAGTGGGACCGGCTTGCCCCGGTGATCTCGCGGCCCGCGCTGCGGCCGTATTATTCCGATGATGTGATCGGCGCGGAAATCGGCGGATCGGTCAAGAACGTGCTGGCGATTGCCTGCGGCGTGGTCGACGGGCTGGGGCTGGGCCAGAACGCCCGCGCCGCGCTGATCGCGCGCGGCTATGCCGAAATGCTGCGGTTCGGGCTGGCACGCGGGGCGCGGGCGGAAACGCTGGCCGGGCTGTGCGGGCTGGGCGATCTGGTGCTGACCTGTTCGTCCACCTCCAGCCGCAACTTCTCGCTCGGAAAGGCGCTGGGCGAAGGGCTGAGCGCGGCCGAAGCGGTCGCGGGCAAGAACAGCGTGGCCGAAGGCGCGCATACCGCGCCGGTGCTGGCCGATCTGGCCCGGCGCGATGGCATCGCGATGCCGATTGTCGATGCGGTGTGCAAGCTGCTGACCGGGGCAGCCCCGGCCCGCGCGGTGGTGGCCGAATT
The DNA here is from genome assembly GCF_030699305.1 of Novosphingobium sp. Lineage (GTDB taxonomy): Bacteria > Pseudomonadota > Alphaproteobacteria > Sphingomonadales > Sphingomonadaceae > Novosphingobium. The sequence goes on from NZ_JAUYNB010000037.1 coordinate 84,756, forward strand.
GCTCGCCCGCCCGCTCAGGCCCGAACAGGAACCCGCCGGGTGAGCGCGGCGGGGCAACAGGATATTCAGGCGCTGGCCAAGGGCGGGCGCACCAACTTCTTCGGCTTCGTGCTACGGCTGGGCGGGACCGCGCCGTTCCTGTTCATCGCGGGGCGGTTTTACGGGGTTGAGGCGCTGGGCCGTTATGCCTCGGCGCTGGTCGTGGTGGAACTGGTCGCCCAGCTCTGCGCGCTGGGCCAGCGCCGGGGCCTTGCCCAGCGCTTGTCCGAGGATGAGCGCGACGCCGCGCATGTCGTGGCCGATGGGCTGACGCTGACCCTGCTGCTGTCACTGGGGGCGGCCGCCTTGCTGCTGGCGTTCCCCGCGCCGATGTTTCCCAGCGGTCACTATTCCGAATGGGACCGCCTGCTGCCGGTGGCGATTATCGCCAGCGCGCTGACCGATGTGGCGCTGGCGGCGCTGGCCTATCGCTACAACGTCGCGGCGACCGTGCGGGCGCGATCGGTGGTGGAACCCTGGACGCAGACTCTGGCGGCGGTGGCGTTCCTGTTCATCCTGCCCGCTGCCGGGCTGGCGCTGTCGTTCATTCTGGCCAAGCTGGCCGCGCTGGCGGTGGCGCTGTGGCCGCTGGTGCGCACGTATGGCCTGCCGCGCGGCTGGTATCCCCGCCCGCAGCGGATCGGGCGGCTGGCGGTGGTGTCGATGCCGCTGGCCGGGGCGGACCTGGTCGAATGGGGCACGCGCAAGCTGGACATCGCGCTGCTGGGCATTTTCGCCACCCCGGCGGCAGTCGGGGTCTATTACGCGGCGCAGCAGATCGCCTCGCTTCCGCAGAAGCTCAAGACCAGTTTCGAGCCGATCCTTGGCCCGGTCATCACCCGGAATCTGAAGGAGGGGAACCTTTCCGCGATTGCCCGGCAGGTCTGTCAGGTGGGGTTCTGGATCATCGCCGCGCAGGCGGGAATCGCGCTGGCGCTGGGCATTCCGGGCGAAGGCGTGATGGGCCTGATCGGGCCGGAATTCGTCGGCGGGACCGGCGCGCTGGCGTTCCTGCTGGCCGCCGAAGTCGCCGCCGCGACCGCCGTGGTGAGCGAGGCCGCGCTGGTCTATGTCGCGCGGCTGCGCAACTTGTGGGTTTCACTGGCGACAATCGCGCTGCAAGCGGTGCTGACCATCGCCGGGATCATGCTGGTCGCGCAGCTGGGGCTGAATGACAACTACCGCGCCGCTGTGGTGGCGGCGGCGTTGATGCTGTCGCTGGGGATGGCCTCGGTGGCCAAGGCGTGGATCCTGTCGCGGATTCTGGGTGAACCGGTCAACGCGTGGCGCTGGGTGCTGGTCTGGGCGGTCGCCCCGGCCACGCTGGTCGGCTGGCTGGCCACCTATTTCCTGCCCGAATGGGCCGAGCTGCTGTTCGGGATCCCCGCGATCCTGTTCGTTTACGGCTTCGTGATCTGGCACAAGGGGTTCGGCCCCGAAGACCGGGTGCTGTTCCGCCGCAATGTCGCGGCGAACACGAATGCGGATGAACCGGCCCGCAGCGATTGAGCCTGCGCGCCAGACCGGCTATTCCCTTGCCTGTGCCCGTTCCCTTGCCCTTGCGCATCCCCCCCCTGATCCTGGCCGGAGCCGCGGCTTGCGGAGCGCTGGCCTTCGCCAGCCTGACCGCGCATGGCCAGCCGCTGATCGCCGCCCTCGAAGCGCGCACCGCGCAGGCTGCGGCGGCGGCCGGGGGGGCGGGCGTAGCGGCGCAGTTCCGCACGGCCAATGGTTGGCTGACGCGCCATCCGGTGCTGACTGGCGGCCGCACGCTGGCCCCGACGCAGCGCAGCCGGGTCGCCGCCGCAGTCGCTGCGGTGCCGGGCGTGGGCGGCGTGCAGTGGGCGCCCGATCCGGCGCGCCGCCAGGATAGCGCGGCCCCCAGCGGCGGCGCGATGCATTGCCAGCGCGACGTTGACGGCATCCTGAAAACCCGCACGATCCGCTTTGCCGAAGCCAGCGCGGCGCTTGATCCGGTCAGCGAAGGGCTGCTCGATGAAGTGGCCGCGGCGCTGCGCCCGTGCGCGGGCAGCATCATCGCGATCACCGGCCACACCGACGCGCAAGGGCTGGAAGACGCCAACGTCGCGCTCAGCCTTGATCGCGCGCGAACCGTGCGGGAAGCGCTGGTCCGGCGCGGGATTGCACGGTCCGATCTGCGCGCGCGCGGACTTGGCTCGGCCACCCCGGTTGACGGGCTGGAGGCGGATGATCCCGCTAATCGCCGGATTGAATTTTCGGTTGTTTCGCCGGTGTCGCTGCGGCCGACGCTGATCGACACGCCCGGTGCGGGATAGAGGATGGGCCATGCCATTGTGGATCGAATTGCTGCTGCTTATCCTGCTGACATATCTGCTGGGCCTGGCGATCGGCTGGGCAATCTGGGGACGTTCGGAATGATGCACTTGATCGAAGCCAACTGGGTGGCGTTTGCGCTGGCGCTGCTGATCGGGCTGGCGGTGGCCTGGTGGCTGTTTGGCCGCGCCTCAACCACCCCGAAACGGGATCGCCGCCCCGATGTGCTGGACGAAGGCGCTCCGCCCGCCCAGCGCAATCAGGCGCTGATCGACGCGCCCCCGGCGGCCCAGATCGTGCCGCCCGCGTTCGGCGGGATCATGGGCGGGATTGCCGAAGCCATCGCCATCGGCGCGCAGGACGTGGTGGAAGAAGCCGCCGCCGCCGCCGCCGCCGAAGCCGCGCCCGCACCAGCGGCGGGCGATGACCTGTCGAAGATCAAGGGCCTTGGCCCCAAGCTGCAGGCGCTGCTGCCCACCCTCGGCATCAGCACTTACGCCCAGATCGCCGCGCTGACCGAAGCGGACCTGGCGGATCTCGACACCAGACTCGGCGCTTTCGCGGGCCGCCCCAAGCGCGACAACTGGATCGATCAGGCCAGACACCTCGCCGCCGGGGACATCGCCGGGTTCGAGGCGCAGTTCGGGAAGCTGTAGGGGGGCGCACCCTCCCACAACCCGCCCGTGCTGAGCTTGTCGAAGCACTGCTTTATCTTGCCCCGCAGCGCTTGGCTCAAGGCAAAAAGCAGCCCTTCGACAAGCTCAGGGCGAGCGGGGTTTGGGTGAAAGTTAAGACTTGTAAAGCGCTCAGGCCGCGCGGGGAACAATCCGCTCAAGCTCGCCATTCAGCGCGCGCTTGGCTTCGAGCAGTTCGTAATCGTCCTGCAGGCCAAGGAAGAAGCCTTCCGACATGCCGAAATAGCGGGCAAGGCGCAGGTCAAGATCGGCGTCCATCGGTTTTGCGCCAGAGATCACGTCACGCAGGCGAGAGGGCACGATGCCAAGTGCGGCAGCCAGCGCTTCCTCGCCCAGTCCCAGCGGCTCCATGTATTCTGATACCAGCAGCTCCCCGGCATGGCTGTTATGCAGCCATTCGGGATCAGTGGTAATCGGTGATTTCGACATCGTAAGCATTTCCGTCCTTGAAACGGAAACATATACGCCATTGGTCATTAATTCTAATGGAATGTTGGCCCAGCCGATCACGCTTGAGCGCCTCGAGGTGGTTGCTGGGCGGATTGCGCAAGTCCTCGATCGACTTGGCACGGTTCAGCACCTTCAGCTTATCGAGCGAGCGATTCTGGATGTCGGGCGGCAGCAGCTTGCTGCGCAAGCCGTTCCAGATCCGTTCGGTCTGCGTGTTGGTATTGGCGAAAGATAGGATCATGACAGTCACTTTACCGCTTGATTACTGGACCGCAATTTGCCTTTCCTGACGCAATTGGCATGCGCTGTGGATGGGCGGTCTGCGGTCTCAATCAGCTTCTAGGCTGTGTACTGTCCGACGGTTACCGCCGTCAGCGGTAAGCGCGGCGCTTACCGGGCAAGAACCTCACCGCCCCCACTTCTGCTGCTTCTTCCCGAACCGCGTCTTGCGCGTCCCCGGCTTGCCTTCGTTGCTGCGGCCTACCATGGGCGCTTTGTGTTCGTGGTCCGGCAGGCCGAGTTCGGTGGCTTCGAGGCGGCGGATTTCGTCGCGCAGGCGGCCGGCTTCCTCGAATTCCAGGTCGGCGGCGGCGGCGCGCATGCGGCCTTCGAGTTCCTCGATATAGGCGCGCAGGTTGTGGCCGACGAGGTTGTTGCGCTCGCCATCGTCGATTTCCACCAGCACCCCGTCGCGGCTCGCGGTGTCGGCGACGATATCGTGGATGCCGCGCTTGATGCTGGCCGGGGTGATGCCGTGCTCGGTGTTGTATTCCACCTGCTTGGCGCGGCGGCGGTCGGTTTCGGCGATGGCGCGTTCCATGCTGCCGGTCATCCGGTCGGCATAGAGGATCACCCGCCCGTCGACGTTGCGCGCGGCGCGGCCGATGGTCTGGATCAGCGAGGTTTCGCTGCGCAGGAACCCTTCCTTGTCGGCGTCCAGAATGCACACCAGCCCGCATTCGGGGATGTCGAGCCCCTCGCGCAGCAGGTTGATCCCGACCAGCACGTCATAGACCCCCAGCCGCAGATCGCGGATCAGCTCGATGCGCTCCAGCGTCTCGACGTCAGAGTGCATATAGCGCACCCGCAGGCCCGCCTCGTGCATGAACTCGGTCAGGTCCTCCGCCATCCGCTTGGTCAGGGTGGTGACCAGCGTGCGGTATCCGGCCGCGGCGGTCTTGCGGCATTCCTCGATGCAGTCCTGCACCTGATCCTCGACCGGGCGGATCTCCACCGGCGGGTCGATCAGGCCGGTGGGGCGGATCACCTGTTCGGCAAAGACGCCGCCCGATTGCTCCATCTCCCAGCCGCCGGGAGTGGCCGAAACCGCCACCGTCTGGGGCCGCATCGCATCCCATTCGTTGAACCGCAGCGGGCGGTTGTCGATGCAGCTGGGCAGGCGAAAGCCATATTCGGCCAGCGTAATCTTGCGGCGATGGTCGCCCTTGGACATCGCGCCGATCTGCGGCACGGTCTGGTGGCTTTCATCGACGAACAGCAGCGCGTTGTCGGGCAGGTATTCGAACAGCGTCGGCGGCGGCTCGCCCGGCAAGCGGCCGGTCAGGAAGCGGCTGTAATTCTCGATCCCGGCGCAGCTGCCCGTGGCGGCGATCATTTCCAGGTCGAAATTGGTGCGCTGCTCCAGCCGCTGGGCTTCCAGCAGCTTGCCCTCGGCGACCAGCTCCTTCAGCCGCTCGGTCAGCTCAAACCGGATCGCGTCGGCGGCCTGCTTCATCGTCGGGCCGGGCGTGACATAGTGCGAATTGGCAAAGACCCGCACGGAGTTCAGCGTGTTCCCCGCCTTGCCGGTCAGCGGATCGAATTCGACCACCGCCTCGATCTCGTCCCCGAACATGCTGATCCGCCAGGCCATGTCTTCATAGTGGCTGGGGTACAGTTCCAGGTTGTCGCCGCGCACGCGGAACGTGCCGCGCGTAAAGGCCGCGTCGTTGCGCTTGTATTGCAGCGCCACCAGCTTGCGGATCAATTCGCGCTGGTCGACCGTTTCGCCGACCTTGATGTCAAAGATCATCGCCGAATAGGTTTCGACCGAGCCGATGCCATAGAGGCACGACACCGACGCGACGATGATCACGTCATCGCGTTCCAGCAGCGCGCGGGTGGCCGAATGGCGCATCCGGTCGATCGCCTCGTTCACCGAGCTTTCCTTCTCGATGTAGGTATCCGACCGGGCGACATAGGCCTCCGGCTGGTAGTAGTCGTAATACGAGACGAAATATTCCACCGCGTTGTCGGGGAAAAAGCTCTTCATCTCGCCATACAGCTGCGCGGCGAGGATCTTGTTGGGCGCCAGGATCAGCGCGGGCCGCTGCGTCGCCTCGATCACCTGCGCCATGGTGAAGGTCTTGCCGGAGCCCGTCACCCCCAGCAGCACCTGCGTGCGATCATCGGCCCGAATCCCCTCCACCAGATCGGCAATCGCGGTCGGCTGGTCCCCGGCGGGCTGGTATTCCGACACGATCCGAAACGGCCTGCCCGCCTCGGCCTTTTCGGGCCGCGCAGGCTTGTGCGGCACGAAGTTGCCGGAGGTATCGGGTTCTTCGAGGCCCCGGCGGATGATGAGTTCGGCCATGGGCGGGATATGGGGGTTTGGGGGCGGGAGGGGAAGGGGGAAGGCGATCTAGCCAGCCTTGATCCAGAACGAAGAAGTGTGGGTTCTAATTTTGTCTGTGCTTCGTCCATCACAGTTGGCATCCGTACTGAAACTAACGGCAATCTGGCGTCGATTTTCTCAAAAAGGTATCAACGGTCGTTGGTATAGCCATATCAGCGTGACGCAGATGATTGCATAGTCCATTCTCGAAATGCCCGCGGCAATCATCGAGTCGTTCAAAGCGCTGACGCTGGGCGGTGTTGGGGTAGCCGACGGATCCCTTGTCGGCGTTAAAAGCAAGGCGTTGATCGGGTGACGTCGAAAGAAAAAAAATTACCTAAAGGTTTGTCAAATATCGGGTTTGACGATGCGCAGGCACGTCCTATTCTAGCAGACCCCAACGAGGTTGAGAACGCCGTTGAGCGCGCAATCCTCGACGATGAAGAGGTTCGTCAGTATGTCGAAAAGCGGCGGAAAAGCATCAAAAGTGGAGCAAGGCGAACAGGTCACAGATTCCGTCTTTGACTTTCTTTATCATGACGGCAGGCGGATTGGTTCGTTTCTTGCTCAATTCGACCAAAGTGGTTTGATCACTGAGATTAAACAGGGGGAGTCTGTAACCAAGGGGGCAAAGCGCGGCTTTAAGCTAGAAGCTGGCGCGCAGGTTGCTTTGCTAGGTGGTGGTAACTTAGGGTTTGAGCGGTCCCCCGGCGAGGCTGGGGGAGAATCTATTGAGCGATCTTACGATCCTTTTTGGGCTAACGCTCGAATGTTCCTCGACGTGATTGATGAGAAGGGACTTATTCAGCGTGACCTCAGCACAGCGGCGATAGGTCAGTTTGTGTTGGTCAAGGGCTGGCTGAGCATTTATGACCTGTTGATGTTTCAGGAAGCTTGGAAGCTGCCTTCGCTCCAGCGAATGATTCGGTCCGGTATGGCCCTAACTAAACCCACGGGTAATATGACGTCCGCCCAAAAAGCGGCGGCGAAAGAGCAGAAAGATCAAACGGATATGGTGCTCGATCTAATCCAGATCATGCCCCATGCTGTCCACGCCTCGTTGGTGAGTTCTGATGGATCGGCGCAGTTCATATGGTGCCCTTTAAAACAAGAATACATGGTTACTCCCGCTAGTGAACTTGTACTGATGCATGGCGTACAGGTGCCGGGAGAATGGGCGGTACTTGGTGTATTAAGTGCGCATCCTGACTTTGCAGGTATCGAGCAGGTCAATGTTCAGGCAGATGCCGCGCCAGTCGGTATGATGAACAGCATGGTTGGGCAGGCATCGAATGCGATTGCGCCACTCGTAAGATTGGCTCTAGGACGGCCCGGTGCCGCCGCTGCAATTACCCCACTCTTGATCTTCCGCGAGGTGGCTTAGTTTGCATAGCTAAGATAACCACGCCCATGTTTCCTGCGTCCCCCTATCGCCCGGAATTCGAAGCTGCGCTGCGATTGCTGGCGCGGATCAGTGCAGGAATGGATGCAGCCGGTTATCGACCGCCGGTGCTGGTGGGCGGCGCGGCGGTGGAAATCTATACGCGAGGGGCGGTTAATACCGGGGACTTCGATTTGGCCTGTGGGCGGCAGGAGGTGCTGGAAAGCCTGATGCAGCAGCATGGCTTTGTTCGCCCGTCCGGCCCCGGAAATGCGACGCGCGGGTGGGTGCATCCGGAATTGAGGCTGGGGTTTGAAGTGGTGTCGGACACGCTTCTCGACGGCATGGCGGATCGCGAGATGGTTCAGGTCGTCGAACTCGCGCCCGATGGGGCCATCGCGGTGATTGCGCCGGAAGACATCATTGCCGACCGGATGGGGCAATATGCATCCGGCAGCGCCCCGGAAATGCTCGGTCAGGCGCGAGCTTTGTTCGCGCTGTGCGACGGGCTCGATCTGGGCTATATGGAACGCCGCATTCGCGAAGAAACTGGTGGCTGCCATGGCGTTCAAGACCTTGAAGACGAAGCGCGCGGCCGTGACGCTTGAAGCGCTGGGCGCGGCGGTAGAGCGCCGCCGCGCGGTGGTGGGCGACGTGGCGGTGCCCCGCAATTCCGGCGAAAACCGCACCGCGTCCAAGCGCGCCTTGATCAAGGCGATCGCGGACGCCGGGGGCAAGTGGTAGGCTCCTCTGCGCCTCTGCGTGAACCCATTTTCCTACACCGCCCGCACCCGCTAGGCTGGCCAGTTCCGTCCCGTCCATCGGAGGACTCGCCGTGTCGCCGCGCCCCTGCCTTGCCCCGATCCTGCCCGCGCTGACCGGCGCGCTGAGGGGGCGTGCAGGTTTCGTTTGCACAGCACGGCTCGCGTATGACTTTCATCAACTTGCTCACCCCGCGCGGACTGCGTGGCGGCGCGAAACGCCCGTGGTTCGGGGGTTTTGCGCAGGCCTGCCGGGGGATGGGCCGGGCGGGCTGGTGCAGGGCAAGGCGGGGTTTGTGCACACCGGGGGCGGGGTTTGCGGTTCTTTAGGACTATTTTGCCATCATTCCTGCACCACGAACGGAGACTTCGCCTTGGCGGCGCTACAGACGATCCAGTTGCTGGGGATGCTCGGCACGTTTTCCTATGTCCTCGCCCGCGCGGCGCGGGCATCGGGCGTGGCTGCGTTTCACCGCTATGCGATTGTCTCGCAGCCGCGCGAGCGCCTGCCGGACATGCCCGCCGGATACCGGGTGGAGGCGCTGGACGCGGCGGCGCTGGGTGCGGCGGTGCAGGGGGGGCAGCGAATCGATGCTGCGGCCGAAGTGCAGGCGCTGCGGTTCGCGGCGGGGCTGACCTGTCTGGGCGCGTTCAACCGCAAGGACCAGCTGGTCGGCGTGATCTGGCTGGGGACGGGGCGCTATGATGAGGATGAGGTCCAGGTCAGCTTTCTGCTGCCAGAGGGGTGCTGCTGGGATACCGGCCTGTGGATCGCGCCGAAGTTCCGGCTGGGGCGGGCCTTTGCCGCGCTGTGGGCCGGGACGGGGGACTGGATGGCGGCGCGGGGGCTGACGCACTCGCTCAGCCGGGTGAGCGATTACAACCTGCCCGCGATCCTCTCGCACAAGCGGATGGGCGCGCGCACGCTGCGGCATCATACGTTCATCCGGGTGGGGGCGTGGCAATGGTCCACCCACACGCGGCCCCGGCTGGTGCGGGGCGCAGGCGAAGTGCCGGAGCTGGATTTGCGCGGGGCGGCTTATGGGTAGCGGGGGGTGAAGCCACCTGCTCCGTTCGTGTCGAGCGCAGTCGAGACACGTTGGCGCGGTGCGGGCGTGTCTCGACTGCGCACGAC
>NZ_JAUYNB010000016.1 GCF_030699305.1 Novosphingobium sp.
TGTTGAGTAGCGCTGAGAATTGACCCAGGAGGTGCAGAAATTATCACTGAGAATTGACCCATGCTTTCCTCGCCCCCGGCTGACAGTCGGGAGGCATCGGAGTGATCGACATGGACCTACTCAGTGTGATCCGCCGCTGGCACTTTCGGCAAGGCATACCCATTCGCGAGATCAAGCGGCGAACGGGGTTATCGCGCAACACGATCCGCAAATATCTTCGCGCCGACGCGCTGGAGCCGGTATTCAGGGTTCCTGATCGACCGAGCAAGCTGGACCCGTTTGCTGAGAAGTTGACGGGGTGGCTGCGCGTGGAGGCAGGCAAGTCGCGCAAACAGAAGCGGACGGCCAAGCAGCTTTACGCCGATCTCGTCGCACTCGGTTTTGACGGCTCATATACTCGAGTGGCGGCGTTTGCGCGGGAATGGAAGCGCGAGCGCCAGTATGAACAGCAGACCAGCGGACGTGGAACATTCGTCCCGCTGGTATTCCAGCCCGGTGAGGCCTTCCAGTTCGACTGGAGCGAGGACTATGCGGTTCTGGGCGGTAAACAGGTCAAGCTGCAGGTGGCTCATACCAAGCTGTCGCACAGCCGAGCGTACATCGTCCGGGCTTATCTGCTGCAGACCCACGAGATGTTGTTCGATGCGCTGACGCAGGCGTTCCGAGTTTTGGGTGGCGTGCCGCAGCGCGGGATCTTCGACAACATGAAAACCGCAGTCGACAAGATTGGCCGCGGCAAGGCCCGACAGGTGAACGCACGCTTTGCCGCGCTTGCCAGCCACTATCTGTTCGAGACGGACTTCTGCAATCCCGCCTCAGGCTGGGAGAAGGGACAGGTCGAGAAGAACGTTCAGGATGCCCGCCACCGCCTGTGGCAACCTATGCCCAGCTTCCCGGATCTTGCAGCTCTCAACACTTGGCTCGAGGAGCAATGCGTCGCGCAGTGGGCAGAAATCCAGCACGGCGCGCTGCCCGGCACCATTGCTGATGTACACGCCGAAGAGGTGGCCAGCCTGATGCCCATGGGGCGGGCATTCGATGGTTTCGTCGAGCAGACCAAGCGTGTGTCACCCACTTGCCTGATTGCCTTCGAACGCAATCGCTACAGCGTGCCAGCCTCCTTCGCCAATCGGCCCGTCAGTCTGCGTGTGTATCCCGAACGGCTTGTCATTGTCGCGGAAGGGCAGTTTCTGTGTGAACACGAGCGGATCATTGATCGGTCCCATCACAGGTCCGGGCGTACGATCTATGACTGGCGGCACTATCTGGCCGTTGTTCAGCGCAAGCCGGGCGCCTTGCGCAATGGCGCCCCATTCCTGGAGATGCCTGAAGCCTTCCGGCAACTACAGGTAAGGCTGCTCAAGCGGCTTGGCGGTGACAAGGAGATGGTCGAGATCCTTTCCCTTGTCCTGCACCATGACGAACAGGCTGTCCTGCGCGCTGTTGAACTCGCCCTCGAGGACGGGGTCGCAACCAAAACCCATGTTCTCAATGTCCTGCATCGCCTGATCGATGGGAAGGCTCCACCGGCTCCCCCGATAGATGCTCCACAAGCCTTACGCCTCGGCAAGGAGCCCAAAGCCGATGTCGACCGCTACGACACGTTGAGGGAGTTGCGCCATGCGTCATGATCCTGCCAGTGCTGCTGTGGTCGTAATGCTGCGCGGTCTCAAGATGTATGGCATGGCCCAAGCCGTCAGCGACCTGATCGAGCAAGGGGCCCCGGCGTTCGAGGCGGCCGTGCCGACGCTGTCCCAGTTGCTCAAGGCAGAAATGGCCGAGCGCGAGGTCCGCTCGATCGCCTATCAGATCAAGGCTGCTCGCTTCCCGGCATACAAGGACCTGGCCGGCTTCGACTTTGCCGCCAGCGAGGTCAATGAGGCATTGGTACGTCAGCTTCACCGCGGCGACTTCATGGACAGTGCCGACAATGTTGTGCTGATTGGCGGCCCCGGCACGGGCAAAAGTCACATGGCCACCGCCCTTGGCGTCCAGGCCGTCGAGCACCATCGCAGGAAGGTGCGCTTCTTTGCCACTGTCGATCTGGTCAATGCACTCGAACAGGAAAAGGCGAGCAACAGGGCTGGCCAGATTGCCGAACGGCTGCTCAAGCTCGATCTCATCATCCTGGATGAACTGGGATATCTGCCGTTCAGCCCGTCAGGTGGCGCCCTGCTGTTCCATCTGCTCAGCAAACTTTACGAGCGCACCAGCGTCGTGATCACCACCAACCTCAGCTTCAGCGAATGGTCCGGCGTCTTCGGCGATGCCAAAATGACCACCGCCTTGCTCGATCGCCTCACACATCATTGCCACATCCTCGAAACGGGCAATGACAGCTTCCGCTTCAGGGCCAGCTCCGCCACACCCCAATCCAGAAAAGGATAAACCCAACTCTTGACCGGGCCTCTCGTGGGCAGCACATAACCCACACCCACCCGGGTCAACTCTCAGTGATAATCCTGGGTCAATTCTCAGCGCTACTCAACA
>NZ_JAUYNB010000032.1 GCF_030699305.1 Novosphingobium sp.
CACCGGCTCCATTACCGCCAGACCAGCGCACCAGCAGGGGCTACGCTGCACAAGATCGAAGGGTTCCGCGCAGCCCCTGCTGCATCAGACGGTGACATCTCTATCTGGTGGAAATAGTGTCTTTTCTAAATTGCAGGAACAAGTGACCGAGCCTGCTGAAGTGACCACGCCTGTGACATCGCCTATCGACCGCCTCCTCCGGATCATGGCCCGGCTGCGTGACCGCGATACCGGCTGCGACTGGGACCGGGCGCAAACCTTTACCACGATCGCGCCCTATACGATCGAGGAAGCCTATGAGGTGTCGGACGCGATCGAACGCGGCGACATGTCCGCGCTCAAGGAGGAACTCGGCGACCTGCTGCTGCAAGTCGTGTTCCACGCCCGAATGGCCGAGGAGCACGGCCTGTTCGACTTCACCGCCGTGGCCGATGCGATCAGCGCCAAGATGGAAGCCCGCCATCCGCATATCTTCGGTCACGCAGCTGAAGGCGATCAATCGCGCGAAGAACGCTGGGAAAGCCTGAAGGCCGATGAACGCGCCGCCAAAGGTGCAACCAGCGCGCTGGACGGCGTCGCGCTGGCGCTGCCTGCGCTGATGCGGGCGGAAAAGCTGCAAAAGCGGGCGGCGCGGCAGGGCTTCGACTGGCCTGATCCGGCTGGCCCGGCCGCAAAAGTCCTTGAGGAACTGGACGAACTGGCCACCGCTGAAACGGATGCGCAGCGGCTGGACGAGGCGGGCGATCTGCTGTTCGCCGCCGTCAATCTGGTGCGCGCGCACCGGCTCGCCCCAGAGGACGCCCTGCGCCACGCCAACGCAAAGTTTGAACGCCGGTTCCGCGGCATGGAAGCCCTGGCCGCAGCGCGCGGACAGACGTTTGCGGAACTGTCACTCGATCAGCAGGACGCGCTGTGGAATGACGTCAAAGCGTCAGAGCTGCGCGAAACGCCCTAGTTCGCGCGGATCAAGGCGGACTTTCAGGCGCCGCAAGGGACCGCGCTCATCTTCGCCGCCGTCCTCATCGGTCAGAATCTCACCGCGCGCGTGCAGCCATGCCAGCCGCTGGCCATCGGTGACCGGCAGCACGAAGGTGTGAACCCTGGCCTTGGCAGTGAGCAGCTTGCCCACCGCTTCGAGCAATTCATCACACCCCTGCCCCGTCAGCGCCGACAGCGGAACGACCGTTTCATCGCCGCGCGCCGCGATCTGTTCGGTCAGTTCAGCGGCCAGTTCGGGATCCAGCAAATCCCATTTGTTCCACGCCTCGATGATCGGAACCCCGGCCTCATCCGGTTCGGCTTCCAGCACGCCCAGATCGGTCAGCACGTCCAGCACTTGCTGCTTTTGCGCCTGGGTATCGGGATTGGCGATATCACGCACGTGGACGATGACATCGGCTGCGGACACTTCTTCCAGCGTGGCCCGAAATGCGGCAATCAGCTGGGTCGGCAAGTCAGAGATGAAGCCCACGGTGTCAGACAGGATTGCCTTGTCCACCCCCGGCAGACGGATGCGGCGCATCGTCGGGTCGAGCGTGGCAAACAGCAGATCCTCGGCCATGACTGCCGCGCCGGTCAGCCGGTTGAACAGCGTCGATTTACCGGCATTGGTATAGCCGACCAGCGCGATCACCGGCCACGGGGCTTTTTCACGCCGCGTGCGATGCAGTCCGCGCGTCCGGCGGACCTGTTCCAGTTCCTTGCGGAGCTTGGCCATCCGGTCGCGGATCAGGCGGCGGTCGGCCTCGATCTGGGTTTCGCCCGGTCCGCCCAGAAAGCCGAAGCCGCCGCGCTGACGCTCAAGGTGGGTCCAGCTGCGCACCAGCCGACCGGCCTGGTAATCGAGATGCGCCAGCTCAACCTGCAAGCGCCCTTCGGCCGTCGCGGCGCGCTCCCCGAAGATTTCAAGGATCAGGCCGGTGCGGTCGATCACCTTGCGCTTGAGCTTTTCCTCAAGGTTGCGCTGCTGGATCGCGGTCAGCGAACCATCGACGATCACCAGTTCGGCGTCGCCGAGATTGCAGGCAACGTCGATATTCTGGATCTGCCCTTCCCCGAACAGCGTAGCCGCGCGCGCCTCGCGGATCGGAATCGCGAAGGCATCGACCACTTCCAGCCCGATCGCCAGCGCCAGCCCGCGCGCCTCCTCCAGCCGCGCGGCCGTGTCCGTGCCATGGCCGCCGCGCACCCGGAATTCGGGATATGCGATTACCACACGGGCGCCCCGCGTGACCTCTCCGTCGAGGTCTTCTCCGAAATTCAGGGTCAGTCGGGTTCGCCTTCTTCGCCGTCCCAATCACCCGTCAGATCGACCGGCGTTACGGGCTGGATGGTGGAAACAGCATGCTTGTAGGCGAGCTGGACATAGCCTTCGCGCTCCAGCAGCATGCAGAACAGGTCATACGCGGCCAGACGGCCCTGCAACATAACCCCGTTCACGAGGAACATCGTCACCTGCACCGCCGAATTGCGGACGCTGGAAAGGAACACGTCCTGAAGCAGGCGGATCTTTTTCGCCGCGTCCGCCATGCCGAACTGCGCCGCATCAATCGGCTGGCTGGGCATGATCGTGGAAATGGCGTGCTTGTAGACCAGTTGCGACTGGCCATCGCGGCGCAGCAGGATCGAAAAATTGTCAAACCAGGTGACGATGCCTTGCAGTTTCACGCCCTTCACCAGGAACATGGTGACCGGCACCTTGTTCTTGCGCAGCAGGTTCAGGAACTGGTCCTGCAGGTTCTGCCCCTTGGCCCCGCCGGTGATCGGCACGGGCGCGGCGGCCGCAGGCTGCTCTTCAATTTCGGGTTCTGCCTTTGGGGGACGCGGACGCGCGGTCAGTGTGCGAGAAGTCATGGGTCAGCTCCTTCTTGTTGGCGGCCGCTGGTGCGGCTCGCATTCTGGAGGCGATGTCCCTGCCGGGCATGCCATCCGATGTAACGTCGTGAAGACTAACGCGAACAATCCGATGCTGCAATGCGGAATCGTCCCCCCGCGTTCAGCCCTCTGCGTCCTCCTCGTCATCACGGCGATCAACCATCCCCAACAGCTTGAGCTTGCGGTGCAAGGCTGACCGCTCCATGCCGATGAACGCCGCAGTGCGGGAAATGTTCCCGGAGAAACGGCGGATCTGGACCCGCAGATATTCACGCTCAAAGTTTTCCCGCGCCTCGCGCAGGGGCACGCCCATCAGCGCCGAAATCCCCGAATCCCCGGCGATCCTGCCGTTCAGGATTTCCGCCGGGAGCATATCCGATTCGATCCGGCTGAGCCGTTCGCGCGGGGTCAGGATGATGGTCCGTTCCACCACGTTGCGCAGCTGGCGCACATTGCCGGGCCACTCATAGCTTTGCAGCGCGGCCATCGCCTCAATCGCGACTTCGGGCGGCGAAACGCCTTGATCGGAGGCAAACCGGGCAAAGAAGTGATCGACCAGCGACGGGATATCCTCGCGCCGTTCGGCCAGCGACGGGATCGTCACCGGCACCACGTTGAGCCGGTAGAACAGGTCTTCGCGAAAGCGCTTTTCGCTGATCTCCTTTTCCAGATCCCGTGCGGTGGAGGACACCACCCGCACGTCGACCCGGATCTGGCGATGCCCGCCGACCCTGACAAACGCCTGATCGGTCAGCACCCGCAGGATCCGCGCCTGCGTTGACAGCGGCATATCGGCCACTTCATCGAGGTAAAGCGTGCCGCCATCAGCCATTTCCAGCAGCCCGGCGCGGACCAGCTTGCCGCCCTGCTCTTCCCCGAACAGTTCCTGTTCGAACCGTTCGGGCGTGATGCGGGCGGAATTGACCGTGACGAAGGCATTGCCGGTGCGCTGGCTCCAGCTGTGCAAGAGTCGTGCCGCCACTTCCTTGCCCGCCCCGGCTGGCCCCGAAATCAGCAGGCGGCTGCCGGTGTTGGCAACCCGCTTCAGCGTGGCACGGACCTGGTTGATCGCGGTGCTGTTGCCGGTGAATTCGTCCGAGGTGACGAACCCTTCGCGCAGCCGGGCGTTTTCGCGCCGCAGCCGCTCCGTCTCGGTCGCGCGGGCGACCAGCAGCAGCAGTCGCTCTGCCTCGAACGGCTTTTCGATGAAGTCCATCGCGCCCCGGCCGATCGCCGAAACCGCAGTGTCGATGTTGCCATGACCGGAAAAGATGATCACCGGCAGTTCCGGTTCGCGCAGCTTGATCGCGTCGAGCACTTCAAGGCCGTCCATCGGGCTGCCGTGCAGCCAGACGTCCAGCAGCACCAGACTGGGGCGGCGCTGGTCGATCATCTCGAGCGCGGTGGTGCTGTCCCCCGCCGTCCGGCATTCATAGCCTTCATCGCTGAGCACGCCTGCCACGAGATCGCGGATGTCACGTTCGTCATCGACGATCAGGATATCGAGCGCCATAATCCGTTTTCCTGCACTTATTCCGCGGCTTCGGGCGGCAGCTGGTGTCCCAGCGGGTCGCGCGCAAAGCGCATGGTGACAATTGTTCCATCCGGATCGCCCGGCGCGAAGGTCATGTCCCCGCCGTGCTCCTCGACAATCTTGTTGACGATCGCGAGGCCCAGCCCGGTGCCCTTCTCGCGCGAAGTGACATACGGCTCGACAATCCGTTCACGGTCCTGCGGCAACCCGACGCCATTGTCGGCGATTTCCACCACCACCGCTTCAGGCTCGCCCCGCAGCGTCACCCGGATCCGCCCGCGATAGACTGCATCCGCGGTCTTCTGGCGTGTTTCGATGGCCTCGGTCGCGTTCTTGATAACGTTGGTGAGTGCCTGGCCGACCTGATGGCGGTCGCAAGCGATCACCCCGATGTCCGGATCGGACTTGAACGTGAAGTTGATTTCCGGCCGGGCCACTTCCTGCAGGAACAGCGCCTGCCGGGCAAGATCGACCACGTCCTCGCCCCGGAACACCGGTTTGGGCAGCCGCGCGAACGAGGAGAACTCGTCCACCATCTTGCGCAGATCGCCGACCTGCCGGATGATCGTGTTGGTCAGTTCATCGAACAGTTCGACGTCGGCCGTGATCAGTTTGCGATAGCGCCGCTTAAGTCGCTCCGTCGCGAGCTGGATCGGGGTCAGCGGGTTCTTGATTTCGTGGGCGATCCGCCGCGCCACGTCGGACCATGCGGCCTGGCGCTGATCGACCAGCTGACGGGTGATATCTTCAAACGTGATCACGTGTCCGGATTGCTCGCGCGTTGCCTTGACGGCCAGCGTTAGCAGGTCGGGGCCCTTGGCATATTGGACAATACCGCCATTGCTGCCGCCTTCGATCAACTGCGCGATCGACGGGGCAATTTCGGCCAGCCGCGCGCCGACCGGGGGCGGCACATCGCGGTCCAGCAGCAGCTTTTGAGCGGACCCGTTCATCAGCAGGATTTTCCCGGAATTGTCGGTGGAAATCACCCCCGCAGTGACCGATTCCAGCACGGCTTCGATAAAGGCGCGGCGTTCATCGAGTTGCTGGTTGGCCCCGACCAGCGCCTGCGTCTGGCGTTCGAGCTGCTGGGTCATGCGGTTGAACGCGCGGTTGAGCAGGCCGACTTCATCAGCCCCGTTGCGCCCTTCGACCCGCATCGAAAAGTTCCCCGCCCCCACTTCGCGGGCGGCATCGACCAGATCGTAAAGTGGTTTCACCTGCCGGTCGGCAAACCGCAGCGCGAACCAGATCGACAGCCCGACCAGCGCCAGCGACGCGGCGAACAGCGCCACGTTGATCTGCAATTGCAACACCCGCGCGCGTTTGGTCAGGACATCATAGGCCAGCACGATATTCTGCGCGCGTTTGCCCTGACTGAACGTCAAAAGGTCCGATTTGCGGGCAGTATAGAGGTAGATTCCGGCACGCTGGTCAATCGGGGTGACGGCTTCGATCCGGTCGGCCTTGGCGCTGGTGACGATCGCCACACCGCTGTCGAGCTTGCGCAGGATGTCGGCCGAAACCTGTTCGGACAGCGGATTGTCGCCGCGCGCGAAGGCGGCCTTGCGCAGGATGCCGTCGCCGCCCTTTTGCAGGATGGTGGATTCGTTGATCTTCCGGTGGACCACCTGATACGAATAATATTCCGGGAAGGCCGGGCTGCCGAGCGATTCCTGGCTGAGAAAGTCGCGCAGGTCGCCCGCCATGGCGAGCGATTCATACTCCATGTCGCGCTGGGTCTGCTCGTAATAGCCACGCGCCAGCTTGTTGGCGTTTTCCAGCAATCCGCGCGAATTGTCGGAAAACCAGAACTCCACACCGTATTGGAACAGCCACGACGCAAAGATCACCACCAGCAGTGTGGGAATGGCGGAAATCAGCGAGAAAAAGAACACCAGCCGGACGTGGAGCTGCCCCGCCCCGCCCTTGTTTGCAGCCGCACGTTGCAGCGCCAGACGGCGACCGAGCAGCACCAGAATGGCCATTGCCGGGACCAGCGTGCCCACCAGCAGCGTGGCGGTCAGTTCGGTTGGCATCAGTTGATCGCGGCTGGCCCGCCCGGCGACCAGATACCAGGTCAGCCCGGTCATCACTAGAAAGCTGAGGACCGAGGCAATTTCCATGATCGCGAAGAAATTGGCCCGGCGCGCGGCGATCTGCACCCGTCGCCACCAGCGCGGCCAGGCCCTGTTGCTGCCGGAAAGGTTGCGCGCGGCATCCATAAGTGGCGCTGTTACAACACTACTGTTGCAAGAATGCAAGACGCATTCCGCCGGATCGCCGACGGGTTACGACAAACGGAGCAGTTCCGCCGGATCGATCCCCAGTTCGTGCAATCGCTTGCGCAAGGTATTGCGGTTGATCCCCAGAAGCTGGGCGGCGCGCAGCTGGTTCCCGGCGGTCTGGCGCAGCACTTCCTGAAACAGCGGCCGCTCGAACGCCGCCAGCGCGGCGTCATAGACCGTGCCGGGTGGTGGGCGGTGCGTTGCCAGCCAGTCGGTCACCGCGCCGTCGAGGCCGGAGCCGATCGCTTCGCCCTCGTTCCGCGCGCTCTGCGCCAGCAGCGGGGCAACGCTGTCCGCGTCGATCAGTTCCTCGCGCGCCAGCAGTGCCAGCCGGTAGATGAAATTGCGCAGTTCCCGCACATTGCCGCGCCACGGCTGGCGGGCCAGCAGTTCAGCTGCATCGGCGGCGAGCTGATGCCGGGGCAGCCCCTCACCCATGGCCAGTTGCAGGAAGTGCCGGGCGAGCGCGGGAACGTCGTCCGCGCGTTCGCGCAGCGGCGGCAGGGTGATCGGGACCACGTTGAGCCGGTAGAACAGATCCTCGCGGAAAGTGCCCGCCGCGATCATCGGTTCCAGATCGCGGTTGGTGGCGGCAACGATCCGGGCATCGACCCGGATTTCCTCCCGCCCGCCCACGCGGTGGATGCTGCCCGATTGCAGCGCGCGCAGCAGCCGGGTCTGGGCCTGCATCGGCATATCGCCGATTTCATCAAGGAACAGCGTCCCACCGCTGGCCTGTTCAAACTTGCCGATGGACCGCGCGACCGCGCCAGTGAACGCGCCCTTTTCGTGGCCGAACAGCTCGCTTTCGATCAGTTCGGCAGGAATCGCGGCGGTGTTGACCGCGATGAACGGCCCCGCGCGGCGATGGCCGAGCTGATGGATCGCCTCGGCCACCAGTTCCTTGCCGGTGCCGCTTTCGCCCAGCACCAGCACGGTCAGATCGTTGCGCAGCACGCGGGTGATCATCCGGTAAACCGCCTGCATCGCCGCGCTGCGCCCGACCAGCGGCAGCCCCGCAACCGGTGCTTCCTCATCCGGGCCGGACCGCGCTGCGCTGCTGCCGACCGCCTGCCGCACGGTGCGCGCCAGTTCGTCGATGTCGAACGGCTTGGGGAAATATTCGAACGCCCCGGTGTCGCTGGCCCGCACTGCGGTATCCAGCGTGTTCTGCGCCGACAGGATGATGACCGGCATGTCGGGCGCAAGCTCGCGGACCCGCCCGATGGTTTCGATTCCGTCGCCGTCGGTCAGCATGACATCGGTCACCAGCGCCTCGAACGCCTGATTGGCCAGCAACCGGTCACGATCGGCGATGCTGTCGCACCGGATCACGGCAAAGCCTTCGGCCTCCAGCGCGGCGGTGATCACGATCGAGATCGAGGGATCGTCCTCGACCAGCAGCACGGTCATGTCGGTTCTCCTGCCGGGGCATCGCCCCGCGCGGCGTTGCGCCGTTCCGGCGCCATCGGCAAATGCACGCGAAAGTGGGTCAGGCCGCCTGCTTCGTCGCGGTCATACCCAATCCGCCCGTTCATATCGCGCACCAGCCGCCGAACGAGCGCCAGACCCAGCCCCTGCCCGCTCTTCTTGGTGGTGACGAACGGTTCGAACACGTGTTCGCGCATCGCCGGGTCGATGCCGGGGCCATTGTCGGACACGCGCAGTTCAATCGGCAGGCGCACCGGCTTGCCATCTTCGCCGGGGTGCAGTTGCAGCCCGCTGGCAAAGCGGGTGCGGATCGTCACGGTTGGCACCGCAGCCCCCCGGCAGGCATCGACCGCATTGGCTATCAGGTTGATCAGCACTTGCACCAGCGCATCGGGATTGCCCAGCACGGCTGGCAAGGAAGGATCGAACTCCTCGACGATCGGCGGGGCCTGCCCGCCTGCCTCGATCACCGCGCGGGCCCGGCGGACCGCTTCGTGCAGGTTGCACGGGGTAACCGGCTGCGGGGCGCGGCGCGACAGCGATTGCATCTGGTCGATCAGCTTGACGATGCGGTCGACCTCATCCGCGATCAGCCCGGTCAGCGCCAGATCACCGCCCTGCACCTTGCGGCCCAGCAACTGCGCCGCCCCGCGAATGCCGGCCAGCGGGTTCTTGATTTCATGCGCCAGGATATCAGGCGCGCGCAGCACGCTGTCCTCGCCCGCGCCGGGATCGTCGCTCATCGACTGGGCGCCGCTGATGTCGTTCAGCGTCAGCACCTGCCAGCCCGGCTGGTCGATCAACGGCGCGGCGGTCACATCCAGTCGGCGCGGCCCCTGCCCCGGCATGGTCACGGCGGTGGCGCGGGCCGATACCTGCGCATCGGTTTCCAGCAACCGCGCGGCCAGCCGCGGCTCTTCAAACCGCAGCAATTCGGCCAGCGAGCGGCCTTGCAGGCGGCGCAGGCTTTGCCCCAGGAACTGTTCGGCAGCCGGATTGGCCGCCGCGATCCGCTGGCCCGGTGCCAGCACGATCACGGCCAGTGACAGGCTGGACAGCTGCCGCCGCGCGTCCACGATCACGCCGCCGCGCGGTGCAGGAACGGATCGTAGAAGTCGCGCAGCGCCTGCATCACCGCCTGCGCATCGTCGATGAAGTTCACGCCGTTGCGGAAATTGGCCGAGCCATGCAGCCCGCGCGTATACCAGCCCAGATGCTTGCGGGCCATGCGCACGCCGGTGTCCTCGCCATAGAGGTCGAGCATCCACTGATAGTGTTCCAGGATCAGGTCCAGCTGCTGGTCCAGCGTCGGATCGGGCAGCTCCTGCCCGGTGTTCAGCCAGTGCATCACCTGCGCCAGCAGCCACGGCTTGCCATAGGCCCCGCGCCCGATCATCACCCCGTCCGCGCCGCTCTGCTCCAGCGCGGCGGCGGTGTCCGCTACCCCGCAGATGTCGCCATTGACGATCACCGGGATCGACACGGCGTCTTTCACCCGGCGGACAAAGCCCCAGTCGGCGTGGCCTTTATACAGCTGGTTGCGGGTGCGGCCATGCACGGTGACCAGTTTGACCCCCAGATCCTCAGCAATCCGGGCAAGCTCGGGGGCGTTGAGGCTGTCATGGCACCAGCCCATCCGCATCTTGACGGTAACCGGCACGTTCACCGCCTTGACCGTCGCTGCGATCAGGCGGCTGGCCAGCCCCAGATCGCGCATCAGCGCGGAACCGGCATCGCCGTTGACGATCTTGCGGACCGGGCAGCCCATGTTGATGTCGATGATCGCCGCGCCGCGATCCTCGGACAGCTTCGCGGCCTCGGCCATCTGTTCGGGGACGCAGCCGACCAGCTGCATCGACACGGGCTCTTCCGCCGGGTCCCACGCGGCCTTCTGCACCGACTGGCGGGTTTCGCGGATCGCGGCGGGGCTGGCGATCATCTCGGTCACGTTGAGGCCGGAGCCGAACCGGCGCACGAGGCGGCGGAACGGCAGATCGGTGACGCCGGTCATCGGCGCGAGGATTACCGGGCAGTCGATCTGTACCGGACCGACGTTGATCGGGGCGAACTGCGGCGGAACGGGAAGCGTGGTCATTGCGGGCGTGCCTAAAATTTGGGCAGCACATAGGGAATTGCCGCGCGCTCGGCAAGGCTTTACCCGCTCAGGTGCATGACAGACCAGACCCCTCCCCTGAACGGTGTCGCCGCCGTGATCGTCGCCGCTGGCGCGGGCCTGCGCGCCGGGCAACCGGTGCCCAAGCAGTTCGCCGTGTGGCGCGGCAAGCCGGTGGTGCGCCATTCCGCCGAAGCGCTGGCCGCCGCCGGGATCAACCCGATCGTGGTCGCCATTCCGCCCGGCGCGGACGACGTCGCGGGCGCGGCGCTGGCGGGCGTTGCAGGGGTGCGGCTGGTGACCGGGGGGGCAACCCGGCAGGAATCGGTGCGCCGCGCGCTGGAAGCGCTGGCCGGGGATGCGCCGCGGGCCGTGATGATCCACGATGCCGCTCGCCCCATCCTGCCGCGTGCGGTGATCGACCGGCTGGTGACGGCGCTGGCGCAGCAGCCGGGGGCCATCCCGGTGCTGCCGGTGGCCGACAGCCTTTGCGCCGCCGATGGCGCGGTGATGGGCGCGCCGGCCGAGCGCGAGACGCTGCGCCGCGTACAGACCCCGCAGGCGTTCCGCTTTGCCGATATTCTGGACGCGCACCGTGGCTGGACCGGCCCGGATACTGCCGGGGACGATGCGCAAGTCGCGCGGGCGAGCGGGCTGGTGGTGGCGCTGGTCGATGGAGACGAAACCTTGCACAAGCTGACTTATTCAACCGATTTCGCCGCCGATCTGCCGCCGCTGCGGGTTGGCAGCGGCTATGACGTTCACCGGCTGGCGGCGGGCGAGGACTTGTGGCTGTGCGGCGTGCGGATCGATCACACCCACGGGCTGGCCGGGCATTCGGATGCCGACGTGGCGATCCACGCGCTGGTCGATGCGATTCTGGGGGCGATTGGCGATGGCGATATCGGCAGCCACTTCCCGCCCAGCGATCCGCAGTGGCGCGGCGCTTCGTCCGACCGGTTCCTGGCCCACGCGGTCAGCCTGGCGGCGGCCCAAGGCTACCGGATCGGCAATGTCGATGTGACGATCATCTGCGAAGCACCCCGGATCGGCCCGCACCGGCAGGCGATGCGGGAACGGCTGGCGCAGCTGCTCGGCACGCCGCTGGCGAGCGTCAGCGTCAAGGCCACCACGACCGAGCGGCTGGGCTTTACCGGGCGCAGCGAAGGGATTGCCGCGCAGGCCGTGGCCACGCTGCTGCGGGGCTGATTCACGCCCATCGCGTTTCAGCTATGGCTTTCCCCGCAAAAGGGGTGCAGTGGCGCGGCCTCTTCAATTTCAGGTGCTGAAATGTCGATTCTTCCTGCTGATCTCGTCGAACTCGCCGCCCGCGTCATCGCGGAAAACCGCGCGGCGGGCAGAACGGTCGCGCTGGCTGAAAGCTGCACCGGCGGGCTGGTCGCCGCTGCGCTGACCGAAATCGCCGGATCGTCCGCCGTGCTCGACCGGGGCATGGTGACCTATTCGAACGAAGCGAAGCAGGAAATGCTGGGCGTTCCCGCCGACATCATCGACACGTTCGGCGCGGTCTCCATCGCCTGCGCCTGGGCGATGGCGCAGGGCGCGCTGAAGCGCAGCACGGCCGATGTAACCGTCGCGATCAGCGGGATTGCCGGGCCGGACGGCGGCACGGCGCAAAAGCCGGTCGGCACCGTGGTCTTCGCCCGCGCGATCCGCGGCCAGGCTGAAGAAGACGCACTGGCCGAGGAGCGCCTGTTCGAAGGCGTTAGCCGCGACGGTGTGCGGCATCAGGCCGCGCTGGTGGCGCTGGAGCTGCTGTTGCCGTAAAGCTGGTCGGCCCGTTCCTCGAACGCGCCCACCATCTTGCGGAACGCACGGTCGAAATACTGCCCTGCCAGCCGTTCGAACATGGCGTTGCGGAACGTGAACGACACGTGGAAATCCACTTCGCACCCGCCGCCCGCAACGTCGCGGAACTCCCAGACATTATCCAGATCGCGCATCGGTCCGTCGATGTAGTGGACCTTGATCTGGCGCGGCCGGTCCTTGACCACGCGTGAGGTGAACTTTTCGCGCAGTGCCTTGAAGCCAACCAGCATGTCGGCAACCATCTCGGTCTCGCTGTCGGACTTCACCCGCGTCGCCACCACCCACGGCAGGAACTCGCCATAGCGGGCGACATCGGCAACCAGCGTGAACATCTGCTCCGCGCTGTAGGGCAGGCGCCGGGTTTCGCTGATCCCCGGCATCAGCCGCGCTGTGCCGCCTTGGCCAGCTGGGCCTCACGCGCGGCGCGCATCGCGCGGAAATCGTCGCCCGCGTGATAGCTGGACCGGGTCAGCGGGGTTGCCGCGACTTGCAGAAAGCCCTTGGCCCGCGCAATCGCGCCATAGGCGCTGAACGCCTGCGGGGTGACGAAATCGATCACCTTGGCGTGTTTGGGCGTGGGTTGCAGGTATTGCCCCATGGTCAGAAAGTCGATCCCTGCGCTGCGCATGTCGTCCATCACCTGATGGACTTCCAGCCGCTGCTCACCCAGCCCCAGCATCACGCCGGACTTGGTGAAGATCAGCGGATTGTGGTGCTTGACCTCTTCCAGCAGCCGCAGCGAGGCGTAATAGCGCGCGCCGGGGCGGATCGTGGGATAGAGCCGGGGGACGGTCTCCAGGTTGTGGTTATAGACGTCCGGCCCGGCCGCAACGATGGCTTCCACCGCCGCCTGCATCTTGCCGCGAAAATCGGGCGTCAGAATCTCGATCGTGGTCTGCGGCGTGGTGCGGCGCAGCGCCTCGATCACTTTCACGAACTGCCCCGCCCCGCCATCGGGCAGGTCATCGCGGTCGACCGAGGTGATGACGATGTGTTCCAACCCCAGCTTGGCCGCCGCCGTGGCGACGTTTTCCGGCTCCAGCAGATCGACCGTGCGCGGCATCCCCGTCTTGACGTTGCAGAACGCGCACGCGCGGGTGCAGACATCGCCCAGGATCATCACGGTCGCATGCTTCTTGGTCCAGCATTCGCCGATGTTCGGGCAAGCCGCTTCCTCGCACACCGTGTTGAGGCCAAGGCCGCGCATCAGTGCACGGGTTTCGCCATAGCCCTTGCTGGTCGGTGCCTTGACCCGGATCCAGTCCGGCTTGCGCTGGCGTTCAGGGCGGGAAACCGACTCGCCGGTGGGAGCGGGCGCATTCGTCATGTCGTTCATGCCGCCCACTTAGGCGCTTGGCCTGCCTCTTGCCAGAGGCAATCTGGAACGGCATGGAGCCGCCATGACTGAAAGCTACTCCCCCGAACTCGACCGCCTGATCGACGGATACCGCCGCTTCCGCGAAACCGGCTGGAGCCCGAATCGTGAGCGCTGGGCTACCCTGCGCGATGGCCAGGAGCCGGAAATCATGGTGATCGCCTGTAGCGACAGCCGGGTCGATCCGGCGCAGATCTTCGATGTCGATCCAGGCGAAATCTTTGTGGTCCGCAACGTTGCCGCGATGGTCCCTCCGTTCGAGACGACCCCCGGCCACCACGGCGTATCGGCCGCACTGGAATTTGCGGTGCAGGTGCTCAAAGTCAAGGAAATCGTGGTGCTGGGCCACGGCATGTGCGGCGGCTGCAAGGCCGCGCTGACCCGTGAACTGCACGGCTGCGAACCGGGCGAAGGCGGCTTCGTGGCTGACTGGATCGCACTGCTCGATGATGCGCGCGGGCCGGTTGTCGCGCAGTACGGCACCGAAGGACGCGCGGCCGAACGCGCGATGGAACAGGCCGGGGTGCGCGTCTCGATCGACAACTTGCGCACGTTCCCCTGCATCCGCCGCAAGGAACGCGACGGCGAACTGAAACTGCGCGGCGCCTTCTTCGCGATCAGCGACGGCGTGCTGCACGTGCTGGACGAGGACAGCGGCGAGTTCGGCCCGGTAAGCTGAGCGGGACGCGGCTCAGCCTCCCCAATCTTACCCCGTTCGTGTCGAGCGAAGTCGAGACACCTTG
>NZ_JAUYNB010000035.1 GCF_030699305.1 Novosphingobium sp.
TTCGCCATGGCTCATTGCCAGCACCGTCATAGAAGCGTCCTCCCAACCACCGGGAGAACCATGCCACCGTATTCCGCTGACGACACCCGAGGGTGTCATTTCTATCTAGCAGAGGGGTGTCATTTCTAAATGGGGCTTACACAAAATCCAAGATTGATAATATATCTTATGTTAAATGAAATCAACAGCTTATCGTGATTTCAGGACTCAGCCAGCGTCGGTAGCGCCAAAGGCAACGCCAAGTTTCTTGCGCGGCTTGGCGACCTTGGCGGTTTCAGCCTTGGGCTTCGGCTTCTGCCCGGGCTTGCGACCAAGACCGATCCGGACCGCGAGTTCCTTGCGCTTGGCGGCATAGTCGGGTGCGACCATCGGATAGTCGGCCGGCAGGTTCCAGCGCGCGCGGTACTCGGCCGGAGTCATGCCGTGGTCGGTGCCCAGATGACGCTTGAGCATCTTCATCCTCGCGCCGCAATCGAGACAGGTCACGGCGTCGGGCTTGACCGACGCGCGTACCGAGACCGCAGGCGTGAGCTTTTCCTCGACCGGTTCTGGTGCCTGGCCAAGCGCGGCGAGCGAAGCATAGACCGACTGGATAAGGCCCGGCAGATCATTGGCCGAGACCGAATTGTTGCTGACATGGGCGGAGACGATGTCGGCAACGTGGTCCAGCAAGGTTTCGTCGGCCATGATCTTTGCGCTTCCTCGAAGTGGCGATGCCGGACCCTATGGGCGCGCGCGAAGAATTGCCAGTTCATGGGCGCGAATGCAGGATGTCCATGAACAAAAAAATGGGGCCAGCATTGCTGCCGGCCCCGTGAAAGTCTTGGGAGAGGATGCCTGAAAGGCAAGGCTGATATGGGTCGCGGCTGCCTATGCTGCAAGTGCGAAATGGGCCCACGCTGTTGAATTTTACGCACCGGGCGCTTGCCCGAGAAGCCCGAAGGGAGGCGGCGCTGCCGCCTCCCCGGCTCGGTTCAGAGAAAGAGGACTTCCTCGGAGACGATCTCGACCGCGTAGCGCTCCACGCCTTCCCGGTCGGTCCACTTCGAGTAGTGGAGGCGGCCCTGGACCTCGACCAGATCGCCCTTCTTCTTGTGCTTGGCGACCGAGGTGCCGAGGCCATTGAAGGCGGTGATGCGGTGGAACTCGGGGATGGTCTCGGTGTAGCCCGCTTCGTTTTTGACCGTCTTGCCGTCGACCAGCTTGGGGCGGTCGGTGACAAGGGTGAACGAGGTGATCGCAGTTTCGCCAGCGTGGCGGGTTTCAGGGGCGGACGCGATGCGGCCGATCAGGATGACGAGGTTCTTCATGGGTTGTCTCCGGTCTTGAATTCGGCGGAACCGCCCGCCGATGACCCAGACAGGCGGCGCCGTTAGGCCCGGGCCCGCACCGAACGCAGTGAGGGAAACCCAAAAGCGAGGAGTGGTGCGGCAAGCCCGAAGGGCTTCACGGTCCGCTGCTTTTGGGTTGCGGCCAGGGACTGGCGCCGCAGGGTTCATCGGCAAACGAAGGGCGGTTTCGTCAATTCATGCCGGAAATCAGCAAGACCCTGCGCCCGTTAGCCTTGGTCGCTGATCAGCCCCGCCCCGGATCTGCCATCGCAGTGCATGCACGCCTTACCCTCACTGGCTTCGCCGCCTTGCCCGGCGGCATAGTCAGAATGAGGCGCTCCGATCCTTCTCCTTCCGCCCACGCCGCCTCGGTCCTTGGCACCGGAGCCGCACAAGTCAGGGTATCCGAGGCCCGCGCAGCCACCCACCGCAGTGGGCTCTCAGCGCCAAGGTTTGGCGAGACCCTGCGAGATGAGGTAATCGCCTGCGTCCACGCCATTGACCGAGACGGTGGCCAGCGTCCGCCCATAGCGGTCGGTCCCGAGCCGCTCGATCATGACGCGGCCGCGCGACAGAAGCCGGATCAGCGCAACACGCGAAGCTTCCCCGGCGCGATAATCGCACCAAGCGTAGCTCACACGTCGATCCTGGCACTTCGGACTATCGGGGAGCTCGGGGGCATCTATGTTGGCGATCCGCACCCGTTCGCCGCCGCAGCGGATAGTGTCGCCGTCGTGGACCGAGGGCGAAAGACACAGGACGACGGCAGCAAGAACGATAGGCATGGCCGGGACCCTAGCAACCCCTCCCCTTCGCGCCAATGGCCCCGATCGTCACCCGCAGGGCCGGCATTCATGCCGGCGAGCTTGGGTGGGCGGCGGTGCGACAGCGCCGACGCGCGCCCTAGCGAGTAGAGCGGGTTGACCCCAGCCCGCGTGGGGCGCGGGCGCCGGGGTGCCCATTCCCTGCCGCCCCCTCGCCAACCAAGACCAAGCCCGGTATCATCGCCCCGACAGACATCGCCTGGGACCCGCTGCCGCAGGCAGGACAGTGTCCGATCCTAAGGAGGAGGCCAGATGGTTGATCACTCAGACATGCCAAGCGCGCTGCAGGTGGCTCAGGCTATGTCATCCGTGCTGGGCAAGAAGCTCGCCGATCACAGCGCCAGCGAGATCGTGCTTACCCGCGAGGAAGCCGCCCTGTGCTTCGGCTTTGCCGAGGGCGTGGCCGAGAACTTGGCGCAAGACGAACCGGACGGTGGCTGAAACCACAGGCCCCACCCCAGTCTAGCGGACCGTGAGCCCGAGTTCCCCGAGCAATTGCCCCGCCTGCTCACGCGAGATCGTGGCCCCGCGAAACAGGTTGGCATCGACCAGGCGCAGCCCGCCAAGATCGGCACCGCGCAGGTCCGAGCCTTCGAAGCGCGATCCCGCGACCATAGCCTCGCGCAGGCTGCAGTCCTCGAACACCGTCATGCGGAAGTCGCCCTTGCGCAGGTCAGCGCCGGAGAGGTCGACCCGGCGCAGGCTCTCCTTGCGGAAGGAGAAGCCAGGCAGTTTGGCGCTGACCAGCAGCACTTCCTCGAAGTGGATATGCATGGCCCGCGCTTCGGAGAAATCCGCCCCGGTGAGCTTGGTCCCCACGAACTTAGTGGAAGTCAGCGTCGCGCGCCGCCAGACGGAGTTGTTGAAGTCGCCGCCCAAGAACGTAGCCTCGCTGAGATTTGCGCCGACGAAACTGACGAATGGCGCCCGGCAGCTTTGCCAGACGGAGCCTTCAAGCTTGGTGCCGCTGCAATCGGTCTTGCGCAGATTGCAGCCTTCAAACCGCCAGCCCGTCAGGTCGAGCCCGGAGAGGTCAGCCTCCTCGAGGTCGCAATCGGTCACGACCTGCGGCGCGCCGCCAGTGAGCGGGGCAAGATCGGAACGCGTCAGCGTCCGCCCCGAAAGGCCGAGAGGAGAAAACAGGTCGTCCATCCCCCCGCCCTAGCCGTCGGCAGCCGGGGCCGCTAGGCTCCGCTCAATGACCGAACTGCGTGGAGACCTGCCGATCCTCTTGTTCGCGGCGCAGCCTGCGTTCGAGGAATGGCTGGCACAGCAACCGGAAGGTGCCCCCGGCGCATGGCTGCGCTTCGCGAAGAAGGGCACCGCAATCACCAGCCTGACCAAGGCCGAGGCGATCGATGCGGCGCTGTGCCACGGGTGGATCGACGGCCAGCTCGACAAATACGATGCGGAGAGCTGGCTGATCCGTTTTACGCCGCGCAAGGCCCGCAGCAAGTGGTCCGAGGTCAACCGGACCCGGGCTGAAGAACTGATCGCGGCAGGACGCTTGCGTCCGCGCGGGCTCGCCGAAGTGGAACGCGCCAAGGCCGATGGCAGCTGGGCGGCGGCCTATGCGCCGGCGAGCACCGCCAAAGTTCCCGAGGATCTGGCCCAAGCGCTCGC
Organism: Novosphingobium sp.; assembly: GCF_030699305.1. Classification (GTDB taxonomy): domain Bacteria; phylum Pseudomonadota; class Alphaproteobacteria; order Sphingomonadales; family Sphingomonadaceae; genus Novosphingobium. The sequence continues at coordinate 3,779 of NZ_JAUYNB010000035.1, forward strand.
CGCAAACCCCAAGGCTGCAGCGTTCTTCGCCACGCTGACCGGCGCAAACCGCTATGCGGTGCTCTACCGCATCGGCGCGGTCAAACGCGCCGAGACCCGCGCGCGCAAGATCGCTGCGTTCGTCGCCATGCTCGAGCGCGGCGAGACCATTCACGGCTGAGCCGGGCAAGCAGCAGTCCCATCCGCGGCATCTTGCCGCAGGCGAAGGCCCGGCATAGACTGACCCCAGCGAGTCCATGCGGGGCTCGCGTTTAACCGAAGGAGATGCGCGAGAGGTCGAACGGGCAGCGTCGATCGCGAGAAATTGGAGCAAAGACCAATGATCCAGCGATACCGTTTGCTCGGCCGCAGCGTGGCCGAAGGCGATGAACTTCAGCCGATGCTTGCCAAAGCCTACGCGCAAAAGGCCCAAGTCCTGTGCGAATGCCGCAAGGGGACCGACCTGCCGCTCTACATTTCGCACCGCAATGACCGCTACGTGCTCGCGCGCTGGCCGGGCTCGGGCGCGCGTCATGCGACCGCCTGCGATCACTACGAGGCGCCCGATTACCTGACCGGCATGGGCCAGGTGCGCGGCAGCGCGATCCTCGACGACGAAGCGAGCGGCGAGACCGCGCTCAAGCTGGGCTTCCCCCTGTCGCGCGGCGGCGCCCGGCTCGCGCCGGCAGCGCTGACCAACGACAAGCCGACGGTGAAGTCGTCGGGGCAGAAGCTGTCGATGCGCGGGCTGCTCCACGTCCTGTGGGATCGGGCCGAACTGACGCACTGGCATCCCAAGATGGCAGGCAAGCGCAGCTGGTTTGTGGTGCGCCGCGCGCTGCTCGAGGCGGCGGCCTCGTGCCGGACGAAGCAGGAGGCCCTGCCCCACGTGCTGTTCGTGCCCGAGAGCTTCAAGCTGGAGGAGAAAGAGGACATCCGCGCCCGCCGCCGCGCCGCGCTCGAGCGGGTCTATCGCTCACGTGACGAGCTGATGGTGGTGGTAGGTGAGATCAAGGAGATCGTCTCGGCGCACGGCTCGGAGCGGATCGTTCTGCGCCACGTCGGCGACATGCCCTTCGTGATGGACCCGGACATGGCGCGCCGGTTCCACAAGCGCTTCGCGGGCGAGCTCGCGCTGTGGCAGGCGCAGCACGGCGCCAAGGCCGAGCAGGATCACCTGGTGATCGCGGGCTCGTTCGCGCGGCGGCGCGAAGGCACGTTCGACCTGATAGAGGTCGCCCTAATGCCGGTGAGCGCTGAGTGGTTGCCATACGAGACCAGCGACGAGCGCTACCTGATCGCCAAGGCGGTCGCCGAGAAGCGCCGGTTCGTGAAGGGTCTGCGCGTCAATCTCGACGTCGACACGCCGATCGCGAGCCTGGTGCTCAAGGACACTGGCGAGGAAGCCTGCGCGGTCCATATCCATGACCGCGACAACGAGGTGGCCGAACCGCTCGAAGCGCTGCTTGCCGGGCAAGGCGTCGCACACCGGTTCTGGAAGGAAGGCGAGCCGCTCCCGGCGCGCGTCACGCGGCCCCGGCGAAGCTGGGAAGCTCAGGCTGCAGCCTGATTCTTCAGCTTAGTCTTCCGGACGGGGCAACGGCCGGGTCGGCAGGAGATCGACCCGGTGGGGCGCGGGCGCGGCGGCGCGCAGGGCTTCGAGGCGCGCAGGGACTTCATCGGCGTGCTGGGTGATCTCGATCCGCTGCAGGGACACGATCGTCCAAACCGCCAGGTCTGGGTTGTCGGTCACGTGGACCGAGTAGGCGAGCGGCAGCTTTTCGGGGTAAAGCCAGAGCAGCAGCACCGGCAGCGCCGCGAGATTGGGGCGGCCGTCGATCGCCAGCAGCGTCAGCACGCCAGTGTCACGGTCGTAGCGGCAGCTGATCCCGAGCGGCTCGGGATGGCCGACGAGGCCGAGGATGGTCTCCTTCGCTTTCGCGCCGAACACTGCATCGAGTTCGCCCGGCGGCTGCGCGGATGCATCGCTCGCGAGGTCGGCAAGGAACAGTTCGACCGCGGCGAAGCGCGCGGCCTCCTCGCGGGTGCAGGCGATTTCGAGAGTGAGCGTGCGTGACGACATGGTCTGAGGCTTTCGCTTGGCATCGCGCAGCGCCGCTGCCCCGCGTCATGACGGCGGGACACCGTCAAGAACGGCGGAAATGCACGGGATTGAAGGTTCAGAGGACGAGGTGGCGCTCGACGTGCGCGCGCTCGCGGACTCGCTGGAGGTTGTAGACGGGGACGGCGTAGGTCGCGGCAATACGCAGCGCCTGGCCGGTGCCGCCCGAAGCCTCGCCATCAGCGGTCCAGCACAGCACGAATTCCGAAGGGCTATCGAGCGCGGGGCCCAGAATCTGGAAGACGTTGCGGGTGTGAAGGTCCTGGACGAAGTGCGACAGCCCGGCGAAAGCCGGATGGTGCGCAGCGGCGATTTCGCGCGCCCTGCCCCAGATCTCCTCGCCCAACACGCCCGCATGAAACGCGCTTCCCGAGCCGCGCCAGCCTGCCGCTGGCAGGAAGATCTGCGCCGCGTCGCCCGCGCCGCGTTCGAAGGCGCTGTCGGCGCCGATCGCGTGACCCGAGCGCAGGACATAGCCGCGCTTGAGCAGGGCAAAGGCGGCGCGGGTCATCAGGCTGAGCATTTCGGGTGGCGTCGCGCGCGCGCCAATCCCGGAATAGAAGCGAAGCATGGCCGGTCTCCCCAAAGGAACACCAGCTCCAAGCCCCCTCCCCTCACTGGTCGTCGGCGGCGTCCGGATACCAGTCCAGCACCGGTGGGTCGGAATGGCTCGCATCGTAGGCGGCAATGGCCGCGTGGGTGATCCAGGTCGCAGGGCTGCGCAGCGCGACATAGGCGCCGTAAAACCGCCCGCCGCGTTCGACGAACTGGGCATGGACATCCTCGGCTACCGCCTCGCTGACGAGGAACCCCGGCATGCCCCGGATATGGACCGGCGGCAGGACGCCGAGCATGTCGTCGTGGAACGCCTCGCTCACCCGCGACAGCGGGAAGCGGGCGAGAAGTTCGGCAATTGCCGCATCGTTGTTGTCGGTCATGCCCGTGCTCCTCGCAGGAGAACGAATGGCGGGATGGTCAGCTCGGCGCGGGCCATCTCGCGTTTGAGCTCGCGCAGACGGGTGAAGCCTTTGATCCATGACGGCGGGAACAGGACCCATTCGTCCTCGCTCGCCGTGTAGTCGCGCAAGGGACCGGTGCCGTCGTACAGCACGATCTCGGGCATGAACGCTCCGAGGCAACCGCCCGACCAGCGGCGGAACGGCAGGCCGTGCTCGCAGCAAAAGGCGTCGACTGCGGGGATCTGCCCGCCGTTGAGCTCGGTGCCGTAGAGTTCGAGCGGCTCGCCCGCGACCAGCGCGGCGGCGTCGAACGGCTCGCCGTCCCATTCGGTGCGCAAGTCATAGTCGGCCGCGTGGGCGGCGAAGACCTCAAGGTGTTCGCGCGGCAACGTGCCGCCGATGGTGATGTGAATGGGAGCGCGGTTGCCCATGGGCCAGGTCCTTTCGCAGGTGTCGTTGATCCGACCCCGCTCAAGTCCCTCTCCCCTCGATAGTCAGCTGCGGCGGGCGGCCCAGCGCTCGGGGGTGCGGTCGACCTCAAGCGCACTTGAGCATGTCTGGCACAGCGCGAATGCCTCAGCCGGGGTTCCTGCCAGCCATTGCTCCCAGTCGCTCCGCGCCAGCACGACAGGCATGCGGTCGTGGACGTCGGCCATTTGCGGGCAGCCATCGACCATCACCATCGAATAGGCCTGGCCCCATTCCTCGGTCGGACGCCAGAGCCCGGCGACGGCGAAGACCTCTTGGCCTGCCAGCGAGTACCAGGTGCGGGTCATCGCGCCTTTGTCGCCTTCGGCTTCGGCCCAGGCACTGACCGGGATCAGGCAGCGGCGGCGCTCGAAGCTGGCCCGCCAGAACGCGGTGCCGAGCTTGTCCTCGCGCGCGTTGTTGACCGGCTTGGGCCTCAATGGCTGACCGCTCTTGCCCTTGAGCACGAGCGGGAACCCCCAGGTCATCACCCGGGCCTCGCCTTCGGCGACCACCAGCCCCGGATAGCCAGGATAGACCTCGGCCGCGAAGTTGGCGCCCTGCCCTGCCCGCGCGCCGAATAGCCGGGCAATCTCGGCGGGCGCCTTGGTCATGCGGTACAAATTGCACATAACCCGATGCTCGGTTGGACGGCTGCCCGTGTCAATCCAACAGACCCACCCTTGCAAATATGTTCCCTCTATGTTCTGTTGCTCTCATGGAACGAATCGATACGTCTGCGGTCGCGCATGCGATCTTGGGCGCCCCGGGCTGGGCGCGCATCGGCATCACCGCCCCAAGCTCCTGCCTGCGCGAGGACGCCGCACTGGAACTCGCCCGGGTCATCGCCGATGCCGTAACTGCGCCTGCCAGCGAAATGGCCGAAGCGCAGACGTCGCTGCCGCTCTGAGGCAAACGGGACAGCGTCACTCGGCAAGCATATCCAGCAGCGGGATGAGCTGCGGATCGATCGGAAATCCCAGACGGCGGGCAAGGTCAGCGGCGTGTCGGAAATCGGCGGCGCGCACGTGAAGCGTTCGCGCGAGCGCGGCGAGGTCTTCGCCGGGGCGCGACGCTGACAAGGCGTGAAGTTTGCCGCAGGTCGCGGTCACCGCGAACGGCCAGGTCATGGCAATCGCCACAACCTGCTCGGCCAGCACGATGAGGGTGTCGCCAGTCTTGATCGCCTCGTCGCACTGCGAGGCGTCGTACGCATTGCCGGTGCTCGCAAAGGCGTGATGGCGCCGGGTCTCGAAGGCGAAACGTTCGCTGTCGGTCAGCATGTCGGGATCTCCAGATTGCCCCAGGCAAATGAAGAGGCGGAACGCCGGGCGGGGGGGGGGGGTAGCCGGCGTTCCGCCTCAGGCCGCGCGGGGGGCTCATCCGCGGCCTTTCACGGGGACGGGGACCCGCGAGTGGGTCCCCGTCAGTGGAGTGGTCGGACGATCAGGCGTCGACGAGCGGCGGAAGCGCGCCATCGTGTTCAGCGCCGTCCTTGGCCTGCGCGCGGCCGCGCTTGCCCGGAGGCGTCGCGGTGCTGTCGCCAAGGCCGTCTTCGTGGCGGGCTTCGCCGGCCTGCTCGCCGCCTGCACGGTCACCGGCGACGTCGTCGGCACCGAACATTTCGCTCTCGCCGTATTCGGCCGAGCCGAGCTGGCTGCTGCGGCGGCGCGGACGCTGCCAGGCCACCGCCATCGTGCCGTCCTCACGCGGAAAAGCGGCGATGTAGAGCGGCTGCGCCATCGACGGATCGTCGATCTTGCCCTGGTAGAAGCTCTCGCCGGTCGAGTTCGAGGAGAGTTCGAACAGCGCGCCGACGATCACCCAGCGGCGCTGATCGTTGAGCGCGACGATTTCGTACTTGGGCGCGCGCGGGTTGCTGGAGGTCACCGGACGGAGGCCGATGGTGCGGGTGATGGTGAGCGTTTCGACGGAGCCGATCAGCTGGCCGTTGGCGTTCTTGCGGATTTCACCGATGTTCATGGACTGTCTCCTGGTAGGATCGATTGCGACCGAACCCCTTGTCCGGTCACTCTCTTCCCACCCCCCTTCCCTCCCGGCCGTCAGGCCGAAGCTGCGGGCAATGCCCGCAGGGGGAGACCCGTCCGGTGATGTACTATGCTTTCAGGAGGTGAGACGGTACCTGGATGACCCTGCATGCGGATTGTACTTCCGCTATGCTCTTTGGGGATGATGCGATTGACGACGGCAACGGGGCTTCGCAGGATAGCCCCGCAGCTGAGCGGCCAAGCACGCAGATTGGGAATGAATATGTCAGTAAATGAGGCAGCGAAGCTGGGGTCTTCGATCAAAGATGCGGCTTCGTCGTCAGAATCAGTTCTCGTTGAAGCAACAGTTCAGACACGTGACGACGGATCCGTGCCAATTGCAATATTGAGCGCCGACGAAGCGGTCAGAGTGATCAACGCCCATGCACCGCGGATAATATATCTTGTTGAGCAAGTTTTCGACCTTGCTGATGAGATCGAAGCTGCGCAGGATGAACTGGATGACCTTGGCGTCGAACACTCGCCTAGTCATTTGAAGGCAACCCAGCGCAGGTTTGCCGCCTATGACGGGCAGATTGGTGCGACAATCGCGAGTTTCATGATTGACGGGGTGCTTCATACTGCGGTCGCCACCGCAACTTGGCACGACGAATTCGGAGACGCCGTCGAGGCGATTCTAGAAGTTGCCCGCGAAAACGCCAGTGCCGGCCAAGCCTCGAAACATTCGGAAGAAGCCAAGGCGATCGACCGCAACGCGCTGGTTCTGCTAAAACACCCGTCCTTCAATCATGGACGTGTCTCGTTCGACAAACGCATGGCGCTAGCTGAAACACTCTTTCAGGATTGTGCCCTCCACACACTTTCCGACATTACGCGGCGGGCGGAGACCTTGTTCTGGCTCGAGCAATCTGGCGTAAAGGTCGATGGGAATTGAGCAGGACTCACCGACACACCCGGGCGTATTCTGATCTTTTCTTGGATTTCCTCGGGCATCATTTCGAGCGCAACTTTCGTAGGCTGGTCTGGTCGAAGTCACTCGAGAAAAACGCAACCGGCCAGTCAGCGGAGCTCTCGTCTTGTCACCTCCGAGCCTTCGGCAGCTTATCTAGAATTGAGCGCAATGCAGAAGGGCTATCGCATTTTGCGTGCCATGAGCTGACAAAGAGGCGTGCTCGTGTCTCGTCAGGAAAGGCCCTCTTGGCTGCGTCGACAAGTTGCCGTTGATACCCCTGGACAGCGGCAGCTGCTGCTAACCGAGCATTCCTCTCCCGGGTCGCCACGCGCAGGAAGGAAAATGCCTGAGTTAGATTGCCGTCAGTCTCGCTCGCCCATTCTAAGAACGATACCGACGCGTTCGGCACGTTTTGGTTGAGCCAAGTGTTGGCATCTGGCCCAAGGTCTTCACGCGCCGAGGTCTCAAGATTATTTCTGCGGTCCAAAGCTGCCGCAACCTTTTCCTTCGCTAGCTTTGCGGCTTGCTCTTCGATTGCTGACAAGCGTGCTTGCCGCATCGGCTCAAGTGGGAGCCCGCATAGGTCGTCAACGACGACCGGCTTGAGATATGAGTCAGCCATTCGCACGAGTGCTTCGACCCTGGACAAAAGCGAATCGTATGCGGCCCCTCCGCTTCGAGCAACTTCGGTGGGCGATACGCCATCGACATTGTACTTACCCAACCACCTCGCTTTTACCTCGTCAGGATCAGGGGCTCCAGCGGCTTCGAGCACCCGTCGAATTTTCCAGCCCAATTCATGAAGTCTGTAGATGCGTCCGTGCAATTCCGACGCAACGAAGAAGGCCTCTTCGTCCCGGTCCCACACAACAACGTCTTGGTTGACGGCAAGATGAGCCAAGTAGTGAAATATCGCATTATCCGCGCTGCCGAAGCTGGATGTGGTGTATCCTGCTTCCTCCAACCTCTTCCAATTATAGGCACTCAGATCTGACCGGATCATCCAGGTGGGCAGGCGATTGGCATACCCTTGGTAGTCCGGCCAATCGCCACGGACTTTGATCCTAGATCCGGGAGTGCTGCTACGCGAAGGTGCGACAATACCCGTGGCAAGCAGAGCTGCTTGCCACACCGGCAGGCAACGCAGAACCAATGTTGGCAATCCACAGGCACGCCTATCTCGTCGAGCAAACCCACCTCTTCGAGCGACGCCAGAGACTCCCGATGGTAGTCGTAGTCGACTTTGCCGCGCGGCTTGCGCTCGATATGAAACTTGAGGCGTCGACCGCGCTCCTCCTTCTTGGCTGCGACGCGGCTCTCAAGGCGGGCTTGTCCAAGACTGCGTTCGGGATGATGGATCCATTTGCGAACACAGTTATGAAGGATGGCCTCGTCCAGTTCCTGCATGCTGATCTGCTGAAACCTCAGGGAATTGAGGTCAATTTCGATCATCGGAATATCGACGGCGGCAACCTTCTCCTGTTTTGCATCGTCAACAGCGTGTGCAACTTTGAACTCGACCGCAAATTCGTTGCTCGACAACACGACGATGGCGTCAGGTCGAAATCCTGGTCGGTCCACCTCGATGACGACACGATCAAGCTTAAACCGGCCTCCTTCGAACACGATTTCCTCGACGCCTTCTTGTCGCAAGACGAGCGGCGCAAAGGTTAGTTGTCGTTCGCGTTCCAGCAACTCCTTGGCATAAACATGCAGAGCCGTTTCGCCAGCACAGCGGGAATCCGGCAAATGTGCAAAATGTGGCCGCGCCCTGGTCGAGATTCTCAGCTGCAAGAGTTCGCCGCAATCTAGGCAGCGGAACGGCCCCATTGACCTACCGGAAATCCGATCGACGTGACGTGCGATGCCATCATTGCATCGCGCAAATGGCACCCTCAGGTCGCCGGACCTTTGCCATGTTGTGGCACAAGGTCGCCTTGCGTCAGTCAATATTCAATACACATAGCGGTCGATCCGACGCTACGCACGACGTCGGTCTCGGGATTTGTGACCGCTCCGGCCCATACCAGCAAATGAGTGGTTACGTTTGCCGCCATCGTCACCTCCAATCACGCGACGAGCGATCGTCGCGTTCGCCAAAAACCTAGCAACGCTCCAACCGTGTCCCGGGTCGATTGAGCCCCCAACGCCGATCGATGTAGAACTCCAGTGATCTGCGAATTTGAAACTTCAGAAGATCGTCGGTGAAGCCGTATTCAAGCCGGACAGCAGCCTTCTGCTCGTCCGAAAGCCCATCCAGAGGCCTAAGCCGTACCTCCACGATCTCCTCCCAATCGGCATCCCGCGGATGCTCCTGGTCGATCACCGCGATTGAAAAGCTGCTTTCGGGCGACACTCGTACCGGCAGGTAGTCGCGCCATTCCTGATGGTGAAAACTCCACGCTCTGACATGTAGACGCTCGCCATCAGACGCGAAATTTGCAGGCGCAATCCACTGATTTTGGCGAAGGCCAGTCGACATCGAGACATAGTCGATCTCGATCTTCATCTGCTGCTCGATCGCCTGATAGAGTTGGCGCATCACAAATGGCGGAGACTGCCGAACGGGCGTGGGTAGCATTGAGAAGTCGTCGGATCCTGGGCTTCTGACAAGCACATCAGGCGAGCCGGCTTCGTACGTGAAGGGCAACCCGTTATGATTTCTGTCGGCAAGGTAGCATTTGCGGACCGTGTCATACCTAGGCTTTGGCTCTGACACCCGCTCCAAATACTCTCTGAAGTCTATGGCCGCCTGCGGCGACGATATTCCAAATCGTTCGATCAGGTCTTTACGATTCACTTGCCCGCGCCAAGTCAGGCATTGATCTAGATAGACCAGGCGGGCGAACATGGCAGGCTTGAGGGTGGGATCGCTCATTGAGGCAAACGCTACTTGACTCAGTTTGGGCTGTCTATATAAATTTTATACGTATTGAGATTCGGGGTTCGGCGAATGCGCATTCTGCACACAAGTGACTGGCATCTAGGTCGCCAATTCCACGGCGTGGCGCTGGATGAAGACCATGATCACGCTCTCGTCCAGATCCTTTCGGTAATCGATGATCAGCAGCCAGACGTCCTCATTGTCGCGGGCGACATCTTCGACAGAGCTAATCCGCCCCAAAGCGCTCTTAAGCGGCTTTCAGAATTCCTGACGACGGTAAGGGCGACATCATCCGCAGCCATCGTGTTGATCGCTGGCAATCATGATTCAGCCGCACAGATAGGGGCATTGGGCGTTCTTGCGAAAGATGGTGAAGCCATCGTGCGCGGTCCCTTGGACGAGAATGAAAGGCCGCTGGTCATTTCCGATGCAGACGGACCGGTGGCGATTTCCGCTTTGCCGTTTGCCTTCGAATATGCGGCGCGATTGTGCTTCGATGACGAGGAAATTGTTTGTCCCGCAGATGTCATTCGCGCTCAGATCGCCAGTGCGCGCAAGCACCTTGCCGACGGAATGCGCTGGATCGTCGTCGCCCATGCTTTCGTAGACGGTGCTGCCACGAGTGAAAGCGAGCGGCCGCTCATGCGAATGGTTGGCGGGATCGAAACGGTATCGGCGTCGGCGTTCGACGGGGCGCACTATGTTGCGCTGGGGCACCTGCACCGCCCCCAATCGGTGGGTCTAAAGCATGTTCGCTATTCGGGAGCGCCGCTGGCCTTTGGCTTCGACGAAGAAGGCCAAGAGAAGTCCGTCAGCCTGATCGAACTCGCGCACGACGGAACCGTCGGTGTAACCGAATTTCCCATCAAGCCGCTGCGTCAGGTGCGAACCATCCGCGGAAAGCTCTTGGAGTTGCTGGCTGCTACCGAGGTGTCGAACGACCTTGTGCGCGTAGTTCTGACTGATGAAGCACCGCAGATCGACCCGATGAAAAGGATCAGGGCGCTCTACCCCAATGCAGTCCAGCTTGCCTATGAACGGAATGGCCGCCCGCTCGCGCAGCGCCTGGAGGAACAACGAGCGGCGATTGACGATCCCCATGCGCTCTCCTCGACGTTTCTTGAGATCGTGAGGGGCGACCCGATGTCCGAAGCTGAGGCGGGGATTGTAGCCTCCGCGCTCAATGCGTTGGCGACGACGGAGGTGGTTCAATGAGGCCAATCAAGCTCACGTTGAGCGCATTTGGTCCCTATGGCGGCGTCGAGAGCATCGACTTCCGCGACGCCACAGATGCCGGTCTTTTCGGAATCTACGGACCGACCGGTTCGGGCAAGTCGTCGATCTTCAGCGCGATCGCCTTTGCACTGTTTGGGGAAGGTGCGAAGGAGGAGCAGGGCATTGGGACAATGCGTTCGGATTTTGCAACCGATGCGCTGTTGACCGAGGTTAGCCTGCAATTCGAGCTTGGGGCCAAGCGCTATTACGTCCGGCGGATTCCCGACCAACCCCGTCCGAAGGCCAGGGGAGAAGGGCAAACCATGCAGCCGCATGCGGCTTGGCTCTTCGACGTGTCATCGGTCGCGATTGACGATGTCGGCCCGGACTGCTGCGGCGTTCCACTAGCCGAGCGTAAGGTTGGAGATGTCGCGAGGCTTGTCGAGGAGCTGCTCGGCTACGGCGCCCAGCAGTTTCGTCAGATCGTGCTGCTACCACAAGGTCGGTTCGAACGGTTTCTGGTGTCGAACAGCAAGGATCGGCTCGAGATCCTGCGCGAACTTTTCGACGTGTCGCTATACCGGAAGCTCACGGAAAAGCTCAAATTGGAAGCTGCGGAGGTCCGGCGCGAGATCGAAGACGGATATCGATTGAACGGGCAGCGTCTTGCGGCAGAGGGATTTGCCAGCTCGGATGAACTCAGCGTCGGCATTGCGTCCGCGTTGGAGCGATATGAGCTTAGCCGATTGGCCGTCGCCGAAGCATCCGCGGTACTCACGTTGGCGAATAATGTGTTTGCCGAGGCTGTTTCCCGAGAAAAACTGTTTGTCGAAGTGGAGGCTGCCGACGCTGCGCTGGAACAGCTGGAAGGAAAGGTTCCTGAATTCGATGCCGTTCGTGCCCGTAAGTCCCGTGCAGAGTTGGCACGGCGCATGGCGGACCTCGACAGCAGTCTCACCGACGCTCGTACGCGCCATGGTTCGGCCGTAGCGGCACAGGCCAGCGCCAGCGAAGCAGAAGTTCGTGCCCGTAATGCGGCGGCAGCGGCAAGTGCGTTGCTGGCCGACCTGCGAGCCCTGGAACATGAAATTGAGACCTTGGGTCGCAAAGTCGACGAAATGGACCGCCACCAGCAAGTGCTCGTCGATTCGGCCGAGCGCCTTGTGGAGCATGAAAAGGCTCTGGTCGCTTTGGAAAGCGCGAAGCAGGGGCATGACCAGGCCGTTGCGCAACAACAGCAGGCCGATCGAACCTTTGAGGAAAAGTCCGCTGCCTTCGCTGATGCGCAACGCAATACTCTCAAGCGGCAGAATTTGATCGGTCGCCGCGATACGCTGAAAATCGAATTAGATGGCGCGAATGCACATCTTAGCGCCACCCAGGCAGTGGGACATGCACAGGCTGAGTTCGACGAAGCGGCTGCTAAAGCGTTGGAAGCCCAAAATCGCCATCATCATGCCGTTGAAGAAGTAGCCGCGCGCGAAAGTGATTATATCTCCGCCCAGGCGAGTGTCCTTGCCGAGCGACTGGAAGATGGTGTGCCCTGCCCGGTGTGCGGCGGCAGCGATCATCCTCAACCAGCGCACGGGACCGGTGATGCGGGTCTACTGGAGAAAGCCTGGCGAGCGGCGCAGTCCGCTTCCGTCTCTGCAGCGAAGAAAGATCGCGAGGCGCAATCGCGGGCCAGCGCAGCGAACGCAACGCTGAAGGAGCGCCAAGCGACATTATCGGGGCTTGATGTGCCGCAGCGCGGCGTCAGCGAGATCGATACTGAGTATCGGCATTTCCTCGCCGCGATCAACGAGCTCGGAAGCATCGTCGATTTGACCCTCCTCGCAAAGGAGGTCGACGACTTACGCGCTCGCAAGTTGGCGACTGCAACCAAGCTCCAGCAAGCCAATTCCACTCTGGGCGACGCAACCACTGCCGAGGCCGTGTCCCGCCAAGGCTATGCTGATCGCATCGCCTCCGTTCCGGAGACGCTGCGCGACGCTACCGTGCTGCAGGCTGCAATTAATGATGCAAGGGCCCATCTTGATCGGCGCAAAAAGGCGATTTCCGAAGCCCTGGAGCAACAGCAGAGTTCCCAGGCCGCTCTGATCAAGGCCGAGGCGGCCCTACAGAACGCGTCGAATTCGCTCAAAGATTGTGCGGATGAAGTCGAAAAGAAGCAGACTGCCTTCGACAGCCGACTGATTGAGCTCGGGATTTCCGAAACAGCATATCGGTTAGCCATTCCCGACGTAGATCTGATCGGGGAGCTGGAAGGGTCGATCGTCGAATTCGACAGAGATTTGGCAGCAGCACGTGGGCGGCAAACGGCTGCTAGGAATAATGTCGGAACTGCTCAGCGTCCCGACCTGGAACCGTTCCGGCTCAGCTGCAATCAGGCGCAGACAGCGGCCGACGAAGCCTCAAAGAATAGCGCCGAAGCACAGCAGAAGCATCGCTCGCTGATCGATCTGAAGACAAGTTTGGCCGACGAATTGGAGAACCTGCAGAGCCTCGAGCAAGCTTCCGGCTCATTGCGCGGTCTCGCCGAAGCCTTCGATGGGCAAAACGAGTTGCGGACTACCCTTGAGACGTTTGCCATCGGCGCCATGTTCGATCAGGTCCTGGAAGCCGCAAATCTGAGACTCGACCCGATGACCGGTGGTAGATATCGGTTCGAGAGGGACACGGTGAGTGTTGGCGGGAGATCGAAACGCGGCCTCGATGTGCGCGTTCACGATATCCAAACAGGCCGGGCGCGTGAGATCATAACCTTGTCTGGGGGCGAAACCTTTATCGCGGCCCTATCCCTGGCGCTTGGCCTTTCTGATGTGGTTGAGATGACCCACGGGGCCATTAGGCTCGACACGATCTTCATCGATGAAGGCTTCGGCAGCTTGGATACCGAGAACGACGCTGGCACGCTGGATCAAGTTCTGCAGGTTCTGCAGGACATCGTTGGCGAACGCCGATCTGTTGGACTGATTTCACACGTGCCGCTGGTTCAACAGGCTGTCCCCAATGGCTTCAGCGTTCGGAAAGGGGTGAATGGAAGTGTCATTGAGTCACGAATGCAGTGACGTTTGACTTATCCGCCACATGAGTGAATTTCAGCCGCATGCACAACGCCTTAATACCTTTTCGGAAGTACTCGGATTTTTCCGGACGTGCGAGCACGCGTGAGTTTTGGTCGTTCTTCGCACTTTCGGCTGCTGTATTCGTCACCACGGTTTTGCTTACCGGTCTCAGCGCGCAGACCTCTGCCAAGGCTACTCCGACTTGGGCGCTGGCATACGTTTTCTGGTGGGCGGTCACAGGAGTGCCATGGTTTGCGCTCCAGGTGCGCCGCCTGCATGATCAGGGCAGGAGTGGCTGGCTCGTTTCGATCAACATCGCTGGCTATGTCGCGCTTTTCATCCAACCGCTGGCAGGCATGGCGTTACTGGCTATTTCTCTTGGTCTTATGGCACTGCGGGGCGAACGGGGGAGAAACCAATATGGCGCAGCGTCCGAGGTGGCCGATGCAAGGTTCGACACGGTCGGTATATCGTCCGGAGGTGACATTGAGGCTTCCGACGAGCAACCAACCCGCGACCAGCATGGTGTATTGCGCTTGTCAGATGGGACCTTCGAGTGTGCCGGAGTGGTTTTTGCCAGTTATAAGGAGGCTTATCAGTTCGGTCTCACCGAGGAGAGGCGTTCGACGCGGCGACCAGGTGAAGCTGACGGCGGTGCGCGGCGGAACGCTGCAATCGAAGGGGTGCTCGATTCAGCCTCAAAGGAGCAGGCTCCAGAAAATCGTGCCTCGTCAATGAGAGTCGGCGTTGACAGGTACGAGGTCACACCGACCTCGGATGGCCGTTTCATGTCCGGCGGTTATACATTCACCACGAGGGCACAGGCTGAGAATTATGCGCAGCGCCGCCGAGGAACAGCCGCACCTTCGGCGGCCGTAGGGACGAACGGTGCAACCGCCGGCTTCCCTGACAATCCTAACAAGCCTGCGACGTACAGCGGCCCAAAGGAGAGCTGGGCGGAAATCGAACCTGGCATCAAGCTGGGCAGAGATGGTCAGTTTTACGTTCGTGGGTACGCCCATCCCAAGCTTGACGATGCGCGAAGGGCAGCCACTGGTTACGGCCATAGGCCAGTTCCGACGGCGCAACCCCAGCCAGTTTCCGCCCCGAGAAGGGAGCCGTCTCAAAGCTTCATCGCCAAACTCGCCAAGCCTTTTGCTCCTGCACCAGCTGCACATTGGATCGCCGAGCCAACCACGGTGGAGGTGGCCGGAATCGAATTTCAAGGGGAGCTTCTTTACTACGGGAAAGGCGATCGACGGTCGAACCATCGAGCTCTGGTTGACCCGACGTTGTCGGTGGCATCCGATTCAGACTCGCTCGGGACATCTCTGGGTTACTGGCCGAACTATAGCGAGCTAACGCCCTCTGCACGTCGAGCGTATCTGGAATGGCTTGCTTCCGGGCGTAGTACACCGAACGCTCCCATTGGGTATGTTTTCGTCTATTTCTATGGCCTCGAGCGTCGCTTGATCGCGGAGAAGAGCGAGCAGGATGCAGGCGCAATCCTAGCGGAAGCGCGTCGCCTGCTGGACATCTACGGCGACAACCACTCATTCCGTAATTATTGTGGGGCGCTGATCGAGGCTGGCGAGCTGATCTTCGACATCGCACCCCCTGGAAATGTAATTTCGCTCGACATGCGGCGAGGTTGGGAAATCCCCATTGACATCCGGGTGCGGCTCGGCCGCAAAGTCCGTGACGGTATAGCAATAGATTCCGATGACGCCTTGTGCTGGGCCTTGACCCATCCCCAGCTCTATCCACGAACCGCCGTTAGTCGCTGCTTTGATCAGTTCTGCGCGCTGTGGAGGTATCGCTTCGCTGAACGCTTCCCCGATGGCATCAAGGTGCGTGGCGGCAAAACGCGTCTGCAATTCAATTATCGAGCGGCGAGCGGCGAATTCAATGCTCATGCCGAACTAGAGGACCTGCCCGATATTGGAGCAATCGCAGGGCCTGTGACCAAGCTTGAAGCCTTGCTGACGGCATGTACCGAGGAACTCGATCCGCTCAGCAGGTTCCTTGGCCGCAATCCCAAAGAGCGCGCGACCTTGCTCGCTGCCGCACTTTGTCCCGCAGAGGCCTTGAATGATCGCGCCGAAGCCCTCCTCAGCGCAGCACGGACTCTTCTATTTGACGGAAATAGCCAAGATGGTTTTGCGCAGAAGCCTGTCGGCAAAGTGTTGGAAGTGTTGGCAGGAAATCCGGGGGGACTGGCTGCAGACCGAAGGGCGTTCTTATCTAAGCGCCTGCCCGAAATCCTCGATGCGATGCAGATCGGTTTCGAACCAGATAAGCGGTTCGGCCCTGCCCCCACTCCAAGTGACGACACCGTGTTGTGCCTGTTCGAGATGGGTAAGTCTATCAAGGCGCATCAAGAACGTGACGAGTATCGTTCGGCCCGCACGATGATCGAGATTGCCGTTCTGGCCGCCAAGGCAGACGACCAGGTCGTCGAGGCGGAAATGAGCGTGATCCTCGACGATGTCGCACAAATTGAAGGGCTGGATTCGAACGACCAGCATAGATTGCGCGCTCACGCACAGGCTTTGGCATCAAACCCTTCAAAATTGCGCGCGGCGACCAATCGGCTGCTGGCGTTACCCGACGCTGAGAAGGATCGAGTGCTGAATGCTGCCGTTCGCGCGATCCTTGCCGATCAACGCGTATTGCCGTCCGAAGTGCGTTTTCTGGAGGGTCTCTACAAGTCACTTGGGAAGCCGCAGGACGAGGTTTATGCGCGACTGCACGCGGGCGAGAACAGCCCACGA
Organism: Novosphingobium sp.; assembly: GCF_030699305.1. Classification (GTDB taxonomy): domain Bacteria; phylum Pseudomonadota; class Alphaproteobacteria; order Sphingomonadales; family Sphingomonadaceae; genus Novosphingobium. The sequence continues at coordinate 20,209 of NZ_JAUYNB010000035.1, forward strand.
TCGCAACGCACCGGTACGAAGCAACCGGCCCACATCGTCGATAGCGAGAGGCTGGCCCGGCTTCGACGGGAGACAACCGCAGTCTCGACCATGCTCTCCAGCATTTTCCAGGAAGAGGAATTGGCCTCGCCAGAAACTACGGCCCAACCACAGCCAGAAGAAAGGAGCCTGCCTGGTCTTGATGCCGCGCACTCGCACGTACTTCTGACGCTCTCGGAGCAGCCGGTCGAAGCCGACGTTTTTGAGACCCTCTGTCGTGTGCAGCGGCTGCTCCCCGATGGAGCCATTGAAACCATAAACGATTGGGCTTTCGACGCCCTCGACGACATCGCGATCGAATGCGAAGACATCGTTTCGATTCAACCGCACCTCATCGACAAAATCAGGAGCATGGCCGCCGCATGACCGAGCGAACACCAATCCGGCTTCGCGACCGCGACACGATAGTCCAAGCCCTCGCTGCTGGCGTCGTCCCGCGGGTCGGCTTGCAGCACATTCAGGTCGGGCGGATGCTCGAGGTCAGCGCCCTAATAAAGGACATCGACCGGATCGCCGACGGCGGGTCATCTTGTCGGTTCGTTATCGGGGAATACGGCGCAGGTAAGACATTCTTCCTGAGTCTTGTGCGGCTAATCGCGTTGGAGCGTCGGTGCGTTACCATTCACGCAGACCTGGCTCCCGATCGTCGCATTCATGCGACCGGCGGTCAGGCGCGCGGGCTTTATGCAGAAGCGATCCGCAACATGGCCACACGGACCAAACCGGATGGCGGCGCACTGCCTAGCGTTGTTGAACGCTTCATCAGCGAATGCGTGAAGGTCGCGCACGCTGATAACCGGCCCGTAGAACAGGTCATCGATGACCGTCTGGCTTCGATCCAAGAGCTGGTGGGCGGCCATGATTTTTCGCACGTGCTCAAGTGCTACTGGCAAGGCAGTGAGGCTGGTAACGAGGCTCTGAAGGCTTCGGCCCTGCGTTGGCTACGCGCCGAGTTTCCGACGAAAACCGAGGCGCGCCAATCTCTAGGAGTCCGTTCGATAATCGACGACGCCGATGTCTTTGACAGCTTGAAGCTCCTTGCTCGCTTCACTCGGCTCGCCGGCTACACTGGTTTGCTGGTTGTGTTCGACGAGATGGTCAACATCTACAAATTGCAGAGCTCCCAGGCACGAAACCAAAATTTCGAGCAGATCCTGCGCATGGTCAACGACATGCTCCAGGGCAATTCCGAAGGGCTTGGTTTCATTTTCGGTGGCACGCCTGAATTCCTCATGGACAGCCGCCGCGGGCTCTACAGCTATGAGGCCTTGCAGTCCCGGCTTGCAGAAAACCAGTTTGCCGCCCCCGGCTTGGTCGATCTTAGCGGCCCGGTCGTTCGCCTCCAAAACCTTTCGCCTGAGGAATTCTTGATCCTGTTGGGCAACATCCGCGCGATCTTCGCGTTAGGCGACCCGACGAAGCATCTCGTGCCCGATGAAGCGCTCGACGCATTCATGGCGCATTGCAGCCAGCGCATTGGCGAAGCATACTTTCGGACGCCGCGTAACACCATCAAGGCCTTCGTCCAGCTCCTTGCAATCTTGGAGCAGAACCCCGCTCTCGATTGGCGAACCTTGATCGGGAGTGTTTCGGTGGATGACGATCCTGGCGAAGACGTCGCCACTGCAGTGGACGGCGATGATGAGCTTGCCACGTTCGAGCTCTGAAAGCGGTTCCGGGTTCGATCTGCTCCATCCGCAGGTCCAACGCTGGGTCAGGCAGCAGGGCTGGTCTCGTTTGCGAGATGTGCAAGAGCAGGCGATCGCAGCGATCTGTGGCAGTGACGAGGACGTCCTTATTTCAGCCGCGACCGCAGCCGGCAAGACCGAAGCAGCTTTCTTGCCGCTCCTGGGCTCCTCTACAGCGCGGGCGGAGCCTGGTATCTCGATTCTATACGTCGCTCCGCTTAAGGCGCTGATCAACGATCAGTACCGTCGGCTTGAAGAGCTGTGCGACAAACTCGAATTACCTCTGGTTCGTTGGCATGGTGATGCCCCCCAAGGTCCCAAGAACAAAATCATCAAGGCACCCTCCGGTGTGGTGCTGATCACCCCGGAATCAATCGAGGCAATGCTGTTGCGGCGACCGGCAACTGCCGAAGCCCTTTTCGGTGCGCTTGATGCAATCATAATCGACGAGCTTCATGCATTCCTCCAAGGACCGAGAGGTCTTCACCTCTCGAGCTTGTTATATCGGATTGAGGTGCTGAACGATCGGCGGCCGCGACGAGTAGGATTGTCAGCGACAATAGGCGACCTCGAATTCGCGGCGCGATGGTTAAGCGCCACCGCACCCAAACCAGCGAAGATCATTGCGGTTGCGGGCGGTGCCCCACCGCTGAAAGTCCAAGTCCGGGCCTATGTCGAACCACCCGAAGGCGGTGCGGACGGCGATGGGATGCTCAATGAACCGCAATCTGGATCAGCTTTGGCTCAGATCGCTCGGCACGCTTTTGAAGCTCTACGTGGCAGCAACAACCTCTTTTTTGCCAGTTCTCGGGCCAACGTTGAAACTCTGGCCGATCGGCTACGCACAATCAGCGAGGAAGGCCAGGTACCCAACGAGTTCTTTCCTCATCACGGCAGCCTGAGCAAAGGCCTGCGAGAAGAACTCGAGTTGCGACTGAAGGATGGCCGCCTGCCAACAACAGCAGTTGCGACGACGACGCTGGAGCTTGGGATCGATATCGGTTCCGTCGTTGCAGTGTCGCAGCTTGGCGCGCCACGCTCGCTCGCATCGTTGCGGCAACGCCTAGGCCGGTCTGGTCGGCGGGAGGGATCCAGCGCGATCTTCCGGAATTATTTGCGCGAACCATATCCTGTTGCCGACGCTGATCCGCTAGACAAATTGCACTTGCCCGTGGTCCAGGCCGTGGCAGCGCTGAATTTGCTACGCTTGAAGTTCGTCGAACCCCCTCAAGCCGACCCAGCTTTGCTATCGGTCAGTGTTCACCAGATTCTGTCGCTCATAGTCCAACGGGGTGCCATAAGCGCCGGGGCCCTATACGCATCCTTGTGTCAGCAGGGACCGTTTACAGCTCTCAAGAAAGCCGATTTCGCCGACCTGCTCCGAGGAATGGGCAGTGATGAGGCAGGTCTGATCGAGCAAGCACCCGACGGTTCGCTCATGCTCGGCCCAGAAGGGGAAAAGCTGACTGCATCGCGAGATTTCTATGCCAACTTCTCGACCGATGAGGAATGGCGCCTGGTCCATTCCGGACGGACACTCGGAACACTGCCGATCGTAAATGCGCTAGTCGTCGGATCGATAATCGGATTTGCGGGACGTCGTTGGCGTGCGACCGGTATCGACGACAAGGCGAAGGTCGTTGAAGTTGTCGCCCATAACACAGGGCGTGTGCCAAAGTTTGATCGCCTTGGTCAGGAGCCAATCCATGACCGCCTTGCAGCTGAGATGCTGGCCGTCTTGATGAGTGAGGATCTGCCGGACTATCTCGACGACAACGCCAAGGAGCTCTTGGCTGCCGGCCGCTCGGCCTTTGCCGAACTCGGCCTGCAAAAATCCCGCTACATCGATGCGGGCTCCGCGACGCACGTCCTAACTTGGCAAGGTACATCAGCAAATTCACTGCTCGCGGTCTTGCTCACGTCCATGGGCTTCGCGTGCGAAACATTCGATGTCGGGATCACTTTGACTGGCTGTCCAATCGAGGACGCTTCCGCTGTGATCGCATCAATTGATGGTTGCCCTCCAATTGAGGACCTCGGGCGGTTCGTGGAGAATCTCATTGTCGAGAAATATGACGCCTATGTTCCAGAAGATCTTTTGCGTCGGATTTGGGTTCGTCGACACGAGACTCTTCGTGAACCGATGAGTCAACTGATACGCGAGCTCGCAGCTACTACAGGCGACTGAGTCAAAACACTAAGGTCAGGAGCAACCCAGATTGTGAAGACGATTTGACTGGCGATCTGGTTTTGATCCATGAGCAAGAAGTGCTTCTTTGCGCCCGCGAGTAATGCGGCATGTGCGGGTTCGGTCACGTTTAGGCTCCGGGATCCTCTTCCGGTCCGGCGAGCTCAGCCACTGTACCGAGATCCTCTAAATCGTCTAGATCGTCCCAGACGATGTCCTTAAACATGAGGAAGCTGGGCTCCCGAACCGCCATCGCATCGATCTCGTCTCGATTGACCAGATACCGACGCAGTCCGAATCCGTCGTCCTTAGGGAGAACCTGCCAAATTTTGATTTGTGGATGATCGTTCAGGAGCTTGACTATGCTCTTGATGACAGACCCGTTGCATCTGAGTCCGAAGAGGATTGCGGTTATGCGAAACGGGGCGTCAGTGACGCCGTTCCTGTCGCGAACGTCGCGCCACTCCTTTTCGTACTTCCATTCATTCGACTTTGTATAGAAGTAGGTCTGAAACACCCGCTCCTGTGCTACCAAATCATCTCGGACCTTCCACCGATAAAGATCACTTGTCTTGATCGCGCGGGGGCCCTTGTAATCGACCGCCTTGAGACGTGGGTGCCCCTGATCGCGGGTGTCGTACTCAATGCAAATGCCACGATGCTCATCGGCATAGTGCGACCACATTAGCCCGCTCTTCCACGTCGCGGACAGCGAGAGCACGCCCTCATCTCCAAGTTCCAGGTCGAGCTCGTGTTTGATGGTGCTCGCGAGGGTGCGCATCAAATAGCTTTCGACCTCGGCATTAGTGCGGTAGTCGCCGTACTCTGAGGAATTATAGCGGAGACGGCCGATCTCATTGCGTCCCTCTTCCTCGTTCTTCCGTCTGACAATCATGCGGTAGAGCAAACGTTCGAGGTGTCTACGGTCGATATCCACGTCGATCGTGGGATCGCAGTCCAGCGGATCGTTGAAAGTAGATGGCTTCGCGTAGAAGACCTCTGCCTCGGTTAGGGCGCGCAGTGTGTTCACACTAAAGGGTCTGTATTTGTATACCTTGTCCGGCATTGCCGTCCCTGTGCCTTGTTACGGAATTGCTTGCTAGAATTCGTGTGATTGACGGTTTGCCATCCCCAAGCATAACAACGGCTTCCCATGTGCAACACATTTGAGCAACGGCGAGAAGTGAGAAAATCGACATTATGACGATCGAGCCCTACGGACCTGCGCTTCGTTGACCGATACCACCGCCGTTCCGTCCGAACCGCCGACCGGCGCCCTCGAAGATGCGCTTGCGTCTCTCAAGCGCGATCTGTCCAAGCTGTCGATGCGGTTCAAGTCGGTCGATCATGCCGTGATGACCGATTGCAAGGCGTTGAAGCTCCGCCTCCACTATCCTGCGTTTAGGCAGCGCAAGCCGATGATCGCGGAACTGGTGGACACCGTCTCGACCTACATTGTCAATTTCTGCTTGCCCCGACAGCAGGTCACTGACCTCTACGAACAATATGGCAAGGTTTCGCCGGAGGACTTCACTAAGATGTTCGAGGTTCTCCGCCAGGAAGCCTTCGATCTCTTCAAGCGCGCCCATGTAGCGACGAACCGAAACGGCGAAGCCGGCGAACTGATACTGTACCTGCTGACGGAGTGGCTCCTTGAGGCGCCCCAGATCGTCGCGAAGATGTCGCTGAAGACGAACACCGAGATGCCTGTACATGGTGCGGACGGAGTGCACGTCCGATACTGTGCGGCGACGGGGCGGCTCTACATCTACTGGGGAGAGGCGAAGCTCTACGGCAGTTTGGACCAGGCGATCACGGAGGCGGCTAAGTCGATCGCCGAATCCCTGGACGACAAGAAGATCAAGCACGAGATTACGCTAGTGAAGCGGCACCTGGATCTGTCAAGCCTGACGCCTCACGCCAAGAAGGCAATGCTCGACTTCCTCGATCCGTATGGTTCGGAATACACAAACCGCCACGACGTGATTTCCTGCCTCGTTGCCTTCGATTTCGACGCCTTTGCTTCTGTGCTGGCCTGCGAGGCCGATGCCGAGGACGAGTTCCGCAAGTTGGCTCTTGCTCAGCTTGAAGAAGCCGCGCCGAAGATTGCCAAGGCTCTTAAGGCAAAGGGCATCGAGCACCAGGAGGTCGAGATGTTCATCATGCCGGTTCCGTCCGTGGCAACGTTGCGCGATCTGTTTCAAGACAAAATCGGCTGGAAGCATCCGGCCGCCGAGAAGGCACCGAAGAAAGGCCGCGGCAAGAAGCAGGCGCAAGATGAAGGGGACAACGCCTGATGCAGGAACTGGCTGATCAGATCTGGGGCAACAGCCGCTTCCACGACGCAGCGGCTCTTACCCATCGAACTTGGCTGGCGCGCGAGCTAGGAAGGCCACTTGAGCCGGAGGTGACCGTCGAAGAGGCAGTGCGGCTTATGCAGGCATCCGCGATCCTAGCTTGTTCGACGGATCCGGTGCATCGGAGCCAGGCATACCGTTCGGCGACCATGACGTACGAGGTGGTGGGCGCAAAGACGCTGCCCATGCAGCAGGCGCTCCGCGTTGTGCTTGCCCGGCTCGGCAACTTTCCCGCGCTGGAAACGCGCGAAGATGTCGGCCGCGCAGCTGCGGACCTGCCGCTAGATCTCGCGATTGAGGAGATGGCCCTTTCGGACCGGCGCCGCGTCCTACTGCGGGATCGCCCCGCGCTGCTAACGAGCTTCCAGCACGACCTGTGGTGCAAACTTGGCGAAGGGCGCAGCATCGCCGTCGCCGCACCGACGTCCGCCGGAAAGTCCTTCATCCTTCAGGGCCATCTCGCGCGTGTGTTCAACGAGGCTGGGGAGCGCATCGTCGTCTACCTCGTGCCGACTCGTGCATTAATTGCCCAGGTCGCTCGCGATCTGGCAGACCTTTTCTTCGGAACGGAAGGGGCGCCGGAGATTGTCACCGTGCCGCTCGACGGAGATCAGCCGCTGCCAAATCGCGCGGTATTCGTGATGACGCAGGAGCGGACCCAGCTGATGCTGGCGGCGCATCCGGACATGAGCGCCGGGATCGTCATCGTCGACGAGGCGCACAGCATCGCCGACCAAGGCCGCGGCATTCTACTGCAGTGGGTCGTGGACGACCTGCTTCGTCGCCGCGCGGATGCGCAGCTCCTTTTCGCCAGCCCGGGCATCCGCAACCTAGATGTGTTCGGTCGCACCTTCGGCCTCGATAGCGTGGAGACGCTTCCATCGACTGAGTCGACGGTTGCGCAGAACTTCCTGATCGTGCGCGTAACCTCGTCGCGCCAGGGCGAATTCTCGGTCTTAAACATCGAGCCGGGCGGCGAAGAGGCGCTGGTCGGCGAGTTCGCGATCGGACAAACGATCGCATCGAAGAAGGAGCGCCTCGTTCACATATCGGCCGCTCTCGGCAAAGGCGCGCCCTCCATCGTCTATGCGAACGGCGCCGCCGAGGCGGAAAACCTAGCCATCCAGCTGGCCGACCTGTTTGCGGACCGGGAGACTACGCCGCGGCGCGAGGCGGTGGCAGAGCTCGTCGCCCAGTCGGTACACCCATCCTATGTCCTGGCAGCGGCGATCCGTCGGGGTGTTGGCTTCCACTACTCCAACATGCCAACGCAAGTTCGGCAGGCGGTGGAGGATGCCTTCGCGGATGGTGCGATCGACTTCCTAGTGTGTACCAGTACGCTTCTTCAGGGCGTGAACCTGCCGGCCCGCAACGTCTTCATGTGCAGGCCTGAGAAGGGGAGGCAGCGCCCTCTGGAGGGTACGGACTTCTGGAACCTCGCCGGTCGCGCCGGCCGGCTGCGCCGCGAGTTCCAGGGCAACATCTTCTTGATCGACTATGACGAGTGGAAGGCCAAGCCGCTCGATCAGGAGAGGGACAGCGAGATCGTGCCTGCCCTCCAAGACGGTGTCGCGCAGCGGCTGGAGGATCTCGTAGCGACGATGGCCGACGACGATAGTGACGACAGGAAGCCGGACGGTGACCTCGAGACCCTGTTCATCCGGCTACTAGACGACCATTCGCGCGGTGAGCTGCCGACAACGCTGTCGCGACTGACCGCGGCGGGCGTGCCGTCAACGTCGACCGAACGGGTCCAGACTGCGCTCGACGAGGTGGTCAAAGTGCTGACACTGCCCGTTGAGGTCGTTCGCCAAAGTCCGAACCTGTCACCGCATCGGCAACAGTCGCTTCACGCCGCACTACTCGCCAGAGTGGGTACGGACAAGGAGAGCGTGCGCGCGCTGATCCCCGCGCATCCGCGCGAGAGCGGAGCATACTTCTCCTACGCATCGCTCCTGAGGCTTTGCCATATGCACCTGCTGGGTCTTCCAGAGAGCCACGGATCGCACCGGTACCATGCCTTGATGGCTGTGTTTTGGATGAGCGGCGACCCTCTCCCTAAGATCATCGACAACGCCATCAACTTCGACAAGAAGAAGAGCACCCGGGCCGTGATCCGCAACACGCTCGAGACTATCGAGAAGGTGATCCGGTTCGAGGTGGTCCGGCTGATGTCATGCTACTGTGCCGTGCTCCTTAACGTTTTGAATGAGATCGGCCTGTCGGAGATGGCCGGCTCGGTGCCGCCACTTTCCCTCTATCTCGAGGTTGGTGCTTCGGACAGGTCGATGATCAGTTTCATGGGCCTCGGTTTGTCTCGTGTCGCCGCAGCCATTCTAAATGATGCCACCGTCAACAAGAACATGACCATCGCGGAGGCACGCATCTGGCTGAAGGAGGCCAACCTCGACATGTATGAGCTGTCCCCGCTTCTGGTCGAGGAGATACGCCGGGTGGCCCGCTGAGTGACTTGCGTTAGCTAGGGGGTTCAGCGCTTGGGTCGGCATCCAATCGGCGCCTCAATTCTGGAGCCACTTCGGCAAACTCCCTCACGATGTCGAGCAGTTCTGCAACTCGGCAGATCTCGCCGAACGTGCATCCACGCCAAAGCAACACTTCAGGCTCGCAGGCAAATTCTGGCGCGCCAAACACGATAGCAAAATAGGTGCTCAGGCCGGGATCCCACCCCACTGCTACTTCGAACACATCCGCACGGTTAGGCAGTGGCTTCAACGAATACCGGCTCATCGCGTCACCAATCGCTCGCCAGCATGATGGTCACGACGCGGAAGCTCTGTTGTGCGTCCCACGGCGTCTCCGATCCCCAGGCGAACGTGCCGTCGTTGGCGTAGATGTCGACCTTCCAGAATAACCTGTGGCCCTGGTGCTCGACCACACCGAAGTCGCGCTCGCCGTGCGGGTCGTTGCCAGGATCGATCGGCGTTTCGTTGATCAGCCGCCGCAGTGCGCGCTGTCCCATCATCAGGTTGAACTGGCGGGTGCCAGGATCGGGATCCTCTCCGGCAAGAATATCCGCGAGCGCCCGGGTGAACACGGTCTTCGAGTTCACAAGCGACCCTGCGCGGGCGGCATCATTGAGCGCGGCTATCTCGGTGGTTCGGTCGGTGTCGGCAGGGGCGGCCTGGGCAAGCTGGGTCATCAAACTCTCCTTTTACAATGATCGTCCGATGGACTCCCCCTCCCCTCCGCCTACCGGTTGACGGCGCTTGAGCGTTCACGCTACGTTCTTTCTCGAAAGGAAATTCCCGATGCCCATCGGCGCCCACACCGACCATTTCGATCTTGATATCGCGCTGCGCGATGCCTCGTGCGACCTCAATGTCCTGCCGCCGCGGCGCGCGATCGCAGCCCTGTGCATTGGGGTCGGGGTCGATGACGCCTACTTTTCGGTCCGCGAACTGCGCGAAGCGGTGTCATTGGTGCATGAAAATGCGCCCGGCGGGCGGGCGAAGCTCGCGGCGATCCTCAGCACCTCGTGCGACGATTTCCAGCGGGCGATCTACTACAGCCTCGCCGGGCGCGGCGTGGTCGAGATGGCCGAGGCAATGGACTGGCTGCTGGGCATGCTGAAGGCGCGCGGTCGGACTGCGGCCTGGCTCAGCCGCTCGCGGGTACGCCGCAAGGACCTGGTCTCGCCCTATGTGGCGGAAGGCCCCGACGGCCCGCTGGTGTCGCCGAACCCCGATTTTGAGCTCGGCCAGTCGTGGTTTGTCGAGCGCGGCCCGGAACCCTACTGAGTGATCAGGGCTCGTCATCATTGCAGGTGACGACCCGCGAGACGGTGCGGCCCGGCGCGGCCTTGCTCGCCAGGACCACGCGGAATGGCTGCAGCGGGTTTCCTGTCTTCACGACCGCCGTGTCGGTCAGGATATGCTCGGCGACGCGGGTTGCCACGCGGTTGGCATTCTCGATGCTGCAAAGGCGCCCACGTTTGGGTGAGCGTTCGGGGGGTGGCTGGTCCGGCATGGCGGTGCAAGCTCGCGTGCAAGTCACGGCGCCGAGGGGGCGGCCGGGGCCGGAACAATCGTCCAGGCGCGGCTCATCAGCTTGCTGATCTTCACGCCCATCCCGTCGTTCATCCGGCGCAAAATGGTCTTCCGGCCTGACTGGACCACCCGGAATCTGCGTTCGCTCTGCCCGTCGGTGAACGTGAGCGGTTCTGCCAGGACGAGCGTGTCGCCCGGCCGCGGCTTGCGGCGCGAGGTCAGCGCAAGTCGCGCACGGCAAGCCTCGCGCCATTTGGCGGCATACTCGTTGCCGGGAGGACCCAGCAGGTCGAGGATCGAAGCCGGGCAATCGCAGTGGTAGGGGCCCATCGTCTCGGTCATGTCCTTGTAGCCGAACTCTTCGCCGCTGCGCGCGCCGGGGTTCCATTTGACTAGGCAGATGATCGCAAAGGTCTCCTTGGGACCTTCGGCGTCATAGGTCTGGCAGGCGGCGTAGTAGGCGCCCGAGCGGACGGTCGATTTGATCACCCTCAGCCCGGTATCGCGGCCTTTGTCCGGATCGGGCGGATAGGTGCATTGGTTGTCGAGATACGCCTTCGGCGTGGCGAAAGGCGACATCCCGCCGCGGGACATGAACAGCCAGCCCATGGGGTTTTCTCCTAGAGCAGCGCCTGGCTGCGCGGGTTGATGGAAAGGCCGGTCTCGCGGACGACCAGCGCGCGGAAGCTGTGCGGGGCGGCGAGGACGGCGATGTCGCAGAAGTGATTGCGGCCGCCGAGATAGTCCTGGCGCCCCTTGCAGCGGCGGAACATGACCTCACGGCCAGGCCGGATGCAGGGGATCGAGACCTGGACGTAGATCTCGTCGCCATGGAGGGTAATCTCGCCTGAGACAGCGGGACCGGCGAAGTTGCTGCGCAGGTCATACTGATCGGGGTCCAGGTCCAGATGGCGGGCTGCGACCCGGAGCGCCGAGCGCGCTTCGCGGTGGAAGGCGCGTTTTGCTTCAGGGTCATAGCCGATCCCGCGCCGGGCAAGTGCGACCAGCGCGGGCTTGGACTTCAGCTCATCGATCTTGGCGATGCACTGGCGGCGCAGCGGCGTGTCCTCGGTGAAGGTCTCGTCCGGAGCATGGCCGAGCGCGATACGGCCGAGATGCCGGGCCAGCAGTATGGTCGCGGGATCGCGAGCCGGATCGATGCCGGCATTGCGCGCATCCTGCATCGCGTCGACCACAGCCTGGGTAGCGGTCGGGATGGTCGCGAGCCCGTCGGGCTGGAGCGCCCGGCGATAGCGGAAGTCGAGATCGTAGTTCATGGGTGTAAGCCTCCATCGCGCCCCATGGCGCGCCGGGCTCCCACCCCCTCCCCTTCCCGCTCGCCATGCGAGCGTGTCCGACTTCCGTTAGGCCGCTTCCTTGAGGTCGCCCGTGAGCGCCGGATCGAACTGGCGCAGCCACTTGACCGCCTGCTCTGCCTTGGCGGCTGCATGGAGGATCGCGGTCTTGTCCCCGCGTAGGATCTTCATCCAGTGATGGATGTAGGCGGCGTGGCTGTCGTGGAGTTCGTTGGGCAGACCGTATTCGGCGCAGAGGGTAGCCTGGGTCAGCGAGGCAACGATCTCCTCGAAAGCATAGGCATCATCGCCGAACCTCTTGCCGAACTGCCGGTTGAGCCGTTTGGCAGACCCTGTAGCGTGACCAAATTCGTGGCATCTTGTTGAAAAGTAAGCCTCAATGGAATGAAATGCCTGCGGATGCGGCAAGGTGACCGTATCGGTTCCCGGCGAATAGTATGCGCTGTCGCCGCCATGGACGACGCGGATCGGGATTGCCTCCAGGAAGTCACGAACCCCGGCGGACAATTCGCCGATTGCCGCCGGGCTTGGCGGCTCGGGATAGTAGTGCCCCGGCAGTCCATCGATTTGCGAGGCGTTGAACACGTGGTTCCATTTCATGAACCGGATGGTCTTCTCAGTCGCCTCACCGGTCAGGCGATCGGTGTCAGTCTTGCGTGCCGAGGAATAGAACACGCTGAACGAGCCGCTCTCGCCCTTGCGAACGTGGGCCCCAAGCTCGGCTGCCTGACGAAATGTCATCCAGTAGGGGCTGGTGAAGCCGCGGCTTTCGGCGACCGCCCAAAGGAAGAAGGTGTTGATCCCCGTGTAGGAAAGTCCGTTGTGGCGTAGCGGACGGGTGCTGGTCGCCGACCAAGGTTTGAGCCACGGGGCGGTGCCGGCGGCGATCTTTTCGAGGATCAGGTCGGTGATTACCTGGGCGACATCGGGCTTCGGATGACGGGTCATTGGTCCGAGCCCTCCCTCGCGTCGACAAGGGTCAGGTCATTGCCGCCGCTCGACCAGGCGAGCTGGAGCTTGCGTCCGTGCGGGATGCGCCAGGCTACGCGGTCGGCAAAGGCCATGCGGATGCCAGCAAGAATGGCGGCGTCATCTCCTTCAAGGATGGCATGGGCCCGCACGGCAGCGTCGTGGCGAAAGCGGGTCTCCTGGGTGTCGTAGCTGTCCGCATCGGAATCGTCCGAGGGCGAGAACACCGCATCGATGATGAGGTCGGTGAGATCGTTCGGATCGAGTTCCGAGCCCCGGGTGAGTGCAATCACCGCGCAGTCAGGATCGCCCCACGAATCATCGCCCTCCTGGATGACGAAGTCGGTCTCGACGTCGAGGCGGTGACCGTGCTGATCGGTCAGTTCGATCCTGATCGCGTCAGGGCGCAGTGTCAGGGCGTCGGGTTCACTCGTGGCCGACTGATCGCCGTCGTGCGTGAAGCACTCGCCGGTGAGGATGAAGCAGGACAGCGCGTCGTACCATGGATAGCCGATGAAATTGGTGATCGGCTCATAGAACGCGCGGGGGTCCGGTCCGCCGAGCTTGTGCGGCTCGCCGCCATTCGAGCGCCGGAGCGCGCGGCCGAACGTCACCGAATCATAGGAGTCCGTGTCATCGTAAATGGTGGCGAACGGCTCAAGATCAGCGAAAGCCGGGACCGGGCGACAGTCGCCGCGGGCAGTGGAGGGCGACCAGAGCGGCAGTTGCCGCGCCGCTTGGGGGAAATTGTCGCAGTAGAACCGTGCCTCGAGCCAGTCCTCGAAACTCAGTCGGTGCAGCGGTTCGGCGTAGATGACCGAGAAGATCGCCCGCCGGCACAACGCCACGAGGTGGTCGAGCGCGGTGTTGCGGTAGATCTCCTTGCGGGCGGGCAGGACGAGGACGAGATCCGGGGAATCAACGATATCGACCTGGACGCTCCACTGGGTGTGGTGGACCTCCTTGATTACCGGGAACGCGTGCTTGAGGGTTACCCCGTGGAAATTGAGCGTCGCCACGTGCGGCGAATGCCGGTCGCGGAACACCCCGATGCGATAGCCATCGCGCTCGATGACCTTGTAGGCATCGGAGAGGAAGTCGGCGCGGGCGAGGTCCTTGCCGTTGTAACTGACCGGCAATGGAAAGAATCGCGCCGCCGCTTCAACGGTGCGCTCAAGCTTGCCATCGGGCCCGGGCGGAAAGTGGAACGCGATAGTCGTGCCGCGCGGGCCATCCCAAGGGAGCACATCGATGTCGGCCTCACCGGTCCAGGCATCGCCTGCGATCGCCAGCGAGAACGAGCCAACAGCACTGGTGGAACTCACCACCGTGTCGAGTCCGGCCAGGCTGAAGAAGCCCATGCCAGCGGGATCTTCGCGGGTCCGGCAGTCGCCGGGCCAGTCGGATTGCCCAAGTGACACGAGGTCGGCCGGATCGCCGATGCCCGCGCCATCATCTGCGACGGTGATCAGGCAGGCGTCAGCGAGATGTTCGGCGGTAACGGCAACGCAGGTGGCGCCGGCGCGCCGGGCGTTCTGGAAGAGCTCATTGAAGATGTCGTCGAGGGTCCCGTTGAAGATGCGGGTCACCTTGGAGATCGCTTGCGGTGAAACCCGGGCGCGCAGTTTGGTCAGCGTAGTCATTGTGGAGTATCCTGAATGTGGGAGACGTGCAGCCGCAGGCGTATCGGCCTGCGGCTGCGTCGTTAGGGTTGGATCAGGCGTCGACAGGCTCAGCCGCGACGACTTCCTGGTCCTCGTTGGCTTCCAGTCCGTCGTCCTCACCCTCCGGCGCGGGTTCGCCCCCAGCTTCGATCGGCGCCTGCTCGTCCTCGGTTTCGCTGGCGGCGATGGCCCGGAACCGCATCGCTTCGGGCACCCAAGCGAGTGCGGCCTCCTTGACCTCGGGCGCGACGATGGTTTCGCCGGCGAACAGTTTCTCGCAGGAGGCCGAGAGGTCGCCCTTCTTCGAGCCCATGAAGCTCGACGCCATTGTCGGGCCGCCGACCTCGCTGACATGAGCGAGCAGCGTCTGCTTGCTCACGCGGTCGAAGTAGTTGGCCGAAGTCGGCCGCCAGTGGCTCGCGACATTGATCCCCATCAGCGTGGCAAGGTGATCGTGGAGATCGATCGGTTCGGGACCGCCCTGGCCGGTCTTCTTGTCGATGCCCATGCTGGCTTCAAGGGTCTTGGCCATGCACCAGGCGAGCCAGCTCGCCTTGGCATCGTCGTCGAGCGCGCTGAACGCGGCGAACCGGTCGACCGTGCGGCGGTGCTCGGTCCAGGACATATCGAGCGTCTCGCGCATGTCGGCCATGAGCGTATGCGCTGGGCTCTCGGGATAGCTCGCGAGGTAGAGCGAGGGTGACGGCGCGCGCAGCGTCGTGCCGAGAGCCTGGGCGCTGTAGAGCGCGCGCGAATCCGCAATGGCGAAGATCAGGTAGTCGAGAGCGATCGCCGGGTTGGACGCGAGATTGATCGCGAGGATGTCGCGGCGCTGGAGGGCGAGTTCCTCGACCAGCTTCTGCGACAGCGGCTTGGGTGCCGAGGCGGCGCCTGCCCCCTCCCCTGCCCTGCTGTCAGCGCCGCCCGGCGCATCGGCACCACCGCGGGCCTTGCGCTTCTCGAGCGGCTTGTCGCTGTAGAGCCCGCTGGCCACGGTCGGTTCGCCGTCGGCACCGATGATCACGAAGCAGCCGACATTGGCTTTCATCTCGTCGGGGATCACTGGTGGCTTGTCGTGGAGTGCGTCGTAAGCATTGGTCGCCGCATCCCAGCGTTCCTGAAACTCGGCGGCGGCGCTTTCATCGTCCTCGTCGAGCGCCTCACCTTCGGCTTCGAGCGCGGAGATCGTCTCCATGAGACGGTCGGCTTCCGCCTGTTCTTCATCCGATAGCGGGGCGGGCTCAAGATGGACCTGATGCAGGTCTTCGGTTGCGCCGTAGGTCACGCGAGTCTCGAGGATCGGCCGCACCCAGGCGTAGCCCGAAGTCTCGGCGATCTGGGTCGCGTAGGCCTGGAGTTTCTCGCCCGCGATACGCTGGGCGATCTCCGCGTCGATCCAGGTCTCGCCGCCATCCTCGGTAAAGAGGTCGCGCTCGATCTTGCCGCCGGCGGCGAGGTAGTCGGCCTCGCTCGCAAGCTTGGCCATGGGCGAGGACGAGCGGATCGCGCTGTGGGTGATCATCCGGCGGATGGAATCGGCTTGGTTGCCCTGCCAGCTGTTCGAAAGCTCGTTCCACACCAGCATCTGGCGCTCATGGTTGGGTGTCGTTGCGTAGGCCTTGGCGACGTCGAGGGTGATCTTGCCTTCCTCGAGCGCGGTGAAGATCGGATCGGCCAGGTCGGCAAGGCGCAGTCGGCCTTCGATGAACCGGCGGGTGCGGCCGAACCGCTTGGCAATCGCATCGAGGTCGCTGCCCTCATTGACGAAGTGCTTGTAGGCTCGGATTTCATCGGTCGGGGTCATGTCGAGGCGGATCACATTCTCGATCAGCGACAGCTCGGACTGCTCGGCGGCATCGATGTCGAGCACGCGGCAGGCGACGGGGTGATCCTTGGGCAGCTTGCCTGCCTCGAGGAGAAAGTTCAGCGCACGCAGGCGGCGCCCACCAGCGGTTACGTCGAACATGCCCCGCTTCTTGGCCGGCGCGACGATAAGGTTCTGGAGGAGGCCTTTGGCCTCGATGTTGGCGGCAAGTTCCTCGATGAAGAGGTTGCTGTCGTTCTTGCGCACATTGGCCTCGGACAAGCGCAGCTTGCCAAGCGGGATCATCTCGATGTCGTTCATTGGGGGTGCTCCTGAAAGCTGGATTGACCGAGCCCTTCGGCTCACCCCTTCCAGCCCCCCTCCCCTCGACATTTCAGGAACGGCACAGGGGTTCAGACCCACCGGCACATGTGCGGGACCGAAGTTCATGAGCCATAAATTATGGCTTTATGCCTCATAATGGGCTATCGGGTGAGTTATAAAGCGGAACCGAATGCCTCATGAAGTGGAATTGGCAGCAGCCGGATTGGCCCAATTTTCGCTGGAACAGCGAAGCCCTAGCCGTGCACGAGGCCCGCTTCCTGCAGCAATCCGGGATCATCATCGGGGTCGTGAAGCACCTCGCCGATGAGGACCGCACCAGCATCGTGCTCGACGTCATGACCGACGAAGCGATGAAGACCTCGCAGATCGAAGGCGAACTTCTCAATCGCGATAGCGTCCAGTCTTCGCTGCGCCGCGAGTTCGGTCTTGAAAGCGAAGCGCGCCGAATTCCGCCCGCCGAACGCGGGATCGCGGAGATGATGATGGCGCTCTACCGGGACTTCGCTGACCCGCTTACCGAAGAGGCGTTGGGCGACTGGCACCGCCTGGTCCTGAGTGGACGCAGCGACATCGACGTCGTGGGCCGTTACCGCGAACACGAAGATGCGATGCAGGTCGTCTCGGGCGCATTGCACAAGCCCACTGTCCATTTCGAGGCGCCGCCGTCGCGCGAGATGGCAACGGAAATGGCGCGGTTCCTCGAATGGTTCGCGGCCACCGGCCCGGGTGGCGCTACGCCGCTACCCGGCTTGACCCGGTCTGGCCTCGCGCACCTCTACTTCGTGACCATTCACCCGTTCGAAGACGGCAATGGCCGTATCGGGCGCGCGATTGCGGAGAAGGCGCTGTCGCAGGCAATCGGGCAGCCAAGCCTGATCGCGCTCTCGCAGACCATCCAGCGAGAACGCTCGGCCTACTACGACGCGCTCGAAGCGGCGAACAAGGCCAATGAGATCTCGGACTGGCTCGCCTATTGGGCCGAGACGGTCCTTGATGCGCAGGCCCACAGCCTGGCCCTGATCGACTTCCTGCTGGAGAAAACCCGGTTCCATGACCGGTACCGGGGGAAGCTCAACCCGCGGCAGGAGAAAGTCATCGCGCGCATGTTCCGTGAGGGGCTCGGGGGGTTTAAGGGCGGGCTCAGCGCGGCCAACTACATCACGATCGCCGACACATCGCGAGCCACGGCAACACGTGACTTGCAGGAGCTGGTCTCCCTTGGCGCGCTCGAACAGACCGGGACGCTAAAGTCTTCCCGGTATTATCTGCTCATGGGAGAGAAGACCTCGCTAGCTTGACGGGCCTTGCGGGGAGCTATGTAGAGACGAGCGTAAGGAGTGCACGTGGCAGATTTAGATAAGCTCGAGAAGCTCAACCGCCTTCGCGAAAGCGGGGCCCTGACCGCAGAAGAGTTTGAACATGAGAAGGCGCTGCTACTCTCCGGAAAGTCCGGATATTCGAAGCCTCTGATTATCGTTTCCGCAATTGCGGTCGCCATCCTTGCGCCGACAGCTTTCTACGCTCTTAAGCAGACTGGAAGTGACACAAGCACCGTGATCGTCCCGGCATCGACGGCTTCCAAAGGAATGGATAGTGCAGCAGCGGCGCCCTCTCCGCCAACTCTGGTAGCGCGCCCAAGCACGGTCAAGATTGATCCTCCCGTTCCGGATTCCGCAGCACCTGATCCAACCAACGCGGATTATTACAACGAGGCTAAGCGCAACATGATGCGCCAGTACAAGGATCAACCTGCCGGAATCCGCCAGATGCTCGGTGACTGGGCCGGGGCAAACGAGTTGTGTCGAGGCAGTAGCGACGAAGCTACAATCAATAAGTGGTGCCCCATCAGAGATGCTATCGACGCCAAGTTGCTTCGCTTGGGCATGTGCTACGGTCGGCCGACCGATCAATCTGCCGCCGAGAGTGATTGGCACACTTGCGATGCTCGTGATGGAAAACAATGAGCGCATCTGGCTCGCGCACGGCCGTCACCACCGCCCCGTTATTTGACGATGTCTGATTTGATGACGTGATACGCGCCGCCTATCAGACTGGTCACCTCTTCGGCGCTCAATACATAATATTGGGGCTCATAGCCTAGACCGAGCTGTCCGGTCCGCTTCCAGTGGTCGACGTACAGGCCTTTGTTGGGACCGAAGGCGAGATTGATATGCTTTGCCAGTCGCGGCGGGCCATGCCGCGAATATGCGGTACGGAACAGGGAGACATCGACCACATAAGGTCCGACCATCACCCAGACGTGGCCATCCCAATCGGGGTTCGACGCGGCGAACGCCGCAGGCCCATCGAACGGCTTTCGGTCGCCGAAGACAGGTTCGCCATCAACCACCAGGGTTCCAGCGACCACATGGACCGGAGCCGTCATGCGCCTCTCCAGCGTACCTGCGAGCGATGCGCTCATCAGCGCGCAGGCACCGGGCATCGGCGGAAAGACTTTGAGCAGATCGAGCGCGCATTGCGACAAGACGGCGCGATCGCTGTCGTTCATCTCATAAGCCTTGAACGCTTTCGCCGCCGCCCAGCCATGCTGCGCTGCAATCTGTTTTCCGAGTTGAGCAAGGTCTTTGATGGGCTTCATGCGCGCCCTGTACTGCGCGCACAAGTTCCCGGCCAGTACCTCGCCGCATTCGATCATGCCGCTTTCCGTCGGAGGGACGATTGACGAATCAGAGCACATCTGTTCTTTTTATGTTCCCTTCCTCATGGACTACATTCTTGTGCTGAGCTTCGTCGATTCCCCTTCAAAACTCGATCTT
Organism: Novosphingobium sp.; assembly: GCF_030699305.1. Taxonomy (GTDB): domain Bacteria; phylum Pseudomonadota; class Alphaproteobacteria; order Sphingomonadales; family Sphingomonadaceae; genus Novosphingobium. Next base: position 39,363 of record NZ_JAUYNB010000035.1, read on the forward strand.
CCGCTTTTCGGCTCGCAGGTTCCTGCGGGTTTTCCCAGTCCTGCCGACGATCACATCGAGGGAAAGCTCGACCTCAACGAACATCTGATCCGCAGGCCGGCCGCCACGTTCTTCGTGCGCGCTGCGGGAGAATCTATGCGCGGTGCCGGAATCTTCGACGGCGACCTCCTCGTGGTGGATCGCAGCATCACCCCACAGTCCGACGACATCGTCATTGCCATCCTGCACGGCGACCTCACCGTCAAACGCCTGAAAAAGGTCGCCGGACAATGGCATCTCGCGGCTGAGAACGAAGACTATCCATCGCTCGCGATCAGCGATGACGGCTGCGAGATCTGGGGCGTCATCACAACGAGTATCCGGCGCCATTGTGGCCGCTGATGGCCACCTTTGCCCTTGTCGACTGCAACAACTTCTATGCGTCCTGCGAACGGCTGTTTCAGCCCCGGTTGCGGGGCCGCCCGGTCGTCGTCCTGTCGAACAACGATGGCTGTGTGATTGCCCGGTCGAACGAGGCTAAGGCCCTCGGCGTCGGTATGGGCGCTCCCATGTTCAAGATCCGCAAGCTGGTCGATGAGCACGACGTTGCGGTCTGTTCGTCGAACTATGCGCTCTACGGGGACATTTCCGAGCGGGTCATGAATGTGCTCGGAGCGAGTGCTCCAGCCCATGAAATCTACAGCATCGACGAGTGCTTCCTCGATCTCGATCAACTGGCTGTCCCCAGCCTCGCGGCATGGTGCCGGCATCTGCGCGAGACGACAACGCGGTGGACCGGGATCCCGGTTTCGATCGGTGTCGGCCCAACCAAGACCCTGGCCAAGCTTGCCAACCGATTGGCCAAGAAGTCCGCCCGGGCTGGCGGCGTGCTTGATCTTTCGCACAATCCCGAATGGATAACCCCGGCATTGCACAAGACCCCGATCCAGGATGTCTGGGGCGTAGGGCGCAGATGGACGGTCATGCTCCAGGAACGCGGTATTCACACAGCGTTCGATTTTGCAGAGGCGCCCGATGCCTGGGTGCGCCAGCGAATGGGCGTCGTTGGCCTGCGCACGGTGCATGAACTGCGGGGGTCTGTCTGCCACGCGCTCGAAGATCAGCCCCCACCCCGCCAAACGACATGCTGCTCGCGCACCTTCGGCACGGCGATTTTCGACAAGGCGCAGGTCCACGACGCGGTCATGAGCTTCGTCGAGCGCGCCGCCGAAAAAGTTCGCCATGCAGGCCAGGTGGCGGGCGCGGTCCAGTTGTTCGTGCGGACCGACCCGTTCGCGCAAAACGCGCCGCAGAAGTCCCTATCAGGCTCGGCTACGTTTCACCGACCAACATCGGATACGCGCGAAATTGCGGCCACCGTGCGGCGGATCTTCGATCGGGTCTGGCGAGAGGGCTTTGGCTGGCGAAAGGCAGGCGTGCTGCTGCTTGACCTCGGCCTGCCTGGGGCGGCACCGGCATCGCTGTTTGATGCGCTCGAAGCGCCCGATGACAGGCTGATGAGTGCGATCGACCAGATCAATGCCCGCTATGGCCGGGGCTCAGCGAGACTGGGTCTGGCGCAGAAGGACAGCGAATGGCGGATGCGGCGCGAAAACCTGTCGCCAAGTTTCACCACCCGGTGGACCGACATACCCTCGGCCAGTCTGGCGTAATGGGCTCAAGTCTGCCCAGAGATGCGGGTGATGATGCCCTCCGCCCCGTCAATCGGCACGAACACGCGGGTCTTGTAGGCGATGATCTCGGTGAAGCAGCCCATTGCCTTGAGCTCGGGGATGCGGGCTGGCTCGGCGCCGACGATCTCGATCCGCCGCGCCCCGTTCACGCGTGAGGTCCGGATTGTGAAGTTCAGCGGATGGGGTGCTTTCCATGTTCCACCGCCGAGGATGGCCTGCGCAATCTTGGCGGGATCGGTCTGCGCTTTGCGCGAAACCCCGAGCTTTTCGAGAGTCGCGTCGACGTAGAGGTCATGGACATGTCGGCCAAGCCAGGACGCGCCGAACTTGTCGACGATGCGGTTGACCGTGAGGTCCTCCTTGGGAAGCGCACCCCAGATCGGCAGCAGCAGGCCGGTCGCCAGGAACACGGTTTCGGTCACCAGCTGATTCTCGTCCGCAGCGTACTCTGCCTCCCACAGCGCGCAGAACTCGGCCTTGGCCGCCGGCTCCCATGCGGTCTCGTCCAGCCTGCCAGCGAGGATGTATTCGCTGCGCAGGGGCCGCACCAGCTCGAAGCGGCGGATCAGTTCGCCCTCCTCGTCCATGTGCGACGGCGCAGGGACCGCGAGCGCAACCTTGCCGGATTTGGCGTTGCGCAAAAACAGCGGCCTGTCCTCGTAGCTGGCCATTTTCAGCACGCGCTCGAGCGTGAGCAGCTTGCGCCGCTGGGTCAGCGACAGTTCGAGCAGGTGCGAGGTCGCCCCCGTTACGGGATCCGTGCGGATCACGGTGTCCGACAGGACCTCGCAGGTCTCGGCAGAGACGGTCTCAACGCCGATGTCGAAGGTGCCGGCTTCCTTGGCCGCCGAGACCCGGGTTTCGACAAGGGTGAGGAACTCGTCGAAGATCGCGTTCTGCACCGCGATCTTCATCGCCAGGATGCGGTTGAGCCAGCGCTGGATCGGCGGCAGGTCCTCGCGCAGCACGCCGTCCTGATCGGTGAGCTCAAGCCCGCTCATCGACTGGAACTGACCGAGGGTCGTGCTCTTGAGCTTGCCGGTCGCCAGCAGCCCATACCAGTCGTGCAGGGCGTGCTTGGCGTAAGCGCTCTCGAGGTTGTCGGAGGCATCGAACATCCCCTGCCCGCCGGTCTGGCGCTGACCGCGGGTCAATGCGCCGAGCGCATCGAGCCGCCGCGCGATCGTGCTGGTGAACCGCGCCTCGCCTTTGCAGTCGGTGGTCACCGGGCGGAACAGCGGCGGGCAGGCCTGATGGGTGCGGTGGGTTCGTCCCAGCCCCTGGATCGCGCGATCAGCGCGCCAGCCAGGTTCGAGCAGGAAATGCACGCGGCGCTGCTGGTTCTTGGCATCGAGGCTCGCATGGTAGCTCCGGCCCGTCCCGCCGGCATCGGAGAAGACCAAGATACGCTTGGCGCCGGTCATGAACGCGGTGGTCTCGGCAAGGTTGGTGCGCGGCGAGCGGCTTTCGAGGCGCTGCTGGCCGCTGCCATCGCGGACCAGGCGTTTGGACCGCCCGGTCACTTCGGCCACCGCGCTTACGCCATAGTGATCGAGCAGCGCATCGAGCGCGGTCGGGATCGGCGGCATAGCGCAGATATGCTCGATCAGCTGTTCGCGCGCTGCCTCAGCCTGCGGGTTGTGAACCGGGTTGCCGGCCTCGTCCCACATCGGCCGTGAGCGGACGTCACCGAGCTCGTCGACGTATTCCTCCATCTGCCGGGTCGGGAACGCGCGCGTGAGGTAATCGACAATCGCTTCCCTCGGCGACAGGTCCACGTCCAGCGCCTCTCGCTCCTCGGGATCGAGCTCGTTCAGCCGCCGGTTGAGGATCGATTCTGCCGTGCTGACGAGTTGGACGACCACGCTTTCGTCCTGCGTCAGGTGCTCGTCGATCGCCGGGAAGATCGAGGGCAGCTTCAGCGAGAGCAGCACTTGCGCGAAGAAGCGCTGCTTGGTCCCCTCGAACCGGCTGCGCGCGGCCGCCTTGGCGCCGCTGTTCAGAGTGCGGTTCTCAAGCCCGTCGACCACGCCGGTGAGTTCTAGCGCCGACTCGAGGTTCTGGTGGATGATGGTCCACGCCTCGCAATAGGTATCGTAGATCGCGATCTGATCGAGGCTGAGGTCATGGCGCAGGATGTCGTATTCGATCCCGGCGAAGCTGAGCGCGCGAGCGAGATAGAGCCCCGAGGCCTTGAGGTCGCGCGCGACGAGTTCCATTGCCGCAATGCCGCCGTCGCGGATCTCAGAGATGAACTGTTCGCGGTTGGCGAAGGCCGTTCCCGGCCCCCAGAGGCCAAGCCGGACAGCATAGGCAAGATTGTTGACGTCGGAGGCTCCGGTGGCGGAGGCGTAGAGCACCCGGGCGCGCGGCAGCGTGTTCTGCAGCAGCACCCCGGCAATCCCTTGGAGCGAACCCTGCTTCTGGCCGAGAGCGCCCTCCCCGCCCGCAACGCCGCCCATCTCGTGAGCTTCGTCGAACACGATCACGCCTTCGAACGCGGGACCGGCCCAGCGCACGATCTGGTCGAGCCTGGTGTCCTCGACTCGCGATGAGCGCAGCGTGCCGTAGGGAACGAACAGGATGCCCTCCGGTGCGGTGATTTCCTCGCCGATCTTCCAGCGCGCGAGATCGATGATGTCCGATGGCAACCCGCCAATCGCGGTCCAGTCGCGCTGGGCATCTTCAAGCAGCGGCGCGTTCTTCGATATCCAGATATGGCGGCGGTTGCCCTTGAGCCACTGGTCGAGAATGCAGGCCGCCGCCTGCCTCCCCTTCCCCGCCCCGGTTCCGTCACCGAGGAAGAACCCGGTGCGGTAGAGCTGACCGTCGGGGTCTTCCTTCAGCGCCACCTCGCCGTCCGGATGCGTGAACCGACCGTGCAGATCTCGGCTCCAGGCCTCGCCTGCATAGATCACGGTCTCGAGCTGGGCCGCCGAGAGCAGCCGCGCGGTCACCGTCCGTTCGGGCAAGCACGGGACGTAGCCGGGCTTTGGCGCGGCGATCGACGCCATGGCAGCAGATTCGACGAGGTGGGTCGGATGCTCGCCCGCTTCCGGGATCCCTACGCGCGAGGGACGATAGTCGGCGTACACTCCGCGCTGTTCGCCCATGGCTGCGGCCTCTTCGAGCACATGGTAAGCGACAGGCCTGATTTCGTTGGTTTGCGGTGCCCGCACGATAACCGGGCGCGCCGGGCCGCTTTTCACCGACCGGAACATGCTGAGCTTGGGCCGGGCGACAGCAACTGGGCTGGGGTCGCGCAGCGCAGCGCGTGGTGGAATGGGGCCAAGCGCTGCGAAGAGTTCGCTCACCGAGGCGCGATTGATCGTCGAGACCGAGGTGTCACCCGGAACCTTGTCGATTACCAGCATCCGGACTGCGATGCCGGTGCCGTGCTTGGCATAGCCGCCCTTGTCGAGCCGCAGCGACATGACAACCCGCGCACCTTCCAGGGTTCTGCGATAGACCTCGCCCCCTCGCGCCGTATCGGCGAACCAGTCCGGCATGATCGCCACGACCCTGCCATCGGGCAACAGGAGATCGAGCGCGGCGCGCAGGTGCCGTGCCGCAGTGTTCTGATCTTCTCCGCGCGACTGTGAGACCGAGAACGGTGGGTTCATCACGATCACGCTTGGCCGTGCGATGCCGGAGAGCAGAGCCGCAAGCTTTGCGCCATCGTGGCGATAGACCTGTGCACCCGGGAACAGGCCTTCGAGTAGTTCAGCGCGGGTCGGTTCGAGTTCGTTCAGCAGACACTGCTTCACGGCGTTCTTCGCCAGCGAAGCGATGATCCCGGTGCCCGCACTGGGTTCGAGGAAAACATCCTCGGACCCGAGCCGCACAAGATGGACGGCAAGGCACGCTAGCGCTGGCGGGGTCGAGAACTGCTGGAATGCGATCTGGTCTTCGCTGCGCACTGTGTGGGTGGGGAGTTCGCGAGCCAGAGCCTCAAGCGTGGCGATGGCCGCTCCAGCGTCCATTCGGCCAACGAGTTCCGGGATTGCCATGGCCAGCGCCACCTCGAGGGCCTCGAAACTCTCGCGCTGGGTCCAGCCTCCCGCGGCATCGCTGCCGCCCGCGCTTTCAGTCATGGCCTGCGTGAGCGCGGCCCGATCGATGGTGATGGCGAGCAGAAGCTTTGCGGCAAGCGTGCGCGCAGCGCCAAGTATGGCGCTGGTGCGTGAGATCGTAGCGGTCATGGAGGTCTCCGGGATAATTGTGAGGTCTGCTGCCGACCGGCGGCACATCCCCTGCAGCCCCCCTCCCCTCATCGCTTCAGGATCTGTGCCCAGTCATTCATGCGCCCCGGTGGCCACTCGGTGTCGATGGCGAGGCCCGGGCGGGCGAGCGCATCGCGGGCCTTGGTTTCGGCGCGCCGTCCTTCGCGGTCGTTGTCGGCAAGCAGGATCACGCGTTCGACGCTGGCCGGGATCTTGACCTGGTGGAAGCGCTTGGCGCCCATGGTTGCCCATGCCTGGATGCCGGTGAGCGAAGTGTATGCTGCGGCAGATTCAAACCCTTCGCAGATACCGATCGTCTTGCCCGGCGGACCGTTGGTCCAGGCAGCGCCAATGGCCTGCCCGAGCACCAGCTTTTCGGTGTAGTGGGCGGTCGTTGGATCGAGGAATATCCGCTGGATTGCGACGATCTCGCCTGACCTGCGCATCGCGACGAGCAGGGCGGGCTCAAACTGGACGAGCCTCCCCTGCCCTCTTGGACAGCGTGGATGATAGCGCAGGTCTTCAAGGGGTGCCCAGACGTTGCGAACTTCGCGGACGTATCGCTCGGCCAGGGTGCCCTCAATCTGACGACCAGCGTGCCAGATGGCCAGGAAGGCTGTTGGCCGGTGAGCTTGTCGGTCAGCTACCTCAGCGGGGCGAATGCTTGGCAGGTCCGAAATCTTGCGCAGTGCACGGAGAACATCGTTAGCATCACAACCGGCATGGCAGGTCACGAGGATGCCGCGATCGCCTTGCCTGATCGCGAGTGACGGGGTTCGGTCTGCATGGGACGGGCAACGGCACATCGCGGTGTTGCCTGACCACTTGCCACCCAGGCGAGCAACGAGGGTGCGGAGATCTGATGTAGGGTGATTGCTGACGAGGGGCATAACCGCCCAGCTCAGCCCAACTCCCCTCCCCCGTCGGGTGTCTTGTATGCCGTGCTTACCGAATGGGCGGTACATGTGCGGCACACGAATCGGTATCTGATCCTCTTAAAATCAATTTGGAAACGCCGCTGCTTGCAGCGGAAGCATTCTTGATTCTAAGGATTCAGATTCAGTAGGCTAAAAGCGGCGTAAATCCATATGTTTACAGCCCCAAAGCTGACCGGACGGGGGAGTTTCCCTGACCTCATGGGGGCTCCAGCCTGACCCCCCGGGGGAACTTACCTGACCCATTGGGGTCTTCCTGACTCCTTGGGGGAGTCGTCTATTTAAGCCTCCCGTGCTCTCGCATCGCTAACTTCTGAATCTCGAAGTGTACGGAATCAAGGTCACTTTCCTATTTTGACCAAAAGTACACCGACTCGCCAGTTTTCGCCGCTTTCCGTTCCGGCGGGCAGCAACTCTATCCTGACCGCTTGGGGGATGGACCCGCATCATTATCCTGACCTGACTTGACGAAAGAGGTCAGGTCAGGCAGCAATCCAATCCCGAGAATCACGTTCTGATCGAAATATGGCATGGAAAGTGAAGCTGGCCAAATAGCCGAAGCTGTTGAAGAGGACCTGGAGGAAGTATCTCCCGGTCGTGCCATGCGCGTTGCTGCGGCCCTGAAGGCGAAGGGTGGAGACGAGTTCGCCAAGCCCGGCAGCATCATCGAAATTAAGTTCGTCAAAGGTGAATCGCTCAGTCTCACGGCGTCTCGGCTTCTCGCTTTGATGATCCTAACTGCTGGTGGAGATGCTTGGGAGGATCGGCCACACCGAATCCGCAAAGCTGACATCCGCCGCGGCCACAAGGGCAATGAGCGGATCACCGACATGCTTCAGGAGTTGCACCGAACGCTCTTTGCCGTTGATGACAAATCCTGGCGTGGGAAGAAGGCAACGCTCCTGTTCTCATTGATCTCTCGGTCTCGCGAGGAAACAGAGGAAGAGGGCGGCGAAGCAGGCTGGATCGAGTGGGAGTTCACGCCAGATGCACGCAAACTGATTCAAGCGTCCGAAACCTATGCCGTTCTCAACCGCCAGGCCGTTCTGGGCTTCCGCTCGAATTACGCGCTCAAATTGTATGAACTAGGGGCGCTTCGGTTGCATCGTCGTCAGGCAACATGGCGAGGTGATATGCAAGCACTCCGAGCAGCCCTTGGTATCCCGCCCGATGTCTACACGGACTTCGCCCAGCTTCGCCGCAAGGTCCTGGAAAAGGCCAAGTCGGAGATCGATCAGTTGGCTCACTTCCGCGTCGAGTGGCGTGAGATCCGGCAGGGCAGAACCGTTACCGAGCTTGAGTTCAGGTTTGAGCCAAAGGGTGCACCCGAGGTAATCGAGACAGTCGACGAACTGGATAGGCATTCAGCTGGCCGCCAAGCGCGTCGGGAAGGGACGGTTGAAAACATCTCGGTGGGGCAGGGGGCTATTCCGGCACCGCGTAAAGCAGTCGCGAGCCGCAAGCCGACAGAAGCCAGCTTTCCGAGAGGTTCCCTGCGCTATGGCGATGACGAGTCCGAGTTTCGTTCGATTGGCCGACAGTATGGCGGCGGTTGGGATGTGGATATGATCGCCGATGGTTTTCGCGGACATATGGGCGAGCGGTTGGAAAAGCTTCGTGGGGCGAAGTTAACCGCAGCGTGGAAGGGGTTTTGTGAGGGCTGGGTCAATCGTCGCGGCCGGCCCCAATGAGCGGAAATTGCACGCGTGCAATTTCGACATCCCCCACCGAGTCAGGTTGGAGCCCACTTGGAGCGGCTTGATCCCTTTTCGGCATGCCTACTTTCGAAATTTGCGAATTTCTTGACCCAAAAGCGCAAGTGGGTGTAGCACACGCCCAATTGCGAAAGGTGGGCATGTGTCTAACGGACTTCAGATAGAAGAAGCGGAGCGATTGGTCTCGGTCGCGACGCTCGCCAGTCGGACTTCGTCCGTGCTCGAAAAACTGCGGGATTCAGCTCGAAGCGCCCGCGCCGATGACCGCCGCGAACCAACCTTCACGATTGGCAAGGCGGCGGAACTTGTAGGCAGAACTCCTGCTGCGATCCGCGATGCAGAGAAGGACGGTCGCCTGCCTGAGCCAGCAAGGACCGACAACAACAGGCGGGAACGATATACACTGGCGCAGCTCAACGACATGCGAGGTGTCTTTGGGACGAGGCCCTATCGAACGGCGGATGATCCTTGCTGCGTCGTGGCGGTTCAGAACTTCAAGGGTGGGGTAGGGAAGTCGACCGTGGCGGTCCACTTAGCCCAGTACCTTGCCATTCGAGGTTATCGCGTCGCGCTGGTTGATTGTGATAGCCAGGCATCGGCGACAACGCTTTTTGGCTACGTCCCCGACCTCGATCTGACCGAAGATGATACCCTCTATCCGTTTCTTCGGGAGGGGGAGCGGTCCTCACTCGATTACGCTCTTCGCAAGACGCATTTTGACGGCTTGGAACTGATCCCGGCTAACCTTCGGCTGTTCAATTCCGAATATGAACTCGCAGCACGGATGGCGCAGGGTAACGGCGGGCTTCTTGACCGACTGAAGGAGGGGATTGAGAGTATTTCCGATCGGTTTGACGTTGTCGTCATGGATCCACCCCCGGCTCTCGGCGCGATCTCGTTGTCCGTCCTTCGCGCCGCAAATTCGTTGGTTGTGCCGGTTCCGCCGACGGTCATGGATTTCTCTTCGACCGCAGCATTCTTGTCGATGTTGGACGAGACGATTGAGCAGCTTGCAGACCGTGGCTTGGCGCCGGAGTTGAAGTTTCTTCGCTTCGTTGCATCGAAAGTCGATGAGAACAAGTCGATGCAAAAGGAGCTGCTGCAGTTGATGCGCACACTTTTCGGACATGCAATGGTCCGCACGCCGCTGAAAGATTCGGCTGAAATCGACAATGCGACCGCGCGTTTGATGACGGTTTACGAGCTTGATGGTCCGGCTACGAGTTCGGCTGTGCGGAACCGATGCTTGAATTACCTGGATGGCGTGAACGCCGAAATCGAAGTCGATATCCGTTCGATGTGGCCGAGCCATCACAAACGCCTGCGCCAGGAGGCGTTGGCATGAAATCCGGGAATTGCACGCGTGCAATTAGCCGCGAAAACCACGCGTTCCCGGAAAATTGCACGCGTGCAATTATGCTGACGGGAGGGTCGCATGAGTAAGAAAAACAGCGGTTTTGCAGCTGATTTGGCGGCAGGCATCGACCTCACCGACGCAGGTGCGGCACCCCGTCGATCGAGCATAGCTTCGAACGTGCTCACCGGCCGGGCGAACCGTCTTGCCGACCTTGCGTCAGGGGCGATTGTTAATCGGACTCATGAGTTGGTGGATCCTGCCAGATGCCGGATGTGGGCGGGGCACAATCGTGATTACGCCCTGCTAAACGAAGAACGGTGTTCGGATCTCATCGAGAGCATCAAGGCGCAAGGTCGGCAGGAAATCCCAGCGATCGTTCGTCGCCTATCGGGTGATGAGGACTACGAATTCGAAGTCATCTGCGGCGCCCGGCGACATTGGTCGATCAGTTGGCTCAGGTCCCACAATTACCCTGACTTCAAATTCCTCGTCGATGTGCGAGAGATTGGCGATGAGGAGGCCTTCCGCCTCGCAGACATCGAGAACCGTGCCCGGGACGATCTCACAGATCTTGAAAGGGCGCGAGACTATCTGCGCGCGCTCACAGCTTACTATGACGGCCGGCAAAAAACGATGGCCGAGCGCCTGAAGGTGTCGGAAAGCTGGCTGACGCGCTATCTCGATCTGGCGCGTCTACCGGAGGAGCTCACTAAGGCTTTCGCCAATCCGCAGGAGCTTGGCATTCGCAACGCGATCGCTCTCAAAGCACTTTTGAAACCTGATGATCGCAGGGAAAGGGCCTTCCGTGAAGCTGCACGCCTCGCTGAAGAGCGCGAGGCAACCGGCCAATCCATGCCAGTGATTGATGTGATCAAGGCGCTGTCACTGGCGGTCGATCCCCCCAAGAAGTCAGGATCCCCCAAGAAGTCAGGAATGGCAGAAACGGTTGCCAATGGGAGCGGCAAACCCGTGCTTCGGATCGAGGGTGCTGATCGCAAGGGCATTCGCCTTACCCTCCTGAGTAAGGGCGGAGCGACGCGTCAGGAGGCCGAAGAAGCAGTGCGCGCGGTTTTGGACCGATACTGGACTTGAAGTCGGCTGTTCTCGACTTTGAGGCACCAACAAATCGCCTGTGTGAATCAGTTCAATTCCAGTGATTCAAAATTCCCGTTGGCTTGCGCATTGCCGCCTGCCGCATTCATGCGCGGATGGACACCGTTACCCATGGCACCTTCATCTGGCTCGAGGCGGTCTGCGCGGAGCGCAATGTCGCGCGGCGCTACACGGTCGCGCTGAGCCGCGACCTGTTCGGCGCGTCGATCGTCGAGTTCACCTGGGGGCGCATTGGCACGAAGGGGCAGGGGAGGGCGATCTCGTTCGCTGCCGAAGATGAGGCCGCGCACTTTGCCAGGCAGCTACTGCGCCGACGAGCCAGCGCCCCCAAACGAATTGGCGTGCCTTACCGCGAAGTCTCGTGGTGGCCGTAGGGAGCCTTAGAAGGCTCTGCGTGCCGTTTTAGCAGCTAGCGCCTGGTCTCCGGCGCGTAACATAGCCAGATCGGCCTTCTCGAGCGCGGTGGCGGCCTGTGAGGCGGTGCGACGGGTCACGCCGAGGGCGCGGGCCAGTTCGGCGCGGGTAAGGGGCCCCAGCGCCGCTATTAGCTGCCATACAACAGGCGCCTGCGACGAGGCGTAGAGCCCAGCCAGGCGCTCGTCGCCCAACGCCAATGCTGCGCGGACCGCGGCAAGGTCGGTTGCCAGGTCATCGGCGGCCGTACCGATCGCCTTGGTCAGCACGGAGCGAAGGGGGCTTTCAAGCTCGGCTCGGAATGCGGCACGCGGTGCGAGCCCGGCTAGCGCCAGCGGCGCGGCTCCGAGGCTGAAAACATGCGGGCGCATGGCTGCGGCGAGCGAGGCTGCCCAAGCGCTGCCCCTTGCAGCGAAGCGCTGGAACACCTTGCCTTCGATGATCACCTCCTCGCTGCCGAGCTCGAGGAAGTCATTCTCGTCCTCGCGAAGCTGTGGCGTGACAAAGAACGCGCCAATCACATCAATAGATTGATAAATAGCAATAATGTCGTCTTCTCGGTGAATCTTTCCCTGGCGCAGACGAAAGTCATCTTCCCCTGGGTGCCAAAATAGCCGACACGGCGGTTGCT
>NZ_JAUYNB010000036.1 GCF_030699305.1 Novosphingobium sp.
TGTAAGCCCCATTTAGAAATGACACCCCTCTGCTAGATAGAAATGACACCCTCGGGTGTCGTCAGCGGAATACGGTGGCATGGTTCTCCCGGTGGTTGGGAGGACGCTTCTATGACGGTGCTGGCAATGAGCCATGGCGAACTTTCACGCTTTGACACGTTGATGCGCGTTGAGCGCGGCGAACTGCGGGTCGAAGATGCGGCCGCCTTGCTTGGATTGAAGCGTCGGCAAGTTTTCCGCCTGCTGGAACGAATGCGGAGCGACGGCGCTGCGGGTCTGATTTCCCGAAAGCGTGGTCGGCCAAGCAACCGGCGGCACAGCGATGCGTTTCGTGAGCAGATCCTTGAGATCGTGCGCGAGCATTATCACGACTTTGGCCCGACCTTGGCGCGTGAGTACCTGATCGAACGTCACGGGATCACGGTTGCCTGTGAGACACTACGCCAGTTCATGATCCAGGCGGGTCTCTGGAAGGATCGCGATGCCCGCCGTCCACGGCCTTATCAACCCCGTTACCGGCGGGACTGCCGCGGCGAGCTGGTTCAGGTGGATGGCTCGAAGCATTGGTGGTTCGAGGATCGCGGGCCACAATGCACGCTGTTGGTGTTCATCGACGATGCGACCAGCGAGTTGATGCAGCTCCGTATGGTCGAGAGCGAGAACACCTTCGCCTATATGGATGCAATGCGGGAGTATATCGAGGCGCACGGCAAGCCGGTGGCGATTTACTCGGACAAGCACTCGGTGTTTCGCAACAACACGGCCTCGGCCAAGGGCGACGGCATGACCCACTTCGGCCGGGCGCTGGAGGCGCTCAACATTGAGATTATCTGCGCCAACTCACCGCAGGCCAAGGGCCGGGTCGAGCGCGCCAACGCGACGCTGCAGGACCGACTGGTGAAGGCGATGCGGCTTGAGGGCATCTCGACCATTGCCGAGGCCAACGCGTTCCTTCCGGGCTATATGGCGCGCCATAACCAGCGGTTCGCGAAGGCGCCGTTCGATCCGCGCGATGTGCACCGCCCGCTCGCCCTGCATGACGATCTCAAGGCCGAGATGGTCTGGCGCGAGCAACGCACGGTGACCCAGGCGTTGACGCTGCATTATAACAAGGCGCTGATCATTCTCGAGCCAACCGAGGTCAGCCGCCCCTTGGCAGGCAAACGGGTTGATGTGTGTGAGTATCCCGACGGCCGGCTCGAGATCCGGCACGGTGACGAAGTCTTGCCCTACCGGGTGTTCGACAAGATTCGGCAGGTCAATCAGGCGGCGATCGTCGAGAACAAGCACCTCGATGCCGCACTGGCGATGGCCAGGGCTATACAGGAGATGTTGCCGCCGAAGAAGCGCAACAACAACGAACCGTGCCGCCGATCGCAGGGGGCGCACATGTTCCCCTCGCCTACCAAGGCGGACGAACAACCGGTGAAGCGCAAGCGGGGCCGTCCTCCCCTTCCCCGGCTCAGCCCAATCGAGGCGGCGCAGCGCATGCTCGAGCCGGTGTGAGGGAGCCCACTGCAAAGCAGCGGGTCCACCGGCTCCATTACCGCCAGACCAGCGCACCAGCAGGGGCTACGCTGCACAAGATCGAAGGGTTCCGCGCAGCCCCTGCTGCATCAGACGGTGACATCTCTATCTGGTGGAAATAGTGTCTTTTCTAAATTGCAGGAACA
>NZ_JAUYNB010000008.1 GCF_030699305.1 Novosphingobium sp.
GAACCGGCGGTAGCTGTCCCACGCGAACCGTTCATCGCCCGATGACGCGGCCAGACCCTGCACGGTTTCGTCGTTGAGGCCGAGGTTGAGGACCGTGTCCATCATCCCCGGCATCGACACCCGCGCGCCGGAGCGGACCGAGACGAGCAGCGGATCGGCGGCATCGCCGAACTTCTTGCCGACGGCGGCTTCGATTTGGGTCAGCGCGGCAGCGACTTCGGCCTGGACGTCAGCGGAAAAGTCCCCGCCCTCGGCCAGATAGCGCACGCATTCTTCGGTGGTGATGGTGAAGCCCGGCGGCACCGGCAGGCCAATCCCGGCCATTTCAGCCAGATTTGCGCCCTTGCCGCCGACAATCGTCTTGTCCTTGGCCCTTGGGTCCTGATGAGTAACGCCGCCACCGAAAGTGAATACGTATGCAGTCATGGAAATCCGCCACTATCAGGAACCGCCGACTCACTGGACGGTGTGGCGCGTGACTAGCCTTCGATCCGCGAAAAGTCAGCCACTTTGTGCACCGCAGCACGGAAACTGGACAACAGCCCCAGTCGCGCCGCGCGCACCGCCGGATCATCGGCGTTGACCGTGACGCTTTCAAAGAACGAGTCGATCGGCGCGCGCAGCGAGGCCAGCGCCGCCATGGCGGCGGTGAAGTCCTCGGCCGCGATCGCCGCATCGGCCAGCGGCGCGGCGGCATCGAGCGCGGCGATCAGCGCGGCTTCGGCGGGTTCTGGGGCGGGATTGACGACCCCGGCGGCGAACTCTTCCTTCTTGAGGATGTTCGCGGCGCGCTTGTACCCGGCCAGCAGGTTGGTGCCGTCTTCCGATCCGACGAACGCTTGCAGCGCGTGGACGCGGGCGAGCAGGCGGACGAGATCGTCTTCGCCGCCGAGTGCGAACACGGCGTCAATCAGGTCGTGGCGGACGCCCGCTTCCTTTTGCTGGACCTTCAGGCGGTCAACAGCAAAAGTGACCAGCGCACGTTCACAGTCAACTTCACCTAGAATTTGCGGAGCAAGTCCCGTCTTTGCGCTACCGGAAGCCAGCATAAGCTCACCGTTAGACTTCACTTTGAAGTTCTTGGAATCTTCAAAGACGATCTCAACACCGGGGTAATGTTTTACAATCTCTAGCCAAAGTTCCATTTTGGTGAAAGACTTGAACAGTGAGTTATCCATGCATTGGATGTATGCCCACCATGCGTGAAATTTTATCGCAGGAAGCAGTAAGCGGGAAAGGCTGACGCTAATCAGATTTGTGATAATCAAAGCTTCAACGCTTAGAATTGCGCGGCGAAGTGCAAATGGATCCTTTGATCCACTCGGACGTTGATCAATAAGGAAGAACCCGGCCAGCGTATCCAGCTTGTCCGCCAGCGCCACCGCCACCGTCACCGGCGCGGTCGGCACATCGTCACCCTGCCCGACCGGCTTGTAATGATCACGGATCGCGTCGGCCACCGCATCGGGCAAGCCTTCGGCGCGGGCGTAGTAGCCGCCCATCAGGCCTTGCAGTTCCGGAAACTCCCCGACCATTTCGGTCACGAGATCGGCCTTGCACAGGCGCGCTGCCTGTTCGGCCATGTCCGCGAGGGCTTCGCGGGTCGGCACCTGCCCCTCCACCAGCTGCGCTGGTCCCCCTCCCCGGTTCGGGGAGGAAGCGGTGACGATGCCTTCCTCAACCAGCCAGCGGGCCAGCTTGGCGACCCGTTCTACCTTGTCGGCCACGGTGCCCAGCTTTTCGTGGAACGTGATCCGCTCCAGCTTCTTGGCCTGATCTTCCAACGAAACCTTGCGGTCCTGCTGCCAGAAGAAGCTGGCGTCGGACAGGCGCGCGGCCAGCACCTTGCGGTTGCCCGCGACGATGGCCGTGCCGCCATCGGCAGCCGCGATGTTGGCGGTGCAGACGAAGGCGTTGGCGAGTTTGCCTTCCGCTTCGCAGACGAAATACTTCTGGTTGGTCCGCGCGGTCAGCTGGATGACTTCGGGCGGGACTTCCAGATAAGCCTCATCAAACCGGCCGAGCAGCGGCACCGGCCATTCGGTCAGCCCTGCGTTCTCGATCACCAGCCCTTCGTCCTCCACCAGCGTCAGCCCTTCGGCGGCAGCGGCGGCCTTGGCGGCGGTTCGGATCAGGTCCTGACGCTCGGCATGATCGACGATCACGTGCGCGGCGCGCAGCTTGGCGGCGTAGTCGTCCACGCCATCAATCGCGATGTCGCCGTCCGAGTGGAAGCGGTGCCCGCGCGTGAGGCGACCGGCGGCGATCCCGCCGACTTCGCAGTCCACCACGGTCCCGTCGAACAGTGCAACGATGGCCGAGAGCGGGCGCACCCAGCGCAGGCTCTCGGTCGAGATCGAGGCAGCGCCCCAGCGCTGCGACTTCGGCCAGGGGAAGGCACGGACCAAGGCGGGAATGGCCTCGGCCAGCACTTCGGCAGTCGCGCGGCCCGGCTTTTCGGACACGGCGAACAGCACGCCGTCGCGTTCCACCAGCTGGTCTTCGGTGAGGCCGGTCTTGCGCAGGAACCCTTCGAGCGCCTGCGGCGGCGCGCCAACGCGCGGCCCCTTCACTTCTTCGCTGACGGCAGCGGTTGCCGACGGAAGATCGCGCGCGATCAGGGCCAGACGGCGCGGGGTGGACCACACGGTCACCGCGCCCAGCGTCACGCCCGCGTCGGCCATGGCCTTGCGGAACAGCTTTTCCAGATCGGCGCGCGCACCGGCCTGCATCCGCGCGGGGATTTCTTCCGAGCGCAGTTCGAGGAGAAAATCAGACATCAGGCAAAATCCCGTTCGGGCTGGGTGCAGCGTGTCTCGACTTCGCTCGACACGAACGGAGAGTGGTTGGCAGCGGAGATGGCTTGCAGCATCATACCGTCCACCCCGGAAACCTGGCTTCCCATTCGGGCGTGTTCTTTTCGATCCACGCCTGACAGCTGCCCTTGGCCAGATCGCGCACGCGGCCGATGTAGCTGGCGCGTTCCTGCACGGAAATCACGCCGCGCGCCTGCAGCAGGTTGAACAAGTGGCTGGCCTCGATCGCCTGGTCATAGGCGGCGAGCGGCACGGCGGCATCGATGCAGCGCATACACTCCGCCTCGGCCTTGGCGAAGCCGTCGAACAGGCTGGCGGTATCGGCCACTTCGAAGTTGTACTTCGAATGCTCCTGCTCGTTCTTCAGGAACACGTCGCCATAGCTGACGCCGTGGTCGTTGAAGCGCAGGTCGTACACCCGGTCCACGCCCTGAATGTACATCGCCAGACGTTCCAGCCCGTAGGTGATTTCGCCCGCGACCGGCTTGCAATCGAACCCGCCGACCTGCTGGAAATAGGTGAACTGGGTGACTTCCATCCCGTCGCACCAGACTTCCCAGCCCAGCCCCCACGCGCCCAGCGTCGGGCTTTCCCAGTCATCCTCGACAAAGCGGATGTCGTGGGCCAGCGGATCGATGCCGATGGCAGCAAGGCTTTGCAGGTAGAGTTCCTGCAGGTTCGCCGGGTTGGGCTTCAGGATCACCTGATACTGATAGTAATGCTGCAACCGGTTGGGGTTTTCGCCGTAGCGCCCGTCGGTCGGGCGGCGGCTGGGCTGGACATAGGCCGCGCTCCACGGTTCAGGCCCCAGCGCGCGCAGCGTGGTGGCCGGGTGGAACGTGCCCGCGCCCATCCGCATGTCATAGGGTTGCAGGATCAGGCAGCCCTGCGCGCTCCAGAAAGCATGGAGACGCAGGATCATGTCCTGAAAGCTGAGCGGTTTTGCCGGGTCTGACATGGCTGCGGCCTTTGGCGCACCGGCCTTGGCCGGTCAATATCCGCTTTGATTCATCGACGGACAGGAAAGCCGCGCTATATGCAGCGCTATGAACAGGATTACCCGGACATTCGCCGCCGCGCTGACGCTGATTGGCGCGCTTTCACTCGGCCCGGTGACGCTTGCGCAGCACGCCGGGCATGGGCTGGAAACGCTCGATCCCGCTGGCGCGATCACCATTCAGGAAGCGCGGCCCGCGCTGTGGAAAGTGGCGGACGCGGACACCACGATCTATCTGTTCGGGACGATCCACCTGCTGCCGCCGGGGGTCGAATGGTATTCCGGCGGGGTAGCGGCGGCGTTTGAAAGCTCTGCCGAACTCGTCACCGAAATCCCCGACCTGACGCTGGCCGAAACCCAGGAAGTGACGGTGCGGCGGGCGTTTCTGCCCAAGGGGAAGTCCCTGCGCCGACAAATGAGCAAGGCGCAGCTGGCAAAGTTCGACACCGCGTTGATGCAACTGAACCTGCCGCTCAACGCGTTCGATCAGTTCAAGCCGTGGTATGCCGCCGTGATGCTGTCGGTCGTGCCGCTGCAACGCGGCGGGTTCGATCTGGCCAACGGGGTGGAAGCACAGCTGGCCGCCCGCAACAAGGCGCGCGGCGCCCCCCGGATCGGGCTGGAAACGCTGGACTATCAGCTTGGCCTGTTCGACGGCCTGTCGCCCAAAGTGCAGAAGGAATACCTGCTGGCGGTGGTCGATGCCCTGCCGACAATCGACACCGAAGTGGGCAAGATCGTCAGCGCGTGGAGCGCGGGCGACGCCGAAGGGCTGGCCGCGCTGATGAACGCGGAACAGGAAGACCCGGCGATGATGCAGGCGCTGCTGACCGACCGGAACAAGGCCTGGGCCGCATGGCTGCGCGCGCGGCTCGATACGCCGGGAACGGTGTTCGTCGCGGTCGGCGCTGGCCATCTCGGCGGCAAGGACAGCGTGCAGGATTATCTGGCGCGCGGCGGGGTTGCGACGCAGCGTGTTCAGTAAGCGGGTTCTGCTGGCCGCAGCGCTGGCGCTCGCGGCTGCGGCCTGCAAGCCCGCGCCAGAGGTTACGCCCGCGATGTGGGAAGTGACCGGCCCGGCCGGGCAGCGCGCATGGCTGTTCGGGACGATCCACGCCCTGCCCGATCCGGTCGACTGGCGCTCCGACAAGGTTGAGGCCGCGCTGGCCGCGTCGGACCGGCTGGTGCTGGAAGTCGCGAAGATCAACGATGGCGCGGCGCTGGCGGGGACGTTCGCGCGGCTGGGCCAGTCCCCCGGCCTGCCGCCGCTGACCGCGCGGGTGCCGCCAGCCAACCGTCCGGCGCTGGAGCGCGTGCTGGCCGATCTGGGATTGACCGGCAAGCTGGACGGGCTGGAAACCTGGGCGGCGGCGCTGACGCTCCAGCAGGGGATTTCCGCGAAATCCGGGCTGGACAGCAGCAACGGCGTCGACCGCGCGCTGGTCCGCCAGTATCGCAAGGCGGTGGGCGAGTTCGAGGGCGCGGAAGCGCAGCTGGGCATCTTCGACCGGCTGGCCGAGGACGATCAGGTCGAACTGCTGCTGGCGGTGCTGCGCGGGGTGAAGGCTCCGCTGGATGATGCGCGGCGGATGGAGCAGGCCTGGGCCACGGGCGACATGGCCGCGATCACGGCCGAGACGAACCGTGATTTCCTGACCGACCCGGAACTCCGGGCCGCGCTGCTGACGGCCCGCAACCGGGCCTGGACCGAACGGCTGCGGCAGTTGATGGCGGCGGGCGAGCAGCCCTTCGTCGCGGTTGGCGCGGCGCATCTGGCCGGGCCGGAAGGCGTGCCCGCCTTGCTCGCCGCGCAGGGCTACACGGTGCGGCGGGTGCAGTAACTCAGCGCGGTGTCATGTTAACTTGACATCAAATCGAATCGCGCTATGTCATGTTTACCTGACATGACGAGTGAGCCAGAATGCACAACCGCGTAAGAGAACTGCGCACCGCGCGCGGCTGGAGCCAGGCTGAACTGGCTGGCCGCATCGACGTATCGCGCCAGGCCGTGAACGCCATCGAAACCGGCAAGCACGACCCATCGCTGACGCTGGCATTCAGGATCGCCCGCCTGTTCGACACTTCGATCGAGGAGATCTTTGATGACCAGGCCTGACCCCAATTCCGCCATTCCCGGCGAACAGCGCGCCCGCCTCCGCCAGCGCCGGGTGTGGCGCGCGATGCTGCTGCCCGGCCTTGCCGCCGTGGCCGTGCTCTATGCGGTGAGACAGGGGCTTGGCGGATCGATCTATACCGCGCCGGGTCAAATCCATCCGACGTTCGCAATCGTGTTCTCCGTGGTGGTGGCCCTGTTCGCGCTGATCGGGGCGTTCTGGCACCACCGCGCCATCGACGAGCAGGAAGAACGCGCGATCCTGTGGGGCAACACGGTCGGCTTCTATACGGCCGTGACGTCCGCCATGATCGTGCAGACACTGACCATGGCCCGCGTGATCGAGCCGGTTTCGCACATGACCATGATGCTGCTCGCGCTCGCGGCGTCGGTGGTCACGTACCTTTGGCACCGTTTCCGCTAGGCGGCGGACGGCGCGACAGCCGCAATTCCCTTGCTTTTCACCGCGCTTGCGGCTAATGGCCCGCGCTTCCCCGGCATGGTCATCCCTGGAGGCGTGGCCGGAGGAAATGGAACAATCTCGTTTTGAAAGGCAAATGCAATGAGCGATACTCTGCACCTGCCGGCTGAGACGCGCGAACGGGCTGGCAAGGGAGCCTCCCGTGCACTGCGTCGTGAAGGCCGCGTCCCCGCTGTTGTCTATGGTGGCAATGAAGAGCCCCTCGCGATCCACGTCGAGGAAAAGCTGCTGAACAAGCTGCTGGGCACCGGCCACTTCCTCAACTCGATCGTCGAGGTCGAAGTTGGCGGCAAGACCGTGAAGACGCTGCCGAAGGACGTCGCTTTCCACCCCGTCAGCTCGCGCCCGCTCCACGCGGATTTCCTGCGGCTGACCGGCAATGCGAAGGTTCACGTTGCCGTTCCGGTGATTTTCGCCAACGAAGAAGCCTCGCCGGGGCTGAAGCGCGGCGGCGTGCTGAACATCGTTCGCCACGAACTGGAACTGATCTGCGACGCGGACAAGATTCCTGACGACATCAGCATCGACGTTGCCGGGTTCGATCTGGGCGATTCGATCCACATCAGCCACGTCAAGCTGCCCGCCGGTTCGGCCAGCGCGATCACCGATCGCGACTTCACCATCGCCACGCTCGTTGCGCCTTCGGGCCTGCGTTCGGCGGAAGGTGACACGAACTAAGACGCGCACACGCATTGCCGCCTCTGCGCAGGCAGGGGGCGTTGTCCGGCATTGACCGGCCAAGGCCCCCGTCCGCGCAGGGGCGCTTTGCTGTTACGGAGGCGGTGTGATGCAACTGTGGGTCGGCCTTGGCAATCCCGGTCCGCAATATGCGCTGCACCGGCACAACATCGGCTTTATCGTGGCCGATACCCTTGCGGATTTTTACAGCTTCGGCCCGGTCCAGAAGAAGTTTCAGGGCTGGTTGCAGGAAGGCCGGATCGGCGGCGAAAAGATCCTGCTGCTCAAACCCGCGACCTACATGAACGAAAGCGGCCGCGCCGTGGGCGAGGCGCTGCGCTTCTACAAGCTTGGCACCGATGCGCTGACGGTGTTTCATGACGAGCTGGATCTCGCTCCGTTCAGGGTCAAGGTGAAGCAGGGCGGCGGCACCGCCGGCCATAACGGCCTGCGCTCGATCGACCAGCACCTAGGCGCGGAGTTCCGGCGGGTACGGCTGGGCATCGGCCACCCCGGCCACAAGGACCGCGTCACCGGTTACGTGCTGGGCAATTTCGCCAAGGCCGAAATGGACCCGCTGACCGACATGCTGGGCGCGATCGCGGGCGAGGCCGAATGGCTGGCCAAGGGCGACAACGCCCGCTTCATGAGCGACGTGGCGCTCCGTCAGCAAGACTGATTGCGTCAGCAAGACTGCCCCCCCCAGCCCTAAAGTTCACTCGACAGCGGCCGTCAGCCAACTATTCTCGCGCGCAAACCATGCCCGGAGAGCGCCATGCCTGAACTGACCCGCCGTTCGCTGCTTGCTGCCACCACCGCCGCCGCTGCGGCGGCCACGCTGCCCGCCAGCGCCGCCGATCCGGCCGCGCCCAGCCTGAAGGGCAAATCCGTGTTCATCACCGGTGCGTCGAGCGGGTTTGGCCGCGTTGGCGCGGAACATTACGCGCGGCTCGGGGCCAAGGTGTTCGCCACGATGCGCAACCTGCCGCGCCCAGAGGCGAATGAGCTGATCGAACTGGCCGCCCGCGAAAGCCTGGACATCACTGTTCTGCCGCTCGATGTGCAGTCCGACGCAGAGATTGCCGAGGCGGTCGGCACCGCCCAGCGGATGGCGGGCGGCGCGCTGGATATCGTCATCAACAACGCCGGAATTGGCGTCACCGGCCCGGTCGAAGTGCAGGACATGGCCGCCACGCAGCTGGCGTTCGATACCAACGTGTTCGGCGTGCAGCGGGTGATCCGCGCGGTCCTGCCCGCGATGCGCGCGCGCAAATCGGGGCTGATCTTCAACATCTCATCCCAGCTGGGCCGGGTCATCGCCCCGGCGGGCGGGCACTATTCCGCCACCAAGTTCGCGCTCGAAGCGCTGAGCGAGCAGCTCGCCTATGAACTGGCTCCGCACGGGGTAGAGGTCTGCATTATCCAGCCCGGCGGCTATCCCACCAAAGTCTGGGTCAACCGCAACCGGTATAACCTGGAACTGAAAGCCCGGATCGATGCCGAACGCGCCGCTGGCTATCCGGAACTGATCGCCCGGATGGGCACCGAAACCGGATCGGGCCGCAGCGCCGATCCCGCCGATGTCCCGCGCGCCATTGCCGAAATCGCCGCATTGCCCGCCGGACGCCGCCCGCTGCGCCGCGCGGTCCATCCCGGCAACAAGCCCCAGGAAGCCATCAACCGCGTCGCCGCCGAAACGCAGGTGGCCTGGCTGGGCAATTCACCGGTCGGGCCATGGGTCAAGGCCGTGCATGATTAACCACGAGGTCTGTCGATGCACTTTACAATCGCACCAGTCGCAGCGACCCGTTAACCAGTGAGGTGCTAGGAAATCCACGATTGGCACGGTGATTGCGTTGGAATCGGCAACGCTTACGTCAACCATTGCATTGGGGATTCAACATGAACATGACCGCAAAGCTGCTGCCCGCCCTAGCCGCCAGCCTGATGTTTACCGCAACGCCGGCCATGGCCGATGCGATCACGCTGGGTTCGGGCGACGTGGGCAAGTCGTTCACGTTCTCGTTCAACGGTTTTGCCGACAGCATGGAAATCGCCGATCTGACGTCTTCGGCGACGTTCACGCTGACCGGCTCGACCAGCACAAGCTATACGTTCAACTACTCGCTGAGCAACACGACGAGCGACCCGTTGACCTCGCGGGTCTCGTCGTTCGCCTTCAACACCGACCCCACCATTTCCAGCGCATCGTCGACCGGGGCGTTCAGCTATACCACGCTGAACTCGACTTATCCCAACGGCATCGGCGCGATCGACGTGTGCTTCAAGGACGCCAAGACCGGCAGCTGCGCTGGCGGCGGAAGCGGTGGCCTGCTGGACGGCGCGACCGGCACCGGCTCGCTCACCCTGAACTTCAGCCAGCCGCTGACATCGCTGACATTGAGCGATTTCTTCGTGCGGTATCAGTCGATCACCGGGGCGGGCAATGTCACTTCGGCCAGCGGATCGGGCACGCTCACCTCGACCTCGTCGGGCGGGACCACGTCCGGCGGCTCAACCTCGACGGGTGGGACTTCAGTTCCCGAACCGGGCATGGTCGGGCTGATGGGCGGCGCGCTGCTGCTGCTGGCGCTGCGCACCCGCCGCCGCCGCCTGACGTTCGCGGCGGCCTGATCTGACTAATCCAGCATTCTGACGGGGCGGCGCAGGGCAAAAATCCTGTTAGCCGCCCCGATTTTCTGCTTCGGCCAGATGGGCGCGGATTGCCGCGTTGCCCGGTGCTTTCTGGGCTGCCTTGCGCAACAGGGCCTTGCCCTGTTCCAGATCCTTGCCGGACCGGATCCGCACCCAGCCCGCCGTATCGAGCACCGAGGCATTGTCCGGGGCCAGCTTCAGCGCCTTGTCAGCCAGTTCGCGGGCGCGATCCAGATTGCCCAGCATCGCCTGGGCATAGGCCATGTTGTTGAGCACCAGCACGTTGCGGCCGTCGGTCACGGCCAGAATTCGATCATAAGCCACCGCCGCGCGCGCCCAGTTACCCGCTTTCATAGCGGCATCGCCTTCGGCCAGGTCCGCGCCCAGCGCCTGCGGGGACGGAGCCTTGGCCCGGTTCGCCAGCGAACCGGCATCGGGTGCGCCAGCCGCCTTGGCCAGGCGGGCGTAAAGCGCCAGTTCCTCGGGCCGCACCGCGTTGCCCTGCACGACCGGAGCAAACGTGCGCATCGCGGCACCCGGATCACCTGACCGGAACTGCGCCTCAGCCAGAATCCGCAAGGCCTCGCGGTTGTCGGGATTGGCGCGGGCGATCGGTGCCGCCTGCGCAATGGCAAGCTCGGCCTGCCCCAGATTGGTCAGGGCTTCGGCATAGATCAGACGCACCGGGTCCTGCTGCCCCAGCCCGGCCTCAACCGGCAGGATCGCCTGACGCACACCGTCCCAGTTCTTGCGCGATGCCGCGAGGCGGGCCTTGAGATAGGCCACGACCGGATCCTTCGGCGCAGCCGCTGCCAGCGGGGCCAGCGCCTGTTCCATCTCGTCAAACCGGCCCAGATCGCCAAGCACGGCGGCTTTTCCGGTCATCGCCGCGGTATTGCCCGGATACGTCTGCGCGGCCTTGGTATAACTGGCCAGCGCACGGGCCAGATCGCCTTGCCGGATCGCCAGCTCAGCACCGGTCAACTGCACTGCAAGCATTCCTGGCGCCATCGCCTGCGCCCTGGCGTGCATCGCCTGTGCACCGGCTACATCGTCGTTCAGCAGCAGCAACCGCGTGTAATCGGCGAATACCGCGCCGCTGCCGCCAGCCGCGACGGCCTGATCGAGATACCGGATCGCACCCGCCGCATCCTGTTTCTGCAGCGCTGCCGCAGCGCGCAGCCGGTTCGCCTCGACTGATCCGTCACCCGTCAGCAGCGTTACCGCAACATCGGGTGCCTTGCGCAGCAAGGCGGCCTCCGCCGCCAACTGGCCCAGCACGCCTTGCGGCGGCTTGTTCCCTGCCAGCCGCTCGACCGCGCTGCGCGCGCCTTCCCCGTCGCCCAGCGCCAGCAGCGTGCGGACTTGCAGTAATTGCAGCTCCCGGTCATCCGGGCGCACGGTCAGCGCGGCAACCAGACTGGTGCGCGCCGCGCCGTAATCGTTCGCGGCAAATTCGGTGCGCGCTTGCTGGGCGAGTTCCTCAGGGCTTTTCGCGCAGGCGGACAGCAGCAGGACGGCAGCGAGGGCGGAGATGGCGGCGTGTGTTTTCATGGCAGCATGATCGCACCCGGCGCTAAAGATTTCGTGAAACTGGCCAAACCGCCCGCCCCCGCTATGGGCCGCCGCATGATGGCAAGTCCAGGACTGAACTATCGCGCCTGCAACTGGCGGCGTACATAAGCGATGGCCGGATCATTCGGGGCCACCCGGATCAAGGCCTCCAGCGCGGCGAGATAGTTCTGCCGCGCGATTTCCTGACGGGCCGTATCGAGCCGCTCGGCGGGACTGGTTCCGCAAGCGGCAAGGATCAGCGCGCTGGTCAGCGGCAGCACAAGGCGGGTCAACCGGTTCATCACCCCTCCGCAATAGCCGCAATCCCTGAAATTTCGGTGAAGCCGCTGCGCTGGCCTTCCGCGAACTGGTCAAACCGCCCCGCCCCCGCTATGGGCCGCCGCAACACTTATACCGGAGAATGAAATGGGTTTCCGCTGCGGGATCGTCGGGCTGCCGAATGTTGGCAAGTCCACCCTGTTCAACGCACTGACCGAAACGCAGGCGGCGCAGGCGGCGAACTATCCGTTCTGCACGATCGAGCCGAACGTCGGCAACGTCGGCGTGCCTGATCCCCGGCTGGACCAGCTGGCCGAAATCGCCGGCAGCCAGAAGATCATCCCGACCCAGCTGGGCTTCGTCGATATCGCCGGCCTCGTGCGCGGCGCGTCGAAGGGCGAAGGGCTGGGCAACCAGTTCCTGGGCAACATCCGCGAAGTGGACGCGATCGTCCACGTGCTGCGCTGCTTTGAGAATGACGACATCCAGCACGTCGACAACAAGATCGACCCGGTGTCCGATGCCGATACGGTCGAGACCGAACTGATGCTGTCCGATCTGGAAAGCCTGGAAAAGCGGGTTCCCGCCGCCCAGAAAAAGGCCGCGCAGGGCGACAAGGACGCCAAGCTGCTCGCCGCCGTGCTGGCACCCGCGCTGGAACTGCTGCGCGCCGGCAAGCCTGCCCGGCTCGCCCGGCCGACCGACGAGGAAGAACGCCGCGTGTTCGACCAGGCCCAGCTGCTGACCGCCAAGCCGGTGCTCTATGTCTGCAACGTTGAGGAAACCAGCGCCGCGAACGGCAACGTCTTTACCGCCAGCGTGTTCGAAAAAGCCAAGGCCGAAGGCGCCGAAGCGGTGATCGTTTCCGCTGCGATCGAAAGCGAACTGGTCGGCATGGACGCCGAGGAACGCATGGTCTTCCTGGAGGAGATGGGCCTCCACGAAACCGGCCTCGCCCGCGTGATCCGCTCGGGCTATGAGCTGTTGCACCTGATCACATTCTTCACCGTCGGGCCGAAGGAAGCCCGCGCTTGGACCGTCCACAAGGGCGCCAAGGCCCCCGAAGCGGCGGGCGAAATCCATTCCGACATGCAGCGCGGTTTCATCCGCGCCGAAACCATCGCGTTTGACGATTACATCGCGCTGGGCGGGGAAACGGGCGCGAAGGAAGCGGGCAAGCTGCGGCAGGAAGGCAAGGAATACGTCATCGCCGATGGCGACGTCCTGCACTTCAAGTTCAACGTCTGATTGGCAACGCGCCGCGGCGGGACTATAGCGACATCATGCTGAGCCGGTTCCTCATGGCTGTCCTGATCGCGTGCCTCGCCCTCCCCGCGGCGGCCATGCCTTTGGCGCACCCTGCGGCACCGGCGGCGGAAGCGGTGATGGATTGCCACGGCAAGTCCGCTCCCGCCCCGGCGCACCACCCGCAGTCACCCGCCCCGATGAAGCATGACTGCATCGGCTGCATTGCCCCGCTGGGGTTCGTTCCGGCGGCGAGCGAACCGCTGGCCCTGCCCGGCCAGCCGCCGGTCCCGGCCCTGACCAGCGCTGCCGCGCTGGCCCGCAGCGGCCCGGATACACCCCCGCCCAAAGCCTGAACCGGTTACCTCTGGCCGCGCCCGACCGGGCCGGTCCCGTATTGCCGAACTTCAGGATATTCCAATGATTTACCGCACTCTGGCGGCGCTTGCCTGCGCCTCCGCCCTGTCGCCTCCCGCCTTCGCGCAGGAGCATGACCATTCGACCATGCACCACCCCGCCCCCGAAGCCGCGCACGCTGGCCATGCCAGCGCGGACCTGCCTTACGCCGAAGGGTCCGGCACCGCCCGCCTGCCCGGCAACGAGGGCGCGATGCAGGGGCTGCACATCAATGCCGGGGACTGGATGGTGATGGTCCACGGCAATGCCTCGCTCCAGTACACCGACCACGGCGGACCGCGCGGGGATGACAAGGCCCATGTCACTTCGATGGCGATGCTCAGCGCCACACGCGATACCGACTGGGGCAAGGTCCAGTTCAAATCGATGCTCAGCCTGGAACCGGCGATGGACCCGGCGGGCTATCCCAACCTGTTCGCAACCGGTGAGACCGCGCTGGGCCTGCCACTGATCGACCGCCAGCATCCGCATGACCTGTTCATGGAACTGGCCGCGCGGGTGGATTTCAACCTGGGGGACGGCTCGCTGTTCCTCTATGGTGGCCCGGTTGGCGAACCGGCGCTGGGGCCAAGCGCGTTCATGCACCGGGCCTCGGCCAAGTATAATCCCGAACCGCCGATCACCCACCACTGGTTCGATTCGACCCACATCACATACGGCGTCATCACCGCCGGGTACGCGGGCAAGGCGTTCCAGCTGGAAGCCAGCGCGTTTCGCGGGGCGGAGCCGGATGAACGGCGCTGGAACATCGAGACGCCCAAACTCGATTCGTGGTCGGTCCGCGCCACGCTGACGCCCAGCCCGCGCTGGGCGGTGCAGGCCAGCTATGGCCAGATCAAGCAGCCCGAAGCGCTCCACCCCGGTGAGGATGAGTACCGCTTCACCGCCTCGGCCCACTACGCCAGCGGCACGGGCGTGTCGGCGATGGCCGCGTTCAGCAACAAGGACCGCGTGCCGGGCCATTCGCTGACCGCATGGCTGGGTGAAGTGAACTGGGACCTTGATGCGCACAACAGTCTGTTCGGGCGGGTCGAGAACGTCGCCAATGACGAGCTGTTTCCCGATCACCACCACCCGCTGCACCACCAGACCTTCCGGGTCACCAAGTTCCAGGCCGGTTATGCCCGGCGCATCCCGCTGGGACCGGTCAGCCTCGCACTGGGGGGCAGCCTGTCCGCCTATGCCAAGCCAGCAGCGCTTGACCCGTATTACGGGAACAGCCCAATAGGCTACACGGTGTTTGCGAAACTGATGCTGGGGAACTGAAGGATGGATGACGGGCTGGTCTGTTTCGAGGATCTCGAAGTGGGGACAAAGGCGGCGTTCGGGCGTTACGAGGTAACGCGCGAGGAAGTGATCGACTTTGCCGGAAAGTATGATCCCCAGCCCTTCCATCTCGACGATGCCGCCGCAGGCGCCACCCACTTTGGCCGACTTTCGGCCAGTGGGTGGCACACCTGCGCCATGGTCATGCGGATGCTGGTGGACAACATTACCGAGCGCAAGCAGGCCGGGCTCGGCTCTCCCGGACTGGACGAACTGCGTTGGCTGCGCCCGGTCTTTCCGGGTGACGTCCTGCGCGTGGAAACCGAACTGACCTCCAAAAAGCAAAGCCAGTCACGCCCGGAAATGGGCAGCTTTCAGTCCACCGTGCGGGTGTTCAACCAGGACGACGTGGCGGTGCTGAGCATGAAATCCATCGGCCTGATCCGCGTGCGCGGGGATTGATCCGGGGGGTGCCCCCCACCTTCTCACCGCCTACCCCCCACCCCGCCCGTCCTGAACTTGTCGAAGGGCCGTCCTTGCCTTGGGTAAGTCACGGCAGAACCCCGGAAAAGCAGCCCTTCGACAAGCTCAGGACGAACGGGGTCTGGGGGAAGCGGAGGGACTTGGCCTGCCTGCGCCCACAAAACATCCCATCACCCTGAACTTGGTTGGCGCTTATGCCGTTTACATACGTTCCCACCACATGCGTCACCCTGAACTTGTTTCAGGGTCCATCTCTCCTCCTGCACGGACAGTGCGGGCCGAGAAATGGATGCTGAAACAAGTTCAGCATGACGGTTTAGACTTTACGGTGGCGAAGGGGATAAACGCCAACTTGGTTCAAGGTCCATCGTGCTGCAAATTCATGGGTGCGACGGCACGCACCCAAGCCGTCGCCATGCTTGCCCCCCGCACCCTCTGGACATGGCGAGACATGGACCCTGAAACGAGTTCAGGGTGACGAAAAGATCAGGGACTTGCCCTGCCTGCGCCCACAAAAATCCCGTCACCCTGAACTTGGTTCAGGGTCCATCGTGCCGCAAATTCGTCGGTGCGACGGCGCGCACCCAAGCCGTCGCCGTGCTTGCCCTCGCACCCTCTGGCCATGCCGAGACCTGGACCCTGAAACGAGTTCAGGGTGACGAGTATGGCTATTTCCGCCCGAACAGCTTCTCGATGTCGCCGTGCGCCAGCTTGACCCAGGTCGGGCGGCCGTGGTTGCACTGGCCGGAGCGCGGGGTAACTTCCATTTCGCGCAGCAGGGCGTTCATTTCCGCGACCGAGAGCGTGCGTCCGGCGCGGACCGAGCCGTGGCAGGCCATCGTTGCCAACACCAGATCGAGCCGTTCGCCCAGCAGCAATGCATCACCGTTCTGGGCCAGATCATCGGCCACGTCGCGGACCAGCGCCTGAACGTCGCTTTTGCCCAGCACGGATGGCACCGCGCGGACCAGCATCGCGGTCGGGCCGAACCGTTCCAGCGCCAGCCCGAATTCAGCCAGCTGGGCGCTGCGTTCCTCCAGCCGGTCGCAGGATGGTTCATCGAGTTCGACCACTTCGGGCAGCAACAGCGCCTGACTGGCGGTGACCGAACCTTGCGCACCCGCCGCTTTCAGCCGCTCCAGCACCAGTCGCTCATGCGCGGCGTGCTGATCGACGATCACCAGTCCGTCTTCAGCCTCAGCCACGATGTATGTGTTCGCGACCTGCCCGCGTGCGACGCCGAGCGGGTGCTGCGCGGACGGGGCGGGCGCGTCCTCGGCCACTTCGGCGCGGGCGGCGGGCGGGGCCATGACCGATTGCTCATAGCCGCGCCACGCCACCCCGGCATCGCGCACCGCCGCACTGGAGGGCGCATACTGGCGCGCGAACAGCGATGCCAGCGCCGGGGCGGGTTCGCTGGTGCGGGTGATCGGTTCGGCCTGCCAGTTGCCCATCGCGGGCGCGGCGGGGCCTTGGGCGCTGCGCTGCCCGGCGCTTTCCAGCGAATGGCGCAGGCCTGAAACAATGAACCCGCGCACGAACGCCGGATCGCGGAACCGCACCTCGGTCTTGGCCGGGTGGACGTTGACGTCGACGTCCTCGGGCGGAATGTCCAGGAACAGCGCCAGCACCGCGTGCCGGTCACGCGCCAGCATATCGGCATAGGCCCCGCGCACCGCGCCCACCAGCAGCCGGTCCTTCACCGGGCGGCCATTGACGAACAGGTATTGATGATCGGCCACGCCGCGATTGAACGTGGGCAGACCCGCCACGCCCGACAGCCTGGCCGATCCGCGCTCCAGCTCGATCACCACGCCATCCTCGGCCAGTTCGCGCGCGACCAGCTGCGCCACCCGGTGCGGCAGGGAATCGCCCGGCTGGACCGCCAGCACGCGGCGGCCATCGTGTTCCAGCACAAACCCCACGGTGGGCCGCGCCATGGCCAGACGACGCACCACATCCAGACACGCGGCATATTCGCTGCGGGCCGAGCGCAGGAACTTGCGCCGCGCGGGGATCTTGCCGAACAGATCCTCAACCCGGATCCGCGTGCCCGGCGGCAGCGCGGCGGGGCCATCGCCGGTGACGGCGCCGTGATCCACCACGCGCCGCCAGCCTTCCGCATTCCCGCGCGGGCGGCTTTCCAGCGTGAGCCGCGAAACGCTGGCGATGGATGGCAGCGCCTCCCCCCGAAAACCCAGCGTGGCGACCAGTTCGATCTGGTCATCCGGCAGCTTGGACGTGGCGTGGCGCTCCAGCGCCAGCGCGATTTCATCGGGCCGCATGCCGCAGCCGTCGTCGGTCACTTCGATCCCGTCCAGCCCTCCGCCGGTCAGCCGCACGGTGACTTGCCGCGCGCCCGCATCGATCGAATTTTCGACCAGTTCCTTCAGCGCCGAAGCCGGACGTTCCACCACTTCGCCCGCCGCAATGCGGTTGACCAGGGTATCGGGCAGGCGGCGAATGTCGGGCATCCCCCGTGCGTAGCGACGAGTTGCCGGAAATTCGAGATCAAGAGTGGGGAAAACCCCCGGTTTCAGCACAAATTTTTGGCCTTTCACCATGCCTTGCGCTAAGGCGGCGCCTCTTACGCTCACCCCTTCCCCGGAAACAATTGCGAATCGCGGGTTGTTCGGGGCAAAAAGTACGGACTTCTCAATGTCTTCGTTCCTGTCGCGCTTCTTTAAATTCGGCTCTCAGAACATGGCGATCGATCTGGGCACCGCCAATACGCTGGTCTACGTTCAGGATCGCGGAATTGTGCTGAATGAACCCTCGGTCGTGGCGATCGAAACGATCAACGGGATCAAGCGGGTCAAGGCCGTGGGCGACGACGCGAAAATGATGATGGGCAAGACCCCGGCCAGCATCGAGGCGATCCGCCCGCTGCGCGACGGCGTGATTGCCGACATCGAAGTCGCCGAAGAGATGATCAAGTATTTTATCCGCAAGGTCCACGGCAAGAAAAGCCTGCTGCGCTATCCGGAAATCGTGATCTGCGTGCCCTCGGGCGCGACCTCGGTTGAAAAGCGCGCAATCCGCGATGCTGCCAGCAACGCCGGGGCCAGCGCGGTCTACCTGATCCTGGAACCGATGGCCGCCGCGATCGGCGCGGACATGCCCGTGACCGAACCGGTCGGCTCGATGGTGGTCGATATCGGCGGCGGGACGACCGAAGTGGCCGTGCTGTCGCTGCGCGGCCTCGCCTATACCACATCGGTGCGCGTCGGCGGGGACAAGATGGATGAAGCGATCGTGTCCTACGTGCGCCGCCATCACAACCTGCTGATCGGGGAATCGACCGCCGAACGGATCAAGAAGGATTACGGCGTCGCCATGGTCCCGGCGGACGGGGTCGGGGAATCGATCCAGATCAAGGGCCGCGATCTGGTCAACGGCGTGCCCAAGGAAATCACCATTACCCAGGCCAACATCGCCGAAGCGCTGTCCGAACCAATCGGCGCGATTGTCGAGGGCGTGCGGATCGCGCTGGAAAACACCGCGCCGGAACTGGCCGCCGATATCGTCGATCAGGGCATTGTGCTGACTGGCGGCGGCGCGCTGATCAAGGGGCTGGACGAATACCTGCGTGAGGAAACCGGCCTGCCCGTCAGTGTCGCGGAAGATCCGCTTTCCTGCGTCGCACTGGGCACCGGGCGCGCCATGGAAGACCCGATCTACCGCGGCGTGCTGATCACGGCCTGAATGCTGGCGCCTGGCTCCAGCAGCGCCGGGCGGAAGGAGTAAGGCTGGATGCTGCCGCCTGCAAACCGGCGCCCCGGCTATTCACGCAGGGCGCAATACGGCAACTTTCTGGGCTATCTGATCGCTTTCACCGGCCTGGCTGTTGGAGCGGGTGTGCTGCTGATTTCGACCGGCAACAGCGGTGCCTTTTCCACCGGCCGGACGCTCGCCAGCGATGTCACCGCCCCGGCCGGAGAGCTGGCCGCCAAAGGGCGGACCGAAACGCGCGGGGTGCTGGCAACGCTGGGCGGGTTCTTCACCTCCGGCAGCCATGTCGCAAAGCTGGAGCGCGAAGTGGCCATCGCCCGCGTCCAGCTGCGCGAGGCCGAAGCGATCAGGCATGAGAACACCCAGCTTAAAGCCTTGCTGAAACTGGCCGAGCAGGACCCGCGCCCGGTTGCCATATCGCGGCTGATCGGATCGACCTCTGCCAGCACGCGGCGGTTCGCCGTGCTGGGCGTGGGCACTGCCCAGGGCGTAAAGGTGGGAATGCCGGTGCGTTCGCCGCTGGGGCTGGTCGGGCGCGTGCTGGAAGTCGGGCGGTCGAGCGCGCGGGTGCTGCTGATCACCGACACCGAAAGCGTCGTGCCGGTGCGCCGCGCCAGCGACGGGATCCCCGCGTTCGCCACCGGGCGCGCGGATGGATCGCTGCAACTGCGGCTCATCAACATCGGGATCAACCCGCTGAAGCCGGGCGATGCGGTGGTCACGTCCGGCTCTGGCGGGCTGTACTGGCCGGGCACAGCGGTTGCGGTGATCACCGAGCTTACCCGTGACGGCGCAATCGCCCGCCCGCTCAGCGATCCGGGCAGCACCGAATTTGTGGAAGTCCAGCCGCTCTGGACCCAACCCGCGCTCAGCGCCGACTTGCCCGCACCGCCCGGGGCTTCCCCGCCGGAGCCGCAGTAATGCCCGGTCCGCTTTCCGGCGATCGTCACGATTACCCGCGCCAGCGGATCAATCGCGCGCCTTCCCCGGTGCTGGCCGTCGCGGCGCCGTGGGTGCTGGTGATGCTGGGCAGTCTCGCCTCGCTGTTGCCGCTGGTCGCCTCGGCCCCGGTGCTGCCGCCGCTGGGTTTCCTGTTCCTGATGGCCTGGCAGCAGCTGCGGCCGGGGTTGTTCCCGGTCTGGGCGGGGTTGCCGCTGGGGCTGTTCGATGACCTGTTCAGCGGCCAGCCGTTCGGATCGGCCATGGCGCTCTGGTCAATTGCCATGATCGGGATGGACTATTTCGAGGCCCGGTTTCCGTGGCGCGGGTTCGCGCTGGACTGGCTGCTGGCCGCCGGCGTGGTCGCGGCCTATCTGCTGCTTGCGCTCACCATTGCCAATCTGGCGGGCGGCGCGACGCCGGTGCAGGTGGTGTTGCCGCAACTGGCCGTGGCGGTGCTGGCCTATCCGCTGGCCGCGCGGATCGTCGGCGCGACCGACCGGTTCCGGCTGATCGCGGTGCGGCAAATCTGATGCTGGGTGCCAGCAATCATGTCAGTTCGGGCACGCTGAAAAACAGCTTTGAACGGCGCAGCGTCGTGATCGGCGGGCTGCAACTGGGCGTCGGCGTGCTGCTGGCGGCGCGGATGGCCTGGATCGGGCTGGTCCAGAACGACAAGTACAGCACGCTGTCGGAAAGCAACCGCGTCAACCTGACCCTGATCCCGCCGCGCCGCGGGGCAATCCTGGATCGTAACAACGCCCCGCTGGCCGCCAATCGCGCCGATTTCCGGGTGGACCTGATTCCGGATCGGCTGATCGATCCCGACCGCACGCTGACGGAACTGGGGCAATTGCTGCAACTCAGCGCGGTCCAGCTGCGCGATCTGCGCGACAAGCTGGAAAAGGCCCACGGCTTTCAGCCGGTCGAAGTCGCCGCCGGGCTGGACTGGGACCGGTTTGCGGCGGTCAGCGTGCGATTGCCGAACCTGCCCGGCGTGCTGGCCCAGCGCAGCTTTTCGCGCTGGTATCCCACCGGGCCGTCAGTCGGCCACCTGATCGGCTATGTCGGCACCGCTTCGGCCGAAGACTATGCCCAGGAACGCAATCCGTTGCTGATCACCCCCGGCTTCAAGGTTGGCAAGGACGGGCTGGAAAAGCGCTTTGAACAGGAACTGCGCGGCGCCCCCGGTGCGCGCCGGGTTGAGGTGACGGCCACGGGCAAAGTCGTCCGCGATCTCGAAATGCGCGAGGATGTGCCCGGCCAGCCGCTGAAGCTGACGATCAGCGCCCCGTTGCAGGATTACGCCGCGCGGCGGATGGGGCCGGAATCGGGCGCGGTGGTGGTGATGGACTGCCTGACCGGCGATCTCCTCTCGATGGTATCGATGCCCAGCTTCGATCCGAACAATTTTTCCGATGGCATCGGCCGGATCGAATGGAAGATGCTGTCGGATGACGATCATGTGCCCTTGCGCAACAAGGTGCTGCGCGGGTTGTTCCCGCCAGGCTCCACGGTCAAGCCGATGGTGGCGCTGGCCTTTCTGGAAGCCGGGCTGGACCCCAAGGCGGCGGTCAATTGCAGCGGCGGGCTGCGGGTCGGGAACCGCGTGTTCCACTGCTGGAACCGCCGGGGACATGGCCATACCGACATGGCCAAGGGCATCTATCAAAGCTGCGATGTCTATTTCTATCACTTTGCCCAGAAAGTCGGGATGCAGCGGATCGCCGACATGGCCCGCCGTCTGGGGCTGGGTGAATCCTATGACCTGCCGGTGCTGGGCCAGTCCTATGGTACCGTGCCCGATCCGGACTGGAAGCAGAAGAAATACAACAGGCCCTGGGCGGTGTTCGATACGGTCAACGCCACGATTGGCCAGGGCTACATGCTGGTCAATCCGCTGCAACAGGCGGTCATGACCGCGCGGATTGCATCGGGGCTTGAACTGCAACCGCGCCTGATCTTCGATCCGAACGCGCCAAAGCCCCGCTCGCTCGGCCTCTCGCAGGAACATCTCGATTTCGTTCATCAGGCGATGAGCGATGTCGTCAATGGTCCCGGCACCGCCGGGCGGGCGCGCCTGCCGATCGACAACGTGCTGATGGCCGGGAAAACCGGGACTGCGCAAGTCGTCAGCCTGAACATCAGCGACGGCAAAAGCGGGGCGTGGAAATACCGCGATCACGGGCACTTCATCTGCTTCGCGCCGTTCGACAAGCCGCGCTATGCCTGCGCCGTGGTGGTTCAGCATGGTGGCGGCTCTGGCGCGGCTTATCCGATCGCGCGCGATGTGATGACGTTCCTGTACGATCCGGCCAAGGCCATGGAAGTGCTACAGGGGATGGAGGCCGGCTGGGGCGGCACCCCGCAGCAGCGTCAGGCCACCAAGTATCGCGAATACACCGCCCGCTACGGCGTCAGCGCGCCGCGCGCTGCCAACGAGGCTGAACTGGCCCGCGCGGGCGCGCGGGCCGACGCCGAGGCCGCCCGCCCGCCCGCCATCAATACCGAGGCCGCGCAGCCCCGGGCAGAACCGGACGCCGGGGCAGCTGCGCCAGCGCCCGCGCAGCCGGCTCAGCCCGGCACGCCTGCCCAGCCAGCGGCCGCACCAACTTCCGCCGCCACTCCGGCCGGATCGCCGCAATGACCCGGCAGATCATCCCCGAGGCCATCGCGCGCGAGCCATGGCACGTGATCCTGCCGCTGCTGCTGCTCAACACCTTTGGCTCGGCGATCCTCTATTCGGCCGCCGGGGGCAACCTGGAGCCGTGGGCGACGCTCCACACCATTCATTTCGCCGTATTCCTGGCCATGGCGCTCGTGATCTCGCATTTTTCGCGCGATTTTCTGAAGCTGGTGGCGTTCCCCGGATACGTGGTGCTGGTGCTGCTGCTGGTGCTGGTGGAGCTGATCGGCGGGATCGGCGGGGGCAGCCAGCGCTGGCTCAACCTCGGTTTCATGACCCTTCAGCCGTCTGAACTGATGAAGCCCGGCATCGTCCTGATGCTGGCCCGGTACTACGATACGCTGCCCCCGGCGATGACCAAAAGCTGGCGATCGCTGCTGCCCGCAGCCGGGTTGCTGGGCGTGCCGACGCTGCTGGTGATGCTGCAGCCCGATCTGGGAACGGCCTTGTCGATCAGCGCCGGGGCCGTGGTGGTCATCTTCCTGGCCGGTTTGCCGCTGCGCTGGTTCATCGGCGCAGGGGCAGCCGCGATCGCCATCATCCCGGTGGCGTTCTACACCCTGCTGCACGACTATCAGCGCAACCGCGTGCTGACCTTCCTCGATCCGGAAAGCGACCCGCTCGGCACCGGCTACCACATCAGCCAGTCCAAGATCGCGATCGGTTCCGGCGGGTTCTTTGGCAAGGGTTTCGGGAATGGCTCGCAAAGCCATCTGGAATACCTGCCCGAAGCGCACACCGACTTTGCGTTTGCCACCATGGCCGAGGAATGGGGCTTTGTGGGCGGTTTGTTCATCCTGGGCGTGTTCATGTGGATCTTGCGCTGGGGCCTGCAAGTGGCCCGGAATGCGCCCGACCGGTTCTCGATGCTGCTGGCCGCCGGGATGACCTTCACGATCTTTTTCTACATGGCGGTCAACGTGATGATGGTGATGGGGCTGGCCCCGGTCGTGGGCATTCCGCTGCCCTGGATCAGCCATGGCGGATCATCGCTGATGACCAATATGATCTGCATCGGCACAATCATGGCGGTGGAGCGCTGGAGCAAACGCAGCAGCGGCCTGAGCGGCTGAAAAAAGTTCACCTCCCCCCTTCCCTCCCCGGAAATTTCCGCTAGAGGAAGCGCTCCCCGACGAATCGGGGCCGCGGAAAAACCGCCGTGTGGACGCATAGCTCAGTTGGTAGAGCAGCTGACTCTTAATCAGCGGGTCCTTGGTTCGAGCCCAAGTGCGTCCACCATTTCTTCCCTGAATCAACAGCCTTACCGGGTCTGGAACGGGTAATCCGTCCGGGTGCAGCGGGCCACGCGTCTGTGACCAGGGTCGTGTTTACCGCGGCCTGGATCGAACCCGGTCGGCCCAGCGCGCTCGCCAGTGCCGACCGGGTTTGTGGTGACCTTTAGCGCGGGGCCATGCGGATTGCGCCGTCGAGGCGGATGTTCTGGCCGTTGAAATAGCTGTTGCGGACGAGTTCCATCGCCAGGCTGCCGAACTCTTCCGGCTTGCCGAGGCGCTTGGGGAACGGCACCGATGCGCTGAGGTTGTCGAACACCTTTTCCGGCAGGCGGCCGAGCAGCGGCGTGCCGAAAATGCCCGGCATGATCGAGTTCACGCGGATGCCCAGGTCCATCAGATCGCGCGCCATCGGCAGCACCAGCCCGTTCACGCCCGCTTTGAGCGAACCATAGGCCACCTGCCCGACCTGCGCATCCTGCGCCGCGACCGACGCGGTCAGCGTGATGCAGCCGCGTTCACCGTCTTCCAGCGGTTCAAGGCTGGCCATGCCCAGCGCCGAGAGCGATGCCACGCGGTAGCTGGAAATCAGGATGCCCTGCGCGGCGAATTCGAAATCCTCGGTCGACAGGCGGATGAACTCGCCCGTTTCCTTGTTGCGGCCCACGGTCTTGCCCTTGCGGTTGGCCATCGCGCAGTGAACCAGCACGCGTTCCTGGCCATGCGCGGCGCGCGCCTTGGCATAGCCGGCGATGACCGATTCCTCGCTCATGATATCGACCTTGCAGAACAGCCCGCCGATGGCCTGCGCCACTTCGCTGCCCAGTTCCTCGTTCAGGTCGAAAATGGCAACCTTGACCCCGGCAGCGGCCAGCGCCTCTGCCGTCGCGCGGCCCAGCCCGGAAGCGCCGCCGGTGACGACGGCAGCGGTGGTGTTGTCGATCTTCATGGTTCTTCGTCCTCTCTTCGCGCTCAGCCGATCATGCCGGCGAGGCGTCCCTTGATGATGGTTTCCGCGTCAGCGACGATTCGGCTGACCAGTTCCTGACAAGTCGGCAGATCGTGGATCAAGCCCTGCACCATACCGGCCCAGAATACGCCCTTGGTCAGATCGCCGGTTTCGAGCAATTCCTTGCCCGCCGTGCCGGCCACCAGCTCGCGCACGTCTTCAAACGTCGCGTCCGGCTGCGCGAGGCGGCGGACGACTTCTTCGGACACGGCGCTCTTGCCGACGCGGGCGGTGTTCTTGAAATTGCGGAAGATCAGGAAGCTGCCGCGTTCGTCATTATCGACATAGGCCTGCTTCACGTTGGCGTGGATCGGCGCCTCCGCCGTGGCGCAGAAGCGGGTGCCCATGTTGATCCCTTCCGCGCCCAGCGCCAGCGCCGCCGCAAGGCCGCGCCCGTCCCCGAACCCGCCGCTGGCGAGCATCGGGATTTTCACCTTGTCAGCCGCAGCCGGGATCAGGATCAGGCCCGGAATATCGTCCTCGCCCGGGTGCCCGGCGCATTCGAACCCGTCGATCGAAATGACGTCCACCCCGGCCTTTTCCGCCGATACCGCGTGGCGCACGGCGGTGCATTTGTGCAGGATCCTGATCCCGTGGGGCTTCAGCTGTTCCCAGATTTCACGCACGGCAGGCGTGCCGGCGGTTTCCACGATCTTCACGCCGCCGTCGATGATCGCCTGGGCATAGGCCTTGTAATCAGGCGAATTGATCGTGGGAAACACGGTCATGTTCACGCCGAACGGCTTGGCCGTCATCGCGCGGGTGCGTTCGATCTCCTCGCGCAGCGCTTCCGGGCTGGGCTGGCTTAGCGCGGTGATGATGCCAAGGCCGCCCGCGTTGGACACGGCGCTGGCCAGTTCGGCAAAGCCGACATTCATCATCCCGCCCTGGACAATCGGATGTTCGATTTCGAGCAGTTCGGTAATACGGGTCTTCAGCGCCATGTCGGTTCGCTCCCAGTGCTATCGGTTCAGAGCCGTTCGATGATGATCGCCGGGGCCATGCCGCCCGCCGCGCACATCGTGATCAGCGCGTAACGCCCGCCCGAGCGTTCCAGTTCGTCCAGCGCGGTGCCGATCAGCATCGACCCGGTCGCGCCGATCGGGTGACCCAGCGCAATCGAGCCGCCGTTGATGTTGACCTTGCTGCGATCAAGCTCGAGGTCGCGCTGAAACTTTTCCGCGACGACCGCGAACGCCTCGTTGATTTCCCAGACGTCGATATCGTCCTTGGTCAGCCCGGCCTTGGCCAGTGCCTTCTTTGCGGCGGGGACCGGCGCGTTGAGCATCAGCGTCGGGCAATCGCCCTGGTTGACGCAGGTCACCACGCGACCGCGCGGCTTCCAGCCATTGCGCGCCACGGCATCCGCCGACGCCAGCAGGATCGCCGCCGCGCCATCGACCACGCCGGATGAATTGCCGGCATGGTGGATCGGATCCCATTCAAGACCCGGATACTTGCGCTGGATCGCCTCGGCAAAGGTTTCACCCCCTTCGACAATCGGGGAATGCATGATCGTCCCGAACGCCGGGCGCAGTGCGGCCAGCCCTTCGGCGGTGGTCTGCGGGCGGGGGTATTCATCGCGGTCGAGCGCCAGCGATCCATCCTCGTGAAAGACCGGCACCAGGCTGCGGGCGAACCGGCCATCGCGGATCGCGGCATCGGCGCGGCGCTGGCTTTCCAGCCCCAGCGCATCGACATCGGCGCGGGTGATGCCCTCGCGCGCGGCAATCGCATCGGCGCAGACGCCCTGATTCGATTGCGGGTGAAGTTCGTGGAGCGCGGGGTTGCCCATGTCACGCCCCATCCGGGGCAGACCGCCAGCGGCTTCCAGTGCGGACAAGTGATCGCGGTAGGACATCATTTCCACCCCGCCCGCGATGATGATGTCTTCAAGACCTGAACCGATCTGCGCGGTCGCCAGCCCGACGGTCGTGATCCCGCCGCCGCAGAACCGGTCGAGCGTCATGCCAGACACCACCGGATCGAACCCGGCCAGCAGCGCCGACATCCGCCCGATATCGCCCGCCTGCTTGCCGCGCTGGGCCGAGGTGGAAAAGATCACGTCGTCGATCGTGGCGGTATCGACCGCATTGCGTTCCACCAGTGCTTTCAGAACCGTCGCGCCAAGGTGCTGCGGGTGCAGCTGGGTCAGCGCGCCCTTTTGCCACTTGCCGCCCCCGCGCGGCGTGCGCACGGCATCGATAATGAAAGCATTCTGCATCTCGTTTACCCCGGAATCTGGTTGAACGGCATTGATTGAACGGCGCACCCTTGTCCGCGCCCGCGCCGCGTCGCAAGCCGAAACTGGCGCGCCCGGCCCTGAAACCTCGACCCATCATTAAGGATTGACAGCACCGCTGGTCCTATCCCACAACGCGCGCTTAGTTATATAACTAGGTAATATAGATCAAGCGCGATATGGTGCCGGATCTCGGGAACGGTGAAAGACCGCCCGATAGAGGAGCGGAGCATTGGCCAACGGCAGCGCAGTTCAGGCGGGCATGGATGCGGTCAGGCCGCGTTCAATCGCTGCCTTGCGCTGTCCCGGCCGCCAGTTCGCGGCGCAACTGCGCCTTCTGCACCTTGCCCGTGGGGGTGCGCGGCAGGGTATCGACGAACACCAGCTGTTCGGGCGTCTTCTGCCGCGCGGCGCCCAGCTGGCGGAAATGATCGCCAATCGATTCGAGTGTCAGACCGGCGTCCGGATCGGCGATCAGCACTGCGCAAACCCGCTCCCCCAATCGCGCATCCGGCCAGCCGATTGCGGCCACATCGCGCACGCCGGGCATTTGCAGCAGCAGTTCCTCCACCTCGCGCGAGGAGATGTTTTCGCCGCCGCGAATGATGATGTCCTTTTTGCGGTCGGTGATCGCCAGAAAGCCGTCCGCGTCGATCCGGCCAATGTCACCGGTCAGGAACCACCCGCCGGGCAGGAAGCTCGACGCATTGAGCGCGGCGTCGGTGTAGCCGGTGAACCGCTCCGCCCCGCGCGCCGCGATTTCGCCTTCGCTGCCGGGGGTTACGTCATGGCCGCTGTCATCGACGATCCGCACTTCGACGCCCGGATTGGGGCGGCCATCGGTGTTCAGCCGCTTGTCCAGCGGATCGCCGGGCTCGCACTGCGAAATGGTCGGCATTTCGGTGGAGCCATAGCAGCGGCAGCAGTGAATGCCCGCCGCCTCACTCGCCGCGACCAGCGCGGGCGGGACGATGGTCGCGCCGATCAGGAACTGACTGAAGCTGGTGATGTTCCGGCCATCGCGCTGCGCGGCCTCCATCAGGCCCGACAGGTGGAACGGCGTCCCCGACATCTGCCGGACCTGAAATCGCTCAACCAGCTGCGCTGCGAGGGCCGCGTCCCAGCTTTCGAGCAGGACCATCGGGCGGCCGAGCAGCGAATGCCCCAGCACGCCCAGCGTTCCGGCGATATGCCCGGACGGCCAGGGCGACAGGCCGAATTCGTCGGCAGAGCTGCCCTTCAGCTGTGCCGCCAGTTCGGCCAGCAGACTGCGCGAGGTGTGCTGCACGCCCTTGGGTGCAGCCGTGGTGCCCGAAGTGTAGAGCAGCAGCGCGCAATCATCGGGATCAACCGATACTTCGGGGCATTCGCCCTGCGGCAGATCGGCCAGCGCAATGGCGCCTGCGGGCACGCTTTCGCCCAGCACGATCCGGTGCGCCAGCGCGGGCAAATCCGGCAGCCGGGCAAGCCGGTCCAGATAATCGATCCCGCGCCACTGGTCCGGGACGATCAGCGCCTTCGCGCCGCTGTCGGCCAGGATTTGTCCCAGTTCATGCGGGCCAAAGATGTGGACGATCGGCAGCAACCGGCAGCCCAGCAACGCGGCGGCCTGATAGAGCGCGGCGTTTTCCAGGCAATTGGGCAGCTGCATCGCGATGGTGTCCCCCGGCCGCAAGCCGAGCGCGTGAAACGATCCGGCCAGCTGCCGCCCTTCGGCATGGACCGCACCCAGCGTGGTGACGCGTTCGCCCTCGCTGCCGAAGAAGTGCAGCGGCACATCGGGCCTCGCCGCAGCCAGTTCGGTCATCGCCTGCCCCAGCGAACGGTCGCCCCACAGGCCCAGTTTGCGCCATTCGTCCTGCAATTGCGGCGGCATCATGCTTGCCGGTTCAGCCATCATCCAATCCTCGTCCCTGCCCGCACCTGCGTGTGTGCATGCGAGGGTGGTCCGCTTCAAACCGTTCCGTCAATCCCGGAGTCCTGATCCCCATGGACATAACATTTTCCCCCGCCGAGCAGCAGTTTCGCGCCGAATGCCGCGACTGGCTGCACGATAATGTGCCAGACCGGCGCCGCCCGATGGACGCCGCCGATGCGCTGGCGTTCGACAAGGCGTGGCAGCGGCGGCTGTTCGATGCCGGGTGGGCCGGGATCAACTGGCCGACCCAATACGGCGGGCGCGGGCTGTCGATCGTCCAGCAGGTAATCTGGCTGGAGGAATACGCCCACGCCAATGCCCCGTGGATCGGGGCGAACTTCGTGGGCGTGAACCACGGCGGCCCAACGCTGATCCTGAACGCCAGCGAAGCGCAAAAGGAATACCACCTGCCCCGTATCCTGAAGGGTGAGGCGATCTGGTGCCAGGGCTTTTCCGAACCCGGCGCCGGGTCAGACCTGGCAGGCATCAGGACTCGCGGCCGGATCGAGGGGAACGAGCTGGTCATCACCGGATCGAAGATCTGGACCAGCTTTGCCCATGTGGCCGACTGGCAGGAACTGGTGCTGCGGACCGAGGATGGATCGCAGCGCCACAGGGGCTTGTCGTGGGTGATCTGCCCGATGCACGCCCCCGGCATCGAAGTGCGCACGATCCGCAAGATGTCGGGCCAGACCGAATTCGCCCAGGTGTTCTATGACGATGTTCGCATTCCGCTGGACAACGTCGTCGGCGGGCTGGGCAACGGCTGGAAAGTCGCCATGTCGACGCTCAGTTTCGAACGCGGGACCGGGTTCATTGCCGATCAGGTCAAGCAGTCCGAAGAAATCGAGGAACTGCTGGAACGCGCCCGCCAGA
Source organism: Novosphingobium sp. (assembly GCF_030699305.1). Taxonomy (GTDB): domain Bacteria; phylum Pseudomonadota; class Alphaproteobacteria; order Sphingomonadales; family Sphingomonadaceae; genus Novosphingobium. The sequence goes on from NZ_JAUYNB010000008.1 coordinate 29,619, forward strand.
CCGGCGCGATCAGGGACGACGGAATTGCCGCGCAACTGGCGCAGCTGCGCGCCGAAGTCGCCGCGCTGCGGGCGATGACCTACCGCAACATCAGCCAGGTGGTACGCACCGGGCAACCGGGGGCCGAAGCATCGGTGATCCGGCTGTTCACCGCCGAACTGGGGCAGCGGCTGGAGCGCATGGGGTTGCTGCTGGCCGGGGATGACATCCTCGATTTCCGATACGGCAACGACAATCTGGTCGCCGACTACTTGCGCGGGTTCGCCGCGACCATCGCGGGCGGCACCGCCCAGATCCAGCGCGACATCATCGCCGAGCGGCTGCTCGGCCTGCCCAAATCGAGGTAACCCCATGGACCTGACCCCCAACGACGAGCAGGAAAGCTTCCTCACCGCCACCGCCGAATGGTGCGCCGACAATCTGCCGCTGGATGCCGCCCGCAACCGCCCGGCGGCGCTGTGGCAACAACTCGAAGCGATGGGCTGGACCGGCATGACTGCCCCCGGCATGGACCTGGACCACGCGACCGAGGCGCTGGTCTTTGCAGAACTGGGCCGCCACCTTGCCCCCATCGCGCTGCTGTCCACGGCCGTAGCCGCGCGCTGGGCCGGGCAACCGGGCAAGACGGCGCTGGCGCTGCTCGACAAGGATCTGACGCTTGGGATGGTGCGGGTGTTCGACGCGCCCGGCGCGGCCCATGCGCTGGGGCTGGTCGGCGGTCTGGCCGCGATCACGCCGCTGCCGTCCGATCTGGGCGGGGAACCGGGGCTGGACCTGACCGCGCCGCTCGCGCACCTCGATCCCGCGCCGCCATTCACCGCCGTGGGCGGGCCGGACGCGGCGCTGCACCTGCAACTGCTGGCCGCCGCGTTTGCCGTGGGCTGCGCCGATGCGGCGCGCGATATGGCCGCCGATTATGCCAAGCTGCGCGAACAGTTCGAACGGCCGATTGGCTGGTTTCAGGCGCTGAAGCACATCTGTTCGGACACGGCGGTGCGCTGCGCCGTCGCCCGATCGCAGCTCTGTTACGCCGCCGGGGCGCTGGATGCAGGCGACCCAAGGGCCGCGTTCCATATCGCTGCCGCCAAGCAGCTGGCGGATCAGGCCGCACTCGAAAACGCGCGGGCAAACGTGCAGGTCCACGGCGGCATCGGGATGACCGACGAAGCCGCCCCGCACCTGTGCCTCAAACGCGCACACTTGTTGTCCTTCATCGCGCCCGCCCGGCGCGACATCCTGCTGGGAGAAGCTGCATGACCGACAAGGTCCTTTACGAACTGATCGACGGGGTCGGCGTGATCACGCTCAACCGTCCTGAAGTGCATAACGCGATGGATGACGAGGCGGCCGATCAGTATCGCATCGTGCTGGATGCGGCGCTGGCTGACGATGCTGTTCGGGTGATCCTGCTGCAGGGTGCGGGCAAGTCGTTCTGTTCGGGCCGCGACATCACGATGCTCGGTCACCGCGCACGCGATGAAAGCGATTACCACTTCGTCCGGCGCCACCAGCAGGGCCGCCTGAAAGTGCTCGACAGTCCCAAGCCGTTCATCGCCGCCGTCAAGGGCGCGGTGATCGGCGGCGGGTGCGAACTGGCGCTGTGCTGCGATATTCGCGTGTCGTCCTCGGACCTCAAGCTGGGGCTGCCGGAAATCAACTATGGCATCCTGCCCGACACCGGCGGCACGCAATACCTGACCAATCTGATCGGCCCGTCGCGCACCAAGTACATGGTGATGACGGGTGAGCGGATCGGCGCGCAGACCGCGCTGGAATGGGGCGCGGTCGATTTCGTCGTCGCGCCGGAAGAGCTCGACGCGAAGGCGCTGGAGATCGCGAAAACGATCGCCGCCAAGCCGCCAATCGCGCTCGCCATGGCCAAGACCATGATCGATCAGGGCACCGCCGGGGCGGTCCGCAGCGGGATCGCGCAGGAACTGCTGGCCCAGACCGCGCTGTTCAAGACCGAAGACTACACCGAAGCCCGCGCCGCGCTCCGCGAAAAACGCACACCGGTCTACAAAGGGAAATGACATGACCGACCAGTACAAGGGCCTGCGCCCTGCCCCGCCGCGCGGCACGCGGATGCTGCCCGAAGGCACGTTCGCCAACGACGTCGCGGTCATCACGGGCGGCGGATCGGGCCTTGGCAAATCGATTGCCGCCGAATTCGGGCGGCTGGGCGGCGCGGTCGCCATCGCCAGCCGCGATCCGGACAAGCGGGCGCGCGGGGTCGCGGCGGTCGAGGCTGCCGGCGGACGCGCCATCGGCGTGCAGCTGGACGTGCGCGATCCGGCGGCCGTGAAAGCCTGCTTTGACGAGGTTGAGGATGCGTTCGGTCCGATCACCCAGCTGGTCAACAACGCCGCCGGAAACCTGGCCGGGGCGTCCGAAGATTTCAGCCTGAACGCCTGGCGCGCGGTGACGGGAATCGTGCTCGACGGCACCTGGATCTGCTCGACCGAGTTCGCCCGGCGGCGGATTGCTGACGGGATCGGCGGCGCGATCCTGAACATCGGCGCGACCTATTCGTGGACCGGCGGCCCCGGCACCAGCCCGTCCGCCGCCGCCAAGGCCGCCGTCACCAACCTGACGCAGAGCCACGCGGTCGAATGGGCGCCTTATGACATCCGCGTCAATTGCCTCGTCCCCGGCCTGTTCCCGCACGAGGACCGCGCGGCCCATCTCAGCTTTGCCGATGCCCACAACCTCGACATCCGCCAGCCCGCGCTGCGAGTGGGCCAGACGCACGAGTTGGGCTGGGCTGCGGCCTATCTATGCTCGGATTACGCCGCGTTCTGTTCGGGCCACGCCTTCGTGCTGGACGGCGCGAACTGGCTACGCCGCAGCTTGCGCATGCCCGTGTTCGAGCCAGTGCGGGAATGGCTGCCCAAGCGCGAGGAGTAACTCACCCCCTCGCGCATTGCGCGGAGGGACTGATCCTGCCGAAGGCTCACCCTCCCGCTCATGGTGAGGAGAGACTGAGCTTGTCGAAGGATCGTTTCGAACCACCAGCGCAGCGTGCGGTCCTTCGAGACGCCATTTCGACAAGCTCAACGGCTCCTCAGGATGAGCGATGTTGGGATGTATCAGGTGATGGCCTTATCCGCATGCTGGCCATTGGCAGCGCGGATTTAGTGTAAAGTGCACCTGACCTGCCAGCCCCCGCTCATGGTGAGGAGAGACTGAGCTTGTCGAAGGCTCGTCTCGAACCACCAGCGCAGCGTGCGGTCCTTCGAGACGCCATTTCGACAAGCTCAACGGCTCCTCAGGATGAGCGATGTTGGGCTATATCAGGCGATGATCTTCTGTTCGCGGAACGCCGCGATCTCCGCGTCCGAAAAGCCCAGCTCCCGCATGATCTCGTCGGTATGCTGGCCGATCACGGGAGCGGCGCGGCGGAATATCAACGGGATTTCGCCAAAGTTCCAGAACGCGCCCGGCTGCTCGACCGTGCCGTACAGCGGCTGTTCCAGCACCGAAATCAGGTTCAGTTCGCGATTGAGCGGATTGTCGAAGAACCGGTTCTGCGCGTCCTCGAACGTCACGTGATCGCACGGCACCCCGGCGGCTTCCAGCGCCGCCACCAGATCAGCGGCGTCCCGTGCGGCGGCGGCGGCCACGAACCCGGCTTCGGCATCGCCCAGCACGCTGCGCACGCCCGCCCGGCGCGCAGCGGTGTGCGCCGCCAGTGCGATCCAGTTGCCATCGGCGCACTGGAAAATGCGGTGATAGGGGCCAAAGCCAGTCTGGTCATGATCGAGATGATACGTCTCGGCCAATGAACCATCGGGCAGGATCAGCGTCTCGCCCTGCGTGAACGCCGAAGTGCCCAAGAGCGAGGTTTGCGTGGTATAGCCGCGCTGCCCTGCCCGCTTGGCATAGAGCGCCGCCATCATCTCGACCAGACAGTTCTGTGCCGATGACACGTCCATCGTGCCGGGGCGGTTGAACATCGGCTTGTTGCCTTCGCCAGCGTTCTCGAACTCCCACCCGGCGAAGGCGTTGAAGATCGAATCGTAACCCGGCCAGTTGCCGCGCGTGCCGCGCTGGCCGTAAGCGCTGACATAGTTGAACGCGATGTCGGGGTTATGCTGGCGGATGCCTTCTTCCGACAGGCCCAGCTTGACCGCCCCCTTGAAGCGCATGTTGTGGTGGACCGCTTCGGCCCATTGCAGCAGCCGGGCCAGGATTGGCTGGGCCTCGGGCTTCGTCAGGTCGAGCGCGATGGACCGTTTCGAGCGCGCCGCAGCCTGATAATAGCGATGCATGAAGCGGATGCGGTCGCCCGTCAGCGCCTCGACCTTGATCACATCGGCGCCCATGTCGCCCATCATCGAAGGGGCCATCGGGCCGGCCAGGAACATCCCGAAATCGACCACGCGCACGCCGGTGAGCACTTCGGCGGGCTGACCATTGCTGCCTACCTTGGCGGGCGGCGGCGTCCAGTCGGCATCCCCGCCCTCACCCAGCAGCGGCGCGGCGCGCGGTGCGGGCAGGTCGGCATCGGTGTGGAACGGCACACCCGGCTGGACGGTCCTGCCCAGCAGCGGATCGTCGATTTCGACGACATACCCGTTGGCGACGACTTCCGGATGGCTGAGCATTCCGCCCAGCGGACAAGCCGGTTCGGCGGCGATATCGGCTGCGCGCAGATCGGCCAGCCAGGCTTCGAGCGGGCGGCGCTTGAACGCGTCGATCTTGCCGTCTTCGGTGTCGATCTCGGCGCCTTCGGCCAGCACTTCCCACATCGTCGGCATGTTGGCGTAATCAAACTGGCGCGGCGGGTCCATGATCTGGAGCCAGTCGCCGCCCTGACATTCATAAAGCTGCTGGCCGATCGGACGCGGTCCCAGCGGGTACGGCGGATTGTTGGGCATCGGCCCGGCGGAATTGCGCGCCCAGATCAGCGACAGCATGACCATGTGGCCCTGGAACAGCGACGTATGCGCCGCCCCGCCCCGGCCCGACTGCAACCGCGCGGTCAGCCGTGCCAGAATTGCCGCCGCCGCCAGATGCGCCGCCGACCAGCTGCCAGCATTAAAACGCCAGACAATCGGTCCGGCCCGGTAGCCATCGTTTTCGTAGAGCGCCCCGAACCGCGCGGCAACAAGCAGTTCGTCGTCCGAACGTTCGACGTCCGGGTGATTATACGGGCTGCCGGTGATCCCGCTGATGACGAGGCGCGGATACTTCGCGGCCAGCGCCGGATCGTCCAGTCCCAGCGCTTTGGCCCGCGCGGGCGTGAACTGGTGCAGCAGCACATCCGCCCCGGCCAGCCGCTGGTGCAGCGCGGCCAGACCGGCGGGCGTATCCAGATCAAGCGCAACGCTGCGTTTGCCACGGTTCCAGTTGGCAAACCGCGCCTGCCCGCGCGCCGGATCGCCGCCGATCCGCTCAACCTTGAGGACATCGGCCCCCAGCGCCGCCAGCATCAGTCCGGCCACTTGCACGGCCTGACCTTCGCCAATCTCGACGATCCGCAGCGCGTTCAGCATGGCACCCGCCTCCTTCAGACCGCCCGGAAGTTGGGCAGCACCCAGCCGCCCTGAATCTCGGTCCATTCGACCGTGACTTTCATCCCGATCCGCACGTCCTCGGCATTCACGCCGGTCACGTTGGCATTCAGCCGCGCGCCGGGCGCGCCATCGAGATCGACCACGACGGGGACATAGATGTAGTCCTCAGCGTTGGCCGGGTTCTTGTTGCAGACGACATAGCTGAACACCGTGGCGGTGCCCGGCAGGGTCGGCCAGGACTTTTCATTGCTGGAACATTCCGGGCAATAGGCGGTCGGCGGCATCCGGAAATGGCCGCATTTGGCGCACTGGCACGCGGTCAGCCGGTGTTCCTTCGCCGCTTCCCAGAAGGGTTCGGTATCGGGATTGGTGGTGATGCGGATCTGTTCACCCGGCAGCAGCAGCGCCGGACCGTATTGGATGGGCTGGCTCATCTTACGCGCTCCTCAGGATCAGGCTGGACACGGGCAATGACGCGGGACCGCCCGAAACGAGCGCGAATTCTGCATCCTTGACCTGGTTGATCGCGGTGCCGCGCACCTGTTCAACCCCTTCGACAATGTGCGTCATGCCGATGATGTAGGCTTCGTTGAGGTTGCCGCCGTGGGTGTTGACCGGCACGCCGCCGTTCACGCCCTTGCCGGTGGCCGCGTCATACCGGATCTTGCCGGACAGGACGTAGTCATTGCCTTCACCCTTTTCGCAGAAGCCGTAATCTTCCAGCTGCATCAGCACCATCGGGCTGAAGTGGTCATAGATCAGCGCCACGTCCATATCTTTGGCCGACAGGCCCGACTGCGCCCAGACGCGGTCGGCCGTGAATTTGTGACCGCTGCTGGCGAAGTGCGGATCAGGCATCCCCATCCACGCAAACGCGCGGCCCCATTCGCGCTGGCCGCCGTGCGCGCAGGCGTGGACCACTGCGGGCTTGTGCTGGCAGTCCTTCGCGCGGTCCATCGTGGTGGTGATCACCGCCACCGCGCCGTCCGTTTCAAGGCAGAAGTCCAGCCGCCGCAGCGGATCGGCCAGCATCACCGAAGCGTCGTATTCTTCCTTGGTCAACGGCGCTTTGCGCACGGCCTTGGGGCGGTTGTGGGTGTTGGCGCGGGTGGCCATCACGATTTCGCCAAAGGCATCCTGCGTCGTGCCGTAAAGGTGCATGTGACGGCGCGCGAGCACGCTCATCAGATGCCCCGGCCCGACCAGACCCGACGGCTGGAGAAAGCTGTTTTCCGGGCTGGGCGCGGCCGAACCGAACACCACGCCCAGGCGGTGCTGCGGCAGCTGCTGGAGCGCCATCACCGTGACGGCATACTTGCAGTCTTCGTTGACCAGACCGGCAGTCGCCAGCCCGATTGCGCCGGGGCAGCCGCCCCCGCCCGAAGTCAGCGTGGCCGAGAACGAGACGTTGGGCATGCCCAGCGTTTCCATCAGGCTGGCGGTGTCGAACTTGTCGAGATAGCCCGCACCAGCGGTGGAATAATACGAAAAGCCGTCGATATCCTTCACGGAAATCCCGGCATCGGCGCAGGCTTTCAAGATCGCCTCGCCCGCCATGTCGTTGATTGTGCGCGGCCAGCTTTTACCGCGGACGTAATAGTCCGTAGCGCCGATGCCGACGATCGCCGTCTTGTCCTGATTTGCCCAGGCCATTGTTGATCCTCTCCTGCGAATCCTGCTCAAAACCTATATAACTAGGTTTGATATGATTGCATCAACCGGCTGTCTAGTGCCTAGCGCTTCAACCCGCCTCCGCCTGTGCTTCCGAAATCCAGTCGAGCATGGTGGCAGAGCGGCGGCGCATCATTACTCTGGCGATTTCCGCGTCGCGCTCCAGAATGGCCTGACACAGCTGGCGTTGCAGGCCGCGCGCAATGCTGCGGTGGTCCTCGTTGCGGTAAAGCGCGATGCGCTGTTCCTCCATCCCGAACGAAAAGCCGATCGCCATCACCAGCTGGATCGCCGGATTGCCGCTCATTTCCGAAATCAGGCTGACCAGTTCGCTTTCGGATTTGATCAGCGCGGCCGGGGTATCGCTGGCGTCGATCCGGCTGACAAAGTCTTCCAGCTGCGCCCACAACGCCGCGTCCGCGCAGGCGCAGGCCCGCGCGCCAGCCTCTTCCGAGACCAGCCGGCTGACCACCATGATGTCGCTGAGAGTTGTGCCGTTCAGCCGCAGATAGCGGGCCAGTGTGCGGATCGCATCCTGCGCATCGGGGCGGCTGGCATAGAACCCGCCCTTGATCCCGCGCCGGACACTGATCAGGCAGTCGTTCTCCGCAATCTTGGCCGCCTGACGAAAGGTCGGGCGGCTGACACCCAGCCGGACCAGAAGTTCATCCTCCGCTCCGATGAACGCCCCTGCTTCGGCATCCATGCTCAACTGCGCAAGCTCACGCGCGGTGCGCGCCACCAGTGTTTCGGCGTGTATGACCTGATTCATCCCGGCCCCCATAACAGATACCTCTTTAAGACTGTATTAGCGTTTTGTCCAGCGCCGCGCTTGCGCTTACTTGTATAACTAGGTATTCTTTTCCCATAAATAGTGACGAATCGGGAGATAGTCGATGAAGCCGTTCGTGTTCAGCGCCGACAGCCATATCATGGAACCGCCATCGATTTTCCTCGATGGCCTGCCCGCCAGCCTCAAGCAACACGCCATCCACAGCCGCAAGGACGGTGACTTCCTGATTACCGGCACACAGGAAAAGGTGATCTATCGCCTGCGCGTCGGCCAGCACCGCGAAAAGGCGCTGGGCGACAACGAACGGCGCGGCATCCGCGAGATCGCGGGCCGGCTGGAAGACATGGAACTGGAAGGCGTCGACGCCGAAATCTGCTTCCCCAGCCTTGGCCTGTGGCTCTACGCGCTCGACAGCGCCGAAGCCGAAGCCGCCTCCGCGCGGCTCTACAATGACTGGAATCACGAATTCCTGGGCAGCCACCCCAGCCGCTTCGTGCGCTGCGGGATGCTGCCGGTGCTCGATTTCTCGAACACCGTGGCGGAACTGGAATACCTGGCGTCCAAGGGCTTCACCGCCGCGATGCTGCCCGCCGTCAGCCCGCCCAACCTGCCGAAGTACAACGACCCCAGCTGGGACGTGGTCTTCGCCAAAGGCGCGGCGCTGGGCATCGTGTTCGTGATGCACACCGGCACCGGGCTTGAAACCGTGGTGATCGAACGCGGCCCCGGCGCCGGTATCATCAACTACACCAACCAGATGACCGACGCGCAGCAAAGCGTGATGTATCTGGTCGCGGGCGGCGTGCTGGATCGCAATCCGGGCGCGAAAGTGGCCTTCATCGAAAGCGGCGCCAGCTGGCTGGTCGCTCTGGCCGAACGCATGGACGAAGTGGCCGAGGCGCATTCCAACTTCGTGTTCCCCAAGCTGTCGCGCCTGTGCAGCCAGATCATCGACGATCAGGTCTGGGCCAGCTTCCAGCATGACCGTTCGTGCATCGCGGCGGCCGGAGCCGGTCTGCCCGGCGCGAAGAATGTGATGTGGGGGTCCGACTATCCGCATGCCGAAGGCACCTTCCCGATCAGCCGCCGCGTGGTGGATGATCTGTTCGAAGGGCTGAACGTCAGCGACGCAGTGCGCCGCGACGTGCTGGGCCTCAACGCCGCGCGGTTGTTCCGGATCGATCCGGTGGTGCAGACCTCGCCGGTATCCCGGGCCGCGTGACAGGCGCAAAAACCCTCGTCCTGGGCGGCGGTGGAATCGCCGGGCTGGGCTGGTTCGCCGGGCTGCTGCGCGGGCTATACGACAACGGAGTTGACCTGCGCGATGCCGACCGGATGATCGGAACTTCGGCCGGCTCGGCGACGGCTGCCCAGTTGCGCAGTTCACAATCGATCGAGACCCTGTTCGCCCGCCAGACCGACCCAACACTGATTGCCGACGAACCGCCGCCCTCCATGGAAGCGCTGACGGAGCTGCTGGCCAGCTACCCCGCCACGATGGCGATTGCCGATCAGGCTGAGCGGATCGCGGCCATGGGCGAACTGGCATCGCGCGAGAAGTCGGTCACGAGCGGGGTCCGCCGGGCGATGATCGAGCGCCGATTGTCCGAGCATGAGTGGCCCGAGAGTCCGCTCACGATTACTGCGGTCGACATTGAGAGCGGTGCCCTGATCTGTTTCGATCGCTCGGCAGGCGTCAGCCTGATCGATGCTGTCTCGGCCAGCTGCTCCGTTCCGGGCGTCTGGCCGGTCGTCGCGATCGGGGGACGCAACCACATGGACGGGGGCGTTTACTCTTCGGACAATGCCCATCTTGCGCAGGGTTCGCAGCGCGTGCTGATCGCCTCGCCGCTGGGCGGGGTCATGCCGTTTCCGGCAGGGTTTCAGCTGACGGATGAGGTTGCGATGCTGGAAGCCAGCGGCAGCCGGGTATTGGCCATTTGCCCAGACAGTGCGGCGCGCGCGGCAATGGGCCGCAACCCGCTCGACCCCGCAGTCCGCGCACCGTCCGCACTGGCCGGCCGCGAGCAAGGGCGCAGCCTGGCGTCCGAGGTCGCGAATTTCTGGAAGTAGATTTCCGGCGGCAGTTCATCTCCCGATGTGACGGCGCGCTTGGTGGCCCAAGCGGTCCGCGCGCGTCAGGTCGGCCACATAACCTTTAGAAATATCTTATTATGGCACAAATTCGCGAACTTTGCGCCGAATTTGACATCCATCAAATATAAGAGATACCTCTTTAGGCATTCTTATCGAGCAGGGGCGGCAAGATTCGCCCGCTGGTTTCAGGAGGATTGCCATGACCGACGCCATTCGCCCCTTCGTGTTCAGCTGTGACGCCCACGTGGCCGAACCGGCGGACCTGTTCACCAAAAACATGCCCGATCACCTCAAACAGTTCGTGATCCACAGCGAAGCGGACGGCAACATCCGCATCACCCGCATCGGCGAGCAGGTCATCCTGAAGATCTGGACCAACTTTCACGCCCACAAGACCGGCACCAACGACGCGGCGTTCAACGCCCAGTCGGGCAATGACGGTGCAGCGGCTGACCGGTCCTGCACCGATGCCAAGGACAACTTCGTGTCCGACTGCGCGGTCGATACCCAGCGCCGGGGTGCGCGCGACCTGCAACTGCGGCTGGCCGATATGGAGCGTGACGGGGTGGACGCCGAACTGGTGTTCCCCTCGCTCGGCCTGATGCTGCCGCGCATTGCCGACCGCGAGGGCCAGCGCACCGCCTGCCAGATCTGGAACGACTGGGCGTGGGACTATACCGCCCCGGTCCGCGACAAGCTGATCCCCGCCGCGATGATCCCGTGCATCGATTTTGACGATGCCCTGGCCGAATGCCAGCGCGCCGCCGACAAGGGCTTTGCCGCGTTCTGCCTGTGGGAAGGCCTGAACAACTATAACGACGCCCGCTGGGACCCGATCTTTGCGCTCGCCGCTGAAAAGGGCATCCCGCTGGTGTTCCACACCGGCGTGGGCGATATCAACATCCGCGCGCTCAAGGGGCCGGGCGGCGCGCTGTATAACTACACCCGCCAGATGAACGACGCGGTCGACGTGATCACCCAGCTGGTCGCGGGCGGCGTGCTGGATCGCAATCCCGGCGCGCACATCCTGTTTGCCGAGCACAGCGCCGGCTGGCTGTGGGGCCTGGCCGAGCGGATGGACGAGGTTTACCACGGCCACGCCCCGTCGATCGAACCCAAGCTCTCGCGCCTGCCCAGCCAGATCGTGCGCGATCAGGTCCACTGTGCGCTGCAGAACGATGGCAATTCATCGATGGCAATCCGCAAGGGCGTGGGCATCGAAGCGCTGCTGTTCGCGACCGATTATCCCCATGCCGAAGGGACGTTCCCGTTCTCGAAGCAGGTCGTCGACAGCATGATCGCGGCCAACCCGGATGTGACCACCGATGAACTGGTGGCAGTGCTGGGCGGCAATGCGGCCAAACTGTTCAGCCGCGCCAACCTGAAGCCCCAGGTCGAGGCCCGCCGCGCGGAACTGTCCGCCGCCTGACCTGACAAACCACTCTCCCACCCTGGCCCCGCCGGTTCACTCCCCGGCGGGGCTTCTTTTTTGGGTTCAGGCATCCTCGGCCAGCGGCCTGGCGGTGCGTCCGGCCATGATCGCGGCAAACCCGCCAACCAGCAGGCAGCACGAGATCAGTGCCAGCGCAGGTTGCAGCGATTTATCGCCATAATCGGCCGCGAAGGCCTGACTGACATAGCCCGCCGCCGTGCCGCCAATCCCCATCCCCGCAAGCCCGATCACCATACCGATCGTGGCCGACATCATCGCCCGCATTGCGACCGGCACTTGCGCGTAACACAGGCTGATGATCGGCCCCAGGTGCAGCGTCATCATGAACTTGACCACCACGAAACAGGCCAGCGCGACATAGGGATCGGCCGTCAGCGCAAAGCCGACCCCGAACGGGAACGCCGCGATCAGCCCAAGCCCCGCAAACCAGCCGTTGAAGCGCGGATTGGCCTTGCCATAGCGGTCGCTGACCCAGCCTGCGAGCAAGTTGCCGATCACCAGCCCCGCCGCCATTGCTCCGCCCAGCCAGAAGCCGGTTTCGGCCTTGCCCATGCCGTGGACCCGCTGAAAGAACGATGCGCCCCACAGAATGAACGCAAACCCCGTCAGCGGCACCATCGTCAACAGCAGGCCGACCCAGCGCAGCGAGGTATTGCCCGCCATCGTCCGCAAGACCTCACGCATTGGAATCTGCTGCGGCGGGATGGTGACGGCGCCCACGCCGCGCCGCGGCTCGGCGCTCAGCGCCCACACGGCCAGCCCGATCAGGATGCCCGGCAACCCCAGGATCAGGAACACTTCGCGCCAGCCAAAATACTGTGACAGCCAGCCGCCCAGCGCCAGCCCGCCCGAAATGCCAACCGCATTTGCCGCCAGCATGATCGAAATCACCGTGGTGCGCCGCTCCAGCGGGAAAATCTCGGTCAGCAGCGATGTGCCGGCCGGGCCAGCCCCAGCCTCGCCCGCCGCCAGCCCGATCCGGGCCAGCACCATCTGCCAGAAGTTCTGCGCCACGCCGCACGCCGCCGTGGCCGCGCTCCACACGATCACGCAGACCGCAATCGTCATGCGCCGGTCGCCGCGATCGGCATAACGCGCGATCGGGAAGGCCGCGATGGTATAGAACAGCGCGAACGACATGCCCGTCAACAAGCCAAGCTGCCCGTCGCTCAGCCCCAGTTCCGCCTTGATGTCATCCTGGAACAGCGTGAACACCTGCCGGTCGACATAACTGAGGATCGCGACCACGATCAGAATGCCAAGCGTCAGGTTGCGCCGCGCGGGCGAGACGATGCCGGTCAAATCAATTCTCCCAAACAAACAAGGGGAAGGACGGCAAACCGTCCCTCCCCCAAGTCCGGCAGCCCTGTTGGGCTTGCCCGTATGCTTAGAACTTGACCGTCGCGGTCACGCCATAGGTCGCCGGATCGTTCCACGACGCGCCGACATAGTTCAGCCCGCCGAGATAGAGGACATAGCCAGTGCGCCGCGTGTTGAACACGTTGCGGCCCCACAGTGCGATTTCGTAGTTTTCATCCGGACCGAACGCCACGGCAGCGCGGGCATTCATGATCCCGTGCGCGCGGGTGGTGGTCACTTCCAGCAACTGCGCAGCCTGCGCAGCAGAGAAGCCCTGACCGCCCGGCGTCGAAGCCGGAGCCGTGTAACGGGCCAGGGTATTGCCATCCTGGCTCATGTCACCCTGCCAGGCGTACGTGGCGTTCAGCTTCAGGCGGCCGAACCCGACATCGCCGTCGTAGTTCATCCCCAGCAGGAACTGTTCCTTCACGACGTTGGTGATGCGGGTGTCGATCTTGTTGTTCGGCGTCAGCACGCCGCCAACCACCACGAAACCGTTGTACTTGGTGTACTTCGGATCGGTCAGCGAACCGTTGGCGAACAGGTCCAGTCCCGGCGCGACACGGATGGTCAGGTCAGCCTCGACCCCCCAGGTTTCCATGTCGGCGTTTTCCAGAATGGTCTGGCTGACGCCGCCCACCGCCAGGATGACCGAACGCTGCGCGTCGTTCACCTTGTTATGGTAACCCGCGATGTTGAAGCGGACCTTCTTGTCCATGAACTCGGTCTTGATGCCCAGTTCCTGCTCGTTCACGAGTTCCGGCTGGGCCGGGATCGTGTCGGCCAGGGTGAGCGAGCGCAGTTGCTGCGCGCCCGCACGATAACCGCGGCTCTGCTTGGCATAGATCATGACATCGTCGTTGACCTTGTAGTCCAGCCCGATCGTGTAAGACAGGTTGCGCCAGCTATCCTCGCGGCCGCGTTCGCAGTTGGTCGTCACCGAAACGCTGGCGGGCGAACAGGACAGCAGCGTGCCGATGCGGTCCTGGACGTTGCCCGAATAGGTCTTGATGCCCTTCTTGTCATAGGACCAGCGCAAGCCGCCCGTCAGGTTGAGCGCGTCGGTCACGGCATAGCTGGCCTGCGCGTAGATCCCGAACGACTGGTTGTCGATCTTGCCCAGGAACCGCGACCAGACCGGGTTGCCCAGCACCGACGAATTCGACTGATCGGTGCCGGATTCGGTGAAATAGGTCATGCCGGTGGCAAACTTCATCCGGTCATCAAAGATCGAACCGGTCAGCTGCAGTTCGCTGGAATACTGCTTCAGATCCTGCACGCCTGCGGTGAAGTGGATTGGCAGCGCAAAGCCATCGAGATCGAGCAGGTTGTCGCTCTTCACCCGGCGATAGCCGTTGATCCACTTCAGCTCGCCAAAGCCGGTTTCGATTGCGACCTTGCCCATATAAGTCTGGGTATTCACGTCCAGATAGACGCCCTGCGCCGGGGCACCGGGCGTGCTGGTGGGCGGGGTTACCGAGACGAGATCGGGGTTGCCCTTGAAGGTGGCCAGCTGCGCATCAGCCATGCCTTGCAGCGCGGCGACTTGTGCCTGCGATCCGGCCAGGCCGAGCTGGGCGGCAAACAGGAACGGGTTGAGGCCCAGGAACAGGCCCTGACGGCCTTCACCGTCCAGCGAACCGTCATACCAGTCGCCCGACAGGCTGACCGTGATGGTTTCGCTCGGCTTCATCGCCACTTTCAGGCGGCCAAGCAGCGTCTTCTTGCCGTTCCACTTCTTGCCAGTGGCCAGATCGCGTTTGAACCCGTCCCGTTCGCCATAGCTGATGGCGCCGCGAACCGCGAAATTCTCGCCCATTCCCATGTTGATCACGCCGGTGGCGTTGAATTCGTTGAAGCGGCCGTAAGTCGCCTTCACCAGCCCGCTGGTTTCACCGAACTTCGCGTCGTTGGTGGTGATCAGCATCGCCCCAGCCGAGGTATTGCGGCCAAACAGCGTGCCTTGCGGGCCTTTGAGCACCTGCACGTTGCCGACATCGAGCATTTCGACGTTCAGGCCATAGGCACGGGCAATGTACATTTCGTCGATGTAAACGCCGACCGACGGTTCGAGCGAGGCGATCACGTCATTCTGCACCTGGCCGCGCATCGCCAGCGCGAACGTGCTGGCGTTATTGCTGCCTGCACGGATGTTGAAGCCGGGCGTGAACTTGGCGATTTCGCCAACTTCGCGGACACCCTGCGCTTCCAGCTTTGCGCCCGAAAACGCGGTGATCGCGATCGGGGTATCCTGGATATTGGCGTCCTGCTTGGTCACGCCGATCACGGTGATGATGTCATCATCTGTCGTTTCATCAGCAGACTGGGCAAACGCTCCGCTGCTGGAAATGGCAATTGCCGTAGCGGCAACGCCGCCAAGCATACGCGCGATGGGGCGCTTCGAGGCAGTTTTCATCTTCAGGCTCTCCTCCCATGGAGCGGTTCGTGCCACTCAGGTGCCAGTTGTATAACTAGGTCCACTAGGACACACAAGAGGGAACGCACATAAGCCGTGCGTTATGGCATTATGGCAACAGTCGGATCAAAGCCGGAACATCAGCCAGCGCACGCAGCGCATCGTTCAGGTGCGTGCAGCCCAGTGTGCCGGGCAGGGTTTCAAGCACGGCATCGCGGAACTCCGCGACATTGCGGCCAATCATCCGCGTCGCCTTGACCGATGCGCCGGGACATTCGCGGTATGGCAGGATCAATGGCAGCGCCTGAAGCGCCAGCAGCTGGCCCGTTCCGCAATCGATTTCAGCGAAGACCCGGTATTCATGCACGGCGGTGCGCCCGCCCTGCGGATTGCTGCCGCTGTCCTGAAAACCGGCGTCAACCTTGATCAGGCCATCCTCGCGCCAGACATCGATTCGCCGGGCGCGGCGCTTTTGCGGGCCTTCCTGAAACGGCATCGAATGCCAGCCCAGCGGATCGTCAGAGTTTTCCAGTGGGCCTACGGCCGTGAACGACTGGTTGACGTTGTCCGGCGTGCCATCGGGCTTGAACCCGCTGCCGCCGACCGTGAAGCCGGTGCAGATATCGTCCATCCGCCCCTTGCGTCCGGCGGTCGATTGCTGCGCGCTGCGCTGCGGGGCGCTGGCCCAGTCGCCGCGCCACTGCGACCAGATCCAGCCCGCCACCAGACTGGCCCCGGCATAATCATCCAGCAGCTGGAACAGCGGCGTTCCGCGCAGCTCACCCAGCGTGCCGGCCAGCACTTGCCGGCTGGCCCCGCCTGCCCGCACGCCGACCAGTTCGGGCACGCGCGGATGGGCCGGGGTCGTTTCAATCGCCAGAATTTCACGGATCGGGGACGCGGTGATGCGAAACTCGGCGCTGTCCAGCACGCGCGGTTCGCCGCCGTCGGCGGGCGTCAGCAGATCGCGCGCGCGGCCGACCATGTCCCACGGCTGGCCGAACCCGTCAGGCCAGTCCGAATCGATCGAAGTGGTGCGGCGGATCGAACCCGGCCGCCGCAGCGGGGCATGGCCCGCTGACTGGCGGGCAAAGGCAAACTGCTGCGGCCGGTCCATCGCTATGCGCTCCTTACTTCGGCGGCATGCGGATCGCGCCGTCGAGGCGGATGCACTGGCCGTTGAAATACGTATTGCGCGCCAGTTCGCAGACCAGCGAGCCAAACTCAGGCGGTTTGCCGAGGCGCTTGGGGAACGGCACCGATGCTTCCAGCCCGGCGAAAATCGCCGGGGCCTTGTCCTGCACCGCCAGCATCGGCGGGGTTGCAAAAATGCCCGGCAGGATCGCGTTGACGCGAATGCCCACGTCCATCAGATCACGTGCCATCGGCAGGACCATCGCATTGACCGCGCCCTTGCCGCCGCCATAGGCGACCTGGCCGATCTGGCCATCCTGCGATGCCGCAGACGAGGTCATGATGATGCAGCCGCGTTCCCCGTCCTCGTTCAGCGGATCGGAATTGGCCATGCCCAGCGCCGCGTGGCTGGCAATGCGGTAGCTGGCGGTGAAGATGCCTTCCGCCGAACGGGCGATCATTTCGGTCGGGTTGCGCTTGTAGCCGCCGGTGGTCTTGTCGAACGAGATGGTCTTGCCGCCGCCGGTGACGACGGCGCAGTGGACCACGATCCGTTCCTGACCATGCGCCGCGCGGGCCTTTTCATACCCGGCAACGACGCTTTCTTCAGACGTGATATCGACCTTGCAGAACACGCCGCCAATGGCCTTGGCAACTTCCTCGCCGCCTTCCTCGTTGACGTCGAAAATGGCGACTTTCACGCCATGCGCCGCCAGCGCCTCGGCGCTCGCGCGGCCAAGGCCGGATGCCCCGCCGGTCACGACGGCGGCGATGGTGTTGTCAATCTTCATGGGATGCTCCTGTGCAGGTTCATTGCAGTGATTCGATATTGCCGCCGTCCACCACCAGCACTTGCCCGGTGATGTAACCGGCACGGGCGGAACACAGGAACGCAGCCGCATCGGCCATGTCCTCTGGCGTGCCCATCCGCCGCACGGGCCATTCAGCCACGCGCTCGGCGATATGCTGGTCGTAAGTCTGGCCTTTGTCAGCCGCGATTTTGGTGAACACCTGCCGGAACTGCGGCGTGGCGATGGCCCCGGTGCCCAGCGTGTTGACCGTGATTCCGAACGGCCCCAGCTCCGCCGACAGCGTCTTGGACAGCGCCAGCGCACCGACCCGGTAGGTATTCTGCGCGGCGCGCGGCAGCTTGCGGTGGGGCTGCTTCACCGAATTGGTCCCAATGGTCAGGATCCGCCCCCACCCCTGCGCGCGCATATGTGGAAACACCGCCTGGACCAGCCAGCGAAACGCCATGACGTTGTTGGTGTTGGCCGCCGCGAACGTGTCATCATCAACGTCGAGGAACGCGCCCTTGGGGCCGGAATCGATATTGAAGATCGCAATGTCTGGCGCCGCGCCGAACGCATCGACACAGGCCTGCACCGCCCGGGCGATCCCGTCCTGCGTGGTGCAATCCGCCGAAACCCCTGCGCAGCCATGGCCGATTTCCGCCACCGCCAGATCGATGTTCGCTTGCGTTCGCGCGGCGATCACCACCTTGCAGCCCTCGGCGGCAAACCGCTGCGCGCAGCCGAGGCCGATGCCCTGCGACCCGCCGGTTACCAGCGCCACTTTGCCCGCGAGCCCCAGGTCCATCGCCTATTGCTCCTGCTGCGCCTTGAGCCGCTGCTGGAGCAGTTCATTGCGGCCGCTGGCGGGCGCGATGGTCGATCCGCCGTCCAGCTTGATCGTGGTGCCAGTGATGTAATCCGCCGCTGGTGCGGCCAGGAACAGGCAGGCCCGCGCAATGTCCGCAGGCGTGCCCGCGCGGCCAACCGGCACGGTCGCGCCGTATGCCTCAAGGCCCTCATCGCCCAGCACGGCCCGCGCCCGCGCGCTGGCGACCAGCCCCGGATTGACCGCGTTGACCGTGATCCCCTCACCCACCACATCGCCCGCCGCGCCGCGCACGAACGCATCGAGCGCGGCCTTGGCCATGCCGTAAGCGGTCATGTTGGGGACGACCGAGAACGTCCCGTTGACCGATCCGATCGCTATGAACCGCCCGCCGCCCGGCGCTGCCGCCAGATGCGGACGCCCCGCTTGCAGCAGCCACCAGGCCGCCTTGGCGATGCTGGCGAACCCGGCTTCCATCGCCTCATCGCTGACATGGCCCAGCCCGCCATGCGGAATATCCGCCGCGCAGTGGACGATTACGTCCACGCCGCCGAACTCCGCCACGGTTGCCGCGACCAGCGCATCGCACTGCGCATGGTCCTTGACGTCCAGCTGGAACACTTCGGCGATGCCGCCCGCATCGAGGATCGCCGCCAGCGCTTCTTCGGCATAGGACATGGTCCGCGCGCCGATCATCACTTTCGCGCCCGCTGCGGCAAAGGCCTCGGCAATGCCGCGCCCCAGCCCGCGTCCGGCGCCGGTCACGATCACGCGCCTCCCTGCAAATTCGCTCACGCCGCTTGCTCCTCGAACAAGGCCTTCAGGCCGGGGGCCGATGGTTTCATCGACGGGGTGCGCGGAAAATCCGCGACGAAGCGGAAATGCACCGGCACCTGATAGGCGATCAGCCGTTCCTTCAGGAACGCTTTGAGCGCATCCGGATCGGGCGCTTCGGCCCCTTCGCGCAAGATGATCGCAGCCGCCGGAACCGCGCCCAGCCGGTCATCCGCCACGCCGACCACGGCGGCCTCGCGGATTGCGGGATGTTCATGCAGTGCCTTCACGACGTCGTCGGGATGCACCTTGAACCCGCCGCGAATGATCGCGTTGTCGGCGCGGCCCCGGATGAACAGGAAATTGTCGGCATCCAGCACGGCCCGGTCGGTCGTGCGCAGCCATTCACCGCCGTCGATGCGGTGGACCGGGCCAAGCTGATCGCCCTTCAGTTCCAGCAAGCCTTCAGCGCCCGGCGGCAGCGGCGCACCGGTTTCGGCATCGACGATCCGCGCGGCCACATTCGCGTGGACCCGGCCTGCCGCGCCGCGTTTGGCCTGCCAGTGCGCGCGAAAATCAATCAGCGTCCAGCCAGCCACCGCGCCCGCAAACTCGGTCGCGCCATAGTTGGCCAGCACCGGGATGTCATACTTGTCCAGCACCGCATCGACCAGTTCCGGCGACACCGGCGCGGTGCCGCTGATCAGGGCGGACAGGCTGGACAGCGCTTCGCGATCGACGTCCGCTTCCAGCAACATCCGCAGCGCCGATGGCACCGCGCCCGCCACTTTGGGCCGGTTGCGGCGGATCGCATCGACCCAGCCTGCGACCGTGAACCGCTCCAGCAGGCCAATCTTGCGGCCCGCCATCAGCGCGCCGATGCAGCCATAGATCCCGCCGATATGAGTCAGCGGATTGTTGACCATTACCACCCCGGATCGCAGCTGCGGCCGATCGGCAAGCTCGCGGCCCCGTTCGTATTTGGTGAACCCGGCAAAGCTCGCCTCGAACGAGGCGCGGGTCAGCGGCACGCGCTTGGGCGCGCCGGTGGTGCCGCTGGTCAGCATTTCAATCGCCACGCCGGGGGAAGCCCGCGCCGCATCGCGCGGACGCTCGCAGCCGGGCAGCAACCGCACCCCTTCCAGCCGCGCATCGATTGCAATCACGGCGGTGCCTGCACGGGCAAAGCTGGCGGCAATGCCGGGACGCGCCGCATCGCCCTCATCCGCCACGATCACCGGCAGGCCAAGGGTTTCAATATCGGCAAACAGCCTGTCATCGGGGAGCGCGGGGTTGAGCGAGACGAGGCAGCGGTCCGTCGCCAGCACCGCCAGAATTGCCGCAATGTGGCCGGGCCGGTTGCGCAGCATCACGCCGACGCGCGCCTCGGGCGGCAGGTCCATGCCCGCCAGCGCAGCCTCGATCCCCTGCACCGTGCGGGCCAGATCGCCCCACGAATAATCGCGGCCTTCAAAGTCAATCTCGGCCCGGGCCGGGTCCAGCGCCATGATCGCGCGCAGCTGGTCAGTCATCGCGGACATCAGATCGCCAGCCCCCCGGCCGCTTCGATCACGTTGCCGGTCACCCAGCGCGCTTCTTCGCGGCACAACATCAACACCGCTCCGGCAATGTCGTCCGGCTGGCCCATCCGGCCCATCGGCGTCGCTTTGGCATTGCCTTCATCGAACCCCGGCCGCTCGCGCAGCCTGGCAATGAAATCGGTCGCCACGGCGCCCGGTGCGATCAGGTTGCAAGTGATCCCCTGCCGGGCAACTTGCGCCGCCGTGGAAAAGGTCAGACTTTGCAGCGCCCGCTTGGTCATCGCGTAACCAGCGGCAAACGGCTGGGCCACCTTGCCCGAAATGGACCCGATGTTCACGATCCGGCCATGATCGCGCAGCCGCGGCAATGCCGCCTGCGTTACCAGATACGGCCCCTTGGCATTCACCGTCATCATATGGTCGAACAGTTCCGCCGACCCGGTTTTCAGGCTGGCGTCCTGCCCGTCGCTGCCGACCCCGGCATTGTTGATCAGAATGTCCAGATTGGGCGCCGGACCGAATGCGGCATCGCTGGCCGCGAACATCGCTGCGATCTGGACGGCGTCCGCAACGTCAGCCTGAATCGCAAAAGCCGTGCCGCCAGCGGCCACCACTTCAGCGACCAGTGCGTCGGCGGCGTCTTTAGCGCCTTTGTAGACGAACGCGACCGCAGCCCCTTCGGCAGCGAGTCGCCTGACGATTGCCGCACCGATTCCACGAGCTCCGCCCGTGACCAGCGCCGTTTTTGCATCCAGTTGTCCCATGCGGTGATAGTGCAGAGATATCTTACCTAGTGCAATAACTCTTTACTCAATCGATCAGGGACTGGAACGCCCCCGCCAGCCAGCCTCGCGTTTCGTCTGACAGCCCGCCCTCCAGCGCGGCCAGCGGATAGATCTGACGGTAGAGGGTCAGGCCGGATGCCAAGAGCGAGAAACAGGCCGCCTTCTCTGCCCCGCGCTCTGGCCCGTACCACCGCGCCATCGGTTCGAGGAACAACTCGGTCAGCAGCCGCTCGGTGATGGCGCGCGCGGTGGGATCGGCGCTGGCCAGCAGCATCATCGGCAGCGGATTGCGCTGCTGCGGCGCGGGCGCCAGCAACATCCGCACAACCGCTTCGCCAAACCGGGCACGCGGAAAACCAAGCACCAGTTCGGCATTGAGCAGCTGAGACAGCGCGGCTTCGTAAAGCTTTTCCTTCGATCCGAAGTACCGGCTGACCAGTGCCGGATTGACCCCGGCAGCGGCGGTAATGTCGCGCACGCCGGTGTCGGTATAGCCCTTGGCCGAGAACGCTTGCTGCGCAGCATGCAAAATTGCTGCGCGCGTGCGCGTTGCGTCGCGCTGGGGGCGTGGGTCTGGTTCGGCCATTGACATGATATGTATACCGCTGTTTACTTAAGGGCAAGTCAGGAGAACGAATCGATGGGAGAAGCTGTGAGCGGACCGGTACGCGAACCGGTCTTCGATTTCGACTATGTGCGCGATCCGGCGATCCTCGCGGACGTGCACGCCGGATACTGGCGCCTGAAGGAAACCGCGCCGCCAGTGTTCTGGACCCCGCATAACGGCGGGCACTGGGTAGTGAACAACGCGGAAACCGCGATCGAGGTGCTGCGGCATCCGGACCGGTTTTCCAGCAAGTTCCTGTCCATCCCCCCCAACCCCAATCAGCCGCGCATGATCCCGGAATCGCTCGATCCGCCGGAACACCGCCCCTATCGCCAGCTGCTGCGCCCCTATTTCGAAAGCAAGGCGATCGAACCGCTGGAACCGCGCATCACCGAATGGGCGCAGCAGCTGATCGGCGATGTTGCGGCCACAGGTTCGTGCGAATTTGTCGATGCACTCGGTTCGCGCTTTCCCGTGTCGGTGTTCATGGAAATGTTCGGCTTCCCGCTCGACCAGTTCGATTTCTTCCGCGCCACCGTGGTCGAATATTTTGGCGCGCAAGTCGATGAACAGCGCCGTCTGGAACTGACGATGCAGATCCTGGGCACCCTGACCCAGCTGATCGAGGCGCGGCGCGCCGAACCGCAGGACGATCTGGTCTCGACCCTGATCAACGTCGATTTCGAAGGCCGCAAGCTGGCGCAGGATGAGCTGATCTCGATCGGGTTCCTGATGTTCCTGGCGGGCCTCGACACGGTGGTCAACGCCCTCACCTTTGGCATGCGCCACCTGGCGAACGACGATGCGCTGCGCACCCGGATGATCGAGGATCATGATGCGATCCCGGCCATCGTCGAGGAACTGATGCGCCGTTATACGTTCGTGTCCACCCCGCGATACATCACGCAGGATACCGTGGTTGGCGGGGCGCAGTTCCTCGCCGGGGATTCGGTGCTGGTCCCGCTGCACATGGTCGGCTGGGACGAAAAGCTGACCAGCTGTCCCGCCGAAGTGCGGCTGGACCGTCCGCATTGCCGCCATGCCGGGTTTGGCTCCGGCATTCACACCTGCCTTGGCATCCACCTCGCGCGGCTGGAAATGATCACGTTCTACCGCACCTGGGCCGAGCAGATCGGCCACTTCCGCATCGCCGAACAAGGCCCGCTGCGTTTCCGCGGCGGATCAGTTCAGGCGCTTGAAGCCCTGCACCTTGAATGGGAGCCGAAATGATGACTACCGCCATTCCCGCCGTCCACCTCCACCTTGGTCATGAAACGCGCACCAGCGGTTCGGGCGGCAGTCGCACGCATATCCACCCGGTCAGCGGCGAGGCGCTGTGCGAAGTGCCGTTGGCTGGCCCAGCCGAAGTCGAAGCCGCCGTCGCCAAGGCCGAAGCCGCGCGCGAAGGTTGGCGCCGGACCTCGCCCGAAGCGCGCGGGGCGATGCTGTACAAGCTGGCTGACCTGATGATGGAAAAGCAGCAGCAGTTCGCCGAAATGGCCGCGCTCGATGGCGGCACCCCGCTGATGCAGGGCGCGCGCGGGGTGGAAACGGCAGTCAGCTGGATGCGCTATTACGCCGGCTGGTGCGACAAGCTGACCGGCGACCTGATGAGCACGTTCGATACGCGCGGCGAGTTTTCCTACTCCGTGCCCGAACCCATCGGGATCGTCGGGATCATCAACACCTGGAACGGCCCGCTGATCGGCATGGGGATGAAAGTTTCCCCCGCCCTCGCCGCTGGCAACTGCGTGATCCTGAAACCCGCCGAAATCACCCCCTT
Source organism: Novosphingobium sp. (assembly GCF_030699305.1). GTDB lineage: Bacteria > Pseudomonadota > Alphaproteobacteria > Sphingomonadales > Sphingomonadaceae > Novosphingobium. Next base: position 53,171 of record NZ_JAUYNB010000008.1, read on the forward strand.
CGCGCCCGAACTGTTCGCACAGTGCTGCAAGGAGGCTGGCATTCCCGACGGCGTGATCTCGGTCCTGCCGGGCACGGGCGAAGCGGGGGACGCCATCGTGCGCCACCCGCGCGTGCGTAAGATCAGCTTCACTGGCGGGCCGATCACCGCGCGCAAGATCCTGACTGCCGCAGCCGAGCAGATCAAGCCCAGCGTGATGGAACTGGGCGGCAAGTCGGCCAGCCTGGTCTTCCCGGACTGCGACCTGCAGGCCGCCGCCGAACGCGCGGTGTTCTGGACCATCGGCTGTCTGGCGGGGCAAGGCTGTGCCCTCCCCACCCGCCAGCTGGTCCACGCCGACATCTATGACGAATTCGTCGCAAAAATGGTCGCCATCGCCCAGCAGTTCAAGGTTGGCGACCCGATGGAGCCGGGCGTGATGGTCGGCCCGGTGATCAGCGCCGCCGCCGTCGAACGCATTACCGGGATGTTTGACCGCGCGACGGCAGACAACGCCTGCACGTTCCTGATGGGCGGCAAGCGCGCCGGGGGCGATCTGGCCAAGGGCAACTTCATCGAACCGACGATCATGGTCGATGTCGATCCCGACCACGAAATCGCCCAGGTCGAAATCTTCGGGCCTGCGGTGGCGATCCTCAAGTTCCACACCGAGGAAGAGGCCATCGCGATTGCCAACAACAGCGAATACGGCCTGTCCGCCTATATCCAGTCGAACGACATCCAGCGCGTTCACCGGATCGCCGAACGGCTTCATGCGGGCGGCGTCTATGTTAACGGCGGCTTCCAGATCAATTCGCACACGCCGTTTGGCGGGGTCGGGATTTCCGGCTTCGGCAAGGAAGGCGGCAAGGCCGGGATCGACGAATTCCTGCACTACAAGACCGTCACCATCGGGGTCGGCGCCCCGATCTTCCCCAAGTAAGGCCCTCCCCAAACAAGGACAGCGGATCATGGCTGATTTCACCAACGAAAACTTCCGCGTCGATGGCAAGGTGGCCATCGTCACCGGTGCGGGCGGACGCGGCAATTCGATCGGGCGGGCCTATGCGGTCGCGCTGGCCGGCGCAGGCGCCACCGTGGTCGTGGCCGACCTCAACGGCGAAGGCGCGCAAAAGGTCGCGGACGAGATCACCGCGGCGGGCGGCAAGGCGATCGCCGTGCAGGTCGACATTACCGACACCGCCTCGGTCGAGGCGATGGCGGCAGCGGCCAACGCGGCGTTTGGCGGGATCGACATCCTGGTCAACAACGCCGCGCTGATGGTCGAGATCGTCGACAAGCCGCTGATGCAGACCGACCGCGCCCGGTTCGACAAGGGCATGGCCGTGAACGTCTGGGGCGCGATCAACTGTTCGCAGGTCGTCGCCCCGTTCATGGCGGCGCGCGGCGGCGGGGCGATCGTCAATCAGGTCTCGGCCGGGGCCTATCCCGCGCAGTCCTATTACGGCGTCACCAAGATCGCGCTGCACGGGGCGACCACCACGCTGGCGACTGAACTTGGCCGCCAGAACATCCGCGTCAACGCGATTGGTCCCGGCATGACCAAGACCGATGCCGGTCTGGCCCTGACGCCGGATGACAGCCCGCTGGTCCAGGCCATCGCCTCACGCGCGCCGATCCAGCTGCGCGACACGCCCGATGCGCTGTGCGGCGCGCTGCTGCTGCTGGTGTCCGAAGCCGGGCGCTGGATGACCGGACAAGTCATCAACGTTGATGGCGGCTGGGTGATGCGCGGCTGATCCTTGCGCGCCTTTGAATACCCGAACGGGGCGGCCCTGCCATGCGCAGGACCGCCCCGTTTCGTTGGCTGATGGCGCTGACCCATTCCGCCCCGCCTCGAAGCACACCTGCCCCCGGTCCTTCGAGACGCCACTTCGACAAGCTCAGCGGCTCCTCAGGATGAGCGGACGGGCAGGGCCTTAATCCTCATCCAGGATGAAGTCCGCCTTGGACGCGGCGCATTCCGGGCAGAGCCAGTCTTCCGGCACATCCTCCCACAGCGTGCCCGGCGCGATTCCGTCGTCTGGCCAGCCGAGTACTTCGTCATAAACCGTGCCGCAATAAAAGCACAGGTAGCGGCGCGTGCCGGGGGTGCTCATCGGACTGGCCAGGTCAGGTGCAGGCTGGTGATCGTGGCGACAGAGCGCGCGCTGACTTTGGGATCGGTTCCCGGCTTGATCGAAAAATCGGGTATCCGCTTCAGCCATTCCTCCAGGAAGATCCGCAGTTCCGTGCGCGCCAGCATCGATCCGACGCAGCGGTGCACCCCGCCGCCAAAGGTGGAGTTGGCCCCCGGCTTTTCGCGGTTGAAATCGACCGTCAGCGGATCGGCAAACTTGCGCTCGTCCAGCCCGTCCATCGGGGTCGGCACCATGATCAGGTCGCCCGCGTGCAGCGTGACCCCGCCCAGTTCGACAGCGGCTTTCACTTCGCGCGCCAGGATCGCAATCGGGAAGCGGCGCAGCAGTTCTTCGTTGGCGTTGGGGATCAGCCCCGGCTGCTCCACCAGCGCGCGGCGGTGTTCGGGGTTGCGGGCCAGAAACTGGGCATAGAACCCCAGCGTCGATGCCACGGTGTCCAGCCCGCCCAGCAGCAGCAGCAGAACCATTCCGGCCAGCGTGAAATCGTCAATCGACTTGCCGTCCACTTGCGCGGCGGCAATCGTGCTGATCAGGTCAGCTCCGGGACTGGCCTTGCGTTCGGCCACTTTTTGCATCCCGTAGGCCAGCAACTGGCCCGATGCCTGTCCTCGCTCAGCCTCCGTTTCGCCGCGCATCGCGGTTTCTGCAATGCTGGTCAGGTAGGGCCGGTCGGACGCGGGCAGGCCGACGATCTCCATGAAGATCGCAATCGGCAAATGCTGCGCGAACTGGCCGATGAATTCGCACTCGCCATCGGTCACGAACCCTTCGATCAGTTCGATCGACAACTCACGCGCGCGTTCGCCCAGCTGGCCGACGGCCTTGGGCGACAGCGCCTGTTGCAGCAGCGCGCGATAGGGCGCGTGGTGCGGCGGATCGAGCTGCAAGGGCACCAGCGGCGGGCGCGTGTCATCATGCGGGCCAACCATGATCCGGCGCGATGAAAAGTGATCGGCGTCAGCCAGCACTTTGGCCACGGTTTCATGGCTGTGGGCGATCCAGTGGCCGCCGTTGCGCGGGGTCCACAGCACAGGCGCCGGGTTGGCCCCCAGAATGTCACGCATGGAGCGCTGGTATTCCAGCCCGTCCACGGGGAAGTGAAAAAGATCGAAATCGATCACCCGGTTAGCCGGAACGTGCGCCGGATGGTCCAGTGTTGCAGTGGTCATGGTCTATGCTCCTCTCCTGCCGGTCCGCTGCTCAGGCAGCGTTCGGCCCGGTTCCCAAAAGTTCAGTCAAAATCGCAACCATCCGCTGTCCGGAACTGGTTCCGGGATCGCCCTCTCCCAGCCGCGCTTCGGTAATCAGCTGATGCGCCAGCGATTGCAGCAGCACCCCCAGCACGTCCGCCGAAACCCGGCTGGTCCCGGCGCGGGCGATGAACGCGGCGGCGAGCTGACGGGTGCGCACGGCGATTTCGGCGGAAAAGCCACGGTACCGTTCAGCCACGGCGGGGTTGCGCAAGGCTTCCAGCTGCAACTCGGTCGAGAACAGGAAGCCATCGGCATCGCGCGCAAAGGCATCGAACCGGTCCCGCAGCGCAGGCAGGACATCGGTCAGCGGACCGGCCGTATCGAGCAGCGCCTGCCAGACGTCGATTTCCGCTGCCTGATGCTGCGCCTGCAATTCCAGCAGCAATTCGTGCTTGTCCGCAAAGTTGGAATAGAACGCCCCGCGCGAATAACCGGCACGTTCGCTGATCCGGTCAATCGACGCCGCCGCCACCCCGCGCCGGGCAAATTCATGCCGCGCAGCCTGGGTCAGCCGGCCGCGGGTCTGCGCCTGGCTTTCGCTGCGGCTGAGGCGTTGGGTACGCATGTTCATTCGGATACATCCTTGTATCTGGATGCTTGTTGTTAGGCGCGTTCGGGGGCGGGTTTCCTTGACGCAGATCAAGCGCCGCGACCGCCTTTCCAGAATAATTGATTATACGTCAGTTTTCGATTGAGCCGCGCGGGCAGCGGCGTTACCGTCTCCCCAACTGAAACAGCGACAACACGGTGGGAGAGACAGATGGCAGCCGATATCCTGGGCTATGCGGACAAACGCGTGGCAGTAATGGGGTGCTTTTCCGGAACGGGTGAGGCCCTCGCCCGCCAGCTGGTGGCGCTCGGCGCGGAAGTGCACGGCGCGGATATCAAGCCGTCGCCGGTTGAAGGTCTGGCCTCGTTCACCACTGTCGACCTGAAGGATCCGGCCTCGATCGCGGCGGGTGTCGCCAGCATCGGCGGCGAGATCGACGCGCTGTTCAACGTGTCCGGCCTGCCACAGACGTTCCCCGGCGAAGATGTGGTGACCGTCAACTTCCTGGGCCTGCGGCTCTGGACCGAACTGTGGCTGCCGCGCATCCGCGCAGGCGGGGCCATCGTGACGGTCTCGTCGCTGGCAGGGATGCGCCATCTGCTGCGCCAGCCGCTGCTCAAGGAATTCATGGACCTGACCGACTTCGCCGCCGCGCGGGCATGGTACACCGCCAATGCCGAGCGGGCGGGCGATCCCTATACGCTGTCGAAGGAAGCGATCAACACCTGGACCCAGCAGCTCGCCCCCGGCCTGATGGCCCGCGATATCCGGATCAACTGCACCATGCCCAGCCCGATCGACACACCGATGCTGAACGATTTCCGCAAAGTTGCGGGCGATGCCGTGCTGGGCGCCTTTGCCAAGGCCAAGGGGCGATTTTCCACCGCGCTGGAACAGGCCTTGCCGCTCATCCTGCTGAACAGCGATGCCGCGCGCTTTATCAGCGGGGCCTGCGTTCCCGTCGATGCCGGATTGTCGGGAGGGTTGGCCACCGGCGTGCTCAACATGGAACAGATGCTGGCCGAAGCCGCAGCGGGGTGACGCTCAGCCGCGCGCGCCGAGCATATTGGCCAGAGTATAGGCCGCCGCTGCCTTGAGCGCGGCGTAGTTGATAGTCTGATCCTCGTGCGTGATCGGGCCGACTGCGGCGAGCCGTTCCAGCATCATCAGCACGGTCCCGGCGCAGGCCCGCGCTGACAGGTCGGCCGGGGTGCGCCCGGCGGCCTGCGCCCGCGCGATCTGTTCGGTCAACGCCGCCATCAGCGGGGTCGCCGCCAGCATCCGCGCCTTGTAGAACCGGTCATCCCCTTCTTCCGCCGCCAGATTGCGCACGCGGAAGATGGTGCTGTTGCTGTTCCATAGAGCCGTATAAGCCTCGACAAACGGCAGCGCATTCTTGTCAGCTCCGGGCGACAGCCAGTCCTGCCCCAGCAGCGCTTCCAGTTCGGGCGAGGTTTGCGAGGCGGTTTCCAGCGCGGCCAGCACCACTTCGGGCACGCCGCGAAAATAGACATAGAACGTCGCCGGAGAGGTATTGGCCGCGCGCGCCACGTCCACCACCGAAACATCGCGCAAACCGTGCGATTCCAGCAGATCGACGGTGATGTCGATCAGCAGCTGGCGGGTCCGTTCGCCCTTCGATCCGATCTTCTGGCCGTAGTGGTTATAGGCGTCCTGCTTTGGCCGGGGCGCAGGTCTGGACTTGGTTGGCGCGGTTGCAGTCATGTTCGTCGTTTTTCCGGGGGCCGAAATGCCCGGCCCGGTTGAAATCCCTTTGCCGATCGCTTGCCATAAGGCAAGAAATTGACGTAACGTCAATAGCTGGACGAGCGGGACCAACCACGCCGGACCATGCGGGAGAAGCGCAAAATGCACGAACTGGCAGGCAAAGTCGCGGTCGTTACCGGCGCATCGAAAGGCATGGGGCGGCATTTCGTGGCGGCGCTGGTCGATGCAGGGATGCAGGTTGCGTGCCTGGCCCGCGCTTCGACGGAACTGGACTCGCTGGCGGCGGAACTCGGCGATGCGGTGCTGGCAATCCCCTGCGATGTGGCCTCCTCCGCGCAGGCCAGCGCCTCCATCGCGCAGGCCGCGACCCACTTTGGCCGGATCGACGTGGTGGTGAACAACGCCGCGATCTATCACCCGTTCGCGTTCGATACCGGGTCGGACGAGATCATCCGCGCGCACATCGACGTCAACGTGCTGGGCGTCGCCTGGATCATCCGCGCCGCGATCCCGCACTTGCGCCTGACGCAGGGCCAGATTTTCACGATCAGCAGCGAATCGGTGCGCCTGCCCTTCCCGATGCTGGCGCTCTATGCGGCGACCAAGGCGGCGGTTGAGACCTTGTCCGAGGGCCTGCGCGAAGAGCTGCGCAGCGATGGCATCCGGGTCGGCATCCTGCGCTCCGGCTCGGTATCGGGCGGCGCTGGCGGGGCCAGCTGGTCCGATGAAACCAAGGCCGCGTTTTTCACCAAGATCCTCAGCACCGGCCATGCCGCGATGAGCGGATCGCCCGCCTCGCCCGAATCGATGGCCCGCGCGCTGGTCGCCGCGCTGGCCCTGCCGTGCGACATCAGCGTTGACCTGATCGAAGTCCGCGCCGCGCAGGAAGGCCTGCCCGAAGGCGCGAAAGCCGTCGCTGCCGGAGCCGCCGCTTGACCGCGCACCGCATGCCCTGGGGGCTGATCGCCGCGCTGTGGGTCGCCGAAATGGCCAGCGCGTTCGAAAGCGCAATGATCCTGGCCGCGCTGAAAGTGCTGGTGGCGCAGTTCCACGATCCGGCGCTGGTCGGCTGGCTGGTCACGGGCTTCCTGATTGTCGGGGCGGCAGCTTCGGCAGTCGTGGGGCGGCTGGGCGATCTCTATGGCCGCCGCCGGGTCCTGTTGATCGTGCTGACGCTGGGCGCGGTGGGATCGCTGATCAGCGCGGCCTCAAACTCGTTCGGGATGCTGCTGGCGGGCCGCGTGCTGCAAGGCGTCACCGCAACGATCCTGCCGCTGTGCATCGGACTAGTGCGCGAAAACCTGCCGGAAGACCGGGTGCCGAGCGGTATCGGGCTGATGATTTCCGGCGCGTCAGTCGGCACCGCTGCGGGCCTGATCGCTGGCGGCGTGATCGTTGATCACTTCAGCTGGCACGGGATTTTCGTTGCCAGCGCTGGCTTTTGCGCGGCGGCGTGGATTGCGGTGCGGGCGCTGGTGCCAGTATCGCCCGCCGGCGTTTCGGGTGAACCGATCGACTGGCTGTCCGGTCTGTTGTTCGCGCCCGGCGTCACGCTCGTCCTGCTCTACCTGATGGGCGGCAAAGCCTGGGGCTGGTCCAGTGCCCCGGCGCTGGGGCTGCTGCTGGCGGGAATCGCGCTTTGCGTCTGGTGGGTCCGCCTCAGCCTGCGCAGCGCCAATCCGCTGATCGATGTCCGCACGCTGGGCAACCGCGCCATCGCCGTCTGCTGCGGCGCCAGCGCGCTGGTGGCGATGGGGACGATGCAGATCACGGTGTTCTTCTCGCTGCTGCTGCAAGCCCCGACCTGGACGATCGCCGGGCTGGGCCTGACCGCCACGGTGGCGGGCCTGGCCAAGCTGCCATCCAACCTCACCTCGATCCTGGCCGGCCCGCTGGGCGGCTGGCTGACCGGGCGCGGCGGCGGGCGGTTCGCGATGGTCACCGGCGGCCTGATCACCACGCTTGGCTGGGTGCTGGTGATGATCGATGCCAGCAGCGTGCCGATCATCATTGCCGAACTGATCGTGATCTCGTTCGGCACGACGATGCTGTTCGCGGTCGCCCCGACGATCATCGCCGCCGCCGCCCCGCCGCAGCGCACCAGCGAAGTGGTGGGCATGCTGGGCGTGATCCGCAGCCTGTTCATGGGGATCGGATCGCAGCTTGTCGCCACCCTGCTGGCGGTGGACAGCGTGACGAACGGCCGGGAAACCTATCCCTCGCCGTTCGCCTATCAGGTCACGCTGGGCGCGATCATCGCGCTGTCGCTGGGGGCAGTCGCGGTGTCGCTGGCGCTGCCGGGCCGGAAAGTGCCGCGCTAGCGCGTCACTTCCACGCCCGCAGCGCTTGCAGCATCCGCTGGAAGTGGCGGCCGTTCCAGACGTCCTGGTCCTCGCCCCAGCCGATCTTGCCGTCATAGTCCCACCGCATCAGCTGGTTGGTGCCGTAACCGGCCTCGCTCATCCGGCTGATCGCAGTGCCTTCGATGGCCATCGTCCGGCCCAGCGTGTCGACCAGTTCGACCTGCATGTGGCTGCACCAGCCGGTTTCGGGATTGCGGAATGACCGCATCCGGCTGCCTTCCTTGGCCAGATTGCCGAACGTGCCATCGCGCAGCAGATAGCCGCCGTTCATCGGGCTCCACCCTTCGGCATCGCCATCCTGCGGACGGACAAAGCCCAGGAAGCCGCTGTCGCCATCGGCATGGCCGAAGATGTACTGGATCCGGCCCCGGCCGCGTTCGCGCTCGATCTCGCGCCAGCGCGCCCCGCCGGGGTGCTTCACCCGGTCCAGATCGGTGGCATAGTTCTGCTTCTTGCTTTGCGCATAAGGCCCGCCGCGCGGCCCCCAGGTGCGGTCGCGCACGCTCCATGAATCGAACGCGATATCCTCGCCGTTCAGGCGCATCGTGCCTTGCACCCGGCCCAGCTGGTCATAGTGCGGGGTCTGGATGAACGGCGGCTCACCCGGTTCGAACCGGCGCGGCGGATGGACACCGGTGAACACGAAATCGAGCGCGAAATCCCGATCCGGATCGGCATATTGCAGCTGATACTTCATGCCCGGCTCCAGCATTTTCAGGGTATAGCCGCCGCTGGGGAACGTGATGTCGCGCAAGTCCGGATTGTCCGGCATCGGCGCTTCTTCGACCTTCTTGTAATAGGCCATGCGGGTGGGATCATAACCCGCGTCGTCCCACACGAAGATCCGCCAGGTCACCGTCTTGCGGTTGGGATAGAACGGCGTGTGGATCCAGCAGCCGATCTTGCGCGCCGGAATGTTGAACGACCACCAGTTGGTTTCCGTTTCATAGGGATCGTCCGACAACTGGTGATAGCAGTCGTCCTCCGGCTTGAAGGCATAGGGATCGTTTTCAGGCGCGCTCATCAGGGCTCTCTTCCACTCACAGTTTCGCGCTAATAGTAAACCTGGTTATATATGTTTCAAGCCCTGTTCGGCAGATTGCACTTGACGGCACGGTCGTTTCAGGTGGAAAACTGACGCAACGTCAATAATGACCGCCCCACGGGAGATACCGCTTGCGCCCCCTGCCCGAACTTACGCCCGAAAACACCGCGTTCTGGACCGGTGGCGCGCGCGGCGAACTGATGATCGCCTGCTGTAATGATTGCAACACCGCGATCCATCCGCCGCAGATCGTCTGCCCGGCCTGCCTGTCGCGCAATGTCGCGGCGCGGGCGATGGCGGGAACGGGCACGGTCTATACCTTCACGGTCAACCATCAGCCCTGGCTGCCCGATATGGCCGTGCCGTTTGCGCTGGCCGTGGTCGATGTCGATGGCGCCCCCGGCGTGCGGGTGACCGCGCCGGTGATCTCGGACCAGCCTGAGACGGTTCAGATCGGCCAGCGGATGCAAATCCGGTTCGAGGCGGCAGGCGATGTCTGGCTGCCGAAATGGCAACCGCTTGAAACGGGAGCATGCGCATGACCATGGGCAAAGCCGCGATCACCGGCACCGGCATGTCGACCATCGGTCGCAACACCGGCCGCCCCGCGATGGATCACCTGCTCGAAGCCGCGCAGCAGGCGCTGGCCTCTGCCGGGCTGACCCGCGCCGATATCGACGGGATCTGCACCTATCCGGGCAAGACCGACAACTCCCCCGGCCAGTCCCCGCTGGGCACGGGCGAGGTGCGCGGTGCGCTGGGCCTCAAGACCCGCTGGCACAGCGCCGTCCCCGATGGCCCGGCGCAGATGGCCCCGATCATGGTGGCGGCGATGGCGGTGATGACGGGACAGGCGCGCCACGTGCTGTGCTTTCGCGCGCTGACCGAAAGCTCATCGCAAAGCGCGGGACGGCGCGCCAGTATTGCGGGGGCAGGCAAACCCCAGATTGGCGGCTGGCTCAGCTGGCTGGTTTCCGTAGGGGCCATGTCGGCCTCCAACTGGGCGGGCTGGATGGCCACGCGCTATTTCCACGAATTCGGGATGACGCGCGAGCATCTGGGCATGGTCGCCACCGGCCAGCGCCAGTTCGCGCTGATGAACCCGGCCGCCGTGATGCAAAAGCCGCTGAGCATGGCCGACTATCACGACGCGCGGATGATCTCGTCCCCGCTGGGACTGTTCGATTGCGATATCCCGATTGACGGCGCGGCGGTGGTGATTGTCTCCGCTGCGGACGCAGCCCGCGATTGCGCGCGTGCGCCATTGCGGATCGAGGCGCTCGGATCGGCGCTGCAATCGCAGGAAACATGGGACCAGCGGCCTGACCTTACCACCATGGGTGCGCACGATGCCAGCGCGGACTTGTGGGCGCGGACCGATTTCAAGCCCGCCGATGTGGATGTGCTGGCGCTTTATGACGGGTTCAGCATTTTTGTGCCGATGTGGCTGGAAGCACTGGGCTTCTGCGGCCACGGCGAGGCAAAGGACTTCATCGCCGCCGGCAACATCGGCCCCGGTGGGCGGTTCCCGGTCAACACCGGCGGCGGGCAACTGTCGGGCGGGCGGCTCCACGGGTTCGGCCTGCTCCACGAAGCCTGCCAGCAACTGTGGGGCGATACGGGAGCGCGGCAGGTGGCGGATGCGAAGACCGCCGTCTGCGGCATGGGCGGCGGGTTCATTGCCGGGGCCATGCTGCTCAACCGCGATTGAGTTTTGTCGGCAGCAAATCAACCACGCCCGTTCGTGTCGAGCGAAGTCGAGACACATCGCGCCGCGCCAGCGTGTCTCGACTTCGCTCGACACGAACGGGGGGTTAGTTTGAAAAAGCTACTGTACCGCCGATAATCGTTGCCCGCACCCGCTCGGCGCAGAGGTCAGCCAGCACATCGGTCATGGTGCCTGCACACAGGATCAGGTCAGCCGACGCGCCCACGGCAATCTCGCCCTGGGCATAGAGCGCCAGCGCAGCTGCAGCGGCAATCGCCTCGCCCTGCCCCAGCAGCTGGCCATCGCGAGTCAGCCGGTCGCGTGCAGTGCGCATGCCCAGCCACGGGTCGATGCCCGCATAAGGTGCGTCCGATCCGGCCCGCAGCGCAATGCCAGCGGCCAGCAGGCTGCCTGCGCGATAGAGTTCGTCCCACTGCTCCGCCCCCAGCGTCGCGCGATAGCGGTCCCCGCGGTCGTGAATGAAGGCCGGGTTGGTCACGACCGTCAGCCCGGCCTCGGCCATCACCGGGATGAAGGCGGCAGGGATCATACCGCCGTGTTCGATCCGGTCGCCGGCGCGCGCGCCGCCTGCCTGATCGAGCGCGGCGATGAACAGCGCCAGTTCCGCCTCGGTCACGCAGTGCGCGGCGACGTTTCGCCCGGCCTGCCGCGCCCAGCCGATCCGCGCAGCCAGCGCATCCAGCGCGGGCGGATCGCGTTCGTCGATCAGCAGCTTGAGCGGCCCCAGCGCATAGCCCGCCCCCGGCTTCAGCGCCTCGCTGCCCATCAGCACCAGCCGCTGCGGCAGCTTGCCCACCAGCAGCGCGGCTTCGGCGGGGCCGTTGTTGGCGCCCGCGTCGGTCAGCCCGGTCAGACCAAGTGCAGCCAGATCCTGCCCCAGTCCGGCCAGATCGGGCACGGCGGCGGGCAGCGCGGCGGCAAGCCACTGATCCTCGCGCCAGAACCGACCGGTTGGCTGCCCGTGCGCATCGCGCTCTGCGCCTGATGGCGGCGGCGTATCGCCGAGCAGCGCCAGCGCGGCGGAATTGAGCGCCCACAGCGCCCCGGTGCGGTCTTGCAGCCGCAGCGGGGTGCCTGCCAGCCACTGATCCAGCAGCGCGGCATCAGGCAACCCGCCCGCACGCTCGTCATAGCTCACCGCCCGGACCCACCCACCATGGCGCCGCCCCGCGACCAGCGCCTGAGCAACCGCCGCCGCATCGACCAGCCCGGTCAGGTCCACCGAATGCCGCCGCGCAGCAGTCGCCAGAATGTGCAAATGGTGATCGTGCAGCCCCGGCAACAGCACATCGCCGCGCCCGTCGATTTCCGCCGTGCCGCGCGGAAGGTTGCGGCCAATTGTGGTAATCCGTCCGTCCGCCAGCGCGAGATCGACTGCCGCCCCGCCCCACGGACGCACATCGCGCAGCACCAGCGTCATGCCAGCCGCTCCGCATAGGCCGCCGCGACCCGCGCCATTGCCATGTCGATCAGCCCGCGCTGGCCCGCCAGCACTGCCAGCGCGGCTTCCAGCCCGGTCAGCGGATCGGCCAGCGCATCGCCCAGGAAGCGCGGCTCGCCCTGCTCCCACCGGACCAGCCCGCCCGCCGCCGCGCAATCATCGCCAAACCCCACCCGCGCCGCGCCCGCCCCGGTGAAGCCGTGCGCGGTGATTGCCGCCCAGGTGAGGTGCGGGAAAGCCGCAGGCCTCAGCCCCAGCCGCGCAAGCGCAGCAGGCCGCGCGCTGGTGACCACCACATCGGCGTTGGCCAGTTCAGCCAACAATCGCTCGCGCCCACCGGGCGTGCGCAAATCGAGCGCCAGCCGCGCCTTGCCCGCATTGATCCGCGCATCGAGCCGCGGCGATCCCGCCGGGGTGGGATCGGGCCGCCCCACACTTTCGATCCGCAGCACCTCTGCCCCGGCCCGCGCCAGCAATCCCGCACAGAGCGGCCCGGCCCAGAGCGCCGACAGGTCCACCACCCGGCACGGAACCGTGCGGCCGCCCGGCGGCGCAAGGGCTTGCGGTGCACTTTCCCCCACCACAGCGACCGGCAGTTGCAGTTCCGCCGCGCGGTGCATGAAATCTGCCGCCGCGCTCTCCCGCGCTGCTGCCGTGACAGCCTCCCACGGATCGCCATCCCGTCCGGTCAGCGCCGGGATCAGATCCAGATCATCCTCGCGCGCCAGATTGAGGGCGATCCAGCCGTCCTGCGCGGCGATCAACCGGCAGGAACCGTTGGCCGAAACCCGCCCCGGCGCGGCCAGTCCGCCCGGCGCGTCGCGGGTCAGCAAATCTGGCGGAGACAGGCCCAGTCCGGCCAGTCGCAGCGCCAGCAACTCGTGCAACCGCTCCATCATGGTTCAATGCTGTGGATCAGACCCCAGTCAAACGCCTGCCCTGCCCCGATCCGGAACGCGCCGAGCGTCAGCCACAGCAGCCGGTGCCGTCCGATGGCGCGGGCGAGACTGACCGTGCCGCCCGCGCCGGGGATCAGCCCCATGCGCAGTTCGGGCAATTGCACAATCAGGTCGGGCGCGCCGGTTCGCCTCGCAGCGGCAGCGGGCACTTCGATGCCGGAGCCGATGCACGCGCCGTGCAGATGGGTTGCGGCCCGGCTCCCCAGCCGGTGCAGCAGCCGCCCGCAGGAGCGCTGGGTGCGGATCACGTGCGCGGCGGCGAGATCACGCGCGGTGCCGAATTCAGGCAAATCACCGCCGGTCGAAAAGCACCGCCCCTCACCGCGCAAGGTCAGGCTGGGCAGGCTGGGGTCTTCCAGCACGTTGGCAAGCGCCTCATACAGCGCATCGCGCATCGCGGCGGTCATGGCGTTGCGGTTGCCGGGCGAGGCCAACGTCAGGGTTACGTGATCATCGGCGCGGTCATAGCGCACCGGGTCAGCGGCTTGCGCACCGCTTTCGCCGTGCGGCGCGGCGGCCAGCCAGCGGGCGAACTCGGCCCCGCCCAGCAGCGTGGAATAGGCCAGCGATTCCAGCTCCAGCGCGGCTTCGAACTCCAGCCCCTCGCCCAGCCGCAGCACCCGCGCCAGCATGGCGGTAGCAATCGGGCTTTGCGCCGCCGTTGCCCGCACGGCCGCCAGCTGCGCATCCAGCCGGTCCGGCGCAATGCGGACCCACGGCGCGGGTGCATCAGCCCGGGTCGTGACCATGGCGTCGTAATCAGCGGGATCGAGCATGGGCAGCGCGCCCGCGCGGTCCACCGCAACGATCACCCCGCCTGCAGGCAGGGCATCGCCCGCCTCGACCAACACCAGCGGCGATCCGGTCAGCGGAGAGTGCGCTTCGGCGCCGATCAGGTCGGATGGAATGGTTGGCATCGCCTGTTCCATCGACCAAACGGGCCTGCCACGCAATGGGTCAGGCAATGGCCCCCTTGCCCTTCAGTTCCTCGATCCGGTCCCAGTCGAGGCCCAGTTCCATCAGGAACAGTTCGGTATGCTCACTGGCCTCTGGCGCGCGGGTGTTGGTGACGGCGGCCTTGTCGAACTGCACCGGGTTGGCGACCAGCTTGATCGGCGGGCCTCCGTCTGCGCTGTCGACTTCGAAGATCCAGCCGTTGGCCTGAACCTGTTCGTCGTGCTCGACATCGGCGGGGGATTGATAGGCCGCCCACTGGCCCTTCATCGTCTTCAGGCGTTCCAACCAATAGGCGAACGGCTGAGCGGCCATGGCCCGCTTCACTTCGGCAAAGGCGGCCGCAGAGTTTTCCCACAATTTCTCAATCGTCGAAAACCGGGGATCGTTCGCACAGTCCGAGATGCCAAGGTGGGCGAACGTATCCGCGATCAGCGGCGCGGGTGACAGCACGGTCAGGTTGATGAAGCCGCCATCACTGGTCTTGAACACGCCCATGAACGGATTGGTGCCAACCACGTCCTGCCCGGGCAGCGCGTTGGCGAACGGATTGACGTTCAGTTCCATGCACACATCGATGCTGCACGCGGTCGCCCAGATGCCCGATGACAGCAGCGAAACGTCCACCTCGGTCGCCTCGCCCGTGCGTTCGCGGTGGAACAGCGCGGCGGCGATCCCGCCCGCGATGTTCATGCCGCCGATAGTATCGCCGTAAGCCGGTCCCGGCTGGGTCAGCGGCCCTTCCAGTTCCCTCGGCGTGACCAGCACGGCTGATCCGCCGCGCGCCCAATAGGCCGTGGAATCGAACCCGCCCTTGTCGCGTTCCGGCCCCTTTTCGCCAAACGCCGACCCGCGCACATAGATGATGTTCGGATTGGCCGCGCGGATTTGGTCGACGTCGATCCCCAGCTTTTGCCGGGCCGATGGCAGGTAGTTGGTCAGGAACACATCGCAGGTCTTGGCGATGGCATAGATCAGCTCGCGGCCCTCGGCGGTCGAAATGTCGATTCCCACGCTGCGCTTGCCACGGTTGGGGTGCTGCATCAGCGAGGAGCGCTGCGGATTGACCGCCAGACGCTGCAATTCCTTGATCCCGCGCTGGGCATCGCCGCGCACCGGGTGCTCGATCTTGATCACGTCCGCGCCCCAGTCGGTCAGCACCGCGCCTGCCGCCGGAACGAACGTGAACTGCGCGACTTCAAGGACCCGCACGCCCTCCATTACCTTGGTCATGTCCTGCCCTTTCAAGCCGCGTGGAAGCTGATCACTTTTTGATAGGTGAACTCGTTCAGCCCATCCTCGCCATATTCGCGGCCATAGCCGGACCGCTTGATCCCGCCGAACGGCGCGTCGGACAGCATCGTGCCGCCGCCGCCATTGATCGAAACGCTGCCGGTCCGGATGCGCAGCGCCATTTCAAACGCGCGGCCCGCGTCAGCCGAACAGATCGCGCCGGACAGGCCGAAATCGCTGGCGTTGGCGAGCGCGATGGCTTCATCGTCATCGTCGAACCCGATCACGGCGCCAATCGGGCCGAACACTTCTTCCTGCGCCAGCCGGCTGTCGTTGCGGACATTGTCGAACAACGTCGGCTGGAAATAGAACCCCTTGTCCAGGCCGTCCGGGCGCTGCCCCCCGGCGACCAGCGTGGCGCCTTCATCCTGCGCGATGGCCACATAGCGTTCGGTCCGCTCGCGCGCGACGGCGCGGATCAGGGGGCCGTAATTGACCGTGGGGTCCGCCGGGTTACCGATCTTCAGATGGCCCAGCATGGCCTGCAAGGTCGCCACGAATTGCGGGCGCACCGAGTTGTGGACCAGATGCCGCGTGGTCAGTGCGCAGCCCTGCCCGCAATGGACGGTGAACCCGCCGAGCGCCGCCGCTGCCGCTTCCTGGATATTGGCATCGGCCCGCACGATCAGGGCCGATTTGCCCCCCAGTTCCATCACGATCCGCTTCAGCGTGGGCGCGCCCTGCGCCTGGATCATTTCGCCGACTTTGTCCGATCCGGTAAAGTGGACCAGATCGACGCGGGGATCGGTGGTGAGCAGCTTGCCCGCTTCGATATCGCCGGTGACGATGGACAGGACGCCCCTCGGCAGGCCGACCTCGTCCGCGATCTCGCCCAGGATAAGCGCCTGCATCGGGGTATAGGGCGACGGTTTCAGCACCACGGTGCAGCCCACCACCAGCGCGGGCACGACTTTGCCGATGTTGAGGAAGAACGGGAAGTTGTAGGGCGAAATCGCCGCCACCACGCCCACCGGCTCGCGGCTGACCACGCCCGTGCCCAGCGTCTTGCCGCCAGCGGCGTTGGGGGTCAGCTCGATCGGCAGCGGGGTGATCGCCGGGCGGCTCGCCAGTTCCACGGTGCGGCGAGCGTGCTTCATCGGGATGCCGTATTGCAGGAACTCGGCCAGCATCCGGGTCGATCCTGCCTCGGCCACGATCATGTCGACAATCTCGGCCTTGCGGGCGTCGATGGCGTCGAGGAACCGGGTCATCAGGGCCTGCCGCCGGGCCACGGGCCAATGCGGCCAATCGGTGTGATCGAACGCATGGCGCGCCGCTGCAATCGCGGCGTCAACTTGCGCGGCGCTGCCCACGGGAGCGTCGATCAACAGGCTTTCATCGGCCGGGTTGATCACCGGTTCGCGCGTTTCGGTCGGCTGCCATTCGCCGCCGATGTAGATGCAACCGGGGTGTTTCAGATAGGCCATCGTCGATCCTTCAAGACTTGGCGGCAACGTCCCAGACGATGGGCAGGTTGCGAATGGACAGCAGACCGGCGGTCACGGTGGTGTCCGCGCCGGGTTTCACCCGGAACGTCGGCACGCGGGCCAGAAATTCTTCCAGCAGGATGCGCAGTTCACGCCGGGCGAGATGCGCGCCAAGGCACAGATGGACCCCGCCAACGAAAGTGTAATGCCGGTTGGCGCTGCGGGCCGCATCGAACGTGCGAGGATCGTCGAACTGAGCGGGATCGAAATTGCCGCTCGTGTTGAGGCAGGTCATGTAATCGCCTGCTTTCAGCGTCACCCCGTCCCAGTCCAGATCCTGCTTCACCAGCCGGAACGAATTGACCAGCGGCTGCATGCGCAGGAATTCCTCGACCGCGCTGTGGTTCAGTTCCGGATGATCGCGCAGGCGCTGCTGAAGCGGCTGATCCAGCGCCATGCGGCGGAACATCTGACTGATCGTGGAGGCGACCGTATCCAGCCCGCCCAGCCACAGGAACCAGGTCATCCCGATGATCTCGTCCGCGCTCATCGGCTGACCATCGATCACGCCATTGGCGATATGGCTGCCCAGCTTGTCATCGGGGTTGGCCTGCTTGTCGGCGATTAATTCGCGCAAGTAGGCGATCACCTGCCGCACCGCCGCGCCCATCCGGGCGTGATCGCGCGAATGCAGGATTTCGTATTCCCACGCCAGGAACTGTTCGAACATCGCGAACGGCAGGCCCATCAGGTCCAGGAACACCCGCACCGGATAGACCCGGCCAAAGTCATACGCGATGTCGACTTCGCCGAGGTGCGCAAAGCTGTCGATCATTTCCACCGCCATCGCCCGCACTTTGGGTTCCAGAACCTTTAGCGCTACGGGCGTGAAATGGCCGTTCAGGAACTTGCGGTACTTGCCATGCTGCGGCGGATCGATCCCCAGCGGGATCGATGGAAACGTCTCTCCGGCGAGCGACTGGAACTGCGCCACGCCTTTGGTGGAGAAGGTATCGTTGTCCTCATAGACCCGGCGAATGTCCTCGTAATGCGCCACCGTCCAGGTGCCGGACGACTTGTCGCCGAACGGATAGGGGCTGTAGAGCAAACGCGGCACGCCGGGCGCGCGCAGCGCATCGGTTGGGGCATAGGGGTCCAGCAGGTCGTTCCGGCCACCACCCAGGGCAAACCGCACATCCACCACGCGATCGCGCGGGACATGTGCGGGGGCGGGTTCATCAACCCGCCATTCCGTCAGCATGCTCATGCCGAGGCGAACATCCGTTCGATATCGCCCGATGTGACCGCGCGGCGCGCCTTGCCGATGGCGTCCATGCTGTCGGTCTTCAGCCCGCCCAGATTGTGGCGCGGGGAAACGTCCACGTCCTTGCCCAGTTCGCGCAAGTGACCGACCGTGCAGTTCGCCTTGCCGCCGTTCAGACCGAAGGCGTCAAAGCTGTATTCGCGGATCACGTTTTCATGCGTGATCTTGTCCACCACCTTGGGGTCCAGCCCGTTGACCGACGCCCACAGGTATTCCGGCACATTCGGCCAGACGGTGTCCGAATGCGGGTAATCGCATTCATAGGCGACCATGTCGGCGTTCATGTAATCGAGGTTCTTGATCCCGAACTGGTCATCGATGAAGCAGCTGATGATGTGCCGCTTGAACACGTCGGACGGACGCTCTCCCGCAAAGTCGCTGAACGTCCATTCGTGGTGGTGTTCATAGGTGAAATCGGCCCGTTCCAGGAAGTACGGCACCCAGCCGATGCCGCCTTCGGACAGCGCCATGCGCAAGTCCGGATAGCGCTTCCAGAAGCTGGCGAACGTCCAGTCCGCCGCCGAATTGGCAATCGAGATCGGCATGGCCGTAATCCACGCGTCGATCGGGCTTTCCGGGCTGGGATGCATCGCCCGCGCGCCGGTGCCGATGTGGCAGTTGATCACGATCTTGTGATCGTTGCACGCCTTCCAGAACGGTTCCCAGTATTCGTTGTGGATGCTGGGCAGGCCGATGTTCGACGGGTTGTCGGAAAACGACACGGCGTGAACGCCAAGGTCGCTCATCCGCTTCAGTTCCTTCAGCGTTTCGGCCATATCCCAGGCGGGCACCAGACACATCGGGATGAACCGGCCCGGCGCGCTGGCGCACCATTCCTGCACGTGCCAGTCATTCCACGCCTGCACCGCCAGCAGCGATGCCGCCGGGTCTTTTTGCGCCATGCCGACAAACACCCCGCCCGCAAAGCTGGGCATGGTCGGGAAGTTCAGGCTGGCCAGCACGCCGTTGGCATTCATGTCATCGACGCGCAATTTCGGATCGTACGTGCCGGGGCGGAGCTGGTCGAACGTGGTCGGCTCCATCCCGTATTCGCTGCGCGGGCGGCCGACCACGGCATTCAGGCCGATGGTGGGAAAGCGCGCGCCGTTCCACTGCCAGATGTCCTTGCCATCTTCCTGGACAATGCGCGGGGCCTGATCCTTTTTGCCTTCGGGGTAATGCCGGATGAACGCTTCGGGCGGCTCGATCGCGTGATCGTCAACGCTGATGATGACCATATCGTCCATTTGCATCGCATCTCTCCTGCCTGGCCGCGCATCGCTCGCGACTCAAAAACTGATGATGTGTCAATTTATCCCATGGACGCGTTCGCTGCAATCGGATATTTCACACCTGGTTAGATAAGTGACGGCAGAGGACGAGGATGCACACCCCCACACCGCCCGCCCGGATCCTGCCCGCCGTGGACATGGACACCCTCCCCTACTGGACCGGCGGCAAGAATGGGCAATTGCTGATCCACCGCTGCGGCGATTGTGCCTATCTTGTGCACCCGCCGGTTCCGTTCTGCCCCGCCTGTGATGGCCGCAACGTCGCGCCGGTGCCGGTCTCAGGGCGCGGGCGCGTGACGACGTTCACGATCAACCACAAGCCATGGGTGCCCGGCCTGCCGGTCCCTTATGTGCTCGCGCTGGTCGAACTGGAGGAACAGGCCGACGTCCGGCTGGTCAGCAACATCACCCACTGCGATCCCGCCGAGGTCACGTTCGGCATGGCGGTTGAGGTTTATTTTGAGCCAGTTGAGGACTTGTATGTGCCGCTGTTCCGCCCGGTGGAGCGCCTCGCATGACCGGTTATACCGAAAAAAACACCGCGATCACCGGAATCGGCATGTCCGATGTATCGCGCGGGGCGACCAAATCGGCACTCGCGCTGACCGTCGACGCCTGTCTGGAAGCCATCGCCGACGCCGGCCTGACCCGCGCCGAGATCGACGGAATCGCCACCTGGCCGGGCGAACGCGCCGATGGATCGGGCTTCTCGGCGGTCGGCTGCGCGGCGGTGCAGGATGCGCTGCGGCTGAAGCTGGGGTGGTATGCCGGGGGCGGCGAAGCGCCGGGACAGTACGGCGCGGTGTTCAACGCGATCGGCGCCATATCCGCAGGATTATGCCGTAACGTTCTGATTTTCCGCACAATGTATGAGGCAACCGCGCGCAAGACCGCCTTCGCCAACGCGCTGCTGAAGGAAGGCCAGCGTCAGGCCGGACCGTTCGCGTGGTACGCTCCGTATTACACTTATGCCGCCTCGCTCCAGCAGGCGCTGTTCTTCAATCTCTATGTCCACAACAGCGGGATCACGCCTGAACAGGTCGCGCAGATCCCGATCAACCAGCGCCGCAATGCCGGACTGAACCCCAAAGCGGTCTATCGCACCCCGATCACGCTCGACGATTATCTGGCCTCCCCGATCATCGCCACCCCGCTGCGGCTGTATGACTGCGATGTGCCGTGCGACGGCGCGGTGGCGATCATCGTCTCGCGGCTGGACGTGGCCCGCACCTTGCGCAACCCACCGGTGCGGATCGAGGCAATCGGATCATCGATGCAGTATCGCAATTCGTGGACCCAGCTCGACGCGCTCGACACCCAGGCCCAGCCCAAAGTGGCTGAGATGATGTGGAGCCGGACCGACCTGAAACCCGCCGATGTCGATATTGCCCAGCTCTACGACGGGTTCACGTTCCACACGCTCAACTGGCTGGAAAACTTTGGTTTTTGCGAGCGTTACGGCGCCAAGGACTTCATCGAGGGCGGAAGGCGGATCGCGCTCGAAGGGGAACTGCCGGTCAATACTGGCGGCGGCGCGCTGTCGGGCGGTCGGCTTCATGCCTACGGCGCGGTCCACGAAGCCTGCACCCAGCTCTGGGGCCGGGGCGGCGAACGTCAGGTCAAGGGCGATCCGCAAGTCTGCGCCACCTCCACCGCAGGCGGACCGCTGGCCGGGGCGATGTTATTGGTGCGGGATTAGCCGAGCGAATCCACCACGCGGCTGCCCTCGCCCTCGCTCGTCCAGGTGGCGTTGGCGTTGTTGAGGTGCAGCCGCCAATGGGCCACAGCCTCCTCAACCTGGCCCGCTTCGATCAGGTCCACAACCTTTTCATAAGAACGCAGTCCGGCCCGGTTACCCTTGCGGCGCGCTTCCAGCGTGCGGACGTGGCGGCGCTGAAATTCACGCTGGTGCTTGGCAGCCAGATTCAGCAGCATCCGGCTCATGAAGGTCAGCGTCTTCAGGCCGGTGGAAGCGACCAGCGCCTGGTGAAACACTTCGACCTTTTCAATGAACTCTTCGAGCTTGTCCTCTTCCAGCAACGCCGCCATTTCGGCCAGCAACTTGCGCAACCGCACGATCGCACCGCCGCCCTTGTCCGTCGCCAGCCAGCGCACCACGGAAGGTTCGATCGCCAGCCGTGCCTGATAGAGGTCGGCAATGGTCGTGCCCTGTGCTTCGAGCATGTACCCGGCATAGCGCGATACCAGATCGACCGATGGCTTGTGCACTTTGGCCCCGGTCCGTGATCCGCGCACCACGCTGATCAGCCCTTCGGCTTCGAGAATCCTGAAAGCTTCGCGCAACGTGGGCCGCGAAATGCCCAGGCTATCCATCAACTGGCCTTCCGGAGGCAGGGTATCGCCCTCGTTCAGTTCGCCGCGAATGATCTGCGCGCGGATCTTGTCGGCCACGATCTCACTGGTCTTGGGAACGTGAATCCGCGTGGTCAGGCTGGTATCATCGTCATTGCCAAGCTGCATCGCACGCACTCCTCAACGGGCAGAACCCGTGTTCCCTAGCGCACAGATAGTAAACGTGGTTTTATAACTAAAGCAAAATCGGCAAGGCATGCGGACTTATCCGCCAAAGGTGAGCCCTTCGTTGAGGGTCCACTTGCCATTCCGCCCGCGAACCCAGCCACCTGCGGCCGAAGTTCCGCCATCCACTGGCAACACTGCGCCCGTTACATAGCTGGCCAGCGAAGAGCAAAGAAAAACAGCAACATCGCCGCATTCGGTGTCGTTGCCTTCACGCCCCAGCGGGATCAGCCGGTTCATCGCGTCAGCCTCGTCCGGCGCTGGCTTGCGCCAGCTGGCGGGATCGACCGGCCCCGCCCGGTTGCCCTGATTGCCCGGCGTAACCGTGTGATCCGGCGCAATACAATTCACCCGGATCCCGTGGCCGGACAGTTCTACCGCCATCGACTTGGTAAAGCTGACCATCCCGGCCTTGCACGCGCCATAGACGGCAAAGTTCGGCGCAGCGCGCTCTGCCTCGATCGAGGCGACGTTCAGGATGGCCCCGCCCCGCCCTTCGCGCACCATGATCGGCGCGGCGGCGTGGGTCGCGGCCAGCATCGACACCAGATTGATGTCGATATGCCGCCGCCAGCTGCGTTCGCTTTGCTCCAGAAACGGCCGCCCCGACACGCCGCCTGCGTTGTTGACCAGAACGTCGAGCCGACCGAACCGCGCATCGGTGGCCGCAATCGCGCTGCGCAGCGCCTCGGCGTCCATTGCGTCGCCCGGCAGGACCAACGCCTGCCGCCCCAGTTCCGCGATCCGCGCGGCGGTTTCCCGTGCGCGTTCCGGGATGATTTCAAACAGCGCGACATCGGCCCCGGCTGCCGCCAGTCCCAGCGCGATGGCGCGGCCAATCCCGCCGCCAGCCCCGGTGACAAACGCCACTTGCCCATCAAGGCGCCCGCGATCAGTCATCAAGGTCCACTCCCATCACCGCGCCGGTGACATAGGCCGCATAATCGCTGACCAGATAAGCCACCAGATTGCCGAGCGTTGCATCGTCTGCACGAGTCTGGACCGCGTTCACCCGGATGCCATCGCGTGCCCATTCGACGCCCAGCGTCTTGGTGAGATTGCCCAGCGCGCCCGCTGCGGCAGCCTGATCGGCACCAAGGGCCTGTTCCGGCGCACCAACGAACACCACCGCCCCGGCCTTGCCCGCCGCGCGGCGTCCAGCGGCAAAATCCCTGGCCAGCAGGAACCGCTGGTCCAGTCCGGCATCCAGCGTCGCGCGCCATTCGGCGTGGCTCAGTTCATGCGCCAGCCTGACCGGCGGCGGCGATGCAACGTGGACCAGAATGTCGCAATCGCCATCCGCCACCAGCGTTGCCCCCTGTGCGGCCAGCGCAGCGGCAATCGCGGGGCTTTCGCCCACCAGCCGCGCGGCGCGTCCATCAAGCCAGCCCATCAGCGCCACCCCCACGGACCTTCGGCCCGTTCGCGCGGCGGGACATAGTCCGGCATCATCAGCGACCGGCGCAGGCTTTCGCCGCCGTCCTGCAAGACCACCTGGCCCGTCAGCCCGGCCAGCAGCGGTGTGCAGGTCATCGCCGACAGCCAGCCAAATTCGTGGATCGAACCCGTGCGGCCCGCCGGGATCATGTTCTGCAAGACTTCGGTTCCCCCTTCACGGCGGCCAGCGGTGGACGTTTCATGCGGAAAGAACCCCGCTGCAATCGCGTTCACCCGGATGCCAAAGTCGGCCCAGTCACGCGCCATTTTCTTCGTCATCGTGGCCTGCGCGGTCTTGGCTGCGGCGGAATGCGCGTCGCCCGGAAAGCCGGTCCAGATATACTGCGCCGAATTGTTGATGATCGCGCCGCCCTGCCCCCGCGCGATACAGCGGCGGGCAAATTCGGTGGAGCACAGGAACGTCCCGTCAATCGCGATCCGCGTTACCGCGTTCCACGCGTTGACCGAGATATCCTCCGCCAGCACCGGAAAGTTCGCCCCGGCGTTGTTCGCCAGCAGGCTGACTGGGCCAAGCGCGCGCTCGGCCTCGTCAAACGCGGCGGAAACCTGTTCAGGCAGGCGCACGTCGCAGCTGATCGCGTGAACTTTGGTGCCCAGCGCCGCAATCCTGGCCGCGCCCTCCTCGGCCTTTTCGAGGCTGCGGCCCATGACCGCGACATTCGCCCCGCCCTGGCCAAACGCCATCGCCATCGCCAGCCCCATGCCCGATCCGCCCCCGCTGACCAGCACGGTCTGCCCGGCAAACACATCCGCCGGATAAGGCGGCGCGCCAAACGGCGGCGGTAGGGGCACGATGTGGTGGCTTGGCACTGGCATGATACTTGTTCTCCCGCACACAGGGTTGCGCAGCGTCCGGGGTCATGTCAAGACATAGATAACCAGGTTATACAAGATTGGCGAGCAGGAGTACGTATGGAAATCGTTGCGGAGGGGCTGGCTTTTCCCGAAGGCCCGGTGGTCATGGCCGATGGATCGGTCATCGTGGTCGAACTGGCGGGCGGGCGCATCACCCGCTGCTGGAACGGTCGCAAGGAAGTGGTGTGCGATATCGGCGGTGGACCGAACGGCGCGGCGATCGGCCCGGACGGCGCGCTTTATGTCTGCAACAACGGCGGGCTCGATATCGCAAAGTTCCAGAACGCGCGCGGCCCCGGCGCCGAAGGACGGATCGAGCGGGTGGACCTTGGCACCGGCCGGTTTGAGCGCGTATTCGATGCCTGCGATGGCACCCCGCTGCAATCGCCCAACGATCTGGTGTTCGATGCCGACGGGCAGCTGTGGTTCACCGATCTGGGCAAAAGCCACGACGGCATCCGCACCGCCAGCGGGCTGTTCACCTGCCTGCCAGATGGCAGCGCCATCACCGCGATTGACCGGCATCCGGTGTCCTACAACGGCATTGGCCTGTCACCCGATGGCAGCACGATCTATTGCGCCGATACCCATCAGGCGCGGCTTTACAGCTATCAGCGCAAAGTTGAACCGCAGCGCGCCACCTGGATCGCCACCGCGCCGGGACCGGTCGGGTTTGACAGTCTGGCAGTGACGGCCGCTGGCAATGTCTGCGTCGCGACGCTCTATGCTGGTGGCATCACCACGATCACACCTGACGGTCACACCGCGAAGCGCGATTTCGACGATCGCTTCACCACCAACATCGCGTTCGGCGGGGCGGATATGCGGTACGCCTTTATCACGTTGTCCGCGCAGGGGCGGATCGTCAAAGTGCGGTGGGACGAACCCGGCTTGCAGTTGAACTTCAATGGCTGATCTCGCGGCTGACCGGGACGCGATCCGCGATCTGCTGGCGCGCTATACCTACAACGGCGACCGGGGCCGGGTGGCGGAACTGGCCGCGTGCTTCGCCGCCGATGGCGTGATCGAATACCCCGGCAACCGCGCCGTCGGCCCCGCTGCAATCGCCGAAGCGCTGTCAGACCGGTCCGCGCCGCGCAATCCGGCGCTGACATTCGTGCGCCATCACATCACCAACCCGCTGATCGAAGTGGACGGCGATGCCGCCACGGCGCGCAGTTACTTCGCGGTTCACACCGATGCCGGGCCGGACCACAGCGGCACGTATAGCGATCAGTTGACGCGCACCGCGCAGGGCTGGCGCTTTGCCCGCCGGCTGGTGCGGATTGATTGGCAATCGCCGCAAACGCTGTTCCGGCCAATGGTCTCGCGCTGACGCCGGCTAGTCCGCCAGGATCAGCTTGACCTCGCGCCGCAGCAGCTTGCCCATTTCGTTGTAGGGCAGGCTCGGCACGAACAGGATGCGATCCGGCACCCGGCTAGAGCGCAGACGCGCGCGGATCAGTTCCTTCAGGTCATCGTCTGCCGGTTGATCGCAGCCCCCGCGCAGCACGGCAGCAACGCCCACGGCCTCGCCCCATTCGGCAGACGGGATCGCCACGGCGGCGACATCGGCGATCGCCGGATGGGTCAGCAACACATCCTCGATCTCGCCGGGTGAAATGTTTTCTCCCCCGCGCACGATCACATCATCGGCGCGGCCCGACAGGAACAGATAGCCATCCTCGTCCAGATACCCGGCATCGCGGGTCGGGAACCAGCCAGCGGCGTCGAGCGCGCTTTTTTCGCGATATTCGCCCGATACCTGATCGCCGCGCACGTAGATTTCGCCGGGCTGACCATGGGGCAGAACTTCGCCGCTTTCGCCCCGGATCTCCAGTTCGATGGTCGGCAAGGGCTTGCCGACCGAGGCGAGCCGGGCGCGCACTTTGGGATCGCTTGCCCCGTGCGCGGCGCGGTGTTCGTCCGGGCCAAGCAGCGCGACGGTGGAACTCGTCTCGGTCAGGCCATAGGCATTGGTGAACCCCGTATCCGGGAACAGGTCCAGCGCGCGGTGGATCAGTTCCAGTGGCATCTTGCCGCCGCCATAGGCAATCGACCGCAGCGAACCGATATCGGCGTGAACGCCCTTGTCCAGCGCGTGGATGATCCGGCTGAGCATCGTCGGTACGACGAACGCATTCGTCGCGCGTTCGGCATCGACCAGCTTCAGCCAGGCGTCGGGCGCGAAAGCGGGCAGCAGCACGATCCGGCGCTGGGCATAGATCGAGGAGATCAGCGCCGCGATTCCGGCGATGTGATAGGGCGGCACCGAAACCAGCGCCGCATCGCTATCCTCAGCCGAGGCGAATTCAACCGTGCCGAGAATGTAGGACACCAGATTCGAATGGCGCAGGATCGCCGCCTTGGGCGCGGCGGTGGTGCCGCTGGTGAACAGCTGGATCGCAACCCCCTCACCCGTGTCATAATCCGCGCCGTCGCTGGCAACCGCTTCCTGCGCAGCCAGCGTGAATTCGGCGCGCGGATAGACCACGTGGCCCTGATCGGGGACCAGCCGGGCCACCCGCGCCGCATCGCCGACGATCAGCGCCGGTGCGATCCGGCCCAGCAGCCCGGCCAGATCGGCATCGGCCAGCCGGTAGTTGAGCGGGCAATAGGGCACGCCCGCCAGCGCCGCGCCGAACAGCGCGATCACCGATGCTTCACTGCTCTCATCCAGCAGCGCCACATGGCTGGCGCCGGAATCGACGATCAGTTCATACGCGCCGCGCGCAGCGGCCAGCAGCTCAGCGTAAGTCCAGCGTTTGCCATCGCAGACCAGCGCGGTGCGATCGGACGCGGCATCGGCCGCCATTTCGAGCAGAAGAGCGATGTTCATCGGGAGTGTCGTTCCGGTTTCAGTCCGACGCCGGCAGCGGCTTGGCTTCCTTGAGCGCGAGCACCGTGCCATCGAGCGCGAGCGAGCCCTTGCCCGGCTTCACGCAGAGCAGTTCGGTCGTGCCAGCGGCATCGACATAGCGCTTGCCCATCACCGATCCGCCCGCGAAATCGGGGCTGAGGTCAGCTGCATCAGCGCCGCTTTCGCTCATCGCCGCGCCGCCGCACTGGATCGTGCCGCTGCCGCAGCGGATCACCACCACTTCGGTATCGCATGCGCTGCTTTTCAACCTGCTGCCGGGTTTCATGGACTTGCTCCCTTACCTTGCCGATTGTCTGGAATTGCTGGCGTCGGCCAGCGCCGTATAGGCTTTTACCGCATCACCGAACAGATCCGCGACCCGGCCGACGTCGGCGATCTTTTCCGGATCGGCGATCACGCCCATGTCCAGATTGTCGCCGCTGCGGCGCGAGGTGATGTTGAGAAACCGCCCGCTGCCGATGATCGGCACCGGAAAGTTGTGCCGCTGGCGATAACCGGCATAGCTGCGCCCGCCCGCTGGGCCGGGCACGTTCGACAGCGAGATATTGCCCGGCAGAACGCGGCGGCCGCTCGCCATTCGCTCGGCAAACATCACCCGGCGATCACGCGCGCCAAACGGTTTTTCCAGCGCATCGAGCAGCGCTTCGTCGTGCCCGGTGCGGCGCATTTCAGCCGCCATGCTGGCCTGAACCGCGCGCAGTCGCTCCAGCGGATCAGCCAGATGCGTGGCCAGATGGGGATGCTGAGCCACGATCCGGTTGCCAAAGCTGCCGTGTTCAGCGCGGCGATAGGACCGCGCGGAATTGATCACCGGCGGAGCAGCAGGAAGATCGTCGATCTCGATCAGGTAGTCCCGCAGCGCGGTTCCCGCACAGGCCAGGAACAGATCGTTGATCGTCGCGCCGAGCGCCTTGGCGGCAGCCTTGAACCCGGCAAGCGGAACGCTGAGCGTGGTGTAGCTGCGCTGCGCCGAAGTGGGGCCGGACAGTTTCAGCACCGGCGTTTCAGCCCGTTCCCCGGCATAGGCTTCCAGTGCAGCCAGCGCGGCCTTGCGGGCGGCCGACTGGGCGTTTCGGGTGGCTTCCTCGGCCGTAAAGCGGGCCTGCGACAGCGCGCGCCATGCATCCGGCGCGGGCAGCACGGCAGCGGCGGTGCGCGGCGGCGGCGGCGGGGCTTCGTCGCTCAGCAGGCGCAGAACTTCCTGAAACCCGATCCCGTCGGCGACCGCGTGGTGCAGCTTGAAATAGACCGCCGCCGTCCCGCCGGGCAGGTGCGGAAAGACATAGGCCATGAACGGCGGTTGCGACAGATCAAGCCGGACAAGGTTGAGCCGGGCGACTTCGGCGCGAAGCGCAGCCACATCAGGAGTCGGCGCAGCGCTGGTCACCACATGGCGGTCCAGATCAGCGGTGGCAACGTCCGCCCAGACATCGGAATCGTAACCGTCCGGCGCTTGCACCAGCCGCGCCAGCAGCGGCGTTGCGGGCAGGCGCTGGGCCAGCTGATCCCGCAGCCGCGCCGCCAGCCCATCCTGCTCCGCCGCTGGCACCTCCAGCAAGATCAGCGCACCGACGTGCATCGGGGACGCATCGGTTTCCGACAGGATCATGAAATGATCGTCGGGCCGCAGCCGGGTTACCCCCGGCACAAGATCAGCGCCTGCCATCGCTACCAGCCCGCCAGATCGGCCGCGCGGGCGCGGTGCTCCGCCGGGCTGCCCAGCCACGCGCGGTTGAACGCTGCGCGGCGGAACCAGTAGTTCAGGCCATATTCCCACGTATAGCCAATCCCGCCATGCGCCGCGATGGCTGCGCGGGTGGAGCGGACATAGACATCGCACAGATGCGCCTTGGCCATCGCCGCGGCGCGCGGGGCGTCGTCCAGCGCGGCATCGTGGGCATAGGCCGCATACCACACCAGCGCGCGGGCCGGTTCGGCATCCAGCGCCATCTGCGCCAGCTGATGCTTCAGGCCCTGAAACTGCCCGATCGGCTGGCCGAACTGTTCGCGCTCCTTGGCATAGGCCACCGAAATATCGGTGCAGTGCAGCGCGCCGCCGAGCGAATCCGCCGCAATCAGCACCAGCGCGGCATCGCAGATTTGCGCGGCCATTGGATCGCCCGCCGCGAACAATTCGTGCCGAACCGCGCCGTCGAAGGTCACCCGCGACACCGGACGGCTGCGGTCGGTCGGCTTGACCGGCTCGATGGTTACGCCCGCCCCGGCTTCGACCAGTGCCAGCCCGGTTTCGCGGCTGCCGACCAGGAACACCTGCGCGGCGCGCGCGCTTTGCACGTAAGGGCTGTTTCCCAGCGCCAGCGCGGCCACGGTCGTTGCGGCGACCAGCGCATCAAGGTGAGCGCGGGCTGCGGCATTGCCCGACCGCGCAACTGCCGCGACAGTCAGCAATTGCCCGATCAGCGGCCCCGGCGCAGCCGCCTCGCCCGCCACTTCGCTGACCAGCGCGGCATCGAGCAGCCCCATGCCGCTGTCCGGCAGCAGAATGCCGCCCAGCCCCAGCGCCATCAGCGCGTTCCAGCTGGCGGGATCGAAATCGTCTGCGCCATCGGCGAATGTGTGCAGCCGGTCCATCGGCCAGCAATCGGCCAGGGTGCCGCGCACGGCAGCCTGAATGGCGGTCTGCTCTTCGGACAGGTGAAACCGCATGCCTACTTCTCCGCGCTCATCGCCAGATCACGCGGCAGGCCCAGCCCGCGTTCGCCGATAATGTTGCGCTGGATGTTCGTCGTGCCCCCGGCGATCGAATTGCCCAGGCTGCCCATGATCTGATCCATCCACTTTTCCGGCCCGCGCGCCCCGCGCGGACCGCGTCCGCCCGCACCCGCCGGTTCGATAAAGGCATGTTCACCGATCAGGTCCTGCGCCAGCTGGGCCATTTCGTGCCCGATCTCGGTCAGGTAAAGCTTCATCATCAGCTGCACCGATCCGGCGTCCTCACCCGCCGCCGCGCAGGAAAACAGACGAAAGCTGGTATAGCGGTGCGACTGCACAAAGCCTTCGATCCGGACCAGCGAATCGCGCACCTGCGGATCACCGATCCGGCCGGTTTCCTGCGCCAGTTCGACCAGTTTCTTGAACTGGTTGCCCAGCCCGTCCGCGCTGCCGATGCTGGCGCGTTCGTGCTTCAGCGTGGTCCGGCTGACATACCAGCCCTGCCCGCGTGCCCCGACCTGCCAGCTGACCGGCGTCTCGGCGTTGTCGAAGAAGTATTCGCAGAACGTATTCGCGCCTTCCTCACCCGTCATCTGGCGGATCGGACGGCGGGTAATGCCGGGCTGGTCCAGATCGATCAGCAGATAAGTAATGCCATCGTGCTTGGCCGCATCGGGTTCGGTCCGCACCAGCATGAACATATGCGTGGATTGCATACCCTGGCTGGTCCAGATCTTCTGGCCGTTGATGATCCACCGGGTGCCGTCGGCCGAAAGTTCGCCCTTGGTCCGGACCGAGGCGAGGTCAGAGCCGGAACCGGGTTCGGAATAACCCTGCCCCCAGATGTAGTCGCCCTCGACCGTTGCCCGGATGAACAGCTCGCGCTGCTCGTCCGTGCCTTTTTCCAGCAAGGTCGGGACGGTCATGTTCATGCCGTTGCCGCCGACTTCCATCGGCGCGCGGGCGCGGCCAAATTCCTCGCGGATGACTTGCGCGCGGATCACGTCGACCGGCTGCTCCGACCCGCCGTAGCGCTTCGGGATCGAACGGTAGAGGTAGCCGCGATCGGTCGCGTTGCGGCGAAACGTGCGGATGAATTCTTTCAGGTCGCCGCCGCGCCGCTCACCGGGCTGCCAGCTGTCCACCAGGAAGCGGCGCACTTCTGCGCGAAAGGCTTCAGCCTCTGCTCCATAGCTCAGGTCCATTGCGATTCCTCTTGCGATGCGCCATTTGCACAGCGCAGGCTCCTATGCCTTACTTGTATCACTAGGTCAAACATCTCAAAGCGAATCCCATGACAGCAACCGAACCTTCCCCGCACCCGTTCCCGCCCTGCTATTATCAGCGCGACGGTGATCTCCATCGGCCGACCGCCCTTGCCCGCAGCCCGTGGGATTCCAAGGCCATCGCTGGCGGCCCGGTCAGCGCGCTGCTGGCCTGCGGGGCCGAGGATGCGGCGCTGGATGCGGACTTCGAGATTGCCCGCTTCTCGGTCGATATTTTCGGCAAAGTCCCGAACCAGCCGCTGACCATGGCGACGCAGGTGCTGCGCGATGGCCGCCAGACCAAACTGCACTGCGTGACCCTGCTGGCCGATGGCCGGCCCGTGGCGCAGGCGCACATCCTGCGCGTGCGGCGGATCGAAACGCCCGCATTCCCGGCGCCGCACGATTACCCGGCCCCGGAAACCGTGCCGGTTACCGAAGGCCCGCGCAGCGCGCGGATGGCCGGTGCCATCAGCCTGCGGCGTGTGCTGGGCGGTCCGGGGGATCCGGGGCGCGGTGTGGCGTGGCTGTCGATGGAGGGAGAAGTGATCGCCGGGCAACCATCGTCGAACTTTGCCAAGGCCTGCCTGTTCGCCGATTTCGGCAACGGCTTTGGCAACGCCACCGATGCGGGCGAATGGAGCTATGCCAACCTCGACATCACAATCCAGTTCCTGCGGATGCCGGTGGGCGACTGGTTCCTGCTGGATGCCGAAACCCACATGGCCGGCAACGGCCACGGCACCGCCCGCAACGTATTTGCCGATGAACAGGGCGTCTATGCCCGCGGGTTCCAGACGATCTTCGTCGCGCCCGGGCACTTGTCCGAAAGCGTGCCGCGCCCGCCCGCTTGAAATCAGCCTTTCGGCTTGTTTGTTTCCCGCCAGATCATCGCCGTCGCCTGCGTCGACAGGCCCATGTTCAGCGCTTCGGCATCGAATTGTGCTTCGAACGACCAGTCCTCGGCGTTGTTGAGGTTCTGCTTCATATAGCGGAAGCCCATGCGCGGGCCATCGGCCAACCGGTGTGCGGCTGTCAACGTTTCATCGCGCAGCACGGCATCATCGAACAGGCGGGTGTAAAGCCCCTTGGCAAAGGCTTCCTCGGCAGAGAGCTTTTCGCCCAGCAGGAACAGTTCGCGCGCCACGCCCGTGCCGACGATCTTGGTCCAGAACCAGGTCGATCCGAAATCCCCGCCCGCCCCGATCCGGTCGAACGCCGTCAGGAAACTGGCCGAGCGCCCGGCAAACCGCAGGTCGCAGGCCCCGGCAATGCCGATCCCCGCACCGGCCACCGGGCCGTTGACCATTGCGATGGTCGGCTTGCCCATTTCGTGCAGCAACCGCGATGTTTCCATGAACCCGCGCAGCCGGGCAAAGCCTTGCTCGGCCCGGCTGCCGGATTCGGGATTGGCCGGAACGACGGCCTTGTCCGCCCCGCCCTCTTTCAGGTCGCCCCCGGCGCAAAAGCCGCGGCCTGCGCCGGTGACCACGACGCAGCCCACGGATGGGTCGCGCGCGGCATCGGCGCAGGCATCGGCCAGCTGGGCCATGATCGAGCCGGTCAACGCGTTCAGCCGGTCAGGGCGATTCAGCGTGATGATCCGCACCCCGCCCGAATTCTCAAGTCGCACTTCGTCAGTCATGCAGCATTCCCGTTGTTGTCGCCCAGTTGGTTCGCGGCATTGCCGGGAGGCTTACTTGCCCCCCAGTTCCCAGTGCCGGGCCATCATCTGCGCGGCCTTGTGCGCCAGATCACGCGGGACGTCCCGATACATCGGCAGCGGGTTCGCCTTGGACGGCAGCGCGATGGTGGCGGTCGCCCGGACCGATTCCTCACCGCGCTGGTTGACGAACTTCACCGCGACATCGACCAGATTCTGCCCGTCTTCCGTCCGCTTGGCCAGCACTTCGCCGGTCACCATCTGGACGTCACCCATATAGTTGAACTTACGGATTTCGTCATGGACATGCAGGATGATGGCGTCGTCGCCGCACCAGTCGCTAAGGTACTGATACAGATAGTTTTCGCGCATTACCCCATAGTCATATGCCATCGGATTGCCGATCGCCTGCGCCCACTTCGGATCCCAGTGCAGCCGCTGCGCCACGTCGGGGATACCGTGTTCGTTCTTGACGTAGAATGCCGGAATCCGCTGGCGGTTCTTGTGTGCCAGCCGGTTGGCGGTGGGTGCATAGGGGACGAAGCCGTAACCGCCCGCGTGGAAGCAGATGACGTCGGTCACGGTCAGCGGGCCCTTGGCCTGCTTGCCCAGGGTATCGCCCTTTTCGACGTCTTCAAACCAGCGCTTGTTCGCACCCTGCACCTGTTCACCGGCATAGACCGCTTCAATCGCGGCAAATTCCTCGTCGGTATAGCTGGCCGGCTGGATCGACAGGTTCTTGCCCTTTTTCGCGGCTGTCTTGCGCTCGGTCAGCACGCGCAGGATGCGGTAAACCGCCACCACTTCGCCGCGCTGGTTGACCTTCACATCGCGGCGGACCGTAATCACCGATCGGCCGGCGAATTCGGACGCTTTCACTTCGCAGGTTTCATCACCGTTAAAGCTGTAGATCGTGTCGCCGGGGCGGACCGGGCGGTAGAAGTCCCAGGTCGACCCTGACACGAACACGTGAATGCCCTTGAACAGCGACTTGCGCAGGCGCTTGATCTCGTCCGGCACCGGATCGCCCAGCATCGGCCGGTTGATCACTCCGGTCATCATGCCTGGTGCAACAATTCCGCCCCAGCGGGTCTTTCGGGCATAGTCCGGATCGGTGAACAGCGGATTGTCATCGCCGCAGCCATGCGCAAAATTGCGGATGTTATCTTCGGTTGCGACCTGGATATACTCGCGCGTCCTGGCCGCCTGATCAAACCCCAGCAGCGCACGCTGCCGTTCGATGTCCTCGTCCGTGATCGAATAATCGACCGCTTTCTGCCACTCATCGCTTTGCAGGATATCCGCTTTCGGGGCGGTGGGCACTTCCGACATTCATTCTCTCCTTGATCCGAGTTGTATAACTAGGTAATAGAAGCTCGCGTTACAGGCAAGGGATTAAAGGATGACCGGAGTAAGGCGGATCAGCGACGCGCTGAAGGTGCGGGCACAGCACCAGCACGGCGAGATTGCGCACGATGGGGTCAACCGGAAAATCACGTATGCCGAATGGGACCGCGAAGCCGATGAAATCGGCGGCGGACTGGCGGCGGCAGGACTGGTTCCGGGGGACCGCGTGTTCCTGCCGATCAGCAATGCCCATGCCGTGGAAATGGCCATCGCCGTGTTTGCCGTATTCCGCGCGGGCGGGATCGCCTGCCCGATCAACACGCGCCTCAGCCCCAAGGAAATCGCCGACTTCGCCGAACTGACCACCCCGCGCTGGTGCATCACCGATGTTCCGGACGTGGTGAAGGACCTGACCCTGGACGGCAGCTGGACGGTGGACGCGATGCCGCGCGAACTGGCTGCGTTGCCCGATCAGGCCAGTCTTGATCCCAGCGCAGACGCCGAAATCCTGGGCACCAGCGGCACCACCGGCAAGATCAAGGGCGTCGTCGTGACGCATCCCGATCTGATGAAGGGCGTGACCGGCACCAACATGGACCGGTCGCGCTCCACGCTCAGCGCCTTGCCGCTGACCGGTTCGGGCGGGAACCTTGGCATTGTCATGCTGCCCGCGCGCGGCGGGGCAACCGCGATTACCCAGCCGAAATTTGATCCCAAGGGGTTCCTCGAACTGGTCAAGGATCGAAGGCCAAACCTGGTCTATCTGGTTCCCACGATGCTGCGACTGTTGCTCGATCACCCCGACGCGGCGAACTATGATTTTGCGGGCGTGAGGTACCTGATGACCGGCACTGCACCGTTGCCGCACGATTCGGTCAAGCGCGCCGCCGCGCTGTGGCCGCACCTGCGCATCCGCAACAGCTATGGCATGTCCGAAGGCGGAATTGGCATGGGCACCACCAGCCAGAAGCAAGTGCTCAAGCCCGGCTGCGTCGGCAGGATGCCCGATCACATGCAACTGCGTGATGAAGCCGGAAACGTCGTGACCCAGCCCGGCGTGGTCGCTGAAATCTTTGGCTTCCAGGCCCATCCGCGCCGTTACTGGAACGATCCGGACGCAACCGCCGCCAGCTTCGTCGGCGGCTGGACCCGGACCGGCGATCTTGGCTACGTCGATCAGGACGGCGATCTGATCATGGCCGGCCGGTCAAAGGAACTGATCATCCGCGGCGGGTACAATATCACCCCGCTGGAGATTGAAACCGCGCTGTACCTGCACCCGGCCGTCCAGCAAGCGGCCGTGGTGGGCGTGGAGCATGACGTGCTGGGCGAGGATATTGCTGCGGCCGTGACTTTACGCCGCGGCCAGTCCGCCACCCCGGACGAGATCATCGCCTTCTGCCGCAAGCATCTGGCCGACAACAAGGTGCCGCGCACGTTGCTGGTGCTGGATGAAATGCCGCTGAACCCCAACGGCAAGATCCTGAAAAAGGAACTGGTCGCCCCGCTGACCGCCGCCGCCAAGGCGCGCCGCCGGGCGGCCTGAGGTCGCCGCTACCGCAGCTGTTCGAACGGCACGTCCTTGTCCATCCGGATGTCGCCCGGCATGCCCAGCACGCGTTCGGCGATCTGGTTTTTCAGCACTTCGTCCGCGCCGCCCGCGATCCGCATCACGGTGGACCAGATGTAATCATGCTGGATCTCGCGCGTCTGGGCATCGTCCGCATCAGGGGCGATGGCATCCAGCCCGCGCAGTTCCAGCGCCAGCCCGCTCGTCCGCTGGAGGCGGCTGGCATAGGCCAGCTTGACCATCCCCGCCAGCGCACCGGGGTTTTCGCCCCGGCTGACCATCGTGCGCAGCCGCGCTTCGAAATACTTGCTGCCCTGTTCCTCGGCCAGCGCCTGCGCCAGTGCGAGCCGCACGCTGCTGCTGTCGAGCGCCGTGCCGCCATCCGCACCGGGCGTCCGCGCCGCGTAATCGAGCAGCGGCGTGACGGTTGACTTGTGGCTGCCACTGCCCAGCCGTTCGCCCATCAGCACGGTCATGCAGCAGGCCCAGCCCTCACCCACCGCGCCAACGCGGTTGGCATCGGGGATGCGGACATCGGTCATGAAGGTTTCGTTGAAGTCCGACGCGCCGGAAATCTGCCGGATCGGGTGGATCTCCACGCCGGGGGACTTCATGTCGACCACGAAGAACGTCAGCCCCTTGTGCTTGGGCACAGTCGGATCGGTGCGGACCACCAGAATGCCCCAGTCGCTGCGGTGCGCCCAGCTGGACCAGACCTTTTGCCCGTTGACCACCCAGTCATCGCCATCACGCACCGCCTTGGTCCGCAAGTTGGCAAGGTCCGATCCGGCGGACGGTTCGGAGAACAGCTGGCACCAGGTCAGATCACCTTTCAGCGTTGCTTCGATGAACTGGGCTTTCTGGGCATCATTGCCGTGCCTGGCGATAACGTTGATCGCCATGCCCAGCCCGATACCGATGTACGGCCCCTTGGGCAGGGTATAGCGCGATTCTTCCTCGGCAAAGACCACCGCCTCGATCACGGTCCCGCCGCGTCCGCCCAGCGCCTTGGGGAAGGTGATCCCGGCATAGCCGCCGTCATAAACGGCGCGCTGCCACGCGCGGCCCAGCCGGACCTCCTCGGCATCGTCAAGCGTCACCCCTTGCTGAACGACATGCGCGGGGGCGGTTGCGGCCAGCCATGCGCGCACTTCGGCGCGGAAGGCGGCTTCCTGGGGGGTATCGTTGAAATCCATGTCAGGCGGCCTCGTTCTGCGCTGCGCTGTGGTGGGCGATCAGGCGATCGGCCCAGTAGGAACGGTTGCCCAGATTGACCGCCAGCAGCCGCTCACGGCGATAGAAGAAGTGGCAGTTGGCTTCCTGGGTGTAACCAATCCCGCCATGCACCTGCAGGTTTTCACGCGCGCCCATTTCCAGCGCGGCGCTGGCGCTGAGCCGCGCGGCGGCGGCGGCGGCAGGCAAGTCAGCCGGTGCTTCGCCGGCCGCCCAGCCTGCATAGAACGCGTTGGAACGCGACAGTTCGACTTGCACCGCAAGGTCGGCCAGCTTGTGCTTGATCGCCTGATAGGATGCCAGTTGACGCCCGAAAATCTGGCGGTCCTGCGCATAGTCGCGGGCCATGGTGAGGCAGGCCTCGGCCGCGCCGGTTGCCTCGAACGCGGCTTGCACGGCGGCGCGGTCAAACAGCGTTTCCGGCGTGCCCGGTCCGGCCAGCAGCTCTGCCCCGGCCCCGGCAAAGTCGATCCGGTAGTGGCTGCGCAGCTGGTCGAAACTGGCCAGCTTGGTCCGCGTGACGCCCGGTTGATCCAGCCGGACCAGCACCAGTCCGGCACCTGTCAGCACCGCCGCCACACTGGCGATGCCCGCATCGGCCACCGGGGTCTTGGTCCCGGTCAGCCTGCCATCCGCAAACACCGCGCCGCGCGCCAGCGCCGGTCCCGGCCCTTCGGCGTAAGCAAAGGTGCCGACCACTTCGCCGCTGGCCAGCTTGGGCAGCCATTCGGCCTGCTGCGCCGCACTGCCCGCCAGCCGGATCGCATCGGCGCACAGCACGATCGAGGAGAAGAACGGCACGGCGGCGTTGGCGCGGCCCAGTTCTTCGCTGATCACGCCCAGGTCCAGCTCGGTCATGCCCAGCCCGCCGACCGCTTCGGGAATGTTCGCCCCCAGAAAACCCATCGCGCCCAGTTCGCGCCACAGCGGTTCGTCCCATTCGGCGGCGCTGTCGATCAGGCCGCGCAAGTGATCGAACGGGGTGCGTTCGGCCAGCAAACCGCGGGCCTGTTCGGCCAGCATTTTCTGTTCATCGGAAAGGTCGAAATTCATAGCGCGTCCTTAATCGGAAATCGTCTCGTACCAGGTCGTCGCCAGCGCCCCCATGGCATCGGCCATGATCGCGGTTTCGCGCGTGACGCGGTTGTGGCAGGCTTGCGCGGCGGCGGAAAAGTCTACCGCATCGGCCGCAATCGCCTCGGCCAGCGCGGTCCGCGCGCCCGCCAGCGAGGCCGGAGCACCGGGCAGCAGCGCCTTGATCTCGGCGAGTTCCGCCGCGTCATAGGCCGCGCCGTGGCTCGCGCGGTTCCGCCAGAACTTGACCAGCCGCGCCAGTTCCTTGGCCTTGGCCGCAGCGCGCTGGCTGGTCAGGCCGGGGACGATTTCATCCCGCAAGTCGGCCAGCGCAGTCGCAAAGAACCGGTCGGTCCAGTCAGGCTGGCAATCGGGCAGGACCGGATCGGTCAGCGCGATACCCGCCAGTTCCGCCACCGAGCGCACGATCACCCGCTTGTGCATGGTCCCGAACAACAGCGCCGTGCCGGTGCCGCCGCTGCTGGCATCCGCAGCGCTGGCCGAAGCCGCGCTGGCGACCGAGAAGCCCAGCTGGAAATAGAGCCGATGAAACTTCACCCGCGCCACATCGACCGGCGTGCCGCTGGCCGCTTCATAGGCCGCGAACACATCGCGCATCGGTACGAACGGCTGGATCAGGCTGCGCACCCAGATTTGCGCCAGATCCTCCATCGGGTCGCCCAGATGGCTCAGCTCCCAATCGACCAGCACGGTCACGCGGTTGTCTTCGAACAGGAAGTTGCCGGGACCGGCATCGCCGTGCAGCACCACCGATGGCCCGCGATCTTCGGGAATGTTGTCGGCCAGCCAGCTCAGCGCCAGCTGATAGATCGGGTCGGCCCCGTGGGCCAGATTGAGGCGGCGCAGTTCGGCGATCTTGGCGCGGATTCGCAAGGCGGGCGGTTCGCTGGCCTCGCCCAGCGCCGCCAAGGCCGGATGGCTGGCATCGACCCGGTGCAATGCAGCCAGCTGGCCGACGAAGTCCTGCGCCAGCGCGGCCTTGTCCTCAGCCTGCGGAAACCGGTCATTGCCGGTCACAAAATCGCTCAGCAGCGCCAGATGCGATGGAAATGCGCCAACCAGCCCTGCCGCTTTCACGCCCGAATCGGCCAGCGGCCCGGACAGCGCCGCCAGAATGGCCGTCTCGCGCTGAAAGAACGCCAGCCGTGAGGCATCGCCCGCGCGGGCATCCCACGCCAGATAGCAGCGCCGCTCGGCCCCGTCGGGATAGCGCAGCGTTACCTCTGCGCCCTGCCGCGACGCGCCGCCGCCACCGCGCGCTTGCTCA
Source organism: Novosphingobium sp. (assembly GCF_030699305.1). Taxonomy (GTDB): domain Bacteria; phylum Pseudomonadota; class Alphaproteobacteria; order Sphingomonadales; family Sphingomonadaceae; genus Novosphingobium. The sequence goes on from NZ_JAUYNB010000008.1 coordinate 92,515, forward strand.
GCGGCGATGACACAGCCAGTCTGCTGTTCTACCTCTGCCCGTAAATCGGCAGGGATTGCGCTTGCCATCAGGTCATCCAGTTATATAACTACGTTTAACAGCATTACACACTTGCGCCGGGAGAGAGTCAAGCGTGACCTACGATACTATCCTGTTCGATGTCGCCGATCATGTCGCGACCATCACCATCAACCGCCCCGATGCGATGAACAGCTTCAACCGCCAGATGATGGACGATTTCGCCCGCGTCTGGCACGAAATTTCGTGGAACGACGACATCCACGTGTCCGTGCTGCGCGCCGCGCCGGGCCGGGCATTCTGCACCGGGGTCGATGTGAAAGGCGCGGTGGCGGGCGGCGATCAGCGTCCGGCGGTCGACCTCGACAACGTCTGGCACTGCTTCGATCCGGGCGACCGGCTAGGCCCCAAGTCGATGCATTGCTGGAAGCCGATGATTTGCGCGGTCCACGGCATGGCCGCAGGCGGCGCGTTCTATTGGCTGAACGAGGCGGACATCATCATCGCGTCCGAAGACGCGACCTTCTTCGATCCGCACGTGACCTATGGCATGACCAGCGCGCTCGAACCGATCGGCATGACCTACAAGATGCCGCTGGCCGACGTGCTGCGGATGGTGCTGCTCGGCAATGATGAGCGGATGAGTGCGGAATACGCCAAATCCATCGGGCTGGTCAGCGAAGTCGTTCCGCTGGACCGGCTGTGGGACCGCGCGCATGAAATGGCGCTGCAGATTGCGGCCAAGCCCCCGGCGGCCATCCAGGGTTCGATCAAGGCGATCTGGTCCAGCCTGGACATGCCCCGCTCGGTCGCGCTGGCCAACGCGCTGAAGTATCCGCAGATCGGCAATCCGGTGGGCGTGCCGCAGGTCGACCGCGCCGCGCTGATGGCCGACAAGGCCAAGAAATACACGATCCGTTGATGCCGCGCTGATCCGATGACCCACCCGCGTCTCCACGCCGCCGCCCATCCGGACAAGCCCGCCGTCGTGATGTCAGACGGCTCTGGCGGGTTGACCTATGCCCAGCTGGAAGACCGGGCGAACCGGGGCGCGCAACTGCTGCGGTCGCTGGGCATCGCGGCGGGTGACACGATCGCCTTCTGGCTGCCCAACTGCCCGCAAGTGTATGAAATCTATTGGGCCGGGCAGCGCGCGGGCGTTTACATCACGCCGATTGCGACCGCGCTGACCGCGGGTGAGGCGGACTATATCGTCGAGAATTCCGCCGCCCGGCTGCTGATCGCCGCGCCCGAGATTGCCGGGCTGGCCGATCTGCCGCCCCGCGCCGGGGTGACGCGGCTGACGCCCGCACAGTGGCGCGACGCGCTGGATGCGCAGCCGTCCGGGCCAATCGCGGATGAGGCGCCCGGCTTTCACATGGTCTATTCCAGCGGCACCACCGGGCGGCCCAAGGGCATCCGCCTGCCGCTGCCCACGGGCGCGGTCACGGCCAGCCACATGCTCGCCGATCAGCTGGCAAGCAGCTATGGGATCGGGCCAGACACGATCTACCTCTCGCCCGCGCCGCTCTATCACACCGCGCCGCTGGTCTATACCACCAGCGGCCAGAGGCTGGGTGCAACCGTGGTGGTGATGCCACGGTTCGAGCCTGAAGCCGCGCTGGCCGCGATTGAGCGGTTCGGCGTGACGGTGACCCAGATGGTGCCGACGATGTTCGTCCGCCTGCTGAAACTGCCCGCCGCAGTCCGCGCGCGGTATGACCTGTCCTCGCTCAAGGTGGTGGTCCACGCTGCCGCACCCTGCCCGGTGGAAATAAAGCGGCAGATGATGGAGTGGCTCGGCCCGATCATCCACGAATACTATGGCGGGTCCGAAGGCAACGGCTCGACCCGGATCGGGCCGGAAGAATGGCTGCGCAAGCCCGGATCGGTCGGCCAGGCGAGCTGGGGCACGGTCCATATCTGCGACGATGCCGGACACGAGCTGCCGACGGGCGAACCGGGGATCGTCTATTTCGAAGGCGGCTGGGACTTCCAGTACCTGGGTGATGACGCCAAGACCCGCGACAGCCGCAACCCGCTGCACCCCACCTGGTCGGCGCTGGGCGATGTCGGCTATCTCGATGCAGACGGCTACCTGTTCCTGACCGACCGCAAAAGCTACATGATCATTTCGGGCGGGGTGAACATCTACCCGCAGGAAGTCGAAGACCTGCTGATCACCCATCCCAAAGTGGCCGATGCCGCCGTGATCGGCGTGCCCAATGCGGACTTTGGCGAGGAAGTGAAAGCGGTGGTCCAGCCGGCCAATCCAGCCGATGCCACGCCCGCGCTGGCCGAAGAACTGATCGCGTTCTGCAAGGCCCGGCTCAGCCCGATCAAGTGCCCGCGCTCGGTCGATTTCGATCCGGCCCTGCCCCGGCTCGACAACGGCAAGCTGTACAAACGGCTGGTCAAGGATCGCTACTGGCCAAAGCCATCATGACCCGCACCCCGCTTTGGGAAGAAATGGTGCGCCCGACGGGATTCGAACCCATGGCCCCCAGATTAGGAATCTGATGCTCTATCCTGCTGAGCTACGGGCGCGCCGCAGGTCTCATAGTCGGCGGGGGCAGTGGTTGGCAATTGGCTGGTTGGCCTGATGACGATCAATTCAGCTTGTCCGGCGGTGCGACCGGAAATGGCAGGGGCAATACGGAAATGCCTTCCTCCACCAGCGCGCGGGCTTCGTCCGGTGTGGCCTGGCCGTGGACCAGTGCGGCGTCCTGCTCGCCATAGTGCATCGCCCGCGATACGTCGGCGAACTTGCCGCCGACCCACTTCGATTGCTTGAGCAGTTCGGCCTGCAATTCAGCCAGCTTGACGATGGCGGGATCAATCGCAGCCGGGGGGGCACCGGCCGCCAGCGGCTGGCCTGCCGCCGGGACTGTGCTGACCTGATTGCCCTTTTTCGGCACGGCCGGAGCCATCGGGGCTTTCGTCACCTGCGCAGAGCCGCATTGCGGGCAATCAACCAGACCCCGCCCGCGTTGCTCCTCAAAATCGGCGGACGAGGCAAACCAGCCTTCGAAATGGTGGCGATGCGGGGCACAGATCAGATCGAACACGATCATGCGATTGGCCGCTTGTTGGCCAGCGCTGGCAGCTGGGTCCGCACCTCTGTCAGGCGCGCGGAATGAAGCTCGGCGAAGCCAAGCCCGGAAGCGCTGCCGCCCATATCCAGCAGCACCTCGCCCCATGGGTCGACGACCAGACTGTGGCCGTAGGTTTCACGGCCGTCCTCGTGGTGGCCAACTTGCGCCGCCGCGATCACGAATGCGCTGGCCTCAATCGCGCGGGCGCGTTGCAGGATATGCCAATGGGCCGCCCCGGTCGGGACGGTGAAGGCCGCCGGGATGGCGATGGCATCGCATTGCAGCTGCCCCAGCGCTTCGAACAAGGCGGGAAACCGCAAGTCATAGCAGATCGCCAGCCCCAGCCGGCCGACCGGTGTCTGCACCGTTACCACGCTGTCGCCGGGGGCATAGGCGTTCGATTCGCGCCAGCTTTCGCCCGTCGCCAGATCGACATCGAACATGTGGATCTTGTCATACCGCGCCGCGATTGCGCCGCTGGAATCGATCACGAAGCCGCGGTTGGCCCACCGCCCATCGGCGCCTTCCACGGCCAGACTGCCGATATGCACCCAGATCCCCGCGCGGGCGGCGGCATCGCGCACGGCTGCCAGCATCGGGCTGGCGGCTTCCGGCACGACATGGCGGCCACCGCGCGCGCGGTCACGGTCCAGCAGGCCCGACATTTCCGGGGTGAACAGCATCGCCGCGCCGCCCGCCGTCGCCGCCTTGACGGCGTCCACCATGGCGTTCGCGTTGGCGGCCGGGTCGATCCCCGATGTCATCTGGAACAGTGCGATCCGGGTCATGATGCGTCTATAGCGCCAACAGCGGGTCCAGCTTGCCCGCCCGGTCCAGCGCGTGCAGATCGTCACACCCGCCGATTGCCCGATCATCGATCAGGATCTGCGGCACGGTCATCGCGCCGGGAACGCGTTCCTGCATCTCGGCCCGCCTGGGTCCGCCCAGAGTGATATCGTATTCAGTGTAGGACACGCCCTTGCCGTCCAGCAACGCTTTCGCCCGCACGCAATAAGGGCAGCCCCACTTGGTATAGATCTCGACCTTGGGCGTCGGCATGCACGGTCCTTCCGGTGTGACGCAGCGATGATTTCCGCGCGCCCCTTGAAAGCGCCGAGCGGTAACATATCTGGATTGCGGTGTCATGGTCCGCAAGGGGATGGCTCCGCTGGGAAGCGCCGGGTTCGGGCTTCCTGACAGGATCAGAATTGCTCATCGGAGGATTTTGCAATGAACCGTTTCGATTTTACGCCCTATCGCCGCTCGATGGTTGGCTTCGACCGCCTGTTCGACCTGCTCGAAAACCATTCGCGGCTGAACAGCGGGGATAATTACCCCCCCTTCAACATCGAACGGCGCGGTGATGACGCCTATCGCATCACGCTCGCCGTGGCGGGATTCAAACCCGCCGACATCGAAATCACCGCCCAGCAGAACCTGCTGGTCGTCCAGGGCCGCAAGGGCGATGAAACCCTGGCCGGGCAGTATCTGCATGTCGGCATTGCCCAGCGCGGGTTTGAGCGCCGGTTTGAACTGGCCGACTATGTGCGGGTGGACAGCGCCAATCTGGAAGACGGGATGCTGGCGATCGATCTGGTGCGCGAAGTGCCCGAAGCGATGAAGCCCAAGTCCATCCCGGTCGGCACACAAAAGTCGCTGAGCGTGGTGCGCGACGCCGACGTCGCCGCCGACACCGGCAGCGCCGCCGCCTGATTCCCGGCAAGCCGTGATCTGGCGGGCGGCACTGCGCCAAAAACTGGTTCGAGGCTGAAAAATTGAGGGGCGGAACCTTGCGGTTCCGCCCCCGCGATGCTTGCGCACCGCCCCGTCACAGCAATGATCGTCCGGGTCGCAGAAGACGATCAAGGCGCGACAAGCACATAAACCAGGTGTGCCCACCAGCCCGGTCTGAAACTGATACCAGCTTATGCCGTAAATCCACCAAACAGTCCCGCATTAATCGCGGTTACCATCCGGTTAGTGGCAAATTTATTCTTGCCACCAAGTCCTTAACGTCAAGCGGCAAGCTACCCTAGGGACAGGCCGGAAATCAGTTGTGACCAAAAGGTTGCCGGCAGGAAAGTTCTGTTCTGTGTGACCCAACCCGGCGTTGGCGCCGGTGTTGTTGCGAATCTCTCTTAACACCAATATCGCTACGGGCTTTCGCCATGGTCTGGCAAGATGTTTCTTTGGTTAGCATGAACTTGCAACCGATTGCGCACCGGATTTTCTGCAATCAGCCCGCACAAAGTCCTGCAGCTGCGCCGTTCAGACCAGCCTGGCCTGCTGCAGCGCGGCGGCGATGAAGCCTGCAAACAACGGGTGCGGATCGAACGGACGGCTTTTCAGTTCCGGGTGGAACTGCACGCCCACAAACCACGGATGATCCGGGCGTTCGACGATTTCGGGCAGCAAGCCGTCAGGCGACATGCCGGAAAACACCAGCCCGCCCTGCTCCAGCCGCTCCCGATAGGCGCTGTTCACTTCATAGCGATGCCGGTGGCGTTCGAAAATGCTGGTTGCACCGCCATACATCGCCGACACGTGGCTGTTACCCGCCAGCTTCGCCTCAAACGCGCCGAGCCGCATCGTTCCGCCCAGATCGGTGTCGGCGCCGCGCGTCTGCAGGCCTTCGGGGCTCATCCATTCGGTGATGATCCCGACCACCGGTTCGGTTGTTTCGCCAAACTCGGTCGATCCGGCCCCGGCAATGCCAGCGGTATTGCGAGCCGCCTCGATGCAGGCCATCTGCATGCCCAGGCAAATGCCGAAGAACGGCACCTTGCGTTCGCGCGCGAAGCGGACGCTGGCGATCTTGCCCTCTGACCCGCGAATGCCGAATCCGCCGGGCACCAGGATGCCGTGCATCGGCTCCAGCTTGGCGGCGATTTCGGCGTCATCGGCCTCAAACAGTTCCGCATCAAGCCACTTGATGTTGACCCTGACCCGGTTGGCCATGCCGCCGTGCACCAGCGCTTCGTTGAGCGACTTGTAGGCATCCGGCAGGCCGACATACTTGCCGACCACGCCAATCGTGACTTCGCCTTCGGGGTGCTGATACCGGTCGACGATATCTTCCCAGCGCGACAGTTCCGGCTCCGGCGCTGTCATTCCGAAGTGGTAGAGCACTTCGGCATCCAGCCCTTCGGCGTGATACTGGAGCGGCACCGAATAGATGCTGGAAGCGTCCAGCGCCGGGATCACGGCCTGCTTGCGCACATTGCAGAACAGCGCGATCTTGGCGCGTTCGATCTCCGGCAGCGGCTTTTCGCAGCGGCACAGCAAGATGTCGGGCTGAATGCCAAGCCCGGTCAGTTCGCGGACCGAATGCTGGGTCGGCTTGGTCTTCAATTCACCGGCGGCCGCGATGTAGGGCACCAGCGTGACGTGGACGAAACAGGTCTGGTCGCGCTCCAGCTCGTTATGCAGCTGGCGCAGCGCTTCGATGAAGGGCAGCCCTTCGATGTCGCCGACCGTGCCGCCGATTTCGCACAGCACGAAATCGAGGTCTTCGGTTTCGGTCTTGGCGAAATCCTTGATCGCGTCGGTGACGTGCGGGATGACCTGCACGGTCGCGCCCAGATAATCGCCCCGGCGTTCTTTCGCGATGATGTCGCGGTAAATCCGGCCAGAGGTGATGTTGTCAGCCTGACGCGCCGAAACGCCGGTGAAGCGTTCGTAGTGCCCCAGATCGAGGTCAGTTTCCGCCCCGTCATCGGTCACATAGACTTCGCCGTGCTGATACGGGCTCATCGTGCCGGGATCGACGTTCAGATAGGGATCGAACTTGCGAATGCGGACCTTGTAGCCGCGCGCCTGCAGCAGCGCAGCAAGGCTTGCCGCCATGAGACCTTTGCCGAGCGAGGAGACCACGCCGCCGGTGATGAAAATGAACCGCGCCATGGGAATTGCGCCTTAATCCGAACAAGGGGGACCGGGCAAGTCAGGCTTGCCACCAATCCACAGTTGAAATGAACCACGCCAGCCGTTCGCGCGCGGCGGTCAACTGCCCCCGCGCGCGGTGTCAGCGCCTGGTCGTTTGGTTTACTGCTTGGTCGCGCTGCCCAGCGGGTCCACCGGAGCCGTCGAGGCCGGGGCAGGAGCCGGTGCCAGTGCGCCGCCGGGAGCCGGCTGCGCCGCCGCGCCCAACGGATCGACCGGCGCAGGAGCGACCGGTGCAATCCCACGCTCAAGCGAGGTATCGAGTTCGCGGCTGGTGGTGGTGCCGACCGCCAGCACGGCCAGCACGATGCTGAGCACCACGAACAGCACGGCCAGCACTGCGGTCGAACGCGTGAGGAAATCCGCCGCGCCGCGCGCGGACATCAGCCCGGTCGGACTGCCGCCGACCCCCAGCCCGCCGCCTTCGGACTTCTGCATGAGAATGATCGCAACCAGCAATGCGGCTACGATCGCCTGGACGACGGTAAGGAAGATGAACAGGGACATGGCTTTCCTGCGATAAACAGCAATAGCGGCGCATCTAGGCGCGCGCGGGCCGGCTTGCAAGCCGCAGGCGGATTATTCGCTGGCGGAGCCGCCTGCTGCCACCACGATCGCCAGGAAACTCTCGGCCGTCAGGCTCGCCCCGCCGACCAGTGCCCCGCCGACCTCGTCCGCGCTCAGCAGTTCGACCGCATTGCCTGCATTGACCGAGCCGCCATAGAGGATCTGCACGCCCGCGCCGTCCTCGCCGTAGATTGCGATCAGGCGCGCGCGAATCGCACGGTGCATGGCGCTGACATCATCGACCGAGGGCACACGCCCCGTGCCGATTGCCCAGACCGGTTCATACGCCACGGTGACTTTTGCGGCGATGTCCGCGCCTGTCGGCAGCGATCCCTGCAGCTGGGCGCAGACCACGGTTTCGGCCTGCCCGGCGTCGCGCTCTGCCTCAGTCTCACCGACACATACGATGACTTCCAGACCGGCATCGAGCGCGGCCTGGGCCTTGGCCAGCACGACCGCATCGGTTTCACCGTGCATCGCGCGGCGTTCGCTGTGCCCGACAATGGTAAAGGTCGCCCCGGCATCCTTCAGCATCGCGGCAGAGATATCGCCGGTATAGGCGCCTGCGGCCTGAACATGGCAATCCTGCCCGCCGACGGTTATTTCCTGCACCGCTTCGGCGAGCGGATTGACCAGCGTGAACGGCGGCGCGATCGCCACCTGCACCCCGGAAGCACGCGCTGCGCCGCGATCGATCGCCCTGGCTTCAGCCAATAACGCGCGCGTTCCGTTCATTTTCCAGTTACCGACGATGTAAGGGCGGTTCGCCATGAAGTGTCCCTGTTCTATCTATACTTCTGCCGCCAAAGTGTCGGTGGCGGTCATTTGTTCCAGCGCCTAAGCAAGCTTCGGGACGCTTGTCAAAGCCCGCAAGGATGCGGAACATGGCATTGCTGTGACAGGTTCGGCAATCGGGGGTAGCTGGTCCTGCGCCATTGCGGGAAGTGCGTTTGACGCTTAAAGCGGCCATGAAACTGCCGGTTTGCGGGCGCGATTCCGGCCATAAGGGTTTGACGACAAACACATGATTCAGTTCATTCGCAGCATGTTCTCATCAAAGCTGGGTGCCTTTCTGGCGCTTGGCTTTGTTGCCCTGATTGCCTTGGCATTCGCAGGCGGGGATATTTCTTCGACGGGTTCGTTCGGCGGCAATACCGGCGGCGACCGGGTGGCGACCGTGGGCAAGGGCCGGATCGATTCTGCCGAACTGGAACAGGCCAGCGCACGCGCTGTGGATAATCTGCGCGATCAGGACCCGACTCTGTCGATGGCCAGCTTCGTCAATCAGGACGGCGTCACCCGCGTGCTCGATAACCTGATCGACATGACCGCGATCCGTGCCTTTGGCGAAGCCCATGGCATTCACATTTCAAACCGGCTGGTCGACAGCGAAATTGCCAAGATCCCGGACGCGCGCGGGATTGACGGGAAAGTCAGCGATGCCAGCTACCGGGCGTTTCTGGCTCAGCGCCGGTTGACCGATGCGCAGTTGCGCAGCCAGATCGCGCAAAGCCTGATGGCCCGGCAACTGATCGGCGGGACCGAACTGGGCGTGGCCGTCCCCAATGAACTGGCGGTGCGTTATGCCGCCGTGATCACCGAACGCCGGACCGGCCAGATCGCGCTGCTGCCGTCCGCCGCGTTCGCACCGAAGACCGCACCGGCCGACGCCGATCTGGCTGCGTGGTACAAGACCAACCAGAAGGACTATGTCCGCCCGGAAAGCCGCGTGCTGCGTTATGCGGTGTTCGATGACAAGGCGCTGCGCACCGTGCCGGCCCCGACCGAGGCGGAAATCGCCGCGCGATATAACGCCAGCAAGGCGCAATACGCCGCTTCCGAATCGCGCCAGATCGTGCAGCTGGTGCTTCCCACCGATGCTGCGGCCAAAGCGATCATGACCGAAATCAGCACCGGCAAATCGCTTGAAGCCGCTGCCACGGCCAAAGGGCTGTCGGTGGCGCAGCTGGGCCTGATCGGACGCGAAAAGCTCTCCGGCCAGACCAACGCCGCTGTCGCCGATGCCGCTTTCGCAGCGGCCAAAGGCAAGGTGATCGGCCCGCTCAAGACCCCGCTGGGCTTTGCCCTGCTGCGGGTCGACGGGATCGACGGCAAGCCCGCGCGGACGCTTGAACAAGCGCGCGGCGAACTTGTTACCGTGCTGACCGCTGAAAAGCGCCGGGCCGCGCTGACCGATTTCTCCGCCTCGATCGAAGACCAGTTCGACAACGGCGGGTCGCTGACCGATGTCGCCAGGGAACTGGGCCTGACGCTTTCCTCAACCACGCCGCTGACGGCAGACGGTGCGGTGCTGGGCAAGCCCGGCGAAACCGCTCCGGCAGCGCTGGCGCCGGTCGTGCAGACCGCGTTCGCGATGGAATCGGAAGGCCAGCCGCAACTGGCCGAAGTGGAAGCGGGCAAGACGTTCGTGATCTTCGATGTCGAACGGATCAACGCGTCCAGCGCCCCGCCGCTGGCCGAAGTGAAGCCGCTGGTCATTGCCGAATACCAGCTCGCCAAGGGCGCCATTGCGGCCCGCGATGCGGCCAAGAAGCTGGAAGCCGCGCTGAAAAAGGGCGGTGATCTGACGGCTGCGATGGCCCAGCTCGGCGTGCCGCTGCCCCCGGTCGACAAGGTCGATCTGGAGCGGGAACGGTTGCAGGCAATGGGTGAACAGACCCCGCCGCCGCTGGCCTTGCTGTTTGCGACCGCCAAGGGTTCGGTCAAGCTGATGGCCGCGCCGCGCAATCGCGGGTGGTATGTGGTCAAGGTCACCGACGTGATCCCCGGCAAGGTCGATCCGGCCGATCCGCGCCTGCCGGAGTTCCGCCAGACGTTCCAGCAGATCACCGGTCAGGAATACTCCGCCCAGCTGGTTGCCGCGATGCGCAAGGACGTGGGCGTGAAGCGCAACGAAGCGGCCATCACCGCCGCCGCAAACCGCCTCAAGGGCGGGAACTGATCCGGGATCGGCAATGTCCGCAGCGCGGCCTGAAAACTGGGATGCAGCTGCCGCTGCGCTGGCTGCCGGTCGCCCGGCGCTGGTCTGGCGGCAACTGATCGCCGATACCGAAACCCCGGTTGGCGCGGCGGTCAAGCTGATCGAGGATGGACGCGGCGATTTCCTGCTCGAAAGCGTCGAAGGCGGCGAAGTGCGCGGGCGCTTCAGCTTGCTGGGGCTGGACCCGGACCTGGTGTTCCGGGCGACCGGCGCGGCCTGCGAAATCAATCCGGACTGGCGCACCGACCGCAGCGCCTTCACCGCCCTGCCCGGTGACAGCCTGAGCGAACTGCGCGCGCTGGTCGCCGCCTGCCGGATCGACGTTCCGGCGGCGCTGCCACCCGTGCTGGCCTGCCTCGTCGGGTATTTTGGTTATGAAACCTATGGGCTGGTGGAAAAGCTGCCACGTCCGGCGGAAAATCCGCTGGAACTGCCGGACATGCTGTTTGTTCGCCCGGCGCTGATCCTGGTGTTCGACCGGCTCAGCGACGCGCTCTATTGCGTCGCGCCGGTCTGGCCCGCAGCCGGAACGCCGCAGCACCGGCTGGAAGCCGCGCAGGACCGGATCGACTCCGCACTGCGCCGGCTCGCGCAGGCTGCGCCAATGGTAACCAGCGATGCCGCCCTGCCCGAACCGGCGCTGGTCCCGACCATGGCGCCCGGCCAGTATGCCGCGATGGTGGCCCGCGCGCAGGACTATATCGAGGCGGGCGACATCTTCCAGGTCGTGCTGGCGCAGCGCTTTACCTGCCCGTTCACCCTGCCGCCGCTGGCGCTGTATCGCGCGCTGCGCCGGGTCAATCCTTCACCGTTCCTCTATTTCCTCGACCTGCCGGGTTTCGCGCTGACGGGCTCGAGTCCGGAAATCCTGGTCCGCGTGCGCGACGGCGAGGTCACCATCCGGCCGATTGCCGGAACCCGCCCGCGCGGCAAGACGGCGGAAGAGGACAAGGCCAACGAAATCAGTCTGCTGGCCGATCCCAAGGAACGCGCCGAACATCTGATGCTGCTCGACCTGGGCCGCAACGATGTCGGCCGCGTGGCCAGGGCCGGATCGGTCCGCGTGACCGACAGCTACACGATTGAGCGTTACAGCCACGTCATGCACATCGTGTCCAACGTGGTCGGCCAGCTCGACAGCGATCAGCACGATGCCATCGATGCCGTGTTCGCAGGCTTTCCCGCCGGGACGGTCAGCGGCGCGCCCAAAGTCCGCGCGTGCGAGATCATCGCCGAACTCGAACCGGAAACGCGCGGGGCCTATGCGGGCGGGGTTGGCTATTTCGGGCCGGACGGCAACCTCGACAGCTGCATCGTCCTGCGCACCGGGGTGATCAAGGATGGGCTGCTGCACGTGCAGGCGGGCGCGGGAATCGTGGCGGACAGCGACCCGGCCTATGAACAGCGCGAATGCGAAGCCAAGGCCAGCGCGCTGATCGCGGCCGCGCGGGAAGCGGTAAAGGTGGCCAGTCAGGCCGGTTTCGGGCAATAGGCATTCCATGATCCTGGTCATCGACAATTACGACAGCTTCACCTGGAACCTGGTCCATTACCTGATGGAACTGGGGGCCAAGGTTGAGGTTGTGCGCAACGATGCCATGACCGCGCAGCAGGCGATTGACACGGGCGCGCAGGGCTTTCTGCTCTCGCCGGGGCCATGCACCCCGAACGAAGCCGGGATCAGCCTGGACCTCGTCGGGGCCTGCGCTGCTGCGGGCAAGCCGCTGCTGGGGGTGTGCCTGGGACACCAGTCGATCGGGCAATACTTTGGCGGCAAGGTCGTGCGCGGCGGGCTGATGCACGGCAAGGTTTCGCCGGTCAGCCACGACGGCACGGGCCTGTTCCGCGGCCTCCCCTCGCCCTTCATGGCCACCCGCTATCACTCGCTGATCGTGCAGGATATTCCCGGCAGCCTGATCGTCAACGCCACCAGCGATGATGAACACGTGATGGGGTTCCGCCACCGCGATCTGCCGATCCACGGCGTCCAGTTCCACCCGGAAAGCATCGCGACCGAACATGGCCACGCCATGCTGGCCAATTTCCTGGCCGTCTGCGGGATCGCGGCGCGCGAGCTGGCATGACACTCTCGCTTGACATGGCCGAGGCGCTGTTCGGGCGAATGCTCGATGGCGGGATGGCCGACGATGAGATCGCCGCCACCCTGATCGAACTGGCCGACCGGGGCGAAACCGCCGCCGAAGTCGCCGGGCTGGTCCGGGCGATGCGCGCCCGGATGAAGCGGATTGCCGCGCCCGCCGGCGCGATTGACGTCTGCGGCACCGGCGGTGACGGCCAGCACAGCCTGAATGTATCGACCGCCGTGGCGCTGGTCGTCGCGGCCTGCGGCGTGCCGGTGGCGAAGCACGGCAACCGCGCGGCGTCCAGTCAGGCAGGCGGCGCGGACACGCTGGAGGCGCTGGGCCTCAACCTCGCCCGTGCGTCGGAGATGGCCGAGCAGACCCTGCCGGATCTGGGCATTGCGTTCCTGTTCGCGCAGGCCCACCACCCCGCGCTGGCCCGCGTCGGCCCGATCCGCAAGGCGCTGGGGCGGCGCACGATCTTCAACTTGTGCGGGCCGCTGGCCAATCCGGCCGGTGTCACCCGCCAGCTGGTCGGCGTCGCGCATCCGGCGCTGATCGCGCTCTACCGCGACACCATGCAACTGCTGGGCACCGAAGCGGCGCTGATCGTATCCGGGGCCGAGGGGCTGGACGAGCTTTCCATCGCCGGAACCAGCTACATGGCCGCGATCGGCCTGACCGGCATCGGGGCCGAGATCACCCCGGACAACGCCGGGCTCGCGCCGCACCCGCTCGACGCGCTGCGCGGCGGGGATGCGGCGTTCAACGCCGCTGCGCTGCGCCAGTTGCTGCTGGGCGAGCCGGGTGCCTACCGCGATGCCGTTCTGCTCAATTCAGCCGCTGCCCTGCTGGTGGCGGGCGAGGCTGAGGATTGGCTTGAAGGCGTCGAGGAAGCCGCCGAAGCGATTGACAAGGGGCTGGCCAAGGGCCTGCTCGACTGCTGGATTGATACGGTTCGCTAAGGCCGCGCGCCCCGGACCGCGATGGGATCACCAATGGACAAGCTGACCGAAATCTGCACCACCAAGCGCGCGGAAGTCGCCGCCCGCAAGCCGCTGGCGAGCCTGGCCGATCTGGCCGCCCGCGCCGCGACGCAGACCGCGCCGCGCGGCTTTCGCGCCGCGCTGGAGGCAAAGGCCGCCGATGGTTTCGCCCTGATTGCCGAGATCAAGAAGGCCAGCCCGTCGAAGGGGCTGATCCGCCCGGATTTTCATCCCGCCGATCATGCCCGCGCCTATCAGGCCGGCGGCGCGGCGTGTCTTTCAGTGCTGACCGACGCGCCCTATTTCCAGGGGCATGAGGATTACCTGATCGCCGCCCGCGCGGCCTGCGATCTGCCGGTCCTGCGCAAGGATTTCATGGTCGACACCTGGCAAGTCGCCGAAGCGCGCGCGATTGGCGCCGACGCGATCCTGATCATCGTCGCCGCGCTGGACGACGGCGAGATGGCCGAGATCGAGGCCGCCGCGCTGGAGCTCGGCATGGACGTGCTGGTCGAAGTCCACAATGCGGACGAGATGGAGCGCGCAGCGCGGCTCCGGTCGCGCCTGATCGGGGTCAACAACCGCGACCTGAAGCGGTTCGTGACCGATATCGGCACGACCGAACGGCTCGCCCCGCTGGCTCCGGAAGGGACGCTGCTGGTCAGCGAAAGCGGCCTCGGCGGCCATGCCGACCTGCTCCGCCTGTCCCGCTGCGGCGTGCGCACGTTCCTGGTCGGCGAAAGCCTGATGCGTCAGGACGATGTCGCCGCTGCAACCCGGGCGCTGCTGCATGGCTGATCTGACCCACCTCGACGCGGACGGACACGCCCGGATGGTCGATGTCGGCGGCAAGGCGGCGACCGCGCGCGTGGCCGTGGCTACGGGCCGGATCACGATGAGCGCCGCCGCCCTCACCGCGATCCGCGACGGCACCGTGCCCAAGGGCGATGTCCTCGCCGCCGCGCGGATCGCCGGGATCATGGCCGCGAAGAAAACCGCCGACCTGATCCCGCTGTGCCATCCGCTGGCGCTCGATGCCGTGACGGTCAATTTCGAGATCGAAGCCGCAGCGATGCGCGTCACCGCCACCGCCAGCCTGACCGGCAAGACCGGCGTCGAAATGGAAGCCCTGACCGCCGCCAGCGTCGCGCTGCTGACGGTCTATGACATGGCCAAGGCGGTCGACAAGGGCATGGTGATCGAGGGCGTCCGCCTGATCGAAAAGCGCGGCGGCAAGTCGGGCGACTGGTTCGCTCCTGCCTGATTGCGCAAGGGCGGTTGCTGCGGTGGAACAAAATGCGATCAATTGCCCCCAAAATGGCGGAATTGCTTGACGCACGAATCGAAGTTGCTTAATTGTTCCGCATTCGTTCACTGAACGGTGCAGGAACATTTCCGTTCCCCGCGCATCGTTTGCAAAGGAGTGATGCGCGCATGCTGACCCGCAAGCAGCACGAGTTGATCCGCTTCATCCAGGTCCGCCTGGAAGAGACCGGCGTCTCCCCCTCGTTTGAGGAAATGAAAGAGGCGCTGGACCTCAAGTCGAAGTCGGGCGTGCACCGCCTGATCTCTGCGCTGGAAGAACGCGGGTTCATCCGCCGCCTGCCCAACCGGGCGCGCGCGCTGGAAGTGCTGCGCCAGCCCGAAGATGTCGGGACCAAGCCCGCGCCGCGAGCCGCCAACGTCAACAGCGCCGCCGCCGTGGTCCGCCCGCCAGAGGCAAAGCCTGCTCCGGCCAACGACGTGATCGAGATCCCGCTGCACGGCCGCATCGCCGCCGGTGTCCCGATCGAGGCGATGGAAACCGCCGCGATGTTGCCGGTGCCTGCTGCACTGCTCGGCGCGGGTGAGCATTACGCGCTGGAAGTGTCGGGCGATTCGATGATCGAGGCCGGCATTCTGGACGGCGATTATGCGCTGATCCGCCGCACCGACAGCGCCCGCGACGGCGAAATCGTCGTCGCGCTGGTGCGGGGTGAGGAAGCGACCCTGAAATACCTTCGGCGCGAAGGTGGCATGGTCCGGCTGGACCCTGCCAACGCAGCCTATGAACCGCAAATCTACAAGCCCGGCGAAGTGCTGGTGCAAGGCAAACTGGCCGGGCTGCTTCGCCGCTATCACTAGACGCGGCGCTGCGTTCCGTCAGTTCGAAGCGCCCGCGGCCCCGACTGCGGGCGTTTTCGTATCCGGAACGTCACCGGAATCAGCCGCCGCCACTCACGGGGTGTAGAGCGGCACGGTTGTTGCCGGGGCCGGAGCAGGAGTTGGCGCTGGTTCCGCCGCCGTGGCTGCACCTGACGGCGGCGCGGGGCGCGGTCCGGCCCGAAACGCTGGCGGCGGGGCCCACCAGCCGTGTTGGCCCTGACTTTCAGCGACGGTCCGGACCGTGCGGGCGGACAGGTCAATGGTCAGCCCGCCAGTTTGGTCGAGCATCCGCCGGTCAGCCTTCAACCAGCGGGGGCGGCAGCTGCGCGGCAGATAGCGGTCTGAAATGACGATATCGGTTCGGTCGCAGGCGGCGGCCAGTTCACGTTCGGCGGCCATGTCCTTGCCGCGGGTCATCAGCAAGTCCCAGCTGCGCCCGCCCCGAACCAGACGGATCGCGCAGAAATCGGGATTGCAGCGGGCACCGCGCCATTGGCTGAGGGCGCGCGTCTCGCCCGCCATGCCCGCCAGCTCGGTCAGGTTATCCTTCGCAAAGTCGCTGCGGGAATCGCGCAGCATCAACAGTTCTTCAGGCACTTCTCCGGTGATCCCGACATGGCGTCCGTCGCTGGAAATGAGCACATCGGGCGGCTGCAACGTGGTCAACAGCAGCGCGCCGAGACCGGCGGGGATCAGTCCGGCCAGCCGGATCCGGCCATGCCATAGCGCCAGCCACACCCCCCCGGCCACGAACAAAGCGAACGCCCCCTGCCCCATGCTGGGCATCCGGGTCACCGCGCCGGGCATTGCGGCTGTCCAGTGCGCCAGCCCCAACAGCGCCTCCAGCGATTTGCCGGTCAGCCACCAGAACGGCGCCCCTGCCCCGACCAGATCGAACAGCAACGCCAGCGCGATCAGCGGCATCGACAGGAACGTGGTGAGCGGGATTGCCACCACGTTGGCCAGCGCCCCGTAAACGCCCGACTGGTGAAAATGAAACAGCCCGATCGGCATCAGCGCCAGCTCGATCACCAGCCCGGTCAGCACCACCGCCGCCAGATTGCGCAAACCGCGTGCCCACCAGGGCTCCTCACGCGGGGCCATGAACGCCCGCATCCGGGCCGTGCCATGCAGCGCAATGATCGACGCAACGGCGGCAAAGCTCATCTGAAAGCTGGGACCGATCAGCGCCTCTGGCCACAGCAGCAGCACTGCAAATGCCGCCGCCGCCAGCAGCCGCAGCGACAGCGGCTCGCGCCCCAGTGCCAGCGCGCCCAGCACCAGCACCGCGCCGATGCAACTGCGAATCGTCGGCACTTCGGCACCGGTCAGCAGGGTATAGCCAATCCCGGTCAGCGCCCCGGTCGCCGCCGCCACCAGCGGAATGCGCACCCGCAGCGCGAGCCAGCCCCACAGTCCCAGCAGCCGGCTGGCCAGAAAATACGCCGCCGCAATTATTGCGCTGACGTGCAGCCCGCTGATCGACAGCAGATGGGTCAGTCCGGAATGGCGCATCGCCTCGTCATCGGTCTCGGCAATGGCCCCCCGGTCGCCGCTCGCAAACGCGGCCGCGATCGTGCCGGGCGATCCGGCCAGGTTGCTGCGGACGTGCGCCGACAGGAACCGCTGTGACCGCCGCAGCGCGCTGTTCTGCTCGGCCGGAGTGGTCACGGTCACCTCGCCCAGCACACTGCCGGTCGCGGCCAGGCCAGAAAACCAGGCTGCCCGCGCAAAGTCGTATCCGCCCGGCAGCATCGGCGGAGCGGGCGGCATCAGCCGCGCGCGCAGCCGCACGCTCGCCCCTTCGGCAATCGCGGGATTGTCCTGCGCCAGTGGCAGGTTGACCCGCACCCGGATCGCGCGTCCGTCCTCCGGGTTGCGCGTGGCCAGCAACAGCCGGACGCGGCCTTCGGCGGGCTGCTCGATCCGGTGGATCACTTTGGCGGCCAGCACCGTCACCATCGGGCGGCTGATTGCGGGCGTTCCGACCACTGCGGATTTCCCCCAGACCAGCAGGCAACCCAGCGCCACCATCAGCGCCAGTGTCGCCAATGCCTGCCGGAGATAGGGAAACCGCCCGTCCGGCCGCAGCGCCGCCAGTGCCCCCAGCGCCACCCCGCCGCAGGCGGCCAGCAGTCCCAGCCACTGCCAGTGATTGGCCAGCAAAAACCACGCGGCAATTCCAGCACCGAACGCCGCCACCAGCCACGGCGCGCGATCAAACCCGGCGCGTTCAAGGAATTGTTCAAGGCTCGCAAGGCCGCTTGCCAAGCTTGCGCGGTTGCGCCAAGGACTTTGCTGCAATGCAGCGCCGTCAGGCGGTTCGTTGCCCATGGGGACGGTTGACGGCGCGCTGCTGGCCATGCCCCAAATGACAGGATGGACGGGTTGATGGCAAGCACAAGCGTAACCGGCGGAGCAGTGGCAGATGGCCGCGGCGTCGTGACGCGGTTTGCGCCCTCGCCCACCGGCTATCTGCACATTGGCGGCGCGCGCACCGCACTGTTCAACTGGCTGTTTGCGCGCCATCACGGCGGCAAGTATCTGCTGCGGATCGAAGATACCGACCGCGCCCGGTCCACCGAACCGGCGATCGAAGCCATTTTTGACGGGCTGGAATGGCTCGGCCTGGCCGGCGATGAACCGGCCGTCTTCCAGTTTGCGCGGTCTGACCGCCATGCCGCCGTGGCCCACCAGCTGCTCGAATCGGGCCACGCCTATCGCTGTTACCTGACGCCCGAGGAACTGTCCGCCCGGCGCGAGGCCGCGCAGGCAGAGCGGCGGCCGTTCCGGATCGTCAGCGAATGGCGCGATGCCGATGCGGCGACCTGGCCTGAAGGCCAGCCTTATGTCGTGCGAATCAAGGCCCCGCGCGAAGGCGAAACCGTGATCGCGGACCTTGTCCAGGGGTCGGTCACGGTCGCGAATGCCGAACTGGACGATTTCGTCCTGCTCCGGTCCGACGGCACGCCGACCTATATGCTGGCAGTGGTGGTTGACGATCACGACATGGGCGTCAGCCACGTGATCCGGGGCGACGATCACCTCAACAACGCGTTCCGCCAGCTCGCGATCATCGACGCAATGGGCTGGCCCCGGCCGTTTTATGCCCATATCCCGCTGATCCACGGCTCGGACGGGGCGAAACTGTCCAAGCGCCACGGCGCGTTGGGGGTCGATGCCTATCGCGACGAACTGGGCATTCTGCCCGAAGCGATGTTCAACTATCTGCTCCGGCTGGGCTGGGGCCACGGCGACAGCGAAATCATCAGCCGCGAACAGGCGATCGAGTGGTTCGATATCGACCACGTCGGGAAAAGCCCGTCGCGGTTCGACCTCGCCAAGCTTCAGAACCTCAACGGGCATTACCTGCGTGAGGCCGATGATGGCCGTCTGGCCGAACTGGTGGGCGGCCGGATGACCGGCGCGCTCGACCTCGATCTGCTCACCCGTGCAATGCCGGTGCTGAAAGTGCGCGCCAGGGATGTGAACGAACTGGCGGCCAGCGCCGCATTCCTGTTCGCCCAGCGTCCGCTGGCGCTGGAACCCAAGGCCGAAGCGCTGCTGACCGGCGATGCGCGCGCGTTGCTGGGCCAGATTTCCGCGCGACTGGGCGATGAGGCCGACTGGACGCTGGAAGCGCTCGAAGCCGCGCTCAAGGCAATGGCCGAGGAATTGGGTCTTGGGCTGGGCAAGCTTGCACAACCCTTAAGGGCCGCGCTAACGGGGCAGTCAACCTCCCCGGGTATTTTCGATGTGCTGGTTCTGCTTGGGCGGGACGAAAGTCTGGCGCGGATTGCCGCGCAGGCGATCGTCGCCTAGAGTTGATACAGCTTTTATGGAGTAAGACAGGTGGGGAATCAGGTTAAGCTGGGCACCGGCAGCGGTGAGTTTGAATATCCCGTGCTTTCGGGCAGTGTCGGTCCGGATGTGGTCGATATTCGCAAGATGTATGCCCAGACGGGCATGTTCACATATGACCCCGGCTTTACCAGCACCGCCAGCTGCGAAAGCGCGCTGACCTATATCGACGGCGACGAAGGCGTGCTGCTGCACCGCGGCTATCCGATTGGTCAGCTGGCCGAAAATTCCAGCTTCATGGAAGTCAGCTACCTGCTGCTGAACGGCGAACTGCCGAGCGCCGACGAACTGGTGAAATTCGAAACGACGATCACCCGTCATACCATGCTGCATGAACAGCTGGCCACGTTCTACAACGGGTTCCGCCGGGATGCCCACCCGATGGCGATCATGTGCGGCGTCGTCGGCGCATTGTCGGCGTTCTACCATGATTCGACCGACATTTCGGACCCGACCCACCGCAAGGTCAGCTCGCACCGCCTGATCGCCAAGATGCCGACGATTGCGGCAATGGCGTACAAGTATTCGGTCGGCCAGCCGTTCGTCTATCCGGACAACAAGCTGTCCTACACCGGCAACTTCCTGCGCATGACCTTCGGCGTTCCGGCCGAAGAGTATGAAGTGATCCCGGCAGTCGAACGGGCGATGGACCGGATTTTCATCCTTCATGCCGATCACGAACAGAACGCCTCGACCAGCACCGTGCGCCTGGCCGGTTCGTCGGGCGCGAACCCGTTTGCCTGCATCGCGGCGGGCATTGCCTGCCTGTGGGGTCCGGCGCATGGCGGCGCGAACGAAGCCGCGCTCAACATGCTCAAGGAAATCGGCACGCCCGACAAGATCCCGCACTATATCGAGCGCGCGAAAGACAAGAACGATCCATTCCGCCTGATGGGCTTTGGCCACCGCGTCTACAAGAACTACGATCCGCGCGCGACGGTCATGCAGAAAACCGTGCGTGAAGTGTTCGACGCGCTGAAGGTCACCGATCCGCTGTTCGAAACCGCGCTGCGGCTGGAAGAGATCGCGCTGAACGATCCCTACTTCGTCGAAAAGAAGTTGTTCCCGAACGTCGATTTCTATTCGGGCATCATCCTGTCGGCGATCGGCTTCCCGACCACGATGTTCACCGCGCTGTTCGCACTGGCGCGGACTGTTGGCTGGGTGGCGCAGTGGAACGAAATGATTTCCGATCCCGGCCAGAAGATCGGCCGCCCGCGTCAGCTTTACACCGGCCCGACGCAACGCGATTACATCGACGTATCGAAGCGTTGATTGACTGGTGCCGCGGGTTCCCGGCGGGAACCTGCGGCCGTCAGCCACCATGCTGAACCTGCTGCGCGCCTTTCACTACATGGTGGCGCTGGTGGCTATCGCCATCGGCATCAAGTGGATCGCACGGGGGCTGGGCTATCTTGACTAGCAGGTAATCGGCTCAGCCCTCGGCTGGGCCGGTTTCGTTTTCGCGCCCGTCACTTACGGAAGACCCGTCACTTACGGAAGAATCGTGCCCCGTGGTCGGGGCCTGCGCCAGCAGATCGGCCGGCACGTCCAGTATGAACCGTGCGCCCTGACCGGGGGCGCTGTCGATGCTCAGGTCACCGCCCATCGCCCGCGCCAAGCGGCGGGAAATGTACAGGCCCAGACCGGAGCCACCTTCATCGCTGCGGCCCAGCCGTTCAAACTTTTCAAACACCCGCGCCTGCTGGTCCGGCGACAAACCCGGCCCCTGATCGGCAACGATCAACCGGGCGCGCGCGCCCGCATCTTCCAGCCTGATCCAGATCTGCGAATTGTCCGGTGAATAGCGGATGGCGTTGCCAACCAGATTGAGCAGCACCTGCAGCACGCGCCGAAATTCGGCAATCGCGGGCAGATGCTCGCCCAGACGGGGGGCGTCGATCGTGATCCCGCGTTCCTGCGCGCGGACCCCCAGAATGCCTGCGGCGCGGCGGGCCACGTCGGCCAGATCGATCCGGTCCGGCGCGGTGTTGAAATCCTCGGCCTCAACCACTTCAAGGTCGGCCAGATCCTCGACCAGTGCCAGCAAGTGCTGTCCGGCTGCGGCGATATCAGCGGCATACTGGCTGTATTCATCCGCCAGCGGACCGGCCAGCCGGGTCCGGATCGTTTCGGCATTGGCAATGATCCGCGCGATCGGCTGGCGCAGCACGGGCGCGATATCCCGGCCGACCAGCCCTGGCCCGTTCTGCGGCATGACATTGGCCGGAAGCACGGCGGACGGTCGCGCAATGGCCGGAAGCGGCTGCTGGGCGGTCAGGCAAAGTTCAAAGCCCGCCGGTTCGCCGCCGGGTTGCAGTTGCGGAAACAGGCTGGCACGCCAGACACGCGGCGACGCCGGGATATCGAGCGTTGCCCCATCGAGCAACCGCCAGTGCAGCGGCTGGCGATGCGCACTCCCGGCGATGGAGACGAAATCGGTCCACGGCTGGCCTGCGCCTGCGCGCATCGCGTCAGCCAGGTCAGCCAGATCCGCAGCGCTTGAGTCCACCGCCAGCACCCGCTGCTGCGCGTCGAGCCGGGCCACCAGCTCCGCCACGGCCTGATCAATCGCGGCGCGGCGCTCTGCCGCTGCCTGCATATCCTCTGGCGGAAGCGGCACCGCCTGCCAGCTGCGCAAGGCAATCGTGCAACTGCCACTGGCCGTATCCGGCGTGACTTCAACCCATGCGGTGATGGCGTCCTGCCCGTCGGTGGCCTTGATCGTGCGGGCCAGCTTCAGTCCGTATTCGCGCGCCTTGCGGACCACTTCCAGCAGCGCCGGAATCGCAACGGTGCCCGGTATTTCACCGCCGCAGCGCCGCTGCAGGCCCGCCAGCGGCTCATCCGCGCTGATCAGGCGTCCGTCGCCATCACATTGCGCTTGCGCCAGAAAGGAACTGTCCGGTGTCATGGATCAAGCGCCGGGATAAGCGACCGAACGGGCCAGCAGCGCCGCTGCACGGTCTGCCCCCAGCACTTCGAATCCTTCGGGCAGGCTGACTTCGGGGTGGAGCGAAACGAACTGTTCTTCCACCGCCTGCGGCTTCAGCCCCGAAGCGCGCAGCGCCAGCGCCAGCCGGGCAAGCTGCCCTTCATTGGTGGAAAGCACCGCCGTATCGCGCGATTGCCCCGATGCCAGCGACAGCGCGCTGAGGAACATCGCCGCTCCGGCATGGGTGATCGACAGGGCTGCGGTTGCACCGCCGCCCATCCCCGCGATCAACCGCGCAATCAGGCCAAGGCGGCTGCGGCTTTCGTCATATTGCACGCGCACCGCGGTTTCCGCCGCGACCCGGTGGACTTCCTCTGCCCCCTGATGCGTGCGCAGCGCCTGAAGCGCGGCGTGCAGGAGATCGGCGGGCAGTTCCGAAAGCGGCAACTGCATCCGCCGCTGGTTCTGCACGAATCGCGCCTGCGCGGCCAGCAGCGCCATGGCGGTCGCCCCGGTCGCGCCATCGGCCGAGGCCACCAGCGCCTGCACCAGCGGTGACAGCACGGGATCGAGCGCCAGCCGGGCCTGCAACCGCTCGGTCAGTTGCCACTCCAGCGCCAGCGCGTGCGTGTGGGCCAGGAATGCCGGATCGCTGATGAAACCATAGACCATCGCGTCATAGGCGTCGCCCGGATGGTCCCGCGCATCGGGTTGGCCAGCCGCTGCGCCAAGCGCATCCAGCAACTGCCGGGCGACATCGTGCATCATTCCGCGCACCCGCGCGATGATCTCGTCACTGAACAGCGAATGGTCATCATTCGCCAGCAAATGGCGCAAGATCGGCGCGATCGTTCCGATCAACGCATCGCCATGCGCCAGATCTTCCCTGAGGGCGGCTTCCACCTGCGGATTGGCCGAAACGTTGGCAATGGTGTCATTCATTGGCCTGCCATAGCGCGCCTTGGTTAAGGCGGCGTTAGCCGCGCCTTCAGGCTGGAAACCAGAATTCCGCCAGCGGCCAGCGCCAGCGCCGCGAGATGAACCGCCTCGCTACCCACGCCCGCCATCACGGCCACGGCCAGGCTCAGCCCCACAACGGCCCGATCCTTGAGCCAGACGGTCCACCGATGATCGATCGCGGTCGGCAGAATGCGCAGCAGCGCGAACAGCATCAACGGCGGAAACAGGCGGTCCGGATCAAACGGCGCCCCGGCCGGCGCGGCATTCCAGGCCAGCAGCGCAACCATGATCCCATCGATCAGCCAGCCATAAGCGGCGCGGCGGCTCAGGCCGATGCCGCCGCGATCCGCCGCATCGCTCTGAATGCGGGCCAGCATCACGGCCGCCTCGCGCACGATCCACCCCAGCGCGCAGCAGATCAGGCCAAGCGGAACCAGCCCGAACCAGCCCGATCCAAGCCCCAGCACGGCCAGCACGACCGCCGCGATAACCACCGACCCCGCCCCGCTTCCGGCATGGAGCAGGCTGGGGCCGTACGCGTGAACCGCGCTGCGGGCGATCCCGCGCGACAGGTTCAGCGCTTCCCCGCCCCCGGTACGCTGCCTGATCCACACCGGTTCAAGCGCCTGGGCGTCCGCCTCACTGCGGATCAGCGACCAGAATACCCCATCCTGACCGAGCGGCGGCAACGGACGCTGGGGGATTCCGGCTTGCAGGGCGATGCGTTGCAGCGCTGAAATGGCGTCACAATCCGCCGGCAGTTCCGCCATGCGTTCAACCAGCCTGCCCGGCACCCGCATGGCCGCAGCGGCGGCGTGGTTGAGGTCAATCCGTTCAAACCCGGCGGCCAGACCTTGCTCGATCGGCTGCACCAGCACGCCCTGCCCTTGCCCCAACAGGGCCACCGCTTGCGGCGCAGACACGAACAGGCCGTCGCCCAGCGCGATCAGTTCATCCGCAGCGGTCACCAGACCCAGCAACGCCCGGGCACCGTGGATCACGTGAAAGCTGACCCCCGCAGCTTCGGCTTGATGTTGCAACCCGGCGACTTCGGGTGACATCCCGGCGGCCAGACAGATCACCCGTTCGCATTGCAGCGCCAGCGCCAGCGTCAGTTGCTGCTGAGCAACACTCAGGCCGCCAACGCGCAGGAACGCACGCGGAGGGCCACTGGGCGCAGTTGGTTCAAGCAGGGAAAGCAGGGCGACCCGCAGCGTCTTTCTCCGCGCATTTCGGGAACAGACGCGCGTTGTAGGAGTTTGGCATCGCGATGCCAAGCCAAAGCTGCGCGGCCATCACGCGGCGGCGGAAAACTCATCCAGGAATGCCTGAATCCGGCGCACCACAGTCGGTTCGCCGGGGGCTGCATCCAGCGCCTCATCCGCCAGCAGGATCAGCGGTTCGGCATGGAAACTGGCAGCCAGTCCCTTCAGCCGCATCGCCGCCATCTGCCAGTTGCCATCGCAGCGCGAGCGCCGCAGCAGATCGACCTGCCGTCCAAGGCTGTCGATAAACGCCAGCCGCAGCTCGGCAAACAGCGCAGAATCCTCGCCAGCAGCAGCAGCAAGGGTCGCGTCAAGGGCTCCAGATTCGTATGCCATGCAAACGGGTTTAGGCGAAACTGGTTAAACTGGGGTTTATCCACAAGCGGTCCGTGGTAAGCTGACGTCATGTCCGGGGGATCACGCATCATTGCGATCGACGCAGGTGGGGAAAATACCCCTCCTGATGAACAACTTGCCAGCAATTCAGCGGCTGTTTCGGTGCAAGAAGACGAACCCGAATGGGGCCCCGAATGGGCCGAGGATATGCCGCAGCGGGCGCCGCGCAACTGGTTCGGCCTGATCGCCGCCGCTTTGGCCGTGGCCGCAATCGCGGGCTGGAGCGCGCTGTTCTTCATCGTCAACCGCGCGAATCTGAGCACTGGCGGAACACCCGCGCAGTGGTCTGGCTGGATTCGCGACTGGTCGATTCCCGTGCTGCTGGTCGCCGCACTCTGGCTGGTCGCCATGCGCAACAGCCGCCGGGAGGCTACGCGCTTTGGCGATGCAGCGCGGTTGCTGGCCAATGAATCCACCCGGCTTGAGCAGCGCCTGATCACCGTGAACCGCGAACTGAGCCTGGCCCGCGAATTCATTGCCGCGCAGTCCCGCGATCTGGAAGCGCTGGGGCGGATGGCGGGTGAACGCCTGTCCGAACACGCCGCGCAGCTGGCCAGCCTGATTCAGGACAACGGCACCCGGATCGACACGATCGGCACGGTCAGCGAGGCCGCGCTCGACAACATGGAGAAGCTGCGCAGCCAGCTGCCCGTGATCGCCAGTTCGGCCAAGGATGTCACCAACAACATCGGCAACGCCGGCCGCACCGCGCACAGCCAGCTGGAAGACATGGTTTCGGGCTTCAACAAGCTCAACCAGTTCGGTCAGGCGAGCGAACGGCAGGTGCGCCAGCTGCGGGAACTGGTCGATCAGACGCTGGCTGAATTCACGCGTCAGGCGGACCAGATGGAAACCACCGCCACGCAGCGCTTTGCCGCGCTGCATGACAGCGGAGCGGAGTTCCGGACCCAGCTCGAAACCGCCGAAGTCGAAGCCCTCGGAGCCGTGCGCAGCCGCGCGCAGGCGCTGCATTCGGAACTGGATGCCGCGCGCGCGCTGCTCGATAGCCATGAAGCGGAAAGCCTCACCTCGCTGCGCTCACGCCTGACTGCGGTCCGTGATGAAAGCGCCGCGATTGCCCGCAGCCTGCGCGACGGCGAAGGCGCTGCGACCGACGCCTGGCACGAGGCAGTCACCCGGCTTGAAACCGACCTGCGCGAAGCGATCGACCGGGTTGGCGCGATTGATGAAAAGGCGATGGAATCCGCCCGCGCCCGGCTGGCGCAACTGGCGGACGAGGCTGAGACGGTCGACAAGCGGATGGCCGAACGCGATCAGCTGTTCAGTGACGAGCTGGAGCGCCGCCAGACCGATATGGACGCCCGTCAGACGGCCTTCATCGCTGCACTGCGCGCGCAAATGGGCGAACTTGACGCCGAACTGACCGCTCGTCAGGCCGAGCATGAACAGCAATCGCGCGCACTGGTTGACCATACCGAAACGATCAGCAGCCAGTTGGGCCAGTTCAGCCAGCGAATGCGCGAAATCGCCGAACATGGCGGTACCGCCAAGGCGGACATCGCCGCCGCGCTGGAAACTCTGACGCAGAACCTTGCCGCCAGCCGTCAGGCGCTGGCCGGCACGGACAGCGCCATTGCCGGATTGACCGACGACAGCGTGCGCTTGCTTGAGCTGATTCAGGCCAGCATGCACCATTCCGCCGAGGAATTGCCCGCCGCGATCCGCATCAGCGATGCCCGGCTGGCCGAGCTGGAAACCCGCGCACTCAGCCTGCGATCAACGCTGGAGGTTGCCGAAAGCCGCGGCGAAGCGCTGGGCGGCTATGTCCGGCAAAGCAAGGCCGATCTGGCCGATGCGGTCGGCACGGCTGAACACCTGCAAGCCGCCATGCACGCCCAGTCCACCGCCCAGGCGGCCACTCTGACGCAGCTGCACAGCGCGCTGGAAATCGCCCGCAGCGCGAGCGAGGCGCTGGCCGAACAGGCCCAGACCGAACTGCGCGGTGCCATCGATGCACTGACCGGTTCGGCGCGCGATGCCGTGGCCGGGATCGAGACGATGAGCGCGGCGGCGATTGCCGCGCTGGCTGACCGGCTGGGCGAAGCCAGCGGAGCGGCGATCGAACAGGCGATGCGCACCCGCGCCGCTGAAATTGCCGGACAACTGGAACAGGCCGCCGCCCACGCTGCCGGGGTCAGCCGCGAGGCGGCGGTGCAACTGCGCGATCAGCTGGCGAAGGTGAACGAACTGGCCGGGAACCTGGAACGCCGGGTCGCCCAGACCCGCGCGCGGGCCGAAGAGCAGGTCGACAACGATTTCGCCCGCCGGGTGGCGCTGATCACCGAATCGCTCAATTCAAACGCCATCGACATCGCCCGCGCGCTGGACAGCGATGTGACCGACACCGCCTGGGCCGCCTATCTGAAAGGGGACCGGGGCGTATTCACCCGCCGCGCGGTGCGGCTGATCGACAATCCCGAAGCCAAGGCGATTGTCGCCCTGTATGAGGGGGACCGTGATTTCCGCGATCATGTCAGCCGCTATATCCACGATTTCGAAGCGATGCTGCGCCAGCTGCTGTCCACCCGCGATGGCCACGCGCTGAGCGTGACGCTGCTATCGTCGGACATGGGCAAGCTCTACGTCGTGCTGGCGCAAGCAATCGAGCGGCTGCGCAACTAAGGCCAGTTAACGCAGACCAGCCAGCTTGCCGACAATGTTGATGTCATCCGTGCTGATCCAGCCGTTGACATAATTGGTATAGAACAACCCGAACAGGATCACTGACAGCACCGTGGTGCGAAACACGATCTTGCGCGGTTCAAACCGGGCCGGAGCGCTTTCGGACTGGCCGGGAACTTTCGCGATCCCGGCCTCTTCATGGGTGCGCACGCCGAACGGCAGCACGAAAAATGCGCACATCACCCAGAACAGCGGGTAGATCACAATTATCGAAGTCCAGTTCATGGCGTCATACCTCTGGCAAAATTACACGGACCTGGGGCTTCTTGCCGCACCAGCGCGTCGCCGCACGGCGGGCGGCCAGCCGCGCCGCTTCGCTGATTGCCTCGCGGTCGTGGCGCGCGCCGCCTTTCAGCTTGGCCAGTGCCGCCGCGACATCCTGCCGCGCTTCGGTCACGAAATCATCGTAGTCCTCATCCAGCGGCAGCCCGACGCCCTCAACCTGCGCGTGGCCCTTGGCATCCAGCACGACGATCACCAGCCCGTTCAGCGCCAGTCGCCGCCGCATGACGATAGCCTCGCCATCGGCCGGCGTGATGATATCGCCGTCCAGCACCAGCCGCCCGGCGCGCACTTCCTTGATCTTGCCCGGCTTGCCCGGTGCCAGCCGCACCAGATCGCCGTTGCGCTGATCGACCGCCTGCTTGATCCCGCAGGACCGGCCAAACCGCGCCTGTTCCCGCATATGGCGCACCTCGCCGTGCACCGGAACCAGGATTTCGGGGCGAATCCAGCCGTAGAGCGTTTCCAGTTCCGGCCGTCCGGGGTGACCGGACACGTGAATGCCGTTCTCCCGGTCGGTCACCAGCGTGACCCCGCGCGCAGCAAGGCGGTTCTGAATCCGGCCAATCGCCAGTTCATTGCCGGGGATCTGGCGACTGGAAAACAGCACGACATCGCCTGATTCCAGCGCGATCGGATGGTTATCCTCAGCGATGCGGGCCAGCGCGGCGCGGGGTTCACCCTGCCCCCCGGTCGCCACGATCAGCACTTCGCCGCGCGGCAGGTTCATCGCGCTGTCGAAGTCGATCACATCGGGCAGGTCCACCAGATAGCCGCAGGATTTGGCCGTCCGAATGATCCGGTCAAGCGAGCGCCCTGCAACGCAGAGCTGGCGGTTGCTGGCCTGCGCGACTTCGCCCAGCGTTTGCAGGCGCGCCACGTTGGAGGCAAACGTGGTGACCAGCACCCGCTTGCCGTGATGATGCTTGATTTCCGCCATCAGCGCATCGCGCACCCCGCCTTCGGAACCCGATGCGCGGGGATTGAACACATTGGTGGAATCGCACACCAGCGCCAGCACGCCCTGATCGCCGATTTCGGTGAGTTCCTCAGCCGTTGCCGGAACACCGATCAGCGGCTCGTCATCGAGCTTCCAGTCGCCGGTATGGAACACGCGGCCATACGGTGTCTCGATCACCAGCGCGTTGCCTTCGGCAATCGAGTGCGCCAGCGGGACATAGCGAATGCCGAACGGCCCAAGCTTGAATTCATCGAGATGGTCGATGACGTTCAGTTTGACCTCTTTGGCGACGCCGGCTTCCTGAAGCTTTTCATGCACCAGCTTGGCGGTGAACGGGGTGGCATAGAGCGGAACCCCCAGATCGGCGGCGAAGTATGGCACCGCGCCGATGTGATCTTCATGCGCGTGGGTCAGCACGATGCCGATCAGGTCCCTGGCGCGCTCCTCGATGAAGTCGAGGTCGGCGAACACCAGTTCGGTGCCGGGGTATTCGTTCGCCCCAAAGGTCATCCCCAGATCGACCATCAGCCATTTGCCTTCGCAGCCATAGAGATTGACGTTCATGCCAATCTCGCCAGAGCCGCCAAGCGCGCAGAACAGGAGTTCGTTGCCGGGTTTCATATCAATTTACGCCTTTCGGGCCTTCTCGGCGAGGATCGCCATGCCTTCCAGCGTGAGGTCGGGATCGACCGCATCAAACATGCTGGTATGCTTTTGGAACAGGATGGCCAGACCGCCGGTGGCGATGACCTTGGCCGGACGGCCGATTTCGGCGCGCATCCGCGCGATCAGGCCTTCTATCATGGCGACATAGCCCCAGAACACCCCGATCAGCATCTGATCTTCGGTGTTGCGGCCAATCACGCTGTCGCTGCGCGGGCTTTCAATCGCAATGCGCGGCAATTTCGCGGTGTTGCCAACCAGCGCGTCCAGCGACAGGTTGATCCCCGGTGCGATCGAGCCGCCCTTGTAAGCCCCGTTGAAATCAATCGCATCGAACGTGGTCGCCGTGCCGAAATCAACCACGATCAGATCCCCCGGATACTTGGCATGGGCCGCAATCGCGTTGACCGCGCGGTCCGCGCCGAGCGAGCGCGGCTCATCCACGTCGATTTCCATGCCGTAATCGGCCGGAGCCTGCCCCGTGACCAGCGCCGGCACCTTGAAATACTTGTCGGCCAGCACTTGCAGGTTGTGCAAGGCGCGCGGGACCACCGTGGAAATGATGATCTGGTCGACCGCCGTGCGGGCGAACCCTTCAATCTCCATCAGCTGCATCAGCCACACCGCGTATTCATCGCCGGTGCGGCGCGGATCGGTTGCGATCCGCCAGCGCGATTTGATCGTCAGCCCTTCGAACAGCGCGAAGACGACATTGGTGTTTCCCACATCGATGGCGAGCAGCATTTCCTGTCCTTCAATTCAATTCGCGAGCCGAACCTCGCCCGCGTGGATGGCACGGGTCGTGCCGTCCGCCAAGCGCAGTTGCAAGGCCCCATCGGTTCCCAGCCCGGCGAATGTGCCGCGCAAGAGATCCTCGCCGGGTTCACCGACCAGCAGCGGCGTGCCCTGCGGGTGCCCGGCCAGCAACCAGCGCCGGACCAGCGGCTCCAGCCCGAAAGTGCGCCAACGCTCAACCTCGACATCGAACTGCCGCGCCAGTGTGGCGGCGAACAGATCCCGGTCGGGCGCGGGTCCAAACTGCGCCAGCGCAATCGTCGCCCGGTCGGCCAGCTCCGGCGCGGCTGCCAGATTGACCCCGATCCCGACGATCACCCCGGTTCCGGCGGCTTCAAGCAGGATGCCGCACAGTTTGGCCCCGCCGATCATAACGTCGTTGGGCCATTTCAGTTCCGGCCGGTGCGGCGGGGGGATCAGCGCTCCCACCGCTTCGTGGACTGCCAGCCCGGCAACCAGCGCCAATGTGCCGGGGGGCGGATCCCCTGCCCGGCGCTCGACCACGGTCGAGCCCATGAAATTGCCTGCGCCGTCGAACCAGACCCGCCCCTGCCGTCCGCGCCCGGCGGTCTGGCGGTTGGCAATCAGCCAGTGCCCTTCGGCAACGCGGTCCCCGGCAGCGATCCGTGCTGCGAGGTCCGCGTTGGTCGATCCGGTTTCGGGCAGGACTTCGAGGCGCGTCACCCGGTCAGGCGTGGAACAGCACTGCCGCTGCCGTCGCCGCCAGCGCCCCAAGGCACTTCGTCAGCAGATAGCCCGCAGGCGAGATGAACAGCGCGCACAGCGCCAGCAGCGCCTGATGAATCCAGTCGCTCTGCCCCACGGCCTTGTTCGCCGGTTCATCGAAGTACATGACCTTGACGACCTTGAGGTAGTAGAACGCCCCGATCACGCTCGCGGCGATCCCGATGGCGGCGAGCGGGATCAGCCCCGCCTGCACCGCCGCCTGGAACACCACGAACTTGCCCCAGAACCCGAACAGCGGCGGGATCCCCGCAAGGCTGAACATGATCATCGCGATACACGCCGCCAGCACCTTGCGGTGGCTGGAAAGCCCGGCGATGTCCGCCAGTTCCTCAACCGGATTGCCATCCGCATCCTTGAGCATCAGCACCGCCACAAACCCGCCGATGGTCATCGCGACGTAAATCGTCAGATAGACCAGCATCCCAGCCGCGCCTTGCGGAGTCGCGGCGGCCAGACCGATCAGCAGGAAGCCGACGTTGTTGATCGACGAATAGGCCAGCAGGCGCTTGAGGTTGGTCTGCCCGATCGCGCCGAGCGCGCCGACCACGATCGAGGCCAGCGCGGCGAAGATCACAATCGGCTGCCACGCGGAAACCTGCGTGCCGAACGCCTGGAGCGAGACGATCATCGTCAAACCCAGCGCAGCGACCTTGGGGGCAGAAGCAAAGAAGGTCGTCACCGGGGTCGGTGCGCCTTCATAGACGTCGGGCGTCCACATGTGGAATGGCACGGCGCTGATCTTGAACGCCAGCCCGGCCAGCACGAACACCAGCCCGAACGTCGCGCCGGTGGACAGGCCGCCTTGCAGCGCGGTCGCGATCCCGGCGAAGTCGATGGTGCCGGTGAACCCGTAAGTCAGGCTGATCCCGAACAGCAGGATCCCGCTGGCCAGTGAACCCAGCACGAAATACTTGAGGCCCGCTTCGGCCGAACGGTCATCGCTGCGCAGGAACGCCGCCAGCACGTATGCCGCAAGCGAGTTCAGCTCCAGACCGATATACAGCGTCAGCAGGTTGGTGGCCGAAACCATGATCCCCATGCCCATCACCGCAAACAGCACCAGCACCGGATATTCCGGGCGATAAGCCCCAAGCCGTTCAAAGAACGCCGGTGCCACCAGCAACGAGGCACCCGCCGCCGCATAGATCAGCAGTTTGGCGAAGGCCGCAAACGCGTTGGCTGAATAAAGGCCAGAGAATGCGAGCGTCTCAGGGCCGTGCGCCCCGCTCCACAGCGTCGGGACAACCAACACGGCGCAGCCCGCCAAGGTGGCGACCGACAGCCAGGTAATCACGCGGGCATCCCGGTCACACCTGGCCCAGGCAGACGCCAGCAGCAGGATCAGCCCGGCGATGCTGAGCAGAAGTTCAGGCGCAACAAGGCGCAGTGACTGCAACCAGTCCATTAATGCGCCCCCTCGGCATGTGCGGCAGCAGGTTCATGAGATTGCGCGGCAGCCTGCGGCTGTCCGGCAATAAGCTGGGCATCGCCGGCCGGGCGAGCGCGGGCAAGGCGCGCATCGAGCGCGGCAATGTCCGCCCGCATCGGGGCCAGGAAGCTTTCGGGATAGACCCCCATCCACAACACGACCGCACCGATCACCCCCAGCATCCAGAATTCCCGGCGGTTCAGATCCGGCATCGCGGCGGCATCGGCGTTCTTCTGTTCGCCAAAGCAGATCCGGCGATAGAGGTACAGCATATAGCCCGCGCCCAGAATGATCCCCGTGCCGCAGACCAGCGCCACCAGGCTGGATACCTGATAGATCCCGACCAGCGCCAGAAACTCACCAACGAAGCCGCTGGTGCCCGGCAGGCCAACCGAGGCCATCGTGAACAGCATGAAGAAGATCGCATACTTCGGCATGTTGATCGACAACCCGCCATAGCGGCTGATCTCGCGGGTATGCAGGCGGTCATAGATCACGCCAACACACAGGAACAACGCGCCCGCGACCAACCCGTGGCTGAGCATCACGATCATCGTGCCTTCCAGCCCCTGCACGTTGAACGCGAACAGGCCAACGGTCACGATCGCCATGTGCGCGACCGACGAATAGGCAATCAGCTTTTTCATGTCGTGCTGGACCAGCGCGATCAGCGAGGTCACGACCACCGCGATCATCGACAGCCAGAACACCAGCCAGGCAAAGTGTGCGGACGCTTCCGGGAACATCGGCAGCGAGAAGCGGATGAAGCCATAGCCGCCCATCTTGAGCAGCACGCCCGCCAGGATCACTGACCCGGCGGTCGGCGCCTGCACGTGGGCATCGGGCAGCCAGGTGTGGACCGGCCACATCGGCATCTTCACCGCGAAGCTGGCAAAGAAAGCCAGCCACAGCAGCTTCTGCGCCTCGACCGGGAAGTCATAGGCCATCAGTGTCGGGATGTCGGTGGTGCCCGCCTCGTTCACCATCCACAGCATCGCGATCATCATAAGCACCGAGCCAAGCAGCGTGTAGAGGAAGAACTTGTAGCTGGCGTAGATCCGGTCCGCGCCGCCCCAGATGCCGATGATCAGGTACATCGGGATCAGCCCGGCTTCGAACATGATGTAGAACAGGAACAGGTCCTGCGCCGCGAACACGCCGATCATCAGCGTTTCCATCAGCAGGAACGCGGCCATGTATTCGCCGACGCGCTTGTCGATCGAATGGCTGGCCAGAATGCAGATCGGCATCAGGAACACCGACAGCATGATCAGCATCAGCGCGATACCGTCGATCCCCAGTGCCCAGCTGAAGCCCGCAAACAGCGGAACCTTTTCAACAAACTGCCACTGCGCGCCGCCGATATCGTAGTTCGCCCAGAGCAGCGCGCCCAGCACGAAATCGATCAGCGTCGCGATCAGCGCGATGGTCCGTGCGGCCTTCGCTTCGACCAGCAGACACGCCACCGCTGCCACCAGCGGCACCAGCAGCATTACCGAGAGGATGGGAAAATCGGCCATCACTTCACCATCACCCAGCTGATCGCCGCCGTCAGACCCAGCAGCATCACCAGCGCATAACTATAGAGGTAGCCCGACTGGACCTTCTTCGCGAACCGGCTGCCCTGTTCCACGGCCCAGGCCGCGCCGTTGGGACCGAACCGGTCAATCAGCCCGATGTCACCCAGCTTCCAGAACTTGTCACCCAGCCAGAACGCGGGGCGGACGAACAGGAAATTGTAGAGCTCGTCGAAATACCACTTGTTGTAGAGGAACTTGTGCAGAATGCCGAACTGCGCGACGAATGCGGCAGGCAGCGAGGGCTTGCGGATATAGGCAAACCACGCGGTCGCCAGACCCAGCAGCATCACGATGCTGGCCGACAGCTTCACCCACAACGGCACTTCATGCATCGCGTGCATCAACTGCGCGTCATAGGCGATGGAACTGCCCCAGAATTCGGCGCTGTCCAGGAACCCGTGGCTGAACACGAAACCGGCAAACACCGCGCCCAGCGCCAGCACGCCCAACGGAACGAGCATCGGCAGCGGGCTTTCATGCGGGTGATACCCGGCGGTGCCGTCATCGTCCCTGGCATGGCCATGGGCCTGATCGTCATGCCCGTGCGCTGCATGGCCGTGGCCGTCATGCATGGCATGCTGGATATGTTCCGACTGCGCCCAGCGCGGCTTGCCATAGAAGGTCAGGAAGATCAGGCGCCACGAATAGAAACTGGTCAGCAGCGCAGCGAACACGCCCACCCAGAACGCGGTCTGCCCCGCGTCTCCGCCACTGGCGAAGGCGGCTTCAAGGATCGCGTCCTTGGAATGGAAGCCTGCAAACCCGGCGTGGAGCCAGTATACACCAACCCCGGTGATCGCCAGCGTGCCGGCCATCATCGCCCAGAACGTCAGTGGGATGTGTTTCCGCAAGGCCCCGTAATAGCGCATGTCCTGTTCGTGGTGCATCGCGTGGATCACGCTGCCCGCCCCTAGGAACAGCAGCGCCTTGAAGAAGGCGTGCGTGAACAGGTGGAACATCGCCGCGTTGTAGGCGCCGACGCCAGCGGCAAAGAACATGTAACCCAGCTGCGAACAGGTCGAATAGGCGATGACTCGCTTTATATCCCACTGCGTCGTGCCGACGGTGGCCGCGAACAGGCAGGTGGCCGCGCCCACATACGTGACCATGTTCATCGCCACTTCGCTGGTTTCGAACATCGGCGACAGGCGGCAAACCATGAACACACCGGCGGTGACCATCGTCGCGGCGTGGATCAGCGCCGACACCGGGGTCGGGCCTTCCATCGCGTCCGGCAGCCAGGTGTGCAGGCCCAGCTGCGCCGATTTGCCCATCGCACCGATGAACAGCAGGATGCACAGGATCGTCATCGTATCCCAGCGATAGCCCAGGAACCCGATGGTCGAGCCCGCCATGCCCGGCGCGCGCGCCAGGATTTCAGGGATCGAAACGGTGTTGAACACCAGGAACGTGCCGAAAATGCCCAGCATGAACCCAAGGTCACCGACGCGGTTGACCACGAAGGCCTTGATCGCGGCTGCGCTGGCCGAGGGTTTCTTGAACCAGAACCCGATCAGCAGGTACGAGGCGAGGCCCACCCCTTCCCAACCGAAGAACATCTGGACCAGATTGTCGGCCGTCACCAGCATCAGCATGGCGAAAGTAAACAGCGACAGATAGGCGAAGAACCGGGGCTGATCGGGATCTTCCGACATATAGCCCCAGCTATAGAGGTGGACCAGCGCCGAGACCGAGGTGATGACCACCAGCATGATCGCGGTCAGCGTGTCGACCCGCAGCGCCCAATCGAAGATCAGACTGCCGGACTGCACCCACATCAGCACCGGCACGACATACGCCACAGCGCCGCCGGTCAGAAAACTGATGAAGATCGGCCACGACAGCGCGCAGCTGATGAACAGCGCGCCCGTGGTGATCGCCTTGGCGGCGACGTTGCCAAGCTGCCGGTTGCCCAGACCCGCGACAATCGCGGCCAGCAGCGGCAGGAAGACGATGAGAAGGATCGGATCCAAGATGGCTTACCCCTTCATCTGGTTGACGTCGTCGACCGCAATAGTGCCGCGGCCGCGGAAATAGATGACCAGGATCGCCAGGCCGATCGCCGCTTCGGCCGCTGCCACGGTGAGCACGAACATCGCGAAGATCTGGCCGGTCAGGTCACCCAGGAAGCTGCTGAACGCAACCAGGTTGAGGTTCACCGACAACAGGATCAGTTCGATCGCCATCAGGATGATGATGACGTTCTTGCGGTTGAGGAAGATCCCCAGCACGCCCAGCACGAACAGGATCGAGCTGACGACGACATAGTGTTCGACGCCAATCACAGTTGGACCCCCTTGCCCACTTCCGGCTGCATGTTGACGGTCGCGTCCTCAGGCCGGCGCGCGACCTGGCGCGAAATGTTCTGGCCACGCACGCCGCCGCGCTGACGGTGGGTCAGCACGATTGCGCCGATCATCGCCACCAGCAGGATGATCCCCGCCGCTTCGAACAGGAACAGATACTTGCTGTAAAGCAGCGCCCCGATCGCCTCGATGTTCGAAGCGCCCGCCGCTGTCGTCGCGGTTCCGTCGGGCGTGCCCAGCTGGATTCCGCCCGCGCGCTCTGCCCCGATGCCCAGCACCAGTTCGCTGACCAGCACGATTGCCAGCAGCAGCCCCAGCGGGAAGTTCTTGACGAAGCCCGCGCGCAATTCGGTGAAATCAATGTCGAGCATCATCACGACGAACAGGAACAGCACCGCGACCGCGCCGACATAGACGATCACCAGCAGCATCGCGATGAATTCGGCGCCGACCAGAACCATCAGGCCGGCCGCGTTGAAAAAGGCAACGATCAGCCACAACACCGAATGGACCGGGTTGCGCGCCGTGATGGTGAGCGCCCCGGCGGCAATCGTCAGCGAAGCGAACAGATAGAAGGCAATGACCTGAATCATGGTTGCGAGCCCCTATCGATACGGCGCATCGGCTTCAAGGTTCGCGGCAATCGCCCGCTCCCACTTGTCCCCGTTCGCCAGCAGTTTGGTCTTGTCGTAGAGCAGTTCTTCGCGCGTTTCGGTCGCGTATTCGAAGTTCGGCCCCTCGACGATGGCATCGACCGGACAGGCTTCCTGGCAGAAGCCGCAGAAGATGCACTTGGTCATGTCGATGTCGTAACGCGTGGTGCGGCGGCTGCCGTCAGCGCGCGGTTCGGCTTCGATGGTGATGGCCTGCGCCGGACAGGTCGCCTCGCACAGCTTGCACGCGATGCAGCGTTCCTCGCCATTGGCATAGCGGCGCAGCGCGTGCTCGCCCCGGAAACGGGGGCTGAGCGGATTCTTTTCGAACGGGTAGTTGATCGTCGCCTTGGGCTTGAAGAAATACTTCAAGGTCAGCCAATGCGCCTTCACGAACTCCCACAGCGTGAAGCTCTTGATGAGCTGTGCGACGGTCATGCGAAGTGTCCCGTATACATCAGATAGCCGCTCACGACGACCACGAACCCAAGCGAAACCGGCAGGAACACCTTCCAGCCAAGGCGCATCAGCTGGTCATAACGATAGCGCGGAACGGTCGCCTTCACCCAACTGAAGATGAAGAAGAAGAAGAATATCTTCGCGAACAGCCACAGCCAGCCCGGCACCAGATAGAGCACCGGAATGTCCAGCGGCGGCAGGTAACCGCCAAAGAACAGCGTGGCGTTGAGCGCGCACATCAGCAGCACGTTGGCATATTCGCCCAGCCAGTAGAGCGCGAAGCTCATCGACGAATATTCGGTCTGGTAACCGGCAACCAGTTCCGATTCCGCTTCGGTCAGGTCGAACGGCGCACGCTGCGTTTCAGCGAGCGAGGAGATCAGGAACATCACCCACATCGGGAACAGCAGCGGGTTCGCGACGAAGCCGTTGATGATCCAGACATGCGATTTCTGCGCCTCGACGATTTCGCCCAGGTTGAACGAACCGGCCCACAGCACGACGCAGATCAGGATGAACCCGATCGAGACTTCATAGGAAATCATCTGCGCCGACGCGCGCATCGCCGAGAAGAACGGATACTTGGAGTTGGACGCCCAGCCCGCCATGATCGTGCCGTAAATCCCCAGCGACGAAATCGCGAGGACATAGAGCAGCCCGACATTGATATCGGCCAGGATCGCGCCCGAATTGAACGGGATCACCGCCCAGGCCAGCAGCGCGACCGTGAAGGTGATGATCGGCGCGATCAGGAACAGGGCCTTGTTGGCGGCCGACGGGATAATGGTTTCCTGCAGGAATACCTTCAATCCGTCCGCAAACGACTGGAGCAGACCGAACGGGCCGACCACGTTGGGGCCGCGCCGCAGCGCCATCGCCGCCCAGATCTTGCGATCGACATAGATGATCATCGCCACCGCCAGCATCAGCGGCAGGGCAATCAGCAGGATGCCGCAGATCGTGGCGACAAACCACGCCCACTCATACGACATGCCCAGGGTCTGGAAGAACTCGGTCATTCCGCGGCCTCCGCAAACGCTTCACCGTGCAGCAGTTCCGCCGAGCAGCGCTGCATCGTAGCGCTGGCACGGGCAATCGGGTTGGTGAGGTAGAAATCCTTGATCGGATAGGCATCGATCACGCCTTCCGACTTGGCCTTCGCCGCTTTGGGCAGCGCGCCGTAATCGGCCAGTCCTTCACGGCCCAGCGCCGGAACCGCAGCCGCCATCGCACTGCGCAGCGCTTCGAAGCTGTCGAACCCGACCGAAACACCCAGCGCATCGGCCAGCGCGCGCAGGATCGTCCAGTCCTCGCGCGCGTCGCCGGGGGCGAACACGGCCTTGTCGGAGCGCTGCACGCGCCCTTCGGCGTTGACATAGGTACCCGGCTTTTCGCTGAACGCTGCTGCAGGGAGGATGATATCCGCTGCGTGCGCGCCCTTGTCACCGTGGTGGCCGATGTACACGACGATGCTGTCCGCGAACTTCGTGAAGTCCACTTCGTCCGCGCCCAGCGCCAGCACCAGCTTGGGCTTGGCGGCGGCCAGATCGGCGATCCCGCCCGGCTGCGCATAGCCCAGCATCAGCCCGCCCATGCGGCTGGCCGCCATGTGCAGGACGTTGAACCCGTTCCAGTCCTCACGGACCAGCTTGTACTTGTCAGCCAGCGCCAGACACGCACCCAGCGCGCCCTTGCCAAGGCCAGCCCCGCCGAGGATCAGCGCGGGCCGCGCCGCGCCCTTCAGCGCGTCGGCTGCGTCCTTGGGCAGCTTGTCCAGCACGGCCAGATCGTTGCCGAGGAACGTCGCCGGATAAGTGGTTTCCCACTCCGGCCCCACGACGAAGAACTTCGCCCCGGCCTTTGCCGCCTTGCGCAGCCGCGAATTGACCAGCGGCGCTTCCCAGCGGACATGGCTGCCGACGATCAGCACCACATCGGCGGTTTCAATGCCCGACAGCGTCGAGTTGAAATTGACCGCCGCGAGGTTCGAGCAGTCATACGACAGCCCGGTCTGGCGGCCTTCGAGCAGGCTGGAACCCAGCGCGCCGGCCAGCGCCCTGGCCGCAAACATCGTTTCGCAATCAACCAGATCGCCCGCGACAACCGCGATATCCTTGCCCGGATTGACCTTGGCGACGGCGGCAAACGCCTCGTCCCAGCTGGCCGCGACCAGCTTGCCGTCACGGCGGATCCATGGGCGGTCGAGGCGGCGGCGGGTCAGCCCGTCAACCTGGAAGCGCCCCTTGTCGGACAGCCATTCCTCGTTCACGTCATCGTTGATGCGCGGCAGGATGCGCAGGGCTTCGCGGCCCCGGCTGTCGATCCGGATGTTCGCGCCAATGGCGTCGGACACGTCGATCGACAGCGTCTTCTTCAGTTCCCACGGCCGCGCTTCGAACGCATAGGGACGGCTGGTCAGCGCGCCGACCGGGCACAGGTCGATCACGTTGGCCGACAGCTCGTGCGTCGACGCCTTTTCCAGATACGTGGTGATCTGCATGTTCTCACCGCGATAGAGCGCGCCGATTTCATCCACGCCCGCGATTTCCTCGCTGAAGCGCACGCAGCGGGTGCACTGGATGCAGCGGGTCATCACGGTCTTGATCAGCGGGCCCATGTACTTTTCAGTCACTGCGCGCTTGTGCTCATGATAGCGCGAGCTGCCCCGGCCATAGGCGACCGACTGGTCCTGCAGATCGCACTCACCGCCCTGATCGCAGATCGGGCAATCGAGCGGGTGGTTGATCAGCAGGAATTCCATCACGCCTTCGCGCGCCTTCTTGACCATCGGCGAATCCGTGCGGATTTCCTGACCTTCGGCGGCGGGCAGCGCGCAGGAGGCCTGCGGCTTGGGCGGTCCCGGCTTCACTTCGACCAGACACATCCGGCAGTTGCCGGCGATGCTGAGCCGTTCGTGATAGCAGAAACGGGGGATTTCCTTGCCGGCAAGCTCGCAGGCCTGCAGGACGGTTGCGCCTGCCGGAACTTCGAGTTCAACGCCGTCGACGGTAACCTTGGGCATTACTGGGCGGCTCCCGAAGGCTGCGCGGCGCTGGCCAGGCGATAATACGCCACCGCCAGTGCGCCCCGCAGGGTCATGCGATCAAATCCAATGGTCTGGCCTGCCGGAAGGCAGCCAGCCAGCGAAGGGGCAACGGCCTGCAACGCGGCCAGTTCGGCCTGCGATGCGGCGGGCGTGGCGAACAGCGCACGGACCGGCGCACCGGCGGCGCGGGTTACGCA
The DNA here is from genome assembly GCF_030699305.1 of Novosphingobium sp. Taxonomy (GTDB): domain Bacteria; phylum Pseudomonadota; class Alphaproteobacteria; order Sphingomonadales; family Sphingomonadaceae; genus Novosphingobium. The sequence continues at coordinate 133,588 of NZ_JAUYNB010000008.1, forward strand.
TTCGGCCATTTTCGCGCGGGCGACTTCGCCCTGCTTTTCTTCAAACTTGCGCTGCTGCGCGGCGACCCGCTCAGGCGGCAGATCGCTGCCGTTGCGGTCGGTCAGGCGGACCGGCCACGGCTCGGCATAGGTCAGTGCGGGCACTCCGTCGAAGCTGGTTGCGGTCAGCCGGTCCAGCCCGCGCGCCACCAGCGCATCGGCCATCGCGCCTTTCAGCGACGCGTCGTTGAACCGGGCCACGGTCACGCGATCGGCCAGACATTCCTTCTGGACCAGACGCTTGCCATCATCGCTGCGGGTGTCGAGGAACTCGCCCGAGAGCAATGCCTTGCTGGCGATCTCGCCCTCACGCTTGACGATGCAAGTGCCGTAAAAGCCCAGCGCCGCGCGGATTTCAGCCGGATCGGCCGCCCGTGCGGTGCGCGCATCAGCGTGCTGACCAGCGGCCAGCACCGTGACGGCAAGCAAGGCGTAAAGCGGCTTCACTCGGCCGCCTCGCGCACGTTTTCGGCAATGCGTCGTTCGATTTCGGGGCGGAAGTGGCGGATCAGGCCCTGGATCGGCCAGGCCGCAGCATCGCCGAGCGCGCAGATGGTGTGGCCTTCGACCTGCTTGGTCACGTCCCACAACATGTCGATTTCCGACACGTCGGCATCGCCGGTGCGCAGGCGTTCCATCACCCGGTACATCCAGCCCGTGCCTTCGCGGCACGGCGTGCACTGGCCGCAGCTTTCATGCATGTAGAAGTGGCTCAGGCGGCTGATCGCGCGGACGATGTCGGTCGACTTGTCCATCACGATGACGGCGGCGGTGCCAAGGCCGGAGCCGACTTCGCGCAGGCCGTCGAAGTCCATCGGCGCGTCCATGATCTGCGCCGCCGGGACCAGCGGAACCGACGAACCGCCGGGGATCACCGCCAGCAGGTTGTCCCACCCGCCGCGAATGCCGCCGCAATGCTTTTCGATCAACTCGCGGAACGGGATCGACATCGATTCCTCGACCACGCACGGCTTGTCCACGTGCCCGCTGATCTGGAACAGCTTGGTGCCCTTGTTGTTGTCCCGCCCGAAGCTGGAGAACCACGCGGCCCCGCGCCGCAGGATCGTAGGCGCAACCGCGATCGATTCCACGTTGTTGACCGTGGTCGGGCAGCCATAGAGGCCCGCACCGGCCGGGAACGGCGGCTTCAGGCGCGGCTGGCCCTTCTTGCCTTCCAGGCTTTCGATCATCGCGGTTTCTTCGCCGCAGATATAGGCGCCCGCGCCGCGGTGGACGAAGACGTCGAAGTCATAGCCCGAACCGCAGGCGTTCTTGCCCAGCAGCTTGGCGGCATAGGCTTCCTGCACGGCGGCGGAGAGCGTTTCGGCTTCGCGGATATATTCGCCGCGAATGTAGATATAGGCCGCGCGCGCGCGGATCGCGAACCCGGCCACCAGCGCGCCTTCGATCAGCTTGTGCGGATCGTGACGGATAATTTCGCGGTCCTTGCACGAGCCCGGTTCGGATTCGTCGGCGTTGATGACCAGGAAGCTGGGACGGCCGTCCTTGCTTTCCTTGGGCATGAACGACCACTTCATGCCGGTCGGGAACCCTGCCCCGCCCCGGCCGCGCAGCCCCGACGCCTTCATTTCGTCAATGATCGCATCCTGCCCGCGCGCGAGCAGGGCCTTGGTATCGTCCCAGTCCCCGCGCGCCTGCGCGGCTTTCAGGTTCCACGGCTGATAGCCGTAGAGGTTGGTGAAGATGCGGTCCTTGTCAGCCAATGCCATCAGATCGCTCCCTGCGAGAGGAAGTAAAGAACGGCCACCACGATCAGTGCGATCACCCCGAGCTTGATCACGCCGGTGAGAACTTTCCAGGCAATGACAATCGCGATCAGGGCAACGATTATGGTCCCGATGGTCATGCCCACTCCCCCCGGTAATCGTGGTTGGCTTTGACCATCTCTTTGAGCGTCGTCGGTCCGCCCAGCGGTTCGACCGTGTGGCGGCCCGGCTCCTGCGTTCCAGTCTTGGGCGACTGGCCCGCCGCCAGCGCATCGAGCACGGTATCAAGCCGCTCTGCCGTCAGGTCTTCGAAGTTGTCGTCGTTGATCTGGACCATCGGCGCAGAGGCGCAGTTGCCCATGCATTCGACTTCGGTCAGCGTCCACAGCCCGTCAGCGGTGGTGTGGCCCTTGTGCATCCCGCGCGATTTGCACGCGGTCATGATGTCGTCCGAACCGCGCAGCATGCACGGCGTGGTGCCGCAGACCTGCACGTGGAACCGGCCGACGGGCACAAGATTGTACATCGTGTAGAAGCTGGCGACTTCGACCACCCGGATGATCGGCATGTCGAGCTGCGCGGCGACGTATTCCATCACCGGGATCGGCAGCCAGCCCTGCGTGCCGGTTTCCGCGCCGACCTGGCGCTGCGCCAGATCGAGCAGCGGCATCACGGCGGAGCGCTGACGCCCCGCTGGATAGCGCGCGATGATTTCCTGCACCAGGATCGCGTTTTCCCTGGTCCAGGCAAAGCCCGCCCAGCGCGCACGCAGTTCGGGGGTATCAGGTTCGAGATGACGGTCAGCCATTAGCGGACGAACTCCACGCGGGCGCATTTGTCGCCCTCGAAGGTATAGATTGCGAATACGTCGAACGGTTCGCTCTGCGCGCTGCGCCAGACCCGTTCGTGCAGGATGACATAATCACCCAGCGCCTTGCGATCGATGATTTCGGCGCGGTTTTCCGGGAATTCGGCGAACATCTTCTTCAGACCTTCGCGGGTTCCTTCGCGCCCCTCGCGCACCACGGCCCCGCGATAGCCCGCTTCGCAGGCATCCTCGGTCATCAGTGCGACATAGGCGTCGGCATCCTGCGCGTTGTAGTGCGCGATCATCGTTTCAGCGATGGCGGTCCGGTCAGCCACGGGCCATTCTCCGTTCAAGCAGGCGGCCCAGGGCCACCCCGACCGTGCCGGTAAAGGCGGTCGACAATACTTCCTTCGGCGATGAAGTGCCGTGGAAGGCATAGAGATACGCCGCCACTGCCGAAGCGAAGGCCGCGAACACCGCCACAAAAATCAGGACTTCACGCAGCATCAGCGGTCACACTCCCCGAACACGACGTCGATCGCGCCAAGGATAGCGGTCGCGTCGGGCAGCATGTGGCCCTTGCACATGAAGTCCATCGCCTGAAGGTGCGAGAACGCGGTCGGGCGGATCTTGCAGCGGTACGGCTTGTTCGAGCCGTCCGAGACGAGATAGACGCCGAATTCGCCCTTGGGGCTTTCAGTCGCCACGTAAACTTCACCCGCCGGAACGTGGAAGCCTTCGGTGTAGAGCTTGAAGTGGTGGATCAGACTTTCCATCGACTGCTTCATCTCGGCGCGCTTGGGCGGCGAGACCTTGCGGTCGTCAGAAGCCACGGGGCCGGACGGCATATCGCGCAGGCACTGCTTCATGATCCGGGCCGACTGGCGCACTTCCTCGACGCGGACCATGAACCGGTCATAGCAATCGCTGTTGGTGCCGACCGGAATGTCGAATTCCATGCGGTCATAAACGTCGTAGGGCTGGCTCTTGCGCAAGTCCCACGGAATGCCCGCGCCGCGGATCATCGGGCCGGAGAAGCCCCAGGCCAGCGCGTCTTCCTTGCTCACCACGGCGATATCGACATTGCGCTGCTTGAAGATGCGGTTGTCAACGACCAGGCTCATCGCGTCCTCGAACAGCGTCGGCAGACGCGTATCGAGCCATTCGCCGATGTCGACCAGCAGCTTTTCCGGCACGTCCTGATGCACGCCGCCGGGACGGAACCACGCCGAGTGCATCCGCGCGCCAGACGCGCGTTCGAAGAAATTGAGGCAATCCTCGCGGATTTCGAACATCCACAGGTTCGGCGTCATCGCGCCGACGTCCATCACATGGCTGCCCATGTTGAGCATGTGGTTGCAGATGCGGGTCAGTTCGGCGAACAGCACGCGCAGGTATTGCCCGCGCAGCGGCACTTCGACGTTCAGCAGCTTTTCGATTGCCAGCACATAGCTGTGCTCCATCGCCAGCGGCGAGCAATAGTCAAGCCGGTCGAAATAGGGCAGCGCCTGCAGATAAGTCTTGTGCTCGATCAGCTTTTCAGTGCCGCGGTGCAGCAGTCCGACATGCGGATCGACCCGTTCGATGATTTCACCGTCCAGTTCCAGCACCATGCGCAGCACGCCGTGCGCCGCCGGGTGCTGCGGACCGAAATTGATCGTGTAGTTGGTGATGACTTCATCGCCAGTGGTCGGCGATTGTTCCAGCTGAAGGCTCACGATTTGGCTCCTTCTGCCTTTTCATCACCCGGCAGCACGTAATCCGCGCCTTCCCATGGGCTCATGAAGTCAAACTGGCGCAGGTCCTGAGCCAGTTGCACCGGTTCATAGACCACGCGCTTGTCTTCCTCGGAATAGCGCAGCTCGACATAGCCGGTCAGCGGGAAGTCCTTGCGGAAGGGATGCCCTTCGAAGCCGTAGTCGGTCAGGATGCGGCGCAGGTCGGTGTTGCCGTCGAACAGGACGCCGTACATGTCGAACACTTCGCGTTCCAGCCAGCCCGCGACCGGCCAGAGCGTCGTCACGGTCGGCACCGGGGTATCCTCGGCGGCGCAGGTCTTGACGATCACGCGGTGGTTCTTCGTGACGGACAGCAGGCAATAGACCACCTCGAACCGTTCTGCCCGGTCCGGATAATCAACGCCGGCGATTTCCATCAGTTGCTGATATTCATGCTCGTCACGCAACGTCCGCAGCGCATTGGCGATTTCGGCGCGCGCGACGGTAATCACGACTTCGCCGTGCTCCTCGCGCCCGGCGATGAACTTGTCGCCCAGCGCGGCGGTAAGCGCAGCGAGCACGCCTTCGTTCGAAGCGAACTTCGGGGCGGAATGGATTACTGCCATCGGACCAGCCCCCCTCAGCGTTCCAGCGTGCCAGCGCGGCGGATTTTCCGCTGCAACTGCATTACGCCGTAGAGCAGCGCTTCGGCGGTCGGCGGGCAACCGGGGACATAGATGTCCACCGGCACGATCCGGTCACACCCGCGCACGACCGAATAGCTGTAGTGGTAATAGCCGCCGCCGTTGGCGCAGCTGCCCATCGAGATCACATACTTCGGGTCCGACATCTGGTCGTAAACCTTGCGCAGTGCCGGAGCCATCTTGTTGCAGAGCGTGCCCGCCACGATCATCACGTCCGACTGGCGCGGCGACGCGCGCGGGGCAACGCCAAAGCGTTCCATGTCATAGCGCGGCATGTTGACGTGGATCATCTCGACCGCGCAGCAGGCCAGACCAAAAGTCATCCACCACAGCGAACCCGTGCGCGCCCACTGGAACAGATCCTCGGTGCTGGTGATAAGGAAGCCCTTGTCATGCACTTCGGCGTTGAGATCGTTGAAGAAACCCTGATCGGGCGCGGTCACGGCCGCGCCAGCAGACGGGCCGCCCAGCGGCTGGCCAGCAGCGTTGACGAGCGGAGTGGTCATTGGCGTGCTCATTCCCAGTCCAACGCCCCTTTCTTCCAGGCATAGATGAAGCCGATCACCAGTTCGGCCAGGAACACCATCATGGTCACCCAGCCCGCCCAGCCGGTCTGATCGAGGCTGACGGCCCACGGAAACAGGAACGCGGCTTCGAGATCGAAGATGATGAACAGGATCGCGACGAGGTAGAACCGCACGTCGAACTGGCTGCGCGGGTCTTCGAATGCGGGGAAGCCGCATTCATACTCGCTGAGCTTTTCCGCGTTCGGGTTGTGCGTGCCGGTCAGGCGCGCGACGCCCATCGGCAGGAACACGAACAGCGATGACAAGGCGAGCGCGATCCCCAGGAAGATCAGGATCGGCAGATATTGCGAGAGGTCGACCACGGATAACCCTCTTGGGAGCCTGACTCGGCGTTGCAAACGGTTGACCGCGCCCTAGTCCCGGCATGGCCCCGGCGCAAGTGGGGGATGCCCCGATATTCCCGCAAAAGTTACCGAATTCCGGCCCGCTCCCCCGGTTTCTGGCCCGGTTTCTGGCCGGGGGAGCGGGGAATGGTCATTTCTTCAGTTCACGCGCGAGCGTGGCATGGGTGGACTTGCCATAGGGCGGCTTCAGCCCGGCCAGCTTGGCCACGTCCAGTTTCGGCTGGCGATAGACCGCGCGGGCGTGGCTGAACGTCTTGAATCCGTCTGCCCCGTGATAATTGCCCATGCCCGAAGGGCCGACCCCGCCGAACGGCAGGTCTTCCATCGCGTTGTGGAACACCACGTCGTTGACCGTGGCCCCGCCGGAAATCGTCCGGCCCAGAACTTTTGCTTCCTCGGCCTTGTCCTGCCCGAAGTAATACAGCCCCAGCGGACGGTCGTGGGCGTTCACATAATCGATGGCCTGATCGATGCTGTCATAAGTCATCACCGGCAGCACGGGTCCGAAGATTTCCTCCTGCATCACCTTCATGTCGTCGGTCACGCCGCGCACGATGGTCAGCGGCATCTTGTTGCCGTTGGACGCGCTGAAATCCTCACCGCCGGGGTTCACCTCGATCAGCTCTGCCCCCTTGTCCTTCGCATCGGCGAGATAGCCCTGGAGCCGCTCGTAATTGCGGCCATTGACCACAGATGTGTAGTCATCGTTCTGGAGCAGCGTGGGATACATCGCCGAAGCCCCGCGCGTGATGCTTTCGATCACTTCGTTTTCCTGATCCTTTGCGACCAGCAGGTAATCCGGCGCGAGACAGATCTGCCCGGCGTTGAGCATCTTGCCCAGCGCAATGCGTTCGCCCGCCTGCGCCTTGTTGGCGCTGCGCCCCACGAACGTCGGCGATTTTCCGCCCAGTTCCAGCGTGACCGGCACCAGATTGTCGGCGGCGGCGCGCATGATGTGCTTGCCCACGCTGGTCGCGCCGGTGAAGATCATGTGATCGAACGGTAGTTTCGAAAACGCCGTGCCGACTTCCACGCCGCCAGTGAACACCGCAATTTCGTCCTCGGCAAAATACTGCGGCACCATTTCGGCCATGAGATCGGCGACCCGCTCGGTAAACTCGGACGGTTTGACCATGGCGCGGTTGCCCGCTGCCAGAATCCCCGCCATCGGCACCATCACCATCCCCACCGGGAAGTTCCACGGCGCGATCACGCCGACGACGCCCTTGGGCTGATAGACCACGTTGGCCCTGGCCCCCAGCCAGCCCAGCGGGAACGTCGGCTTGCGCTTTTCGGCGCGCGACCACGCCTCGAAATGTTTGCGCGCGTGTTTCAGCGCGCTGACCGACGGCATGATATCGGTCATCAGCGTCTGTTCGGTGCTGCGGTGGCCGAAATCGGCGGACACCGCCTTGGCAAAGGCGTCCTTGTGGTCGATCAGCAGCGCGATGGCCCGGTCGATCCGGTCACGGCGGACCGACAGGGGCTCCGGCATGGCGGCGGTAAAGGCAGTGCGCTGCTTTTCCAGCACGGCTTGCATGCGGGCGATTTCGGTGTCGGACACGATGGCTCTCCGATTTTGATTTGCCACTGTTCTTGCCGATCGCTGCGGGCTTGGCAAGCGGCAGGCGGGGCGCGGTCCGGCGCATGCACGATTGCCATCGCCGCAGTGCAGCATTATGCCGCCGGGGGACTCAAGTTTCCAAACCAACTCGAAAGGCGCAGCCATGGCCACTTTCTCCGCAAACGACCCCGTTGTCATCCTGTCCTATGCCCGCACCCCGATGGGCGGCATGCAGGGCGAATTGTCCGACGTTTCGGCGCCTGAACTGGGCGCAGTGGCCGTCAAGGGCGCGGTCGAGCGTTCGGGCGTCGATGGCGCCGCGATCGAACGGATCTACATGGGCTGCGTGCTGTCCGCTGGTCTGGGACAGGCCCCGGCCCGTCAGGCTGCGCTGAAGGCCGGACTGCCGATGTCGGTCGAAGCAACCACCGTCAACAAGATGTGCGGATCGGGCATGCAGGCGCTGATCATGGGCGCCGAAGCGCTGGCATCGGGCAGCATCGATTATGCCGTCGCGGGCGGCATGGAATCAATGACCAACGCGCCGTATTTGCTGAAAAAGCACCGGTCAGGCGCGCGGATCGGGCATGACACCGCCTTTGACCACATGTTCCTCGACGGGCTGGAAGACGCCTATGAGCCGGGCCGCGCGATGGGCAGCTTTGCCCAGGTCACGGCGGACGAATACCAGTTGACCCGCGAAGCGCAGGATAACTTCGCCATCGCCTCGCTCACCCGCTCGCAGGAAGCGACCGCCAGCGGCAAGTTCGCGCGCGAAATCGTCCCCGTGACGATCAAGACCCGCGCCGGTGAAGTGACCGTCAGCGAAGACGAACAGCCCAAGAAGGGCCGTCCGGACAAGATCCCGGCGCTCAAGCCCGCCTTCGCCAAGGACGGCACGATCACCGCCGCCAACGCCTCGTCGATCTCGGACGGTGCCGCCGCAATGGTCATCACCCGCCAGTCGGTGGCCGATGCCAACGGCCAGCAGCCGGTTGCCCGGATCGTCGCGATGGCCGCGCATGCGCATGAACCGGCCAAGTTCACGACCGCCCCGGTCGGCGCGATCACCAAGGTGCTGGACAAGGCCGGGTGGAGCGCGGCGGACGTCGACCTGTTCGAAGTCAACGAAGCGTTTGCCTGCGTCACCATGTTCGCGATGCACGATCTGGGCATCCCGCATGACAAGGTGAACGTCCACGGCGGGGCAACCGCGCTCGGCCATCCGATCGGCGCTTCGGGCGCGCGGATCATGGCGACGCTGATTTCGGCGCTCCAGACTTACGGCAAGACCAAGGGCGTGGCCGCGCTGTGCATCGGCGGCGGTGAAGCCACGGCCGTGGCCGTCGAACTGGTCTGATTGGTGATCCCGGCGGGCGGGCGGAGCCTTCAGGGTTCCCCCGCCCCCCACACCCGGGCCTGTTCGACAAAGCCCTTGCGTTCGCCAATGCTGAACGCGCACCACCCGTTGGCGCATTCCCCCAGCAGGCCGGTCACCCCCGGTTCCAGCCGCCACAGCAGCTTTGCGCCGGGTTCGGCGCTGTCCCGCATCGCGGCAGTTCCCGCGCCCTTGATATAACCGCCGCGCTGGCGGGTCAGGAACCGGGCCATCATCCAGCCTTGCGCGCCATCGGGATCCTGCACGAGCCGCCAGCCTTCCTTCAGCCGCAGCACCTTGATTGGCAGCTGCGGGCGGCGATAGACCCAGCTGATCCGGTAATCCTCGCCCGGACCGGCGCGCATATTCACTTCCGAGGCACGGATTGACGCCCAATAAGGGACTTTGGCGTCCTGCGCCGTGGCCGGAGCCGCCCATGCCATAAAACCGGCCAGCATACTGGCCACAATGCAACGCTTGATCATGCCTGCCAGATAGCGCGCGCTTGCCCCGCCGTTCAAGCGGCTTGACCCATCCCCCCTGCGCGGCCTAGCGAACAGTCGATGCCGATCGTGACCGACACCCCCACCACCCGCCGCGTTGCGGGAAAGCCCCGCGTCCATGTGACGCGCCGCCTGCTGCCGTCGGTTGAGGCGCGGATGGCTGAATTGTTCGATGTCACGCTGAACGAGGAAGATCGTCCGCTCAGCCGCGCCGAACTGGTCGCGGCGCTGCGCGGGTCCGATGTGCTGGTGCCGACCGTAACCGACCGGATCGATGCAGCCATGCTGGCGGAAGCGGCGGACGGGACGGACGGATTGCGCACCGGCCTGATTGCCAATTTCGGGGCGGGGATTGAACATATCGACCTGTCCGCAGCCCGCGCGTGCAAGGTGATCGTCACCAACACCCCCGGCGTGTTCACCGATGACACCGCCGATCTCACCATGATGCTGATCCTGTCGGTCCCGCGCCGGCTTGGCGAAGGGAGCCGTCTGGTGCGCGATGGCCGCTGGACGGGGTGGGCACCATCGCAGATGCTGGGTCACCGGATTGGCGGCCGGCGGCTGGGGATTGTCGGGATGGGCCGGATCGGTCAGGCCGTGGCTCACCGCGCCCGCGCGTTCGGGCTGGAGATCGTCTATCACAACCGGCACCGCCTGCCTGCCAGCATCGAGAACATGCTGGGTGCGCGCCATGAGGCCGATCTGGACCGGCTGATCGCAGAAACGGATATCCTGACGCTGCACTGCCCGGCCAGCCGCGACACCCACCGGCTGCTGGACGCGCGCCGGATCGCGCTGATGAAGCCGGACGCCTTTGTCATCAACACCGCGCGCGGTGACCTGATTGACGAAGAGGCGTTGATCGCGGCGCTGCAATCCGGCCACCTCGGCGGCGCGGGGCTGGATGTCTATGCCAGCGAACCGGCGGTCGATCCGCGCCTGATAGCACTGCCCAATGTCATCACCCTGCCCCATCTGGGCAGCGCCACGATCGAAGGCCGCGAACACGCGGGCGAAAAGGTCGTCGCCAATATCCGGTTCTGGGCCGATGGCCACCGCCCGCCCGATCAGGTGCTGGAAGGCTGGGCCTGAACCCGAATTACGACGTTTGACCGGTTTTCCGTGCAACATTGGTTCACGTCACGGCTTGCGCCCACTGCAATCGTTGCTTTAAGCCGCTTCGTTGAATGACGACCGCGCTGCGTGCGTGTGGGGGAGAATATCCGGATGCGTAACCTGCTGGCCCTTGGGCTTGGACTTGCCGGGGCGCTGCTGCCCGCTGCTGTCAGCGCGCAAGGCGTTGAAGTTGCAGCGGAAGACGTGGCCGACACCGGCGATACCGCGTGGATCCTGATTTCCACCGCGCTGGTGCTGATGATGACAATGCCGGGGCTGACGCTGTTCTACGGCGGGCTGGTGCGCGCCAAGAACTTCCTGTCCGTGCTGGTGCAGGTCGGCGCGATTGCCGCCATCGCCTCGCTGCTGTGGATCATCTGCGGCTATACGCTGGCGTTCGGCAATGTGACGAACGGCTGGTTTGGCGCAGGCAATGCCTGGATGCTGATCGATCTGGGCAACGTCCGGGCCGGAACCGCCGTGCCGGAAAGCGCGTTCGCCATGTTCCAGCTGACGTTCGCGGCGATCACACCCGCGCTGATGGCAGGCGCCTGGGTTGACCGGGCGCGGTTCGGCTGGGTCGTGGCGTTCTGCGCGCTGTGGGGCCTGCTGGTCTATGCCCCGGTGGCGCACTGGGTGTGGGGCGGAGGCTGGCTGGCGACGACGATGGGCACGCTCGATTTTGCGGGCGGGATCGTCGTTCACACCACGGCCGGTGTTTCCGCGCTGGTCGCCGCGATGCTGCTGGGCAAACGGCAGGGGTTCCCCAAGACGCTGATGCTGCCGCACAGCCCGTCACTGACAATGGCCGGGGCGGCGCTGCTGTGGGTTGGCTGGTTCGGCTTCAATGGCGGCTCGGCCCTGGCCGCCAACGACGATGCCGCCAGCGCGATCATCAACACCCATGCCGCCGCCGCGACCGCCGCACTGGTCTGGCTGCTGATCGAAAAGTTCACCGTCGGCAAATCGACCAGCGTCGGCTTTGCCACCGGTGCGATTGCTGGGCTGGCCACGGTTACCCCGGCGGCCGGGTTCATTTCTCCGGGCGCGGCGATCCTGTTCGGCGCACTGGCGGCGCTGGCGTGTTACCCGATGATCCAGATCGTGAAAAAGCGGCTGGGCGTGGACGATTCGCTCGATGTGTTCGCCGTCCACGGGATCGGCGGGATTGTCGGCTCGCTGCTGCTGGGCGTGTTCCTCTCGGCTGACCTTGGCGGAACCGGTTATGCCGAAGGCACGTCGATGGCCTCGCAAGTCGCGGCGCAGTTCGTCGGCGTCGGGGTGGTGGCGATCTGGTCAGCCGTGGTCAGCGCGGTGATCGCGGTGCTGGTCAGCCTGGTGCTGCCGATGCGCGTCAGCGAAGAAGAAGAGCGTGAGGGGCTGGACCTGACCAGCCACGGCGAGCGCGCGTGGGAACTGGACTGACCCGGCGCGCCATCGCGGCCTGAACCGAAACAGGGCGGCGGAACCAAAGTTCCGCCGCCCTGTTTTGCAACCCCGGTGGGGCCAATCAGTCCCCGGCCAGAATCCGGTCGACCAGTTGCTTCACCGTGGGGGTGAAGTTGTTGGAATAGAACGGGTCCTGCTTGAAGCGATAGGCCGCATGGCCTGCAAACATCAGGTTCCGGTCCAGATCACCGCCGTGGGCGACTTCCTGCAAGGTCTTCTGGATGCAGAAGCTGCGCGGATCGGCCAGCCGACCGGTGGAGTAATCGTCGTGGTCTTTCCACGATGAGAACCCGCAGTGCGACAGGCAACCCATGCATTCCTTCTGGTCCTGCTGAATCACGCCGCGTTCTGCGGGCGATACGAAGATGATCGTATCATCCGGCGTGCGCAGCGCCTCGGTAAAGCCAGCACCGAACCAGGCCCGCGCGCGCGCCAGATCCGCCGGGGCGACCCAGAAGTTCTTGCCGCGCACTCCCACATCAAGCTGCGTGGTATGCTCCCCCGCCGACACCTTGGAATAGGGAATCTGGCGTTCCGAACGCCCTTCCAGTTCCCGCAGGAACGGATTGCGCACGGCTGAGCTGTAAAAGCCGGTCGGTGAGAAGCGGTGCAGCAGCACATCGCCCGGTTCCAGCGTGCGCAGATGGTCCTTCCACGCCTGCGGGATCGGGCTTTCCTGCGTCAGCAGCGGCCGCGTGCCGAACTGGAACGCGATGCTGCCCAGTTCCGGATTGTCGATCCAGTTTTCCCATTCGCGCAGGCACCACACCCCGCCCGCCATCACGATCGGCACGCTTTCCGCCACGCCTTCGGCGCGCATCGTCTCGCGCAGTGCCTTGACGCGGGGATAGGGATCTTCCGGCTTCTTCGGGTCCTCTGCATTAGACAGGCCGTTGTGACCGCCTGCCAGCCAAGGGTCTTCATAGACCACGGCGGCCATCAGTTCTGGCACTTTGTGATAGGCCCGCTTCCACAGCGCACGAAATGCGCGGGCAGAACTGATGATCGGCAGGTAGTTGACGTTATACCGCTGCGCGATTTCGGACAGCTTGTAGGGCATTCCGGCACCGCAGGTGACCCCGGCCACCAGCCCGCGGGTGCGTTCCAGCACACCTTCAAGGATCGGCTGCGCGCCGCCCATTTCCCACAGCACGTTGATGTTGATCGCGCCCTGCCCGCCCGCAATCTCATGCGCGCGCTGGACCTGTTCGACCGCGCCGACAATGCCATACTGGATCAGCTGTTCGTGGCGTTCCTTGCGGGTCAGCCCGGCATAGACTTGCGGAACGATCTTGCCGGTCGGATCATAGCTGTCGGCGTTCACCGCGCTGACAGTGCCGATGCCGCCCGCAGCCGCCCACGCGCCCGAACTGGCGTGGTTCGATACCGCGACGCCCTTGCCTCCTTCGATCACCGGCCAGACTTCCCGGCCACCGTAAAGGATCGGCTTCAAACCCTTGAAACTCATTGCGCTCCCGTCTTCCCCTTGGCCGTATTGCACGGCTTGATTGCAGCAGGCTCCGGCCGCTCGCCGATCACCTCGAACTGCGCATAATAGCCCTTTAATTCCGGCTTACGGACAAATTCCACCAAGCGGAAGCCCACCGCCTGAAATTCACAGAAAAGCAGCGCCGGGGGCAAACCGTGCTGGTCGGTCGACCGGTCGATGTCGACGACGACCACCTGCCCGCCCGGACGCAGCGCCGGGCGCAGCCGCCACAGGAAGGCGTAAGGCTCACCCACTTCATGGTACATATGGACCAGAAAAATCCGGTCAAAGCTGTTTGCCGGCAAACGCGGATCGTCCGGTGCGCCGAGCTTGATCGAGACGTTGTCGAGCCGTTCGCGCTCAATCCGCTGGCCCAGTCGCTGGATCGCGCCGGGATCAATGTCGACCGCCAGGACGCGCCCCTTCATCCCGACGCGTTCAGCCAGACGGACGGTATAATACCCCTCGCCCGCACCGATATCGGCTACGGTGGTGCCAGCACCAATCCGCGCCAGATCCATCACAACCTCGGCCTCGCCCAGATTGTCGCGCTGATCCTCTGTCGATACTTCATACGCGCCAAGCGCCGAGACCGGGCGATAGGGGCGCGGAAATTCGCGCGCGGTTTCCGCGCGGTCGGCATCGGACTGGGAACTGTTGCAGCCCGTGATCGCCGCAAAGGCAGCCAGGACAGCGACAACCCGTCTCAATCGACGTCCTCCACCTGCACCTTTTCACCGGTTACCCGCTGCGCCAGCGCGGCTGCCATGAACGGGTCCAGCGCGCCGTCGAGCACATCGTCGGGCGCGGTCGAGGTTGTCCCGGTCCGCAAGTCCTTGACCAGCTGATAGGGCTGAAGCACGTAGGAGCGGATCTGGTGGCCCCAACCGATTTCGGTCTTCGCCTGATACTCCCCCGAAGCGTCCGCCTCACGCTTGGCGAGTTCCGCCTCATACATTCGGGCCTTGAGCATGTTCATCGCGGTCGCCCGGTTCTTGTGCTGGCTGCGATCGTTCTGGCTGGCCACGACGATCCCGGTCGGCACGTGGGTAATGCGCACCGCCGAATCGGTGGTGTTGACGTGCTGACCACCGGCACCCGACGCGCGGTAGGTATCGATCTTCAGATCGGACGGATTGATTTCGATGTCGATATCGTCATCGATCACCGGATAGACCCAGACCGAACTGAAACTGGTGTGGCGCCGGGCCGAGCTGTCATACGGGCTGATCCGGACCAGCCGGTGCACGCCGCTTTCGGTCTTGGCATAGCCATAGGCGTTTTCGCCCTTGATGTGCAGCGTCGCGCTTTTGATCCCGGCCTGTTCGCCAGCGTGGTAATCGACCAGTTCGACCTTGTAGCCATGGCGTTCGGCCCAGCGTGTGTACATCCGCTGGAGCATCTCGGCCCAGTCCTGGCTTTCGGTGCCGCCCGCCCCGGCGTGCACTTCAAGATAGGCATCGTTGCCGTCAGCCTCGCCCGCCAGCAGCGCCTGGACCTTGTCGGCATCGGCCCGCTCCGCCAGCGCGGCGAGAGCAGACAGCCCTTCCCGCACGGTGGCCTCATCCGCTTCGAGTTCGCCCAGTTCAACGTATTCGACCGCATCCGACATGGCCTGGCTGATCTGCCTGACCGTGCCGATCGACGCCTCAAGCCGGCGCCGTTCACGCATGACCGCTTCGGCGTCCTTCGGATTGTCCCATAGCTTGGGATCTTCAACCCGCGCGTTCAGTTCATCAAACCGGCGCAGCGCCCGCTCCCAGTCGAGGAACTTGCGGACCAGCGCCAGCGCGGCGTTGATGCGGTCAATATGGGCCTGCCCTTCGGCACGCATGAGGATAATCTCCGATCAATTTCGAACCAGCGCACTAGCCGGATTGCCTGCAAAGTAAAGGCCCGCCCGTTGCCGGACAGGCCTTGTCACCACCGAACGGCCGGGGCGATCACCGCACTGGCTGGTGCGTTATCCCTTGCGCTTTGGCTTCATCGCCTGAACCGCGTCCAGCGTGCGCTTCACGTGCTCGGCATAATTCATGTTGGTGTAAACCATCCGCACTTTGCGATCCCGGCCGATGACATAGCTGGTGCGCGAGGTCAGCCCGGTGGGCGTGCCATCGGCCTTGGCCAGTGCCACCTTGTAGGCCGCGATGATCGCGGGGCTGGCGACCCCGACGGGGAAGGCATCGCGGCACGCCTCGGTCGAGAAGCGGACCTGGGTGTCGATGGTATCCGCCGACAGGCCGATCACGGTGGCCCCGGCTTTGCGAAACTCTGGCATGGCTTCGGCAAAACCGTGCGCTTCCAGCGTGCAGCCCTGGGTGAAGCTCTTGGGATAGAAATACAGCACCACCGGCCCCTTGCGCAGCGCGGCGTTCAGGTTGAATCCGAAGACCTTGCCCGCCAGCGCGCCCTGCGTGGCGAATCCGGGCGCTTTCGCCCCTTGCGGCAATTCTGCGGAGGCGGGCGCGGCGAGCGCAAACGCGGCGGCGACGAACGGGGCGAGCAAAGTGCGAACTGTTTTCATTGCCGCAGCTTGCGCGCGGACACCGGCAATGTCCAGACCGCCGAAAGCCGGGGTTACTGAACGGTCACGCTGCTGTCGGCGGCAATACTGGGCGATGCGTCCGGCGCGGCTTCGCCAGCGGCATCCGCTTCCGCAGCCGGGGCCGACCCCCGCCTGATCACGGCCAGCAACTGGTCCCGCTGGGACGCCAGTTCATCCCGGCGGGTCGTCCGCCGGGCCTCGGTATCGGCCTTGAACGCTTCCCAGATGATTGAGGATTTGGGATCGTTGGTCGGGCTGCCCGCAAAGAGTTGCTTGCCGCTGACCCGGTCAACCTTGACCATGTGGATCCCCGGCGGCGCGATGAACGGCACGCTGCTCCACCGCGCGCGGCTGCCTTGCACGAACTGCTTGAAAATCGGCGCGGCGAATGTCCCGCCCTGGACGTAACCGCCCAGCGAGCGTGGCTGATCGAAGCCGATATACACAGAGCTGACGATGTTCTGCGAACCGCCCGCGAACCACACATTGGTCGGACCGGTGGTCGTCCCGGTCTTGCCGAACAGCGGCAGCCCCAGATCGCGCAGCACCACGGCCGTGCCGCGGGTCACGACGCCTTCCAGCATATGGACCACCTGATAGGCCGTGCGCGGATCCATCACCTGCCGGCCACGCTGACCAAGGCGCGGCATCGGTTTGCCATCCCACTGATCCATGCTGCACTGGACGCAGCGCCGCGTGTCGGCGCGCCAGATCACCTTGCCGTTCCGGTCCTGCACGAAATCAACCAGCGAGGGGGTATACTGCACCCCGTTGTTGGCCAGCGCGGCATAGGCGTTGGTCATCTGGAGCACGGTGGTATCGCCCGCCCCCAGCGCGAACGACAGGTATGGCTGATACTTGCCAATTCCGACATCGCCGATGGTCTTGACCACATTATCCATGCCCGCGTCGTTGGCGATCCGGATGGTCATCAGGTTGCGCGACTGTTCCAGCCCCCAGCGCATGGTGTGGGTGCCGCCCGCCCCGCGCATGTCGAAGTTGCGAAAGCACTTCTGCCCCAGTTTCGCGCCCTGATAGACGCAGAACTGGCCGTCCAGCACTTCACTGGCCGGGGTCATCCCCTGATCCAGCCCGGTGGCATAGACAAACGGCTTGATAGTCGATCCGGGCTGACGCAGCGCCTGCGTCGCGCGGTTGAAGCTGGCCAGGCCGCTGTCAAACCCGCCCTGCATCGCCAGCACCCGGCCGGTGCGCGGATCCTGCGCGACAATGCCGCCGGACACTTCGGGGATGGTGCGCACGCCCCAGGCATTGCCCACCGGTGCGACGGCAATCACATCACCGGCGCGCAGCGCGGGCGGCAGGCCGGTCAGCGGCGCAGTCTTGCCATCGGCAAACCCGATTGTCGCCTGTGCGCCGGTCCGGCTGACCACGATGCCAACGCGCCAGTCCTGATAATTGATCGACTTGTTCAGCGCCACCAGCGGCCCCAGCCACTTGTCCCCGCTCAATTTCACGTGCTCGATCGGCTTGGTCCACGCGCGGCCGGCGTGATAGCGCATCAGCCCGGCGCGCAAGGCGTCCTGCGCCGATTTCTGCAATTGCCGGTCAAGCGAGGTTCGCACCCACAGCCCGCCCGCATAGACGCTGTTCGGCCCATCCTCGGCCTTTTCGCCATACTTTTCCATCAGCGTCCGGCGCACTTCCTCGACGAAGTAGCCGACCGACGGGTCATAGCTCTCTACCCGGCGCGGAATTACGCCGAGTGGCTGCGCTTTGGCGGCGGCGGCTTCGGCCGGAGTGGCCCAGCCATTGTCGACCATCTGCCCCAGCACATAATCGCGCCGCTCCAGCGCCTGATCGGCATACTGCGCGCGGCCATAACGTTCCGGAGCCTTGGGCAGGATCGCCAGAAACGCCGCTTCATGCAGTTGCAGTTCGCCGACATCCTTGCCGAAATAGGCCCGCGCCGCCGCCTGCACGCCAAAGCTCTGACGGCCCAGCGGAATCTCGTTGAGGTAGAGTTCGAGGATCTGGGGCTTGCTCAGCACCCCCTCGATCCGGCGCGCAACGATCATTTCCTTGAGCTTGCGCGTGATCGAGTATTCGTCCCCGATCAGAATGTTCTTGGCAACCTGCTGGGTAATCGTCGACCCGCCCTTGGCGCGTTCACCCGAACCGAACTTGGTCACGTAATCAATCACCGCCCCGGCCAGTCCGGTGTAATCCACGCCGCCGTGGCTCCAGAACGTCTTGTCCTCCGCCGACAGATAGGCGTTCACCAGCGGCTTGGGGAAATCGACATAACGCAGTTGCACCCGGCGTTCGCGGGCATAGGAATAGACGATCTCGCCGTCCACGCCGCGCACCATCGTCGGCAACGGCGGCTGATAGGTCAGCAAGGTGTCCGCAGACGGCAGCGAGCGGGTCACCATGGCCCACAACAGCACGTTGAATACAACAAGCAGGGCCAGCGCATAACCGCCCAGCCGGAACCACTTGCTGGACCGCCAATGCTCGCCCGCCCAGCGCCCAACGCTCAATCCGGAAAACCAGTCCCCGATCCGGGTGAACAGGGTTCCGGCATCGCGCCGAATGCGCAGGCGAACGGATTCTTGAGGCTCGGCTTCCGACATCGAAGCGGCTCTAGCATGGTGAAAGCGCGCTTTGCCAGCGCCTTTCAGCCAACTATGCCCGGTTGCCGCTTCAGGTGCCGATCTGCGGCACAGCCTGCCGGGCGAAGTAGACGCGGATCGCCTTGCCCAGCACTTCGGCAATCGCCGTGCGGCCAGCGACTGAATTCAGCCGCGCCAGATCTTCCGGGTTGTTGATATAGCCGCTTTCGAACAGGACCGACGGCACATCCGGCGATTTGAGCACCACGAATGCCCCCGATTGCCCGGTCCGTTCCCGGAACGGCAAGCGCCCTTCGCCCTCGCGCAGGATCAGGCTGGCCAGTTCTTCCGAGCGGGAGTTGGCCAGCCGCTGCGACAAATCGACCAGCGTCGCGTTCACGGCATCGGTTTGCGCCTCAAGCCTGATCCCGTTGACTTCATCCGCCGCATTTTCGCGCGCGGCCATGCGCTCGGCCGTTTCGTTGCTGCCCCGATCCGACAGGGTATAGACGGTCGCCCCGCGCGCACCGGTGCCGGTTTCGGTGCTGTCGGCATGGATCGAGATGAACAGGTCCGCACCCAACCGCCGTGCAATGTTGTAGCGATCGCTCAGCACCAGAAACCGGTCATCGTCGCGGGTCAACGCCACCCGCACCCCGCCGCCGCGCAGCAGTTCGTCGCGCAGCGCGATCGCCATCGCCAGCGTCAGTTGCTTTTCCTTGACCGCCCCCGCCCCGGCGCCGGGATCCCTGCCGCCATGGCCAGCATCGATCACCACCAATGGCCGGCTGGCATCGGCCGGGCCAAGGATCTGCGGCAGGTTGCCGCCATTGTCGGTCGGCGGCAGCAGGACCGTGACGACGTAATCCCAGCCCCGCCCGGGGGCGCCGTAAATCCGGTCAACCGTCACCATCCCGGCGAACACTGCGACCGGCGCGATAAATATCAGAACCAGGAACAAGGCGCGCTGCATCGGGTCGTGACTAGAGTCTGTCGGCGTCCCGCGCAATCTTCCGTGGCTGATCTTCACCGGTTTGTAATGAACTTGCCGCAATTGAACGGTGGTGCTAGGCACCGCTGCACCGAACATTGCGGCACCTGTTGGTTCAGGCCGCCGCACACTTCGGGGGGAGTATTCCGGGGCCAATTATCCCGGAATCACACAGGTTGATGCTGGAATGAGAAGCCGTTTGCCGTCCTGTCCGTCGCAGCCCGTATCGGGCTGGGCGCTGCGGATGGCTGGTTCTGCGCTGCCCCTATCGCTGCGCCTTTTCTCTCCCGCAGACACGCACGACGCCGCCGGGACGCCCTTTGCTGGCACCGGCTTATCACACACCGCCGCCTGCCTGCCGGGGCTTCGCCCCGCTGGACGCGGCTGTTCCGCTTACAATCGCGCCGGCCCGCCAGCCTCAGGCCTTCTTGCAAGGCCGCAGCGGCCGCCGCGCGCACGGAGAATTCATAATGACCCAGCGCATGCTGATCGATGCGCGCCACCGCGAGGAAACTCGGGTGGCGGTGCTAAAAGGCAACCGAATTGAAGAATTCGATTTTGAATCTGCTGAACACAAGCAGATCAAAGGCAACATCTACCTCGCCAAGGTAACCCGCGTCGAACCGTCGCTGCAGGCGGCGTTCGTCGATTTCGGTGGCAATCGCCACGGCTTCCTGGCGTTCAGCGAAATCCATCCGGATTACTACCAGATTCCGAAGGAAGATCGCGAAGCCCTGCTCGCCGAAGAAGCCGCCCATGCCGAGGAAGAGGCCGCCCTGCGCGCCATCGCCGAGGGTGAGGAAGATTTTGTCGGTGACGATGAACTGGGCGAAACCCTGGCCGACGACATGGCCGGGACCAGCCACGAACCGCATCACGACGATGACTTTGGCGGGGTGACCGAAGTCGACACCGCCGAAAAGGATGAAGTCGCCACCATCGAAGACGGCCTGATCGAAAACGCCTTCGACCACGAGGGCGAAGAAGCGGCCGAAGACGATGGCGGTGACAACCGTCGGCGCGGCCGGGGCCGTCGCCGTCAGGGCAACGGTGGGCGCGGCCATGCCAAGGAAGCCGACGAACTGCGCGCCAAGCGCATGGCGCTGCGCCGCCGTTACAAGATCCAGGACGTGATCCAGCGCCGCCAGGTGCTGCTGGTGCAGGTCGTGAAGGAAGAACGCGGCAACAAGGGCGCGGCGCTGACCAGCTACCTCAGCCTGGCAGGCCGGTATTGCGTGTTGATGCCCAATTCCAGCCACGGCGGCGGGATTTCCCGCAAGATCAGTTCGGCGACCGATCGCAAGCGGCTGAAGTCGATCATCGCCGAGATGGATCTGCCCAAATCGATGGGCTGCATCGTCCGCACCGCCGGGCTGCAACGCACCAAGACCGAGATCAAGCGCGATTTCGATTACCTCGCCCGGCTGTGGGACGAGATCCGCGAAAACACGCTGAAATCGTCCGCTCCGGCGCTGATCCATTCGGACAGCGATCTGATTAAGCGCGCGATCCGCGACATCTACAACCGCGAGATCGAGGAAGTCGTGGTCGAGGGTGAACACGGTTACCGCGCTGCCCGCGATTTCATGAAGCTGCTGATGCCGAGCCACGCCAAGCGGGTGAAGGCCTATTCCGATCCGGTCCCGCTGTATCAGCGCTATGGCGCGGAAGACCAGCTGAGCGCGATGTATGATCCGGTCGTCCAGCTGAAGAGCGGCGGCTATATCGTCATCAACCCGACCGAAGCGCTGGTGTCGATCGACATCAACTCCGGCCGTTCCACCAAGGAACACGGGATCGAAGCGACCGCGCTGTCCACCAATCTGGAAGCCGCGCGCGAAATCGCCCGGCAACTGCGCCTGCGCGACATGGCCGGGCTGGTGGTGATCGACTTTATCGACATGGAGTACAGCTCCAACGTCCGGAAGGTCGAAAAGGCGATGAAGGACGCGCTCAAGAACGACCGCGCCCGCATCCAGGTCGGCCGGATTTCCAGCTTTGGCCTGATGGAAATGAGCCGCCAGCGCCTGCGCACCGGTGTGCTCGAAGCGACCACGCGCGGCTGCCCGCACTGCGATGGGACCGGACTGGTCCGCACCGCATCGAGCGCCGGGCTGTCGGCGCTGCGGTTGATCGAGGAAGAGGCCGCCAAGGGCAGAGGCTCGGTGATCTCGCTCTACGCGTCGACCGAAGCGGCGGTTTACCTGCTCAACGCCAAGCGCGCCGATCTGGCCGAGATCGAGGACCGTTACGGGGTCCGCGTGGAAGTGCTGCCCGAAGGTGAGAACGAAGGCGCGAAGATGCGCGTCGTTTCGTCCGGCCCGCGTCCGGAATTCGTGCCCCGGTTTGAGCCGATCGTCGACGATTTCGAAGACGATATCATCGTGGAAGACGATGATGATGTTGATGATGACGACATCGAGGCCGAAGCTGAGGACCGCCGGGAGCGTGGTTCCGACGACAGCGATGACCAGGGCAAGCGCCGCCGCAAGCGTCGCCGCCGGGGTGGCCGGGGCCGCGACGATGAGCGCGGCGGTGATGAAAGCACCGCCAGCGACACCGCCAGTGTTTCGGCCAGTGCATCTGACAGCGCATCTGCCAGCATGGACGATGCCGAGGGTGACGAAGAAGCCGACAGCGATGGCGAAACCGGTAGCGACGAAGGCGACAACGGCGAAGCGCCGCGCAAGCGCCGCCGTCGCGGTCGGCGTCGGCGCGGTGGCCGCGGTCGCGGTGAAGGTGAAAATGGCGAGAACGGTGAGCATGCCGAAGGTGAAGAGGCTGAAGCCGACGCACCGGCCGTTGCCGACACCGCCGTTGCAGCAGCTTCGCCCGCCGCACCTGCCGAACCGCTGGCTGAGGAAGCTCCGGCCAAGCCCCGGCGCGGACGCCGCAAGAAGGCCGATGTTGCCGCTGACGCGGAACCTGCGGCTGACGCTGTCGAGGTAGTGGCCGAGCCGGTTGCCGAAGTCGCACCGGAACCGGTTGCGGACGAAGCCCCGGCCAAGCCCAAGCGGACCCGCCGCAAGAAGGTGGACGCCGCTGCCGAAGCGGAACCGGTTGCCGAAGCTGCACCCGAACCGGTTGTGGAAGAGGCTGCGGCCAAGCCCAAGCGGACCCGCAAGAAGAAGGCGGAACCAGTTGAAGCAGACGCGATCGAGGTGCCGGTGGATACCGCATCTGCCCCGGTCGAAGCCAGCGCCGGCGAATCGCCGCGTCGCGGCTGGTGGCAGCGCACGTTTGGTGAGTAACCCTCAGAAAACCTGACGGGCACCACGTCTGACAGGCACAAAAAAGGCCGCCGAAGCACCTGCTTTGGCGGCCTTTTGCTGTTCCGGATGGGCAGGCTTCAAGCTGGCCGGACAGCCGCACCCCATTCCATCCAGCCCGCCCAGCGCGGGGCTTTGGGGATGTAGCGTTCCCCCAGTGCGTCAACGGCAAAGCCCGCCTTGCCCACTGCCGAGCTGACCGGCCGGGTCAGGTGGCAACCCCCGGCCAGGCGTTTCCACACCGGTTCGATCCGACCCTGCCATTTGCGCACACCGGCATCGGGCGCCCTGCCATGTTCGGCATAGAGCAACCGTCCCCCCGGTTTCAGGATGCGGCGCAGTTCGTGCAGGGTCTGGGCCTGATCACCGACCGAACAGAGCGTGAAAGTGCACACCACGCTGTCGAAACTGGCATCATCGAACGGGATCGCTTCGCCAAAGCCGGGGCGGATGTCGGCAGCCCAGCCCTTTTCCGCTGCGGCGGCACGGGCATAGTCCAGCCCCTTGGCCGATGGGTCCATGCCGGCAAACGATGTCACTTTGGCCCGGTCATAGAATTGCTGGTTGATCCCGCCGCCGCAGCCGATCTCGAACACCGCGCCGCTGGCCAGCGGCACCACCTGTTCGCGCAGCTCCATGATCCCCGGTGCGCTGCACGCGCACTGGATGAAGCGCGGCACGATATGATCTTCATACCAACTGCCCAGACCCATCGATTCCCCCCCAAAATGCTGTTTTCAGGCAGGTATGATGCCACAATCCGGCGAAGGGAGAAGCAGTAAGGCGCGTCTGCCGGAAAAAAGTGGTCAATCAAAATGCAATGCGCTGACCATCCCAGGCAAAGCAGTGGCCGCTGTCCGCAGGCGTCAGGGTATCGAGCACGTCGAGCAGATAGCCCGCGCTTTGCGCCGGACTGAACAGCTTGCCGGGCGCGACGCCGCGCTGGAACGGGGCCGAAAGCCCGGTATCGACCGTTCCGGGATGGAGCGTCACCGCCAGCGCCTCGCGGTGGGTGCGGCCCAGTTCGATCGCGGCGGTGCGGACCAACATGTTGAGCGCCGCCTTGGCCGCCCGGTAGCTGTGCCAGCCGCCCAGCCGGTTGTCCGAGATCGAGCCGACCCGCGCCGACAGCGCCGCGAACACGCCGCGCCGGTCGCGGGGCAGCAGCGGCAGGAAATGCTTTGCGACCAGCGCCGGTCCGATCGCATTGATGGCATAGGCGTCCGCCATGGCGGCGGGATCGAGCGCGCGCAGGGACTTTTCCGGCCCGCTCCCGTCATCCAGCGTCAGCGCGCCGGTGGCCACCAGCACCAGGTCCAGCGGGCCATCGGCCGCAATCGCGGCAGCGGCTGCGGCGATGCCGGGTTCGTCCCGCAGATCAAGCGGCAGAACCCGCATTGCGCCAGCAGCCACCCGCTGCGGTGAGCGGGCCAGTGCATAGCACTCGCCAACCCCGCGTCGCTGCACCAGTTCGTCCAGGAAGGCCGCGCCGATCCCGCCGCTCGCTCCGATAATCGCTGCGCGTACTGTCATGGGCAGAAGATGGGAACGGCACGGCGCGACTGCCAGTAGCAGCGCGATTCTATTGCAGGCGTACGGCTCAGTTCTTCGCCATGGCAGCCGGCGGGCATGAAAATTTGGTGAATTTTCAGCAAACATTTGTCTGCGTTCGGTCGCGGGGCTAAGCATGGTGGGGATGGACCCGCACACAAACCATTCAAGCAACATGAAAATGTTGCCTCAGCTGACTGAAAAGCAGCGGGAAGTATTGGTGCAGGTCGCGGACAATCGCACCAGCAAGGAAATCGCGGCGTTGCTTGGTATCTCCGAGTCGGCGGTTAATCAGCGGATCGAGATGATCCGTGCCCGGCTGGGCGGAATCCCGCGCGGCCAGTTGGCACGACTGTATCGCCAGGAACTTGAGAACTTTCAGCGGATTTCCGCCACTTTTCCGCCAACATGGCAGAAAATCCAGCTTCCCGAAACCGGGCCGGAAAGCGAGGGAGGCGGCTCGGAAAGTATTTCGTTACCGGGTCCTGTCGGGTCGCAACCAGGTCGGGCACCGGAGCGGAATGGGTCGCAACTTTCCTCTGCATCTATCCCGGGTGAGCCTTCATGGCTCACCCGGGACACAACCGGGACCGCCGTGGTGCGCGGCGTGGCCATCACCGCCCTCATTCTGCTTGGCATGATCGTGGCGGCGATCATCACCAGTCTGATCGGTTAGGCTGGCGGGGCGACCGGAACGTTCCGGGCCAGCGCTGTCCTGCGGTAAATTTCCCCAACGACCACCTTGCCCCGCCGCAATGAATCGCTAGAGAGATGCGCACGGCGACGCTCAGCGCCGCGCAGCGACAGGGACTGATCATGGCGACTTTCACTCTTCCCGCGAACAGCAAGATCAACGGCAAGGCCGTTCATCACAAAGCCGATGGCGCTGCGCAGGCGAAGAAATTCACGGTCTATCGCTATGACCCCGACAGCGGCCAGAACCCGCGGTACGATACGTTCGAAATCGATCTCGACAATTGCGGGCCGATGGTGCTCGACGCGCTGATCAAGATGAAGTCGGAGATGGACCCGACCTTGACGTTCCGGCGGTCCTGCCGCGAAGGGATCTGCGGGTCCTGCGCGATGAACATCAACGGCCGCAACGGGCTGGCCTGCACCACCGCGATCGAAGACCTGAAGGGCGATGTGCGCATCACCCCGCTGCCGCACATGGAAGTGATCAAGGACCTGGTGCCCGATTTCACGCACTTCTATGCGCAGTATGCTTCGATCCGCCCCTGGCTGCAAACCGTCAGCACGACGCCGTCGGGCAAGGAACGGCTCCAGTCGCCCGAACAGCGTGAACAGCTGGACGGCCTGTATGAATGCATCCTGTGCGCCTGCTGCTCAACCTCGTGCCCCAGCTACTGGTGGAACAGCGACAAGTTCCTCGGTCCGGCGATCCTGCTCCAGGCCTATCGCTGGCTGGCCGACAGCCGCGATGAAATGACCGGTGAGCGACTGGACGAACTGGAAGATCCGTTCCGGCTCTATCGCTGCCACACGATCATGAACTGCGCCAACGTCTGCCCCAAGGGCCTGTCCCCGGCGCGCGCGATCGCGGAAATCAAGAAGATGCAGGCCGAACGGCACGTCTGAATGAGCGACGACAAGCCGCGGATTCGCTACGTCCCCGATCCGGACAATCCGGGTTGGCACACCTGGAACCTGGCCGACGACACCCGCTTCAACGCCCAGACCATGGGTCACATGCTGGTGCGCAAGGATGGCGATAAGCTGTGCCGGGTGCGGATGTTCCCCGAACGCCGCCACACCAACCTGCTCGACATGGTCCACGGCGCGATCACGCTGGCCTTGATGGATGTCGCGCTGTTCGCGTCAATGCGGATCCTGCTGGAAGGCGATGCGGCGGGATCGGTGACGCTGGAACTGTCCAGCCAGTTCATCGGCGCAGGCCGCCCGGGCGTGCCGCTTGACGCACTGGTCGAGGTGATGCGCGAGACAAAGCGGCTGGTGTTCATGCGTGGCACTGTGGTGCAAGGCGAAGCTGACGATCATATGGTCGCCTCGTTCTCGGGGATCGTGCGCAAGCCGTCGGGCAAATGACCCGGATTCTGGCGCGCTATGAAGCACTGGTTGCCGCCGGTGAACTGCGGCCCGATCCCGAACAGCATGCCGCCGCGCAGCACCTGGGCCGGTTGCAGCAGGAGCTTGAAACCCCGCCCGCAACTGGCCTGCTGAACAAATTGTTCGGCAACAAGCCCGCCCCTGCCCCGCGCGGGATTTACCTGTGGGGCGGGGTCGGGCGCGGCAAGTCGATGCTGATGGACCTGTTCCATGACAGCCTGGCCATCCCGGAAAAACGCCGCGCCCATTTTCACGCGTTCATGCTGGAAGTCCACGCCCGGCTGCGCGAGGCGCGCAAGAGCGAAACCGGCGATCCGATCCCGCCCGTCGCGGCCGCGCTGGCCGATGGCATGCGGGTGCTGGCATTCGACGAGATGGTGGTGAACAATTCCGCCGATGCGATGATCATGTCGCGGCTGTTCACCGCATTGATCGTCCAGCACGGGGTGACCATCGTGACCACCTCGAACCGCGCGCCATCGCAGCTTTACAAGGATGGGCTGAACCGCGAACACTTCCTGCCGTTCATCGCCCTGATCGAGCGGCAGCTTGATGTCATGGCGCTGAACGGCCCGGTCGATTACCGGCTGGAACGGCTGGGCGGGATCGGCACCTGGCACACCCCGCTGGGCAATGCTGCCACCGCGCAAGTGCGCGAGGCGTTCTTCCGGCTGACCGACTATCCCCCGGAAGACAGCGCCCATGTGCCATCCGCCGAACTCGATGTCGGCGGCGGGCGGATCCTGCACGTGCCCAAAAGCCTGAAGGGCGTTGCGGTGTTCAGTTTCAAACGCCTGTGCGCGGAAGCGCGCGGCGCGTCGGACTATCTAGCCATCGCCCAGACCTATCATACGGTGATTCTGGTCGGCATCCCCCGGATGGGGCCGGACAACCGCAACGAGGCGGCGCGGTTCGTAACGCTGATCGACGCGCTGTATGAACACAAGGTCAAGCTGCTTGCCACTGCCGATGCCGCGCCGGAGCAGCTTTATTCAAGCGGCGACGGGCGGTTCGAGTTCGACCGCACCATCAGCCGCCTGATGGAAATGCAAAGCGCCGACTACCTCGCCGCCGGGCACGGCGAGGAGTAGGGCCGAGCAGCCGCCTAGATTTCAAGCCGCGCGGTAACGCGGATGTCCCGCCCGGCCAGCGGCGCGTAATCCTTCAGAAATGACGCATGGCGGCGCGCCGTCACGTTGAACAGGTTGTTCGCCGACAGCGTAAAGCTCAGCGGGCGCTCCTTGCCCCATGGCCGCAGCGCGATTTCGGCATTGACGCTGGTGTAGCCGGGCGTTGTCGTTTCGAACGCAGCGACGCGGTCTTGCTGCGTCACGTGTTCCACTTCTGCCCGCAGGTCCAGTTTCGGGGAATGCGCCGACAGGCCTCCCAGCAGCCGCAGCGGCGGGATGCGCGGCGCCGGTCCCTGGCCGGTGATCTCGGCATGGACCCAGTCGGCCAGGGCATCGGCCTTGATCGTCCACGTCCCCGGCTTGGCCAGTGTCACCTCACCCTGCACTTCAAACCCATAGAGCTTCGCATCGGCCTGGCTGATCTGATAGACCGGCAGGCCGTCTTCCATGCCGCCGGTGCGGGCTTCGTAGATGAAGTTGCCGAACCAGCTGTGATAGATCGACGCTTCGATATCGAAGCCGTTCCCACTGCCGCGCAAAATGGCCTCGACACTGGTCGCGCGCTCCTTGCGCAGCGCCAGATTGCCGATTTCATAGGTTTCAGTGCCATGGTGCGGGCCGTTGGCGAACAGTTCTTCGGCGGACGGGGCGCGCTCTGCCCGTGACAGGTTGGCCCCGATCTTCCACCCCGGAGCAAAATCATAGGCCGCACCGACCGATCCGGAGAACGCATCATAGGTTCGCACGGTTGGCGTGAACTGCGCCTGATCCGGCAGCGGCTTTGCCTCAAGGCGGGAATGCTCGAACCGCAGGCCCGCTTCCAGCCGCACCGGCCCGCGCTGCAACTGCTGGACGGTGAACAGCCCGACCTGCCGGGTATCATTGCGCGGCAGATAGGCTTCATCGCCCACGACATTGAAATCGCGCAGGACAAACTGCGCCCCGCTGGCTCCGGTCCAGCCTGCACGATCAGCCTGAACGAGTTCGAGGCGGCCTTCCATGCCCTTGTTGAAGAACGAGGTTCCGATGGCGCCTTCCGGATCGATTTCGGCGTGGCTGTAGTTGCCATAGGCATAGCGGAAGGCAATCCGGTCCAGCAGATCATCCTTCACCAGCACTTCGGCGCGGGCATCAATCCGGTCCTGCTTGAGGTGCAGCACGGGGGCTTCCTGATGCTGGCCGGGCAGGGTCGCCAGCCGGATCGGGATGCCATAGCGGCTGTCATAGCGGCTGTAGGCCACGCCAATACTGCCGCCGTCGTTGATATAGGCCAGCCCGGCCCCGGCGGTCCAGGTCCGCGCCGCACTGTTGGGCAAGCGCCCTTTCACCCCGGCATTGGCGGCGAAGTCGATTTCCTCGTCTTCATGGCCGTGGTCTTCGTCGTCGTGCGGCAACAGGCTGGATGCCAGCGCCTCGGCCCGCAGCGCCGGGGTCAGCGCATAGCCGCCGATGCGCAGGTCATTCGACTTGAAATAGGACCCGTCGAAATGGGCCACCCAGCCGCCGCCCAGGGCCACATCGGTCGACCCGCTGAGCGACCGCTCATCCGCGGCCGAGCCATAGCTGCCCAGCATCGACAGATGGACCGGTTCGTCCGGCACCGCGACCGGGATGCGGTGGTCGATCACATTGACCACCCCCCCGATTGCCGCCGAACCGTATTGCAGCGATTGCGGCCCGCGCAACACTTCGATCCGGCGCGCCAGCAGCGGGTTGATGGCCGAGGCATGGTCAGCCGAAGTGTTGGACACGTCGATCGAGCCGATCCCGTTGGACAGCACGCGCACGCGCTCTCCCTGCAGGCCGCGCAGCACCGGGCGCGAAGCACTGGGACCGAACGAGGAAGCCGATACGCCGGGCGTATGCGCCAATGTATCGCCGATGGACGAACGCAGCGCCGCGGTCAGTTCCTCGCCCCGCAACACCGCCACGCCCGACAGCACGTCCTTGCGCGACACCTGCACCGCACCGGTCACCACGATGTCCCGGTCATCATGGGTGTGATAGACGTCGGCTGCGTCATCGTGATCCACGGCCTGCGCAAATGCGGGCGCAGCGGCGCTGGCCAAGGCGGCGGCAAGACTGGTGCTCAACAGAAACTGCGGGTTCATTTTTGCTCCGTTCGGGTATGGCCGCGCGCTGATACGGCCCTGCTATTCCCGCTGATAGCCGGAATTAGATAATGTTACAACATTACATTGATGGGCAGCGGACTACTCCCCGCAACTCTTGAACGGTCTGACGCAATCCCCATGTTCCAGTCATTCCGGCGCCAACACCCCGCCGAGGTGGATTGCAGACATGATCGAACTTCGCCCTTTCGCCAGCCTTGGTCATGCCGATCACGGCTGGCTGGACGCCACCCATCATTTCAGTTTCGCCAATTATCACGATCCGGCCCGGATGGGCTGGGGCCGGATCCGCGTGTGGAACGATGATACCATCGCGGCGCAAAGCGGATTCCCGCCGCATCCGCACAGCGACATGGAAATCATCACGTTCGTGCGGACCGGGGCGATCTCGCATCGGGACAGCCTGGGCAACGTTGGCCGCACCGCAGCCGGCGATGTTCAGGTGATGAGCACCGGAACCGGGATCACCCACGCCGAATTCAACCTGGAAGATGCCACCACGACCCTGTTCCAGATCTGGATTCTGCCGGATCGCACTGGCGAACAGCCCGGCTGGGGGCAGCGTGCGTTTCCGCGCGGAGAACGGGCCGGGCGCTGGGAAGTGGTCGCCAGCGGCGAACCCGACCGGGACGATGCCCTGCCGATTCGCTGCGACGCGCAGGTTGTCGCCGCAACGCTGTCAGCCGGTGACAGCATCACTTATCCGGCTGATCCATCCCGCCACCAGTATCTGGTTGCCCCGACCGGTAGAGTTCGCGTCAACGGCCAGCTGGCCAACCCGCGTGACGGGGTGGCAATCACCGGAGAGATGGCGATCACCGTCGAGGCGCTGGACGACGCCGTAGTCGTGCTGGTGGATTCGCGCTAGGCCACGCTGGCAGCGCGCGGCAGTCTGGACTGCGCGGCGGCCAGCCGGTGCATCAGCTTGAGATCCTGCTCGCGCAATTGCAGCGCGGCATCGGCCCAGTGATCGACGATATCGCACAATTCACCCAACGTGATCTCGTTTGCCCGGCGACTGGCGCGCCGCGCGCCGACCAGACCGCTATGGCGCCGCACGGACCTGGCAATGTAATCCTGCACGGCCGCAACGCCTGCACCCGGTTCAGCCAGCTGATGGACGATCCCGAGTTCGAACATCTGTTCCGCCGTGAAGGTTTCGTTGCTGAGGATCAACCGATCCGCCATCGCTCCGCCCAGTTTGCGCGACAGGATCGCGTGCGCGCCCATGCCGGGGAACAGGCCGAACATCACTTCGGGCAGGCCAAAGGTCGATCCGCGTTCGGCAATGATATGATCAAATGACATCAGCGCTTCAAACCCGCCGCCCAGCGCCTGCCCCTGCACCAGCCCGATGGTCAGGATCGGCAGATCGAGCGCGTTGATGTTGCGGTGCAGGATTTCGACGCAGCGATAGCCATACATCGCCAGCGCATCGCGGTTGCCGCTGCGGATCAGCGCCTCGAACAAGGCAAGGTCCCCGCCGAAACAGAACACCCCCGGCGCACGGCTGCCCAGCACCAGATATTTCAGCGGCACCTGACCCGGCTTGAAATTGTCGGCGATCAACCGCTGCCAGTTATCAAAATCGCCCAGCATCGACGGGGTGAAACTGGGGCGGCCGGTTGGCGCCATGAACGTCCAGAGCGTTTCGCGCGGTTCGTCATAGAGCACGTCCAGCTCATTCAACGCCAGCAGTTCCGGCGGAACCGCCAATCGCTGCGCGGACTGCGTGACCAATTCGTCATGCTCGTCCGGCAAGCCGATAGCGGGGCCATCAGTACCATCAGAGGAGCGGACGCCGCCTCCGAGATCGCCTGAAATACGATCCATATACCCCTCTAGCGAATAATAAAGTTCCCACCGGCCACGATGCCAAGGCACTTTGGTCAAGCACAGACTAAGCCACGCAAGAGTCGCTTGGCAAAGGAAATCTTAACCTTTTTGCGCGGCATGAGTCCCATTTCCGGTCACTCACTGCGCAATCGCAACATGACATTGCCCGCGATCATCGCCGCCGCGGCGACCGCCAGCATCGGCCAGATATGCGGCCAGATCAATTCGCCCGGCAGCCCTTTCAGAAACAGCGCGTGGCAGATCGTCAGCATATGGCTGAGCGGATCGACCCGCGAAACCAGTTGCAGCCATTCCGGCATGCCATCGACCGGACTGGCATAGCCCGACAGCAGCATCATCGGCACAATCACCAGGAACCCGCCCAGAAACGCCTGCTGCTGGTTTTGCGACACGGTGGAGATCGCCAGGCCGATTCCCGTGATCGCCAGACTGAAACTGGCAATCGCCGCCAGCATCCACAGCAGCGAACCGTTGAACGGCACATCCGACACCAGCGGTATGATCAACACATACAGCCCGCCATTGAACAGCCCGACGCACAGCGCCGGGACGCATTTGCCCAGCAGGATTTCCCAGTGCCGCATCGGCAGGGCCATCAGTTCGTCATAGGTGCCGAACTCCCGCTCGCGGGCAATCGCCTGGACGGAAACCGACAGCACGATCACCGTGGTGATCAGCGTGATCATCCCCGGCAGCGTGAACCAGCGGTATTCAAGGTTCGGGTTCCACCAGTGCCGCGCGATCACTTCCGGTTCCGGGTGTGCGCTTTCCGGGCGGAGCATGGTGCCGGTGTCGTTGGCGATATCCGCGAGGTAACCGGCCACGATCTGCGCCGCGTTGATTCGCCGCCCATCCAGCAGCAGGCCCATTTCCGCCGTTTCGCGCCGGGCATATTGCGCCGACAGATTCGGCGGGATGACCAGCCCGGCAATCACTTCGCGCTGTTCGATCCCGTCCCGCAGGGCCGCCTCGCTCGGATAGAAATCGATCTGCCGGATGTTCCGGCTGCCCCCCAGCGCGGCGAGGAACTGTTCCGATGCGACGCCGTTGTCGCGGTTGACCACCCCGATATCGATATTGCGCACTTCCAGCGTGGTCGCGAAGCCGAACAGGATCAGCTGGACGATCGGCGAAATGACCAGCGTGGTCAGCACCCGCCGGTCGAGCAGCACGACTTTCAGTTCTTTCAGCGCCATCGCCTTGACGCGGACCCACCAGCTCATGCGATCCTCCGCGTGATCGCGCGGGTCACGCGCAGGAAGAAAAAGCCCCCGAACAGCAGCAGGATCGCGATGTTGGGCAGGAACAGCTTCCACACGTCCCCAACCAGAAACACGCTTTGCAGCGACGGGATCAGATAGCGCGCCGGGACGATGTAGGTCAGCCACTGGATTGCGGTCGGCATCGAATCGATCTCGAACAGAAAGCCGGACAGCAGCAGCGACGGCAGGAAGCCGGACAGCAGCGCGAACTGGGTGGAAACGAACTGGTTCTTCGTGCCGGCCGAAATCAGCAGCCCCTGCCCCAGCACCGCCGCCAGGAACGCCGAGGCAATCAGGAACAGCGCCAGCACGGAACCATGGAACGGCAGGCCGTACCCAAACACCGCCACAACCACGCAGAGCGCGGTCGAGGCCAGACCCAGCACGTAATAGGGAATGAGTTTGCTCAGCACGAGCGCGGGGATCGAAATCGGCGTGGCCAGCAAGCCTTCCATCGTGCCGCGTTCGTATTCGCGCGCCATGATCAGCGCGGTCAGCAGGCTGCCGATCATCGCCATCACGATCCCGATCGCGCCCGGCACCAGCATGTAGCGGCTCTCCAGACCCGGATTGTAGGTATAGCGCGGCAGGATCTTCAGCACCGGGGTAACCGGAATATCCAGCTCCCCGGCCTCCGCCTCGACCCATTCCTTCAGCGCGCCGCGTAAATGGCCGGTCAGGAACGTCGCGGTGTTGACCTGGCTGCCATCGGTGATCAGCTGCACGTCAAGTGGCTGCAACCGCACCAGCCCGGTTTCGAACCCGTCCGGGATGACCACGATCCCGCGCAGCGCGCCGGTTTGCATCCCGCGTTCCAGCGCGGCGACCGACGGGCCTTCCTCGATCCGGAAATAGGAATTGCGCGACAGGGTGTTGATGAACTCACGCGAGGCGCGGGTGTGATCCTGATCGACCACGCCGGTGCGGGTGCCGTGCACGTCCAGCGTCACCGCGCTGCCGAACAGGAACATCAGGATCAGCGGCATCAGCACGACCAGCCCGAAGGTTGACGGGTCCAGCCAGACTTGCGCCCATTCCTTGGCCCGGATCGCTCCGGCGCGGCGCCACAGCAGCGGATCGCGCGCGCTCATGCCGCCGCCCCGGCACTGGCGCGCTGGGCCATGATCAGGGCGATGAACGCATCTTCCAGCGTCGCCGCAGCGCCGCCCTGCCGGGCATGCCGCTTCAGTTCGGCCGGGGTGCCGTGGGCAATCGCCTCGGACTGGTTGACCAGCAGCAGCCGGTCGCAGTTCTCGGCCTCGTCCATGAAGTGCGTGGTCACCAGCACCGCCGTGCCGCGCGCGGCAATCGCGTTGATGTGGTGCCAGAACTCCCGCCGGATCAGCGGATCGACGCCCGATGTCGGCTCATCCAGAAACAGCACCGGCGGCGTATGCAGCACCGCTGCCCCCAGCGCGAGCCGCTGCTTGATCCCCAGCGGCAGCAGCCCGGTGCCGGTGGCAAAGTAGGGTTCCAGCCCCAGCGCCCCCACCACCCGCTCGATCGCCGCGCTCGCCGCGCTGCCGGCAAGTCCATAGGCCCCGGCCACGAACTTCAGGTTCGCGGCCACCGTCAGATCGCCGTAAAGCGAGAACTTCTGCGGCATATACCCCATTGCTTCGCGCGCTTCGGCCCGCGCGGTCAGCAGATCGCGCCCGGCGACCGTGCCGCGCCCGCTGCTGGGGGCAAGCAATCCGCACAGCATCCGGAAGGTGGTTGATTTGCCCGCACCATTGGGACCGAGCAGGCCAAAAATCTCGCCCGGTGCCACCGTAAAGGAGATGTCCTGCGCAGCCGTGAAATCGCCATACCGCCGGGTCAGGCCAACCGCGGCGATCGCCGCGCTGTTTTCCCCGCCGGTCCGCAGCGGAAACGCCTCGGCCAGCGCGCTGGGGGTCAGCACAGCGCCATCGTCCAGCGTTGCGGCAAAGCCTTCTTCGGCCGTGGCGGGAACGGGTTGCCAGTGGTCTCCGGCCGGAGCCGCCCCGGTCCGCGAAACCACCCGCAACCCCGCCCCGACGATGTTCGCGGTGATGACGCCGGGCAGCTCCAGCGTGGCTTGCAGGGTCTGCCGCCGCCCGGCATCCGACAGCGGCGCAAAATACACTTTCCCGCTGGCGCGCTGGGCCAGACCGGCCGGTGGTCCGGCATAGCGCACCTGCCCATCGTGCAGCAGCAGCACTTCGTCGCAGCGTTCGGCATCCTCAAGGATCGAGGTCGTCCAGACCACGCTCCGGCCCGGACCAGCCAGTTCCTGCGCCAGTTGCCAGATTTCCAGGCGCGACACCGGGTCCACCCCGACCGACGGTTCATCCAGCAGGATCAACGGCGGCGCAGCCACCACGGCGCAGGCCACGGCGAGCTTTTGCCGCATCCCCCCCGACAGCTTGCCCGATGGTCGATCGCGAAACGCACCCAGCCCGGTCAGGCGATAGAGCTGGTCCATCCGCTCCGGGCTGTCGCGCGGCTCCACCCCGCGCAGGCGGGCATAAAGTTCGAGGTTCTGGCGCACCGACAGTTCGGCATAGAGCGCGCCGGACTGTGGCATATAGCCCACCAGCCCCCGGTCGAGCGTGGCAACCGGGCCGCCCAGCACTTCGACCGTGCCGCTGTCCGGTTCGACCAGCCCGGCCATGATCCGCATCAGGGTCGTCTTGCCCCCGGCGTCGGGGCCGACCAGCCCCAGCAGCCGCCCCGGCGCCAGCGTCAGGCTGACTTCATCCAGCGCCTGCACCGGAGGCGCGCCGCGCCGTCCGCCCTTGAAGCGCTTCGACACGTTTTCCAGCCGGAGGAGCGGTGCCTCCGCCATGGCGCGCGCTCAATCCCGGCCGCTGGGGAAGATCACGGTCACCGGCTGGCCCTGTCGCAACTGTCCCTTGGGATCGTTGACCGTCAGTCGCACGCGATAGACCAGATCGGCGCGCAGTTGCTCGGTCTGCACGGTCTTGGGGGTGAACTCGGCCACTGCGGAGATGAACCCGATCCGCGCATCCCACTGCTGGTTGGTCCCATCGACCCGCACCTTGACCGACTGGCCGGGTTGCAGCTTTGGCAAGTCCGGTTCGGCGACATAGGCACGCACCCGCACGGGCTGGGTCAGCGCCAGCGTCATCACGGTCTGCCCCGGTTGGACAATTGCCCCCACTTCGCGCGCGCGGGTCAGCACCTGCCCCGGTTCGGCGGCCCGGATCACGGCGTCTTCCAGATCGGTGACCACGGCCTGCCGTTCAGCCTGGATCGCGCTGCGATTGGCCATACTGGCGACCTGCTCCTCGGTGCGGACGCCTTCGCGCGCCAGCGACAGCGCGGCGCGGGCGGCATCGACGCGGGCGCGGGCGGCATCGACCCCGGCTTCGGCGGTCTGCACTTCGGCCCGGCTGATGAAGCCCTTGCCGACCAGAGTCTGGCGGCGCTCCAGCTGGCGGCGCGCCTCGACCAGTGCGGCTTCGGCGCTGGCCAGCCCGGCCTGCGCTTCGGCAATCTGCTGCGGGCGAGATCCGTTGCTGTCCCGGCTGGCCAGCGCCGACGCCCCCGCCAGCCGCGCTTCGGACTGGGCGAGCTTGTCCTGCAACGGGCGGGTATCGAGTTCTGCGAGCACCTGTCCGGCCACGACCTTGTCGCCCTCGTCCACCAGCAACCGCTCGATCCGGCCGCCGACGCGGAAGCCCAGCTGGACCTCGCGGATTTCGACATTGCCATAGAGTTTCAGCGCGCCGTCATCCGCCCCCGCCCACCAGCCCAGCGCCTTGCCGCCGAAAAACAGCCCGATCACGATAACCAGCATGACGACGATCTTGCGCAGCTTGCTGCCCCTGCCGCTCGATTCGGCCTGCCCCCCCATGCTCTGCCCTCCCTCTGGCGTGTTCGTTCAAACACTTAGGCGCAGAAGCTAACCAAAGTCACCCATTGGTCAAGCGCCGTCAGGCCGCGATCCCCAGTCGCGACAGGGATCGGTCCAGCATGACCAGTTGCCACAGCAGCCGCGAATGGTCAGACCGGCCGGCAATATGCGCCTCGGCCAGTGCTGACAGCCGCCGTGTATCGAACCAGCCCGTCCGCGCCAGAGCCGCGCTGGAGCCGATGCCTCGGGCGGTTTCGGCCAGCGGCCCCCGAAACCATTGCGCAATCGGGGTGACGAAGCCCTGCTTCTGGCGATAGAGGATATCGTCAGGCAGATAGCGCTGCATCGTCTTCTTGAGCAGCCACTTGCCCTGCCCCCGCTTCAGTCGCAGGCTTTCGGGCAGGCTCGCGGCGAATTCTACCAGCCGGTGATCGAGCAGCGGCTCGCGCGCCTCCAGACTGACCGCCATGCTCGTCCGGTCGACCTTGGTCAGGATATCGCCGGGCAGCCAGAACTTGATGTCGGCATACTGCGCGCGGTCCAGCCCGGACCGGGCGGGTGCGGCGCGCATCAGGTCCTCGAACGGCTGTTCGGCCCGGTAATCGCCGCGCAGCCGCAGAAATTCAGGCGTATAGAGGCTGTCACGCAGTTCCGGCGGCAACACGCTGAGCGCGCGGGCATAACCGGCCTCGCTGCTGGCGGCGAGCGCGAGCAGCGTGGTCTTGGCGCGCAAGGGGCGCGGCGCCCAGTCGGCCTTGGGATAGATCGCCCCCAGCGCGCCGAACACCGGCCCGCGCAGGGCCTGCGGCAGGACCGAGCGCAACCGGTCCTCACCGTGCTGGAAGGCGTGGCGGCGGTAACCGGCGAACGCCTCGTCCGCTCCGTCGCCCGAAAGCGCCACGGTCACGGATTCGCGGGCCAGCTGGCACACCCGCCAGGTCGGCAGCGCCGAGGCATCGGCAAACGGTTCATCGAACATCGCCGCAAGGGTATCGACATGGTCGAAATCGTCGGGCGAAACGGTGCGGGCGCGGTGATCGGTGGCAAAGCGCCGCGCCACTTGCGCGGCGTAGTTGCTTTCATCCAGCGCGGCAACATCGAACCCGATTGAACAGGTCTTGACCGGATCGCCGCTGATTTCCGCCATCAGCGCAACCACGCTGGAACTGTCCACCCCGCCCGACAGGAACGCGCCCAGCGGGACGTCCGACACCATCCGCGATGACACCGCCTGCCGCAGCAGATGGAGCAATTCCGCTTCCAGATCAGCGGTCCGTCCGGTCCGGCGCGCCGCAAACGAGACGTCCCACCACTGGCTTGGTGCGGGCAGCGGCGCGCCGTGGCGCAGCAGCAGCGAATGCCCGGCAGGCAGCTTGTGAACGCCTTGCAGGATCGAGCGGTGATCGGGGACGTAACCCCACGTCAGGTAATCCTCCACCGCCAGCGGATCGACTTCGCGGCGCAGCAGCGGGTGTGCGGTCAGCCCTTTGAGTTCGGACGCAAACGCCACGCTGCCATCGCTGAGCGGGGCATAGAACAGCGGCTTCACGCCCATCCGGTCGCGCGCCAGGACCAGCGTGTGCTGATCGAGGTCATAGATCGCGAAGGCGAACATCCCGTGCAGGCGCGGCAGGCAATCCGGCCCCCAGCGCTGCCAGGCGGCCAGAATCACTTCGCTGTCACCATCGGTGTGGAACGTCGCGCCCGCGCCGCGCAGTTCCTCGCGCAGTTCGCGGAAATTGTAGATCTCGCCGTTGAACACCAGCATCGCGCGGCCATCGGTCGCGGCCATCGGCTGCGGTGATCCGGCGACGTCGATGATCGACAGGCGCAAGTGGCCCAGCCCCACGCCCGGCGCGGTCCAGGTGCCCTGCCCGTCCGGCCCACGATGGGCCATGGCCGCGCACATCCGCTCAAGCCGCGCAGGATCGACCGGCTTGGGCGTGGTCAGGTGAAAGATTCCGGCAATTCCGCACATGGCTGCAGGCGCTTAACGAAGCTGGGCGATGCGGTCCATCCATTCCCCCGGATCACCGGTGGACTGGCGGAACGAGGCCAGGGTGGCGGCGGCATCCTGATCGCCCGTCTGTTCGGCCGACACGATCAGCTGCATGGTCGGGGCGGCGCGCAGGCGCAGCCGGTCGGTGATATTCGCCAGCTTGAGCCGCGCGTTGCTGCCCGCCAGCAGATCGCCGGTGCGGTAATAGGTATGGGCCAGCCGGTTGACGTCCGTGCCCGCGCGCAGCCAATCGGTTTTTGCTCCGGCGGCGGGCGCTCCGGCGCTGTGCCAGACCCAGTCGCTGTCCGGCCGCAACGCCCCTTCACCGAACGCGCCGGCCTCCTTGCCGTCGGTCTGGTTGCCATAGAGCGCCAGGAACACGTCGACCGTGCGCCCGGTGCCATCGCGGTAACGCCCCAGCAGGCGGTGATCGGCACCGGCGGCGCGCGGTTCCCACCAGACGGAGGGCGCATAATCCACCCGCGTCCAGCCCGGCACCGGCGGCAGTTCGATTGCGGCGGGCAGCGGCGCGGCAATCGCCTCTGCTGCGCGCGCCCAGCCTTGGCCGCCCAGCGCCAGCCCCAGCACCGCAGCCAGCGCCAGCAACGGGGCAGAGCGCCGCGCGGCCAGCCGGCTGACCAGCGGATGGGCGGCAATCGCGGCGGCGTCGATCATCGGGTCGTCGATCGCGCGGTCGAAGTATTTCCAGCTGAGGCCCAGCACGGCCGCAATCACCACCGCGAAGAATACCCAGCCATAGATGATGTGATCGATCCCGGCGGCTTTCTCCACGCCCACGTATTGCGCGGCATAGATCGTCCCCCAGGCGCGGACCCCGTTGGCCAGGATCGGCGCGGCGATGCACAGCGCCATGAAGGCGGCGCGGCGGCGCCAGCTGCGGAAGCAGACGTTGCCGACCAGCACCCCGAGCGCGACCATCGCGATCAGGAACTTCACCCCCGAACAGGCCTCGGCGACGATGAACAGTCCGGCGGGGGTATCGATGAACACCCCTTCGATCCGGGCCGGGATGCCCGACAGCTGGACCAGCGCGATCGTGATGTCCGCCGTGATCATCTGGAGCGGCGGCACCAGTTCATCCCCGAACGGCACCAGAAACAGGCTATACCCCAGCGGAAAGGCCAGACCGGCACCGACCCGCGGCCCCAGCAGGACCAGCGCCGCCGCGGGTAACAACGCCACTGCCCCGGCCTGACGAAACAGGTTGAAACCGGCAAACGCCCCCGCCACCCAGACCAGCAGCGCCGCTCCGACCAGCACCAGCGCAGGCGACCAGGCCTGCGGCTCCAGCTTGCGCAATTCCGGCCAGCGCAGCCACACCAGCCAGCCCAGAATTGCCGGGATCAGCAGGATGTGATTGTAGGTGGAACTGTTCCACCACTGATCCACCATCGCCGCCCAATCCGCCGCGAACAGCGCGATCAGCAAAACCCAGGCCAGCGCCAGCCAGCCAAGCGGCTTGCGCCACGCCGGAGCGATGGAGAGGCCAGGCCAGCGGGGGGGTGCGGCGGCGGCGGTCAGGTCAGGCGGCATGGCGGGCGGCCCCACCCGGATAGCCGACCAGATCGGCCAGCGGAGCGAGCGTGGCCTGCCAGCTCAACTGCTCGACCACGAACCGGCGCGCTTCCAGCCCCAGCGTCCAGCCCTGCCGGGGGTGCGACAGCAGGGCCGACACGCGGTCGGCCAGATCGGCATCGCTGTCTGCCACAGCATAGTGCAGCCCGTCGGTTCCGCCGATTCCGGTTGCGGCAGCGCTGGTCAGCACGACCGGCAAGTTCATTGCCATCGCTTCCAGCACCTTGTTCTGCACCCCGCGCGCGATTTCCAGCGGCACGAGCGCGAGGTCCGCTGCGCTGAGCCAGGTGCGCATGTCATCCACCCCGCCCCAGACGTGGATACCGTCGCGGCCATCGCGGCTGACCAGTTCCTCGGCCGGGTTGCGGCCCACCACGTGGAAGGTTGCCTTGGGCAGCAGTTCGCGGACGCACGGCAGCAAGCGGTCCATCACCCGCAGTGCGGCGGTGATGTTGGGGGCATAGTCCATCTGCCCGCTGAAGATCAGGCGCGGCCCCTCGCAATCGAGCACCCGCGCTTCCGGACGGACGACGGCGGGATCGAAATAGCGGCTGTCGATGCCGTTGCGCAGCACCTGGATGTCGCAGCTCACCGCATCTTCGGGCGAGAGCCGCGCGCGGAACAGCGCGGCTTCTTCCGGCGAGATCAGCAGGCTTTGCGTCGCGCGCCGGGCCATGCGGGCCTCTTCCACGCGGAGCAACCGCGCCTCGCGCGCGTTGATCCAGCGGCGCGGGCCGGTGTCGCTGTCGGCATAGGCTTCGAACTTCGCGGAATCGACGTCCACGAAATCCATGATCACCCGGCCCTTGAAGTCTTCGGGGACATACTGGCCCATCTGCCCGGAAAAGACGTAGATCGTCCCGATCCGGTGGTTCTCCAGAACGTCCTCGACATAGCGGGCGATTTCCGTGCTGTGGAACGCGGGCAGGCTGACCGGCGCGCCTTGCAGCAGCGATTGCAGCCCGGCGACGATCAGCGGCTTGACCCGCCGCACCAGCCGGTAACTGCGGGCCATTGCCGCCAGTTCCACTTCCTCGGCCATGTCGCGCTCATCGTCGGCGAACGTCGCGATATGGATCGGGGCCAGCCCCGCCAGTCGCCGCAGGATGTGGTGCGAACGGATCTTGTCGCCCCGGTCCGGCGGGAACGGCATTCGGTGTGACAGGAACAGGATTTCGTTGTTGTTCATGCCAAACCCCTGGCGATATGCGGGCCAATCAGGTTGGCAACGGGCAGCGGCAGGCGCTTCCACAGGGCGATCCGCGCCGCATGCTTCGCACTGGTCGGATCGGCATCGCGCGCCTCTGCCCCCGGCGCGGTCCACGCAGCATAGCCCAGTGGCTGGGGCTCAAACCCCCAGTTCTTCTTGAAATCGAACGCACCGCTGCCGGTCTTGGACCGGCCGAAATCGAACCGGCTGCACCCGCGCCGCCGGGCGTGGAGCATCAGCTCGTAATACATCCGGTCATTGGCGCGCAGCCGCCGCGCGGCATAAGTGCCGCCGCCCCAATAGGGCATGACCGCGCCTTTGTGGTACAGCGAAAGCACGCTGGAAACCGGCGTCGTTCCGTCACTTACCGTCAGAATATCGGCATCTTCGCCAAACGCGTCCAGCACGGCACCAAACAGCGCCTGTGGGAACACGGGCGTACCAAGGTTGCGCACACTTTCAGCATAGACCGCATAATGCGCGGCGCGCTGGGCCGCATCGGTGCCGACCGTGACGGTCAGATCCCCGGCCAGCCCTTTGCGCACTTCGGCGCGCTGCTTGCGCGGGATCGCGGTCAGCTGGGCGTCATCATCGGCGGCAAGGTCAGTGACGAACCCGCAGTGCGAATCGTGGCGGATTTTCCAGCCATCCCGGCCCGCAGGCAGCATCCCGCCGCGCAGTTCGATCGCGGGGCAGGACCGGCGCAGCGCCAGTTCCTCCACCGCTGCCAACAGCGCGTCGGCATCGCCCGGATGATCCGCCAGCACACCGCCGTCAACGCCAAACCCGCTGGATACCAGCACCCGCCCGAACAGCGGTGAATGGACTTCCAGCAGCGGCAGATAGGCAGCGATTGCATCACGCCGTTCCAGCACCAGCGCCAGCGCGCGGTTCCGGGTCGCGCGGGCGACCGCGCGCAGCCAGGCGGGGCGGTGAAACGCGGTCCCGCCGGGGTGCTGGGCCACCAGCGCTTCCAGCCGCCGGGCCTCGCCCGGATCGGCCAGATCGATTTCGCGCACCGTCACGGCAGGCTGGAACGGGGCGTTCATGCCGCCAGTTCCGTGGCCAGCCGCGCCTCACGCAGCGCCAGCACGTCCATCCGCCCCCACGCGAATTCACGCACCAGCTGCTCCAGCTTTTCCGCCATCACATCAAGGTTGGTATAATGCCGCAGTTTCGAGCGCAGCGGCGCCCCGGGAACGCGCGGCTGGGCGGGGTCGATTTCCCACGGGTGGAAATAGAACACCGCCGGGCGCTGATCCTGCGTGTTGACCTGCCGGATCGCCCAGCGCGAAAAAGCATAGGGCAGCACGCGAAAGAACCCGCCCCCGCCCGCCGCCAGCCGCTTGCCCGCGAACTGCGCGGTGGTCACCGGGATTTCGATCAGGTCGGCCCATGGCAGGGGCCGGAACGCAAAGCGCGGCGCATCGCGCCAGCCATAGTGGTCATGCGTGATCGGCGCGACGCTGGAGCTGTAGGCATAGCCCTGCTCCGCCAGCACCGAATAGGCCCAGGGCGTGCGCGCATCGATCGAAAAGCTGGGCGCGCGATAACCGGTAACACGGGTGCCGGAGGCATCCTCCAGCACTTTGCGGGCGCGTTCGATGTCCGCCGCAAAGCTGGCCTTGTCCATCGTGAATACGCGGGCATGGTCCCAGCCGTGACTGGCCAGTTCATGCCCTTCGGCAACGATCCGGCGCAGCAGCGCGGGATGGCGCTGCGCCACCCAGCCGAGCGTGAAGAACGTGGCCTTCACCCCGGCATCGGCGAACATCAGCAGGATCGCATCGCAGTTGCGCTCCACCCGG
This sequence comes from Novosphingobium sp., assembly GCF_030699305.1. GTDB lineage: Bacteria > Pseudomonadota > Alphaproteobacteria > Sphingomonadales > Sphingomonadaceae > Novosphingobium. Next base: position 176,872 of record NZ_JAUYNB010000008.1, read on the forward strand.
TCGGACAGCGATTCCCAGCTGTCCCGGTCGATCACGCCTTCAAACGCGCCGACCTGGAACCAGTCCTCGACATCGACCGACAGGCCGTTGACAATCTGGCTTTTGACCACTTTGCTGGGGGGATGCGTCATGACGCGACCAATTGACTCCCGGTTCAGGCTGCTACGCGCGCGGCGTCATCGGCTTCGATCCACTCGATCAGCATGGTCAGGGTGTGGCGGATGGTCCGCTCCTGTTCCTGCGTCCTGGCCTCCAGCGCGGCGAACTTGGCTTCCATCGCCGCTATCGCACCGCTCTGATCGGGCGCGGCAGAGGAATCGCGATCATTGGCGAGTTCGATCACGGCCTGTTGCAGTTCGGCAATCTGGGCATCGCGCTCGGCCAGCAGGCCCAGCAACTGTTCCATCGCCACGGCATCGACCGGCGCTGGCGCAGGCGCGGCCAGGGCGGCAGCGGCGACGGGCTGCGGCATGACCGGGGCCGGGGCGGCAGCGGCCTGCGCTTTGCGCTCGATCCGCTTCAGTTGCAGCGTTCCGTCCAGTTCCAGCTCTTCCAGCACGCCGCTCAGCATCGCGCCGTCGATCCGGCTGCGCTGTTCGACCGCACCCAGCATCATCAGCCGGTTGCAGATCTGGTTGATCCGGCGCGGCACGCCGCCCGATGCTTCATAGAGTTCGGTAAACACGCGCTGATCGAACTGCGGATTGCCGGTCCAGCCGACGCACTTCAGGCGGTGTTCGATATAGGGCTGCACTTCGCCCAGTTCCATCGCCTCAAGGTGATGGGCAGCGATCACGCGCTGGCGCAGCTGTTCCAGCCGCGGGTGATCCTGGATCATGTCGCGAAACTCCGGCTGGCCCAGCAGCAGCGTTTGCAGCAGCGGGTGCGCGCCCAGCTGGAAGTTCGACAGCATCCGCAGTTCTTCCAGCGCGTCGAATTCCAGATTCTGGCTTTCGTCCACCACCAGCAGGCAGCGGCGGCCTGCACGGGCTTCATCGTGCAGGAACGCTTCGATCGCGCCAAGCGCGCTGGCCTTGTCATGCCCGTCGACGATCAGGCCGAACGCCTGCGCGACGACATGGACCAGTTCTTCGGCATCGAGCTTGCTCGTCACGATCTGCGCGGCGGTCAGGCGGGCGGGGTCGATGGTCGCCATCAGGTGCGCGACCAGCGTGGATTTGCCCGCGCCGACTTCACCGGTGATGACCACAAAGCCTTCGCCCTGGGCCAGGCCATAGGACAGATAGGACAGCGCCTTGCGGTGCGTCAGGCTTTCGAAATAGAACGTCGGGTCCGGCGTAAGCTGGAACGGGCGTCCGGTCAGGCCATAGAAATCATTGAACATTTTACGGTGCCTCCGACAGGCTCAAGCAGAAATCAGGTTCAGAACGAATACCGCACACCGACCAGCGCCTGGGCCGACCAGATATCGACCAGGTTATCGCGGGCCACACCATCGACGCCGACGGCCGCAGTGGCGGTCAGCTTGGTGGTGATGGAACGGTAATAGGCAGCGGTTGCACCCAGCCCGCGCGTATCGCCGGCCAGCGGATCGCCGGCCTGATACCAGTTGGCATAGGCGTTGGTGGTAAAGCTGGAATTGCGGTCGATCTGTCCGCTCAGGAACGCGGCGAGCCAGATGTTTTCGTCAATCACCCCGTTTGCGGCGGCCAGCGCCGTGCCGGGTGCGGCAATGAACTTGCGCTGGTCATAACCGGCACCGATCCCATAGGACAGCCGCCCTGCATTGATCGCCAGCGATCCGGATACCCCGCGTGAGCGGAACACGGCGGAACGAACCCCGCCCAGCGCACCGTTCAGGCACGTGCCCTGCCCGGCGGAAACCGCTTCCTCGGCCTGCACGCAGCCGCCGATGTTGCCGCTGAACGGATTGCGCACCGTTTCAAACTGGGTTGGCAGGTTGGCCAGCGCGTTGTTCAGCTGTCCGCCAAAGCCCGCCACCGTGTCATAGACCGAAATGTTCAGGCTGGTCCGCGCGCTGGGGGCATAGGCAAAGCTGCCGTAGTAAGTGGTCGAACCATACCGGCGGCCGACGTGTGCTTCCAGCGCGGTGCGGCGGCTGGGCCGCCACATAACGCCCGCATCCCAGGTCAGCCCTTCGGTCTGATAGGCCAGCACGCGCGGGGCGGAACTGTCGGTCACGAAGCGGCCATCGCTGCCCACCACCGGATCGCCGGTAATCGGATCACGCACCGCATCGCGGCTGGATACTTCAACCTTTTCCCAGCCCACGCCGCCGACCAGCGACAGGTCGTTGCCAATCGGCAGCGTCACGTCGCCGCGCACGTGCAGATCCTCGACCCGCTGGTCGAGGTTGGAAATATCTTCGCGGTTATAACCCGCGCCCACGCCCACGCCGACCGGCAGGTAATCACCCGGACGGGTGCCTGCGCGGATCGCGGCGCTGTGGACCACGCTTTCGTCAAACAGGTCGATCGCGGGCTGGCCGGCGGCCACGGGGATCGCATCGGGGGAATCGACCCGCGAATAGCCCAGCCGGTACGATCCGCTGACCTGCACGTCATCGACCGTGGTGCGCAGCGACGGTCCGGCATAGACCGAATATATCTGCGTCACCGAATCGCCAAAGTTCAGCCCGTTGTTCAGCGCCGCGCCGTTGTTCTCGATCGTATTGCGCGCGGCCAGTGCCCCGGCCTCGATCGACAGGGTGTTGGGGATGACGGCAGAGGAAAACCGCGCCAGACCGCTGATCGCATCGCTGTCCTGCGCGTTGTTGCCCCAGCCGAAGCGGCGCTCATAGCGGACCGAGACAGAGCCTTCGTTGTTCCGCCCCCGGATCGCGGCATCCACCCCGGCGGCGATGATCGAATAGGTCACGACCTCGTTGCCCGGTTGCAGTTCGGCAAACACCACCTGCTGCGCTTCGATATAGGGGGTCAGCTTGACGCGCGGGGTGCGGGTATTGCCCCCCGGCGCGGATGCATCCCCCGAAGCGTCGGCGCTCTCGCCCGATACATCGCCATAGGCCAGCGACTGCGCATGGCCGGTCTGCGGCAACAGCGCCAGCACGGCGGCCAGCGCGGTGAACCGCGAAATGAGGGGCGACGACATGGTCATCCTCCATATCCATAGTAAGAGCCAAAGCGGCGGCCGCTGGGGCTGAAGTGAACCGCATTGAGCAGCAGCTGAATGTTCGGGCAGGCCGACAACAGCGAAACGGCGTCTTCCAGCGCGCCCTGCCCGGTCTTGTCGGCGCGGGCGACGACCACGGCCTGGCCGACATACTTGGCCAGTTCCGCCGCCGGAGAAGCCGCCAGTGCGGGCGGCGAATCGAAAATGACGAAGCGGTTGGGCGCGCCCATCACCAGCCGGTCCAGCACATCGCGGGTCCGGGTGTTGGACAGCCATTCGCTGTCCGAAGTGGTGGCATTGCCCGCCGGCAGCACCCACAGCCCCGGAATATCGGTGCCGATCACGCAATCGGCCACGTCGATGTCCGGCTTGGCCAGTGCATCCATCAGGCCGGGTCCGCCGGGCAGGCCCAGCATCGACAGCACCGATGGCTTGGCGAAATCGGCATCGACCAGCAGCACTTCGCATTCCTTCTCGGCCGCGATCGCCAGCGCGAGATTGACCGAAGTATAGCTTTTGCCCTCGCCCGGATGGGGCGAGCAGATCAGCACGCGCTGGCTTTCATAGCCCATGCCCTGCTGGCGCAATTGCGAGGCGTTGAGCAGCAGCGTGCGCTTGACGATCCGGAACTCTTCCAACAGCCCGGTCACGCTGGCTTCGGGCACGATCAGCCCCTGGTCGCGCAAGTGCAGCCGCTTGACCGGGTGACGCGGGCCCTTGAACTGCACCGCCTGCGCGGCGGGCAGCGCGGCCTGCTCAGGCGCGGCCGAAACAGCCGGAACCGGTGCGGGCGCTTCGGCCAGCACTTCGGGCACGACCACTTCGGGCCGGTCCTGCGGCGCGGACGCGGGGGCAGCTGCGGCAGGCGACGGTTCGGCCACCGGCGTTACGTGCGCATCCTCAACCTCATGCGCGCGGCGATAGCGGCGGCGCTGCTTGGCCGGGGGGATCAGGTTTTCCGGGATCGGCGCCGGGGCGAGCTTGACCAGATCATAGTTGCGCACGACGCGCTCGATCAGGGTCGCGGTATCAGGCGTTCCGTCCGACTGGGTAGGCCCATCCGACTGGTTAGGCCCATCCGACTGGTTAGGCAGGGGGATCTTGGTGTGTTCGGTCATTGCAATATCCCTCAGGCCACCATGCTGACCTGGATGATCTCGACCACCAGCAGCAGGACGAAAACGCCGCCCAGGGCTGCCGAAGCGGCGTAGAACAGCTTCATCCGTTTCTTGCGCAGCTCGCGCCCGGCGTCGGTCAGCGTCGTGGTGATCGCGCCCAGCACCGGCAGGCCGATGGTGCGTTCCAGCTTGGCCGTGGTGGCAAAGGTTGAACGCAACTGGCCAATCGCAAAGGCCGCTGCCACCCCGGCGCCCAGCCCGACCATCAGCACGCCCAGCAACAGGATCGGGCGGTTCGGCGCGGCGGGTGAACGCGGAGTGGTCGGCGGATCGATCACCTGGAACTTCACCGCGTTGGCTTCGGTTTCCACTTCACCGCGCAGGCGCAGCTGCTCGCGGTCCTGCAGCAGCTTGTCATACTGTTGCTTCAGCACGTCATAATCGCGGTTGATCCGCTGCTGCTCTGCGGCAACCTGCGGGTTGGAAATCTGCTGGGTGGTAATCCGCGCAACGTCGGACTGCACCGCAGCGCGCCGCGCCATCAGCGACTGGACGTTGGCAGACCGTTCGGCCTTGATCGATTCCAGCGAAGAAAAGGCCGGGTTGGGCATCCCGCCCGCATCGCCTTGCGCCGCCGCCGGGCCGCGCAGTGCGTTGACCTGGTTCTTGGCCGCGATCACGTCCGGGTGGTTTTCGGTCAGGCCGCGCGCGCGCATGCCCGCCAGCACGGCCTGGGCTTCGGCCAGCGCGCCGCGCGCGCCGCCTGCCATCCCGCCGCTGGCCAGCGTGCGCGGCGTTCCGGCCAGCTGGCCGTTGATCGCCGCCAATGCGCTTTGTGCTGCTGCCAGATCGGCATCCAGCCCGCGCAGTTCCGCACGGCTCGATTCCAGCCGCTGCATCACCGACATCCCGCCTTGCGCGAGTTCCGGGTTCAGCGCCTCGAACGCCAGACGTTTCTGCTCGGCGGCTTCCAGCTCTTTCTGGCGCTGGGCCAGCTGCTGATCCATGAATTCCAGCGACTGCGACATTTCACCGCGATTGCCGGCCAGGTTTTCCTCGCGGAAGATGTCGATCATCTTCTGGACGATGTCCTGCGCCAGCTTGGCGTTGGCGGCATCGGAATTGCTGCTGTCGCCATATTGCGCGGTAATCTCGAACAGGTTTTCCTGAGTGCTTTCGACCTTGATCTTGCGTCCCAGCCCCAGGACCGCGCCCTCCATCTGCTTGGGGCTGGTCACTTCCTGCCCCAGGCTGGTGCCGCGAATCACCTTTTCCAGGTTGATCGCGCTGGTCAGCGTCTGCTGCACCCGCTCGATATCGCCCTTGCGGTTGCCGCGAATGCCGATCTGTTCGGCCAGCACGTCATCCAGCTTCACATAGATGCGCGCCTTGGATTCATACGTGTTCGGGACCATCGCCACGACCAGCCAGCCCAGCAGGCACACGCCCCAGGCCACGCCCAGCGCCAGCCAGCGGCGGTGCCAGACTGAATAGAGCGCCGAGCGGAGTTCGTCGTAAATGTTGTTCATCTGGTGCCCCGGCCCCGCCCCACGCTCAGAACGAGCTTTCGGGGATGATGATCACATCGCCCGGCATCAGCATCACGTTGGCCTTGCTGTCGCCCTTGCGCAGCAGGTCGGCCAGTTTGATCGCGTATTCCTTCTGGCTGCCGCTTTCCTTGTCGAACCGGATCAGCCGCGCGCGGTTGCCCGCCGCGTATTCGGACAGGCCGCCCACCGCGATCATCGCGTCGAGCAGCGTCATGTTGGCGCGGTAGGGGATCGACGCCGGCTTTTCGGTCGCGCCAACCACACGGACCTGCTGGCTGTAGGTGCCCGCGAACTTGTTCACGATCACCGACACCAGCGGTTCCTGGATGTACTGCGACAGTTGCAGCTTCAGGTCTTCGGCCAGCATCGAGGGCGTCTTGCCGACCGCAGGCATATCGGTGATCAGCGGCGTGGTGATGCGCCCGTCGGGGCGGACCTGCACTTGCGCGCCCAGTTCCGGGTTGCGCCAGACAAAGATCGTCAGCTCATCGAGCGGCCCGATCACGTATTCCTCGCCCGGGCCTTCCTGCATCGCCACGAACGTTGCGGGCGGCAGCTGCGGTCCGGCAGCAGTGCCCGCGCAGCCCCCCAGCGTCAGGCTGAGCATGGCGCTGCCGGCAAGCAGTCGGGAAAGGCGGTCGATCGGCATCGGGCGGTCCTTCAATCTTCGCCGCGCCGCCGCTGTGGGCATCAATCCCGCACGCAGGCCCGGCTATTCAGGCTCCGATATCGGGAAAAAGGGTGAATATTGCGTTAGCCTTGACCGTAGATTCCCCGATTCGCGCGGAAATCTTGCCCCCGGTCCCGAAACGGGACGGGCGGAATGCGATGGGTTAAACCAGCATTTCGGTGGCCGGACCCTGCCCCAGGAACATCGCCGGACTGGCGCTGGCACCATAAGCCCCGGCGCAGAACACCGCGACCAGATCGCCCACTTCAGCGCGCGGAAAGCCGCCCTTGTCGGCCAGCCGGTCGAGCGGGGTGCAGAGGCACCCGACGACCGAGGCTTCCTCTTCCACCGGTGCGCCAAACCGCGAGGCGATGGCGACCGGATAGTTGCGGCGCACCACCGTGCCGAAGTTGCCCGATGCGGCCAGCTGGTGATGCAGACCCCCGTCGGTGACCAGATAGACCTCGCCGTGGCTGACCTTGCGGTCGACGATCCGGGTCAGGTAAACCCCTGATTCGCCAACCAGATAACGCCCCATTTCCATGCAGAAATGGGTGTCCGCGAGCACTGCGGGCAGGTGTTCGAACCGCTCTGCCAGCGCGGCCCCGATCCGGGGCAAGTCCGCCGGAACATCGCCGGGGAAATAGGGGATGCCGATCCCGCCGCCCAGATTGCAGTGCGGCAGCGCCGCGCCGCTGTCTTCGGCCAGCTTTGCGGCCTGCTCCAGCGTCTGGCGCTGGGTATCGGCAATCGCCTCTGCATCGAGCGCCTGACTGCCCGCAAAGATGTGAAAGCCGCGCCACACCGCGCCGCTGGCGATGATCCGCCGGGCCAGCGCGGGCACCCGCTCTGCATCCACGCCGAACGGCTTGGCCCCGCCGCCCATCTTCATGCCGGACCCTTTGAGGTCGAAATCGGGATTGACCCGGATCGCCAGCCGGGGCGCAAGGCCCAGCCGCTCCCCGATGGCCAGTGCGCGGGCGGCTTCGCCTTCCGATTCCAGGTTCAGCGTGACCCCGGCGGCAATCGCCGCTTCCAGTTCGGCATCACGCTTGCCCGGCCCGGCAAAGCTGACCTTCCCCGGATCGATCCCGGCGGCTTGCAGCATCGCCAGTTCGCCCCCCGAAGCGATGTCAAATCCATCGATCAAGCCATTGAATAGCTGCAAGATTGGCCGATAGGGATTGGCCTTCATCGCATAGTTCAGCGCCAGCCGCTGCGGCATCGCCGCGCGCAGCTGCGCCACCCGTGCGCGGATCAGGTCGGCGCTGTACACGAACAGCGGGGTCGATCCCGCCTGCGCCACCAGATCGGATGCCTTGCGCCCGGCAATCGCCAGTTCGCCATCAATCGCGGTAAAACCGGGGGGAATGGGACCAAGCGGTTTCATGCCGTCAACTCCGCGTAAAGACCGGTCCGGTCAATCTTGCCGTTGGGCGAAATCGGCATCGCATCGCGCCAGTGAATGTGCTTGGGTTGCATGAAGTTCGGCAATTCCTGCATAAGGATACGCGGCAATTCTTCTGCTGCACCTGAAGCTGTGGGGGCCGCGCGCACGACCAGATGCACCGCCTGGCCCAGCCGCGCATCGGGAATGCCCAGCGCAACCGCTTCGGCGACGAGGCCGCTGGCCAGCGCCGCTTCCTCGATCTCGGCCGGGCTGATCCGGTTGCCCGCGCTCTTGATCATCGCATCGCGGCGTCCGACGAAATAGAGCAGCCCGTCCGCGTCGCGCCGCACCCGGTCGCCTGACCAAACCGCCATGCCGCCATAGCGCGAGGCGGCGGGCGCGGGCTTGTAGCGTTCGGCGGTGCGTTCCGGGTCTTGCCAGTATCCGTGGGCGACGAGCGGCCCGCAATGGACCAGTTCCCCCTCCTCGTCATCAGCGGCGATTTCGCCGCTGTCGGCAACGACGAGAATTTCGGCATGGGGAATGGCCTTGCCCATCGAGGTTGGATGGGTGTCGATCAGCGCGGGATCGAGGAAGGTGGAACGGAACGCTTCGGTCAGCCCATACATCGCGAACAGCCGCGCGTCCGGGAACAACGCCCGCAGCCGCCCCACAAGATCGGGCGTCAAGGCGCCGCCGCTGTTGGTCAGGCGGCGCAGTTTCGCGACCGTTTCAGTCGGCCAGTCCAACTCGGTCAGCTGCACCCACAGCGGCGGGACGGCGGCCAGCGTGGTCACGCCATGCCGCTCGATCGCCTTCACGACGTCACGCGGGGTCAGGTAATCCAGCGGCACGGCGCTGGCCCCGGCATACCAGTGCGAAAGCAGCTGGTTCTGGCCATAGTCGAACGACAGCGGCAGCACCGCCAGCGCGCGGTCGTCCGCCCCCAGCCCCAGATAGCTGGCGACGCTTTCGGCCCCCAGCCACATGTTCGCATGGCTGAGCATGACGCCTTTGGGCCGCCCGGTCGAACCGCTGGTATAGAGGATCGCGGCCAGCTCTTCAGGATCGGCCGAGGATGGCGGCAGGGGATCGGCGGCCAGCGCTGCCGTCATGGCATCGGCTTCGGCGATCACCGGGCAAGCCGCGTCACCATCCTCCAGCGTGGCCAGCCGTGCGGGCGTGCCGATCAGCAGCGCCGCGCCGCTATCGGCCAGGATATGCGCCACTTGCGCGCGTTTCAGCAGCGGATTGACCGGAACATGGACCAGCCCGGCCCGCGCCGCCGCCAGCGGCATCAGGCAGGTGAGCGCGCCCTTTGCCGCCCAGCTGGCCACCCGCGCGCCCGGTTCAGGCACTTGCCCCGCCAGCCAGCCCGCCAGCCGAGCGACACGATCCCTTAAGTCCTTGTAGTTAAGAGTGCCCTCGCGCAGCACGAGTGCGGGGGCTTCATCCGCCCCGGTCAGGGCCAGATGGTCAAGCGGCCGGATCGCGGTCTCAGGCTCTGCACGCACGTTTGGACTAACTCCTGGGGTGGGAAATTCGCGTTTGGTTGCCGTCGACTATCACGATGATCTTAAAGAAGTGCAAGGAGACGCAGCCCTGGCCGCGTTGCTCTCTGCCCCGAATGCGGCTGCGCCGTTCGACCGGCTGGAATGGTGGCGCGGTCTGGTGGAGGAATGCGGTTACTTTCCGGTGATCGCGGTCGCCCGTGATGGCGATGCCCGCGCCGCGCTGGCCTTTTACCGGGCGGGGCGGCGGATGGAGGCGCTGGCCAACTGGTATTCGTTCCGGGTTGCGCCGATCGTTTCACCGGAGGCGGACCGGTTGGCGCTGCTGACCGAACTCGCCGCCGATCTGGCCGGGCAGGCCCCGCATATCATCATGGCCCCCCTGCCGGACGAAAACGGCGAAACCACCGAACTGGTGGCGGCATTCCGCCGCGCCGGATGGATGGCGTTTGCCGAGCAATGTGACGTCAACCACGTGCTCAACGTGGGCGGGCGCAGCTACGGCGAATACCTCGCGTCCCGGCCCGGGCAGCTGCGCACCACGCTGAAGCGCAAGGCGGCGAAAGTGGCCGTGACGATCGAAACCGCCTTCAACCCGGACAGCTGGGCTGCCTATGAAACGATCTATGCCAGCAGCTGGAAGCCCGAAGAGGGCAACCCCGCCTTCCTGCGCCGCTTTGCGCAGGAGGAGGGCGCGGCGGGCCGTCTGCGGCTGGGGATTGCCCGCGCCGACGGCGTGCCGGTGGCCGCGCAGTTCTGGACCGTTGAGCAGGGCACCGCGTTCATCCACAAGCTTGCCCATACCGAGGAATCAAAGCCGCTGTCGCCCGGCACCACGCTCAGCGCCGCGCTGTTCGAACAGGTGATCGACCGCGACGGCGTCCACCTCGTGGACTTCGGCACCGGCGACGATGGCTACAAGCGCGACTGGATGGAGGAGGTTCGCCCGCGGTACCGGCTGGAAGTGGTCCGGCCGCTCTGGCCCGGAAACTGGCCGATCATTATCCGCCAGTGCTTGCGCAAGCTTGCCCCCCGCCCCCCGCGGGGCTAGGGCCTGACCCGTCAAATTGACCAGAGGATACGATGCGTTCCGAAACCGATACCCTGCTGCGCAAGATCCTGTCTGATGTGCTGGGCCTGAAGCCCGGACAGGCGGACGCGTTCGACGCCGATACCGGTCTGTTCGGCCATCTGCCCGAACTGGATTCCATGGCCGTCGCCGGCCTGTTGACCGAGATGGAAGACCGGCTCGACATCGTGATCGAGGATGACGAGATCGACGGCGAACTGCTTGAAACCTATGGCGCTTTGCTGGATTTTGCCGAGGCAAAGCGCACGGCGTGAAAGCCGCCAGCTATCCCTGCCCCTTGCCGCACTGCGGCAGCTCCAGCGAATACGCGCTGACGTTCGATACCGGGCGGACGCGCCGCATCCTGCTGATCCCGGCGCTGCTGGACGAGGCTAACCGGATGCGGCGGTTCAGCGTGGAAGTGATGCGGCGGCTGGACGGTGCGGGGTTCGATTGCTTCCTGCCCGATCTGCCGGGCACCAATGAAAGCACGGTCGATCTGGCCAGCGTGACCCCATCCGACTGGCACTGCGCCATGGCGGCAGCGGCCAATGGCTTTGGCGCGACCCATGTCCTCGCACTGCGCGGCGGTGGGCTGTTCTGGCCCGAAGGCCTGCCCGGCTGGCATTACGGCGCCGTCAAGGGCGCCAGCCTGCTGCGCACCCTGCTGCGCGCCCGCGTGATCGCCGCGCGAGAGGCGGGGCGTGAGGAAACCGCCGATGCGTTGCTGGCGCAGGCGAACGAGCGCGGGATCGAACTGGCGGGCTATCCGCTGTCGGCGGCGATGGTGCGCGAATTGTCCGCGCTCGTCCCCACCCCGCGTCCAGGCGTGCAGGTGATCGATCAGCAGCTACTGGGCGGCAGCCCGCTGTGGCTGCGCGCCGAACCGGACGAGGATGGGGCGCAGGCCGATGCACTCGCCGCCGTGATCGCGATGGCGCTGAACGCATGACCCGGCGGCATTTCACCTTCAGCTGCAAGGGCACGATCCTGGCCGGAAGCGTCGATCTGGCCCCGGCGACCACCGGGCTGCTGATCGTCAGCGGCGGAAACGAAGTGCGCTCCGGCCCCTGGCAAAGCCAGGCCCTGCTGGCTGAGCGGATCGCCGCGGCGGGCTTCCCGGTGCTGCGGTTCGACCGGCGCGGGGTGGGTGACAGCGCGGGCGAAAACGCCGGATTTACCGGCAGCGCCGACGATATTGCCGCCGCCATCCGGGCGTTCCGGTACCACGTGCCGACGCTGAAGCGGGTGATCGCATTCGGCAATTGCGACGCGGCCAGCGCGCTGATGCTGGCGGGCGGCGCGGGCGTGGATGCGCTGGTGCTGGCCAACCCCTGGACGTTCGAGCCGGAACCGGCGGCGACCGAAGATGCCCCGGCAGAGCCTGAACCGACCCCGATGCCGCCGTCCGTGCTGCGCCGCCACTACCTGAAGCGGCTGACCGATCCGCGCGCCGTCTGGCGGCTGCTGACCGGCAAGGTTGCGGTCGGGCAACTGGCGGGCAGTCTGGCCCAGGCCGCAAAAGTGGACGCCGCGCCCACCTCGCTCGCCCGGCAGATGGCGGACGGGGTTGCCGAATTTCCCGGCCCGGTCACGATCCTGCTGGCCGACCGCGACCGCACTGCGCAGACGTTTCGCGCCAACTGGGACAAATCGGACCCGCGCCTGCGCACTTGCCCGGACGCGACCCACAGCTTTGTCGAACCGCAAGCGCGGATCTGGTTGCAGGGGCAGTTGCTGGCGGCGCTCAGAGCTTCCTGACCCCACTTCTCCCCCCAACTTCTCCGTTCGTGTCGAGCGTAGTCGAGACACAAGGCGCAAGTGTCTCGACTACGCTCGAC
>NZ_JAUYNB010000013.1 GCF_030699305.1 Novosphingobium sp.
GTGCCGATCCGGCGGTGGGGGTGGTAATCCGGCCCTAATAAATTCCAACCGTTCGTGTCGAGCCATGTCGAGACACGCCCGCGCCCCGTGTCTCGACTTCGCTCGACACGAACGGTTGGAATTTGTTAGGGCCGGATTACCACCCCGACCGCCGGATCGGCACTGCCATCCGCTGCCGCAGCAAACGCAGTCACCGCCGCGTCCAGACCGGCGCGTTCATCCACCCGCACGGCATCGCTGGCATAGCTCAGGAACTGTTTCCAGCTGGCCGCGACTTCGGCGCCGAACGCCTTGGGGCCAATCTGCTGGATCATCGCCACCGCGTGATCCGGCGCGAAGAACAGCGTGGGCGCTGGCCCCGGCAGCGGCGCACCGGCCTGCCCGAAGCCCGCGCCAACATGCGTTGCCCCGACCGTGCAGGAATATTTGAGCGCATCGCCCAGCGTTTCATGGACGCTGCGCAGGACGGCTGTATTGCCCGCGAAATCGACCGAAACGCTGGCCACCGGCGGCAGGGTTCCGATCGCGTCATAGGCCAGCACCGCGTCAAAGAACCCGCTCGCCAGCACAAACCCGACGTTGCCCGCCGAGGTCAGCCCGATCCGCCGGACCTGCGGGGACCGTTCGCGCGCCACGCTGGCCAGTGCCATCGCGGTCTTGGATGAGGCGCTGGTCACCACCATGGCTTCGGCCCCGAACCAGTTGGCGCGGCGGAACATCCCTTCGATCAGGAACCCGGTCTTGAACAGCGGCCCAAAGATCATCCGTTCCGCTTCGCGCGCGGGATCGTGTTCGGGATCGGCGGCAAGACGCGAATACTGGTTGTAGATCGGGCTCATCGGCTGGCGATGCGCCGCGCCATCGCTGAACCCGCCCGTCGTGACGCCGACCGGCTGCACATCCAGATGCGTGCCCATCGGCAGATAGCCATAGACCCGCTCACCCACGGCAATGTCGGGATGGTTCGATGCCTCGACCACGGCGTGCCCCCACATCGGCACCACGCCCCATTCGCCCTCGCCCGGAAAGAAGTTCCAGTATCCGAAGGCGTCACCGACCACGGCATACGTCACATTGTTGGCGGTGACCGAAAAGCTCTCGATCCGCAGCCGGACCGCGCCCTCGGCCAGCGGCGGCAAGGTTTGTTCGACAACCCGCGTTCTGGTGATCTGACCCCGGACAACCTGGACGGTCTGGCTCATTGTACTCTCCCAAAACGCAAATGGGCGCCCCGATCCGGAGCGCCCATTGAAACAAGCGGTTACCGTGCCCTAAACCCGCATCGGCATCAGCACGTAAAGTGCCGGGCTTTTCTCATCCTGCCGGATCAGCGTCGGCGCACCGGCGTCGGCGAGGTGGAGTTCCACCGTATCGCCCTCGATCTGGCCGAGGATGTCCTTGAGGTAGTTGGCGTTGAAGCCGATCTCAAACCCGGTTGAACGATAGTCTGCCGGAAGCTCTTCCGCCGCTGTGCCGTTGTCGGGCGAGGTGACCGACAGCGTCACCCGGTCGGTTTCCAGCGCCATCTTGACCGCGCGGGTCTTTTCCGTGGCGATTGTCGCCACGCGGTCCACGCCCTGATAGAAGCTCTTGGGATCAAGCCGCAGCAGCTTGTCGTTCCCGGTCGGGATCACGCGGGTGTAATCGGGGAACGTGCCGTCGATCAGCTTGCTGGTCAGCACCACGCCGTGTTCGCCGCCCAGCGTGAAGCGGATCTTGCTGGCCGACAGGTCCACCAGCACGTTGGTATCCAGCGCTTCTTCGAGCAGCTTGCGCAGTTCGGCGACGCATTTGCGCGGCACGATCACATCCGGCATGCCTTCTGCGCCGTCCGGGCGGGGAATCGTATAGCGCGCCAGCCGGTGACCGTCGGTTGCCGCCGCCTTCAGTTCCTCGTCCGAGACGTGGATGAAGATGCCGTTGAGGTAATACCGCGTTTCTTCGGTGCTGATCGCGAACCGGGTGCGGTCGATCAATTGCGCCAGCGTGGTGGCGGACAATTCAAAGCTGGTCGGCAGATCGCCCTCGACGATCATCGGGAAGTCATCGCGCGGCAGGGTCGGCAGCGAGAAGCGGCTGCGCCCGGCCTTCACCGTCATGCGGTTGTCGGCGGTTTCCAGGCTGACCTGGCTGCCATCGGGCAGTTTGCGGGCGATGTCGAACAACAGGTGGGCGGACACGGTGATCGCGCCAGCGCCTTCGACCGAAACCGCGTTCATGGTTTCGACCACTTGAAGGTCAAGGTCGGTCGCCATCACCCGCACCGTTCCGTCAGCCGCAGCCTCGATCAGCACGTTGGACAGGATCGGGATGGTATTGCGGCGCTCAACCACGGACTGCACGTGCGACAGGCACTTCAGCAGCGTTGCGCGTTCGATGGTGGCCTTCATGGTCTGCTCGTGTCCCCCTGGGGCGTGTGTGGCGGATTCGCGGGCGGAATCGCCAATTACGCGGACAATAATCGCACTATCTTCCTTACCGCAAGCCGTCCGGGCGGCAAGGCTGGAGCGCTTCCGGCCCTGCGAATCTGGGGATAAATGCGGGGGCTAATGGCCCCCGGCGGCGGGAACCGGCGCGTTCAGCTGCTTCTCCAGCTGAAACACCCGCGACGTCAGCGGCAGATACCCGCCGACCACGGGCCAGATTGCCTCGTCCACCTGCTCGACTTTGACCCCACTTTTGGCCAGCGCTTCCAGCAGCCGCTCGACTTGTTCATCGGTCAGGTCGGTGATGTCCGGGTTGCCCCGCCCCGGCCCCAGATCGAAGGTCTGATCGAGCAGGGCGGGACGCAGTCCGGCAGTGGTGATCCGGCGCACAAACCCGGCACGGATGGCCGATAGCCGGGCATAATCGTAGTAGGCTTCCTGCTGCGCTGCCGGAACCTTCAACTGCTTCATGCACTGCGCCGCGGCAACATCGATGCTGGCAGTCTGCTGCTCCAGTTCATTTTCCTTGCGGTTGTCGTCCAGAATCAGAACGGACAGCCGGTGCGCCAGATCCGGACTGACGGCCTTGGCAGGACAATCAAGCTGCTGGCGGGTCAGCGCCTGCGCGGGTGTGGCGACTGACAGCACGGCGGTGGCAACGAAGGCAGCGGAAATCAGGCGCATTTCGAACATTCTCCGGATTGACAGGACCAGCCTAGCATCAGCGCTTGCCTTCCGGGTTGCACAATTACGACAGCATCGCCATTCCGCCATTCACGTGCAGCGTCTGCCCGGTCATGTACCCGGCTTCACGGCTGGCAAGATAGGCGACCGCCGCGCCGATATCCTCGCCCTCACCCATCCGGCCCATCGGGATCCGGGCGTTGAGCGCGTCTTTCTGGGCATCGGGCAGCACTTGGGTCATCGCGGTGCGGATGAAGCCGGGGGCCACGCAGTTCACGGTCACGTTGCGGCTGGCCAGTTCCTGCCCGAGCGATTTCGACATCCCGACCAGGCCCGCCTTGGCGGCGGCATAGTTGATCTGCCCCGGATTGCCGGTTGCCCCGACCACGCTGGTGATCGTGATGATCCGCCCGAACCGGGCCTTCATCATCGGCTTGGTCGCGGCGCGCATCAGGCGGAAGGCGGCTTCAAGATTGATCTTGATGACCTGGTCCCACTCCTCGTCCTTCATCCGCATCGTCAGGTTGTCACGCGTGATCCCGGCGTTGTTCACCAGAATGTCGATCTTGCCGAGCGTGTCGACCGTGGCGGGCACGAGGTGTTCGACCTGTTCGGTGTTCGACAGATCGCACGTGATCTCGACATGGTCGTGACCATACGTATCGTTCAGCTCCTCGCGGAACGCGCGCAGCTTGGCCGGATTGGTGCCCGACAGCGCCAGCCGCGCACCCTGCCGTGCGAGCGCATGACTGATCGCAGAGCCAATCCCCCCAGCCGCGCCGGTCACAAGGGCGGTCATTCCGGTAAGGTCGAACATACGGTTTTCCATTGAACTGAACTCCAGAAATTTGGTTCGCGCAGAGGCCGCAGAGAACGCGGATACTATGCGCCGGGACGATAGTCATTGACCAGACGGCGAATGCCCTCCTTCATCGTCAGGCCAGAAAAATTCAGAAGCAGCCCAACCGGCTGCTTCATCAAACGCAAATAGGTAAGCAACTGCTTGGCATGCACCTTGGTAAGCTGTTCTACCGCTTTGATTTCGAGGATCAGCGTCCCCTCAATCAGCAGATCAACGCGAAAAGCCCCCTCGATTTGCAGTCCGTCATATTCAATGTTCACGGCAACTTGCCGCTTAACCTGATAACCCCGCCGCGCCAGCGTAGCTGCCAACACAGCCTCGTAGACACTTTCAAGCAAGCCAGGACCAAGTTCCCGGTGAATCCGGATTGCCTCTGCCACGACGTTCGAAGTCACATCATTGATATCCTGCAAGCAAACCCTCTCTGCGCTCTCTGCGGGCTCTGCGCGAACCCAATTACAACCCCGCCAGCAAAGCCTCGATATCCGCCATGCCGATCACGCTGGTTACCTGGACATCGCTGACACAGCGCCCGATCATCGGACCGAGCACCTTGCCGCCGAATTCGACGAACTGATCCACCCCGGCCGCCTGCATCGCGATCACGCTTTCGCGCCAGCGCACCCGGCCGCAGACTTGTTCGACCAGCAGGCGCTGGACCTCAGCCGGGTCGCTCACCACGGCCGCGGTAACATTGGCGAACAGCGGCACGCGCAGCGCCGAGGGCGGCGTCAGGCCCAGTGCTTGCGCCATGGCATCGGCGGCTGGCTGCATCAGCGGGCAATGGAACGGGGCCGACACCGGCAGCGCCACGCCGCGCTTGATCCCGTGTTCCTTGACCAGCGCAATCGCGCGCTCGATCGCGCCGGTGTGGCCCGACAGCACGACCTGCCCCGGATCGTTGTCGTTGGCGACGGTGCAAACCTCGCCTTCAGCAGCGGCATCGGCCAGCGCCTGCGCCTTGTCGATATCCGCTCCGAGCAGTGCGCACATCGCGCCCACGCCCACCGGCACGGCGGCCTGCATCGCCTGCCCGCGCAGTTTCAGCAGGCGGGCGGTGTCGGCCAGCGTAAACGCGCCCGCCGCACAGAGCGCGGTGTATTCGCCGAGGCTGTGGCCCGCGACGAAATCGCACTTGTCGGCCAGCGAAATGCCGCCTTCCTGTTCCAGCACCCGCAGCACGGCGATCGCGCTCGCCATGATCGCGGGCTGGGCATTTTCGGTGAGCAGCAGCGCATCGTCCGGCCCGTCGCGCATGATCGCGAACAGTTTCTGGCCGAGCGCATCGTCCACTTCCTCAAACACCGCGCGGGCGGCGGCGCTGGCAGCGGCCAGTTCCACGCCCATGCCAACCTTCTGGCTGCCCTGCCCCGGAAACACGAATGCGCGCATATATTTTACTCCAAACCCAAGATTGGAAACCCAAGATTGGCCGGGCGATTATTGCGCCGCGCCGCGCCCGGCAAGCCCGAACGGCACGATTCTGTTGGCAACGTCATGCCCGATATCGGCTTCCCCCAGAAACGGGATGGCATGGCGCGCGCACCAGTGGCGGGCGATTTCGTCTGCCGTGGCGCCAAACGGACGGTCGTTTTCCGGCACCTCGCTGATCCGGCCCAGCCGCAGTCCGGCGATCCCGCCAAGGTGGGCAGTCAGGTGAAAGAACAGGCGGTCGACCGCGTAAAGATACTCGCTGACTTCCTCGACCATTACCACGTGCCCGGCCAGCCCCGGCATCAGCGGAGTCCCGCACAGCATCGCCAGCGTCATCAGGTTGAAGGCCGCCGCCGGGTGTTCGTCCAGCGCAGGCTCCAGCCCCGCGCGGTCCCCCGCCAGATAGCCCAGCGTGCGCCGCACCGCGTCCTCCCCGCCCGCGCGGCGGATATCGCCGGGCATCGGCGCATGGACCGGCTGGCCGATCCGCGCCCGGTAGAGGCCGCCCAGCAGCGTTCCGGCATCGGAATAGCCCAGAAACAGCTTGTCCTGCGCGCCGTGTTTGAACTGCGCCAGCGCATCTTGCGCCACCCGCACCGCGCCATAGCCGCCGCGCGCGAACCACACCGCATCGAAGCCGGGGTCGTTGGCGCATTCCACCAGCGCGGCGCAGCGCAGATCGTCCGGTCCGGCGAAATGGCCATCCACCGCGAAACATTGCGGGTGAAAGTGCAGCTCCACGCCGGGAAACTCAGCCGCCAGCGCCAGCACGCGGGCGGCGTCTTCCTCGGCAAAGGGCGTGGACGGGGCGCAGATGGCAACGCGGATCATGGCTTGAGCCTACCCCGCCAGACCACAGCGCGAAAGCGGCGATCCCGCTTTTCCACCGCACAAAGGCGGCAGTCGGCAGTGAACATGGTTGAGTTGTCGGGATTTGGTGCCTAGCGACAGGCGACATGACTGACCTCACCGCTCATCCCTGGTTCTTCTGCGGCATCGGCGGATCGGGCATGCTCCCGCTGGCGCTAATCCTGAAAGGTCAGGGCGCGGTCATTGCCGGGTCAGACCGCAGCCGCGATCAGGGCCGCACGCCGGAAAAGTTCGCCTGGCTGGAAAGCCTGGGCTTTACGCTGTTTCCACAGGATGGCAGCGGGATCACTTCGGCCAATCAGGTGCTGGTTGCATCCGCCGCGGTGGAGGACACTGTGCCGGAAATGGTCCGCGCCCGCGAGCTGGGCTGCGCGCGGATGAGCCGCGCCGAATTGCTCTCGCGTCTGTTCAACGCTGCGCCCGTCCGGATCGCAATTGGCGGCACCAGCGGCAAAAGCACGGTCACCGGGATGGCGGGCTGGATCATGGTGCAGGCCGGGCGCGATCCCACGATCATGAACGGCGCGGTGATGAAGAACTTCGTCGCCGACGATGCGCCCTTCGCCTCGGCGCGCGTTGGCGCAGGCGAAGTCTTCGTATCCGAAGTCGATGAAAGCGACGGGTCGATCGCGCTCTACAATCCGACGGTCGCGGTGCTGGGCAACGTCAGCCTCGATCACAAGAGCCTGGAGGAACTGCGCGGCCTGTTCGGCGACTTCCTGTCGCGCGCCGATGTCGCCGCGATCAATCTGGACGACGGCGAAACCGCCGCGCTCGCCCCGCGCGCGAGGCAGTTAGTGACGTTCGCCATCGCCAGCCCTGACGCGATGATCGGCGTGGAGCCGGGTTCCGTAAGCGAGGGGCCGACCGGCCTGACCGCCACCGTGCTGGACCGCCGCGATGGCAGCGCGCACGAACTGGCGCTGAAAGTTCCGGGGCGGCACAACCTGTTCAACGCCCTCGCCGCGATTGCTGCGTGCAACGCCGCCGGGGTGCCGGTTGGCGCTGCCGTCACCGCGCTTGGTTCGTTTGACGGGCTGGCGCGCCGGTTCGATATCGTCGGCACGAGCGCGCGGGGCGTGACCGTGATCGACGATTTTGGCCACAACCCCGACAAGGTCGCCGCCACGCTCGCCACGCTGAAAGCCCATCCCGGCCGGGTCATCGCGTTCTTCCAGCCGCACGGTTACGGCCCGTTGCGGCAGATGGGGCATGAACTGGCCGAAACCTTTGCCCGCCTGCTGGGGCCGGATGACCTGACCATCCTGTGCGATCCGGTCTATTTCGGCGGCTCGGTGGATCGCAGCGAAGGGAGCGAGCGGATCGTCCGCCTGATCCGCGACGCGGGCGGACAGGCCGAATACATCCCGGTGCGCCAGGATTGCGCCGCGCGGATGGCCGAACTGGCATCGCCCGGCGACCGGATCGTGGTGATGGGCGCGCGTGACGATACGCTGACGGTGTTCGCGAAGGACTTGCTTGCCCGCCTGGACTGAACGGAAGCGGGGCGCTTAGTGCCCCTTGCCCAGCAGCTTCTGGCCGGAATGCAGCCCCAGCGCCGCCACCACGCCCAGCACCAGCCCGGCGACGGCAGAGGCCACGGCATAAGTCAGCCAGCCCAGCACCGCCCCCGCATCTGGCCCAGCCCCGGCAATGGCCTGCACCACCGCACTCTGGATCGCATGCGCGATGTCGGACGGTCCATGCACACCCATTTCGTGCAGCCCGTGCAGGACGATCCCGCCGCCGACCCACAGCATCGCCCCGGTGCCGATCACCGACAAGGCCGTCAGCACTTTCGGCATCGCCAGCAGCAGCCCGCGCCCGACCTTCTGCGCGATCGCCGATGATTTTTCAGCCAGATGCAGCCCGATATCATCCATCTTCACGATCAGCGCCACCGCGCCATAGACAACGGCGGTGATGACAACGCCGACCAGCGCCAGCACCAGCCCGCGCTCCACCACCGGGGTATCAGCGATTTCTGCCAGCGCGATGGCCATGATTTCAGCCGAGAGAATAAGGTCGGTCCGCACCGCCCCTGCCACACGTTCTTGCTCGAACGCGACGGGGTCGGCAATCGGGTCTTCCAGCGTGGCGCCGTGCTTTTCGCCGCCCAGCCTTTCCATGATCTTTTCCGCGCCTTCATAGCACAGGAACAACCCGCCCAGCATCAGCAGCGGGGTGATGACCACGGGCAGGAATTCGCTGAGCAGCAGCGCACCCGGCAGCAGGAACAGCAGCTTGTTCTTCAGGCTGCCCTTGGCGATCTTCCAGATGATCGGCAGTTCGCGGTCGGGCGTGAATTCGGTGACGTAAGTCGGCGTGACCGCCGCGTCATCGATCACCACGCCCGCCGCCTTGGTCCCGGCCTTGGCTGCTGCCACGCCGACATCGTCGATCGAGGCCGCCGCCGCTTTCGCGATCAGGGAAATATCATCGAGCAGCGCAATCAGGCCGGTGGACATGAAACAGGACTTTCCCTTGAAACCAGCCGCCTGCTTATCGGCGCAAAGCGGTCCAGTTCAAGGGTCAGTTCCAGCCTGTCCCCGCCCTTGGTTCAGGGCTCAGCGCAGAATCTTCTCGAGCATCACCAGATGCGGATCGCCCTCGACGCCGTGGGGGACAAAGCCCTTTTCGCGTTCCAGGTCGATCGCGGCGTGGTTTTCGCGGTCCTCGATCGAGATCACCCGGCGCAGGCCGCGATGGCGGGCCGCTTCGGCCAGCACGTCCAGCAGCGCCCAGCCCACCCCCTTGCCGCGCCAGTTGCCGCAGACCGAAATCGCGATTTCCCCGGTATCGAGCGGGTTGTCACAGGCCAGCATCGCATGACCCACGACCAGTCCGGTCGCTTCGTCGAACGCGATGAAGCTCTCCGTGCGGAAGTGATCGACTTCGACCAGCGGCGCGAGGATCTTGTGGTCAAGGTGCTTGTGCGCCGACAGGAACCGGAACCGGCGGTCATCGTCGCTTACCCGGTCGAAGAACTCTTCCAGCAGCGGTTCGTCCGCAGGCGTCACGGGACGGACCGCCAGCGTGGCACCCGACCGGGTCTTCAGTTCGGTGATTTGCGGTGTGGCAGCAACTTGATCGGCCGACATGGCTTGTCTCCTTGGATTATGCCCGCCTTGTTAGCAGGTGCAGCATGGCTGTCGTTGACCTTGCGCAAAATGCAACTGCAATCCGCAGCGCAGCCGAAATCACCCGGACGCGGGCGTTCCTGCTTGCATTTGCGCCAGATCCGGCTAAGCGCCCCTCTTCCCGAAGCACTTTGGGAAATTCAAGAAAGCCGGAGGGGCCCCGCAATGGTGCGGAACGCCAGCGATCGGTTACCGAGATAAAGGAAGCTGCCGTGGCTCTATATGAGCACGTGTTCCTGGCCCGCCAGGATCTCAGCCAGGCGCAAGTTGATGCGCTGGCTGCCACCGCGACGGAAATCGTTGAGGCCAATGCCGGTAAGGTCACCAAGACCGAAACCTGGGGCCTCAAGAACCTCGCCTACAAAATTCAGCGCAACCGCAAGGCGCACTTCGTGCTGCTGAACATCGAAGCGCCCGCCGGCGTTGTGGCCGAACTGGAACGCCAGACCGCGATCAACGAAGACGTGATCCGTTTCATGACCGTCCGCGTTGAGGAACATGAAGCCGGCCCGTCGGTGCAGATGCGCAAGAACGATCGTGAGCGCACCCGTCGCCGTGATCGTGAGGAGTTTTAATCATGGCCCGCGCATTTTTCCGCCGCCGCAAGAGCTGCCCGTTCTCGGGCAAGAACGCTCCCAAGATCGACTACAAGGATACGCGCCTGCTTCAGAACTATATGTCTGAACGCGGCAAGATCGTCCCCTCGCGCATCACCGCCGTTTCGGCGAAGAAGCAGCGCGAACTGGGTCAGGCGATCAAGCGTGCCCGTCACCTGGGGCTGCTGCCCTACCTCGTGAAGTAAGGAGGGCACGTCCCATGGAAATCATCCTCCTCGAACGCGTCGAAAAGCTCGGCTCGATTGGCGATGTCGTCACCGTCAAGGACGGTTACGCGCGCAACTTCCTGCTGCCGAACAAGAAGGCGCTGCGCGCCAACGCAGCCAACCGCAAGGTGTTCGAAGCCAACCGCTCGAAGATCGAAGCTGACAACGCGGCCCGCCGCGGCGAAGCCGAAGTCCACGCAACGGACGTCGAAGGCCGTTCGGTCATCCTGATCCGCGCCTCGTCGAACTCCGGCCAGCTCTATGGTTCGGTTTCGGTGCGTGACATCGTTGATGCACTGAACGCCGATGGCGCGAACCTGCAGAAGGCGATGATCGTGCTGGAACGCCCGATCAAGACGATCGGCGTGTCCACCGTGCGCATCCAGCTGCACCCTGAAGTTGCTGTGACCGTCAAGGTCAACGTCGCCCGCTCGCCGGACGAAGCTGAACAGCAGGCCCAGGGCGTCGACGTGATCGCCGCGATGTTCGACGAAGACGTCGCCGCTGCTGCCGACACCGATTTCGAAGCCGGCAACGGCGAAGACATCGAAGTCGAAGCACCGGCTGCTGAGGACAGCGAAGAAGCGTAAGCTTCGCGCATCCCGGCTGCAAACTACCGGAAAGGGGCGCTTCGGCGCCCCTTTCTTCGTTTGGGGTGGACGAAAAGTCATTCTCCCACACTACCGTCACCCCGGACTTGAAGGGTCTGCTGACCACTTTCATGCGCCGAGTTGAAACTTTCTGACAACCACCTTATAAGCCCGCGATGGAAAAGACAGAAAACATCATCGCGGAATTGGTCCGCGTTTACGACGCCGCCGTCACCACGCTTCGCGCAGACATTGCCGCTTTTGCGAGCGACGGCACCCTTCCCCCCGCCAGCCGCCGCGCCGACCGTGAATGGTGCTATCCGGAAATCCGGATCAACTATGCGGGCGAGGAAACCCGGCCCGATCTGGCCCGTGCGTTCGGTCGGCTGGCCCATTCGGGCACATTCTCCAGCACTGTCACCCGTCCGGCGCTGTTCACCGATTACCTGACCGAGCAGCTCGCGCTGCTGCAGGATGATTATG
The DNA here is from genome assembly GCF_030699305.1 of Novosphingobium sp. Classification (GTDB taxonomy): domain Bacteria; phylum Pseudomonadota; class Alphaproteobacteria; order Sphingomonadales; family Sphingomonadaceae; genus Novosphingobium. Next base: position 11,313 of record NZ_JAUYNB010000013.1, read on the forward strand.
CGATCGAGATCGAAGTCGGCCGGTCAGCCCAGGAAATCCCGTTCCCCTATGTGATCGACGCCAGCTCCGCGCTTGGCGCGCTGCAGCCCGGCGATCTGGCGCGGTATTTCCCGACCACCGAACTCGCCGCCATCGGTGATGAACTGGCCGATGGCATCGCGGTCGACGGGATGGAGGACATTCATCCGCTGGCGCTGTTCGATGGCCTGCGCACCGATTTCAGCCTGGCACGGCTGGCGCACTATACCGGCACCGCGACCGAGGACTTCCAGCGCTTCATCCTGTTCACCAACTATCACCGCTATGTCGATGAATTTGTTGACTGGGCGGCGCAGCAGCTCGGCAAGGATGGCTATACCCTGCTGTCTGGTGCGGGCGGCCTGCTGATCGACGAGCCGACTGACCATGCCCGTGCTCGGCTGTCCGATACGGCCTGGCGCCGCCACCAGATGCCGGCCTATCACCTCGTCCGTCCGGACCGGACCGGGATCACGCTGGTCAACATCGGGGTCGGCCCGTCCAACGCCAAGACGATCTGCGACCATCTGGCCGTCCTGCGCCCCGAAGCCTGGCTGATGATCGGCCACTGCGGCGGCCTGCGCGATACGCAGCGGATCGGGGACTATGTCCTGGCCCATGCCTACTTGCGCGACGATCACGTGCTCGATCCGGTGCTGCCGCCCGAAATCCCGATCCCGGCGATTGCCGAAGTGCAGATCGCGCTGGCCCGCGCGGCTGAAATGGTCAGCGGCGATATTGGCGCGAACCTGAAAAAGCGGATGCGCACCGGCACGGTCGCCACCACCGACGATCGCAACTGGGAGCTGCGTTACACCCAGTCCGCCCACCGCCTGAGCCTGAGCCGCGCCATCGGAATCGACATGGAAAGCGCCACCATCGCCGCGCAAGGCTATCGCTTCCGGGTGCCCTACGGCACACTGCTGTGCGTATCGGACAAGCCGCTGCACGGTGAGATCAAGCTACCCGGACAGGCCAACCGCTTTTACGAGGAAGCGATTGCCGCCCACCTCCAGATCGGCACCACCGCCTGCGATCTGTTGCGCGCCGAAGGCGCCCGGCTCCATTCCCGCAAACTACGCGCATTCGACGAGCCGCCGTTCCGGTAAGCTCTCCCCAACCTCCTACCTCCGTTCGTGTCGAGCCGCTGGGGAAAATGAGGCCAGGCTTAAACCGCCAGCCAGTCGCGGATCGTGCGGCCCAGTTCCGGCCTGGTTACGCAGCTCATATGGGTGCCGGGGATCACCGCATGGACCGCTTGCGGCAGCGCGGCGACCAGCTTTTCGGGCGAGCCGTTATCCCGGTCCTCGTCCCCGCAAACCACCAGCGTCGGCATGGTGATCGCCGCCAGCGCCGCCGGATCGGTATCGGTCATCGTGCCGAGCAGCAGCCGCGCGGCGACCCGGTCAACCTTCATGCTCTTCATGAATTGCACGGCAAAGTAGGCCGGATCGCCTTGCCGAATGCTGTCGAACCGGTCGATCGCGTCGATGAAGAACGCCTGCCGTCCGGTCCACCCGGCCAGCCCTTCCAGCCCCATGCCGCTCAGCACCAGCCGTCTGGGGGCAAGACCGCCGATCACCGCGCGGACGCAGGTGCGTGAACCGAGCGAGAACCCGCCAAGATCATAGCCGACCAGCCCCAACGCCGCCACCAGCGCCGCGAGGTCCTGCGCCAGCACGTCGTCCGGATAAGCCGCCGGATCGTGCGGCTTGCCGCTGGCCCCGTGCGCGCGCAGATCGGGCATGATCACCTCGAACCCGGACTCGGCCAGCGTGGCGGCATGGCCCCACTTGATCCAGTTCATGTCCGCGCTGGAAAACAGCCCGTGCAGCAGCACCAGCGGCCGGCCCGTGCCGACGCGGTGAACCGCCAGCGGCGTGCCATCAAACGAGGAGATCAGCTCCGGCGCGTTTCCCATATTCAGGTCCCTTCAGGCACAGCCGACTTTGCGAACGGCAGCGCCATGATCGCCCCCAGCGCGGCCAGCGCCATGTCTTTCTGGCTATCGAACATATCGCCCTGCTCACCGTTGTAGGCGCCTGCGTCGGCGGGAGCGAGGGTCAGCGTCAGGGTCCATTCAAAGATTTCGTACAGGCTGCCAATCGCCAGCACGATCAGCACCGCGCCCACTTTCGCCGCCCGCGCTGCCAATCCCCAATAGCGCGAGCCGATCTCAACCAGCGGAACGATGGCCAGCAGACCGAACAGCAAATGGACCAGGCGGTCGAACATGTTCCGTTCAAACCCGAACGCCGCATCGAAACCCCCGCCGAACCATGCATCGTAAGGCACGAAACTGTAGGACCAGCGGGCTGCCAGCAGGTGCAGCAGCACGAACGCCGTCAGGCAGCCAGCAGTGCGGTTGCTGAGCGGCCAGCGCCGCAAGCCAATGACCGCTAGCGGCAAAAGCAGCGCGACCGGCCCCACCTGCAGCCAGGTGTTCGCCGGATAGAGCGCGCCGATGATGCTGAGCGGTATGCCCAGCGCGACCGCACCCAGCATCCAGCGCTGTGCAGCCGGGATGGGCATTTGCCGCTCAGCCCTTCTTCAGGTGCCGCCGCCCGAGCAGTTCGGCGATCTGCACCGCGTTGAGCGCCGCGCCCTTGCGCAAGTTGTCGGACACGCACCACAGCGACAGGCCGCTTTCGACCGTCGGGTCTTCGCGCACGCGGCTGACGAACGTCGCGCCGTCACCCACGCATTCAACCGGGGTGACGTATCCGCCGTCCTCGCGCTTGTCGATCAGCATCACGCCGGGGGCTTCGCGCAGGATGTTCTGGGCTTCCTCGGCCGAAATCTCGTCCTCGAATTCCAGGTTGATCGATTCCGAATGGCCGACGAACACCGGCACGCGCACGCACGTGGCGGTTACCTTGATCTTCGGATCGAGGATCTTCTTGGTTTCGACCACCATCTTCCATTCTTCCTTGGTCGAACCATCATCCAGGAAGCTGTCGATGTGCGGGATCACGTTGAAGGCGATCTGCTTGGTGAATTTCTTGGGTTCAGCGGAATCGCCAACGAAGATGTTGCGGCTCTGCTCGAACAGCTCATCCATGCCCTCCTTGCCCGCGCCGGACACCGACTGATAGGTGCTGACCACCACGCGCTTGATCCGCGCCGCATCGTGCAGCGGCTTCAGCGCGACGACCATCTGCGCGGTCGAGCAGTTGGGGTTTGCGATGATCATCCTGGCCTTGTAGCCATCGATCGCTTCCGGGTTCACTTCGGGGACGACCAGCGGCACGTCCGGGTCCATCCGGAAATAGCTGGAATTGTCGATCACCACGCAGCCAGCCGCAGCAGCGCGCGGTCCATGTTCCCTGGCCACGGCGGACCCGGCGGAAAACAGCGCGATGTCCCAGCCGGTGAAATCGAAATGTTCGATGTTCTTCACCTTGAGCATCCGGCCGGTTTCGCCGTATTCGACCTCGCTCCCGGTCGAGCGCGCGCTGGCCACAGCCGCAACTTCGTCCACCGGAAACTCGCGCTCTGACAGCACGTGCAGCATTTCACGCCCGACATTGCCGGTCGCGCCGACCACTACCACCCGGTAACCCATAACCTGTGTACTCCAATCCTGTGTGCCTGCCCCTAGCCCCTCACTCGGGCGGCGTCACCCCGTTGCGCCGCAGGAACGCAAAGATCGATTCCCACAAGTGCGTGCCAACCTTCGGCCCGCCGACGCGATGGGTGTAGCCGGGATAGAGCATCATCTCGAACGGCACCGCCTCGGCCTGCAACTTCGCGATCAGCGCAGAGGAATGTTCGAACACCACGTTGTCATCCGCCATGCCATGGATCAGCAGTAGCGGATCGCTGATCTTCGCGGTGTCGGCCATCGCGTTGGCTGTCACATAGGCCTGCGGCACTTCACGCGGATCGCCCATGTAGCGTTCGGTGTAGTGGGTGTCATACAGCTCCCACCTGGTCACCGGCGCGCCGGAAATGCCCGCTGCATAGACGCCCGGATTGGCCTGGAGCATTTTCAGCGTCATGTAGCCGCCATAGGACCAGCCATAAGTCGCGATCTTGGCCGGATCGACGAAGGGCAGCGTTTTGAGGAACTGCGCGCCCACCAGCTGGTCCGCCACCTCGACACCGCCCATCGCCCGCCAGATCGGCTTGGAGAACGCCACCCCGCGATTGTCGCTGCCACGGTTGTCGATCTGGAACCAGACATAGCCCTGATCGACAATCGCCTGCGCCAGCGGATTGATCCAGCCGCGCGTCACCTGCTGGTTCGACGGGCCGCCATAGTGATCGAAGAACACCGGATAGCGCTTGCCCGGCACCATGTCGGGCTTCAGCATCCGCCAGTGCAGCGGCGTGCCATCCGCCGCCGGGACCGTGCCGAATTCCGGCAGCTTGTGACTGGCGAGGTGCGGCGCATAGGGGTGCGCGGCGTTGAGCCGGTTTTCCTCCACCCACGCGATCCGCTTGCCGCTGGTGTCGGCCAGATAGACTTGTGGCGGCTGGCTGGGGGACTGGCGGGTGATCAGCAGCGATTGGCCGTCCTTGTCCATCGTCGCGCTGTGAACCCAGCCCGACTCGCCCAGCGGCTTCACATTGCGCGGGCTGGCCAGATCGAGCGCATAGACCTGCTGCGCCAGCACATCGTCCTTCGTGCCGGTAAAATAGACCTTGCCGCGCGCTTCATCGACCCCGGCCAGCGCGGTCACCATCCACGCGCCCTTGGTCAGCTGGCGCCACTTGCCGCCCTTGAAGTGATAGAGGTGCCCGAACCCGTCCCGCTCTGACCACCAGATCAGGCTGCCGTCCTTGAGAAAGCGATAGTCGTTCGACAGGCTGACCCAGCTGCGCTCCGCCGCGTTTTCCGTGAACAGCACCCGCGCCTTGCCGGTGGCCGGATCGACCGCCAGCATATCCAGCCGGGTCTGGTCGCGGTTCTGGCGCTGGACATAAAGCGTCTTGCCGTCCGCCGCCCAGTTCACGCGGGCAAGGTAGATGTCCTTGTCCGGCCCCAGATCGACCTCGACCCGCCCGCTGCCATCGGGCTGCATGACATGGAGCGACACCACCGCATTGTCGGTCCCCGCCAGCGGATAGCGCTGATCATAGGTCCTGGTGCCTTCCGCCCCGATCGCGGCGCGGGTGATCACCGCCACGCCGCTCTCGTCAAAGCGCTGGACGGCAATGCGGCTGTCGTCAGGCGCCCACCAGTAACCGGTGTGGCGGGCCATCTCCTCTTGCGCGACGAACTCCGCTTCGCCCCAATGCACCGCCTCAGCGCCCTCCTGCGGGGTCACGGGCGCGGCCTCGGCCCCGACCTTGCCGGTCCACAGCCGCCGGTCGCGCACGAACGATACGTGGTGCCCCAGCGGGCTGAGCGCTGGGTTAAGCTCGCCCTCGGTGGTATCAGTCAGCCGCGTGGCGGTGCCGTCCAGCCTGGCCAGGAACAAGTCTCCGTCCAGCGGCACCAGGATCGACTGGCTGTCCGCCGACCAGGTGTAGCTGACGATGCCTTTCAGATCGCCGATCCGCAGCCGTTCGCGCTGCATCTTTTCCGCTTCGGACAAGTCCCTGCCCGACCCCAGCTTGCGGCTGTCGACCAGCATCGTCCACTGCTTCGTCGTCCGGTCAAACCCCCACAGGTCGTACTGCTCGCGGTCATCCGGGCGGCCGCGCAGCAGCGTCAGGAAGCGGCCATCGGGCGAGAGCTTCACCTCGCGCGGGACCGGGCCGTTCAGGCTGGGACTGCCATAAACGCGGGCGAACGTCAGGTCAGCGGCCGCAGCAGCAGCAGGCGCGGCGGGGGCAGCGCTCATGGCCGCGTCCTCCGCCAAACCGGGTGCCGACGCGGCGAGGATGGTGGCAGCAAGCAGGTGTCGAAGCATTCGCATGGCAAGGCATTGGTCCTGATAAGCAAAAAGGCGCCCTGGCTGGGCCAGGACGCCTTCTTAAGCTGGTTCCGCAGTGCGGCGCCAGAGGGCTTGTTATCAGCCCTCGGTGCGCACGTCGCGGCGCTCGGCGATGCGGGCGCGCTTACCGGTACGACCACGCAGGTAGTACAGCTTGGCACGACGCACGACGCCGCGGCGAACCACGGTGATCGATTCGATGTTCGGCGAATAGATCGGGAATACGCGTTCCACGCCTTCGCCAAAGCTCATCTTGCGAACGGTGAAGTTCGAGCTGAAGCCCTTGTTCGCACGCGCGATGCAGACGCCTTCATAGGCCTGAACACGGGTACGTTCGCCTTCAACCACGCGCACGCCAACGCGCACGGTGTCACCGGGGCGGAAAACCGGAATATCCTTGGCAGCCTTGGCAATTTCCTCGGCTTCGATCTGCTGAATCAGGTTCATTGACCCTGGTCCTCATTTTTTCGCCGCGCGCCAGAGGCAGACTGGACCCGAACGTCCGAATGACGTTCCCAAAGATCCGGCCTGCGTAACCGAGTGTGATCCTCTGCCTGGTGTTTCCGCCAGGCAGCGATCTTCGCATGATCCCCCGATCGCAGCACTTCGGGGATCGTGCGCCCTTCCCATTCCTGGGGTCGGGTATAGTGGGGATATTCGAGCAAGCCGTTTTCAAACGACTCCTCGGTCCCACTGGAAGCCGCGCCCATTACGCCGGGCAGCAGGCGAATGCAAGCGTCGAGCAGCATCAGCGCCGCCGGCTCCCCGCCGGACAGCACGATATCGCCGACAGAGACTTCCTCGATCGCGCGGCCCTCGAAAATCCGCTCGTCAAATCCCTCGAACCGGCCGCACAGCACGATCACGCCGGGGCCGCCTGCCAGTTCGCGCACCCGCGCCTGCGTGAGCGGCTTTCCGCGCGGGGTCATCGCGATCACCGGGCAGCCGGGATGGGCCGCCAGCGCATGATCCACCGCCGCTGCCAGCACGTCCACCCGCAGCACCATCCCCGCCCCGCCGCCAGCCGGCGTGTCATCGACGGTGCGGTGCTTGTCGATCGCGAAATCGCGGATCTGCACGGTATCGAGCGCCCACTTCCCCTCGCCCAACGCCCGTCCTGCGAGCGAGACGCCCAGCAGGCCGGGAAACATTTCCGGATAGAGCGTGAGCACGGTGGCAGAGAAAGTCATACGGTCCAGTTTTCTAGCTTAAGGCCCGGCACATCGGCAAAGTCGGCTTCGTTGTTGGTCACCAGTACCAGGCCCAGCGCCAGAGCGTGGGCAGCGATCAGCCGGTCGAAGCTGTGGCGGCGGAACGCGAGTTCGGCATAACGCCGCGCGGCATCTTTGCTGAAATCGAGCACGGTGATGGCCCCGAACAGCCGTTCGGTGTTGGCAACCGCCTCGGCGCGGGCCGGATCGACCCCGCGCATCACTTCGGCATAGCAGATCGCCGACGTCGCCACTTCACCCGGTTCAAGCGTTTCGACCCGGTCACGCGCTTCGGGTGACAGGCCTTCCAGTAAATAGATGCAGATGTTCGTATCGAGCAGATAGCGCGGCTCAACCATGGCCAAGCCGCTTTCCTTCCCAGTCAGGTTCGCGCGTCTCAATCAGCCGGTCTTCCGGAGCGAGTGGTTTCAGGCCGGGACAGGAGCCGTAGATTCCAGTCAGATCGATCCGCTTGCCGGACTGCGCCTTGGCGCGGATTATCAATTCGCCATCGACTTCGCTGACGGTCCATTCCCGGTCCGGTTCGATACCCAGGGCAGCCGGCAGACGGATGGCGACCGAGTTCCCGGATTTGAAACTTTTGGCGATGTATTCCTTGCCCATGGACGACCTCCGTATATACATCGTGTATATACATTTCAGGAGCAACCGTCAAATGAAGCGCCTGCCTGCCCTGACACTGGCCGCCCTGCCCTTGCTGTTCGCCGCGCCGCTCGCCAGTGCCGAGGAAATCGGCGAGTGCCGGTTTGACCGCGATACGCTGACTTTTGCGGGAACCCCGGTGGAACAGGCCACGTGCCTGCTGCGCAAGGTCGAGCTGATGGGGGCCAAGCGGGATCAACCGCTGCCACCGGTGATCAAGGCCCTGCTCGAAAGTCCCACGGCGCCAACCGAAGCGATGAAGCTGGCCGCGCTGGCGCAGTTTCCCGAACCTTACCGGGAATATGCAACCAAATATGCCAATGCCCCTGTCTCGCAGACCGAAGCGGGGGTGCCGCTGCTCTACTACGTGATCCACGATACCAGCACGCCGTTTTATGCGAACGAACCGTTCCCGAAGGACATCCACAACGACTGGAAGGTGAACGACTTCATCCCCTACATGGACGGAACCTTCGCCAGACAGCCGGTTGCGCATATCTTCCTCAACCGGGTCGGGCAGATCTGGGCGGGGCATGAATTCATCGAGCCATGGCGCGCGACGAAGCTGGAAAGCCGCGTGGTCGGCCCGACGGCGCGCGGGCGGTTCGTGCATATCGAAACGGTCCAGCCGCGCCGGTTCCTGCCGGGCGCGACCAGCCGGGGGCAGACCGAGGGGCCGCAGCCGGGGTTCTCGGCCGAGCAATACCGGATGCTGGCCGCGCTCTATGTCTATGTCAGCGCGCGGGCCGGACGCTGGCTGATTCCGGGGTTCCACGCCACGGTGGACGGCGGAATTCCCGAAGCGCATGACGATCCGCAGAACTTTGAGCTGGACCGGTTTGGCGCGGCGGTGGCGGCGCTGGTCAGTCCACCAGTCAGTCCAGTTGGGCGTAAGCAGCCGTAATCACCAGCCGGTCGGCATTCCATTCCGGCACGGCATCCAGGCTCATCGGGACCATGAAGCGTTTGCCTTCGGGCGTGCGGATTTCGAGCACGTCGCCTGCACCGAAATTGTCGATGGCGATGCATTCACCCAGGTCCGCCCCGTCGGTCGAAACGGCCGGCAGGCCGAGCAGATCGGCGTGGTAGTACTCGCCGTCCGCCAGCGGCGGCAGCGTTGAGCGCGGCACGGTCAGCGCCGTGCCGCGCAGCCGTTCGGCGGCGGTGCGGTCCGCCACTTCGGCAAAGCGGGCAATCGCCCCGCCCTTGCCGTCATCGCGCAGGCTGGTCAGCGTCAGGCTGGAATCGTTGAAGGCGCGGTAGCGCTTGAGCGCTGCCACGCCTTCACCAAACAGCTTCAGCCGAACATCGCCCGTCACGCCATGCGCGCCGGAAACAGCCGCAAGGGTGACGGGGCGGTCCGTAGCCAAGGCTTAGCCTGCGGCCTGTTCTTCAGCCGGGGCAGCTTCTTCAGCAGCCGGAGCTTCTTCAACCGCCGGAGCGGCGGCAGGAGCGGCGGCGGCAGCAGCAGCGGCTTCAGCTGCTTCACGGGCAGCTTCTTCAGCGGCAGCGGCCTTGGACGCCTTGTCTTCAGCGCGTTCCTTGGCCTTCTTGCCCGGTTCAGCCTTGTTGGGGTTTTCGGTCGCGGCGCGTTCCTTGATCCCGGCCTTGTCGAGCATGCGGGCAACGCGATCGGTCGGCTGGGCGCCAACGCCGATCCAGTAACGGACGCGGTCTTCGATCAGGCGGACGCGGTTTTCATCGTCCTTGGCCAGCAGCGGGTTATAGGTGCCGACCTGTTCCAGATACTTGCCGTCGCGCGGGGCACGGCTGTTGGAAACGACCACCTTGTAATACGGACGCTTCTTGGAACCGCCGCGCGAAAGACGCATGGAAACAGACATTTGACTTACCTTTCTGACTAATATTGAAAACTTATTTCTTGTTCAGGAAATTCGAGAGGTCGGGCGCACCGCCGCCCAGACCGGGAAGTCCGCCGGGCCCACCAAGTCCGGGCATGGCAGCGCCAAGACCGCCTTTGCCGAACAAGGCACCCAGCCCCTTCAGGCCGCCCATCTTCTTGATCTGCTTCATCGCCCGCTCCATTTCCTGGTGCATTTTCAGAAGCTTGTTCACATCCTGCACTTGCGTGCCGGAACCCTTGGCAATGCGGATCTTGCGCTTGGCGTTGAGCAGGTCGGGTTTCAGGCGTTCCTTGGGCGTCATCGAACCGATGATCGCATCCATCCGCAACAGCACCCGGTCATCCATCCCGCCCTGCTGCATCGCCGCCTTGGCCTTTTTCATGCCCGGCATCATGCCCGCCAATGCGCCCAGCCCGCCCATCGATTGCATCTGCTTGAGCTGCGTGCGCAAGTCGTTGAGGTCAAACTGGCCCTTGGCCATGCGCGCGGCCATGCGCTCGGCCTCATCCGCCTCGATCGCCTGCGCGGCCTTTTCGACCATGGAGACGATGTCGCCCATGCCCAGAATCCGGCCCGCGACGCGGCTCGGCTGGAACACTTCCAGTGCGTCCAGCTTTTCGCCGGTGCCGGCAAACTTGATCGGCTTGCCGGTGACGGCCCGCATCGACAGCGCCGCACCGCCGCGCGCATCGCCGTCCATCCGGGTCAGGATCACGCCGGTCAGGTCAACCTGTCCGGCAAAGCTTTGCGCGACGTTCACCGCGTCCTGCCCGGTCAGCGAATCGACGACCAGCAGCGTTTCCTTCGGCACCGAGATCGACGCGACTGCGCGCATCTCGTCCATCAGCGCCTGATCGACGTGGAGCCGGCCCGCGGTGTCGAGCAGCAGCACGTCCACCGCCTGCAACTTCGCCGATTGCAGCGCGCGGGTGGCGATGTCGACCGGGGCCTGGCCCGCGATGATCGGCAGGGTGGCCACGTCCACCTGCTCGCCCAGTACTTTCAGCTGGTCCTGCGCGGCCGGGCGATTGACGTCGAGCGACGCCATCATCACCTTCTTGCCGTGCTTTTCCTTGAGCAGCTTGGCCAGTTTGGCGGTGCTGGTGGTCTTGCCCGAACCTTGCAGGCCGACCATCATGATCACCACCGGCGGCGCGGCGTTGAGGTCCAGTTCCGCGGTTTCTGCCCCGCCCAGCATCTCGACCAGCGCGTCGTTGACGATCTTGACGACCTGCTGCCCCGGCGTGACCGAGCGCAGGACCGACTGGCCCACGGCCTGTTCGGTCACGTCATCGATGAAGCGGCGGACAACCGGCAGCGCGACGTCGGCTTCGAGCAGCGCTATGCGCACTTCGCGCATTGCATCGCGGACGTCCTGCTCCTTCAGCGCACCCCGGCCACGCAGCTTGTCAAAGACGCTGCCGAGGCGATCTGAAAGGGTATCGAACATCCGTTCGCAAACTCCGTAACGCGAAAAAAGCCGGTGGGCGAAACCTCGCCGACCAGCTTGCCGCTAAGCACTGATTATTTACGGTGAATGGTGGAGCCTAGCGGGATCGAACCGCTGACCTCCTGCATGCCATGCAGGCGCTCTCCCAGCTGAGCTAAGGCCCCATTCATTCATCGCGGCTTGCCCCGAAGGACTTGCCATCCCCCAGCGCTTCCGCCGGGAGGTCGCCCCATTAGGTGCGACGTCCCGGCTTGGCAAGAGGGTTTTTCAAAACATCAAACGTCGTCGGTGTCGCCGCCGCTGTCCAGGCCGACGCCCAGATCGTCGTCACCGCCCAGGTCGACGTCGTTGTCCGGCGAATCGCCGTCTTCGTCGATATCCAGGTCTTCAGCGGCCAGATCGACGTCTTCCACGACGTCAGCCTTTTCCTTCTGGATTTCCTCATAGGGAATCGGCTGCTTCGATTTCAGCACCGCTTCCTGCGTCCAGGCATAGCCGCATTCGATGCACGTGATCGGGTCATCCTTGCCCAGATCGTAAAAGCGGGTGCCGCACTTCGGGCAGCCGTGCTTGGAGCCCCATTCAGCCTTGACCATGTCAATTCCTTGATACTGCCTGCCGCGAACCACCGCAGGCTGAAACTTTCAATTCGTATTGGAGACAGCTTGCGCTTGTCCCAGCGCGGCGCGCGCCTTGCCATAGCGCGCGCCCGCTGTCAAAAGCCGCGCGCATTGCATGACCCCCTAAAGCGAAAGCCCGCCCCCTTGTCCAGCGCCGATCCTGCTCAGCTGCGCCCCCGCCGCTTCGTTCCCGTTGGCCCGCTGAAAGGGCGCATTCGGGTTCCCGGCGACAAGTCGATCAGCCACCGGTCGATCATGCTGGGTGCGCTGGCGGTGGGCGAAACCCGCGTGACCGGCCTGCTGGAAGGCGAAGACGTCCTCTCCACCGCCGCCGCGATGCGAGCAATGGGCGCCACTGTGGAGCGCGTTGGTGACGGCGAATGGCGCGTGAACGGCGTGGGCGTCGGCGCGCTGCTCCAGCCAGAGGTCGCGCTCGACATGGGCAATTCCGGCACCTCGACCCGGCTACTGATGGGGCTGGTCGCCAGCCACCCGATCACCGCCAGCTTCATCGGCGATGCCAGCCTGTCGAAACGCCCGATGGGCCGCGTAATCGAGCCGCTGCGCCGGATGGGCGCGGACTTCACCTCCAGTCCGGGCGGCACCCTGCCCCTGATGCTGCGCGGCGCGGCGCCCGCCGTGCCGATCGAATACCGCCTGCCGGTCGCCTCGGCGCAGGTCAAAAGCGCGATCCTGCTCGCGGGCCTGAACACGCCGGGCATCACCACCGTGATTGAGCCGGTTCCCACCCGCGATCATTCCGAACGAATGCTGCGCGGCTTTGGCGCGCAGCTGGACGTTGACACCGACGCGGACGGCGTGCGCACGATCCGCATCGTCGGTGAGGCAGAACTGAAGCCGCAAATCATCGAGGTTCCGGGCGATCCTTCTTCCGCCGCGTTCTTTATCGTCGCGGCACTGATCGTTCCCGGCAGCGATGTGGTGATCGAGAATGTGGGCCTGAACCCCACCCGCGCAGGGCTGATCGAGGTGCTGCGCCAGATGGGCGGCCAGATCGAGGAACTCGACCCGCGCGAAGTCGGCGGCGAGCCGGTCGCCGACCTGCACGTGCGCCACTCTGCGCTGAAGGGCATCACGGTCGACCCGGCGGTTGCCCCCAGCATGATCGACGAATTCCCCGCGCTGTTCGTCGCCGCTGCGCTCGCCCAAGGCCGCACCGTCACTACCGGGCTGGACGAATTGCGCGTCAAGGAATCGGACCGGCTGGCGGTGATGGCCGCCGCGCTGAGCGCTGCGGGTGCGCGGGTGACAGAAACCGAGGACGGCCTGATCATCGACGGCACCGGCGGCGAACCGCTGCCCGGCACGGCCGCTGCGATTGCCACCCACCTCGATCACCGCATCGCCATGGCGATGGCCGTCGCGGGACTGGTCAGCACGAACGGCGTGGAAGTGGACGACACCCGCCCGATCGCCACCAGTTTCCCGGAGTTCGAGGCGCTGCTCGACGGGCTGCGGGCATGAACGAAACGCTCGCCAACGTGATCGGCCTGCTCGGCACGGTCTGCATCATCTTCGCCTATGGCTATGCCACCGCGCACCGCGCGCCCAACCCGTTCGTGCAGCACAGCGTGAACCTGCTGGGTGCAGCATTTCTGACGGTGTCGCTGCTGGTCAATTTCAACCTCGCCTCGCTCGTGCTGGAATTCTTCTGGGCGGCCATCGCAATCTGGGGTCTGGTCAGGGCCTGGCTTGAACGTGGGCGTCGGCGCGGAGCGGCGGCATGATCATCGCGGTCGATGGCCCCACCGCATCGGGCAAAGGCACTATCGCCAAGGCACTCGCCGCTGAGTTCGGCCTGCCGCACCTCGATACGGGCCTGCTCTATCGCGCGGTCGGGCGGCAGGTTGGGCTGAATGGCGGCAACCCGGATGACCCCGCCGCTGCGCTGGCTGCCTGCGCGTTCGCCGAGAGCCTGCTGGATGATCCGGAACTGCGCAGCGAAACGACCGGCGGCCTCGCCAGCCGCGTCTCGGTCCATCCGGGGGTGCGCCAGGCGCTGTATGAACGCCAGCGCGCCTTCGCGCTCCAGCCCGGCGGGGCGGTGCTGGACGGGCGCGATATCGGCACCGTGATCGCGCCGGAGGCGGAGGCAAAGCTGTTTGTCGTCGCCAGCGTACCGGCCCGGGCGGAGCGCCGGTTCAGGGAAATGCAGCTCCAGGGCCGGGATGTTGCGCTGGCCGACATCGCCGCCGATCTGGAGGCCCGCGATGCGCGGGACCGCTCGCGCGCCGAAGCGCCGCTGGTCGCCGCCCGTGACGCGGTTTTGCTCGACACATCGGACATGGGCCGCGATGAAGCCATTGCCGCTGCCATTGCCCATGTCAGGGCCATCGTAACGAAAGCTGCCGGATCATGCTGAAACTGCTCGCCGCGTCCACCCTGCTGCTCTCGGCCGCATGCGCGGTGAACGCCGCCGGTCCGGCCCAGCCCAAGCTGTCGAAATCCGCGCAGCGCGGCCTCGCCTTTGCCGAGCAGCGCTGCGCCGCCTGCCACGCCGTCACGGTCAACACCCCCTCTCCCAACCCGGAATCCCCGGCGTTCGAGGATATCGCCAACACCCCCGGCCTGACCCGCGAAACGCTGCGCACGTTCCTGCGCGATTCGCACAATTTCCCCGATGCGATGAACTTCAAGGTCCCCCCGCGCCGGAACCGCGATCTGGCTGACTACATGGTCACGCTGCAACGCCCGGATTACCGCCCGGCGATCTGATCCGCCCAGCGCCCGAACGCGCCCATTTTCCTTGCTTTTCCGCCCTCCCGCGCCTAAGCGCCGCCGGTCTGCAGGCCACACGGCTGCGCGGGCGCCTGCCATGGCATTCGGCCCGGCAGGCAGTTCGGCTACTTTTTGGCCCGCCCTGGCAATGGTGCTGCGGCGGAGAAAAGACCGGCGGATTCAACCGCCTGGCCGGAAAAAACGTTGAAGGAACTTAGCAATGGCTAGCAACCCCACGCGCGACGATTTCGCCGCGCTGCTTGACGAAACGCTTGGCACTGCCGCCGATGGTGGCTTTGAAGGCCGCGTCGTCAAGGGCACCATCACCGCGATCGAAAACGACAAGGCCGTCATCGACGTTGGCCTCAAGAGCGAAGGGCGCGTTGCGCTCAAGGAATTCGCCATGGCTGGCCAGCCCCACGGGCTGAAGGTCGGCGATGAAGTCGAAGTTTACGTCGACCGCGTTGAAAACGCCGACGGTGAAGCAATGCTCAGCCGCGACCGCGCCCGCCGCGAAGCCGCCTGGGACAAGCTTGAAAACGAATTTGGCGAAGGCAAGCGCGTTGAAGGCGTGATCTTCGGCCGCGTGAAGGGCGGCTTCACGGTCGACCTCGACGGCGCCGTGGCGTTCCTGCCCGGTTCGCAGGTCGATATCCGCCCCGTGCGCGATGTCGCTCCGCTGATGGACGTGCCGCAGCCGTTCCAGATCCTGAAGATGGACCGCCGCCGCGGCAACATCGTCGTTTCGCGCCGCGCCGTGCTGGAAGAAACCCGCGCTGAACAGCGTTCGGGCCTGATCCAGAACCTCGCCGAAGGCCAGATCATCGACGGCGTTGTGAAGAACATCACCGATTACGGTGCGTTCGTTGACCTGGGCGGCATCGACGGCCTGCTGCACGTCACCGACATGAGCTACAAGCGCGTCAACCACCCGAACGAAGTCATCAACATCGGTGACACCGTGAAGGTCCAGATCATCCGCATCAACCAGGACACCCAGCGCATCAGCCTGGGCATGAAGCAGCTGGAATCGGATCCGTGGGAAGGCGTCGCCGCCAAGTACCCGGTTGGCGCCAAGCTGCACGGCACCGTCACCAACATCACCGAATACGGTGCGTTCGTGGAACTGGAAGCCGGCATCGAAGGCCTGGTCCACGTTTCGGAAATGTCCTGGACCAAGAAGAACGTCCACCCCGGCAAGATCGTCTCGACCTCGCAGGAAGTCGACGTGCTGGTGCTGGAAGTCGATTCGGACAAGCGCCGCATCAGCCTCGGCCTCAAGCAGGCCCAGCAGAACCCGTGGGAAGCTTTCGCCGAAAAGCACCCGGTTGGCTCGACCGTCGAAGGCGAAGTCAAGAACGCGACCGAATTCGGTCTGTTCATCGGCCTGGATGGCGACGTGGACGGCATGGTTCACATGTCCGACATCGCCTGGGGCATCTCGGGTGAAGACGCGCTGGCGCTGCACCGCAAGGGTGAGCAGGTTTCGGCCATCGTCCTCGACGTCGATGTCGACAAGGAACGCATCAGCCTCGGCATGAAGCAGCTTGAAAAGGGCGCTCCGGCGGCTGGCGGCGTTGCCACGACGGGTTCGCTGCGCAAGAACGAAGTCATCACCGTGACCGTTCTGGAAGTCCGCGACGGCGGCCTGGAAGTCCAGGCTGGCGACGACGGCGCGACCGGCTTCATCAAGCGTTCGGACCTTGGCCGCGACCGCGACGAACAGCGTCCGGATCGCTTCCAGGTTGGTCAGAAGATCGACGCGATGGTTACCGGGTTCGACCGTTCCAAGAAGCCGAACTTCTCGATCAAGGCGCGTCAGCTCCATGAAGAGAAGGAAGCTGTGGAACAGTACGGTTCGTCGGATGCCGGCGCTTCGCTGGGCGACATCCTCGGCGCCGCGCTGAAGGCCAAGCAGTAAGCCTTACCCGCCGAAGTCCCCGCGCAGGCGGGGATATCGTGCGGGAAAGCGTCTGACTGGCTGAGACCCCCGCCTGCGCGGGGGATCAGACAACACACAAAAGCCCGTCCGGAGCGATCCGGGCGGGCTTTTGCTTTGACGCCTTTTGCTTTGCTAACGCCGCGCTATGGTGGGTGCGGGAGAATACCGCATGCTTGAAATCCACCAGTTCGCCTGCCTGTCCGACAACTACGGCTACCTGATCCACGATCCCGCCAGCGGCGAAACCGCCTGCATCGACACGCCCGATGCCGACGCCTGTTTGCATGCCGCGCAGGAACGCGGCTGGCAGATCACCCAGATCTGGAACACCCACTGGCACCCCGATCACGCCGGGGGCAACGCCGCGATCAAGGCCGCGACCGGCTGCATCGTCTCCGCCCCGGCAGAGGTAGAGCGAATCGCAGCGCCCGACCGCGTGGTCGCACATGGCGACACGGTGACGCTGGGCGACTTCACGGCGCAGGTGATCGACGTGTCCGGCCACACCAACGGCCATGTCGCCTATCATCTGGCGCAAGCGGGCGCGGCGTTCGTCGGGGACGCGGTGTTCGCGCTGGGCTGCGGGCGGATGTTCGAAGGTCAGCCGGACCAGTTCTGGGCCAGCCTGACGCGGATCAAGGCCCTGCCGGGCGAAACGCTGCTCTATTGCGCGCACGAATACACCGCCTCGAACGCGCGCTTTGCCCTGCACGCCGATCCCGACAACGCGCAGTTGCAGGACTACGCCGCGCAGATCACCAAGGCGCGGGCCGAAGGGCGGCCCACCGTGCCAACAGTGCTGACGCGCGAGCTGCTGACCAATCCGTTCCTGCGCGCCGACGATCCGGACCTGCAAGCGCGGTGGGCCACTCACGGCGGTAAAGTCGGAGATGCCATAGCCACCTTTGCCGCCCTGCGCACCGCCAAGGATACCTTTTAACCCACCCCGTTCGAGTTTGCCGCCCAATGAAAGCCCTGCTCGTCGAAGCGCTCTCACCCGACCTGTCGGGCACGCGTCTGGCCGATTTGCCGGACCCGGTCCGCCAGCCCGGCCAGCTGCTGGTCAAGGTCCGCGCGAGTTCGCTCAACTTCCCGGACCTGCTGATGACGCGGGGCGAATACCAATTCAAACCGCCGCTGCCGTTCGTGCCGGGACTGGAGCTGGCGGGCGATGTGGTGGAGGCCGATTCGGGCAGCCCCTTCCCGCCCGGCACCCGCGTATTCGGTGGTCACAAGACCGGGGCGATGGCGGAATATGCGGTGGTCGAACCCGGTTCGGTCCAGCGCATTCCTGATGGGCTGAGCTATCCCGCCGCTGCCTCGCTCGGCGCGGCCTATGTCACCGCTTACACCGCGCTGGTCGAGATCGGCGGGCTGAAGGCCGGTCAGTGGGTGCTGATCCACGGCGCGTCCGGCGGGGTCGGACTGGCGGCGGTGGAACTGGCCAAGCGGCTGGGCGCGCGCGTGATCGCCACCACCGGATCGCCGGACAAGGTGGAACGCCTGCGCGCGGCCTGCGCGGCTGATGCCGTGATTTCGGCCACGGGCCGGTTCCGCGACGCGGTGATCGAACTGACCGGCGGGGCCTTGTGCGACCTCGTGTTTGATCCGGTCGGCGGCGATGTGTTCGATGAAAGCACCCGCTGCGTCGCGTTCGGCGGAAAGCTGCTGGTGATCGGCTTTGCCGGGGGGAGAATCGCCGATATTTCGACCAATATCCCCCTGATCAAGGGCTTCTCGGTCGTAGGGGTGCGCGCAGGCGAATATGCCCGGCGCTTTCCCGCGCGCGGCACCGCGATCCGCGCCGCCGTGCTCGATCTGGCCGCAGCGGGCCAACTGGTCCCCCACATCGACCGGACCCTGCCGCTCAGCCGCTGGCGCGAGGCGTTCGCGGCGATGGCCGGGCGCGAAATCATCGGCAAGATCGTGCTGGAGCCCTGAGCGGAACCCCAGCACCACGACGAAAAAGGGCGGCCCGAAGACCGCCCTTTTCCCTCTCCAGCTCTCTATCCCGTCAGAGGCCGCCGATCGCCTCATCCACCAGAACCTTGTCGGCCTTGGCGTTGTGGTTGGCGGCGATCAGGCCACGTGCAGCGGCGGTGGCCGCTTCGGCTGCCTTGGCGCGCAGTTCTGAAACCGCGCCGCGCTGTGCGGCACCGATCTTGTCTTCCGCCATCTTTTCACGGCGGGCGATCAGTGCAGTGGTGTCAGTCTCTGCCTTCGCGATGATCGCGTCGGCTTCGTTTTTGGCGTGGGCCAGCATCTCGGCGGCATCCTGTTCGGCGCCAGCGATCTTGTCGGCATATTCCTTGCGCAGTGCTTCGGCTTCGGCGCGCAGCGCCTTGGCTTCATCCAGCTGCTTGCGGATCTCGGCAATGCTCGAATCCAGACCCGACGTGATCAGGCCCGGAACCTTTTTCCAGACCATCAGGAGGATCAGCGAGGTCATCGCCAAAGCCACCCACATGCCGGGATTGATGAACCCGAAGGCCACCGGCTGGGGGTGCGCGGCGCTTGCCAGCAGGGTGAGATCAGCCATGGAGCACCTCCTTGACCGCGCCCTGGGCAGCGGCGGCATCCACCGTTACGCCCGCCAGCCGAGCGACGATGTCGCTGGCCGCTTCGGCGGCAACGGTTTCAATTTCCTTGAGCGCATCGCCGCGTGCGGCAGAAATGCGGGCTTCCGCTTCACCGACGCGGGCGTCGATCGCGGCGCTGGCCGAAGCCAGCCGGACTTCGCTCGCCTTGGCCGCATCCAGTTTCGCCGCAGCGATCACGGACTGGGCTTCGGCGCGCTGGGCGTTGGCCTGGACGCGCCATGCCTCTTCCTCGGCATCGGCCGCATTCCGGGCCGCTTCAGCAGCGGCAAGGTCAGCGGCGATCTGCTGGTCGCGCGCTTCCACAGTCGCCATGACTTTGGGCACCATGCCCCGGCCAATGGCGAAAAAGACGAAGCCGAAGAAGATCAGCAGCCAGAAGATCTGGCTGGAGTACGTCTCGGCAAGCTGCGAGATTTGAGGCATCGGGGCGTCCGCATCTGCCCGGCAGGCCCTGCCCCCGGATGGGGGTCAGGAACCGGCCGGTCGGTCAGTATTGGGGTGCGTGCGTCAGGCGACGAAGATCAGGATCATCGCGACGACGAACGACAGCAGGCCCAGAAGTTCGGCGGCCGCGAAGCCGATGAACAGGCGGCCCTGCTGGCCGTCGGCAGCGCCCGGGTTGCGCAGTGCGCCTTCCAGGAACGAACCGAAGACGTTGCCCACGCCGATGGCGGCCATGCCGGCACCGATTGCAGCCAGACCAGCGCCGATCAGCTTTGCGCTTGCAGGTTCCATGTCAAAACTCCTTTTCTCGAAAATTCGTGTGGTTGAATAACAAACTTAGTGAAGGTTTTCAGCGTCGTTGAGATACAGCGAAGTCAACAGCGCGAAGACATAGGCCTGAATGCCCGCGACCAGCAGTTCCAGCGCGCAGATCGCAATCATCAGCACGAAGCTGGGGATGCCGATCATCGCAGCCCAGCCGGGCCCGGCGTTGGTGCTGTCGATCACGAAGCTGGACAACACTTCCAGCAGCACGTGGCCGGCCATCATCGCCACGAACAGTCGCAGCGCGAGGCTGAACGGGCGGACCAGGAAGGAAACCAGTTCGATTACCGGGATCAGCCACATCAGCCACAGCGGCGTGCCGTGCGGCACGAACAGCGAGAAGAAGTGGAACCCGTGACGCCAGAACCCGACGACCAGCACGATCGCGAACGACAGGATCGCCAGCACGCCGGTGACCGAGAAATGGCTGGTAAAAGTGAACGGATGCAGCCCGACCAGCGCCAGTGGCAGCAGCCCCAGCAGGTTGGCAAACAGGATGAACATGAAGATCGAGAAGATGTAGGGCACATACTTCTTGCCGGCCGGGCCAACATTGGCGGCGAGCAGGTTGTCGATGAACCCGGTGAAGCTTTCCACCGCCATCTGCCAGCGGCCGGGCACCACCTGGCGCTTCAGCCCACCAGCCACGAACACCCACAGCACGACGGCGGTGATCGCCATCCACAGCGCGGAATTGGTGAATGCGATGTTGTAGCCTGCGATTGCCCAGTGATCGGTGCCGAACAGCGGCTCGATCGTGAACTGGTGCATCGGATCCACTTTGGCCTGTTCGGCTGCCACGCGTCCTGCCTCTTTCACTTCGTCTGATGCACAACAGCACCCTTATTTCGGGCGCTGCGTCGACATCCGGATGATGTTCCTGAAAGCGACGAATATCCCGAGGGACATCACCACCAACAGACCCCAGGGCGTGGTTCCGGCAAAATGGTCAATGACCCAGCCCAGAAACGCACCACCACCAATTCCCCCCAGCAATTCCGCCAGGACCCGGTTGCCCATGCGATAATTCGCATCCGCTTCCGCGCCGCCAGACGGCTTGTTGCGCTGTTCTTCGCGCTCTTGTGCGGCCTTGAGCCGCGCTTCGAGCGCTTCGATCCGCGCATCTTCGCCAACAGGGTCTCGGGCGGGTTGATCGTCATTCATGCCACGGTCCCTTTCGCAAGGTTTCCACGGCACGGACAACGGCTGCCCACCGAGGGCATCGGCCCCTTAGGCAGAGGCCAGTGCCGAGTCAACCGCTAGGAAAAGGCCTCCCCAAGCGGGTTGCTTGGAGAGGCCGGGTTGTCACCGAAAATCGGGGGGTAAAAAGCCCGTCAGCCAGGCTGGTTATTCAGGCTGGGCACTTGTTGTTGCGCAGCGGCGGTTCGCTGGTGCGGGTCTGCCAGCTGCCATCGGGGGCCTGATACTTTTCCCCCGGCGCGGTTGCCAGGATCAGCTGGCAGCCGGAGGTGAAGCCATAGTCGTCGATCGTCGCCTTCTGGGCGGCGGCCTTTTGCGCATAGACTTCGCGGCGCTTGATGTTGATGTCCTCGCCAATCTTGCGCACTTCGGCAGACGGCGGCGTGGGATAGCCCAGGAAGCCGTCGGTCTTTTCGCCCACCTTGCCGGCGGCACGCGCGGCGGCGTAGGCCGGATCGCGCTGCTGCGCCGAAGCGGAGGCCGACAGGGCCATGACGGCAAGCGCCAGGCTTCCGGCCAGCAATGTGGCGGGCCTGCGCTGCAATTGGTCGGTAAGGCCAAACATGATGTATTCTCCAACCCGTTAAAAGATATCAGGATTTTCCTTGATCGTGTTCCCGGCATCCGCCGCGAGCCGATAAACGACTTCCTGTTTGATGTTGATGTTCAGTTCGATCACGATCGGCTTGTCCGGCGCATTTACGGAAATGCACCCGCCGAGCGCCAGCGCGCTGCCCATCACCACTCCCAGTCGGCTCACACCAGACCAGGCCGACCACCGTTTCCCGAAGCGCGTTCCCTGCATAGTGCCGGTATTCGCAATCCGGGCGCGGTTGGTCAATGCATGGCGCTTCATGGCTTGTTCCTGCTGACTGGGGGGTGAATGGCGGGTTGCGCCGGAATGGCGGCTGGTGGGGTTGGCAGCGGTGTCGGTGCCGAAGTCGGTGCCGGTGCGGGTGCCGGGGCCGGTATCGGCGCGGGTGTCGGCGCGGGCGCTGGAATCGGTCCGCCCCCCGCCCCCGGCAGCCCCAGCACGCGCGGGTCGATCACATAGTCATCGTCGTACATCGACTTGAACGACGTCACGAGCCGCAGGAACGGCGCGCGGATGTTGACGTTGAACTGGATTGGCAGCTTGCCGATGCTGCGGGTGATGAAGTTGCGCTTGGCCCCTTCCCCCTGCCGCACACCGTCGATTTTCATCCGGGTCATGATCTCGCCGTCCAGCGCGCCTTCCAGGCCGATCTCCATCCGGGTGAAATCGAGTGAGCGCAGCGTCTGGAACGCGAAATTGCCCATCGGCGAAAGGTCTTTGTAAGTCAGTTCACCGACATAGGAAATATTCCCGCCCGGCGCGCGCGAGATCAGCATTCCGCCGCGAATCCAGCCGCCCTGTTCATCGAACACCAGCGGCAATTCGCCGTCGAACGTGCCGGTGGCTGCGATGTTGCCCAGTTCCAGCCGTTCGACGAACCTGGCCGCGTTGATGCCGGTAACCTTCAGGGTATAGCGCCGGGTTTCCGGCACGCCCAGCGCCATCCGGGTTGGCAGCAGTTCCAGCGTTCCGTCGATGAACGGCCACTTCGCCCCGTTGATCGCGAGGATGTGATCCGGCAGCAGCGCAAACGACATCTCGCCGTCGTAAACCTCGATCCCCGGATTGATCGCGGCGATTTTCAGGCGCTGGTCGGGCGCGGTGACGAGGCCCAGCAGGTCGGTGAACTCAACCGTGCCGGAAACGCCGCTGGTCGGACCGAACGCCGCTGCGAAATCAAGCTTTTCCGTGCCGAACTTGCCAGTGCTGGTGACCGCGTCGGGCGTCCAGTCGATCCGCCCCGTGCCGCTGACCGTGCCGCGCGCATTGGCGATCACGCCGAGCGCCAGATGGGTGAGCGTGTCGGGCTGGACCGCCTTGTCGAACAGGATGCCGGGGACCGTCAGATCGGCATGGCCGCGCGCGGATGCCAGATCGTGGGCGATTGCGGCGTGCATCAGTTCGCGGTCGCTGGCGGGTTCGCGCAGCGTGGCATTGGCGGCGATCTGGTTATCGCGCAGCGTCAACGTCGCGTCGCGGGCGATCAGCGGGCGGAACCGGTCATCCAGTTCGCGGTCTTCCAGCTGGAACGCGGCGGCGGAGATGCTGAGCACGCCGTTTGCATAACGCCAGTCCCCCTCGGCCCCCAGAATGTCGAGCGGGACCGCGCCGAGCCGGACATCGCTGCCAGAGAACCGGCCCGCAATATCATCGCCGATCCGCGCGGTCAGGTTGGTGATCTGGAAGCGGTTGGCGCTTTCGGCCGGGCCGAGCAGGATATCCAGCTTCGCCGCGGCCAGCGCGCCGGGAATGGCGAAGCCCACCGGGCCGCTGGCGATCCGGATCGGGGTGCCGCCCAGCCGCCCCGAAACGTTGAGCGAGGGCGCTCCGGCCGCGAACCGCACTCCGCGCGCATCGCTGCGCAGGATCGCGCCGCCGCGCGGCGGGCACAGGGTCAGCTTGCGGCTGTCGATGGTCAGGTTCGCCAGCGTCAGGCTGTCAAACGTCAGCGGCAGGCACTTGCGCCCCGCCGCCAGCCCGCCGCGCGCCGACCAGTTGCCGTCCAGCGGCACCACCAGCCGCTGCGCAAACCCGCCCGGCAACTTGCCGCTGGCAATGGCCGTGCCGGAAAAGCCGACCGCCCCGTTCGGACTGATCACCAGTGCCAGTTCGGGCAGCGCCAGCCGCGCATCGGCGGCGCGGTATTCCGGCATCCGGAACTGACCCAGGATCGTCCCGCCGGGGCGGCGTTCGATCCGGCCATCCAGCCGGGGCAGGCCCGCCCCGCCGGTCACGACATTGCCGGACAACTTCAGGCCGGTGCGCCCGCCCGCCGCCAGCTGGAACCGTGACAGGGCCAGCACATCGGCCCCGCTGCCGCCGCGCAGCACCCCGCGCGGGATCACCAGACTGGTCAGCTCACCGGTCTGGCGCAGCGTGTAGCCGGCAGCCAGGCGGCTGCCGCGCCCTTCGCGGGCCAGCCCATGCCTGATCTGGGTCAGCAGCGGCCCGCCCAGCGTGGCATCGAGCGAGCGCGCCATATCCGCCAACTGGCCGTCCAGCGTGCCGCCGGGGCGCACATCGCGGCCCGTCAGCGAACCTTCGCTGTCAAACGCGGCCAGCTTGTCATGGCTGCGGATCATGCCTTCGGCGGCCAGCCGCGATGCGGCCAGCGCGCCGGTCACGCCCTGCGCCGTCAGTTGATAGCTGGTGGTCAGATCGCCGCTCTTGAACGTGAAGCGCGACACGCCGGTCAGCGCGGCCGCGCCTTGCCCACCGAACCGTGCGCTGCCCGTGGTCAGACCGGCCTGCCCGCTGAGCGCATCGAACGCGGCATTGGCGGTCGCATCCAGCTGCACCGCCACAGTCCGCAGCCGCAGCGCCTGCCTGGGACAATCGAACGCGGCGATCCGCAGCGGCCCCTTGAAGCCCAGTTCGCTGTTTTTGGTGGCAATCGCGCCATAGAGCGAACCGCCCGCCACGCGGCAATCGCCAGCGGTCAGGTTCGGCGCGGCGGCTGCCAGTGTTCCGGCAAACCCGGATTTGAGATTGCCCCGCCCTTCGGCCTTGATCCCGACCGCGCCGTACTCGCTGTCCAGCCGGGCGCGGCCATCCTCCAGCACCAGATCCATGTCGGGCAGGCCCTCAGGGCGGCCGCCCGCGCCGCCATCGAGCAGCGGATCGAGCGCGCCCAGCGTCAGCTTGCCCTGCCGGATGGTGCCAAACAGCCGGGGCCGGATCAGCGTGACGTTGCTGACGGCGGGAATCCCGAACGTCGGCGTGATCTCGATTATCGCGCGCTCGATCGTCAGGTCGGGCCGTGCCGGATCGCCGACCACGACGTTGGTCAGCACCTGCCGCGTCGCACCGACCGATTCGATCTTGTAGGTGGCGGGCAGGTTGAGCTGTTCCAGCTGACCTGCAATCACCTTGTCGGCAATCGTCTCGCGCTCGATCCAGACGATGGTCAGGCCCAGCGCCGTCGCGCCCAGCAGGCCGCCCGCGATCCACCGGCGCTTGCGGCGCGGGGTCAGCGTCGGCACTTCTGCCGTGTCTTCAGAAGGTTCAGCCTCTGGCGCGTCCATTGCCTTAGCCTTGCGCGTTCGACCGTTGAAAGGCAATGCAGCATTGGTCAACGGCAGGAACCACAGCGTGCCCGAAGCGGAAACCGAAGTGGAACAGGAACAACATCATGGCGCCGGTCATCGCGCCCGGCTGCGTGAACGGTTGCTGACCGGCGGGGCCGAGGCGCTGGCCGACTATGAAGTCCTGGAATATCTGCTGATGACCGCGATCCCCCGGCGCGACGTGAAACCGCTGGCCAAATCGCTGATCGCGCGGTTCGGCAGTCTGGCGGGCGTGTTCAACGCCGATGCCAGGGCGCTGGCGCTGCATCCCGGCATGGGCGAGACCAGCACGGCCGCGCTGAAAGTGGTCGCGCTCGCCGCCCGCCGGCTCGCCCGCACCGGGGTGCAGGACCAGCCGCTGCTGGCCAGCTGGCAGGCGCTGATCGATTACCTGACGATCGACATGGCGCACCTCAACCACGAACGGGTGCGGGTGCTCTATCTCGATTCGCGCAACCGCCTGATTCTGGATCACCACGTCGGCGACGGCGATGTCGATCAGGCCGCGATCCATCCCCGGCAAGTGGTGAAACAAGGGCTGGATGTGGGCGCGGCTGCGCTGATTCTGGTCCATAACCACCCCTCCGGCTCGCCCGAGCCCAGCCGCGCCGATATCCAGATCACCAACCGGATCGTCGAGGCGGCCAGCCTGATGGGGATGACTGTGCACGATCATGTGATCATCGGGCGGCAGGGGCATGTTTCGCTCAAGGCCAAGGGACTTATCTAGGATGTGCGTCGCTGCCATTGCCTGGACCGCGCATCCGCGCTGGCGGCTGGTCGCTATGGGCAACCGCGATGAATACCACGCCCGCCCCACCGCACCGCTGGCGCGCTGGGCAGGCGGCATGATCGCCGGGCGCGATGAACAGGCGGGCGGGACCTGGCTGGGTGTAGCGGACAACGGCCGGTTTGCCCTCGTCACCAATTTCCGCGTCGATGGCTATCCCCTGCCCCACCTCGCGTCGCGCGGCAGCCTGGTGGCCGACTGGCTGACCGGCCAGCCGCTGGGCGATCTGGCGGGGATGAACCCGTTCAACCTGTTCACCGCCAGCCCGGACGGCGCGCAATTCGTGACCAATCACCCCGTCCCGCAGCACGCCCCCCTGCCCCCCGGCATCCACGGGCTGTCGAACGGCCCGTTTACGCAGCCCTGGGGCAAGACCCGCAAGCTGGAAGCGCCGCTGGGGGAGTGGCTGGACGCGGACGCGCCGCCCGAAGCCCTGTTCGCCGCCCTGGCCGACCGCACGCCTGATCCGCAGAACGATCCCGCTGGCCCGGCCCCGGATTTCTCCGGCGTGTTCATCGCCAACCCGGTCTACGGCACCCGCTGTTCGACCGTTGTGGCGGTCGATCACGACGGGCATGGGGTAATCATGGAGCGCCGGTTCGGGCAAGACGGTGAGGCAACCGGCGAGACGGCAGTCACCTTCCACTGGCCCGCCTGAATTCGCCGCGGATCCACGCTTTCGGCGCACAGTTTTCACGTTCCGGGGGCTTGCCCTTCCCGCCCCATCACCTTAGCGCGCGGGCGAAGTGTGAAGGAGTCGAACATGGTCCCCCGTTATGCCCGCCCCGCGATGGTTGCCATCTGGCAACCGGAAGCCCGCTACAAGATCTGGTTCGAGATCGAAGCGCACGCCACGCAGAAGCTGGGCGAACTGGGCGTGGTTCCGGCCAGCGGCGCGCAGGCGCTGTGGGACTGGTGGGCAACGAACCCGGCGATCGACGTCGCCGCGATCGACGCGATCGAAGCGGTTACCAAGCATGACGTGATCGCGTTCCTTGACTGGGTGGCGCAGCAGGTCGGCCCCGAAGCGCGCTTCATGCATCAGGGCATGACCAGCAGCGACGTGCTGGACACCACGCTGGCGGTGCAGCTGGCCCGCGCCGCCGACATCCTGCTCGAAGACCTCGACGCGCTGCTCGCCGCGATCAAGCGCCGCGCATATGAACACAAGTACACCCCCACCATCGGCCGCAGCCACGGCATCCATGCCGAGCCGACCACGTTCGGGCTGAAACTGGCGCAGGCCTATGCCGAGTTTGACCGCTGCAAGGCGCGGCTGGTCGCGGCGCGCGCCGAAATCGCCACGTGTGCGATTTCGGGCGCGGTCGGCACATTTGCCAACATCGACCCCTCGGTTGAAGAATACGTCGCGGCCAAGCTGGGTCTGGCGGTGGAGCCGGTCTCGACGCAGGTCATCCCGCGCGATCGTCACGCGATGTTCTTTGCCGTGCTGGGCGTGATCGCCAGCTCGATCGAACGGCTCGCCATCGAAGTGCGCCACTTGCAGCGCACCGAAGTGCTGGAAGCGGAAGAATACTTCTCGCCGGGCCAGAAAGGTTCGTCGGCGATGCCGCACAAGCGCAACCCGGTGCTGACCGAAAACCTGACCGGCCTTGCCCGCGTGGTCCGCGCGGCGGTGACCCCGGCGATGGAAAACGTGGCGTTATGGCATGAGCGCGACATCTCGCACTCCTCGGTCGAACGCTACATCGGCCCCGATGCAACCATCACGCTGGACTTTGCGCTGGCCCGCCTGACCGGGGTGATCGACAAGCTGCTGGTCTATCCCGAACGGATGCAGAAGAACCTCGACAAGATGGGGGGCCTGGTCCACTCGCAGCGGGTGCTGCTGGCGCTGACGCAGGCCGGGCTGGAACGCGATGCGTCCTATCGCCTGGTCCAGCGCAACGCGATGAAGGTGTGGGAGTCGGACGGCCAGCTGAACCTGCTCGAACTGCTGAAAGCCGACGCCGAAGTCACCGCTGCCCTCTCGGCCGAACAGCTGGAAGACAAGTTCAACCTCGATTATCACTTCAAGGCAGTCGACACGATTTTCGCGCGCGTTTTCGGCGAATAGGCGTCGCCCTTTCCTTCACCTGCGTTCCGGCCTAGCATGGCCGGAGCGACCCGCTTTACGGGAATGGAGGCAATTGTATGAACGCGATCCGATCGATTCTGCTGATCTTGCTCACCATCGTGCTGGTGGCATTCATCGCGATCAACTGGACCAAGGTTCCGGTGAACTTCTGGCCGCTGGATGATGGCACGTATCTGCACTTCGAATGGCCGGTCGGGTTCATCGTGCTGATTTCGTTCATCGCCGGGGTGGTGCCGATGTGGCTGCTGCACAAGGGTGCGCGCTGGCAGCTCAACCGGCGGATCGCCAATCTGGAAAACTCGGTCCGGGCCGTATCGGCGACTGCGCCGGTTGTTGCCCCGGCCCCTGCTGCGGCGGCAAGCCCACTTGACGCCGCGCCCGCTGAACCGCACACGCCCGCCGCATGACCACGAACCCGATCTATCTTGCTTTGGACCTGCCGCGCTTCGAAGCCGCCGAAACGCTGGCGCGCAAAGTTGCTGGCCATATCGGCGGGCTGAAGCTGGGGATGGAGTTCTTCTATGCCCACGGCCATCACGGCGTGCATGAAATTGCCAAGATCGGCCTGCCGATCTTCCTTGACCTGAAACTGCACGACATCCCCAACACCGTCGCCGCAGCGATGCAATCGATCCACGTGCTGGAACCGGCCATCGTCACGGTCCATGCCAGCGGCGGGCGGGCGATGATGGAAGATGCCAAGGCGGCGGCAGGCGAACATTGCAAGGTCGTGGCCGTCACCCTGCTGACCAGCCTGGACGAAACCGACATGGCCTCCACCGGGGTCAGCGGATCGGCCCACGATCAGGTGCTGCGACTGGCTGATCTGGCGCATGCTTCGGGCCTCGACGGGATTGTCTGTTCGGGTCAGGAAGTCGGCGCAGTCCATGCACAGTGGAAGGACGGGTTCTTCGTCGTGCCCGGCCTGCGTCCGGCCGAAGGCAAGGCGGGCGATCAAAAGCGCACCGTCACCCCGCGCGCCGCGCGCGATGCCGGGGCGAGCGTACTGGTGATCGGCCGCCCGATTGCCCGCGCCGAAGACCCGGTCGCCGCCGCAAGAGCAATTGAAGCCACACTTTAGTTCAGCCCTGCGACAGCCTTCGCAGGGCATGGCAAAGCCATGATGCGAAGGAGTATCGCCATGAAATCCCTGAAATTTGCCGCCGCGTTGGCCGCCACGATTGCTGCTGCCACCGCCGTTCCCGCCGCCGCGCAGGCCAACGACGCCGCGTCCGGCCCGGTGGTCGGCGCGGGCAACACCCTGCTCTCGCTCAGCGCCGAAGGGCGCTCCACCCGCAAGCCGGACCTGGCCGAATTCAGCGCAGGCGTGACCAGCCAGGGCAAGACCGCGGGCGAAGCGCTGACCAGCAATTCGGCCGACATGAACAAGGTGATCGCCGCGCTGAAGAAGGCCGGAATCGCCGACAAGGATATCCAGACCAGCAACATCAACCTGAACCCGATCTACGGCCAGCCGGTGATCGGCCCGAACGGGCAGATCACGCACGAACCGCGGATCATCGGCTATCAGGCGACCAACACCGTCAACGTCAAGCAGCGCGACCTGAAGCAGTTCGGCCGCGTGCTCGATACGCTGGTCGCCGCCGGGGCGAATCAGGTCAACGGACCCAACTTTCAGGTCAACGATCCCGAAGCCGCGCTCGACGAAGCCCGCACTGCCGCGATGAAGGCCGCCCGCGCCCGCGCCGAACTTTATGCCCGCGCCGCTGGCCTGCGCGTGGTCCGCATCCTGACGATCAGCGAAAGCGGCGGTTACATGCCGCAGCCGCGCGTGATGTACGCCAAGGCCGAAATGGCCTCGGACGCCGCGCCCACTCCGATTGCGGCGGGTCAGGTGGAACTGTCCGCCAGCGTCGCGGTGCAGTTCGAACTGGCGA
Organism: Novosphingobium sp.; assembly: GCF_030699305.1. Classification (GTDB taxonomy): domain Bacteria; phylum Pseudomonadota; class Alphaproteobacteria; order Sphingomonadales; family Sphingomonadaceae; genus Novosphingobium. Next base: position 41,221 of record NZ_JAUYNB010000013.1, read on the forward strand.
AGTAGGCCGGAACCTCACCGCCTCCATCCCCATTTCACCGTTCGTGTCGAGCGAAGCCGAGACACCATGCGCAGCGCTAACGTGTCTGGACTTCGCTCGACACGAACGGGGTTTTGGGGGCGTGACACGGATCAGGATTTCGGTATTGGGTCAGGCATGACCGGCCCCGCCATCAAGATCTGCGGCATTGCCAGCCCCGCTGCGCTCGATGCGGTTATTGCCGCGCGGGCCGATCATGCGGGGCTGGTGTTTTTCCCGCCCAGCCCGCGTAACGTCTCGCTGGCCGATGCCGCCGCGCTGGGCGCGCGCGCAAGTGGCCGGATCGGGCGGGTCGGGCTGTTCGTCGATGCCGATGATGCGCTGCTGGCAGACGCCGTCGCGGCAGCGCACCTCGATGCAATCCAGCTTCACGGCCATGAAACGCCGCAGCGCGCCGCGCAGTTGCGCGCGCGCTTTGGCGTTCCGGTGTGGAAAGCGCTGTCCATCGCCAGCGCGGATGATGTCGCCAAGGCCGCCGCTTATGTCGGCGCGGTCGATCTGGTGTTGTTCGATGCCAAGACGCCAAAGGGCACCCTGCCTGGCGGCATGGGCCTGTCGTTCGACTGGTCGCTGCTGGCCGCATGGAAAGCGCCCTGCGCGTGGGGGCTGGCGGGCGGGTTGACGGCTGACAACGTGACCGAAGCCGCGCGTTTGACCGGTGCGCCGCTGGTCGATGCCTCATCCGGCGTCGAATCCGCGCCGGGGGTGAAAGACGCAGCCAAGATCGCAGCGTTCTGCGCGGCGGTGCGAGCGGGTTAGGCCCGCCACTTCCTATCCCCGCACTCTTTCCTAGCCCCCACACCCTATCCCCCAAACCCGCTCGTGCTGAGCTTGTCGAAGCACCGCACTTTTTCCTGTGAGCACGTGCTGCGGGGCAAAGGCAGGACAGTGCTTCGACAAGCTCAGCACGAGCGGGGTTTAGGCTAGGATTTGGGTCCGGGTTCGGGTTTGGAAGGTCTGGGCTGAATGCCGTTACCCAACGAAAAGGGGCAGCCCGTTGCCGGACTGCCCCTCCCTCGGTGACCCGTAAAGATCAGCTTAGAACTTCACGCCCAGACCCGCGACCACGGCATTGCCGTCGGGGCGGTTCTGGTCGAGGAAGAAGTGGCGGTATTCCACCTTGCCATAGAGGTTCTTGCCGAACTTGTGCTCATAACCCGCGCCCAGGTGGACGCTTTCGTTATCGCAGTTCGTGCAGGTTTCGGTGGTGTAACCGCTGGCAACATAGAGCTTGCCCGCGTCGCCGGTCTTGACGCCCGCCCGGCCGGTCAGGCCAAAGGCGACCTTGGTGCCGGTATCTGCGATCTTGTCAGCCGAGATTTCGGCACCGGCGAACACGGTTTCGCTCAGGTCAAAGTCATAGCCTGCGGCCACGCCATAGCTGTCCTGGGTGTATCCGTCGGCCCAGAACACGCCGCCGCGCGCTTCGACGCGGGCTTCGTTGGCGAGCGCCGGCGATGCAACAGCGAGCGAGGCCAGCAGCGGGAGAAGAACCTTACGCATAAAAATACTCCTTCAAATTCAGCCCTGCGACAGGGCACGACCGCCAAGTAGGAAGCGCCAGCTTGCCCGCCGATGAACCTTTTGTTCGGAAATTGTCAGAAACGGGTTTAATGTTGCCAAAATACAACATTTAATTCTAACTTCTGATAGGGAAACTTTGACCTGCGACACCGGCCAAAAGCCCGAAAGGCTGGACTTAGCCGCATCGCTCTGCCAAGCGCGGCTGCGATATGACCGCGCAAAACCCCATCCCGAACACTTTTCGCAACCAGCCCGACGAACGCGGCCATTTCGGCCAGTTTGGCGGCAGGTATGTCGCCGAAACGCTGATGCCGCTGGTGCTGGACCTTGAGCGTGAATACGAGGCGGCCAAGGTCGATTCGGCGTTCAAGGCGGAATTCGACGACCTGCTGGAACACTATGTCGGCCGACCCAGCCCGCTCTATTTCGCGCCGCGGCTGACCGAGGAACTTCGCAAGAGCGCTCCCGCGGGGGGGGGCGCCCAGGTCTGGTTCAAGCGCGATGAGCTGAACCACACCGGCGCGCACAAAATCAACAACTGCATCGGCCAGATCCTGCTGGCGATCCGCATGGGCAAGACCCGGATTATCGCGGAAACCGGCGCGGGCCAGCACGGCGTGGCGACCGCCACCGTCTGCGCACGCTTCGGCCTGCCCTGCGTGGTCTACATGGGCGCGACAGACGTCGCCCGGCAGGCCCCCAACGTGTTCCGGATGAAGCTGCTGGGGGCGCAAGTCGTGCCCGTCACCGCTGGTGCCGCCACGCTGAAGGACGCGATGAACGAGGCACTGCGCGACTGGGTCGCCAATGTCCACGACACGTTCTACATCATCGGCACCGCCGCTGGCCCGCACCCCTACCCCGAACTGGTCCGCGATTTCCAAAGCGTGATCGGCAAGGAAGCCCGCGCCCAGATGCTGAGCCGCACCGGCCGCCTGCCGGATCTGCTGGTCGCCGCAATCGGTGGGGGCAGCAACGCCATCGGCCTGTTCCACCCATTCCTCGATGACCCCAGCGTCAGGATGCTGGGCGTCGAAGCGGCGGGCCACGGGCTGGACAAGGAACACGCCGCGAGCCTCGCGGGCGGGCGCCCCGGCATCCTCCACGGCAACAAGACCTACCTGCTGCAGGACGAGGACGGCCAGATCACCGAAGGCCACTCGATCTCGGCGGGGCTGGACTATCCCGGCATTGGCCCGGAACATTCCTGGCTGAAGGAAGTGGGCCGCGTCGATTATACCAGCGTCACCGATACCGAAGCGCTGGACGGCTTCCAGCTGCTCTGCCGCACCGAGGGGATCATCCCCGCGCTGGAGCCCAGCCACGCCATCGCCGCCGTCAAGAAGGTCGCGCCGACGATGACGAAGGACAGCATCGTCCTCGTCAACCTGTGCGGGCGCGGCGACAAGGACATCTTCTCGGTCGCGGAGCACCTGGGGGTGTCGCTGTGAAAAGCCCTCTCCCCTTGAGGGGAGAGGGTTGGGAGAGGGGCAATGCGCGACCGCCGATTGACCGATTTCGCCCGGGAAAATCGCAAGACCATGACCGAACCCGCAACGCGAATGTGGCTGCAATTGCGTGCCAGCCGGTTTGAAGGGGTGAAATTCCGGCGGGAGAAAGTCATTGGACCCTATATCGCCGACTTTGCCGCCAACGACCCGAAGCTGGTCGTGGAAATCGATGGCGATACGCACGACGCGGACGACGAATGCGACCGCATCAGGACTGGTGTTTTGAACCAGCACGGCTATCGCGTGGTCCGGTATTCGAATGTTGAAGTGATGCAAAATCTGGAAGGTGTCTTGATGAACCTGGCGGCAGTGATCGCGGATATGCGGCCCCCACTCCCAACCCTCTCCCCTGAAGGGGAGAGGGCTTTCGATGTGTCCCCCAACACCGAACGGAATACCCGATGACCCGCCTCTCCGCCGCCTTCGCCAAGGGCCGCCCCGCGCTCGTCACGTTCATCACCGGCGGCGATCCCACGCCGGACGCCACGCCTGCGCTGCTTGACGCGCTGGTCGAGGGCGGTGCGGATGTGATCGAACTGGGGATGCCCTTTACCGATCCGATGGCCGATGGTCCGGCGATCCAGAACGCCAACTTGCGCGCGCTGGCAGCGGGGACCAAGACCGCGCACTTGTTCCAGATCGCTACCGACTTCCGCGTCCGGCACCCGGACGTGCCGCTGGTGCTGATGGGCTACGCCAACCCGATGACGATTCGCGGGTCCGAATGGTTCGCAGACCAGTGCCAGAAGGCCGGGGTGGACGGCGTGATCTGCGTCGACATTCCGCCCGAGGAAGACCCGGAACTTGGCCCCGCGCTGCGCGCTGCGGGCATCTCGCTGATTCGCCTCGCCACGCCGACCACCGATGCCGCGCGGCTGCCCGCCGTGCTCGAAGGTTCGTCGGGGTTTCTCTATTACGTCTCGGTCGCCGGGATCACCGGGCTGCAACAGGCCGCGCAGGCCAGCATCGACGAGGCCGTTGCCCGCCTGAAAGCCGCCACGGACATTCCGGTCGCGGTGGGCTTTGGCGTGCGCACCCCTGAGCAGGCGGCAAAGATCGCCAAGGTCGCGGACGGCGTCGTGGTCGGCTCGGCGCTGATCGATCTGATCGCCCAGCACGGCGCGAATGCCGCCGGACCTGTGCGTGATCTGACCCGGGCCCTTGCCGACGCCGTGCATTCCGCGCGATAGGAGCTGACATGAGCTGGATCGACCGCGTTCGCAATTCTCTCCCCTTCACCACGAAGCGGGACACGCCTGACAACCTGTGGGTCAAGTGCCCCTCGTGCAAGGAAATGCTCTTCACGAAAGAGTACGAGGACAACCTGAGTGTCTGCCCGCGCTGTGAGCATCACGGCCGGATTGGCGCGGACGCACGGTTTGCGCAGTTGCTGGACCCCGGCTTTGAAATCCTGCCTTCGCCCAAGGTGAAGGAAGACCCGCTGAAGTTCCGCGACAGCAAGAAGTATCCCGACCGGTTGAAAGCCGCGCGCCTCGCCAACCCGCACCCCGATGCGCTGACCAATGCGCTGGGCAAGATCGGCGGGCACAAGGCCGTGCTGGCAGTGCAGGACTTTGCCTTCATGGGCGGGTCGATGGGCATGGCCGTGGGCGCGGCGTTCGTGGCCGGGGCCGACCGTGCTCTGAAGGAAAAGTGCGCGTTCGTGATCTGCACGGCTGCTGGCGGCGCGCGGATGCAGGAAGGCATTCTCAGCCTGATGCAGATGCCCAAGACCACGGTCGCGGTCAGCCGCCTGAGCCGGGCGGGCCTGCCCTATATCGTCGTGCTGACCGATCCCACCACCGGCGGCGTCACCGCCAGCTATGCCATGCTGGGCGATGTCCAGATTGCCGAACCGGGCTGCCTGATCGGGTTTGCCGGCCAGCGCGTGATCCAGGACACCATCCGCGAAAAGCTGCCCGAAGGGTTCCAGCGCGCCGAATACCTGCTGGAACACGGCATGATCGACATGGTTGTCCACCGCCGCGACCTGAAGGCCAAGCTGGCCACCGTGCTGGATTACCTCGGCGCGGCCAAGGCGGCCTGAACCGGATAGCAATTCTCCCCTCCCGCCTGCGGGAGGGGCCGGGGGAGGGTCTGTCTTGAAAGACTTCGCAATCTCCGATAGCCCGCGCGTGCAGGCGCAGCTGAACCGGCTCGGCGCGCTGAGCCTGCCACAAGGGCGGATCGGGCTGGAGGTGATCCATGCCCTGCTGGACCGGCTGGGCAATCCGCAAGCCGCCCTGCCGCCGGTGTTCCATGTCGCCGGAACCAACGGCAAGGGCAGCACCTGCGCATACTTGCGCGCGATGCTCGAAGCGCAGGGGCTGACCGTCCACGGCGCGACCAAGCCGCATCTGGTCCGTTATAACGAGCGGCTGCGGATCGCCGGTAAGCTGGTCGAGGATGACCTGCTGGCCGACTTGCTGAAGGAAGTGCTCGATCTGGGCGAAGACCTGTCACCCAGTTTCTTCGAAGTCACCACGGCGGCCACGTTCCTGGCGTTCCACCGCTTCCCCGCCGATGCCTGCGTGATCGAGGTGGGCCTGGGCGGCCGGTTCGATGCAACCAACGTGTTGGACGGGCAAGCCGCCTGCGGGATCGCCACGCTGGGGATCGACCACGAGGCGTTCCTGCTGGTCCCCGAAGCCAATGTCCCCACCGTTCCGCTCTGCCGGATCGCGTTCGAAAAAGCCGGGATCGCCCGCCCCGGCGTGCCGCTGGTGACGCAGGCCTATCCACTGGACGTCACTCGCACCGTGATCGAACACGCGATGCGGGTCGGCGCGAAGACCGCGCTGCGCGATCTCGACTGGTTTGCCGACGTCGGCGACGCGATCCACTACCGCGACCGGCACGGCGAACTGACCCTGCCCCTGCCCGCGCTGGTTGGCACCCATCAGGCCGATAACGCCGCGCTGGCCGTCGCCATGCTGCGCCATCAGTCCCAAGTAGACGTATCACCAGAGGCCATGGCCGAGGGTATCCGCGCCGCCCGCTGGCCCGCGCGGTTGCAACTGCTGGACACCGGCCCGCTCACCGCGCTGGCACCGGGCCGCAAGGTCTGGCTGGACGGCGGGCACAACGCGGATGCCGGGTTGGCGATTGCGCGGCATTTTGCCGGGGCCGAGCCGTTCCACCTGATCACGGGGATGCTTTCCAGCAAGGATCCGGCGGCCATCGTCGCGCCCTTGCGCGGCAAGCTGCTCAGCCTGTCCGTCGTCCCCGCGCCGGGGCATGATGCGCACGCGCCGGAAGACTTCGCCGCGCATTCCGACCTGCCGGTGCGCCCGTTCGCCGATGTGCCCGCCGCGCTCGCCGCGCTGCCGCCGGGCGGCGATGTGCTGATCGCGGGGTCGCTCTATCTGGCGGGCGAAGTCCTGCGGCTTAACGCCGAGTTTCCCGACTAGCCGTTTGCGGACTTGGGCGCTGGCCCATCATCCTCGGTGCTGGGCTGGCGGATCGACTGGACGAGGTAGCCCTTGTTCCACAGCAGCCACAGCAGCAGCATGCCGGGGATCGCCGCCACCACCGTAAAGCCCCAGAACCACGTCCACCCCAGCTTTTCGGCCAGTACCCCGGCCGGGCTGGCCAGCCAGGTCCGCCCGAATGCGGCAAAGGATGACAGCAGGGCAAACTGGGTGGCCGTGTAGGCCAGGCTCGACAAGCCGGACAGATACGTCGCGAAGACCGTCAGCCCGATGCCGCTGGTGATGTTTTCGGTGCCGATCGCCGCGACCAGCATCCAGTAGTTGTTCCCGCTGACCGACAGCACCATGAACATCACGTTGGAAAACATCATCAGCAGCCCGGAAATCAGCAGCGCCCGGCCCATGCCCAGCCACAGGATGAACGGTGCGCCCAGCGCCGAACCCAGGATCAACGCGCCGAACCCCCACAGCTTGTTGGCCGAGACATAGTCCAGATCGGCAAAGCCCAGATCGACGATCATCGGCGCGAGCATGGTCTGCCCCATGGCATCGCCGACTTTGTAGACCAGCACGAACCCCAGCACCAGGAAGGCCCCGTGCCGGCCCAGGAATTCGCGGAACGGATTGACCACCGTTTCGGTGATCCACCGCCCCGGCGTCATGCCGACCGCCCCGGCAAACCGGTCAACGTATTTGCCGGGACCGGCAATCATCGCGCCGATGATCGCGGGAATGATCGCAAAGGCAGTCAGCCCGTAAGCCATGGACCAGCCCAGCCCCAGCCCCTCGGCCGACGCCAGATAGACCGTCCCCGCCCCGGCGATCAGGTTGCCGGTGCGATAGCCGAACTGGTTGGTGGCCGTGCCGTGAGCGAACTCTTCCTCATCGAGGATTTCGATGCGGTAGGCGTCGATCACAATGTCCTGCGTCGCCGAAAGGAACGCGGTAATCACCGCCCAGATCATGAAATTGCCCATCTGGCCGGGCTGCGGATCGCTCGCCCCCAGTTGCCAGACCGCGACGAACAGCAGCGCCTGAACGAAGAACAGCCAGCCGCGCCGCTGGCCGAACTTCCGGGTCAGATAAGGCAGCGGCAACTTGTCGACCAGCGGGGCCCACAGGAACTTGATCGTGTAAGGCGTGCCCAGCGCCACGGCGAAGCCGATCGTGGCCGTATCGAGCCCGACTTTGGCCAGCCAGAACGTCATCGTCGCGATCAGCAGGGTCAGCGGAAATCCGCTGGAAATGCCCAGCAGGAATGTAATCATCGGGTTCTTGCGCAAATAGGGGCGGAACGATTCCACCCGCGTGGCGACCAGCGCCAGACCGACCAGCACGGCTATGAAGATGATAAACCGGACCAGATCGACCGACATTGAGACCCCACTTCCACCAGATTTCGCGCGAACCTAGCGCCGAAACGCGTTATGCCTAGTTCCCATAGAGAGGATAGCCCCCATGGAGAGGATAGCCACAGTCCCCGGCGGGTCGCCCACGCCCGGCCAGCTGGCATTGGCCCGTGCCATTGCCGATGGATGCACCCGCAGCGAGGCGCGCGTCACCCGCGTGCCCGCCAGCGTCTATACCGACCCCGCGCACTGGGAGCGGGAAAAGGCGCTGTTGTTCGGCCGCCTGCCGCAAGTGCTGGCCCCGTCGGCCCTGCTGCCAGAGCCGAACACGCTCGCCCCGCATGACGCGACCGGACGCCCGCTGCTGCTGACGCGCGATGGCGACGGGCAGGTTCACGTCTTCCTCAACGTCTGCCGCCATCGCGGCACCCGGCTGGTCGAAGGGCAGGACGCGCAATGCGCCAGGCGGATGACCTGCCCCTATCACGCGTGGACCTACGCCACCGATGGGCGCCTGCTCGCCCTGCCCCGGCCGGATACCTTTCCGGGGCTGGACAAGGCCGATTATGGCCTGGCCGAACTGCCCAGCGTCGAAGCGGGCGGGCTGATCTGGTTTGCCCCGGTGGCCGGTGCCGATTTCAGCGATGCGCGCACGCTGGGCGAGGATTTTGACCGCTTCGCCATGGCCGATCTGCACCTGTTCGCGCGCCGCACCCACGATGTCGCGTCGAACTGGAAGCTGATCATGGACGCGTTCCTGGAAAGCTACCACGTCGCCCGGCTTCACGCGGCCACGATCGGCCCGTTCTTCAAGGACGGGGTGACCAGCGGCGATCAGATCGGTCCGCACCAGCGCAGTCTGGTCGGCCGCGCGTCGGAGCTGGACGGGCTGGACCTGACCGACATGGCCGTGCTGCGTCGCACCGGCACGTTCGCCTATCAGCTGTTTCCCGGCACCGTGCTGGTGATAAGCCCGGACTACATCAACGTGCTGACCCTGATGCCGCAAGGGCATGACCGGACGCTGGTCGAGGATTTCATGCTGATCCCCGAAGCCCCGCAGACCGACAAGGCCCGCGATCACTGGCAGCGCAGCTGGCAACTGCTCGATGGCGGGGTGTTCGGCTCGGAAGATTTCCGCGCCGCCGCGCTGGGGCAACAGGGGCTGGCGACCGGCGCAGTGCCGGAACTGACGCTCGGCACACTGGAGGGCGGGATCCGCCGGTTTCACGAGATTTGCCAGGAACAGATGGCACTTGCCGAGGCCGCGGCAGAGGGGTGACGAAACCGCGCATGTCGCGTAAGGGGCGTGGATGAACGACCCCATTCCCGAAGAAATCGAAAACCAGCCCGAACCGACTGGCGAGCGTCCCGAAGAATCCGCTGCGCATCCAGAAGCGCACGGCGACGAAGCCGAAGCGCCCAGCGGCGAGGCCGAAACAGCGGCTGAACGGCCTGAAAAAGTTGGCGACCGCATCGCCAAGCTGCTCGCCCGCGCCGGGATTGCCTCGCGCCGCGAAATCGAGCGGATGATCGAAGATCGCCGCATCCGGCTGAACGACGAACTGGTCACCACCCCCGCCACGATCCTGACCAGCCTGCGCGGCGTGACAGTGGACGGCAAGCCGGTGAAGGCGCCCGAACCCACCCGCCTGTTCCTGTTCCACAAGCCGGACGGGCTGATCACGGCCGAGCGCGACCTCAGCGGCCGCCCCACGATCTACACCGCGCTGCGCAACGCGCTGCCGCCGGGCACGCCGCGGCTGATGCCGGTCGGGCGGCTTGACCTGAATACCGAAGGCCTGCTGCTGCTGACCAACGACGGCGAATTCAAGCGCCAGCTGGAACTGCCGAGCAGCGGCATCCCGCGCAAGTACCGCGCCCGCACATATGGCGACATCACCCAGAACCAGCTGGAAGATCTGATCGAAGGCGTGACCATCGACGGGATGCATTACGGCAAGATCGACGCCAACATGGAACGCCGGACCGGGCGCAACCAGTGGATCGAAGTCACCCTGACCGAAGGCAAGAACCGCGAAGTGCGGCGCGTGCTGGAACATCTCGGGCTGGAAGTCAGCCGCTTGCTGCGCATTTCCTATGGCCCGTTCGAGTTGCTCGACCTGCCGCGCGGACAGGCGGTCGAAATCCGTCAGGTCGATCTGGAAAAGTTCCGCAAGTCGCTGAAAACCGGTGACCGCGAACGCAGCCCCAACCCGCACACCACCCCGGCCAAGCCCCAGTCGACCTGGGTCAAGGGCGGCACGGTGCGCGATCCGGCCCCCGCCGGGCGCCGCGTTGGCCGCGGCCTGACCCAGGCCCAGCCATACGGTGAGCGCCTTGCGCGGACGGATGAGCGCCCCGCCCGTGGCGGCGCCCGCACCGCGCGGGGCGATGCCCGCCCCGCGCGCAGCGAAGAACGTCCGGCCCGTGGCAGCGCCCGTCCGCCGCGTGGTGACAGCCGCCCGGTGCGCAGCGATGAACCGCCCGCCTGGGCACGGCCCGCTGGCGGCGACAAGCGCCCGGCCCGCACCGATGAGCGCCCCACCCGGCCCGAAAACCGCACGCCCCGCAAGGAAACCCGCAGCGACTGGTCCGATGCCCGGCCCCCGCGCGGCGATGCCCGCCCGGCCCGTCCGGGTGGCCGCAGCGATGGCCGCCCCGGTGGCAAGCCCACTGGCCGTCCGACCCGTCCGGGGCCGCGTAAATGAGGATTGTTGCCGGGCAATGGCGCGGGCGTAAGTTGAATGCACCGTCGGGCGAAACCACGCGCCCGACAGCGGACCGTACCCGCGAAACGCTGTTCTCGATGCTGCAAAGCCGGCTTGGCAGCTTTGACGGGCTGGCCGTGGCCGATCTGTTTGCCGGATCGGGCGCGCTGGGGCTTGAGGCGCTGTCGCGCGGCGCGGCCAGCTGCGTGTTCGTCGAGCATGACGCCCCGGCAATCCGCGCGCTGCGGGCCAATATCGCCAACCTTCACGCGCAGGCGAACAGCGATGTGCGGGCGAGTTCGGTCCTGACGCTGGGTCCGGCCAAAGCCCCGCTCGACCTGATCCTGCTCGATCCGCCCTATGGTTCGGGCGCCGGCGCGGTGGCGCTCGACAAGCTGCAACGGCTCGGCTGGATTGGCGAGGCGACCTGGGTCAGCCTCGAAACCGCGCACAACGAAGAACCCAAAGTGCGCGGGCTGGAAACCGTCGCCGAGCGCAAGGTCGGCAAGGCCAAGATCACTTTGCTGCGGAAAGCGCCGGACGCGCCAGAATAACCCCGGCGAGCGTCAGGGCTCCGGCGGCTGACAGCAGCCACCCGGCCTGCGCGCTATACCCGTCCGCCGCCAGCAATTGCGCCACGATCGGGGTCAGCGCGCCGCCGATGATGCCGCCGCCGTTGAACGCGAGTGAAATCCCGCTGTAACGCACTCGAACCGGGAACAGCGTCGGCAGCCATGCGCCCAGCGGGCCATAGGCAAACCCCATGATGAACAGCGCCGCCGCCAGCGTGGCGAACACCGTCCAGAGCGATCCCGCCGCCAGACCAGGGCCGAACACGAACCCCAGCAGCACGGTTGCCCCCGCCCCGAGCGCCAGCGAGAGCCGCGCCGAACGCTTGTCCGCGAGCACCGCCGCCGCGACGATCCCGACCGCCAGAAAACAGTTCGCCGCCAGCTGGACCGACAGGAACGTCTCGCGGCTGTGCCCCAGCGGCCCGGTCCCCTGCGCCAGCGCATAAGCCGTCGCGAGGTAGAAGATCGCAAAGCACGCCACCACGCCCGCCGTCCCGGCCAGCAGTGCGCCAAGGTGATGGCGCATTTCCCACAGCGGCACGAGTGGCGGCGGCGCGTGTTCCATCGCCTCGCGGAAGGCCGGTGTCTCACCAATCCGCAGCCGCACCCACAGCCCGATGCCGACCAGCGCCGCGCTCGCCAGAAACGGAATGCGCCAGCCCCACGCGGCAAAGTCCGCTTCACTGAGCCCCAGACCCAGCAGCAGGAACAGGCCATTGGCGGCAAGGAACCCCACCGGCGCGCCCAGCTGCGGCGCGCTGCCGAACCGGGCTTCCCAGCCCTTGGGTGCGTTCTCCACCGCCAGCAGCGCCGCCCCGCCCCATTCGCCGCCAAGGCCGAACCCCTGCCCGAACCGCAGTATGCACAGCAACGCGGGCGCGATCCAGCCGGCCATCGCGTATGTCGGCAAGAAGGCGATCAGCAGCGTCGATGCGCCCATCAGCAGCAGGGACGCCACCAGCGTCGATTTGCGCCCGATCCGATCCCCGAAATGGCCGAACGCAATCGCGCCAACCGGCCGCGCGATGAACGCGATGCCAAAGCTCATGAAGGCAAACAGCGTCTGCGCCGCCGCCGATTCGGCCGGGAAGAACAGCGGCCCGAACACCAGCGCCGCAGCGGTCGCGTAGATGTAGAAATCATAAAACTCGACCGCCGTGCCGACGAGGCTGGCGGTCAGGACGCGCGAATGCTGGCGGATCGGATGCATGGGCACGATGCCTTGCGGCTGGCGCGCGCGCTGTCAATCCCGCGCCCTTGCGCTGGCTGGCGATGTTCCCTAGTTGTTCGCGCGTGTCACAGTTCCCCGAATCCCCGTCCGCGCCGCCTCAGGCCGACCCGCTGCTGGACAGCCTGAACGATCCGCAGCGTGAAGCCGTGCTGACCACCGAAGGACCGGTGCTGATGCTGGCGGGGGCTGGCACGGGCAAGACCGCCGCGCTCACTGCGCGGCTGGCCCAGATCGTCCGGACCCGCCGGGCCTGGCCCAGCGAAATCCTGTGCGTCACCTTCACCAACCGGGCCGCGCGGGAGATGCGTGAACGGGTGGGTCATCTGGTCGGCCCGGCGGTGGAAGGAATGCCGTGGCTCGGCACGTTCCATTCCATCGCGGCCAAGCTGCTGCGCCGCCATGCCGAACTGGTCGGGCTGCAATCGAACTATACGATCATCGACACCGACGATCAGCTGCGGCTGCTGAAACAGCTGATTCAGGCCGAGGGGCTGGACGAAAAGCGCTGGCCGGCGCGCGCCCTGGCCGGGTGCATCGACCGCTGGAAGAACAAGGGACTGAACCCCGGCGATCTGGATGCGGCGGACAACGAAGCCTATGCCAATGGCAAGGGGCAGCAGTTCTACCAGCTTTATCAGGACCGGCTGAAGGCGCTCAATGCCTGCGATTTCGGCGATCTTCTGCTGCATATGCTGAACATCCTGCGCACGCATCGCGATGTGCTGGAACAGTATCAGCGTCGCTTCAAATACGTGATGGTGGACGAATATCAGGACACCAATCAGGTCCAGTACCTGTGGCTGCGGCTGCTGGCGCAGGGCCACAAGAACATCTGCGTGGTGGGTGACGACGATCAGTCGATCTATTCATGGCGCGGCGCAGAAGTGGCCAATATCCTACGGTTTGAAAAGGATTTTCCCGGCGCGAAAGTGATCCGGCTGGAACAGAATTACCGCTCCACCCCGGATATCCTCGCCGCCGCATCGGGCCTGATCAATGCCAACAGCGAACGGCTGGGCAAGACGCTCTGGACCACCCGGGGCGGCGGCGACAAGGTCCGCGTGATCGGCGTGTGGGACGGCCCTGAGGAAGCCCGGCGGCTGGGTGACGAGATTGAGCGGCTGGAACGCGAAGGCGCGCCGCTCAGCCAGATCGCGATTCTGGTGCGCGCGCAGTTCCAGACGCGCGAGATCGAAGACCGGTTCATCGCCATCGGCATGGCCTACAAGATCATCGGCGGCTTCCGGTTCTATGAACGCGCCGAAATCCGCGATGCGCTGGCCTATCTGCGGCTGATCGCGCAGCCCAGCGACGATCTGGCGTTTGAGCGGATCTACAACACCCCCAAACGCGGGCTGGGTGACAAGACGCTGGAGAAAATCCATCGCCACGCCCGCGCGCGCGCCATTCCGCTCAGTCTGGCCGCGCTGGAAATCACTGATACCGATGAACTTCCGGCGCGCGCGCGCAACACGCTGCTGGCGCTGATGCGCGATTTTACACGCTGGCGCGATCTGGCCAAGACCACCGTGCCCGCCGAACTGGTCCGTACACTGCTGGATGAAAGCGGCTATACCGCCGCGCTTCAGGCGGAAAAGAGCGCGGAAAGCGCCGGGCGGCTGGAAAACCTGACCGAACTTTCCCGCGCGATCGAAGACTACGAAACGCTCGGCGATTTCCTCGAACACGTCAGTCTGGTGATGGACAACGACAAGGCCGACGATGCCGACAAGGTCACCATCATGACCATCCACGCCGCCAAGGGGCTGGAGTTTGACAACGTGTTTCTGGTCGGCTGGGAAGAAGGCGTGTTCCCCTCGCAGCGCTCGCTCGACGAAGGGGGCCTTGCCAGCCTGGAGGAGGAACGCCGCCTCGCCTATGTCGCGATCACCCGCGCGCGGCGGCGCTGCACGATCCTGCACGCGGCCAACCGGCGGATCTATGGTCAGTGGACCAGCTCGATCCCCAGCCGCTTCATCGCCGAAATGCCCGAAGACCATGTCGAGCAGGAAACTACCCTGTCCGGCGGGGCGTCATTGTGGCGGGCGCAGTGGTCGGAGAACGCCGATCCGTTCGCGCATGTCGCGCGCGATCATGCGGCCCGCGCCTCGCACCGCGGCCCCGGCTGGCAGCGCGCCGCCACCCGCGAATACGACACCACCCCGCGCCGCCTGCCCGAACCCAGCCGCAGCGCCGCCAGCTTCGCCGCCAAGCCGCGCGGCGACGTTGGCCTTGGCGCGCGGGTGTTCCACGACAAGTTCGGTTACGGCACCGTCGCCGCGCAGGAAGGCAACAAGCTGGAGATCGACTTCGAAACGGCGGGCCGCAAGCGCGTGATCGACAGCTTTGTCAAAGTGGCCGAGTAAGTCGCCCGATCAGGGCCGCCGACCAACCCACAAACCGCGCTGCACGTGCAGCTGGGTCGGCGCAAAATCGGTGAATTCGCAGGTCGGCAGGCCTTCCCGCTCCGCAAAGGCGAGCAGAATTCGCTGCGCTTCGGGGACATTGCCGGTCTTCTCGTCCAGCCCCTTGTCGCTGTTATCGAGATAGATCACCCCGCCCTTGGCAAGATGTTCAACGGCAAACCGGGCGCAATCATCGCGGTGGCTGCCATCGATCATGATCAGGTCATACTGCTGATCCGGCACCAGGCTGACATATTCTGCGCGATTCGCCGCAAACCGGTAATCGACATTGCCAAGCTTCGCGACGCGCGGCGCGACCACATCGAACCACGGCTTGTAATCTTCAATCGACACGACCGAACCCGTGTGCCGCGAATACCACATGGTCGACATGCCGGACCCGAATTCCAGCACTTTGCTTTGCGGGGTCAGCACCCGGGCCAGTTCATCCTGCGCGTCGTAGGAAATCCACGGGAGTTCCTGCCGCCAGTCAAACAGCACCCGCGCAGCACCGGTGAAAACCGCCCGCGGGCCATTCCTGAGCAACCGCCCCAGTGAAACGAAGCTGCCGAGTTCATCATGCAGCCGCGTCTTGCGGGTAACACTGCCAGAGTAAATCTTTCGAAATGGCGTCATCGGCCCAAGTGAAGCGCGCATATCGCTATGGGTCATCAAATCAAACCTTGCCATGAGAACTGCCAGTAACGCTGAAAATGCACCAGCACCCGGGACGGGTCAAGCGCACATACCGCCGATCGTCCGAAGTTTCGCCTTAGAGCGCCGAAACGTTCAGGAAACCGGGGACCGGACCGTTCCAGGCACCGGTATCATCGGCGCTGTCATTGTCCTGCCGGCGATCACGGCGCGGGGCGCGTTCCTGGCGAGGCTCTTCAGCGCGACGGGGCGCTTCGGCGGCACGTTCAGGGCGCGGGGCACGTTCAGCGCGGGGCGCCCGTTCGACGCGCGCTTCGGGCACTTCGGCGACCACTTCGGCCACGGTTTCGCGCGGGGCACGCTCGGGCCGGTCTTCCACTGCCGCGCGAGCCTTGCGGGGCGCGCGTTCGCGGCGGGGGCGTTCCTCGCGCGGTTCCGCTTCGGCGCGTTCGGCGCGGGGTGCGCGGTCCGGCTTGGCGTCAGCGGCCATTTCATAGACCGGGATCTTTATGCCCGTCAGCTTTTCGACGTTCTCGATCGCTTCGGCGTCGGCATCGGCGACGAACGTGAACGCCCGGCCGGTGGCACCGGCGCGGCCGGTGCGGCCAATCCGGTGGACATAGTCATCCGGGTGCCAGGGCGTGTCGAAGTTGAACACGTGGCTCACCCCCTTCACGTCCAGCCCGCGCGCGGCGACGTCGGATGCGACGAGGATGTTGATCGACCCGTCCTTGAACCGGTCGAGTTCCGCAATGCGCGAGGACTGGTCCATGTCGCCATGGATTTCCCCGGCGGAGAACCCGTCCTGCTTCAGGCTTTTGGCCAGTTCGCGGACCGTGGTCTTGCGGTTGCAGAACACGATTGCGGTGGTGACATTGTCGGTCCGCAGCAGGTGACGCAGCATTTCGCGCTTCTTGCGAACATCGACTTTCACCTTGTGCTGGACGATGTTGATGTTGGCGGTGGCCGGGCGGGCCACCTCGATTGATTTCGGATTGGTCAGGAACTTGTCCGACAGCTTCTTGATCGGCGGCGGCATCGTGGCCGAGAACAGCAGCGTCTGGCGCTGGGCCGGAAGCTTGGAACAGATCGTTTCGATATCGGGAATGAACCCCATGTCGAGCATCCGGTCCGCTTCGTCGATCACCAGCAGATCACAGCCGGTCAGCAGGATCTTGCCGCGTTCGAACAAGTCCATCAACCGGCCCGGCGTGGCGATCAGCACGTCGACGCCTTCGTTCAGCGCCTTGACCTGATCGCCCATCTGCACGCCGCCGATCAGCAGCGCCATCTTGAGGTCGTGATTCACACCATACGCTTCGAAGTTTTCGGCAACCTGCGCAGCGAGTTCGCGCGTGGGTTCCAGAATCAGGCTGCGCGGCATCATTGCGCGGCGGCGGCCGTGGGCCAGGATGTCGATCATCGGCAGCACGAAGCTGGCGGTCTTGCCCGTCCCCGTTTGAGCGATGGCGACCAGATCGCGCATCATGAGAACCTGGGGGATGGCCTGCGCCTGAATCGGCGTCGGCGTGTCATATCCCTTGGCGGAAACCGCCTGCACCAATTCATCAGAAAGGCCGAGATCGGCAAATGTCATAAGCGTACTACAATATCCGGAAAATTCAGGGGCGCAGGCCGTTTGGCCATACGCTCCGCAGCAAGGACACGAAGCCGCTTGCGCGAATGACCGGCCCTAGGCGCAAAGGGCCGGGAAAGTCAAGAAATCCGGCTTGTCGCCAGATTTCAGTCATCAATTTCCACGATCTGACGGAACCCGCTGACCTTGCAGTTGGACCCGCTCCGGGAAAGCAGCTCGTCCCGCCCGGTGCACAGCAGCCCGTCAGCATTCTTGGCAACCAGGAAGCCGGAATAGTAATCCCGCCCCTGGCAGGCCTTGTCGAGCGTGGCACTGACCAGCCGGCCATCACGCAGCATCAGCACCAGCTTGTTGCGCGGCCCGGCCTGCACCCCGGCGATCCCGGCCAGGGCCAGGCATTTGCCCATCTTGCGTTCGATGAAGCGCGGCTCACCCCGCCCGCCGCCGTCCAGATCGGCCAATGCAGAGGGCATCATCGGCATCGGCGCGGCGCGCGGACTGATCCGGATGGTAACCCGCTGCTCGATCCGCACCTGCTGCGCGGCGCGCGGGCGGAAGCTTTCGGTGATTTCAGACAAGCTATCGGGCCTGCCCTCAACGCTGCGCGAGATCGGCCCCGACGCAGGCACCAGTTCGGCCGCAGGCGGCGCGGCCACGTCCGGCTCTGCCGCCACACCGGGCAGCAGGAGCGCTAAGGGCGCCAGAAAAGCGATGGCTGGTTGCATTAACCCCGGTTCTATACCCCTGATCCTTGAACCACCGCTTAACCCGCACGCCGCACAAATCGCAAGGGGCTGGCGAAAAACGGTGCCTTTGTGCCATAGCGGCGGCCGATGACCAGCGCCCTCGCCCCGTTCCTGAGCCAAGCCGCCGCCCTGCTGGGGCCGCGCGGGCTGACCTGCGATGCCGATCTGGTCACCCCCTGGCTGACCGACTGGCGCGGGCGGTTTACCGGCACGGCCTGCGCGCTGGCCTCGCCCGCCACCGTCGATGAAGTCGCGGCACTGGTGCGGCTCTGTGCGGCGCATGGCGTGCCGATCGTCCCGCAGGGCGGGAACAGCGGGATGTCGGGCGGCGCGACCCCGGACCAGAGCGGGCGCGCGATCCTGCTGTCACTGCGGCGGATGACTGCGGTTCTGGCGCTGGACAGCGCCGCGCGGCAGGTCACCTGTCAGGCGGGTGTCGTGCTGCAAACCCTGCATGATACGGCGGCGGCACAGGGGCTGCGCTTTCCGTTAACGCTGGGCGGCAAGGGATCGGCCACGGTCGGCGGATTGATCTCGACCAACGCGGGCGGGACACAGGTGCTGCGCCACGGATCGATGCGCGCGCTGGTGCTGGGGCTGGAAGCGGTGCTGCCCGATGGCACGATCTGGTCCGCGCTGACCCCGCTGAAAAAGGACAACCGGGGGTTTGATCTGAAGCAGCTGTTCATCGGCAGCGAGGGGACGCTGGGGATCATCACCGCCGCGACCCTGCGGCTGGTGCCGCAAGTGGCCGACCGCATCGTGATCTGGGCGGGCGTGCCCACCATCCACGCCGCGCGCGCGCTGCTGCTGCACTGCGAAAGCGTGGCGGGCGATGCGCTGGAGGGGTTTGAGGTGCTGCCCCAGTCCTGCCTCGACGCGGTGCTCGATCACGTCCCCGCCGCCCGCGCGCCGCTGGCTGCGCCCCATCCCTGGCATGCGCTGATCGAGGTCGTCGCCGATAGCGCCAGCGCCGCGACTTTGCGCGACCGGGCCGAAGCGATGATCGCCAGCGCGTTCGAGGCGGGCCTCGTCACCGACGCGGCGCTGTCCGCCAGCGAGACGCAGGCCGAGGCGTTCTGGCTGATCCGCGAATCGATTGCGCCAGCCGAACGCGCCAAAGGCACGGCCATGCAGCACGATATCTCGGTCCCGGTGGCCGCGATGCCTGATTTCCTCGACGCTGCCGTCCCGGCGGTCGAGGCCGCGTTCCCCGGCACGCACGCGGCCGGGTTCGGGCATCTGGGCGATGGCAACATCCACTTTCACTGCATCGCGCCGGCCGGATCTGTCCGCGGGGAATGGGAAGCTGGCCCCGGCAAGGCGATCAGCCGGATGGTGCATGACATGGTCACGCAGTGGCATGGCTCGATCAGCGCGGAACACGGGATCGGCCAGCTCAAGCATGATGAACTGGCGCGGCTGGGCGATCCGGCGGCGCTGGCGCTGCACCGCGCGGTGAAGGCTGCGCTCGATCCAAACGGAATCATGAACCCCGGCAAGCTGGTCAGCCTTGCGCCAAATCCCGCCAACGCCTAAAGGCGCGGGCTTGTGCCGGGCCGCGGACCATCCCGTCGTCCCAGAATTTAGTGCCAGAACCTGGAGAGACGAACATGGCCAGCGCGCCGCAAGCAGCCAACCTTCCGCTGTTTTACAAGGACCTGATGCCGCTTAACAGCCGCGATCATTCGACCTGGAAAAGCCGCACCACCGACAATGCGACCTGGCTGGTCGGCCAGCACGCCGTGCCGCTGACGGTTGAGGAATTCGTCCACGCCAGCCGCTTTTTCCCGATCGTGTTTTCGGCCAGCGAACAGCCGGTGCCGCTGGCGCTGATGGGGCTGAACGAAGGCGTGAACACCTTTGTCGGCGATGACGGCAAGATGCTCCAGCCGATCTACATTCCGGCCTATGCGCGCCGCTATCCGTTCATGCTGGCCAAGCTGACTGCCGAAACCGAAGACCTGTCCCTGTGCTTCGATCCGACCACCGATCTGGTTGGCGAATTCGACGAAGGCCAGGCCCTGTTCGAAAACGGTGAGCCGACCGACACCTGCAAGGCGACGCTCGATTTCTGCAAGAACTTCGAAGAAGCGGGCTTCCGCACCCAGGCGTTCGTGGATGAAGTGACCAAGCTGGGCCTGCTGATGGACGGCGAAGTGTCGATCCAGCAGGCCGGGTTCGAACAGCCGTTCATCTATCGCGGGTTCAAGATGGTCGATCAGGAAAAGCTGCGCGAACTGCGCGGCGATCAGCTGCGCACCATGAACCAGAGCGGGATGCTCGCCCTGATCTTCGCGCACCTGTTCTCGCTCGATCACATGAGCGACGTGTTCGCGCGCCAGATCCAGCAGGGCAAGGGCCCGATCACGGCCGACCAGCTGTCGGCTGCCTGAGCGAACGCGCTTTGGCCCGCCCTCAACCGGGCGACTGATTATTCGTATACATGACGGCGGGGGTTGCCATGCCCCCGCCGTAAGCATATCTAAACAACGTCTTGTCGGGCTGCCCTCATGGTCCGGCTGGACAGGGTGCACTTTGTGCACCTCCTCCCTGAACCTTGGCCACCTCGTGCAATTGCACGAGGTGGTTTTTTATGGGCTATGCCGACGGGGGGTGAAAAGAGCGCTATTCCGCCGCGTTGGCCCAGCGGCGGCTGTTGTTCAACTGGCCGATTTCCGCCACTTCTCCCGCCAGCCGCCGCACCAGCCCGGTCAGCAGATGGACCATCGCGGCAAAGCCCTTGCCCGGTTCGGCCAGCCGCGAATCGAGATAGCTCGACCGGTCGATTTCCAGCTGGAACGCATGGATGCCCTGCTTCGGCTGGGCGTGGCGTTCCAGCACGTAACCGCCCGCATAGGGCCGGTTGTGCGCCACGCCGCGCCGCATTTCACTGAAATAGCCGAAACAGCTCCCCGTCAACGCGCCGTGGCAGCTGGCCCCGAACCGGTCGCCCAGGACAAACTCCGGCGCGGGCGCACCGCCCTGAAAGCCCAGCGGCGGCATCGAGTGCAGGTCCAGCAGCAGCGCCGCCCCCCAGCGGTCGCGCAGGGCGGCCAGCGCCTCGTCCAGCGTGGTATGATAGGGACCGTGGATCCCGCCGATCCGGGCCGCCAGATCAGCCTCGTCATGGCGGCGTTTCCACAGCTCGCCAAACCCCGGCAGGCGGCGCGGGATCAGCCCCAGCCCGCTGCGCGCACGCAGGCCCGGCGTATAGCTGCCCACGCTGTCCGGCTTGCCGCGGGCAAACATGTCCCAGTCGATATCCTCGATCGCGCGGTTGAGGTCGATCATCGCGCGCGGCGCGTGGGCCACCAGCAGTGTCGCCCCGGTCTGTGCCGCAACCCGCTCGGCCAGCCGGTCGACATACCGGTCTTCCAGCCGCAGCGCGGCAAAGCCGGGATTGCGCATCCGTTCCAGCAGGCTGCCCGGATATCTCCGCCCGGCATGGGGCACCGCAAT
This sequence comes from Novosphingobium sp., assembly GCF_030699305.1. Lineage (GTDB taxonomy): Bacteria > Pseudomonadota > Alphaproteobacteria > Sphingomonadales > Sphingomonadaceae > Novosphingobium. The sequence goes on from NZ_JAUYNB010000013.1 coordinate 62,453, forward strand.
CAGGATCGGCACCGCCGACGGTTGCGGCGCAGTCAGCGTGAAGGCGCAGCCCCCCTGCCCGCCCGGAATCAGCCCGCCATCGATCCGCAGCGAATCGGTCTGCTTCGGCGAATCGCCTGGCGCACTGGTGGGATCATGCATGTGGTCACGCTGGCGCGGGAATGCGCCTGTGTCAAAGTTGGTCGCCCCCAAATCCGTTCAGGATTATTAACTGCGTTCGTTGTATAAACTTTCCCCGGCTGGCGCGTACACAGTTGGCCTGACAACGATTCGACCAAAGGTCCACGAATGATCCGCATCCTCCTTGCCGAAGACGAAGAAGCCATGCGCACCTATCTGGCCCGCGCGCTGGAAAATGCCGGCTATTCGGTCGTCGCGGTCGATCGCGGAACCGCCGCTGTGCCGCTGCTGGAAGCCGAAGAATTCGATCTGCTGCTGTCGGACATCGTCATGCCGGAAATGGACGGGATCGAACTGGCCCAGCTCTGCGCGGAAATCAGCCCGAAGACCAAAGTGATGTTCATTACCGGATTCGCGGCCGTCACGCTGAAGGCCAGCCGCGAAGCGCCGCAGGCCAAAGTGCTGTCAAAACCGTTCCACCTGAAAGACCTGGTGCTGGAAGTTGAGCGTGTTTTCGGGCTTCAGCAACAAGCGTTGATCTAACGGCTTGCCAAGCTGCGGGAGCCTCGCTAATGGCGCTCCCCTGCCCACCGGTAACGGTGCGGACACTCCGAATGGTGCCGGGCGTATAGCTCAGTGGTAGAGCACTATGTTGACATCGTAGGGGTCGCAAGTTCAATCCTTGCTACGCCCACCATTCGAAAACCCAAAAGGGGCGGCTCGCAAGAGCCGCCCCTTTTTGCTTGTTCCTGCGCTCCCGCCTGCCGGAGAGCAGGGCCTGAAACCGCCCTGCCCCCGTAACAGGCCCTCCCCTAACCCCTCCCGCAAGCGGGAGGGGGATTGGAAGAACGCCTCCCGCAAGCGGGGGGATTGGAGGGGCACCTGCCGCGCGGTGTGGTGCTTATTTACCTTGCCAGTTCGGCTTGCGCTTTTCGGCAAAGGCTGCGGCGCCTTCGCGGGCGTCGGCGCTGGCGAACACCGGCATGACCATCGCGCCCTGCTTGGTCCACATTTCAGCCTCGGTCCATTCGTGCGACTGGCGAATCACGGCCTTCGACGCGATCAGCGCGAGCGGGCCGTTCGCTGCCACGGCGCGGGCCAGTTCTTTGGCGCCTTCGATCGCCGGACCTTCGACGATGCGGTTGATAAAGCCCAGCTCGTAAGCACGCCTGGCGTCGATGAAGTCACCGGTCAGCGCCAGTTCCATCGCGATCCGCGGCGGGATCTGGCGGGGCAGCTTGATCAGCCCGCCGGCCGCAGCGGCCAGGCCGCGCTTCGCTTCGGGAATGCCGAACTTCGCGCCGGAACTGGCGACGATCAGGTCGCAGCTCAGCGCCAGTTCCATGCCGCCTGCCAGCGCATAGCCGTCAATCGCGGCGATCACCGGCTTGGTCGGGGTCCACTCGGTCAGCCCGCCAAACCCGCGCCCTTCGATGCTGGGGCGTTCACCGCGCAGGAAGCCCTTGAGGTCCATGCCCGAACAGAACGTGCCGCCCGCGCCGGTCAGGATCGCGCAGCGCAGGTCGCTGTCTGCTTCCAGCCGGTCCATCGCCGCGCTGATTCCTTCGGCCTGGGCCTTGTTCATCGCGTTCTTGGCTTCGGGGCGGTTCATCGTGACGATCAGCACGCCGTCTTCAACCTGGGTCAGCACTTCGGGGGTTTCGCTCATGGATCGGATCCTCGCTTGGGATTGTTTAATCGGACGGTTAAACAGCTAAGACGCAACCGGCACCTGAGTCCAGCCCGAACTTGCGCAACGCCCCGCCTCTGCTAAGGGAGCAACGCAAATTCTCCCCAGGACACTTAGGCGAAAGACAAAGACGCGATGGCCAAGATCAAGGTGAAAAACCCCGTCGTCGAGATGGACGGCGATGAAATGACCCGCATCATCTGGCAATGGATCCGTGAACGGCTGATCCTGCCCTACCTCGACATCGATCTGAAGTACTACGATCTCTCCGTGGAAAAGCGTGACGAGACGAACGACCAGATCACCGTCGATGCCGCGAACGCGACCCAGCAGTATGGCGTGGCCGTGAAGTGCGCCACGATCACCCCGGACGAAGCCCGCGTTGAAGAGTTCAAGCTGAAGAAGATGTGGAAGTCGCCCAACGGCACGATCCGCAACATCCTGGGCGGCGTCGTGTTCCGCGAACCGATCGTGATCCAGAACGTCCCCCGCCTGATCCCCGGCTGGACCGACCCGATCGTGGTTGGCCGTCACGCATTTGGTGACCAGTACAAGGCCACCGACACCCTGATCCCCGGCCCCGGCACGCTGCGTCTGGTGTTCGACGGCGACAACGGCGAATCGCTCGATCTCGAAGTGTTCAAGTTCCCCAGCGCCGGCGTTGCGATGGCGATGTACAACCTCGACGATTCGATCCGCGATTTTGCCCGCGCCAGCCTGAACTATGGCCTCAACCTGGGCTGGCCGGTCTACCTGTCGACCAAGAACACCATCCTCAAGGCCTATGACGGGCGTTTCAAGGATCTGTTCCAGGAAGTCTATGAAACAGAAGGCTTCAAGGAAAAGTTCGCCGCCGCGGGGATCGTATACGAACACCGCCTGATCGACGACATGGTCGCTTCCGCGCTGAAGTGGTCGGGCAAGTTTGTGTGGGCCTGCAAGAACTATGACGGCGATGTGCAGTCGGATCAGGTTGCCCAGGGGTTCGGGTCGCTTGGCCTGATGACCTCGGTGCTGATGACGCCCGATGGCAACACGGTCGAAGCCGAAGCCGCGCACGGCACGGTCACCCGCCACTACCGCCAGCACCAGCAGGGCAAGGCGACCAGCACCAACCCCATCGCATCGATCTTCGCCTGGACGCGCGGCCTGATGTATCGCGGCAAGTTCGACAACACGCCCGAAGTGGTGGCGTTCGCCGAAACGCTGGAACGCGTCTGCATCGAAACCGTGGAAAGCGGCAAGATGACCAAGGATCTGGCGATCCTGATCGGTCCGGAACAGCCCTGGTTGACCACCGAAGGCTTCTTCGAAGCGATCGTGGACAACCTGGAAGCCGCAATGGCCTGATGCGCCTGCGCGCAGCGGCCTGACGGCCGGAAAAAGGGGCGGTTCCGCAATGCGGGGCCGCCCTTTTTCGTATGCGCGGGCCGTGACATTCGCGCGCTTCCTGCCTACTCCGTGCGCATGGCCGGAGCGATCGCATTTTCACCCACCTCCCCGCTCAGCGATGCGCTGGTAATCCTTGGGGCGGCGGGAATCGTGATCCCGCTGTTCGCGCGGCTCCGGATCAGCCCGGTGATCGGGTTCATTCTGGTCGGGCTGCTGGTCGGCCCCTATGGCCTCGGCCGGCTGGTGTTCGATCACCCCTGGCTGCAATATGTCACCATTACCGATCCGGAACGGCTGAAACCCTTCGCGGAGTTCGGGATCATCCTGCTGCTGTTCGAAATCGGTCTGGAACTGTCGTTCAACCGCCTGTGGGGCTTGCGCCGACAGGTGTTCGGCGGCGGATCGATGGAGCTGCTGATTGCCGGGTCGCTGATCGCATTTGCGCTGACCCTGATGGGGCAGACCCTGATCGGGGCGCTGGCGCTGGGAATCGCGCTGGCGATGTCATCCACGGCGCTGGTCCTGCCGATGACCGGCACCACCAGCCCGGTCGGGAAGGCCGCGCTGTCGACGCTGCTGTTCGAAGACATCGCGCTCGTCCCGATCATCTTCCTGCTGGGCGCGCTGGCCCCGCACGCCGCAAACGATGCCAGCGGCAGCCTGGTCGAAACACTGACCTATGGGGCGTTGACGATCATTGCCCTGATGGGCCTTGGCCGGTTCCTGCTGCCGCACCTGTTCGCCCAGGCCGCGCGCACGAAAAGCCCGGAACTTTTCCTTGCTGCCAGCCTGCTGGTGGTGATCGTCGCCTCGCTCGCGACCGGGGCGGTCGGCCTGTCGCCGATCATGGGCGCGCTGCTGGCGGGCCTGCTGATTGCCGAAACCGAATACCACGGAGAGGTTGAAGCGTTCACCCGTCCGTTCAAGGGGCTGGCACTGGGGGTGTTCCTGCTGACCGTGGGGATGAGCATCGACTTGCGCGTCGTCGCCGAAAACCTGACCCTGATCCTGCTCGCCACGCTGGGCGTGCTGGTGGTCAAGGCGATTGTCACCACCGCAGCCTTGCGCGTGCTCGGCCTGCGCGCGGGCACCGCTACGGAGGCCGGCATTCTGCTCGCCAGTCCATCGGAAACCACCCTGATCGTGCTGGCCGCAGCCACCAGCGCAGCGCTGATCCAGCCGGAAACCGCCCAGTTCTGGCAGATCGTCACGGCGCTGGGGCTGACGGTGACCCCGCTGCTGGCGTGGCTGGGACGCCGCGTCGGCCGCGAAGTTGACCACGGCACCCAGATGCGCAAGGAGGATGACGATAACTCCACGCCGCGCGCGATCATCGTCGGCTGCGGGCGGGTCGGGCGGTTGGTGGCGGAGATGCTGGAAACCCACGGCAAGCCCTATCTGGCGATCGATGCGGACGCCGATCAGGTCCGGATCGCCCAGAAGCGCGGGCTGCACGCCCACTTTGCCGACGCCGCCCGGACCGGCACGCTCAGCCGGTTGGGGGCGGAACAAGCGACCGCAGTGATCCTGACGATGGATGAACCCGTCAGCGCGCAGCGGATCGTGCGCAAGCTGCGCGGGCTGTATCCAGACCTGCCGATCATCGCCCGCGCCCGCGATGTCAGCCATGCGGCGGAACTCTACCGCGCCGGGGCCAGCCATGCCGTGCCGGAAACGCTGGAATCCTCGCTGCAACTGTCGGAAGCCGTGCTGGTTGACCTGGGCGTGCCGATGGGCCCGGTCATCGCCAGCATTCACGAAAAGCGCGACGAATTCCGCGCCCGCCTGATGAAAGAGGGCGAACTGGACGAACTGCCCCAGCTCAAAAGCTCCAGCCTGCGCGACCGGACGAGTTAGCCGTTCAGCCGGCCAGAACCGCTTTCACCGCCGCAATCGCATCCGCTGCCTTCGTCCCGTCCGGACCGCCACCTTGCGCCATGTCGGCGCGGCCGCCGCCGCCCTTGCCGCCCAGCGCCTCGACGCCCGCGCGCACCAGATCGACCGCGCTGACCGTGCCGGTCAGGTCATCGGTCACGGCTGCCGCGATGCTGGCCTTGCCGTCGTTGACCGCGACGATCACCGCCACGCCCGAACCCATCCGCTGCTTGGCCGCATCGAGCAGCCCGCGCAGTTCCTTGGCGTCCAGCCCGTCGATCACCTGGCCAGAGAATTTCACCCCGCCCACGTCCTCGTCCGCCGCTTCGGCCTTGGCCCCGCCGCTGCCGCCCAGCGCGAGCGCCTTCTTTGCTTCGGCCAGTTCACGTTCCAGCTTCTTGCGCTCATCGAGCAGCGCCGCGACGCGGGTTTCGACGTCGTCCGGGGTCGTGCGCAGCAGGCTGGCCGCACCCTTGAGCGCGTCCTCACGCGCGACGAGCCACTGGCGCGCGCCTTCGCCGGTCAGCGCCTCGATCCGGCGCACGCCTGATGAAACCGCGCTTTCCGACACGATCCGCAGCACGCCGATGTCGCCCAGCGCGCGCACGTGGGTGCCGCCGCACAGTTCGACCGAGTAGGCCTTGTCGGCGACCCGGCCCATGCTCAGCACGCGCACTTCATCGCCGTACTTTTCACCGAACAGCGCCATCGCGCCCGCTTCGATCGCGTCGTCGGGGCTCATCAGACGGGTCACGACCGGATCGTTGGCGCGGATTTCCGCGTTCACCTCCGCTTCGATCGCCGCAATGTCTTCAGCCGTCAGCGCGGTCGGCTGCGAGAAGTCGAACCGCAACCGCTCGGCCGCCACCAGCGAGCCCTTTTGCGTGACGTGCGCACCCAGCCGGTTGCGCAGCGCGGCATGCAGCAGGTGCGTGGCCGAGTGGTTGGCGCGGATCGCATCGCGGCGCGCGACGTCGATATCCAGCTTCACCACGTCACCGACCTTCACGACACCGCTAGTTACTTCCCCCTGATGTGCATGAAGGCGCCCAAGAGGCTTGGCCGTATCAAGCACTCCAATCATCAGTCCGTCGTTGTTGAAAATTCGTCCAATATCGCCCTGCTGACCGCCACTCTCAGCGTAAAACGGGGTCTGGTTAGTAATGATGGTTGCCGAATGGCCAGCGCCAACTTCACTTACTTCCCGGCCATCTCGCACCAGCGCGACGACTTGCGCCTCGCCCGTGACGGCCGTGTAGCCGGTAAATTCGGTCGCGCCGACGCGTTCGGCGATGTCAAACCACACTTCGCTGTCAGCCGCCTGCCCGCTGCCCTTCCAGGCGGCGCGGGCGGCAGCCTTTTGCTGGGCCATCGCCGCGTCAAAGCCGTCCTTGTCCACCCCGATCCCGCGCGCGCGCAGCGCGTCCTCGGTCAGGTCATAGGGGAAGCCGAAGGTGTCATAGAGCCGGAACGCGGTTTCGCCCGGCAGGTTGTCGCCCTCGCCCAGCGTGCCGGTCGCCTCGTCCAGCAGCTTCAGGCCATTGGCCAGCGTCTGGCGGAACTTGGTTTCCTCGCGCTCCAGCACTTCCTGGATCAGCGGCTGCGCGCGGCCCAGTTCCGGATAGGCGGCGCCCATTTCGGTCACCAGCGCGGGCACCAGCCGGTGCATCAGCGGGTGCTTCGCGCCCAGCAGGTGCGCGTGGCGCATCGCCCGGCGCATGATCCGGCGCAGCACATAACCGCGTCCTTCGTTCGACGGCAGCACCCCGTCGGCCAGCAGGAAGCTGACCGAGCGCAAGTGATCCGCGATCACGCGGTGGCTGGCCTGCGTCTCACCTTCGGCGCGCACGCCGGTCAGGCTTTCGGACGCGGCGATCAGCGCGCGGAACGTGTCGGTATCGTAATTGTCGTGCTGGCCCTGCATCACGGCGGCGATGCGTTCCAGCCCCATGCCGGTGTCGATGCTGGGCTTGGGCAGGTTGCCGGTGATTTCCCCGGCGGTCTGCTCGAACTGCATGAACACCAGGTTCCAGATTTCGATGAACCGGTCGCCGTCTTCCTCCGCCGATCCCGGCGGGCCGCCCCAGATGTGATCGCCGTGGTCAAAGAAGATTTCGCTGCACGGACCGCACGGGCCATCATCGCCCATCGCCCAGAAGTTGTCCTTGGTGGCGATGCGGATGATCCGGTCATCCGACAGTCCGGCGATCTTCTTCCACAGCTCCGCCGCTTCATCATCGGTGTGATAAACGGTGGCGAGCAGCTTGTCCTTGGGCAGGCCCCATTCGCGCGTCAGCAGGGTCCAGGCGTGCGTGATCGCCTGGTCCTTGAAATAGTCGCCAAAGCTGAAATTGCCCAGCATTTCAAAGAACGTATGGTGCCGCGCGGTATAGCCAACGTTGTCCAGATCGTTGTGCTTGCCCCCGGCGCGCACGCACTTCTGCGATGACGTCGCGCGCGGATTGGCACGGGTTTCAAGGCCGGTGAACACGTTCTTGAACGGCACCATCCCGGCGTTGGTGAACATCAGCGTCGGATCGTTATACGGAACCAGCGGCGCAGACTGCACCACATCGTGCCCGTTCGAGCCGAAGTAACCGAGGAAAGAGCGGCGGATTTCGTTCGTCGATGTCATAGCGAACCGCCACTAAGGCAGGTCCGCCGCACCGGCAAGCGCGAAGGCGCGATTCCAGTAATCGCCCGTTCAGCTTACCCGCTAATCATGGCAGGCGGTCACGATCCAGGCCGCCGCGCCGAACGCGATCAGGTTGCCGCTGCGATGTTCGTCCAGCCAACCGGCCAACCGCGCCTCGGCATCGGCCCGTGCCGCGCCTTCCAGCGCGCGCAGCACCGGCGCGGCCGGGCCGATCCGGCGGAAAAAGGCCAGCGCATCGGCCACCGGGTCCTCGCCCACGCCCGCGACATAGGCAAAATCGACCGGTTCAAACGCGATTCCCTGCCACCCGGCGGCGGACAGGATGTTTTCCACGTGCTGCGGATCGGCAAAGGCAAACGGCCCCGGCGCGGTCGATCCGCCCGCCGGTTCCAGCCCCAGCACTTTGGCCATGCCCACCGCCCAGGGATTTTCCGACGCGTTGCGAAAACAGCTGAACACCAGTTCCGCGTCCATGTTGGCCTGATCGTGCAGGTTGGTGAACGCGGCGACCGGATCATCGAAGAACATCACCCCGTGGCGCGACACCAGCAGGTCTGGTGAAAAGCCCGGCTCGCGCCAGTTGGCCGCATCCGCCAGCACGAACCCGGCATTGCCCAGCTGATCGCCCCGCCGCCGCGCGGCTTCGATCAGGTCGCTGGAAACATCGACGCCAATTACCCGCGCGGTCATCCGGGTGCGCGCAATGGCCAGCGCCAGCTCGCCCGCGCCGCAGCCGATATCCAGCACCGCATCGCCGACCCGTTCGGTGATCCGTTCCAGCAAGCGCTGGGTCAGCCCCGCGAACGACCGGTCGGTCAGCAGATAGTTATCCGCCCAGGTGCGCCCGACTTGCGTCTGCCAATCCATGATGTTCGTCATTCCCACACGCTATGCCCCAGACGTGGCCTTGGCAAGCGGGTGCGAAATCAGTGGAACAAGTTCCTGATGCACTTGCGTTTTGATCCGGCGCTGACGGGGGACCGCCCCCTTCCCCGTCAGGCCCCGTTGCGGGCGATCAGTGCCGCCAGTTCGCGTACCAGTTTGGCCGCGAGGATGGCGGTGCGGTCGTTGTGGTCGAACCGGGGGTTCAGTTCGACGATGTCGGCGCCGACCACCGGCGCGCTCTGGCGGCGCAGGACGGCCAGCACTTCGCGCACCGTCAACCCGCCGGGTTCCGGGTGCGACACACCGGGGGCTTCTGACGGGTCAATCCCGTCGAGGTCGATGCTGATATAGAGCGGGCCTTCCAGCACCGGCACGGATGCGGGGGTGAAATCGGCCAGCGGCACGATCTCCACCCCGAACCGCGCCGCCTGTTCGCGGCAATGGCGATTGAGTGTGCGGATGCCGACCTGCACCAGCCGCCGGGCAAGACCACCTTCCATGATCCGCGCGAACGGCGAGGCGTGGCTGCGCGGATTGCCTGCGAAATCGGCGTAAAGGTCGGGGTGCGCATCGAAATGCAGGATGGTGAGCGGGCCATGTTTGGCATGAACCGCCTGCACCACCGGGTGGGTCATCGCGTGATCGCCGCCGAGCGCGAGCGGGACCGCACCCGCCCCCAGCGTTTCTGAAATTGCGGTGCGGATCAACGCATCGTCGTCCGCCGTTTCGCGCAGGGGCAGGTCACCGCGATCTGTCAGGTCGAAGTCCTGGCCGACCTCCATCCCGTTTTCACACGCCAGATTGCCCCGGTCGGACCACAGGGCGCTGCGAATCGCTGCCGGAGCCAGCGCCGGGCCGCGTTCGAACGAGGAATTGCTGTCGCTGGGCAGTCCGACCAGCTGGATCGTCGGCCGCATCCGCTCAATAGCCGTAATAGGCCCCGCCCTTTGCACGGGCGCGCTGCCAGGCGGGGCGGGCGTGGGCGGCGGCGACAAATGCGGCCAGCCCGGGATACTGCGCGCCCGCCCCCTGCATCACCGCAATTTCCGCCGGGAAGCTGAGCATCACGTCCGCCCCGGTCCAGTCATCGCCGACGAAGTGCCCGCTGGGGCGCAGTTCACCTTCCAGATAGGCGAAGTGGCTGGCCAGCTGTTCGTTAATCCGCGGGGTCAGCGGCGCGGCAGCATCGCCGAGCCGCGAGGTGTAGAGTTGCAGCAGGATCGGGGTCATCGCCGACCCTTCGGCAAAGTGCATGAACTGCGAATGGCGCAGCGCATCGGCGGCCGCAGGCTGGAACCGCCCGCCCCCGTGCGTGTCGATCAGATACTGCACGATCGCGCCGGATTCCTGGATCACATCGCCCGCATCCTCCAGCAGCGGTGATTTGCCGAGCGGGTGAATCGCCTTCAGTTCCGGCGGAGCCAGATTGGTGACGGCGTCGCGCTGATACGGACGCAGCTCATACGGCAGTTCGAGTTCCTCCAGCAGCCAGAGGATCCGCTGCGAACGGCTGTTGTTGAGGTGGTGGACGATCAGCGACATCTGGATTCTCCCGGTATGATTTGCGGTCACGCTAAACGGCTTGCCACGACGCGGCCAGTGGCCTTTGGTCACGCGTGCACCGCAACCAGCCAGACAGACGAAAAACCGGCGCAGTGCGGGTTGAGAGCACTGCGCCGGTCCTGTTTCGTGGAAGCACTCCCCCTTGGGTTTGGGGGACAGAAGGAGCCACTTCCCTTCAACCCCGCAGCGGCAGCGGGCGGCTGCCGAGGCGGAATTCTTCGGGGATCAGGTGTCGTCGTCCGCGTCCGGACCCGCCATCATCTCCACGGCAAGACCTTCGGTCTGGCCGCGGATCGCAGCCTCCAGCCGGTCGCAAATTTCGCGGTTTTCCTTGAGGAACGTCTTTGAATTCTCACGGCCCTGGCCGATCCGGATGCTGTCATAGCTGAACCACGCGCCCGACTTCTCGACGATCCCGGCCTTCACGCCCAGATCAAGGATTTCCCCGATCTTGGAGATGCCTTCGCCGTACATGATGTCGAATTCCACCTGCTTGAACGGCGGGGCGACCTTGTTCTTGACGACTTTCACGCGGGTCGCGTTGCCGACGATTTCGTCACGATCCTTGATCTGCCCGGTGCGGCGGATGTCGAGCCGGACCGAAGCGTAGAACTTCAGCGCGTTGCCGCCCGTCGTGGTTTCCGGGTTGCCATACATCACGCCGATTTTCATGCGCAGCTGGTTGATGAAGATCACCATGCAGCGCGAGCGGCTGATCGAACCGGTCAGCTTGCGCAGGCTCTGGCTCATCAGCCGGGCCTGAAGGCCGACGTGGCTGTCGCCCATTTCGCCTTCGATTTCAGCGCGGGGAACCAGTGCGGCAACCGAGTCCACCACCAGCACGTCGATCGCGTTGGAACGCACCAGCGTGTCGACGATTTCGAGCGCCTGCTCGCCCGTATCCGGCTGCGAGACGATCAGCTCGTCGATATTCACGCCCAGCTTCTTGGCATAGACCGGATCGAGCGCGTGTTCGGCGTCGATGAATGCGGCCGTACCGCCCGTCTTCTGCGCTTCGGCGATCACGTGCAGCGCCAGCGTGGTCTTGCCCGAGCTTTCCGGGCCGTAGATTTCGATCACGCGGCCGCGCGGCAGGCCGCCCACGCCCAGCGCGATATCCAGGCCCAGCGATCCGCTGGAAATCGCTTCCACCTGCATCGTTTCCTTCGAGCCGAGCTTCATCGCGCTGCCCTTGCCGAACGCGCGGTCGATCTGCGCCAGCGCTGCTTCGAGCGCCTTTTGACGATCCATGGTATCTTTGCCTTCCTGAATCAGCTTGAGCTGTGCAGCCATTGTCCGTCCCCTTGCCTAACTCGCTGACCAGGAAGGTCAACTGACGCGTTTGTATCGCGTTTGTTCCAGTGGAACAAGAGGGGAACTAAAATTTTCCTGCACCGCTCAAGACACGGGGATTTCCTTGGGTTTGTCGAGCCTGCGGATCAGCGCACGGGCCAGATTGTTTGCGGGCGTTTCGATGAACCGCAGCGTGATTCGCCCGGCCCAGAACAGCACCAGCACATTGATCGCGAACAGTGGCAGCGCGATCAGCCATTCGGACAGCGGATCGCCTTCGAACCACCAGATCACCCACGCGGACGGCTGCCACACCAGCAGGAAATGGAGCACGTACAGGCTGAAGCTGACCTTGCCGATCGCGACCAGCCAGCCGCCCTGTGCGTTCTGCCCGCGCAGCCAGTTGGCGAGGAACACCGAGGCGATCCCGGCAAACGTCGGCAGGACGCCGTAAAGCGGCCGGACATCCGCCACGATCACCCAACTGCACAGGCTGAAGCCAGCGATCGCAAGCAGCCCGTCACGCAGCCGGTGCGGCGCCAGCGCATCCCCGCGCCACGCCGCGAGGTAATAGACGATGCCGATCATGAACACCGGGAACTGGGCTATGAACACGGTATAGGGGAACTGGTTGTTGGCGATCCAGCGGCCGGTTTCCAGCCGGTAGCCAAAGTGCCAGCCGAGTGCGACCAGCAGCGCAAACGCCATCCACCCCGCCAGCACGCGCGCGCCAAACCGCCGCCAGCTGCGCTCCACCGCCCAATAGAGCGCCGGGAAGATGAAGTAGAACAGCATTTCCGCCCCGATCGTCCACCCGCCCGGGACGATCGAATTGTTGGCGGACGGGATCACCCCGTGCACGAAGAACACGTTCGCCAGAATGTTGTCGGCGGTATAGTTCGCCCCCTTGCCCACCCCGATATAAAGCGCGGAGTAGGCCGCGATCCCCAGGTAATAGAGCGGCGCGATCCGGAAATAGCGGCGGATATAGAAGTTGCGCACCCCATGCGCCTCACCCGCGCGCTGGTCCGCCGAGAGGCACAGCGTGAAGGCAGAGGCGACGAAGAACAGCTGCACGCCGACCTGCCCCGTCGCGCCGATGATCTTCAGCGCCGGGCTGGCGAACATCTGCGCATAATGCACCGCGATCACCGCAAGGATCGCCAGACCGCGCATGCGGTCCACAAAATCGAGCTTCTGGACAGGCATGGCGGCGCTATGCCCAAGTCCGGCGCATAAGCAACCGGGGAACAGGGGCTATCGTCAGATTCCGTGCGCCCGGCCCGGCCATGCTAACGGATCAGCGCCCGGTCCAGCGGGGCTGGCGCTTTTCGGCAAACGCCAGCGGGCCTTCACGCGCGTCCTCGCTGGTGCGCCAGGCCTGGAACGCGGCCCAGCCGGGCTGCGCTTTCATGGCGGCCTCGACATCGGCTTCGGCGAGGCCGCGCAAGGTGACTTCCTTGGATGTGCGCACCGACATCGGCGAGGCTTTGAGGATATCGGCGCACCACCGCGCGGTGCAGTCAGCCAGGTCTGCGTCCGGCACGACTTCAGTAACGAAGCCCATCCGGAAGCCATCGGCCGCGCTGACTCGCCGCGCCGCCAGGATCATCCCCATCGCCTGCTTGAGCGGGGCCTGCCGCGCCAGCCGGTGCAGCCCGCCGCCCAGCGCAATCGCGCCGACCAGCGGCTCGGGCAGGCCAAAGCTGGCGCTTTCCGCCGCGATCACGATATCGCAGGCCAGCGCCACTTCGAACCCGCCGCCCAGCGCGAGGCCATTGACGGCGGCGATGAACGGTTTGGGGCAATCGAACCGCTCGATCAGTCCGGCATAGCCGTGCGCGGGATAATCGCGGTGCCCTTCGAGCGCGGCGGCCTTGAGGTCGGACCCGGCGCAGAAGCCGCGCCCTTCGCCGGTGATGACGCAGATGTGTTCGTCCGGCGCGGCGGCATAGGCGTTGAAGGCCTGCTCCAGCTCATCGTGCATCGCCGGGTTGATCGCGTTGAGCACCTCGGGCCGCGCCAGCGTCACCGTCCGCACCCCGCCGGTCACCGTCACCTTGATATGCCGCATCCTCTGCCCCTCCTGTGTGCCGTTCTGCCCGGTTCTACCGTTCCACACTTCACCAGCCCGCGCCACCGCGCTGCGCGATTTTCCTACAAGTGCCAATTTGGTTACAAGGATGTGTTTCATCAACCAAATGGAGTAAAGGCATGGCAATTCTTGAAACCCTGATCGGTCCGATCGCCGCGATCATCGACAAAATCATCCCCGACAAAGCCGCGCGCGACAAGGCCAAGCTGGAACTGTTGCAGTTGCAGGGATCGCAGGAACTGGCCGAAATCCAGTCGCGCCTGTCGGCCATCATCGCGGAAGCCAATTCCGCCGACCCGTGGACCAGCCGCGCGCGGCCCAGTTTCCTCTATGTCATCTATGCGCTGCTGCTGTGGGCGCTGCCGATGGGGTTGATCGCGGCGTTCCGGCCGGATTCGGCCCAAGCCATCGCGGCGGGGATGAATGCCTATCTGGCTGGCCTGCCAGAGCCGCTCTATGCCCTGTTCGGCACGGGCTATCTCGGCTACACCGCAGCGCGGCAGTGGGGCAAGATTTCCGGCAGCGACAAATAGGCGAACCGGTGCGGTGCGGCGTGGTCAGCTTCGGGTAAGGTTTTGCCGCTATTGCCGCCGCGTGGAGTTGAACATGAATCACAACAAAAACCGCCGTCGCACCGCCCTGCCCCTGGTTCTGAGCGTGGCCGCTGCCCTGTTGCTGTCGGGCTGCTCCAACCGCGAGGAAAAGCTGACCGAGGCCATCGCCACGGCCAATGCCGCCGCCGACCGCGCCGAACAGGCCGCCAAGCGCGCCGAGTCAGCCGCAAAGAACGCCGCCAGCGAAGCCCCCACGGAAACCGTCATCAACGAAGTCGAACCGGACGATACCGCGCCGGAAGACGGCGGCCAGACCGGCGAATAGCCAATCTGCCGGTCACCCTAACCGCTACCCCCTTGCCCCGGTGGCCCAGCGGGCTATTGATGCGGCAGGGCATGGCCCGGCGGCTGAATTACAGGGATTGGGGCATCGGTGGCGGACAAGACGATATTCGTGCTAAACGGGCCGAACCTGAACCTGCTCGGCACGCGTGAGCCAGAAGTTTACGGCCATGAGACGCTGGATGATATCATGGCGCGTCTGTCCGCCGCTGCGGCCCCGCACGGCTTTGCCATCGACGCCCGGCAATCGAACCATGAAGGCACGCTGGTCGACTGGCTCCACGCCGCACAGGCCGCAGGCGCACACTGCGTGCTGCTCAATGCGGGGGCCTATACCCACACCAGCGTCGCGCTGCATGACGCGATCCGCAGCATCACGGTGCCGGTGATCGAGGTGCACTTGTCGAACCCCCACCTGCGCGAGGAATTCCGCCACCAGAGCTTCGTCGGCATGGCCGCGAAGGGGACGGTTTGCGGATTCGGGGCTGACAGTTATCTGGTCGCGCTGGACGCTGCCGCGCGGCTGTAAAGCGGGCGCGGCGGGTAAAACCGCCACTTCGCCCCTTGCCTCTGCCCGCCGCCCCGCGCATAGGCGGGGTTGAGTAACAACCATGGGGATCGCATGAGCGACGCAAAGGGCGCTGGCCGAAACGGCGGCATGAACATCGACAGCAAACTGGTTCGCGAACTGGCTGAACTGCTGGTCGAAACCGGTCTGAGCGAGATCGAGGTCGAGGACGGCGATCGCAAGATCAAGGTTGCGCGCCAGATCACTGCGGCACCGGTCGTTCACACGGTTGCCGCCCCGGCTGCGGCCGCACCGGCTCCGGTCGTGGCTGCCCCGGCTGCCCCCGCCGCCCCGGCGGTGGACGCCAACGCGGTCAAGTCCCCGATGGTCGGCACCGTCTATCTCTCGCCCGAACCGGGCGCGGCAGCGTTCATCACGGTTGGCCAGACGGTCAAGCCCGGTGACACCCTGGTCATCATCGAAGCGATGAAGGTGATGAACACGATCACCGCAACGGCCGCTGGCACGGTCACGGCGATCCTGGTCGACAATGCGCAGCCGGTCGAATTCGACCAGCCGCTGGTTGTCGTCGCGTAAAGGCGCACATTCCATGGCGATCACCCGGCTCCTTATCGCCAATCGCGGCGAGATTGCCCTGCGGATTCACCGTGCAGCGCGCGAAATGGGCATTGAAACGGTCGCGGTCCATTCGACCGCCGATGCCGATGCCATGCACGTCCGGCTGGCCGATCATGCGGTCTGCATCGGCCCCCCGGCGGCCAAGGACAGCTATCTGAACGTGGCGGCGATCATTTCGGCGGCGGAAATTGCCCATGCCGATGCGATCCACCCTGGCTATGGCTTCCTGTCCGAAAACGCGCAGTTCGCCGAAATCGTCGAAGCCCACGGAATTACGTGGGTCGGCCCGAAGCCCGAACACATCCGCACCATGGGCGACAAGGTTGAGGCCAAGCGCACCGCAGGCGCGCTCGGCCTGCCGCTGGTCCCCGGCAGCGACGGCGCGATCAGCGATCCGGTCGAAGCGGCGAAGATCGCGGCTGAAATCGGCTATCCGGTGATCATCAAGGCGGCCTCTGGCGGCGGCGGGCGCGGCATGAAAGTGTGCACCGGCCCGGATGAGCTGGAAACGCTGATGCAGCAGGCCGGGAGCGAGGCGAAAGCCGCGTTCGGCGATGCCACCGTCTACCTCGAAAAATACCTCGGCAACCCGCGTCACATCGAGTTTCAGGTGTTCGGCGATGGCAACGGCAACGCGATCCATTTGGGTGAGCGCGACTGCTCGCTCCAGCGCCGCCACCAGAAAGTGCTGGAAGAAGCCCCTTCGCCCGTCATTTCGCCCGAAGAGCGGGACCGGATGGGCGGGATCGTTTCGCAGGCGATGGCCGGAATGGGCTATCGCGGGGCCGGCACGATCGAGTTCCTGTGGGAAAATGGTGAGTTCTATTTCATCGAAATGAACACCCGCCTGCAGGTCGAACACCCCGTCACCGAAGCGATCACCGGGGTCGATCTGGTCCGCGAACAGATCCGCATCGCCGATGGCAAGCCGCTGTCGGTCAAGCAGGAAGATATCGAATTCAACGGCCACGCGATCGAATGCCGCATCAACGCGGAAGATCCGTGGACTTTTGCCCCCTCACCCGGGCTGGTCAGCAACTATCACGCCGCTGGCGGGATGCACGTGCGGGTCGATTCCGGGCTCTATGCCGGATACAAGATCCCGCCGTATTACGATTCCATGATCGCCAAGCTAATCGTCTATGGCCGCACCCGCGAAGGCTGCATCATGCGCCTCAAGCGGGCCTTGCAGGAAATGGTGATCGGCGGCGTCAAAACCTCGATCCCGCTACATCAGGCCCTGATGAACGAGCCGGACTTCATCCACGGCGATTACACGATCAAGTGGCTGGAGGAATGGCTGGCGGAACGTCAGGCCTAATCCGCCAAAACTCCTCCCCGTTTTTGCCGCATGGCACAAATGGGGAGGTGGCATTCGAAAAGCGCATGACGCAGGCGGGCTGAGTCGGCTTGGCGGGGAGCAAAACCAGCCCACACCCGCGTCACCCTGAACTTGGTTGGCGCTTATCCCCTTCGCCACCGTAAAGTCTAAACCGTCATGCTGAACTTGTTTCAGCATGACGGAATTGGAAGCGGCGTGGCGGCCCCGGCTACTCCAGTGGCACACCCGGCAGCTGTTTCGCGGTGCGGATCGTCAGCGACGTTTTCACGCTGGCCACGTTCGGAGCCGGCGTCAGCTTGCTGGTCAGGAATTCCTGAAAGCTCTGCAGGTCCTTGCTGACGATCTTCAGGATAAAGTCGATCTCGCCGTTCAGCATGTGGCATTCGCGCACTTCGGGCAGGCCCTTCATGTGGTCCTCGAACTGGCGCAGCGATTCCTCGGCCTGACTTTTCAGGCTGACCATGGCGAACACGGTAATCGCGAAGCCCAGCTTCGAGGCATCGAGATCGGCATGATAGCCGCGGATCACGCCGGATTCCTCCAGCGCGCGGACGCGGCGCAGGCAGGGGGGCGCGGTGAGGCCGACGCGGTTCGCCAGCTCGACGTTGGTGACCCGCCCTTCGTCCTGAAGTTCGGCCAGCAGCCGCCGGTCGATTGAATCGAGATTTGCCATCAGCCCCACTCTTTCGTGCCCAAACAGGCAGCACAATGCCTGTTACAGGCAATATTCACAGCTATCTATGCCAAGGCTAGATAATTTTATTGTTTCATATCGCAATTGTCCCGCTTTGCAACGCATCACCTGCACACGCTTCCGCAATCCTGTCACTCTGGTATGCCCCGCATCTTCCCGTGGCGCGCCCTTGCGCCGGGCTGCTGACCAATCGGAGCCGCAATGCATTTCGACGACCGCCTGGCCACCGTGTTGCGCAGCCGCGCTGACGGACCGGCGACGTCACGCATTCAGTTCCGGCAATTGCTCGACTTGCTCGGCACCCTGCCCGCGGATGCCGCCGGACCGCAGATTGATGCCGCCTATGCCCGGCTCGCGGAACAGACCCGCGCCATCCCGGACGCCGACCGCGCGGCAATTGTGCGCGAAGCCGGGCTGCGGCTGCGCTCGCCCCGGCTGGTCGCCGCACTGGCGCAGGCCGATCCGGCGCAGGCCGCCAGCGCGCTGGCCCGCGCGCATCTGGCGGAGGAGCAATGGCTGGACCTGATCCCCGCCCTGCCGATCGCGGCGCGCGGTCATGTTCGCCAGCGCCGCGACCTTGGCCCGCGGGTTGAGGAACTGCTGGCACGGCTGGGTATTCGTGAACGCGGCCTCCCGCCAGCAACAGCACCAACCGCCCCCGCCGCAGATCCGGCGACGATTGCCGAGCCCGTCACCAATACTGGCCCTCCGGCGGCCGCTGCGCCTGCCCCGGTCATCGCGATCCTGCCGCCCGAACCAGCCCCCGGCCCCGTCAACGAGCCGCTTAAAGGGATCGGCGCACTGGTTCGCAAGATCGAAGCTTACCGGCTGGCCAAACAGGTCATCGACGTGCCCCCCCATGCAGATTCCCCGCGCCTGCCGCTGGGTGAGGACGGCAGCATGACCCCGCCCGCCGAAGTGCAGGCGTTCGATTTTTCAACCGATGCGGCCGGACGGATCGTGTGGACCGATCCGGGCGTCGCGCCGATGACCGTCGGCTTGCAACTGGGCGGGCGCGGACCGGTCAGTTCCGGGGCGGACCTGAATTTGGCGATGCGCAGCCTGCAACCGCTGCGCGCGCTGCTGCTGCGCATCGATGGTGCTCCCGCCATTGCCGGGCAGTGGCAGGTTGATGCCGTCCCGGCGTTCGATCCGCTCAGCGGCCGGTTCGGCGGCTATCGCGGGCGAATGCGCCGCCCGGCCACCCTGCCCGCCAGCGCATTTGCCCCGGCGCGCGACACCGAGGCCGAGCGGCTGCGTCAGGCGCTGCATGAACTGCGCACGCCGGTGAACGCGATTCAGGGCTTTGCCGAGGTGATCCAGCAGCAGCTGTTCGGCCCCACCCCGCACGAATACCGCGCGCTGGCCGCCGGGATTGCGGGCGATGCAGCCCGGATGCTCGCTGCGTTCGAAGAACTGGAACGGCTCGCCCGGCTCGACAGCAAGGTGCTGGAACTGGAAGCCGGAGAAACCAGGCTGGATGAGATTGTTGCGGCAACGGTCGCGCAGCTTGGCGCGCATACCCGGTCCCGAGGCAGCGGGTTCGAAGCCCGCCAGGACGATGGCGAACTGATCCTGCCGCTGGCCCGGATCGAGGTGGAACGGATCGTGTGGCGTCTGCTGGCCACGCTGGCCGGAACAGCCGCACCGGGCGAGCAGTTGAAACTACGCCTGCGCCGCAAGGGCAGCAACATTCGCCTGTCCGTTGGTCTGCCCGCCGTGCTGGCCGCCAAAAATGACGCCGCGTTGTTTGCCGCCGCCACCGGCAGCGTGCCGCAAGTGATTGCCGCCGGTGTATTTGGCGTGGGCTTCGCGTTGCGGCTGGTCAAAGCGGAGGCCCACGCGGCTGGCGGCACACTCGACCGCCACAAGGACCGGCTCAGGCTGGAACTGCCGGGGTTGACCCCGGCGGCTGCGCGCCATAGCCATAGCGCCGCAGGACAGACCAACATCTGAACCTGTAAAAAATACAGGGGCAGTAATAACCTTGACGCAGATCCGCATTCCGGAAGCGCCCGTAGCGGCGGACCTAGTGCGGTTTGCGCCGGGCGTCGGGCAACGGTTCATCCTGACCGTCGATACGGAGGAGGAGTTTGACTGGGACAAGCCAATCAGCAAGTCCGGCCACACCCTGCATTCCATCGCACGGCTCGCCAAGTTTCAGGAATTCTGCGAGGCGCAAAACATCTGTCCGATCTATCTGGTCGATTATCCGATTGCCACATCGCCCACCGCAGCGGAAATCCTGCGTCCGGCCATCGCTGCAGGACGCGCCGAAGTAGGCGTGCAACTGCACCCCTGGGTCAGCCCGCCCCATGACGAGGAAGTGAACCAGTTCAACAGCTTCGCCGGCAATCTGCCGGTAGAACTTGAACGGGAAAAGTTCCACCGCCTGCACGCGGCAATCACCGCCAACTTTGGCGCAACCCCGCTGATCTACCGGGCCGGACGCTATGGCACCGGGCCGAATACCGCCGCGATCCTGTCGGAACACGGCATGGCGATCGATACTTCCGTGCGTGCGCGATTCGATTACAGCACGGCGGGCGGCCCCAACTATCGCGATCACCCGGTCACCCCGTACTGGCTTGATCGCAGCAACGGGTTGATGGAACTGCCGCTGACCTCGGTCTACTGGGGGATGCTGCGCCAGCTCGGCCACTGGCTCTATCCCAAGCTGTGGCGCACCCCGCAACTGCGTGGCGCGCTCGCCCGGATCGGGCTGCTGGAACGCATTCCGCTGACCCCCGAAGGCGTCACGCTGGAGGAAGCGATTCGCGGGATCGACATCGCAATCGATGAAGGCCTGCCAGTGCTGGTGTTCAGCTTCCACAGCCCCTCGCTCGCCCCCGGCTTTACACCCTACGTCAAGACCGAGGACGATCTCGACGCGCTGTATGACTGGTGGCGCGGGGTCTTTGCCTATTTGCGGCAGCGCGGCGTCGCCCCCAGCAACGTTCAGGACATCATGCAATCGGTGGAGCTTGCCAGCAGCGCACAGCCAAGCTAACGCGCCGCTTCTGGTGGCGGGTATGGGCCTGTAGCTCAGCGGTTAGAGCTGGCCGCTCATAACGGCTAGGTCGCGGGTTCGAATCCTGCCGGGCCCACCACCAAACACCCAGCCCGGCCCCGCGCCGGACCGGAAACCAGGGTCGGGGAGTAGCGCAGCCTGGTAGCGCATCTGCTTTGGGAGCAGAGGGTCGCAGGTTCGAATCCTGTCTCCCCGACCAAGTTTTCCGATCAATTCCCGTTGATTGGCCCGGCTTCGTTGGCCACGATCTTCAGCACCGTCGCCCATGCCCGGACGTTCTGTTCAAGTTGCGCCGGATCAACCTTGTCCAGCGTATCGTCGGGCGTGTGGTGCAGATCGAAATAGCGGGTGCCGTCCTGGTCGAGGTCAACCACGGCCAGCTTCTGTCTGGCGATGATTGCCCCGATGTCAGCGCCGCCAGACGCCTTGTCGCTGCCCCGGTGAATGCCGAGCGGCGCAAGGGCGGCGGCGATGCGGTCCGCTAACGGGGCGTTGGCGGGGGCGAAGTTGAACTGGGCGCGCCAGACGCGGTCCGCCCCGAAATCGCTTTCCATCGCCAGCGCGTGGGGTTCACCGGCATGGGCCTCGCCATACGCCGCACCGCCGAATACGCCGACTTCTTCCGCCCCGGCCCACAGCACGCGAATCGTGCGCAGCGGCTTGCCGCCGGCCTGAGCGCGCAGGGCTGCATCGGTGATGATCCCGCAGCCCGCCGCATCATCGAACGCGCCGGTGCCCAGATCCCAGCTGTCGAGGTGGCAGGCAACCAAGATCGGCGGCAGCGCCGGATCGCGCCCCGGCAGCTCCGCGATCACGTTGCCCGACGGCAGCGGGCCGACCGGCTTGCCTTCCAGCACCAGGTTCAGCTGCATCGGCTTGCCGGTGCGAGCAATGCGCGCAATCAGGTCTGCATCCGGGTTGGACACCGCGCCCGCCGGAACCGCCGTGACACCGGCGGTCCAGCCGGTGGCGCCAGTATGCGGATTGCGGTGGCGGTCGGTCCCGATCGAGCGAATCACCACCCCCGCCGCGCCCTTGCTGGCAGCGAGCGTGGGTCCGGCCCGGCGCACTTGCCCATACGGGCCATAGGAAGAGCCATCCTGCGTCGGCAGCATCGCGTGGTCGATGAATGCAATTTTGCCCTTCAATGAACCGTCCGGCGCGGCGCGCAACGCATCCAGCGTGGCGAAATAGACCAGCGGCGCGGTCAGCCCGCCCGCAGGGGTTGGCGCGCTGTTGCCCAGCGCCGTGATCGCCAGCTGGTGCGGATACGGCGCGGTCAGCCGCGCGGCCTCTGCGCCGCGCACCCAGCCGGGGATGGTAAATGCCTCGACCCGGACATTGGCCAGCCCCAGCGCTTTCAGTCGGGCCACAGCCCAGTCGCGCGCAGCCGCTTCGCGGTCCGTCCCGGCCAGCCGCGCGCCGATTTCGGTGGTCAGATCGGCGGTGATTGTCCAGGCGACGGATTCCGCAGGCGCGTCGGCCCGTGCAGTGGTGGCCAGCAGGGCGGCGGACAGGGCGAGCAGGGGTTTGAATGTGATCATGCCCGGCTTGCTATCGCGGTGCCCGGCACTTGCCAATCCCGGCTGATGCTCCGTCCGGCAGTTCGCGCCGCGCTTGCCCCGCCCGCGCCTGCCCTGTAGAGGGCGCGGCAACTTATCTGATCGCGACTTTTCCAGAGGAATCCGATGGCCGCCCAATACGCCTACGTCATGAAGGGCATGACCAAGACTTTCCCCGGCGCCCCCAAGCCGGTGCTGAGCAACATCAGCCTGCAATTCTATCAGGGTGCCAAGATCGGTATCGTCGGCCCAAACGGTGTCGGCAAATCCACGCTGATCAAGATCATGGCCGGGCTCGACACCGATTTTACCGGTGAAGCCTGGGCCGGTGAGCACATCACGGTTGGCTATCTTGAGCAGGAGCCCCAGCTCGATACGACCAAGACCGTGCTGGAAAACGTCAAGGAAGGCGCGCGCGAAACCGCCGATCTGGTTGACCGGTTCAACGAGATTTCGAACATCATGGCCGAACCGCCGGAGGACGTCGATTTCGACGCGCTGATGGACGAGATGGGCACGTTGCAGGAAAAGATCGACGCGGTTGACGGCTGGACGCTCGACAACCAGCTGGAAATCGCGATGGAAGCATTGCGTTGCCCGCCGGGCGACTGGGCGGTGGACAACCTGTCGGGCGGCGAAAAACGCCGCATTGCGCTGACCCGGCTGCTGATTCAAAAGCCGGACATCCTGCTGCTCGACGAACCGACCAACCACCTTGACGCCGAATCCGTCGAATGGCTGGAAAACCACCTGAAGGAATACGCCGGCGCGGTGCTGATGATCACCCACGATCGCTACTTCCTTGACAACGTGGTGGGCTGGATTCTGGAACTCGATCGCGGGAAATACTTCCCCTACGAGGGCAACTATTCGACCTATCTGGAAAAGAAGGGCAAGCGCCTGGAGCAGGAGGACCGCGAGGAATCCGGCCGCCAGAAGGCGATCAAGGAAGAACTCGAATGGATCCGGCAGGGGCCGAAGGGCCGCCAGACCAAGTCCAAGGCGCGTATTTCAAAGTTCGAGCAACTGGTTGCCAGTCAGGAAAGCCGCAGCCCCGGCAAGGCCCAGATCGTCATCCAGGTGCCAGAACGGCTGGGCGGCAAGGTGATCGAGGCCAAGAACATCAGCAAGGCCTACGGCGACAAGCTGTTGTTCGAAGACCTGTCATTTCTGCTGCCACCGGGCGGCATCGTTGGCGTGATCGGGCCGAACGGCGCGGGTAAATCGACGTTGTTCAAGCTGATCACCGGGCAGGAGCAACCCGATACCGGCACCATCGAAATCGGTTCGACGGTCCATCTGGGCTATGTCGACCAGAGCCGCGATGCGCTGAACCCGGCCCACAACGTCTGGGAAGAAATCTCCGGCGGGCACGATTACATGAAGGTCAACGGGCACGACACCAGCACCCGGGCCTATGTCGGCGCGTTCAACTTCAAGGGCCAGGACCAGCAGAAGAACGTCGGCAAACTGTCCGGCGGTGAACGCAACCGCGTCCACATGGCCAAGATGCTGAAACAGGGCGGCAACGTCCTGCTGCTCGACGAACCGACCAACGATCTTGACGTCGAAACGCTGGGTGCGCTGGAAGACGCGATCGAGAACTTCGCGGGCTGCGCCGTGGTTATTTCGCACGACCGCTTCTTCCTTGACCGTCTGGCCACGCACATTCTGGCCTTCGAAGGCAACAGCCACGTCGAATGGTTCGAAGGCAACTTCGCGATGTACGAAGAAGACAAGCGCCGCCGTCTGGGCGATGCGGCGGATCGTCCGACCCGCCTGGCCTATAAGAAACTGACGCGCTGACCGGTCGGGGAACCACTCAGGTTCCCTGACACGGCTGCCGGGCATCACCGCTCGTGAACTGGACGCCGTGCAGACTGGCGTAAACTTCATTCATTTTCCCACCCCTGAACCTGAACGGGAGGATCACCAAACCATTCACGCTGCGGACAGCGCGAATCGCGTATTTCAATCCCATGGTCGCCGCCGTTGGTGTGGCGCGCTGGGATGGAGAAACGGCTATGGCCGTCAAGAAACTTGGTATGACTGGCCGGATTTCAACCCTGGCCCTCGCAATTGCCGCGCTGACCCTGCCCGGGCTGGCATCGGCGCAGGAGGAAGGTCGCGGGCGACGCGGTGACAGCGAGGCGGCCGGAAATATCTCCGGCAGCTACCAGCCGCCGCAGCGTTCGGCACCGCGTGAAAACCGCGGCGATTCCGGTCGCGATTCCGGCAATGGCTGGACCCGTCCGGCGGCCCGTTCGGCCCCGGTTGCGGTTCCCGCCCCGGCTGCAGCACCGACCGCCAACATGAGTGATCGGCGCGGCGGTACGGACGGCGCACGTGGCAGCTGGCGCGGCCGTGAAAGCGGCGGCGCTCCGACGCCGGGCGTGACCCGCGAATGGCGCGGCAATGGCGCGGGTATGGCGACAGTGCCTGTACCGCAGCCCGCCCCGCGCGCGGCAACCGGCACCACCTGGACCGGTGCGGCAACCGCAAACGGCACCGGCTATCGCAACGATGACCGGCGCGGCGTGCGGACCGAAACCCGCACCCGCACCGAAGATCGGCGCACCGATGGCTGGCGCGCTGAAGACCGGCGCAGCGAAGCGCGCGGTGCGGATGTCTGGCGCAATGATCGCAACCGCGATGATCGCCGCGATACCTATCGCAGCACCGACCGCCGCGATGACAGCCGTTACCGCAATGACAGCTGGAACCGCGATCGCGGCAGCTACAAGCAGGACTATCGCCGTTGGGACAACCGCTGGCGCGATAACCACCGCTACAACTGGTCGTCCTATCGCCGGACCAATCCGTCGATCTACCGGATGGGCTCATATTACTCGCCCTACCGGAACTACTCCTATCGGCCGCTGAGCATCGGGTTCTTCATGGACAGCCTGTTCTTCAGCAGCAACTACTGGATCAACGATCCGTGGCAGTATCGTCTGCCCGATGTCTATGGTCCTTACCGCTGGGTCCGTTATTATGACGATGCCTTGCTGGTGAACGTCTATTCAGGCGAAGTTGTCGACGTGATCCGCAACTTCTTCTGGTAACTGCCACATCAAACGGGGCCTGCATCATCATGGTGCAGGCCCCGTCCTTATGATCTGCACGGTCACCGGAACTTTTGCTTGCCCTGCGCGGGTAGCCGGATAGTGCTTTGCCGATGGTCGCCTATCAGTATCCCCCCTGCCCCAACCCCGATAAACTGGCGCTGCTGAAAGTCGGCGCGCACGTCCGGCGGCGGCTGACAGCCGATCCGCTGGTGGAAAAGGTTCCGGTCGAATCGGCCGAGATCTGGGCCATTCCCGAGTTTGCCAGTCCGGCCGAATGCGATCACCTGATCACGATGGTGGACCGCACCGCGCGCCCGTCGGACACGCTCGACCACGGCTATGAAGGCGTGTGGCGGACCAGCTATTCCGGCGATGTTGACCGCAACGACAGCTTTGTGAAGATGATTGAGCGGCGGATCGACGATCTGCTGGGCTTGCCCCACGATAACGGCGAAACGATGCAGGGCCAGCGCTATGCGCCAGGGCAGGAATTCAAGCCGCACATGGACTGGTTCTGGACCAAGGCGCCCTACTGGAAGGTTGAGGCGAAGCGCGGCGGACAGCGCTGCATCACAGCGATGATCTACCTGAACGATGTCGAGGAAGGCGGGCAGACCGAGTTTCCCAACATCGGTGTGTCGATCCCGCCCCAGCGCGGCGCGCTGATCGTGTGGAACAATGCCGCCCCGGACGGTTCGTTCAATCAGGATACCATCCACGCCGGAACGCCGGTGGTCCGGGGCGTCAAATACATCATCACCAAGTGGTATCGCGTGCGCAAATGGGGCTGATCCGTGCAGCCCTTTACGCCGTTCTGCTGCCTGCAGTCCTGGCGCTTCAGCCGCAGGCCGCGTTCGCGCGCCTGCCGACGCAAAGCGCCGCACTGGCCAGTACCGAGGATTCGCGTCTGCTGGCGGTCATGCGCGATGACAGCCGCCGGACGATGGCGTCCGATCCACTGGGCGCGCTGTTCCACGGCGGCGCGGTCAGCGGCGATGAACTGGCGCAAGTCTTCACCGACGCACAGCTGCGCGCGGCGCGCAAATCCGGCAAGCTGACGCTGGAGGCATTGGGCCGGATTGACCGGACCGCGCTCAGCCCCGAACGCCAGATTTCCTATGACGCATTCCTTGCCGCCAAGCGCGAGGAGCAGGACTGGCTGCGCCCCGACCTGATTGCACTGACGGCGGTGCGTCCACTGGAACACTTTGGCGGGCTGCACATGGAGTTTCCGGCGCTGCTGGCGCGGGACGGGGCCGTTCCGTTCGAGACAGAGGCTGACTATCGCCGTAATCTTGAGCTGAGCCGCGCATTCGCGACGGTGCTGGACAATGCCGTGCTGCGGTTTCGCCAGGGGTTGGACAGCGGGGTCGTCGACACCCGGCTGACGGTCGGCAACATGATCGCGCAGATCGACACTCTGCTGGCCCACCCGCCCGAAGAATCGCCATTCTACGCCCCGGTTACCAGTTTTCCCGGCGCCGTTCCGGCCAGCCGCCGGGCCGCCTTGCGCAGCGCCTATGTTGCGACGATCCGGACCGATCTCTTCCCCGCCTACCGCCGCCTGCGCAACTTCCTGAACGACGAATACCTCCCAGCCGCGCGTTCCAGCGCCGGGCTGGGCAGCATGAAAGGCGGCGCAGCGCTGTATCGCAAGCTGATCGAGCGCGAGACCACGCTGCGGCTGGAACCGGATGCGATCCACCAGCTGGGATTGGGCGAAGTGGCCCGCATCCAGCGCGAGATGGACACCGTACGGGCGCAGCTGGGCTATCCGGGCGAGCTCAAGGCCTTTTTCGAACACATCCGCACCGATCCGCGCTTTCACCCCACCACCGAGGAGGAACTGGCGCGCGGCTATGCCGAAATCGCGCGCAAGGTCGAAGCGCTGGCCCCGCGCTATTTCCACCGCCTGCCGCGTACCCCGCTGGTGATCCAGCCCTACCCCGCTTACCGCGCGCAGTATGAGGCCGGCGGCAGCTATACCCAGGGCAGCGCCGATGGGCGGCGACCGGGGATCTTCTGGTATAACACCCACGATCTGCCCAGCCGCTTCCTGAGCGGAGTGACCACGCTGTATCTGCACGAAGGCGCACCGGGCCATCATTTCCAGATCAGCCGCGCGCAGGAGGATACCTCGTTGCCCGATATCCAGCGATTCGGCGGCAACGATGCCTATGTCGAAGGCTGGGCGCTCTATGCCGAAACGCTGGGCTTCGCGATGGGGCTGTATGACGATCCGTTGCAGCACTGGGGCACGCTGGACGATGAAATGCTCCGCGCAATGCGGCTGGTGGTCGATACCGGCATTCACGCCAGAGGGTGGAGCCGCGATCAGGCGATCGAATATATGCTGGCCAATTCCGGCATGGGCCGGACCGATGCCACCGCCGAAGTGGAGCGCTATATCGCCTGGCCCGCGCAGGCACTGTCCTACAAGATCGGCGCGCTGACGATCCAGAGCCTGCGCAGCGAAGCCGAAACCGCACTGGGCGCGCGCTTCGACATCCGCGATTTTCACGAGCAGGTGCTCGGCAGCGGCGCCCTGCCGCTACCGATCCTCACCGCCAAAGTGCGCGGGTGGATCGACCGGCAGCGCTAGCTGTACTCGGTCCAGGCGAGCGATTCCGCCGCGCTGTCCACCTCGGTCACGCCCCGGATGCCCAGCGCTTCGCGCGCTTCGGGAATCGGCAGGTGGAACACGTCCTCATACTTCGCCATGAAATAGGGGCCGGACTGTTCGCCCACGTCCATCCCCGCGCGCATCGCTTCCAGCACTTTGGGGAACGCCTGCTGGTAATGCAGCCCGGTCCGCGTCACCAGCCGCAGGGCGCCCAGCAATTGCCCGACGTTGATCAGCTGAACCAGTTCCGGATCGAGGAAGCGCGGCACGTTGCTCAGCCGTCCCCAATAGGGGACCAGTTCCCCGATGATATCGAACCCGCCGCCGCAGGCGATATGTTCCAGATCGTGTGTCTGGCCGCTGCGCAGCGAGTAATACTGGAACTGGCTCTTCGGTTCGAACCGGGGGACGATGTCGATCTCGAACCCGTTGTCCTTCAGGTAGCGGCCAAAAGTATGACCCAGCGATCCCGGCGGATGATCGAGCAGCCCGGCAATCGTGAAATTGGAGGAAAACCCTGCGCTGAACCACGCGTCGAGTTCCGGCCAGCGCTGGCGCTCCTGCGTGAACAGCTCCTCGATCCGGGCGAGCGGCAGGACTTCGAACAGGATCGGGTAGAGCGCATGGGTATCGGCAGACGTCGGGCGGTCCTTGCCGCTTCTGCGCAGAAACTGGGTTGCCACCCAGTCGCGCAGGCGCGGATCGTTGAGGTAGGGGGAGGAACTGACCAGCACCGAACTGGCCGTTTCCACATTGCGGATTCCCCGCGCCAGATAGGGCGTGCCTGCATCGGCCATCGTCATTCTCCCACTTGTGCGGCCAGTGCGGCAGGCACCGGCACGGACATTTCCAGCAGCAACTGCGCCATCGATTTCGCCGCCGCATCAAGCCGCGGCGATACGTTGATCCCGCCGCCTTGGGCATCGTGCACCACGAAGTTCAACGCGTGGATGCCCGGTACATCGAACCGCTCCACCCGGCCGGTCGCGGGATCATCGAACAAGTGGCGATACCAGTCCGCCACAGCCTGTTCACTCAGCGCGGCGCGGAGATAGGGCAGATATTCCGCCGAACGCGCGATCACGGCGACATTGAACAAGCGCCCCTTGTCGCCGCTGCGCGCCCAGGCCAGCCGGATCAGCGGGACGGTGGCCGTGCCGGGTTCGGCCGGGCCAACCGGCGCGGGTGCGCGGACAATCGCGGCGGGGTCGAACCCGCCCTGCACCGGGTCGGCAAATGCCACTTCCACCCCGTCCAGCCGTACCGCCGCGTGTGCGCGGTCGCGCCCGATCAGGCAAAACGCCATGTCAGTCAGCGGAAAGGCGCGCGGCGCGGCGATGATCGGTGCAATCGAGGTGCCTTGCGCCATGTTCATGATCGCGGTGGTCTGTTCCCGCCCGAACTGCATGGCCGCGCCCATGTCTGGATGATCGACCACGATCTTGAGCAAGACCTCACGCGGGGCGAGGTGCTGGCGGCGCGGGCCATAGGCGGTTTCGGTGCCGATCAACTCGACATGGGTCAGCGTGTAGTCGGGCAGGTTCCGCTCCCGCAGCAACCGCGAACAACGCCGCAGCAGGGCCTCGGCCTGCCGCTCGGCCTTGGCGACGGCATCAATGCCCGTCACCGGGATCAACGCGACCGAGCGCCAGCCCGCGTCAAACGTCGCGCAGGCTTTCAGGCTGTCGGTCGCCGGGTAGCCTTTTGCGCCTGACACCCGCACCCGGTTAGGCCCGACCTGTTCCAGCGCGATCCCGCTGAAATCAACGACTACATCCGGGACGATATAGGCCTGCGGATCGCTGACTTCGTAAAGCAATTGCTCCGACACCGTGCCAACCGAAACCAGCCCGCCCGTCCCGTCCGGCACGGTGATGACTACCGTGCCATCGGCATGGCATTCACCCACCGGAAACCCGATTTCGGCCCAGTCGGGCACGTCCTGCCAGTCGGTAAACGTGCCGCCCGACACTTGCGCGCCGCATTCCAGCAAGTGGCCCGCGACCGTCCCGCCGGCCAGCAGGTCGTAATCATCCGGCCCCCAGCCGAATTCGTGGATCAGCGGCCCCAGGATCATTGAACTGTCCGCCACCCGCCCGGTAATGACGATGTCCGCCCCGGCACCCAGCGCCGCCGCAATCGGGAATGCCCCCAGATAGGCATGGAAACTGCCGGGCCGCGCTGGCAGCTGCGCGCCGTTGAACATGTCGCGCACGCCCTCGGCGCGCAGCGCTTCGGTCAGCGGCAGGATGTCATCGCCGGAAACGGTCGCCACTTTCAGCGCCAGCCCCTGCTCTGCCCCCCGCGCACGGATCAGCGCTGCGAGACCTTCCGGGTTGAGCCCGCCCGCATTGGCGACCACCCGGATGCCGCGCGCCTTCAGTTCCGCCAGATAGGGGCCAATGTGCAAATCGACGAAATCGGGCAGGAAGCCGGACGCGGGGTCCATCTGCTTGAGCCGGGCAAAAATGCCCATCGCCCCTTCGCCCAGGTAATCGAACGCCAGATAATTGAGGTCCGGCACGCGCAGCAGTTGCGGCACCGCGATCACGCTGTCATTCAGCGCGCCGCTGGCTCCGCCGATCCGCACCACCCTGCCGGACCCTGTAACGCCGGATGTCATTTGTTGTCCTCTCGCCCGGTCCTGATCCGGCACACGGTTGGTCCGTGGCCACAGGCCGATGCGCGAGGGTAGCGGTCAGCCCGCGATCAGGCGAGAGCCTCGGCAATTAGATGGCGCGTATTGTTCAGGCCATAGAGCGCGATGAAGCTGCCCATGCGCGGCCCCTGGCTGGAACCCAGCAGGGTTTCATACAGGCACTTGAACCAGTCGCGCAGCTGCTCGAACCCGTAATGCGGGTCCTTGCCGATTTCATAGATGATGTTCTGAAGCTCTTGCGCCGTGACATCGTCCGACGTCGCGGCCAGTTCCTCGTCCAGCGCGGTCAGCGCCAGTGCCTCGTTCGGTTCGGGCTTGCGGCGCTTCAGCGTGGGGGCAATGAAATCACGGTTATAGGCCAGCGCGCAACCGACCAGCGTATCGAGCGCCGGATGCGCCGCCGGATCGGCATTCTCGACATAGTTGCCAAGGTACGACCAGACCTGCGCATGGGTCGCGTGCGGCCCCAGCACGCCCACCAGATTGAGCAGCAGGCCATAGGTCACCGGCAGCTTTTCATCCGCGTCCTCGATCTGCTCCCCCGCGAAGGCGGGGGCTCCGGTCACGCGATTGGCGCGCAGCAGGTGCCAGACCGGGTTGCCCAGTTGCTGTTCGACCGGCTGACTCGCCAGCTTTTCGCGGAACTGCCAGTATTCGTCGACCGCGCGCGGGACGACGCCAACGTGGAGCTGCTTCGCGCTCTTGGGTTCGCGGAACAGGTAGAAGCCCAGGCTTTCCTCGCTGCCATAGGTCAGCCACTGTTCGATGGTCAGGCCATTGCCCTTGGACTTGGAAATCTTTTCGCCGTTCTCATCGAGGAACAGTTCGTAGATCAGCCCTTCGGGGCGGCGGCCGCCCAGCACTTGCGCGATCTTGCCGCTTTGCGTGACGCTGTCGGTCAGATCCTTGCCGCACATTTCATAATCGACGCCCAGCGCAACCCAGCGCATCGCCCAGTCGACCTTCCATTGCAGCTTGGACCGGCCACCCAGAATCGATTGCTCAACCTCAGTGCCGTCGCTGTCGGTGAAGCGCACGATCCCGGCGTCGGCATCGACCACTTCGACCGGAACCTGCAGCACCGCGCCGGTCGCCGGGCTGACTGGCAGGACCGGCGAATACGTCTTGCGGCGTTCTTCGCGCAAGGTTGGCAGCATGACGCTCATGATCGCGTCGAAATGGCGCAAAACGTTCCGCAGCGCATCGTCGAACGCGCCCGAATTGTACCGGTCCGAAGCCGAGACGAATTCATAATCGAACCCGAACTGGTCCAGGAATTCGCGCAGCTTCGCGTTGTTGTGGTGGGCAAAGCTTTCGTGCGTGCCGAACGGATCGGGAATGCGGGTCAGCGGCTTGCCCAGGTTGGCTTGCAGCACCGCCTTGTTCTCGATGTTGTCGGGCACCTTGCGCAGCCCGTCCATGTCATCTGAAAACGCCACCAGCCGGGTCGGCTTGCCGCCGCTCAACACTTCATAGGCGCGGCGCACCAGCGTGGTCCGCAGCACTTCCTGGAAGGTGCCGATGTGCGGCAGGCCCGACGGGCCATAGCCGGTTTCGAACAGCATCGGGCTGCCATCGGGTTTGCCGTCCGGATACCGCTTCAGCAACTTGCGAGCTTCCTCGAACGGCCAAGCCTTCGAAACCTGTGCGGCGGTATGAATATCGGTATCGGTCATGCCCCGGCCTTTTGCGGAGATGCGCCGGTTTCGCAAGCGAAAGCACACCTGCCGCCCTGCCAGCAGGCAGGACGGCAGGTGCGGCGGAAAATTAGTCCCCCACAGCGCAGCACCATTGATGGTCCGATTATTCCGCTAGGCAATGGTCGCGCTCGCCCCCTATCGTCGGCAAAAATTGACGAGAGGAACGGGATTGATGCGAGGGACGATCATCACTGCCAGCGCAGCGCTATTAGCGCTGGTCAGCGGCGGCATGGCCGCAGCCAGCGAACCTGCCAACCCTGCCAGCCTGTGGTTCAACGGCACGATCATCACCATGGACGGCCCTGCCCCGCGCACGGTCGATGCGGTGGTGGCCCGCGATGGCCGCATTGTCTTCGCCGGGCCGGAGCGCAAGGCCCGCGCGATCGCAGGCAAAGGCGCAGCGGCGCACGACCTGAAGCGCGCGACGATGCTGCCGGGCTTCATCGATGCCCATTCGCACTTTGCCGTGGCGCTGCAATCGGCGGGCGGGATCGACCTGTCTGACCCCGCCCTGCCCGCTGTGACCGATGCCGCCAGCCTGATTGCCGCCGTCCGCGCCGAGGCTGACCGCCGCCAGATCCCGGCCGGCGAATGGGTCGTGGTCTGGCAATACAACGAGGAGCAGCTGGCGGAGCGCCGCCACGTGACCCGCGCCGAACTCGATGCCGCCTTTCCGGACCGCAAGGTGATCCTGCTGCACGTCTCGCTGCACGGACTGGTTGCGAACAGTGCCGCGCTGGCGGCGGTTGGTGTCGCTGAGGACACCCCGGTTCCGACTGGCGGGATCATGCCCAGGGGGCCGGACGGCAAGCTCTCTGGCCTGATGTTCGAAGCGGCGCTGTTCCTGATCCTGCCCAAGCTGCCCCAGCCGACCGAGGCGCAAAAGCTGGCCGCACTGGACGCCGCACAGACCCGCTATGCCCGCGAAGGCTTCACCCACGCGCAGGAAGGCGGCACCCAGCTGCCCGATCTGCAATTCCTGATGAGTGCGGCGGTGAGGGACCGGCTGAAGATCGACCTGGCGGCACTGCCATTTTATTCCACGCTCGATTGGGTGCTGGCCCAGCCGGATCTGAAATTCGGCCAGTATCAGGGGCGGTTCAAGCTCCAGGGCATCAAGTTCGTGCTGGATGGTTCCCCGCAGGCCCGCACCGCCTATTTCACCCGCGATTACGCGCGCGGATCGCCCGGTGAAGGCAAGCATCCGTGGCACGGCGAACCGGTCATGTCCGAAGCTGATTTTCAGGCGATGGCCCGCAAGGTTCATGCGCGCGGCTGGCAGATTTTTGCCCATGCCAACGGGGATGCGGCAATCGACATGGCGCTGCGCGGGTTTGACGCGCTGGAAATCAAGGCTGCCGACAACCGCCGCCCGGTGGTGATCCATTCACAGTTCCAGCGCCGCGATCACCTGCCCGCCTATGCCCGGATCGGCGTCGGCCCGGCCTATTTCAGCAATCACACGCTCTATTTCGCCGATACCCACCGCACCAATTTCCCGGCCGAGGTGGTGGACTTCATCAGCCCGCTCAAAGCCGCCAGTGCGGCCGGGCTGCACCCATCGAACCATAGCGATTTTCCGGTGACCCGGCTTGATCCGTTCACCCAATTGTGGAGTTCGATGGCGCGCACGTCCACCACGGGCGTGGTCAGCGGCGCGGATCAGCGATTGAGCGCCTATGCGGGCCTGCAAGCCCTCACCACCGGCCCGGCGTGGCAAGTGTTCGAGGACCACCGCAAGGGCCGGATCAAACCCGGCCTGCTGGCCGATTTCGTGGTGCTGGACCGCAATCCGCTGACGGTTCCGGTGGATCAAGTGCGGTCGATCAAAGTCCTGAAAACGGTCAAGGAAGGCCGTACAATCTGGAAACGGGGGGAATAACACCGCGCGGCGGCTTGCCCTGCGTTCCAGTTCCGTTCTAACGCTGGCACATGGACGACGCCCCGCCCAGCCCAATTCCGGCACTGCCCCTGCCCGCGATCCACGCCAGCCATGGCGGCTGCTGGCTGCGGAGCGGAGCGGGCCAGACGCGCGGTGTGGGCAAGGGCGATGCGATTGTCGCGGCGGCCGATACCCCGCTGCTGATGCTCAACGCGCCGCTGGTCGCCACCCGGCTGGGCTATCCCGATCTGTCCGGGCTGGATCTGCTGGAACTGTTCGCCTTCATCCACCCGGCCCGGTTCGTGGTACCGACCGCAAAGGGGCTGGCCCACGCGCTCGATTTGCCCGAACCCGGCGGCGACGATGCGATTCCGCTGCTGCTGCAACAAGCCGCCGAGGCGCTGCTGGCGACGTGTGAGCGAAGCGACTGGCAGGAACGCGAAGGCGCGTGGAGCGCGCTGCAATCGCTGATCCGGCTGCGCTGGGCATGGGCACCGCTGCTTACCGCCCGGATTGCCGCCCCGCAGCGGGCGGAGCGCTGGCTGTTTTCCCGCCTGCCCGAATGGGAGGACGCGCCCGAACGGCCGCAGCCGGGCCAGGTCGTGCTCGATCCTGCGGCTGTCACCGCCCGGCTGGCGCAGTTGACCGGCAGCGGGGCAGAAGCCCGGCCCACCCAGCAGGCCTATGCGGGCGAAGCTGCGCACCTGTTCAGCCCGCGCCGCCGCGAAGGCTTGCCGCATCTGTTGCTGGCGCAGGCCGGGACCGGGATCGGCAAGACCCTGGGCTATCTCGCCCCTGCCTCGCTCTGGGCGCAGGAATCGGGCGGCACGGTCTGGGTGTCGACATATACCAAGGCCCTGCAACGCCAGTTGCGGCGTGAGAGCCGCCGCGCCTGGCCCAGCACCCGCGCCGATGGCACGCAGCCGGTGGTGGTGCGCAAGGGCCGCGAAAACTACCTCTGCCTGCTCAATCTGGAAGATGCGCTGCAAGGCGGGTTCACCGGGCGGGCGGCGGTTCTGGCGCAGCTGGTCGCGCGCTGGGCCGGTTACAGCCAGGACGGCGACATGATCGGCGGCGATCTGCCCGGTTGGCTCGGCACGCTGTTCCGCCAGCGCGGGATCGCCGCGCTGACCGACCGGCGCGGCGAATGCGTCTATGCCGGGTGCCCGCACTACCGCAAATGCTTCATCGAACGGTCCGCCCGCGCCAGCGCGCAAGCCGATCTGGTGATCGCCAACCACGCGCTGGTCATGGTCAACGCCGCGCGCAGCCGCGAGGCCGCCCAGCGCCCGACCCGGATCGTGTTCGACGAAGGACACCACGTGTTCGAAGCGGCGGATTCGACCTTCGCTGCCGCATTGACCGGGGCCGAAACGATCGAGCTGCGCCGCTGGGTGATCGGGCCGGAACGCGGCTCGAAAGGACGCCGCCGGGGCCTCGCCGCGCGGCTGGCGGATTTGGCCAGTTATGACGAAGCCGGGGCCAAGGCGATCTCCGCCGCGCGCCACGCGGCCGAGGCGCTGCCGGGTGACGGCTGGCTGCAACGCCTGGCCGAAGGCGCGCCGTTCGGACCGCTGGAAGAACTGCTCGCGGCCGTGCGCGCCACCGTTTACGCCCGCGATGAAAGCGGCGGACAGGAAGCGGGCTATGGGCTGGAGACCGAGGCCGCACAGCTGGACGGTGCGTTCATCGAACGCGCCGGGGCCGCGCAGGCCGCACTCGCCGCGCTGCGCCAGCCGCTGATCCGGCTCGGGGGGCGGCTCGAAGCCTTGCTGGCCGAACCGCCTGACTGGCTCGACGGTCCGGGCCGCGCGCGGATCGAAGGCGCGCGCCATTCGCTGACCTGGCGGATCGACCTGCTGACCGCGTGGGAGGCCCTGCTCGACCGGCTGGGCGGCCCGGCCGACCCCGAATATGTCGATTGGCTGGCGGTCGAACGCGGCGACGCGCGCGAATTCGACATTGGCATTCACCGCCGCTGGCTCGATCCGATGAAGCCGTTTGCCAGCGTCGTGCTGGAACCGGCGCACGGGGTGATGATCACATCTGCAACCCTGCGTGATGGGAATGACTGGGACGCGGCGATTGCCAAGTCCGGGGCCAAAGCGCTGGCCCTCGCCCCGCGCCTGTCCAGTTTCGACAGCCCGTTCGATTACGCCGCCCAGGCCGAAGTGCTGATCGTCACCGATGTGCCCAAAGGTGACGTAGCGGCACTTGCCGGGGCTTACGGCCGGTTGATCGAGGCATCGGGCGGCGGTGCGCTGGGGCTGTTCACCGCGATCCGCCGCCTGCGCGCGGTGCATGGCCGGATTGCCGACCGGCTCGCCCGGGCGGGCCTCCCGCTTTATGCCCAGCACGTCGATCCGATCGACACCGGTACGCTGGTCGACATCTTCCGCGATGATCCGCGCGCGTCGCTGCTCGGCACCGATGCGCTGCGCGACGGGGTCGATGTGCCCGGCCATTCGCTGCGGCTGGTGGTGATGGAACAAGTGCCCTGGCCCAAGCCGTCGATCCTGCACCGCGCGCGGCGGCTGGCGGGGGGCGGATCGGCGTATGATGACCGGATCATCCGCGCGCGGCTGGCGCAGGCGTTTGGCCGCCTGATCCGCAGCCGTGACGATCGCGGGCATTTCGTGGTGCTGTCGTCCGCCTTTCCCAGCCGGTTGCTCAGCGCATTCCCGGCCGGAACTCCTGTCACACGCCTGACGCTGGACGAGGCTTTACAACGGCTGACCAGTGGTGCTTTTGGGAAGTCCGTTCAAACAGAGAGCAACCCGTGAAACTTCTCGGCCTGTTCCGCCATGCCAAATCTGACTGGCACGACCCGCGCGCCCGTGATTTCGACCGCCCGCTGAACCGGCGCGGCCGCACCGGTGCGGCAGTGATGGGCCGACATATCCGCGATTCCGGTTATGCCTGGCACCGGGTGATTGCCTCCCCGGCGATCCGCTGCGCGGAAACGATCGAGATTGCCTGTCAGGCAGCCCAGCGCCCGATCGCGATCAACTGGGACCGCCGCATTTACCTCGCCAGCAGCGCCACGCTGGCCGATCTGCTGCGCGAACAGGACGGCGATCCGCAGGGCATCCTGATGGTTGGTCACAATCCGGGACTGGAAGACCTGATCTTCGATCTGGTGCCCGATGATGGCTCCAGCCCGCTGCGCGATGTGGTCGAGGCCAAGTTTCCCACGGCCGCCTATGCCGTGCTGGAACTCGACATCGACCGCTGGAGCGACCTCAAGGACGGTTGCGGGCGGCTGGTCAGCCTTACTCGTCCGCGCGATCTGGACCCGGAACTGGGGCCGCAGCGCGGCTAAGCCAGCCGGTCAGGCCGTGTGAATGGCCTTGGTCACCAGATAGCTGTCCAGCCCCTCGATCCCGCCTTCGCTGCCAAACCCGGAATCCTTCACGCCGCCAAACGGCGCATCGGCCGTGCTGATCGCGAACGTGTTGATCCCCACCATCCCGCTTTCGATGGCATCGCCCAGCAGATTGGCCTGCCGCATGTTTTCGGTGAAGGCGAACGCCGCGAGGCCAAACGGCAGGCGATTGGCTTTCTGGATGGCATCTTCCAGCGTGCTGAACGGCGCGGCCACAGCAACCGGTCCGAACGGTTCACTGCCCATGATATCGGCGTCATCCGAAACATCGGCCAGCAGCGTCGGCTGGAAGAAGAACCCTTCATTCCCGCGCTTGCCACCCGCCAGTACCCGCGCACCCTTGGCCTGTGCATCCTCGACCAGCGCGGCAATTGCCTGCGGGCGGCGGACATTGGCCAGCGGCCCCATTTTGGTGTCGGCATCAAGCCCATGCCCGGTCTTCACGTGCGCGGTGCGCGCGGCAAACCCGGCCAGGAACCGTTCGTAGATGCCTTCCTGCACATAGAACCGCGTCGGGCTGACGCAGACCTGCCCGGCATTGCGGAACTTCTGCGGCACCACCATGTCGAGCGTCTTGTCGAGATCGCAATCTTCGAACACCAGCACCGGGGCATGACCGCCCAGTTCCATCGTGGTGCGCTTCAGCCCGTCCGCCGCCAGGCGCAGCAAATGCCGCCCGACCGGAACCGAGCCGGTGAAGCTGATCTTGCGGATGACCGGCGATGCCAGCAAGTGGCGGCTGACCGCATCGGGCACGCCGTGGACCAGCTGCACCACGCCGTCGGGCAGTCCGGCATCGACCAGTGCGCGCACCAGCATGCCGGTGCAGCCCGGCGTTTCCTCAGGCGGCTTGGCGATCACAGAACAACCGACCGCCAGCGCCGAAGCCAGCTTCTTCGCCATCAGGTACACCGGGAAGTTCCACGGGCTGAACGCCGCGACCGGGCCAACCGGCTGCTTGAACACCAGCGAACGCTGCCCGGTGGGGCGAACCAGCACGCGGCCATAGATCCGGGTGGCTTCTTCGGCGCACCAGTCGAAGAAGCTGGCGCTGCTGATCACTTCGGCGCGCGCTTCGGCCAGCGGCTTGCCCTGTTCCAGCGTGAGGATGCGGGCAATTGCATCAGCGCGTTCGCGCAGCAGCGCCGCCGCCTTTTTCATCACTGCCGCGCGGACTTCGGGTGCGGTGCCGCGCCAGGTCGCAAAGGCCTTGTCAGCCACGACCAGCGCCTCATCCAGATCGGCGGCCGTGGCCAGCGGAACCTCGGCGATCGTCTCGCCGCGCGCCGGATCGACCACCGGGAACAAGTCACGGCCTTCGCCAACTTTCCAGCTGCCGCCGATGAACAGCGACAGATCGGCATCGTAAGTCTGGGTCATGGGAAAATCCTCACTCCTGCTGCGGAGCGGGATAGAATGTTACGCGGCCCTTGGCGAGCGTTGCTCAACCCTCATGCAGCGCATTGACCAGAGTTGTCCGCAGAGCGATTAACCGTGCCCGGAATGCAAAGGACGGCGGTGTTGGTGCGGCGGGCGGCACACTGACAACCGCCATGGGCACAGAAGCGGAGTCATCCCCTTCGCGCAAGGCCTTGAGCGCACCCTTCAGGGTATACCCCTGATGATGCACCAGCCGGTCGATCGTTTCGACCAGCTGGACATCCTCAGGCCGGTAATACCGCCGCCCACCGCTGCGCTTGAGCGGCTGGAGCATCGGGAACTGCTCTTCCCAATATCGCAGCACGTGCTGGCGAATGCCCAGGGCATGGGCCACTTCCCCGATCGTGCGCAGTGCCCCCGCATCCTTGCCATCGGCGAAGGCAGTGGCTGGTGCGGACTGGCTCATCAGATCGTCAACCTCGCTCAGTTTGGCGCGTTACGCCTTGGCAATGCGCTCTTTCAGCATCTGGCTGGCGCGGAACGTCAGGACGCGGCGCGGCGTGATCGGCACTTCGACGCCGGTCTTGGGATTGCGGCCAATCCGCTCACCCTTGTCGCGCAGCAGAAAGGTGCCGAATCCGGAAATCTTCACGTTCTCTCCGCCTTCCAGCGCATCAGACATGTGGTTGAGGATCGATTCGACCATTCCAAGCGAATCCGACCGGGACAGCCCGACTTTGCGATTGATCGCTTCAGCCAGATCGGCGCGGGTCAGTGTGTTCATCGAGCGCATTTTGCGCACTCTCCCATCTTCAGTGGTGCGACCACTGAGTCGGGACGATAGTCATCTGACACCAGAATGCAACGGAACTGCCACAATAACCGGCAGTTAGGAGCGGTTATTCAAACCCGCAGCAAGCTCGCGCCCCAGGTAAAGCCGCCGCCCATTGCTTCCAGAATGACCAGATCACCGGGCTTGATCCGTCCGTCGCGCACCGCCGTATCCAGCGCCAGCGGTACCGATGCGGCTGACGTGTTGGCGTGCTGGTCTACCGTGACCACCACCTTTTCGGGTGCCAGGCCCAGCTTCCGGGCGGTAGCATCAAGAATCCGCTGGTTGGCCTGATGCGGCACGACCCAGTCCACATCCGCGGACGTCAGCCCCACTTCGGCCAGCGCTTCGGTCAGCACATCAGCCAGATTCACCACGGCATGGCGAAATACTTCACGGCCCTTCATGCGAATCTTGCCGGCGGTCCCGGTGGTCGAGGGGCCGCCATCGACATAGAGCAGCTGATTGTGCGCGCCATCGGCGTGCAGCTTGGTCGCCAACAGACCTGGACCATCTTCAGCGACATCGCGCGCTTCCAGCACAACCGCACCCGCACCGTCGCCAAACAGCACGCAGGTCGTGCGATCTTCCCAGTCAAGAATGCGGCTCATCGTTTCCGCGCCGATCACCAGCGCGCGGCTGGCCATGCCGGTGCGCAGCATCGAATCCGCCACACCAACAGCGTAGAGGAACCCGGAACACACCGCCGCGACATCGAACGCGATGCAGCCATTGGCGCCAATCGCATCCTGCACAATCGTGGCACTGGCCGGAAACGTCTGGTCGGGCGTGCAAGTCGCCAGGATGATCAGGTCAATCGATTCGCCCGGCACGCCTGCGGCTGCCAGCGCCGCCCGGGCAGCTGCCGTGGCCAGCGTGGCGGTCGTCTCTCCCTCGCCCGCAATATGGCGGTTGCGGATACCGGTGCGCTCGACAATCCAATCGTCGCTGGTGTCGACCAGTCGCGCCATTTCCGCGTTGGACACGGCACGTGACGGCAGGGCAGACCCTGTGCCAATCAAGACGGAACGGCGAATCATTCAGCAGCCTTCGCGCTCTTGCGGAGATTTTCCGCACCAAGCCGGGCAAGGTCCGCCATGATGCGTTCGGTCAGGTTTTCTTCCAGCAGCCGCGCGGTAACCGCCACCGCATTCGCCACGCCAACCGCGTTGGCCGAACCGTGGCTTTTCACCACCACGCCATTGAGGCCCAGGAATACCGCGCCGTTGTGGTTGTTGGGATCAAGATGATGCTTGAGCAGTTCGGTCGCAGGACGCGAGATCAGGAACCCGAACTTTGATCGCAGCGAACTGGCAAAGCTGCGGCGCAGCAGGTCGGCCACGAACCGTGCCGTGCCCTCGACCGCCTTGAGCGCGATGTTGCCGGAAAAGCCATCGGTCACCACCACATCGACATCGCCCCGGCCCAGCTTGTCAGCTTCGGTAAAGCCGTCGAAGGCAATCGAAAGGTCATCGGCGGCCTGACGCAGCATGGCGGCAGCGGCCTGAATTCCCTCGGTGCCCTTGGTTTCCTCGGTGCCGATATTCAACAGCCGCACGCGCGGGCGATCGCGGCCGGTGACAATCCGCGAATAAGCCGCGCCCATCACGGCGAACTGCACCAGGTTGCGGGTGTCGCATTCGGTGTTGGCGCCCAGATCGAGCATGACAAGATCGGTATCGCCCAGCGTGGGCAGCAGTGCCGACAGGGCCGGCCGATCGATCCCCGGCATGGTCCGGAGCGCCAGCTTGGCCATCGCCATCAGTGCGCCGGTGTTACCGCCACTTACGGCGGCTCCGGCATCGCCCTGCTTGACGGCGTTGATGGCCATGCCCATCGATGTGGTCTTGGCACGGCGCAGCGCCTGCGTTGGCCGTTCCTCGCCACTCACGACATCGTCGGAATGAAGAATCTCGGACGCAGAACGCAAGTTCGGGTGCGCTTCAAGGGCGGATTTGATCCGCTCCTCATCGCCAACCAGCAGGAACTTGAAACGGTCATGGCGGCGGCGGGCAAGCGCCGCCCCCTCGATCATCACGCGCACGCCTTCATCGCCGCCCATCGCATCAATCGCGATACGCGGCAGGCTCATGCGCTTCGATCTCCCGTCGGTTTGGGCTTAGAGCCCGACCGCAACGATCTCACGACCGTTGTAGTGACCGCAAGCCTGACACAGGTTGTGCGGACGCTTCAGTTCGCCACAGTTCGGGCATTCATGGAATGCGGCCGGCGTCAGCGAATCGTGGCTGCGGCGCATGCCCCGGCGTGAAGGGCTTGTTTTTCTTTTGGGGACAGCCATGTCGGCACCTGTTCCTGAAAATTCCTGGCGTCTATGAAGTCCGCACTGACCCCGAAGGGCCTGCGGAAGCGAAGGCGCGCCTATAACGAATTTGGCGCGCGTTGCAAGCACCGACCGGCACCAGGGGTGAACAGTACTGAACCGGGGGAGACCACCAATGTTGCTGACCACTACCTTATCACTCGCCGCTGCGGCCGCGATCATCAATTTCTGGCTGGCGCTGCGCTGCGGCCAGGTCCGGTCCAAGGCCAAGATTTCAATCGGCACCGGCGGCAACGACATGCTGGAACGGCGGATGCGCGCGCAGCTCAACTTTGTCGAGAATACCCCGTGGGTGCTGCTGCTGATCGCCGGGATCGAGCTGGCGGCCAGGGGCGGCGCATGGCTGGCCCCGGTCGGCGCGGTGTTCATGCTGGGCCGCGTTGCCCATGGGCTGGGCATGGATGGCGGCAGCTTTGCCGTGGGTCGCTCCATCGGCACTGCGATCACGATGCTGACCCAGCTGGGCCTTGCGATTGCCGCCGTGCTGATCGTGCTCGGCTATATGTAATGTAAACCCTGATCCCTTCCCGCACGGCGCGGGAGGGGATCAGGCCAGCATGTAGTCGCTGACGAACGAATTGGTCTGCCGTTCCCGCCCGAACGTGCTGGTCGGGCCGTGACCGGGCAGGAACGTGACGTCGTTGCCCAGCGGCCACAGCTTGTGCGTGATCGAATCGATCAGCTGCTGGTGATTGCCCATCGGAAAGTCGGTCCGTCCGATCGATCCTGCGAAGATCACATCGCCCACCACCGCAAAGTGCGACAGCGGGTGATGGAACACGACATGACCCGGCGTGTGTCCGGGACAGTGGATAACATCCAGCACCAGCTCGCCAACCGTCACCGTATCGCCATCCTTCAGCCAGCGATCCGGCACGAAGTTTTCCGCCGGCATCTGGTATTGCCGCCCCGATTCTTCCAGCCGGTCGAGCCAGAAGCGGTCATCCTCGTGCGGGCCTTCGATCTTCACGCCCAGCTCGCGGGCATAGGCTGCCGTCGCGCCGCAATGGTCCATATGACCGTGCGTCACGAGCAGCTTCTCGATCGTCACACCGACCTTGGCGACCGCAGCGCGCACCTTGTCGAGATCGCCGCCGACATCGATCAGCGCGCCCTGCATCGTTTTCGTGCACCAGATCAGCGAGCAGTTCTGCTCCAGCGGGGTCACGGGGATGATGCCCACACGCATCGGCGGTTCGATCTGGTTCGGTTCGGTCATGTCCGGGAAATGGCGCGCGGAGGCTGACAAATCAATCCCGCGCAGCATTTCACAGCCGCCCGCTTTTCCAGACGACCCGCCCGATCACTTCCACTTCATCGGGCGACAGCTCGATCCGGCCATAAGCGGGATTGTCGCTGACCAGCGCGATCAGGCCGGGTCGCCCCACGTCCAGTCGCTTGACCAGCAGCGCATCGCCGGTGCGGACCACATGAATGCCGTCGCGCAGCGGCCGGGGCGTGCGATCGACCAAAATCTCGTCCCCGTCACGCAAGGTCGCCTCCATCGAATCGCCTTCGACCCGAATCGCCGAGAGCATTCCGGGTGGCAGGCCTTGTTCACGCAGCCACCGCGACGAGAAGCGGAACGCGCCAATCGGCTGCTCCTCCAGCGCCAGCGCCCCCGGTCCGGCCGAAGCGCCCAGCGGCAGGCGCGGCACATCGCACCATTCGCTGCGCAGCGGCTTTCCGGCCGAACCCAAGGATTTTTCCTCTGGCGCACCCAGTTCCGATTCGCCCACGCCAAAGAACCGGGCCAGCGTTCGCCGATCCGTCTCCTCCAGCTTGCGCGGGCTGCCCTTGCGAATAAACTGCTGCAAATACGTCGAGTTGCGCCCGATCAATTCGGACAAACCCGACAAGCTGGTGCCGCGTTCGCTGGCCAGTTCCAGCAAGCGCACCCTGGGATCAGAAGTAACCATCAATTGATGATAGCTGATGTATTTTTCCTAGACAAGTAGGATTTCTCCCTGAATTAATGGGGCAATTCCTACGGCGATTCGCACATCGCTCCATTCAGACGACACAGGAGGTGCCCATATGCTGATACGCCGGATCGAACGATTCCTGCGCGAAACCGGGATGCCCTGGACCAAGTTCGGGCGCCTCGCCGCGCATGATCCGCGCTTTGTCCAGGACTTGCGCAATGGCCGCGTACCGCGCGCCGCGACCACCTCACGCGTGGAACATTTCATGAACATTTATAGCGAGGAAGCCTGTGCAAATTGATCCTGCCGCCGCCCGTTCGATGCAATCCGCCGCCCGCCGCAGCCCGTGGCTGTTGCTATTGTCCACGCTGCTCGAACTGGGGCACGGCAAAGCCGAACTGGTCCGCCACGCCGAACGCAGCTGGGCCAGTGCCACCTTTTCCGGCACCCGTCACACGGTGGTGCTGTCCTTCACCGGGCTGGACGCGGTGGCTGCCGGGGAAGCCCTGATTGCCGCGCTGCCCGACCACGAATTCGTGATCCCCGGTCAACTGGTGGCCGATGCCAATGTGATCGCGGTAGACCACACCGCCCTGCCCCAGCCGCACCTGCAACTGGAAGTGGAACTGCTGCTGTTGGAGGATTGCTGAAC
Organism: Novosphingobium sp.; assembly: GCF_030699305.1. Classification (GTDB taxonomy): domain Bacteria; phylum Pseudomonadota; class Alphaproteobacteria; order Sphingomonadales; family Sphingomonadaceae; genus Novosphingobium. The sequence continues at coordinate 107,141 of NZ_JAUYNB010000013.1, forward strand.
CGGGCCGGGCTGGCCTGTGCTGAGCGCGCGAGCAGCGCGGCATGGGCCGGGCCGGTCTACAACAGGGACAGCGACCGGGTGCTGACCGCGGTCTATCACTTCCACCGCGAGCAATTGCCCCGTTCAATACCCCAGCGCCGGGTCAAAGCAGTATTCCAGCGGCAGGCCTGCGTGCCAGTGGGTCAGATTGTGCAGGAACCGCTCTGCCCCGCGCGCCATCATCCGGTCTTGCGAGCGGCCCGACAGGTGCATCGTGATCTCGACATTGTCGAAGCCCCACAGCGGGTGATCGGCGGGCAGCGGTTCGGGCGTGGTCACATCCAGGAACGCCCCGCCCAGATGCCCGGCGCGCAGCGCATCGACCAGCGCATCCTGATCGACCACCGCTCCGCGCGCCACGTTGACCAGTTCCGCCCCCGGCTTCATCACCGCCAGTTCCGCCGCGCCGATCATGCCATCGGTTTCCGCCGTGGCCGGCACCGCAAGGATCACCCAGTCAAACTCGTGCAGCCGGGCGCGCCAGTCATCCGGTCCCAGCGTGTCCGGTCCGGCATTGCGGCGCACTTTGGTCACCGCCACCCCGAACGCGGTCAGCCGCGCATCGACCAGTTGCCCGATTGCGCCATAGCCCAGGATCAGCGCCTTGGTTCCCGCCAGCTCGCGCTTGCCGGGGGCTTCGCGCAGCCACTCGCGCCGGTCCTGCGCGCGCACGACTTCGCGGTAACCCTTGGCGCGCGAGAGCATCCCCATCACCACGTACTCGGCAATCGTCAGGGCATTGATCCCGGCCCCGTTGGTCACCGTCACCCCGCGCTCGATCAGCAGGTCGGCGGGCAGGAAATCCAGCCCGGCGATGATCGAATTGAGCCATTTCAGCCGCGTCGCCGCCGTGACCGCAGCGACCATGTCTTCCTTGGCGTGCATGTCGAACCAGCCGATTTCCGCCAACGGCGCCAGCTCCAGCGCCTCGGCCTTGCTGGAGTACCAGCGCACGTCCAGCCAATCGGGCAGGCGCTCACCCAGCAAGGGTATGAGCATGGCGTTGAGCACGGCTACGGTCATCGGCTTCTCTCCCAAAAACGCTCAAAACCGCTATGCCCGTTCGTGTCGAGCGAAGTCGAGACACGCGGCGCGCAGTGTCTCGACTTCGCTCGACACGAACGGGCGTGGGTGCCGCTTCGTTCAGCTACCCAGCTTCCATTCCCAGCCAAGCGGATCGCCGTCCATCGCGTCAACGCCTTGCGCCGCCAGTTCATCGCGCAGCGCATCCGAACGGGCAAAGTCCTTGGCCGCGCGGGCGTCCTTGCGGGCGGTCAGCGTCGCTTCGATTGCGGCTTCGTCGATCACGGCACCCTTGGGCCGGATGCGCAAAGCTGCACGGTCCAGCGTCAGCAGGTTCAGCCCCAGCACAGCGTCCATCGCCGCGATGACGCCAAGCTTTGCCGCAGGATCGACCTTTTTCAGGGCCACGACCTCGTCCAGCACGGTCAGGGCCACGGACGTATTCAGATCATCGGCAATCGCCGCGTCAAACCGTTCGATCAGCCCCGCAAACCGCACATATTCGTCACCCTGAACTTGTTTCAGGGTCCAGTCCTCGCCCTGCACCGCCGCATCCGTCGGCGCGCTGGATGTTGAACCAAGTTCAGCATGACGGGCTTTGAGCTGCTGGACCGCCATCAACAACCGCTTCAGCCGCACCAGCGCCGCCGCCAGCCCGTCCCACGAAAACTCCAGCTCACTGCGGTAATGCGCCTGCAGGCACAGCATCCGGTACGCCAGCGGGTGATAGCCCTTGTCGATCAGCAGTTGCAGCCGCAGGAACTCGCCGCTCGACTTAGACATCTTGCCGCTGCGTTCGACCAGGAAGTTGTTGTGCATCCACACCCGCGCGCCGCTGTTCGCCGGATCGGACAAGCCGCCCGCGCAGCAGAACGCCTGATTCTGCGCGATTTCGTTGGGGTGGTGGATTTCGCGGTGATCGATCCCGCCGGTGTGGATATCGAACGGAAAGCCCAGCAGCTGCCCCGACATGACCGAGCATTCCAGATGCCAGCCCGGCGCGCCCCGGCCCCACGGGCTGTCCCATTCCATCTGGCGCTTCTCGCCCGGCGGGGTCTTGCGCCAGATCGCGAAGTCGGCAGCGTGGCGCTTGCCGTCCACCGCCTCGATCCGGCCTTCGCCCTCTTCAGTCTGGGCGCGGGCGAGCCGTCCGTAATCCTGCACCGATCCGGTATCGAAATAGAGGCCGCTCTCCAGCTCGTAGCAGTGCTTGTCCGCGATGCTCTTTGCGAATTCGATCATCTGCGGGACGTAGTCGGTGGCGATGGACCAGTGCGCGGGCTGGCGGATGTTCAGCGCCTTGATGTCAGCCCAGTAGGCTTCGGTATAGTGCCGCGCGATGTCCCAGATCGACTGCGCGTTTTGCGCCGCCATCTTTTCCATCTTGTCCTCGCCCGCGTCGGCATCGTCGGTCAGGTGGCCGACATCGGTGATGTTGATCACGTGGGTCAGCCTGTAGCCCTTGAACGACAGCGTCCGGCCCAGAATGTCGGCAAAGACATAGGCGCGCATGTTGCCGATGTGCGGGTAGTTATAAACCGTCGGCCCACAGGTATAGACCCGCGCTTCGCCGGGGTGGACGGGCTGGAATGGCTCCAGCTGTCGGGTCAGGCTGTTGAACAGTTTCAAAGGCGCAGCGTCAGTCATAGGGCGAGGCCATAAGTCGGCCCCGCGCCTTCGACAAGCGTCCGCTTAGAACCCTTCCCAGCGCACAACGTCATCCAGCGCCGCGCGCGGCACGGGGAACTGGTTGACCGGCAGGCTGCGATTCCCATGCCCGATGGCCAGCCCGCAGAAGAAAACGTGGTCATCCGAAATATCCACGCATTCGCGGATCTGTTTGGAATAGACCGCCCAGGCTTCCTGCGCGCAGGAGTCCAGCCCTTCTTCGCGCAGCAGCAGCATCACGGTTTGCAGCCACATCCCCATATCCGACCACTGCGGCGGCCCCATGTAGCGGGGGGTGTGGACCAGCAGCAGCACCGGCGCACCGAACGCCTGGAAATTGCGGGCGAACCATTTGAGCCGGCTCGGCTTGTCCTCCCGCGGAATATCGAGCGCGGCATACATCGCCTCGGCCACGCCGAACCGGCGCTGCTGATAGGCACCTTCCAGTTCGGGCGGATAGATCTTGTATTCCGGCGAGTGGGCCGCCAGCCCCTGCGGGATGACGGCCGCCACGGTGGCCAGCAGCCTGGCCAGCGGATCGCCGGTCAGCACAATCGCGTTCCACGGCTGGGTATTGCCGCCAGAGGGGGCGCGCTGCGCGGTTTCCAGCACGCGGCGCAGGACGTCCCGGTCAACCGGCTGATCCAGAAACGCGCGCACGGAGCGGCGGCTGGTGACGGCTTCCGAAACGTTCATGCCCGCGATCCTATTCGAACCCGAGGAACTGGACCTTGCCAGCCAGCGGTTCGCGCTTGCGGTCGAACCCGTTCACCGGGTCTTCCTCATCCTGATAGCCGATGGCGATCCCGCAGAAGAAGATGTGGGTTTCATCAGAAACGCCCAGGAAATCCTTGATAACCTTGGAATAGATCGAAAGGAATTCCTGCGGGCAGGAATCGAGGCCCTGTTCGCGCAGCAGCAGCATGATGGTCTGCAACCACATGCCCACGTCCGACCACTGCGGCGTGCCCATCACGCGCGGGAAATAGACCATCAGCACGGCCGGGGCATCGAACGAGACAAGGTTGCGGGCCATGAAATCGGCGCGGCCTTCCTTGTCGGCGCGTTCGACGTTCAGCGCGGAATACATGTCCGCTCCCAACTGGTGCAGGCGCGCAACGCATTCGGGCAGGACTTCGGGGTCGCTCCACGAATATTCCTTGGGATCCTGCGGCGGGGTGCCCTTCATCTTTTCCTGCAACTGGCGCAGCGGCTCGCCGGTCAGGATCGCGCCTTCCCACGGCTGGAAGTTGCAACCGGACGGGGTCCAACGCGCGGTTTCCATGACCTGCTGCAGGATTTCGAAGGGAACGGGCTTGTCGCTGAATGCCCGGATCGAGCGGCGGGACATGACGGCGTCGGTGACGGTGGTGCTGTTGTTCATCCGCGTTTAATTGTTCGGTTAAACGCGGCGGTCAAGCCTATTCGTCCTCAAACAGGCCTGCCAATTGCTCAATCATCGTGCCCGCCAGCTGCTCCACATCCATGATTGTCACGGCGCGGCGGTAATAGCGGGTCACATCGTGGCCAATGCCGATGGCGACCAGCTGCACGGGCGACTGCTTTTCGATCCAGTCAATCACCCGGCGCAAGTGCAGTTCCAGATAGCCCGCGCTGTTGACGCTGAGGGTCGAATCGTCGACCGGCGCGCCGTCCGAGATGACCATCAGTATCCGGCGGTCTTCGGGGCGGGCGAGCAGGCGGGTATGCGCCCACAGCAGCGCCTCGCCGTCGATGTTTTCCTTCAGCAAGCCTTCGCGCATCATCAGGCCCAGATTCTTGCGCGCCCGGCGATAGGGTTCATCAGCCTTTTTATAGACGATGTGGCGCAGATCGTTCAGGCGGCCCGGATGCGCGGGTTTGCCGCTGGCGAGCCAGGCTTCACGGCTTTGCCCGCCCTTCCAGGCGCGGGTGGTAAAGCCCAGAATCTCGGTCTTCACGCCGCAGCGCTCCAGCGTGCGCGCCATCACATCGGCGCTGATCGCGGCGATGGAAATCGGCCGTCCGCGCATCGAGCCGGAATTGTCGAGCAGCAAGGTCACGACCGTGTCCTTGAATTCAACGTCGCGTTCCACCTTGTAGGACAACGACTGTCCGGGCGAGATCACCACACGCGCCAGCCGCGCGGCGTCGAGCAGGCCTTCTTCCTGATCGAAATCCCAGCTGCGGTTCTGCTGCGCCATCAACCGGCGCTGGAGCCGGTTCGCCAGCTTGGTGACGACGCCCTGAAGCCCCTTCAGCTGCGCATCCAGATAGGCCCGCAGGCGGTTCAGTTCATCCTCGTCGCACAAGTCATTGGCGGCGACGACTTCGTCGAAGCTTTCGGTGAAGGCCTTGTAATCGAAGTGGGCAGGAATGTCGGTCCACGGCCGGTTCGGGCGGACCGGCATCATGCCTTCCTCGCCCTCGTCCCCGGCTTCGCCCTCGGCCGAATCGTCCTCCATCTGGGTTTCGGCTTCGCCCTCGCCGTCGTCCTCACCCTCGGTGGGTTCGGCGGCGACTTCGCTGGGGGACTGTTCCTCGCCCGCTTCGCCTTCTTCCGGCTGGTCGTCGGACTGGTCTTCGCCGTCCTGTTCCTCGCCTTCCTCGGTGCCCGGCTCCATTGGCTCGGCCTTGGTCAGCTCCAGATGCTGGAGCATGCTCAACGTCAGGTTCTGGAAGGCCTTCTGATCGTCGATGGAAGCGGCCAGAGCATCGAAATCGCCGCCCGCGCGCTCATCAATCCAGCCGCGCAGGAGATCGACCCCGGCGCGTGCCATTTCCGGCACTGGCTGGCCGGTCAGCTTTTCGCGCAGCAACAAGGACAACGCGGCAGACATCGGCACTTCATCGGCCCGCGCCGCGCGGGTGATCGGATCGCCGCCGACCCGCACCATCAGCGCGGCATCCAGATTGTCGCGCATCCCCTGATAGGCATTGGCCCCGATCGCTTCATAGCGGACCGATTCCACCGCGTCGTAACAGGCCCGCGCAGTCGGTTCGGCCGGCGCGTTCCTGGCGTGCAGCTTTTCGTTGTGGTGCTTCACCTTCAGCGCGAAACTGTCGGCAAAGCCGCGCGCTTCCATCGCCTGTTCGCGTGGCACCATGCGGCCGGGCATCGGGATGCGGAAGTTCTTGCCGTTCTGCACCGGCGTGTCAGCCGTCCACGCTACTTCGATCTCGGCATCGTGCGATACCGCGCGGGCCGTGCCTGCCAGCACGGATTTGAAGCGATCGAGGGGGGATTCGTCTGACATGAACTTCGTGGAACCTAGCTTTGGCCTAACCCTGCACCGTAACCTGTATCGTAACCTGAACCGTCATCCTGAACTTGTTTCAGGATCCATTTCTCCGCCGCGACCTCAGGCCAGACCTGTTGCCCTGACTTTGCGCATGAGCCGCAAATCACTGCGTTAACGGCCAGTTGGATGCTAAACCAAGTTCAGCATGACGACGCGGCAAAGTCACCCCGTTACAAAGATTGCCCGGTCTTGGCCCAGTCGGCCATGAAGCCTTCGATGCCCTTGTCGGTCAGGATGTGCTTGAACAGGCCCTTGATGACGGAAGGCGGCGCGGTCATCACGTCGGCGCCGATCTTGGCCGCTTCCAGCACGTGGATGCCGTGGCGCACGCTGGCGACAAGGATTTCGGTGCCGTAGTTATAGTTGTCGAAGATCAGGCGGATATCGCTGATCAGCGCCATCCCATCGAAGCCGTTGTCATCGTGACGGCCGACGAACGGCGAAACGAACGTCGCCCCGGCCTTGGCCGCGAGCAGCGCCTGATTGGCCGAGAAGCACAGCGTGACATTGACCATCGTACCGTCGCTGGTCAGCGCCTTGCAGGTTTTCAGGCCGTCAATCGTCAGCGGCACCTTGATGCAGACGTTATCGGCGATCTTGCGCAGGATTTCCGCCTCGCGCATCATCCCTTCGTGGTCGAGCGCGACGACTTCGGCGCTGACCGGTCCATCGGTGATCCCGCAGATTTCCTTGGTCACCTCGATGAAATCGCGGCCCGACTTCATGATCAGCGACGGGTTGGTGGTGACGCCGTCCAGCAGGCCGGTGGCAGCCAGTTCCTTGATTTCGGCGATTTCGGCGGTGTCGGCAAAAAACTTCACGGGCGCAGGCTCCTGATGGCGAGTCAGGAGCCGCTATAGGCAAGGCCTGCGCGCCAGCCTATCCCTTATTAAAGCACCTTCAGCGCCGCGATCAGCATCGGATCGTTCGTCGATTCCGGATTGGCGCGGATCGCGGCTTCTTCAAGGCCGATCTGATACCAGATCGAATTGTCCGCGCCGATCGCCAGCGCCTGCGCCACGCCGCCCACGTCCACACCGGTCAAGGTCGCAATGGCCTGCCCGACAATCGGGTCCGAGCTGACCCGGATCGCATCGGCCAGCCCCGGAATCATCGCGTTGATCAGGCCCGGTCCCATCTGGCTGCGCAGATAACTGGTCGAAGCGGTCGGCCCGCCTCGGATCAGGGCAACCGCATCCTGAATGGAAATCGTGCGAATCACTTCCGCCACCACCGGCGCGGCGCGTTCGGCCCCGCGCTCGGCCAGATGGTTGAGTTCACGGTGCAGCCGGTCGCGGAACAACACCGACGTCAGCACGCCTTGCAGCACCCCGCCCCGGCTGCCGAACAGATCGGGCAAGGCAATCCGCGCGACCTGGCTGTCCCAGAAGCCGCCCGGCGCGGTCAGCTTGTCCAGCGCGTTGTCAGCCGCCAGCAGCAGCATGCGCCGCACCACTTCGACCAGGCTGTAACGCGGCCCGGTTTGACAGCCGGACAGCACCAGCAGGCCGGTGGCGGCACTGCCCGTCAGAAACAGGCGGCGGGGAATCAGACTTTCAACAGCGCTGTGCATCGGCTGGCTCCTTTAAGTGAAACGAGACTGTTTTACTGTGAACGAGACTGTTTACAGTGAACGAGACTGGCGCGCCCCGGCGTCAGTCCCCATATAGGCGGCGCAGATGAACCGCGTCCGAATCCTTGTCTTCAACCCCGTCCTCAACGTGCTGGACTACCGCGTTCCGGAAGGAATGACGACGCAATTCGGCGCGTTGGTCGTCGCCCCGCTCGGACCGCGTCAGGTGCTGGGGATTGTGTGGGAACCGGATCGGCTGGAGGGCGAAGCCGTGGCTGACAGCCGGTTGCGCCCCATCCTCGAAGTGCTGCCCGTCCCGCCCGTGCCCGCGCCCTTGCGGCGGCTGATCGAATGGACGGCGGATTACTATTGCGCGCCGCTGAATTCGGTTGCGCGGATGATGCTGGGGCCGATGGCGGCACTGCGCGGCGGCGGCACGGCCACCGAATACCGCCTGACCGGGGTGAAGCCCGCCCGCCTGACCCCGCAGCGCGCCGCCGCAATGGATGCCTTGCAGGGCGAGCAGGCCTCGATCCGGGAACTGGCGGAACTCGCCAGCGTATCGGACGGCGTGCTGCGTGGGATGGTCAGCGCGGGGCTGCTGGAAGCGGTCACGGTCGATCTGGACCGCCCCTACCCCCGCGCCAATCCCAAACACGCCGCGCCGGACCTGAGCGCGGAGCAGGCAGCGGCGGCGGACATCTTCGTCGCGGCGGTGCGGGATGGCGGCTTTCAGCCCTTCCTGCTCGACGGGGTGACCGGATCGGGCAAGACCGAATGCTATTTCGAAGCCGTAGCCGAGGCACTGAATACCGGCAAACAGGTGCTGGTGCTGCTGCCCGAAATCGCGCTGACCGAAAACTTCCTGCGGCGGTTCGAGGCCCGGTTCGGCGCGGCGCCGGTGCTGTGGCATTCGGGCCTGAAACAAAGTGAGCGGCGGCGGGCATGGCGGGCGATCGTGGCGGGGCAAGCGCAAGTCGTGGTCGGCGCGCGCTCGGCGCTGTTCCTGCCTTATGCCCGACTGGGGCTGGTGGTGGTCGACGAAGCGCACGAGGTGTCGTTCAAGCAGGATGACGGCGTGCGCTACAACGCCCGCGACGTCGCCGTGATCCGCGCCCGGTTCGAAGGCATCCCGGTGATTCTGGCGAGCGCGACCCCGGCGCTCGAATCGCTGCAACTGGCCGAAAGCGGGGTCTACAAGAAGATCGACCTGCCCAACCGGTTCGGCGGGGCGCAGCTGCCCGACATCCAGATCGTCGATTTGCGGACCGAAGCGCCGGAGCGCGGCCGCTGGCTGTCGCCCCGGCTGGTCAAGGAACTGAAGCTGCGGCTGGAACGGGGCGAGCAATCGCTGCTGTTTCTCAACCGGCGCGGCTATGCCCCGCTGACGCTCTGCCGCCACTGCGGCTATCGCTTTCAATGCCCCAACTGCACCGCCTGGCTGGTGGAACACCGGCTGTCGCGGCGGCTGGCCTGCCACCACTGCGGCCACGAAGTGCCGGTGCCGGATGCCTGCCCCGAATGCCACGCCCCCGATTGCCTGGTCGCTTGTGGCCCCGGCGTGGAGCGGATTGCCGATGAAGTGGCCGAAATCATGCCCGAAGCGCGGGTCGCCATCGTTACCTCGGACACACTCAACACGCCCGAAAAGATCGGGGAATTCGTCGCAGCGGCAGAGGAAAAGCTGATCGACGTGATTGTCGGCACGCAGCTGGTGACCAAGGGCTATCACTTTCCGGAGTTGACGCTGGTCGGCGTGGTCGATGCCGATCTGGGCCTTGAAGGCGGCGATCTGCGCGCCGCCGAACGCACCTATCAGCAGGTCGCGCAAGTCGCCGGACGCGCCGGGCGCGGCGAAAAGCCGGGCGAAGTCCTGATCCAGACCCGTCACCCGCAAGCCGCCGTGATCGTCGCGCTCGCCGCCGGGGACCGCGATGCGTTCTATGCCGCCGAAGCCGAATCGCGCCGCGATGCCGGGGCGCCGCCGTTCGGCCGCTGGGCCGCGATCATCGTGTCGTCAGAGGATGAAGCCGAAGCCCGCGACGCCGCCCGCGCCATCGGCGGCACGCGCCCCAATCTGCCCGACGTGATGATCCTTGGCCCCGCGCCCGCGCCGCTATCGCTGCTGCGCGGCCGCTATCGCTACCGCCTGCTGATCAACGCACGCCGCAGCGCGCAGTTGCAGGACATCATCCGGCAGTGGCTGGGCGGCCTGAAGTTCCCGCAAGGCGTGCGGGTGGGCGTGGATATCGATCCGTATAGCTTTGTTTAGCGGGCCCGCTTTCCCCGCACTCCCCCATCCGTTCGTGTCGAGCGAATGGGGAGTTGGCAGGACGCTAAGCCGGATCAAGTTCAGCGGCTTCCAGCAAGCGGTTGCCGTGGTCCGCTTCTTCCTTGCCGTTCAGCAGGAACCGCGCCGCCACATCGGCGCAACAAGCCCGCCACGCCGGACCACCCGCACCAGCATCAGCACCCCGGCCAGCGTCGCGATTCCCATCGCGATCACGCTGGCCTCCAGCCCGAAATCGCCGCCGGTCAGCCAGTCCGGCCCGGTGCGGCGGGTTATCAGCAGTCCCAGCGGCACATCGCCGCCCGACACGGGGACTGAAAACACCCAGCCTTGCGTGAAGTTCCACGCTGCATGAATGCCCACCGCCAACCACAGCCGCCGGGTCAGCAGATAGGCCGCGCCCAGCAGGATGCCGGCCTCCATCGCGATCGCGAACGCCGCGAACAGGCTGGCGTTGGGGTTGGTGATATGCGCCAGCCCAAACAGCGCCGAAGTGATCGCCAGCGCCGCCCACGATCCCAGCATGGTTTCGACATGGCGGAACAGTATTCCCCGGAACAGCGCCTCCTCGATCGTGCCGGAAACGATGCCCATCGCCAGCATCGACCACAACTGGCCGGTCCCGCGCACGCCCTCGACCCGCAAGCCGCCCAGCAGCGCGACGATGCCCGCCATGCCGCTGAACAGCACGAACCCGGCCAGCAGGCCCAGCCCCAGTTCGCGGCCCGCACCGGGCAAGGCAAATTCGGCATCGGGCGTGCGTTCCAGAAAATATCGCAGCGCCTTGTAGACCGCGATCACCACCCCGGCGAAAATCAGCGCGCCCAGCACTTGCAGCGGGGTATCCCGCTCCGTCAGCCGCGCCACGGCCATCGACGCGGCAATCCCGGTCAGCACGATCAGCGCGAATTCAATTCCCAGCAGCGTCAGCGGAAAGGCGATGATGCGGCGCAGCAGTCCGGGCGCTTCAGTCACAACAGGTCCTTCCCAATCGCGCCTTCCTGTTCCAGCAGCTTGCGCTTGATCTCCAGCCCATAGGCATAGCCGCCCAGACTGCCATCGCTGCGGATCACGCGGTGGCAGGGGATCAGCACGGCGACATTGTTCGCGCCGTTGGCACTGCCTGCCGCGCGCATGGCTTTCGGATTGCCTGCGGCGGCGGCAAGCTGGGCATAGGAACGCGTCTCGCCCGCCGGGATGCGGCGCAGTTCACGCCAGACCGCCTCCTGAAAGGCGGTGCCTTTCACATCGAGCGGGATGTGCGCGAAATCGCCGGGAGTCTCGACCGCCGCGATCACCAAATCGAGCAGCGCCGAAAACTCCGCCCCGCCCTCGATCAGTTCGGCGTGGGGAAAGCGCGCCTCCAGCGCCGCCCGGCCCTCGCCGAATGACAGGCGGCACACGCCCTTGGTGGTCGCGGCGACCAGCATCGCGCCCAGCGCCGTCTCCACCACGGCCCAGCGAATCGTCACATCGCGACCGCCGTTCGCCCAGGCCGATGGCACCATGCCCAGCCTCCCCGCGTTGGCGGCATAGAACCGCGACGGTCCGGAATAGCCCGCCGCATAGATCGCGCCGGTCACACTGCCTTCATCGGTCAGCGCCGCCGCCGCCCGCTCGGCCAGCAGCGCACGGGCATAGGCGGCGGGCGACAGCCCGGTATGGCGCGTAAACACCCGCTGAAAATGGGTCGGCGAATACCCGGTTTCGGCTGCCAGCGCCGCCAGTGCCAACGGCTGCTCCGCCGCGCGAATCGCCGCGATCGCCCCCAGTACGGCGCGTTCATCGCGCGACACATCATCGGGACAGCAGCGTTTGCACGGCCGCAGCCCCGCGCGCCGCGCGCCCGCGCCATCAGCAAAGAACGCCACGTTCTCGCGCCGGGGATGCCGCGCCGCGCAGGATGGGCGGCAATAGATGCCCGTCGTCAGCACCCCGGTCACAAACCGCCCGTCAAACGCGCGGTCGCGCGCCAGCACGGCATGCCAGCAGTCGTCGGGTTCGATCATCAGCTCAGTCATGGCAGGCCTCCTTGCGGATGCAAGCCATGCCGCATCGACCCTGGCTGCGCGTCCCGCGCCTTGCGGTCAAACCCGCGCCTACCCGCCCAGCGCACGAAACAGCATCAGCGTGCGTTCCTTGGCCAGTTCCGCAGATTCCGGGTGATAATCCTTGCGCCGATCCGAATTGAACCCGTGACCCGCCTCATAGACGAAAATCTGTACGGTCGGGTGCTGCTTTTCGATCAGTTTCTCGACCGGCGCGAAATCGACCATCGGATCATACCGGCCGAAATGGCAGATCGTGGCGCAGCGCGGTGCCTCGTCGGCAAATTTGGTGGCGACATAACCGCCGTAATAGCTGGATGCCCCATCCAGATCATCGCAGGTCTGCGCCATCCGCCAGGCAACGGAGCCGCCGAAGCAATAGCCGACAATGAATACCGGCCCGCCGCGCGCCTTCGCCCAGGCGATCACGCGGGCCGTGTCTGCCAGCCCGCGATCCCAGTCATGCTCCTCGCGCGCCAGCTTGACCGCGCGCTCCCAGTCGGGGCCGGCATAGCCCGCTGCGAATCCGGGCTCGACCCGCTCGAACAAACCGGGCGAAATCACTTCATATCCGTCGGCAGCATATTCATCGCACAATTCGCGGATATGGTCGGTTACGCCGAAGATTTCCTGCACCAGCACCACGGCCCCGCGCCGCTTACCCGTTGGAATCGCATGATAACATGGCATTTCAAAGCCATCGTCCATGGCAATGCGGATTGTCTCGCCCATCTCTGCACCTTTCCGGCATTCGTGTTCGGGAATGTCCTAGCCCCAGCTTGCATCGCAGCACAATCGCCGCTATGCGCGCCCCCGTCTGCGGGCCTGTTATGCATTATTGTATGACGCGGTGTGCCCCAGCCCACCAGAGGTAAGGAATCGTCACGCGTGGAGAATTCCAGCGGCATCACGGCCAGCTTGCAAGGGCGCTACGCTTCGGCGTTGTATGAGCTTGCCAGCGAAAACAAGGCGGTATCGGCCGTCGAATCCGATCTGGACAAGCTGGGCGAAGCAATCGCCACATCAGCTGATCTGTCAGCGCTGATTCGCAACCCGCGGATTTCGCGTGAAGCGACCGCGCGGGTGATGGACGGAATTGTCAGCTTGCTTGATCTTTCGCCGCTGACGAAAAATTTTCTGGGCGTTCTGGCGAACAATCGCCGCCTGACCGCCCTGCCCGAAATCGTCCGGGCCTTTGCTTCGATCGCTGCGGCTGCGCGCGGTGAAGTGACGGCTGAAGTGACGAGCGCCCACGCCCTCACCGCCACCCAGCTCAAGGCGCTTGCCGCCAAGCTGAAGGAGCGTGAAGGCAAGGACGTGAAGATCAAGGCGAACGTCGATCCCGAAGTGCTCGGTGGTCTCGTCGTCAGGATCGGCAGCACTCAGATCGACAGCTCGATCCGCACCCGTCTCAATTCTCTCGCCCAGGCGATGAAAGGCTGAACATGGAAATCCGCGCCGCTGAAATTTCGAAGGTCATCAAGGACCAGATCGCCAGCTTCGGCACCGAGGCCCAGGTCTCGGAAGTTGGTTCGGTGCTGTCCGTTGGTGACGGTATCGCGCGCATTCACGGTCTGGACAACGTCCAGGCCGGTGAAATGGTCGAATTCTCGAACGGGGTTAAGGGCATGGCGCTCAACCTCGAAGCCGACAACGTCGGCGTCGTGATCTTCGGCTCGGACAGCGAGATCAAGGAAGGCGACGTCGTCAAGCGGACCGGCACCATCGTGGACGTTCCGGTCGGCAAGGGCCTGCTCGGCCGCGTCGTCGACGGCCTCGGCAACCCGATCGATGGCAAGGGCCCGATCGAATATACCGAGCGCAAGCGCGTTGAAGTCAAGGCGCCGGGCATCATCCCGCGCCAGTCGGTTTCCGAACCGGTGCAGACCGGCCTGAAGGCGATTGACGCCCTCGTCCCCGTCGGCCGCGGCCAGCGCGAACTGATCATCGGTGACCGTCAGACCGGCAAGACCGCCGTCGCGATCGACACCTTCATCAACCAGAAGGGTCCGAACTCGGGCACCGACGAAAACAAGAAGCTGTATTGCATCTATGTCGCCGTCGGCCAGAAGCGTTCGACCGTCGCGCAGATCGTGCGTCAGCTCGAAGAAAACGGCGCGATGGAATACTCGATCGTCGTCGCTGCAACCGCGTCGGAACCTGCTCCGCTGCAGTATCTCGCGCCTTACACCGGCGTGACGATGGGCGAATTCTTCCGGGACAACGGCATGCACGCAGTGATCGTGTATGACGATCTTTCCAAGCAGGCCGTGGCCTATCGCCAGATGTCGCTGCTGCTGCGCCGCCCGCCGGGCCGCGAAGCCTATCCGGGCGACGTGTTCTATCTCCACAGCCGCCTGCTCGAACGCGCCGCGAAGATGAACGATTCGCTGGGCGGTGGTTCGCTGACCGCATTGCCGATCATCGAAACCCAGGCTGGCGACGTGTCGGCGTATATCCCGACCAACGTGATTTCGATCACCGACGGCCAGATCTTCCTTGAAACCGGCCTGTTCTATCAGGGCGTTCGTCCGGCCATCAACGTCGGTCTGTCGGTGAGCCGCGTTGGCGGTGCCGCCCAGACCAAGGCGATGAAGAAGGTGTCCGGCTCGATCAAGCTGGAACTGGCGCAGTACCGCGAAATGGCGGCCTTCGCGCAGTTCGGTTCGGACCTTGACGCGTCGACCCAGCGCCTGCTCAACCGCGGTGCACGCCTGACGGAGCTGCTCAAGCAGGCCCAGTTCAGCCCGCTGCCGTTCGAAGAGCAGACCGTGTCGATCTTCGCTGGCACCAACGGCTACCTCGATGCCGTGGCAACCACCGACGTGGTCCGTTATGAAGCCGAAATGCTCAGCTTCATGCGCGACAAGCACGCCGATGTGCTCGGCCTGATCCGCGACAGCCGCGACTTCGGTGACGAAGCCAAGGCCAAGACGGTCGCCGCGCTCCAAGCATTTGCGAAGCAGTTCGCCTGATCCGATTGAAGGGGTAAGGCTTCATGGCCTCGCTTAAGGAACTCAAAGGGCGGATCAACTCGGTCAAATCGACCCAGAAGATCACCAAGGCCAAGCAGATGGTCGCCGCCGCCAAGCTGCGCAAGGCCCAGGCTAACGCCGAAGCCGCGCGGCCCTATGCGGCGCGGCTGGCCGAAGTCATGGGCAGCCTGGCAGGTAAAGTGACGGTGAGCGAAAACTCACCGAAACTGCTCGCCGGAACGGGCAAGGACCAGGTCCACCTGCTGGTCGTCGCCAACTCCGACAAGGGGCTGTGCGGCGCGTTCAACGCCAACATCGTCAAGGCCGCCCGGCTGAAGGCACAGGAACTGGAAGCAGCCGGCAAGACCGTGCTGTTCTATCTGGTCGGCAAAAAGGGTCGCGCGGTGGTTCGCCGCGAATACCCCAAGGCCGTGCTCGCCATGTTCGATACCTCGGACGTGCGCGATCCCGGCTTTTCCGAAGCCCAGAAGGTCGCCCATGAACTGGTTGCGCTATATGAAGCGGGCAAGTTCGATGTGGCCCATCTGTTCTTTGCCAAGTTCCGCAGCGCACTGGTGCAGGAGCCAACAGAGCAGCAGATCATTCCGGTTCCCGCACCCAAGGTCGCTGTGACCGATACTGGTGCGGTCGTGGAATACGAACCGGAAGAAGAAGCGATCCTCGCCGAACTGCTCCCGCGCTACCTGCGCACCCAGCTGTTCGGCGCACTGCTGGAAAACGCCGCGTCCGAACAGGGCGCGTCGATGACGGCGATGGACAACGCAACGCGCAACGCGGGTGAGCTGATCAACAAGCTGACCATCCAGTATAACCGCAGCCGTCAGGCCGCGATTACCACTGAACTGATCGAAATCATCGCGGGCGCCGAAGCGCTCTAATCGATTCAAGGCAAGGAACGAGACATGGCCACCGCAGCCAAGAGCAAGACCAAGACCACCGCCGCTACCGGCAAGATCAGCCAGATCATCGGTGCCGTCGTCGACGTGACCTTCGAAGGTGAACTGCCGGCAATTCTGTCCGCACTGGAAACCGAGAACAACGGCCAGCGCCTCGTTCTCGAAGTTGCCCAGCACCTCGGCGAAAACACCGTCCGGACCATCGCGATGGACGCGACTGACGGGTTGACCCGCGGTCAGCCGGTCACCGCGACCGGCGCGCAGATCTCGGTGCCGGTCGGCCCGATGACGCTGGGCCGGATCATGAACGTGATCGGTGAGCCGATCGACGAGCAAGGCCCGGTGAATGCCGCCAAGCGCAACCCGATCCACGCCGACGCCCCGCTGTTCGTCGACCAGTCGACCGAAGCCGCGATCCTCGTCACCGGCATCAAGGTGATCGATCTGCTCGCGCCTTATGCGCGCGGCGGCAAGATCGGCCTGTTCGGCGGCGCCGGCGTGGGCAAGACCGTGCTGATCCAGGAACTGATCAACAACATCGCCAAGGGCCACGGCGGCGTGTCGGTGTTCGCGGGCGTGGGTGAACGCACCCGCGAAGGGAACGACCTTTACCACGAATTCCTCGACGCCGGCGTTATCGCCAAGGATGCCGATGGCAAGCCGACCCCGGATGGCTCGAAAGTGGCGCTCGTGTTCGGCCAGATGAACGAACCCCCGGGCGCCCGGGCGCGTGTGGCTCTGTCGGGCCTGACCATGGCGGAATACTTCCGCGATGAAGAAGGCCAGGACGTGCTGTTCTTCGTCGACAACATCTTCCGCTTCACCCAGGCGGGTTCGGAAGTGTCGGCGCTGCTCGGCCGTATTCCTTCGGCAGTGGGCTATCAGCCGACCCTGGCGACCGACATGGGCGCGCTGCAGGAACGCATCACCTCCACCACCAAGGGTTCGATCACCTCGGTGCAGGCGATTTACGTTCCCGCGGACGATCTTACCGATCCGGCCCCGGCCGCTTCGTTTGCTCACCTTGACGCCACGACCACGCTGAACCGCGCGATTTCGGAACTGGGCATCTACCCGGCCGTTGACCCGCTCGACTCGACCAGCCGCGTGCTGACCCCGGCCGTTGTCGGCCAGGAGCACTACGAAGTGGCTCGCCGCGTTCAGGAAACGCTGCAGAAGTACAAGTCGCTGCAGGACATCATCGCCATTCTGGGCATGGACGAGCTTTCGGAAGAAGATAAGCTGACCGTCGCCCGCGCTCGCAAGATCCAGCGCTTCCTGTCGCAGCCGTTCCACGTGGCCGAAGTGTTCACCAACATTCCGGGCAAGTTCGTGCAGGTTGAAGACACCGTGGCCTCGTTCAAGGCCGTGGTCGAAGGTGAATACGATCACCTGCCGGAAGCCGCGTTCTACATGGTTGGCGGCATCGACGAAGCCGTCGCGAAGGCCAAGAAGCTGGCCGAGGAAGCGTAAGACATCATGGCCCTCCACTTCGAACTCGTCACGCCTGCGCGCCTGGTCCGCTCGGACGACGTCCACATGGTCGTCGTGCCCGGTGCCGAGGGTGAGTTCGGCGTGTTGGAGGGCCACGCGCCCTTCATGTCGACCATCCGTGACGGTGCGCTGAAGGTCTACCGGACCGAAGGTGGCCAGCCGGAAGAAATCATGATCCAGGGTGGTTTCGCCGAAGTGAGCGCCACTGGCCTCACCGTGCTGGCGGAACACGTCGAGGGCTGATCCGCCTTCCACTTGTGTCTCATGAACAAGGGCGGTCCTGCGGGGCCGCCCTTTTCGTTTGTCCGGGCGCAGTGTAAGCCCTGCCCCATGGCAAAGATTGATCGACTGGAGCGGCTGGATACGCACCGTGCTGAACTGGAAGCGGAATATACCGCCGCGCTGATCGACGCCCTGCGGGTCACCGCCGCCGGGAAATGGGGCCTGTTCGACCATCAGGCTGACCGTAATGCGCGCAAGGCGGTTGCCCCGGTGATCGAAAACCTGACCGAACTGGCCGAGACGATCGAACGGATGCGCGAACAGCTGATGATGCCGCCGTTCGAGCTGCATCACGAATTCATGGCCGCGCGCGGGCCGGTCAGTTCGCAGGCTGTGGGTGAGCCGAAGCAGGCGCAGGCCTGGCTCGGTCGGCTGACTGCCAGCTAGCCCTTATTTCGCGCGCAGGAACACCCACGGCACTTTGTCCCCGTCAAACCGCTCACGCGCCTTGCGCTGAAAAAATGGCGGCATGTGATCGCCCACGATCAGGATGTCGGTTGGCGGCAATTTCGGGTCCATCGCCATCGCGGTGATCGCATTGGCCAACTGGTGGTGGATCACGAAAATCCGGCACAGCATCGGCGGCCCGTCAGCCAGCACAGCCCCGCCATGATCGCAATCGGTGGTGCCCAGCGAGGGATCGTCCAGCACGGGCAAGTGCGTGTTGAGCGTGACCCAGTAATGCAGTTGGGGCTGCTTCGCGTCCTTGATCCGTTGACCGATGATCCCGGCGATGTCGGTGTCACAGGCCCCCGGAAACACCCCGCCGCACGGCTTGGCCCCGGCTTGCAGCGAACGCTCGGCAAAGTTGCGTTCCTGAAGGCCCAGCTTGGGCCACCACTGATGGCGGCTGAAGAACCAGCCCGGAAAGGCGTGCCAGCCGGTGGTCTTGTATCCGGCCGCCGCATAGCGTTTGGGCAGGCAGTTCGCAGCGGCAATGTCCAGCGTCAGGTAATCGGCCCATTGGCTGCACAACTCGCGCATTTCGGCTGAGGTGGTCGAGCCGTAATAGGGCGTGATTCCAGCGCTCACCGCATAGCGCGCGCGCCATTCGGGGCGGTTCCAGTCCGCCTCGAACAAGCGGCGCTCTTCTGCCCCCACGGGATTGCCCAGCGCCTCGACCAGCACGATCACCAGGTGACGGCGCTCCTGGCCGGGTTGTTCCACCCCGGCCTGACGCACGGCGGAGGTGAAGGGATTGCGCGGATCGGGCAGGCCCTGATAGCTGCCAGCCGTGCTGGCAGTGGCGCCGTTGTCGATCAACGTCACGCCCAGCGCGATCAGCAGGCCGAGCAGCCACGGCTTGGCCCCGGCAAAGCGCGGCACGCGCGGGACCATGAACCACCCCGCGACCAGCGCCGCCAGCACCACCGCTCCGCCGATCACGTAATCGGGCGAACGCAGCGGGCGCACTTCCAGCAGGAACGGCAGCAGCAATTCGTAATTGTAGATCGTGATGTTAAACGTCTTGCCGACATAGACCACCGCCATGGCCAGCGTCAGCAGCACCAGCACCGCGCGCCGCACCCGCAACCCCGGCAGTTGCGAGGCGGCCAGCGCCAGCGCGCCCAGCCCCAGCCAGTATCGCCCCATCGGCGGCCCGCCGATCGGCCAGGTCAGCATCACCACCAGCCCCGGAAGGACCAGCCAGACCAGCGCCCATAACCACGGAATCGAACGAACAAGCGAAGACTGCAATTCAGGGTTCCCGGTAACGATCATCGTCGGCGCGCGGCGATGTCAGCAGTGTGACGGCCATTCCTTTGCGGTAAAAGCCGTTGCACTCAAGCTAATCATGCGCCGCAGGTTTGCCTGACGCGGCTGGCGCACTGCCCGCACGCCACAAATACAGCCCGGCGATGATGATGATCCCCGCCCCCAGCAGCGTCCAGGCATCGAGGCGATCGCCAAACACCAGCCACCCGGCCAGCGACGCGACCAGCAACTGCACATACGTCATCGGCGCGATGGTGGCCGCCCCGGCGCGGACCGTGCCCATATAGATCAGCCAGTGCGCGCAGCTCGCCGAACAGGCCACCAGCGCGCAGCGGGCCAGCACGCTCCAGTGCGGCCAGGTCAGGACGTATTGTTCGATCCCGCTGAAATGGAACGCCGCCGCCGCGACCAGCAACAGCGGCGCGGCAAAGGCCCCGACATAGAACTGCATCGCCAGCGCCGAGCCCTTGCCCGCGACAAAACGGTTGCCGATCATCAGCAGGCTCATCCCTAGCGCCGACAGCAGCGGCAGCAGCGCCGCCCAGCCCGCCGCCATGAAATTGGGCCGCAGCACGATCAGCACCCCGGTGAACGCAATGGCCGATGCGACCCACGTCTGCCGCCGCGCCGGTTCGCCCAGCAGCAAGGCGGCCAGCAGCGCGGTGATCATCGGACTGGTGAAGGTCACCGCCGTCGCCGCCGCCAGCGGCATGAAGAAGATCGCGGAGAAGAACCCCAGCGTCGCCATCCCGACCGCCGCCCCGCGCACCAGTTGCACCCTGGGATGCGGCATCCGGAACACCGCCGTGCCCTCACGCGCGTGCAGCAAGCCGGCCAGCCCGATCGCGCCGATCACATACCGCGCCGCCGCGATCGCCACCGGCGACCACTGCCCCACCATCGTCTTGACCACCACATCGCCGAACGAGAGCATGGCGAACCCCGCCAGCGCGAACAGCAATCCGGATCGTTCCAGCGATTTCATGGGCCTCCCCGGTTAGCCGTGTGGCCGCTTCGTTAGGGGCTTTGTCGGTGGATGTCATCCCGCGTCCGCGTGAGCCGCCAAGGCTTTACCCGGCGTTAAACAGTCATGCTTAACAAGGTCTCACCAGCTGCCCGCTCGCTTTGCGGTCAACTGAATTCCGGGGGCCTATGACCAAGCTGATTATCCAGATCCCGTGCTTTAACGAGGCAGGCAGTCTGCCCGACACGCTGATCGCCCTGCCGCGCAAGATCGACGGGATCGACACGGTCGAGATTCTGGTGATCGACGATGGCAGCCACGATGGCACGGCCGACGTGGCGCGCCGGTTCGGGGTTCAGCATATTGTCCGACATCGCCGCAACCGGGGGCTGGCTGCCGCGTTCCAGTCTGGCATCGATGCAGCTCTGGCCGCTGGCGCGGATATCATCGTGAACACCGATGCCGATGGCCAGTATGTCGGCGCCGACATTGCCTTGCTGGTCGGGCCGATTGTCCGGCATGAAGCCGATATCGTGATTGGTGATCGCGGCGTTGGCCGCAACGCCCATTTCGGTCCGCTGAAGCGCCTGTTGCAGCGGCTGTGCAGCTTTGCCGTGCGGCGATTGTCCCGCACCGATGTGACCGATGCTGTCAGCGGCTTTCGCGCAATCAGCCGCGCCGCTGCACAGCGGATCACCATCACCACCGATTTTTCATACACCACCGACATGCTCATCCAGGCCGGACGCAAGCGGTTGAAAATTACCAGCGTGCCGATCCGCACCAATGCTACCGAACGACCGTCGCGGCTGTTCAAATCGATCCCGCAGTTTATCGCCCGTCAGTTGATGACGATGGCCCGCGCCTATGCAACTCATAACCCGATGCGCACTTTCGCGCTGTTGGGCGCAGCGATGACCGTGCTGGGACTGATCCCGATTGTGCGGTTCCTGTATTTCTGGATGATTGATGGCGGTGCCGGGCACATTCAGTCGCTGGTGCTGGGCGGAGCGTTGCTGGTGCTGGGCGTCGTCACCGGGTTGATGGGGGTGCTGGCCGAACTGATCGGCGCGAACCGCAAGTTGCTGGAAGCGTCGCTGCAAAAGCTGCGCCAGCTGGAAGAGCAGGTCGCAGCGCTGGATCCGCCCGCACCAGCCGCAAGACGACCCAGCGCGGATCAGCACAAGAACGCAGCATGACGGCCCCTGTCGCGTCCACCGTGTCAGCCCCGCAAGTCCCGGCCCGACCGTTGTCGGAACGCTGGCTGTTCGCCGCGTTCGCACTGGCCGTGCTGTTGCAACTGGAACTGGTGTTCAACCGCCCGGTCAACTGGGACGAGTTCTATCACCTGACCGAGGCCCACGCGTTCCACCAGGGCCGTCTGACCGAAACGTTGCAGGTGCTGTATGCCCGCGCGTTCTTCTGGCTGCCGCTGTTACCGGTGGATGCAGTCGACCAGGTGCGGGTGGCCCGGCTGTTCATGCTGGCATGCGAACTGTTCACCGTCTGGGCCATTTTTGCGATGGCCAGTCGGTTTGTGACGCGAACCGCCGCGATGGTCGCGGCTCTGGCCTATTTGACCGGCGGCTATGTCTTTCAGCACGGCATGTCATTCCGGGCTGATCCTATGGCAGCCGCATTCCTGATGGGGACGCTGTATATCCTGCTGACCAGCCGCCTGAACTGGCTGGCAATCGCACTGGCGGGGTTCCTGACCGGGCTGGCATTTCTTACCACGATCAAGATCGTGCTCTATGCCCCGGCGTTTGCGGCGATCGCGTGGCTGCGCTGGGTGCAAACCGATGACCGCCGCGATCTGATCGTGCGCGGGGCCGCGTTCACCGGCGCGGCGCTGGCATTTTCCGCGGTGCTGGTCGGGCTGACGATGTTGACCTTGCCCCCCGAAGATCCCGCCGCCGCCCATGCTGCGGCCCAGCGGCTGTCCTCATCGGGCACCATGATGTTCGACATGGGGCTGTTCCCGCGCTGGGGTTATGCGCTGGCGGCAATTGCCTTTGCGCCGGTCCTGGGCATCATCGTATTGCGCACGCCGTTCGATCTGCGCACCGCCCCTTATGCAAAGGCCGACAAGATCGCCCTGTTGCTGCTGATGGGACCGTTGCTGAGCATCAGTTTCTACAGCAACAGCCTGCCGTATTTTTACACTTTCATCCTGCCGCCGGTAATGGTCGGCGCGGCGATCGGGGCCGATGTCATGCAGCGCCGTTTCGGACTGGGGTTGATCACGGCTGCGCTGCTGGCGAACGCCGCAATCATCAGCCTGGGCACCCCGCGCAGCGTTCTGACCACCCAGAAGCAAGTGCTGGCAGCCGTCGCGGAGATCTTTCCACAACCGGTGGCCTATTTCGACTTTCCGGGGATGATCGCGCATTTTCCCAAAGCCAATTTCTTCATGACCAACTGGGGCGTGCGAAAATACTGGGATGGACTGGAGCCCAGCTTCGGCGCGGTAATGGCAAGCGAAACGGTGCCCTTGCTGATCCTGAACCAGGAGCCGCTGACCCGCAACCAGACCGAGCATGACGGCGCGTGGGAGTTTACGCCTGCCGATCGGGTTGCCTTGCGCGAAGGCTTCATTCCGCATTGGGGGCCGCTGTGGGTAGCGGGGCAACGTCTGGCGGGCGGGGAACTGAACCGCGTCATCACGATCCGCACGCCGGGGACTTATACGATCGAAGGCGCAGCCGTGCGAATTGGCGGACAGGTGTATCGGGCCGGATCGACGGTTGAGTTCGCGCGCGGCCCGCTCCGGGTTGAGCGCACGTCGCCCGCCGAAACGGTGCTGCGCTGGGGCGACCACTTGCCCAAGCCCGCCGCGCCCTATCGCGGCGACCCGGTGATGCAGGACTTCTGAAAGCAACCGCTCGCAATCAGCGTGAGCGGCTCCGCCACTGGGTGAACAGTCCATAACCCAGATCGCCAAGCACCGAGCCGATCCGCAGCGCCAGCACGGCGGCCAGCAAGGCCGGTGCGGGCATCGTCCCGGCGGCGAGCGCCAGCAGTGCGGCCTCGCGCACGCCAAGTCCGCCAGGGGCGACGGGAATCACGAACCCAGCAAGCCACGCCAGCAGGAACAGCGCGGCGAACTGCGCCAGAGCCGCGCCTGCGGGTAGCACCGCCGCACCGACTACGGCGGCCGCGGCGGCAAATCCGGAAAACGCGATCAACTGGCAACCCAGCGCTCGCAGCAACGGGCGGCGCCCGGTAACGGTGGCGGCAATGACGCCCAGCGCCGCCGCACCCGCCAGCAGCGGTTGCTGCACGGCTATCAGGCATCCGGCAGCCACCGTCATGCTGGCGGCGACATGCAGCCCGATTTCCGCAACGCTGGCCTTGGCCAACTGCCTGTGTTCCAGCCCGGCGCTGGCACCGCCGAACTGGCGGCTCACATATTGAAAGACCGACCCGGGCAGATATTTCATCAGCACGCCCCGGCCGTATATGGCAGCAGCGGCGCGCTTGCCCAGCCGCGCTTCGGGATCGGCCAGCACCTGCCAGCCGCGCGCCAGCGCAACGTCCGCCGCGCCAAACAGCACCGGGGTCGCCAGCAAGGCCGCACCCAGCGACCAGCTGGCCTGATCGAGCAAACCGGCAGGTTCCAGCTGCCACAGCCGTTCACCGATAAAGCCGATACATCCGGCCAGGATCAGCCCAGAACCCCACCGGCCAAACTGGTCGGCGGCAGAGCGGCTCAGCGGAACTGGCTGTGCCGCGTCCGTCGGCGTTTCAGCCATGCAGGATGCTGCTGAAATCGGGATAGGGCACGCAATAGGAACGGCCGAAGTAGCGGTGCTCGCGCAGCCCGCACCGGGCAATGCCGGCCCGGTAACGCTTCCGCCCTGAATCGTCGAACAACACGATGCCGCCCGGCTTCAGGAACGGGATGGCCCGTTCAAGGCATTCGATCCGGCGGCGGCCATCGACCACGATCAGGTCAAACTGCCCACCAGCTTCGGCAATCGCGCCGATGTAATCTTCACCGGCCAGTTCACGGTGCCACAGGCGGGCGTTGGTGAACCCCGCCACCAATGGCGACAGCAGTTTGTGCCAATCACCATGGTGTTCGACGCTGATGACTTCATGTGCGCGGCGGGCGAGCCAGGCAGTGCTGGCACCCGAACCATATTCAAAGACCCGCGCACCGGGACGCAGGGCCAGAAACTCTGCCACTTCACGCGTCGCGCCAACATGCCACCATGGGCAATCCAGCGGGATCATCCGCTGCGGCTGATGGATCGCCAGCAAAGATGCGCTCCAGCGGCGCCAGCCATAGGCATTGTCAACACGTGCGCGGTTGGAAAACGCCTCCAGCACCGGCACGGCCGCAAGGGCCTGAGCCGAAGATGAATACAGCCGCTTTGCCAAGTCCATGGTTCACCCCTTCGATTGATCCGCCGGGTCTAACCACTGGGCTGTTAAGAACATCCTAACGATACTTCGCAACACATGACCGCGCCGCACGGATACCGTTTACCTCCAGACAACATGCCGCCGTCCACTCGCACGACTGAGGCTTGTTAGGAAATATTCAAAGTTTCCGTCCTATTCACCATGTCGATAAGCCGCAGGGTAGTTATCCCCGTGGCACCTGGACAGTCCGATTTTCCGAAGGTTCCCGCACGATGAGCGCATTTGGCCGACGCAATGGAGTGAGTGGCATGGCCGCCGGGGCCAGGCCGAAATTCGGTGTGGCACGCCCGATGAAGGGCGGCATCGATACGGCAAAGTCTGCGGCGGAACATTCGATGCCGATGCCGGGCGAAGATATCGGCGCCCAGCTGGACCCCAACAAGCAGGACGCGATGACGCGGCTGGCTGACCGCGTGAACGGCGTGAACGAGGGCAATTATCAGGCCGAAGGCTTCGAAGCATCGGTTCACAAGATCAAGGAACAGGTGCTGCCGCGCCTGCTGGAACGCGTCGACCCCGAAGCCGCCGCCACGCTGACCAAGGATGAGCTGTCGGAAGAATTCCGCCCGATCATCATGGAAGTGCTGGCCGAACTGAAAGTCACCCTGAACCGGCGTGAACAGTTCGCGCTGGAAAAGGTGCTGATCGACGAGCTGCTGGGCTTTGGCCCGCTCGAAGAACTGCTCAACGATCCCGACGTGTCGGACATCATGGTCAACGGGCCGGAACAGACCTACATCGAAAAGAAGGGCAAGCTGACGATTGCCCCGATCCGCTTCCGCGATGAAGCGCACCTGTTCCAGATCGCCCAGCGCATCGTGAACCAGGTCGGCCGCCGCGTCGACCAGACCACCCCGCTCTGCGACGCCCGCCTGAAAGACGGCAGCCGCGTCAACGTGATCGTCCCGCCGCTGAGCTTGCGTGGCACCGCGATCTCGATTCGCAAGTTTTCCGAAAAGCCGATCACGCTCGATATGCTGCGCGATTTCGGATCGATGTCGGACAAGATGTGTACCGCGCTGAAAATCGCCGGTGCCTGCCGGATGAACATCGTGATCTCGGGCGGTACGGGTTCGGGTAAGACGACCATGCTCAACGCCATGTCGAAGATGATCGACCCGGGCGAACGCGTACTGACGATCGAAGACGCCGCCGAACTGCGGCTGCAACAGCCGCACTGGCTGCCGCTGGAAACCCGCCCGCCGAACCTGGAAGGGCAAGGCGCGATCACCATCGGCGATCTGGTCAAGAACGCCCTGCGTATGCGGCCCGACCGGATCATCCTGGGCGAAATTCGCGGCGCGGAGTGCTTCGATCTGCTCGCCGCGATGAACACCGGTCACGATGGTTCGATGTGCACGCTCCACGCCAACAGCGCGCGCGAAGCCCTCGGCCGTATGGAAAACATGATCCTGATGGGTGACATCAAGATCCCCAAGGAAGCCATCAGCCGCCAGATCGCCGAATCGGTCGACCTGATCGTGCAGGTCAAGCGTCTGCGCGATGGTTCGCGCCGCACGACCGGCATCACCGAAGTGATCGGGATGGAAGGCGATGTGATCGTGACGCAGGAACTGTTCAAGTTCGAGTATCTTGACGAAAGCGACGACGGCAAGATCATCGGCGAATTCCGCGCCAGCGGCCTGCGTCCCTATACGCTGGAAAAGGCCCGCCAGTTCGGGTTTGACCAGGCCTATCTGGAAGCCTGCCTCTAGCTCGCGTTCAGCCACCCGCGCAGCGCTGCCAGCAACAGCAGCAGCGCTGCGAAGGTCGACCAGAACGAAATATCGCGCCACGCAATCAGCCCGACCGCATCGGGATCGCTGCGGCGCATCCGGCGGCGATCGGCAGCCCAGGCAATGATCGCGATCAGCGTCGCGGCAATCCCCGGCAACAGCCACCACAACACCCAGTCGTGATACAGCCAGTCATCCAGCGCCGCAGGGATCAGGTCTTGTAGAAGCATCGCGCGCCGCTATGGCAAAACGGTGCAGCCTGTCCAGCGTCCGTTCCTTGCCTTGTTCCTGCGCCTGCTGGCGACGGCGGTGCTGACAACCCTGATAATGCTGGTCAAATACACCGCGGAAAGCGGCGTCGCCTTTGCCGAAATCCTGTTCTGGCGGCAAGCGCCGACAGTGATCCTGATCCTGGGCTGGCTGGCGCTGCGCGGACAAATCAGCCGCCTGCGCACCCGGCGCTTGCCGATCCATGCCCGCCGGGCGTTTCTGGGGCTGACTGGCATGTGCTTCACGTTCGGCGCGCCGATCCTGCTGCCACTGGCCGAATCGACCACGCTGGGTTTCACCACACCGATCTTCGCGGTGATCCTGTCAGCCCTCGTCCTGCGCGAAAAGGTCGGTCCGGTGCGCTGGCTGGCCGTGGCGCTGGGCTTTGCCGGGGTCCTCATCATCGCCCAGCCGGGGCAATCGCATATTCCCGCGTTCGGGGCGTTCGTGGGCCTGGGCGCGGGGTTCATGGTAGCGCTGATCTCGATCCAGGTGCGCGATCTGGGGCGGACCGAGGAATCCATCTCGATCGTGTTCTGGTTCGCGGCGCTGTCCAGCCCGATCCTGGCGCTGATCCTGCCGTTCGTGATCAGCGCGCACACCCCCTGGCAGTGGTTTCTGCTGCTGTCGTGCGGGGTGCTGGGCTGCATCGGGCAACTGCTGCTGACCGCGTCGCTGCGCTATGGTCAGGTGGCGACGGTGATCGTGATGGATTACACCGCGCTGATCTGGGCCACGCTCTATGGCTGGCTGGTGTGGGAGCAGCTCCCGCCCGCCGCCACCTGGCTCGGCGCACCGGCGATTATCGCCGCCGGGGCGGTGATCGTCTGGCGCGAACACCGCCTCAACCAGCGCACCCCGCCCGCCACCGCCAGCGCAGGCGAATGACGGCGGTTCTCCTCCGGTTCATGCAGCAGCGCTAGACCGGCATGGCCTTCGGGTCGCACCAGAGGAAAATCCCATGATTCGCAAACTGCTGACCACCCTGGCCCTGACCGGCGTCGTCTTGACCGCCACCGCCTGCAATACCGTGAAGGGGCTTGGCCGCGATATTGAATCGGTCGGCGAAGCGGGCGACCGCGCGGTCCGCTGAGCCACGGTTCGGCGGATCGTATCGCGCATCGGTCGATAGCGGGATGCAGCGGTGTTATCCCGTTGTATGGCACCGTCTTAATTGACCGACGGGAGCTTTCCGATGCGCCGAACCCTGCTGATCTGCACCGCCGCGCTGGGCCTCGCTGCGCCCGCACTGGCGCAGGAGATCGTCGTCACCGGCAAGCCGTTGTCGCAGACCGAAGCGGAGCTGAAAGACTGCATCAAGCGGCAATGCTCGCCCGATCAGGACGTGGCCGCCTCGCTCGCCCACGCCGAGAATCTGTTCGTCGCCGGCAATTACAAGGATAGCCGCACCACGCTGAAAGCCTCGCTCGGCAGGAACCGCCAGCACGGCAAGGCCTATCCGGTCCCGGTGTCAGACCTGCTACGCGCAAACAGCCGGATCGCGGAGCACGTGGGTGAGGCCAAGGATTTCCAGCTATCCGTGCTGGAAATGCGCGACACCCTGAAAAAGGGCGTCGGCGCGGACGACTTCCGCACGCTGGTCGCCCAGATCGAAGTCGGTGACAGCCGGGCCAAGCTGGGCTTCGCCAAGGACGCGGAGCGGATCTATGGCGAGGTGGAGAAGAAAGCCCTGAAACTGGGCCAGAACCGCGTCGCCAGCTTCGCCCGACTGCGCAAGGCGCTGCTCACCCAGGTTGCCTATGACGCTGAACCGACCAACGCTTACTTGCGCGAACGGCTGGGCCGCGAACTCGGCCAGCTGATCGACCAGCCGCTGCCGGGGGGTGACGAGTTTGCCCTCGCCGCCGAAGTGCTGCGCGCCAAGGCAGATCGCAAGGCAGGCGACACCGCTTCCACCGACGCGCTGATCAGGCGCTTTGCCCAGCGCGGCGGCGTAACCCGGCCGGTGCTGCTGTTTGCCGAGCCGCTGGAACGCGCGCTCAGCGACCAGGACTTTCCCGGCACCATGAGCGGGCTGAACACCCTGAACCAGATCACCGCGATCCAGAACCGCGGGCAATGGGCCGACATCGGCTTCTGGATCAGCGCGGACGGCAAGGTCAGCGATGTCGATGTGCTGCGCAAATCGGGCGAGCAATCCTGGCTGAAGCCGGTGACCAGGAACATCGCCAAGCGCATCTATGCCCCGCTGAAGCAGAACGGTGACAGCGCGCCGGGGTTCTACATGGTCGAACGCTACACCCAGACCGCGCGGATCGCCGAAGACCAGACCGGCACCCGCATCCGCCGCCGCGAAGCGACGCCCCGGATTGAGGTGATGGACCTGACCCCGGACAATTACGAAGCGCCCAAGACCGAGGACTGAACCAACGACCCAAGCCCCGTTCGTGTCGAGCGTAGTCGAGACACGTTGCGTTTTGCTTGCGTGTCTCGACTACGCTCGACACGGACGGCAGTTATCGGTTCGGGCGCTAGCCCCGCCCGATCTTGCGCGCGGCCCGTTCGCGCACGATCAGCCAGCCCAGCAGGCCAACCGGCCCGGCCAGGAAGGTCGCCAGCAGGAACGGCGCCTGCCACACGCGGCTGAACTGCTTGGCATCGGCATCACGCGCGATCCACAGGCCGGTGAACAGGTCGAACGCAAGGTAATGCGTCCATCCGATCACCACGCCGCCATCGCTCATGAACAGGGCGCGCACGCCTTCGATCGAGGTCGCCCCCGGCTCGCCTGCGCCGGGCAGTGCGCCCGCATCGACACTGCCGGTCAGGAACAGCGCAAAGCACACGGCATAGATCAGGCACAGCAACGCCACGCCCAGATAGAGCACCGCGCTGTGCGTCAGCGGTTTGCGCGGGAAAAAGATCAGCAGCACCCAGCCCAGCAGCGCCAGGATATTGGTCAGGCTGAAAAGAACGGGCCACATCGCTGAAATTCCCCCGGAAAACGGATCAGGGCGACCCAGCCGCGCCGGATCGCCCTGTCCTTTGTTTACCCGCGCGGCGGCGGGGTCAAGTATTTACCCCTGCCAGGTCAGCACCGGCTTGCGCGCGGCCAGCGTTTCATCCAGCCGCCGGCGCGGGGCGAAGTGCGGCGCGCTTTTCAGCGTTTCGTCGCCCGCCTTGGCGCGGCTCGCCAGACTGCGCATCGACGCGATGAAACGGTCAAGGCCCGCCTTGCTTTCCGTCTCGGTCGGCTCGATCAGCATCGCGCCGTGGACGACCAGCGGGAAATAGACCGTCATCGGGTGGAACCCTTCGTCGATCAGCCCCTTGGCGATATCCAGCGTCGAGAAGCCCTCGGCCAGCCCTGCATCGCTGAACAGCGCCTCGTGCATGCACGGGCCAGCCGCGCCGAACGGTGCTTCAAGCACGTCGTCCAGACTGCGCAGGACGTAGTTGGCGTTCAGCACCGCGTCTTCCGCCACCTGCCGCAGCCCGTCCGCGCCATGGCTGAGGATATAGGTCAGCGCGCGGGTGAACATCCCCATCTGCCCGTGGAACGCCGCCATCCGGCCAAAGCTGGTCGGCATTTCGGTAGCGGCGTCTTCCTCCTCGATCAGCCGCACGGTGCCGTCGGCCATCCGCGCGGTCCACGGCAGCGGGCCGAACGGGGCCAGCGCCTGCGACAGCACGACCGGCCCTGAACCCGGACCGCCGCCGCCATGCGGGGTGGAGAACGTCTTGTGCAGGTTGATGTGCATCGCATCGATGCCAAGGTCGCCGGGGCGGACCTTGCCGACGATGGCGTTGAAGTTCGCCCCGTCGCAATAGACGTAGCCGCCCGCAGCATGAACCGCGTCGGAAATCGCCTTCATGTCCCGCTCGAACAGCCCGCAGGTGTTGGGATTGGTGATCATCACCCCCGCCACGTGCGGCCCCAGCTTCGCGGTCAGCGCGGCCAGATCGACCCGGCCATCGGCGGTGGCTGGAATGCTTTCCACGCTGAACCCCGCAAACGCCGCCGTCGCCGGATTGGTGCCATGCGCGCTTTCGGGCACGAGGATGACCGAGCGGTCCTCGCCCCGCGCCTCGATCGCGGCCTTGATGCACAAGAGGCCGCACAGTTCCCCATGCGCGCCCGCCTTGGGCGACATCGCGACGCCGTGCATGCCGGTCAGCTCAATCAGCCACACCGCCAACTCGTTGATCGCAGCCAGCGCCCCGCGCACTGTCTGCTGCGGCTGGAGCGGGTGGACGTCGGCAAAGCCCGGCAGGCGGGCCAGCTTTTCGTTCAGGCGCGGATTGTGCTTCATGGTGCACGAACCCAGCGGGAACGGCCCCAGATCGATGGCATAGTTCTGCCGTGACAGGCGGGTATAGTGCCGCACCGTTTCCGGTTCGGTCAGACCGGGCAGCGCGGGCGCTTCGGCGCGCAGGAACCCGGCCAGCGCGTCCAGCGGTTCCAGCCCCAGATCATCGATATCGACCCCGGTGGTGCCGGGCTGCCGCAGTTCGAAGATCAGCGGTTCTTCCAGCATCAGCGCGCGGTCGCCGCTGACCGTGGGGCTTTCGAACCCGTCGGGCGCGGCTACGCCCATCGCGGGACGCCAGCCAGAGGGATTGGGCGCGTTCATGCCAGCACTCCTTCAAGGGCCTTGCCGAGGGCTTCAATATCTTCGGGCGAAGTC
This sequence comes from Novosphingobium sp., assembly GCF_030699305.1. GTDB lineage: Bacteria > Pseudomonadota > Alphaproteobacteria > Sphingomonadales > Sphingomonadaceae > Novosphingobium. The sequence continues at coordinate 138,497 of NZ_JAUYNB010000013.1, forward strand.
AGTTCGGTCGCGGTGACGAGCAGGCCATTCGCCAGCGCCGCTTCATGCGGATAGAGCCGCCCCAGCGACACCCCGCCCAGCACGCGCAGATCAGCCAGTTCACGCACCACGTCGCGCGCATCGCGCGGCAGGATCACCGTGAACTCGTTGAAGTAGGCACGGTTGAGCACGGTCACCCCCGGCACTGCCGCCAGCCGCGTGGCCAGTTGCTGCGCGCGGGCATGGTTGACGCGGGCGAGCTGCGCCAGCCCTGCCCCGCCCAGCAAGGTCATGTGAATGCTGAAAGCCAGCGCGCAAAGTCCTGCATTCGTGCAGATATTGCTGGTCGCCTTTTCCCGCCGGATATGCTGTTCACGGGTCGAAAGCGTCAGCACGAACCCGCGCTTGCCGGTGGCGTCCACGGTCTGTCCGCACAGCCGGCCCGGCATCTGCCGGACATACTTTTCGCGGCAGCCGAACAGGCCGAGATACGGCCCGCCGAATTGCAGGCCGACGCCCAGCGCCTGCCCTTCACCCACCACGATGTCCGCGCCCAGCTTGCCCGGCGCTTCGATCAGCCCCAGCGCGACCGGCTCGGTCACGACCGCGATCATCAGCGCGCCATGCGCCTGCGCGGCGGCGGCGATCTTCTTCAGATCGGGGATGCGGCCCAGAATGTCGGGGTACTGCACCACCACGCACGACGTCTCGGCGTCAATCGCGGCAATCGTCGCGGCGTCATCGGGCACAGCATCCAGCATCGGCGCGCGGGTATCCAGCACATCGCCGGTAAAGCGCGCCATCGTCGCCGCCGTGCTGACGTAGTGCGGATGCAGCCCGCCCGACAGCACCGCCTTCTTGCGCCGCGTGATCCGCGCCGCCATCGCAATTGCTTCCCAGCACGCGGTCGAGCCATCGTACATCGAGGCATTGGCCACATCCGTGCCCAGCAGCCGCGCGACCTGGGTCTGAAACTCGAACAGCACTTGCAGCGTGCCTTGCGCGATTTCCGGCTGGTAGGGGGTGTAGGCGGTCAGAAACTCGCCGCGCTGGATCAGGTGATCGACGCTGGCGGGCACGTGGTGGCGGTATGCCCCCGCCCCCAGGAAGAACGGCGCAGCCCCGGCCGACAGGTTCTGCGCAGCGAGCGCAGTCATGTGGCGTTCGACGGCCATTTCGCTGGCGTGGTGCGGCAGACCGGCGACCGGCCCCGGCAGGCGCGCGGCGGCGGGCACATCGACGAACAGGTCATCGACACTGCCCGCACCGATCACGCCCAGCATCTCGGCCCGGTCGGCCAGAGAGAGGGGAAGATAGCGCATCGCCTTACAGCCCCGCGACGTAGGCGTCGTAAGCCGCCTGATCCATCATGCCGTCCAGTTCGCCCGCATCGGCCAGCTTCACGCGGAACAGCCAGCCGCCGGTTTCGGGATCGGTGTTGACCAGTTCCGGCTCGTCACCCAGCGCTTCGTTGACGTCGGTGACAGTGCCGCTGACCGGCGCATAGACGTCGCTGGCGGCCTTGACGCTGTCGACCACGCAGGGCGCATCGCCCTTCTTCAGCACCGCGCCCACTTCGGGCAGGTCGACATAGGTGATGTCACCCAGCTGCCCTTGCGCATAGTCGGTAATCCCGACGGTGCCAGTATCGCCGTCGACTTCGATCCATTCGTGGTCTTGCGTGAAATAACGGGGCATCGGAAAACTCCTCAACGATGATAGCGGTGGGGGACAAACGGCATGGGCACCACCACGGCGGGCAGGCGCTTGCCGCGCAGTTCGATTTCAAGCGCAGTGCCGGGGGCAGCCTGCGCGGCGGTGACATAGGCCATGGCGATGGGGTGGTTCAGCGTGGGTGAGAACCCGCCTGAAGTCAGAACGCCAACCTGTTCATTTCCTGCAAAAACCAGCGCGCCTTCGCGCGCAGCCTGCCGCCCTTCGAGCTTGAGGCCCACCCGCTTGCGCGGCGCGCCGTTCGCCAGTTCGGCCAGAATGCGCGTCGCGCCGGGGAAGCCGCCTTCGGCGCGGCGGCGCTTGTTGATCCCGAACGTCAGGTCAGCCTCGACCGGGCTGGTTTCCGGCGAAAGGTCATGCCCGTACAGCGGCAGCCCCGCCTCCAGCCGCAGCGAATCCCGCGCGCCCAGACCAATGGGCTTCACTTCCGGCTGGGCGCGCAGCAGGTCGGCCACGGCGGCGGCGGCCTCGGCTGGAATGGAAATCTCGAAGCCGTCCTCGCCGGTGTAGCCGGAACGGCTGATCCACGCATCGACCCCGGCCAGCTTGAACTGGCCGCCCTTCATGAACGTCAGGGCGGAGAGCGGGTATTCGCCGCTGACCACCCGGTCCAGCGCGGCGAAGGCCAGTGGCCCCTGCAAGGCCAGCAGTGCCGAATCCTCAAGGTGGTTGATCGTCACGGCATCGGGCAGCGCCTCACGCAAGTGGCCGAGGTCGTCCCACTTGGTCGCGCCGTTGACCACGAGGTAGAACCCCTCGGTCCAGCGGGTGACCATCAGGTCATCAAGGATCCCGCCCTCGTCATCCAGCAGCAGCGAATAGCGCGGGCCATAGGGCTTCAGGGTGGCAAGATCGATCGGCAACACGGCTTCGAGTGCAGCCTCGACGCCCTCACCCGAAATGAACAGCTGGCCCATGTGGGAGACATCGAACAGCCCGGCGCTTTCGCGGGTCCAGGTGTGTTCGGCGATGATCCCTTCGTACTGGACCGGCATCCAGTAGCCCGCGAATTCGACCATCCGGCCGCCGCGTGCGCGGTGCCAGGCGTCGAGCGGCAGAACCTCGGTAACGGGGGCTTCCGCCTCGTCCGCGCCAGTATCTTGCCCATTAATTTCGTAAGTATCGCTCACTAATAAAATTCCCGTACAGCTGTGGCACCTTGCGGTGCCCCCTCTGTCACGGAAACCTGAGAGCTTTCCCCGGCAATTGCCAGGTTACCCCTTCGGCGGCCCTGCCGAATGCGGCATGAGCACTTTCCAGAGCGTCGCTATCGACCCACGCGGTCCATTGGCCTGAGAGATTCCGGGGCGGTTGCTCCTTCGGCGTCCCGTGACCCAGTTACCCGAATCACAAGAACTCTCCCGCGCGATCAGCGACTGGGGTTGGAATGACGTTGTGCAGGTGCGAAGTCAACGGGGGGCATTTTGCTTTTGGGGGATTTTGGGTTCGCGCAGAGTTCGCAAAGGACGCAGAGACTGTGTGAGCGCCGCAGGCTGAACCTTTCACCGCCGAGCAGTTCGCGCGGCAGGCGGCGCAATCAGCTGCGTCGCCGATTGCGCTTCATCTCTGCGCCCTCTGCGAACTCTGCGCGAACCCAAAAAATCAATCCGCCTTGCGCGCTGCCCGCAGGATTGCATCGTGTTCGAACACGAACCGCCCCGCCGCCTTCTCCCGCGTCAGGCCGACAATCGCGCGGGCCATTGTCGCCGACTTGACCGAGCGGTATTTGCGATACTGGCCCTGCATCAGCAGGTCGGCCAGCGGGCTGAGGATCATCCCGACCCGTTCGGCCGGGCGCATTTCCGTGCGGGCGCCGCGCAGCAGGCCGGGGCGCAGGACGTCGAGCCGGGTCAGGCCCAGCTTGCCCAGCGCCTGTTCGGTTTCGCCCTTCACCCGCAAGTAAAAGTTCTTCGCGCCCGCATCCGCGCCGACCGAAGAGACCGCGATCATCTGCCGGATGCCCGACTCTTTCGCCGCTTTCCCGCAGGCCACCACCAGCTGCTGGTCAACGCTGCGGAACACGGCCTCATCCTTGCCCGCCGCCTTCCACGTGGTGCCGAGTGCGCAGACCAGCACATCGGCATTGGCAGCGGCAATCGCATCGCCCCAGTTGGCCGGATCGGCCACCAGCACTTCCATCCGCGCACCCGGCGGCAGCGGGATTTCCCGCCGCGCGATGGCGATCACGCGAATGTCGCTGCGGCCCACTGCCAGCTTGATCAGACTGGTCCCGATCAGGCCAGACGCGCCGACCAGCGCAATACGAACCGGCTTAGACATTGCTCAACCCCTCCGGCGTGTGGCCATAGATCCGCGCGTGGGCGGAAATGGCGTAGCGATCGGTCATCCCGGCGATGAAGTCCGCGATATGACGGCTGCGTTCCGGTTCCTGCGCGGGCATCCGCGCGGTCCAGCCCGGCTCCATCAGCGCGGGGTCCTGCGCATAGGCGGCGTACAGTTCCGCCGTCACCGCACGGGCGCGCTCCGCCGTCTGGAGCTGCTGCGGGTGATGGTAGAGCCGCGCATACATGAACCGCTTGAGCGTGCGTTCCTGGTCCGCCAGCGCGGCCGAAAATGCGGCGGTGGCCCGCCCGGCCCCGCGCACGTCATCGACCGAGCCCATGCCCTGCGCGCGCGCCGCCGTTTCACCGATCACGTCGTTGACCATCCAGCCGATCTGGCTGCGCACCAGTTCGCGCAGGCGGCGGTCCTGCGGGGCATGGGGAAACTTGCGCTCGATCGCGCGCCATTGATCGCCGACGAAATCGAGGCTGAGCAGTTCTTCCAGTTCAAGGAACCCGGCGCGCAGGCCATCGTCGATGTCGTGGTTGTCATAGGCAATGTCGTCCGCCAGCGCGGCGACTTGCGCTTCAAGGCTGGACCACTGCGCCAGATCCAGCGGAAATGCCGCGTCCAGTTCGGCCAGCGCCCAGTTGACCATGCCGACCGGGCCGTTGTGCTTGGCCAGTCCTTCCAGCAGTTCCCAGGTCAGGTTCAGGCCTTCATGCTCGCAATAGGGGCTTTCCAGCCGCATCAGCGTGCGCAGCGACATCGCGTTGTGATCGAACCCGCCGAACTTTTGCAGCGCCGCGTCCAGCGCATCCTCGCCCGCATGGCCGAACGGGGGGTGGCCGATATCGTGGGCGAGGCAGAGCGCCTCGGTCAGATCCTCGTCCAGCCCCAGCGCGCGGGCGATGACCCGGCCGATCTGCGCGACTTCCAGACTGTGGGTCAGCCGAACGCGGTAATGATCGCCATCAGGCGCGACGAACACCTGCGTCTTGTGGCGCAGGCGGCGGAACGCGATCGAATGAACGATCCGGTCGCGGTCGCGCTGGTAATCGCTGCGCGGCCCGCGCGCGAGCGCGCCTTCGAGCGGGAACTCCCGCCCCCGGCTGCGCGCCGGATCGCTGGCAAAGGGGGCGCGCGTCACCGGTTCGTTCAGCCTTCGCCCATGATCCAGTCCACCGCCGCTTCGGCGTGGATCCGGGTGCAATCATAGACCGGCAGGACGCTGGCATCGACATCGACCACCATTTCCAGCTCGGTGCAGCCCAGCACGACCGCTTCGGCCCCGTCCTGATCGAGGTTGGTCAGGATCGTTTTCAGTTCCCGTTCGGACTGGCGGGTCGCCTTGCCCAGCAGCAGTTCATCGTAAATGATCCGGTCGAGCGTATCGACGAACTGCATTTCCGGCGGCAGCAATTCGATATCGCGGGCGATCAGTTTCTGGCGATAGAAGCTTTCGGTCATCACATTGCGGGTGCCGATCAGGGCGGCCTTTTTCACCCCGTCCGCCGCCATCCGCGCCGCCACGCATTCGGCGATGTGGATGATCGGCACGCCGACGCTGGCAGCGACCTGATCATAGACCTTGTGCATCGAATTCGCGCCGATCAGCAGCGCGGTCGCCCCGGCGGTTTCCAGTCGCTGCGCCGATGCGGACAGCACTTCTGCCGCGTGCGCCCATTCATCGCCGCCCGACAGCCGCGACAGCCCTTCATAGTCGAGGCTTTCGATCAGCAGCGGCGCGCTGCGGCGCTGGCCGGCGCGGGCCTGCACCAGCTTGTTGATGTGCTCGTAATACGTGCGGGTCGACAGCCAGGACATGCCGCCGATCAGGCCGATTTTGCGCAAGATGCAGTTCTCCCCAGAGGGTCAGCCCCCGTCACCACCGGCCTTAGAGAAGCTGCACCGCGTCGTCCAGTTCAGCCGGCCTTGCCGTCAACCGCTTGCGCCGCAAGAAAGGCTTGCAGATCCGCCGCGCTGCGGTCCGCCGCCTCCTCGTGCGGCAGGTGGCCGATGCCGGGATAGGCCACCAGCTTGGCGCCCGGAATGGCCTGCGCAAACAGCTTGCCCGCCGCCAGCGGGATCAGCGCGTCCTCCTCTCCCCAGATCACCAGCGTCGGCATTTTCAGTCCGGCCAGTTGCTGGGTGGTATAAGGCACGCGCGCCATGGCAAAGCGCATGGCGGTGGCCTGCCGGTTGCCGGGATAGCGCAGCAGCTCCCAATAGCGGTCGATCATCGCCTCGGTCACGACGGCCTGGTTGGACACGCTCTGACGCAAGCTGCGCTCCACCAGTCCGCGCGGGGTGACCTGCCCCATCAGCCAGCTGACGCCGGGCGTTCCGGCCAGTTTGAAGCCGATGTTGCCTTTCGATTTCTGCGTCACCGGCGCACCCGCCGCATCGACCAGCACCAGCGCGGAGAGCCGCTCCGGATGCTTCAGCGCATAGGCCAGCGCGATCCCGCCGCCCATCGAATTGCCCGCGAGCGTAAACTGCTTCAGCCCCAGCTTGTCCGCGACCTGCCCCAGCGTTTCGGCAAAGGCGGCGGGCGTATAATCGCCGCGCGGATGCGGGCCGGTCAGTCCGTGGCCGAACTGGTCATAGCGGATCACGCGGTAGCGCCCCTTCAGCGCCTGCACCCACGGTTCCCACGTATGGAGATCGGCGTTGGAGCCATGCAGCAGCACGATCACCGGCGCATCGCGCGGGCCTTCATCGCGGATGTGGACGGCGCGGTTCCCCTCCACCAGCAGGAATTTGGACGGCGGCGCGCCATATTTCGCCGCCATTTCGCGCGGATCGGTATCGGGCGTGCGAAAGGCGTAAAGCGTGATCAGCGCCACTGCCAGCAGCCAGCCAAAGACCTTGAGCGCCGTCTTCACCGTTTCATCCCCCTGATCCATTCCGCCACGACCGCTAACCCATCGGGATCAACGCTGTCACGCCCCACTTCGGGCATCGACACCCCGCCTTCCAGACTGGCCATGCGGTGATAGAGGATCGACGCAGCGGGATCGCCCGGCGCGATGTCAAACTCCAGTCCGCCCGATCCGCGCCCTGCGGCAACCGGGCGTTTGCCAATCCCCAGCGCCACCGGATCGGCCTGTTCCCAATCGAGGAACAACCCGGAATTCGACGCCGCCCCGCGCGGGTTGTGGCAATGCGCGCAATTGGCATCCAGATACCCACGCGCCGCATCGGCCACCGACACTTTCGCGCGCGCCTCCCACAAGGGCACGCGGCGCGTCACTTGCGGCACGCTATCCAGCCGCCCGGACTTGTGGAACGCGGCCAGCCATGCGGCGGGCAGGTTGCGCGCCTTTGGCCCCAGCGGCACGACCGCGCCGCTGCTGGCGTGGCATTCCTTGCACTGGTTCTTGTTCGGGATGGCATAGCTGATCGGCTGCCCCGCCGGGGTTTTCGCCGGGAACCGCGCGCCCGCCAGCACCAGCTTCGCCTCGGTCTGCTCCGCATTCCATTGATAGGGCAGCGCCAACCAGCCGTCCGCGCGGTGCAGCAGCACGCGGGTTTCGATCAACCGCCCGTCCAGCTTGAACGTCTTGATCAGCGCAGAGCCGACCGGCAGGTCCAGCAGGCCATCACCTTGTGCTTTGGCCTTCTGCCCGGCAGGCACGAACACGAACCGCAGCTTTTCCGCCCCGTCCGACCACAGCGGGGTCTGCACCCGATAAGGGGTGACGCCCGCCGCCGGAACCTGCGCTGCGGGATCGCGGAAGAAACCGTATTCGCCCAGCGTCGCGGGAAACCCGGTGGCCGTGATCGCCGCCGGATTGACCCTGCCCCCCTGCGGCGCGGCGGCCACGGCCGCCCCGGCCAGCAATACCGCCGCCAGCAATACCCTCACCGGGCGATCCGGGCCTCAAGCGCCGCGGGCGCGCCGACCGGGCCGGGCATGACCAGCTCCGCCGGATCGGCGGGCGTGACGAGGCCCGGATTGGCCTTGTCCATCCCCGCCCCTTGCGCGGGCAGGTTCAGCGTCAGCACGGGGCCACGCGGGACCAGCGCCAGCGCGTCCTTGCCGCCCAGCCCGTCCCACAACACGGGCGGCAGCGCCCCGCCGAACGCAGCCTTGAGCTGAGCCCCGCCCGGCAGCGCCGGATCGGTGCCGCCGCCGCTGATCCGGTTTACCCCGATCACCACCCGGCGCGGGAACGGGTTATAGCGCTTGTCATCGAACGCGTTGGGATAGGCGACGACCATGATCTGCCCGGTCGAATTATCGACCAGCGTATTGTCCTTCACCAGCACGGTATCGTTGGCCATGATCATCACCCCCGTCCCGCGCGGCACCCCGGCAACGATATTGCCCTTCGGCGCGAAGTTCGGCGTATCGTTGGCGATCACCAGGTTGTGCTCGATCACCGTCTGGCCGCCGTTCATCACCGGCAGGTTGGGCAGATCGAACACCAGAATACCGCCGGTGTTGCGGGTGACGAGGTTGCCCGTCACCAACGCTTGACGGCTGTTCTCGATCTCAATCCCGGCGACGTTGTATTCGGCCATGTTGTAGCGGACGGTGATGTCCTTGCTCTGCCCGACATAGATGCCCGCATCCGATGCGCCGATCACCTTGCAGCCATCGACCAGCACGCCGGTGCTTTCGACCGGATAGATCCCGTAGGCGCCGTTGGTTTCGCGCGGCCCGCCGGTCCATTCCACGCGGATCCGGTAATAGACGATGTTGTCCGCGCCCTTGGACTTGATCCCGTCACCGCGGGTGTTCTCCACCGCGAAATCGCGCAAGGTGACGTTGTCGGACGTGACCAGCAGGCCCTCGCCCGCGCCCTTCTGCCCGGTAAAGTCGAGCACGGTGGCTTCCATCCCCGCGCCGCGCACCGTCACGCCGCCCACGTCGAGCGATAACCCATCGGTCAGCACGAACCGTCCGGCCCCCAGTTCGACCACGTCGCCCGGCTCAGCCAGGATCAGCGCCTCCTGCAACCGCGTCTGCGCACCGTCCCCGGCAGCAACGCTGAGCGTCTTGGCATGGAGCGGGGCCGTCAGCGCAAGCGCGGAAACGGCGGCGATCAGTTTTATGGACATCCTCATGGAATGCGATTGTGAACTGACAGCGGTGTAAGTCAATTCCAACTTCCACCCCCAAGGAGGAGGAAGGCTAACGCTTTTCGCGCGCGAGGCCGGTGGCGCAAAGCGCGGCGCTGCTGGCGGTCACCTCGACCGCCTCGGTATCGCCCACCCGGCGCACGGCGGCGACGTAATCCATCAACCCGCGCTTTTCGCCTTTCAGCTGTTTCAGCTTTTGCAGCTGGCCCAGCGAGAGCCGGTCGGTCATCCGTTCCGCCATGCAGGCCGAATTGGATTCCGACAGGCCGGCATCCATCATCGCGCTTTTGACCTGACCATAGGCCAGCTTCGACGGCGAACAGGCCGCCAGTGCGGCCAGAGCCAGCGGAACCGCAAATCCGCGCATCAGTGCGCCAGCCCCTTGTTGATATCCTCGACCATCTTCTTGGCATCGGCCAGCAGCATCAGGGTCTGGTCCATGTAGAACACGTCGTTGTCGACGCCCGCATAGCCCACCCCGCCCATGCTGCGCTTGATGAAGAACACCTGCTTGGCCTTGTCGACATCGAACACCGGCATCCCATAGATCGGGCTGGACTTGTCGGTTTTCGCCGCCGGATTGACCACGTCGTTGGCGCCGATGATGAAGGCAACGTCGGCGGTGGCGAATTCGGAATTGATGTCTTCCAGCTCGAACACTTCGTCATAGGGGACGTTGGCTTCGGCCAGCAGCACGTTCATGTGCCCCGGCATGCGGCCCGCGACGGGGTGGATCGCGTATTTCACTTCCACGCCCTTGGCCTTCAGCAGGTCGCCCATTTCGCGCAAGGCATGCTGGGCCTGCGAAACGGCCATCCCGTAACCGGGGATGATGATGACCTTCTCGGCCTCGCCCAGCATATAGGCCGCGTCTTCGGCGCTGCCGCGCTTCCACGGCCGCTGTTCGCGTGCCTCACCGCCGCCAGCCGCAGCTTCTGCCCCAAACCCGCCTGCGATCACCGAAATGAAGCTGCGGTTCATCGCCTTGCACATGATGTAGGACAGGATCGCGCCGGACGAGCCGACCAGCGCCCCGGTGATGATCATCGCCGTGTTCGACAGCGTAAAGCCCATCGCCGCCGCCGCCCAGCCGGAATAGCTGTTCAGCATCGACACCACGACCGGCATGTCCGCACCGCCAATCGGGATGATCAGCAGAAACCCGATGATGAAGGCAAGCGCGGTGATCGTGGCGATCACCCACAGGGACTGGTCCTGCGTGAACCAAGCGGTCAGGCCGATGATGCCTGCCAGCGTGCCCAGATTGATGACATGGCGCGCGGGCAGCATGATCGGTGCGCCGCTCATCTTGCCCGCCAGTTTCAGGAACGCGATGACCGAGCCGGAGAACGTGATCGCGCCGATGGCAATGCCCAGCCCCAGTTCAACGCGGCTGACCGCATGGATCATTCCGTCCGCGCCGACAATCCCGAACGCTTCGGGATTGAGGTAAGCCGCCCAGCCGACCAGCACGGCGGCGAGGCCGACCAGGCTGTGAAATGCGGCAACCAGTTGCGGCATGTCGGTCATCTTGATCCGGCGGGCGATTATCCAGCCAATTGCTCCTCCCAAACCAATTGCGGCCAGAATCTCTGCTGCCGAAATCCAATCTGGGACAAACTCTTCAGAGCAGAAACCGAACGCGCCAGAAGCCTCTAGCTGATCACAAGTACTTCCGCCCGGCCAATGCGTGACCAACGTGGTCACCATCGCGATGGTCATGCCAATCATGCCGTAACGGTTGCCCGCGCGGCTGGTGCTGGGGCTGGACAGCCCGCGCAGCGCCAGGATGAACAGCACGCCGGACGCCAGATAGGCCAGCATGGCCAGCGGATTGGCGGCCACTGCACCAGCAGCGGCAGACAGGAGCGGGAAGCTCATCACTTCTTCTCCTTCTTCTTGTACATCGCCAGCATGCGGGCCGTCACGGCAAAGCCGCCAAAGATGTTCACGCTGGCCAACACCACCGCCAGCAGCCCCAGCCACTTCGATGAAGCGCTACCCGCGGCAGCGGCAGCAATCAGCGCGCCGACCACGATGACGGATGAGATCGCATTCGTCACCGCCATCAGCGGAGTGTGCAGCGCCGGGGTGACCGACCAGACAACGTAATAGCCCACGAAACAGGCCATGACGAAGATCGACAGGATCGAGATGAAGTCCATACCTAGTTTGCCTCCCCGGCACGGGGAGGGGGACCGTCCGCAGGACGGTGGAGGGGGCTGGCCACCAGCGCGGCGATTGCCTCGGCAGTGGCCGTTGCATCCGCCAGCACACGCTGGGCAGAAACCCTCAAAACCCTGAACCCGTTATCATTCATGAATTTGGTGCGCACTTCGTCCCGCGCTGCACGAACGGCCGCGTCATGGGCCATGCCGTCCACTTCAATCGCAAGACGCGCCGACAAACAGCAAGAATCAGCCACGTAAGGGCCAATCGGATGCTGGCGGCGAAACTTCAGACCAGCGGGGCGCTGCCGCAAGGCTTGCCAGAGCAACCGTTCTGGAACGGTCATTTCGCTGCGCAGGCGGCGGGCGAGATCGACAACCGGGCGCTGAGCGGGAGGATGGCCCCCTCCACCGCGCTGCGCGCGGTCCCCCTCCCCGTGCCGGGGAGGCAAAGCGTTACCTGCGCTCAACCCAGCAGCCTTTCGTTCACAACCTTGCCGCCGTGCGTCAGGCGGATCGCGTTGCCGATTTCCTCGTCCAGCACGGGCCGACCCGCCTCCTTGTCCCAGAACGCGGACAGGAAGTTATAGAGGTTGCGGGAAAACAGCGCCGAGGCATCGGCCGGCAGTTTCGCGGGGGTGTTGGCATAACCGATGATCTTCACCCCGTGCTTGACCACGACCTCATCCGGCTTGCTGCCTTCGACATTGCCGCCTGCGGGCGCGGCCAGATCGAAGATCACGCTGCCGGGTTTCATCGTCGCGATCTGCGCGTCGGTGATCAGGCGCGGCGCGGCGCGCCCCGGAATCAAGGCAGTGGTGATGACGATGTCCTGCTTGGCGATGTGGCTGCTGACCAGTTCGGCCTGGGCCTTCTGGTATTCCTCTGACATTTCCGTGGCATAGCCGCCCGCGCCCTCACCCTCGATCCCGGCGACGCTTTCGACGAAGATCGGCTTGGCGCCAAGTGACTGGATCTGTTCCCTGGTCGCGCTGCGCACGTCGGTGGCAGAGACTTGCGCGCCCAAGCGCCGCGCCGTGGCGATGGCCTGAAGTCCGGCGACACCCACGCCCATGATGAACGCCTTGGCCGCGCTGACGGTGCCAGCCGCCGTCATCATCATCGGGAAGGCGCGGCCATAGACATTCGCCGCCTCGATCACCGCCTTGTACCCGGACAGGTTCGACTGGCTGGACAGGATGTCCATGCTTTGCGCACGGGTAATGCGCGGCATGAATTCCATCGCCAGCGCTTCCAGCCCGGCGGCGGCATAGCCATCGACGCGGGCGCGCTGGCCGAACGGATCAAGCCCCGCGACCACCCACGCGCCGGGATTGACCCCGGCGAGGGCAGCGGGATCAGGCCCCTGCACGCCCAGCACGATGTCCGCTCCGGTGGCTGGATTCGCCGTCACTTCGGCCCCGGCGGCGGCATAGTCCACATCGGCAATCGACGCGGCTTCACCCGCCCCGGCTTCCACCGCGACGACCGCCCCCAAGGCTATGAACTTTTTGACAGTTTCGGGCGTCGCCGAAACGCGGGTTTCCCCGGCTGCGCGTTCCTTCAGGACCGCGATCCGCATGGCGGCGCCCCCCTGGTCCATCAGGCGATCAGGTAAACCACCAGCACGGTGACCAGCGCCGTCAGGATCGAGCCCCACTTCACCAGACCCAGAAAACCTGTGTAAGTTGCTGCGTGCGCTTTCATGTCGTTACCGGAAGCCATCGTGTTCTTTCCCCATAAATTGCCGCGTGGGCCTGTTCATCCCGTCTATCGTCCGTTCCCGCGCGGCTCAAGCGGCAATCCCCGCCAATGTGAAGGAAATCGGCTGCCTTAATCCGGTCTTTACCCAAACGCGCTAATTGCGGCTGACACTTTAAGGGGGCCGTGAACAGGACAATGGCGGAATTCGAACAGCGCCTGCTGATGCTGATCGATGATGAACCGGCGCAAAGCCGGTTGATCACCGCGCTGGCCGCGCGTGAAGGCTGGCGGACGCTGGTCGTGCGCGATTCGGAAACCGCGATCGCCACGCTGGGCACCCGGCAGGGGATGCAACTGTCCGCGATCGTCCTTGACCAGTGGGTGCCGGGCGATGACGCCTGCGAACTGATTGCCGAACTGAAAAGCCGCCGCCCCGCCCTGCCGATCCTGATGCTGACCACCAGCGCATCGCCGCTGCTGGCGGTCGAGGCGATGCGGGCCGGTGCGCGCGATTATCTGATCAAGCCGGTCGCGCCGGACCGGCTGATGCAGGCGCTGCGCGCCGCGACCACCCGCGAAGCCCCGCGCGACGAATTGCAGCCACTGACCGAAAAGATGTCGTCCGCGCCCGATTTCGACGCGATGATCGGCGCGGCCCCGACGTTCCGCACCGCCCTGGCGGTTGCCGCAAAGGCCGCGCGCAGCCATGCGCCGGTCCTGATCGAGGGCGAAAGCGGCACCGGCAAGGAAATGCTGATCCGCGCGATGCAGGCCGCCAGCCCGCGCGCCAAGGCACCGTTCCGGATGTTCAATGTGGGCGGAATTCCGGGAAATTCCGTCGAAAGCGCCCTGTTCGGACATGAAAAGGGCGCTTTTGCAGGCGCGTTCGACCGTCATGTCGGCGCGCTGCAACACGCCGACGGCGGCACGCTGGCGCTCGATGAAATCGACCGTCTGCCGCCGACCGTCCAGCAGCGCCTGCTGGAAGCGATCCAGCGCGGCGACGTGCGGCCGATTGGCGCGCGCCATTCGTTCCGGGTTGATGTGCGGCTGATCGTGGCCAGCAACATCCCGCTGAAAGACATGGCCGCCGACGGGCAGTTCCTGCCAGAACTGCTGGCCGCAATCAGCGGCACCGTAGTCCAGTTGCCCCCCTTGCGCGAACGCAGCGGCGATATCCCCGCGCTGGCCCGCCATTTCCTCGCCCGGATCGGTGAACAACCGGGGCTGCGCGCACTGGGCATTACCGATGGCGCGCTGGCGCTGCTGGGCGCCTATGACTGGCCGGGCAACGTCCGCCAGTTGCAGGCCGCGCTGTTCCGTGCGGCGGTGTTCTGCGACGGCGACGCGCTGACGGCGGACGATTTCCCGCAACTGTCTGACCTGCTGGGCAGCGATGGCACCGCAGTCCATGCGCCGCTTCAGGAAGGCGTGGGCGTGATGCTCTATACCCCCGACGGCAACCTGCGCCCGCTGGAAGAGATCGAGGCCGACGTGATCCGCCTGGCAATCGGCCATTACCGTGGCCGCATGACCGAAGTCGCGCGCCGGCTGGGGATCGGCCGATCGACGCTTTACCGTAAACTCAATGAGTTGGGGATGGGCGACGCGGCGTAGGCGGCGCACCCTTCCATTTCACGCCACTTGTGCCAAATTGCTGTCCGGTTCAATCGTTTGAGGGGCAGTGATGATCTGGTGGGCGACGATCGCCGGGGTCCTGCTGGGCTTCAGTCAATACGACTTCGGCGGCATCATCACCGGCGGCCTGCTGGGCGCGGCGATGGGCGCATGGCTGAAGCACTCGGTCCAAGAAGCGATCACCCGCGAGGTTGAACGCCGGATCGCCGGACTGGAACTTGCCGGAGTGGAACTGGCAAAACCCGCTGCGCCGCCATCCCCAGTAACGCCGCGCGCCGCCTCTCCGTGGGAAGCATCCACGTCGGCCGCTGTGGCAGAACCAGCCGCACCACCGTCACCGCCCCAACCCATTCCGGCCCGGCCCATTCCGGCCCAGTCGGTTGCGGCCGAGCCTGCGTCGCCCGCTCCCATCGAACCAACCGCCGCCCCGACGCTGCCGGTGGGCGAACTGTTCGCCAAGGCGCAAGGCTGGCTGCTGGGTGGCAACACCATTGTCCGGGTCGGGCTGGTGATCCTGTTCGTCGGGCTGACGTTCCTCATCCGGCTGGTCGCCAACTCAGGCCTTTTCCCGATTGAAGCGCGGCTGGCGACGGTTGGCGCGATTGGCGCCGGGCTGCTGGCGTTCGGGTTTCGCAAACGGATTGAAAAGCCCGGTTTCGGCCTCTCGCTGCAAGGCGCGGGCGTGGGGGTGATGTACCTCACCGTCTTCGCCGCCGCGCGGCTCTATGATGTGATGCCGCCGCTGGCCGCGTTCGGTTTCATGATCGTGTTCGCGGCGCTCGGCTGCGCGCTGGCGATCCTGCAAAATTCGCAGGCGCTGGCGCTGGCGGCGTTCCTGGGCGGCTTTGCCGTGCCGATCCTGCTGGGCGGGGAAAGCAAGACGCCGCTGCCGCTGTTCGCGTACATCACCGTGCTCAACCTCGCGATTCTGGTGATCGCAGGCAAGAAAAGCTGGCGGCCGCTCAACCTGCTGGGGTTCTTCGCCACGTTCACGATGGCCGGACTGTGGGGCATGACCAGCTATGGCGATCAGCACTATCTGGTTTGCCAGCTGTTCCTCGCGCTGACCATTGCGATCTACCTCGCGATGGCGCTGCTCTATGCCCACAACACCCCCGGCAAGCTGGGCAATGCGGCGGATTCGACGCTGCTGTTCGGTCCGGCGCTGGCCGGGTTCGGGCTGCAAGTGGGGCTGGTCAGGGATATCGAGTTTGGCAGCGCCTTTTCCGCGCTGGCATTCGGCGCAGCCTATCTGGGGGTCACCGCGTTCGCCCTGCGCAAGCGGCGCGGCGAGATGCAGCTGCTGAACGAATGCCTGCTGGCGATTGGCGTCGGGTTCGTGACGCTGGCGATCCCGCTCGCGCTCGATGCCAGGTGGACCTCTGCCGCCTGGGCGCTGGAAGGCGCGGGCGCGTTCTGGGTCGGCGCGCGGCAGGCCCGCTGGATGCCGCGCCTGTTCGGACTGGCGCTTCAGGCCGTCGCCGCGCTGATCGTGCTGACCACGCTGGACGGCAACGTCTCGGCCTGGCCGTTCGGGCACGATGGTTTTGTCGGCCCGGTGATCGTTGCAGCGGCCTTGCTGCTGACCGCGTGGTGGCTGCGTGTCCCCCTACCCCATTCCGGCTCAAGACTGGCGCTGCGCTATACGCGGGACGAGGCGCTGCTGGGCAAGCCGTGGTTCCTCGCCGGATTCCTGTTCGCCGCCATTGCACTGGTGCGCGAAGTCACCCGCAAGCTGCCCGCCCCGACGAGCGAGGATTACCCGAACTTCGTCTTTACTCCGCACGAGCAGCTGCTGCTGACCATGCTGGCACTGCTGGGCGCGATGGCGCTGGCGGACTGGTTCGGGCGGCGCAAGGACTGGGCCGTGGCGACCTGGCCCGCGCGGCTCAGCCTGCCGCTGCTGTGGGTGTGCTTCCTGGTGTCGGTCGGGCTGGGGCGGCATGTGCTGTACCTGCCCGATCTGGCGGGCTGGGTGCTGGCGCTGGGCGGACACTGGTGGCTGTTGAAGCGGCAGGACGGCGATACCGGGCATGGCATGACGACCATCCGCTCGACGCTCCACGCCGGCGGCGTCTGGCTGCTCGCGGCAATGCTGGCGGAAAGCCTGCAACTGGGGATCGACCGCGCGCGGCTGTGGGATACCTCGTGGGCGGGGGTGATCTTCCTCGTCAGCGTGACCGCCGTGCTGGCCGCACTGACCCGCTGGGCCGGACGCGCCGCGCCGCTGGCGCTGGCGCTGGGACAAACGGAGGGTTTACGCTGGCCGCTGCATCCCAATGCGCCGGCCTATTGGTGGAACGCGGCGGTGCCGCTGGCGGTGCTGGCGCTGGCCGGGGCCGCATTTGCCGCTGTCATGGCCCAAGGGGTGACCGATCCGCTGCCCTACCTGCCGCTGCTCAACCCGGTCGACCTGTCGGTCGCGCTGGCGCTGGCCGCGCTGGCGCTGTGGCGGCGGATGGTCGCCAGCGCCGCGCACCCACCCGCCGGGGCCAAACCGCTGCTGGGCGATGCGCCGGTCATCATGGCCGGACTGATCGCGTTCGGCTGGATCAACGCAATCTGGCTGCGCAGCGCGCATCACTGGCTGGATATCCCCTGGACGCCGCAGGATCTGGCCGGGAACGGTACGGTCCAGACCGGTATCTCGATCCTGTGGACGCTGCTGGCGATGGCGCTGATGCTGGCCGCCAAGCGCACCGGCGCGCGGGTGCTGTGGCTGACCGGCGCGGCCTTGCTCGCAGCGGTGGTGGTCAAGCTGCTGCTGCTCGACATGTCCAAGGTCGAGGGGCTGGCCCGGATCATCGCCTTCATGGGCGTGGGCGGACTGATGCTGGCGATCGGCTATTTCGTCCCCCTGCCCCCGCGCAAGGGCGGGGAAGCGCAGGAGCAACCGGCATGATCCGCCGCCTGACCATCGCCCTGCTGGCGCTCACCGCCGCCGCGTGTGACAGCGCCGCTCCGCCCGACCCGACCCGGCCGGATCAGTTCGCGGTGCGGTTGACGGTGGAACCGGCGGCAGGCGGCCCGGTCCAGCGCGTGATCCTGCCGGAACAGGCGCTGATCGCGGTCCAGCGCGCGGATCTGGGCGACGTGCGGGTGTTCGACGGACGCGGCAAGCCGCTCTCGCTCGCCCTCAGCGGCGGCGCGGACGAGGAGCGGCGCTCGGTCACGCTCAGCGCGATCGCCCTGCGCGGCGCGGCAAGCGCCTTGACCGCCCCCGGCGCAGCAATCCGGATCGAGGACAACGGCACCGCGCGCGTCGTCACCATCGGCGGCGAGGCGCAGGCGCAGGAAACGCTCAGCGCCAGCCTGATCGACACCCGCGCGGTGACCGATCCGATTGTAGGCATCGCGCTGAATGTCACGCTGGCAGACCGGCGCGCGACGACTGTCCGGCTGAGTTCGAGCGCCGACCTGAAAAGCTGGGAACCGCTGGCCGAACGCGTGCTGTTCAGCCCCGCCCCCGGCGCGCCCAGTCTGGGGGGCAGTGTGCTGACCCTGCCCGGCGTCAGCCTGAGAGACCGCTACTTGCGGGCCGACTGGGACGCAGGCAGCGGCGCGGCCTTGCAGGGGGTGACGATCACCACCGCCCGCACCGCCCCCCTGCCGCGCGCCGTGGTGGCCAGCCGCGGATTGCAGCTGGTGGATGACCATCACGCCCGCTTCGCCGTGCCGTTCGCCGCGCCGCTGGCCGCGATCCGGCTGGTGCAAGCCGGGCCGGTCGGGGTGCTGCCGGTGGAAGTGTTTGCCCGCACCAACCCCGAACAGCCCTGGACGATGCTCGCTGCCGCGACCCTGCGGCAGGACAGCGCGGGCACGGTGATCGATCTGATGCCGGGGCCATGGCGCGAATACCGGATCGTCGCAGACTCGCGCAGCGCCGGGTTTTCCGCCGCGCCGAACGTGGAACTGCTGCTGGACCGGATTGAAGTGCTCGCCGCGTTCAACGCCGCCCCGCCCTATACGCTGGCGGTCGGGGCCAGCGCCGCTGCACCGCGCTATCTGGACGCGGCCGATCTGGCGCCCGAAGCCCTGCGCAAGGCCGGCCCGCTGCCAATCGCGCGGGTCGATGTATCCGGGCAAAAGCCCGCGCCAATTGCCGTCGCGCCGCAGCCCGACAGCCCGTTTGACCTGCGCAAGCTGGCGTTGTGGGGCGTGCTGCTGCTCGGCACAGCGATCCTCGCCTTCGCGGCCTTCCGGCTGGCGCGCGGCAATCGGACGCCGGAACAGCCATGACCCGGTTGGCGGGCAAGACCTGCATTGTTACCGGCGGCGCGCGCGGGATCGGCAAGGCGATCTGCGCGGCCTTCGCGGCGGAAGGGGCGGATGTGGTCCTGACCGACATTGATCGCGTGGGCGGAGCAGCGGCAGCGGCAGACATCGGTTGCCGGTTCATCCCGCTCGACGTCCGCTCCGAAGCGGGCTGGGCCGCGCTGGCCGCTGCCGTTCCGGTCGCCGACGTAGTGGTCAATAATGCCGGGATCACGGGGTTCGAGGATTCGCCCGGCCCGCATGATCCCGAACACGCCAGTCTGGCCGATTGGCGCGCGGTCCACGCGACCAACCTCGACGGCACGTTCCTGGGCTGCCGCTATGCCATCGGCGCGATGAAGGTGAAGGGCGCGGGCGCGATCATCAACGTGTCGTCCCGCTCCGGTCTGGTCGGCATTCCGGGCGCGGCAGCTTATGCCAGTTCCAAGGCAGCGGTGCGCAATCACACCAAGTCGGTCGCGCTCTATTGCGCGGCGCAGGGCTGGCAAATCCGCTGCAACTCCATCCACCCCGCCGCGATCCTGACCGAGATGTGGGAGCCGATGCTGGGCGACGGGCCGGACCGGGCCGAGCGCATGGCCGCATTCGTGGCCGACACCCCGCTCAAGCGGTTCGGCCTGCCACAGGACGTCGCAGCCATCGCGGTGCTGCTCGCCTCGGACGAGGCGGGTTACGTGACCGGCGCGGAATTCAATATCGACGGCGGATTGCTGGCCGGATCGGCCGCCGCACCGGGCTGACCTGAAGCCCCACCCCCGCCGTTCGTGTCGAGCGCAGTCGAGACACGGTTGCGCAAGCGTGTCTCGACTACGCTCGACACGAACGGATATGGGGCGGTGAAGGGATCTAGAGCGGCGGCAACTGGCTGAAATCGGTCAGCGCCGCATCGCGCAAACCGCGCCAGACGCGTAGCGCCTGCATCGTTTCGGGCACATCATGCACGCGCAGCAATTGCACGCCCGCGTCCATGCCCTTCAGCGCGAGCGCCACACTGCCCGCGACGCGGTGATGTGCCGGAACCTCGTTCGACAGCGCGCCGATCATCCGCTTGCGGCTGGCCCCCAGCAACAGCGGCTGGCCCAGCGCGTGGAACAGCGGCAGTGCATTCATCAGCGCAAGGTTGTCCGCCAGCGACTTGCCAAAGCCGATGCCGGGATCGAGCACGATCCGGTCGCGCGCAATGCCCGCCGCCAGCGCGGCAGCGCAGCGCGCGGCCAGCCAGTCAAACACGTCCAGCACGACATCGGTGTAGTCGGCGGCCCCGTGCAGGTCCTCGCCTTCTCCCGGCGCGTGCATCAGCACCACCGGCGCGCCGCTGCCTGCGGCGAATTCCAGGCTGCGCGGATCGTGGCGCAGCGCGGAGACATCGTTGATCACGTGCGCGCCCGCCGCCAGCGCGGCTTCCATCACGCCGGGGCGGCGGGTATCGATGCTGATCGCCGCGCCCATTGCCGCCAGCCGCTCAACCGCCGGGATCACGCGCTTGAGCTCGTCCCCTTCCCACACCGCCGCCGCACCGGGGCGGGTGCTTTCCCCGCCAACGTCGATCAGCGCCGCTCCGGCCTCCAGCATGGCCGAGGCATGGGCGTTGGCCACGGCCGGATCGTCCATAAACTGGCCGCCATCGGAAAAACTGTCAGGCGTGACGTTAAGGATGCCCATGACCTGCGGCTGATCGAGCCGCACGGTGCGCGCGCCGCATTGCAGCGGCGCGTGGGCGCGGCGCAAGTTGTCCCACTGCTCTCGCACCGCTTCGGGCAGGTCCGGCAGCGCCGCTTCCAGTTCGCGCACGCCAAAGCGTTCGCGCGATACCACTTTGCCGCCCTCGCGCACGATCAGCGCGAAGCGGCTGGCATAGACCATCCCGCCCGCCAGCCGCACAGCCGCGCCTTCCTCGCTTTGCGGGGATTCGGCCAGGGCGATCGGGCGAAGGTAGTGCGTGCGTGTCATGTTCTGCCCTTACCCAAACCCCGTCATGCTGAACTTGTTTCAGCTTCCATCCCGCGTTTCACCGCAAGGTTGCGATTAGCGCGCAGCCCGGAGGTTAGCTGCCCAACCGATGCCATCAAGTGTGTGGCGCGATGGATCCTGAAACAAGTTCAGGATGACGATCATAAAGGTTAGTCCTCGGTGGCGAGCAAATAGGTCTGGCGCAGTGCGTCGATCGGCTTGAATTCGCCCTGATGCTCGATGTGCCAGAACGTCCAGCCGTTGCACGAGGGCGCGCCTTGCAGCTTGGCCCCCAGCCCGTGGATCGAGCCGAAATCGGCCCCCGCCACCAGCGAGCCGTCGGCGCGCACCGTGGCCGTCATCCGGCGCTTCTTGTCGAGCAGCACGGTGCCCGGCGCGATCAGACCCGTTTCAACCAGCGTCCCGAACGCCACCTTGGGCGCGGACCTGGGGCTTTGCATCGTGGTGATCGCGGATTCGTCCAGCGGCAGCGCCAGTTCGATCCGCTCCAGCGCGGCTTCGCGGTAGATCCCCTCGCGCTCACACCCGATCCAGTCGCGGCCCAGCCGCTTGGCCACCGCGCCGGTCGTGCCGGTGCCGAAGAACGGGTCCAGCACCACGTCGCCCTTGTTGGTGGTGGCCAGCATCACCCGGTAGAGCAGCGCTTCGGGCTTTTGAGTCGGGTGGACCTTGTGGCCTTCCTTCTTAAGCCGCTCCTGCCCGCCGCAGATCGGCAGCACCCAGTCAGAGCGCATCTGCAATTCATCGTTCAGCGTCTTCATCGCGCGATAGTTGAAGGTGTATTTCGCCTTCTCCCCCATCGAGCACCAGATCAGCGTTTCGTGCGCGTTGGTAAAGCGCGTGCCCTTGAAGTTCGGCATCGGGTTGGCCTTGCGCCAGACGATGTCGTTCAGGATCCAGAACCCCATGTCCTGCAACATCGCGCCCAGCCGGAAGATGTTGTGATAGCTGCCGATCACCCACAGCGAACCGTTGGGCTTCAGCACGCGCCGCGCCTCGGTCAGCCATTCGCGGCTGAACTTGTCATAGGCGGCAAAGCTGTCGAACTGGTCCCAGTGATCGGTTACCGCATCGACATGGCTGCCATCCGGGCGCGACAGATCGCCGCCCAGCTGCAGGTTATAGGGCGGGTCGGCGAAGATCATGTCGACACAGGCATCGGGCAGGCTGCGCATCGCCTCGATGCAGTCGCCATCGAGGATCCGGCCCACCGGAAGATCCGGGCGCGCAACTTCCTTTACGGCACGCAGGCGCGCCTTTTCACCAACCAGCAACTGACCCATAAAACCGTATTCAACCCCCGTAAGTTATCCACAGGGTGAGTCATTTGGAGTCCCGCGTCAAGTCGCGACTCCGCAGGAATCCTTGGGATTCGGGGTATTGGCAGGGTGTGGATAAGCGGAACAGAACGAGTCCTGCACAGGATATGGAGTCTTGGCGGGCAAGCGGGACTCAACATCTAGGGGGTGTGTCCCGGCGGACTCAGAGTGAAAAAATTCCGCGAACCGCCCCCAACGCGTGCCCCGGCCCAGCCCGTTCCCCTCGCCTTCCGTCATCCCGGACTTGATCCGGAATCCCGCTTCCTGATGGCGCGCGCAAAGATAGCAGGACCCCGGATCAAGTCCGGGGTGACGACAGCGCTTGAGATACCCTTTGAGAATTGGGAAAACCAAAAACCGAGTAAACAGAAAACACTACTGCTTATAGGTTTCGATGCCGCGCGGTAACTCTCTATAGAAAAATGGCTGCCCTGCGCTACTCTTGATACAAGCGATTATGTCTTTGTCATTCGGATGCCAAAACGTTGAGCCTTGCCAAATAACATTTTTTTCTGAAGGCATGATGATGGCAGCTGAATGGCTGGTTTTCTCGATCCATGACACTGCTGGGCCGCACAGCACCAACGCTGAAATCAGCTGTGCAGGGTCAGCGCTTCGATCTTTGCCGCCTTCTACTTTCGTATAACCCGCCGGATTATCGTCGGGACCGTATTGAAGTGGAAACTCCAAGGAAATGCTGTGGGCGGCGGACATCATTGTTTCCGATTTTCCGCGGGCCTGCTCCTGATCCGGTGACCCACACGACGACACAAGGAGCGCAGAGATGAAAAAGACTGATTTTCTCATCCGCAACAAATGACGAAGAAAACGAAAGTCCGCAACTTCACCGTCGTCGGAACGTCCGCTTGCAGAATGGCAAAGCGAACAGCTGCCGTCCCCTAAATCAGCACCAGCTGCGCCACCGGGGCAAAGCTGCGGCGGTGGATCGGGGTTGGGCCATGGTTCCGCAGCGCCGCCAGATGCTCCGCCGTGCCGTATCCGGCGTTGCGATCCCAGCCATAGTGCGGCCAGGTTTCCGCATGGGCGCGCATGACGCGGTCGCGGTGTTCCTTGGCAAGGATCGAGGCGGCGGAAATGCAAGGTTCCAGCGCGTCGCCGCCCACGATCGCCCGCGCGGTCCAACGCCATTCCGGCACGCGGCCCGCCGGGGTCTTGTTGCCGTCGATCAGCACTTCGTCCGGCTCTGCCCCAAGCGCCTGCACCAGCGCGCCGACCGCGCGGGTCATCGCCAGCATGGTGGCGGCAAAAATGTTGATCCGGTCGATCTCGTCCGCTTCAACCACGCCCAGCGCCCAGCCGCAGCTTTGCCCGATGAGCGGTTCCAGCACGGCGCGCCGTCTGGCCGACAGCTTTTTGGAATCGTCCAGCCCATCTGGCGCGGTCACGCCCAGCACGCAGGCGGCGGCCACCACCGGCCCCGCCAGTGGCCCGCGCCCCGCTTCGTCGACCCCGATCACCCACCGGTCGGACGGGTGCTTGGCAAATCGCTGCGGAACCCCGATGATAGCATCCATGACCAAACCGCTCCTCACCGCCCTTTCGCCCCTCGCCCTGTTCCTCGCAAGCTGCGGCCCGTCGGTTGCTGGGGACAGCCCCGCCCCGCCGGCAAGCGAAGTGAAGGACGCATTTGCCATCACCGAAGTGGCCAAATTCAACGAGCCCTGGGCGATGACCTTCCTGCCCGGCGGCAAGGAAGCGCTGATTACCGAGAAGTCCGGCAAGCTGAAGCTGTGGGACGGCGCAGCGGTGCTGGACGTGGCCGGGGCGCCCACGGTCGCCTATGGCGGTCAGGGCGGTCTGGGCGAGGTGATCCTCGCCCCCGATTTCGCCAGATCGGGCATGATCTATCTCAGCTGGGCCGAAGCGGGCGACGGCGAAACGCGCGGCGCAGCCGTGGGCCGGGCCAAGCTGGTGCGCGGCGGCGTCCCCCGGCTGGAAGGGCTGGAAGTGATCTGGCGGCAGGCACCCAAGGTTACCGGGCGCGGCCACTATTCGCACCGTCTGACGTTCTCGCCCGATGGTCGGCATCTGTTTGTCGCGTCGGGTGACCGGCAGAAGTTCACTCCGGCGCAGGACATGGCGCAGAACCTCGGCAAGGTTCTGCGGCTGCTGCCCGATGGCAAGCCCGCACCGGGCAACCCGTTTGCGGCGCAGGGCGGTGTCGCGGCTGAAGTGTGGTCGCTCGGCCACCGCAACATTCTGGCGCTGGCGTTCGATCCCACTGGCAAGCTCTGGGATCTGGAACACGGCCCGGCTGGCGGGGATGAACTCAATCTGGTCAAGCCAGGACAGAACTATGGCTGGCCGGAGGTTTCGGACGGCGATCACTATGACGGCAGGGCCATCCCGCGCCACGCCACCCGGCCGGAATTCGCGAAAGCCGCGCTCGGCTGGACCCCGGTGATCGCGCCGGGCAACATGATTTTCTACACCGGCAAGATGTTCCCGCAGTGGCGCGGACAGGCGCTGATCGCAGGCCTTGCCAAGAACAGCGGTGTGGTGCGCGTGGCGGTGGACGGCGAAACCGCCCGCGAAGTCGCCCGCCACCCGATGGACAAGCGCATCCGCGAAATCGAACAGGCCCCGGACGGCGCGATCTGGCTGCTGGAAGACGGCAAGGACGCGCGGATGCTGCGGCTTTCGAAGCCGAAAGGGTAAAATACATCGACAACCCGGCGCGGGCGGCTTATCCGCCCGCGCCGATGACTACGCCCGCCCTCATTCCGCTCGATCAGGTCGATCCGCAATGGATCGAGGACCTGCTGGACCGCGCGTTCGAACCGGGGCGGCAGCAGCGAACCGCCTACAAGGTGCGCGAAGGGATGGACTGGCTGCCCACCTTGTCGTTCGCCGCGCTCGACAGCGATGAGCACCTCGTCGGCACGATCCAGTGCTGGCCGGTCGCGCTGAACAGCCCCGATGGCAAGGCTCACCCCATGATCATGGTCGGCCCGGTCGCGGTCCTGCCCGAATTGCAGGGGGCCGGTTACGGCAAGGCGCTGATGACCGCCAGCCTGTCGGCGCTCAGCCCCAATGCCCCGCTGCCGCAAGTGATGATCGGCGATCCGGAATACTACGGCCGGTTCTGGGACTTCACCAATGCCCACACCGGTGGATGGACCTTGCCCGGCCCGTTTGAACAGCACCGCCTGCTGGTGCGCACCAGCAATCCGGCCGTCCTCCCCCGTGACGGCATTCTGGGCCCTTGGAAAGGCTGACCTGATCTGGCATCGCCATTGCAATGCCATACAGTCCTCCGCCCGACCTTGCTTCGCTGTCCCTGCCGGAAATCGCCGCGCTGGTGGCGGCGCGCAAGCTGCCGCCGGTTGATCAGTGGCAACCGCAGGCGGTCAGCGACAGCTTGATGGTAATCAAGGCGGACGGACGCTGGTTCCACGACGGCGGGGAAATCCGCCGTCCGGCAATGGTCCGCGCCTTTGCCAGCCTGCTGTGGCGCGATGGGGAAGGCCGGCACTGGCTGGTCACCCCGTTCGAGAAGCAGGCGATTGCGGTGGAGGACGCCGCCTTCATCGCCACCGATGTGTCAGAGCGTGACGGGGCACTGGCGTTCCGGCTGAACACCGATGAAATCGTGCTGGCCGGGCCGGACAATCCGCTGACCGCGCGCGGCGATCCCGAAACGCCCGCACTCTACCTGCTGGTGCGGCACGGGGTAGAGGCCCGGATCAACCGCAGCACCTGGCTGCAACTGGTCGAACTGGCGGGCGCCGACTTGTGCCTGACCAGCCAGGGCGCGCGGTTTTCGCTGGTGCCTGCGCCATGACGCTGATCCCGCGCCTGCACCGGCTCCATGCCGAAGGCCACGCCCGCCCGGTCCAGCACCGCGACGAAGTGGGCTTTACCGACAGCGAACTGCGCCCCGCCGCCGTACTGGCGGCCATCACGGAACGAGGCGACCGCCCCGGCTTCCTGTTGATCCACCGCCCCAGCAACATGCGCTCTCACCCCGGGCAAGTCGCGTTTCCGGGCGGCAAGATCGATCCCGGCGAAACTCCGGTCGAAGCCGCCCTGCGCGAGGCTTACGAGGAACTGGGCATCCACGAGCGCGACGTGACCGTGATCGGCCCCAGCGACGTCTACCGCACCGGCAGCGGCTATGCGATCACGCCGGTCGTCGCGGTCGTCCCGCCCGACATCAAGCTGAACCCCAGCCCGACCGAAGTGGCCAGGTGGTTCGAAGCCCCGGTCGACTTCGTGTTCGACCCCGCCAACCACACCCACCATGCCGCCTTCTGGCAGGGGCGCGAACGGCGCTATATCGAGATCATGTGGCAGGAACACCGCATCTGGGGCGTCACCGCCGGGATCATCGCCAATCTGGCCCAAAGGATCGACTGGCATGGCTGAGGTGCTTTGCGCCGACTGGATGCAGCGCGATGACCTCGCCGCGCTGGTCGCCGCGCTGGGCGCGGGCAACGCACGCTACGTCGGCGGGGCGGTGCGCGACACGCTGCTGGGCATTGCGGTCAAGGATATCGACATCGCCACCCCGCTGGTCCCCGCCGAAGTGATCGACCGGCTGAAAACGGCGCACATCCGCAGCGTGCCGACCGGCATCGAACACGGCACCGTCACCGCGATCCTGCCCGGCGGGCCGGTGGAAATCACCACGCTGCGCCATGATGTCTCCACCGATGGCCGCCGCGCGACCGTGGCTTTCGCGCAGGACTGGCAGGACGACGCCGCCCGCCGCGATTTCACGATCAACGCGCTTTATGCCGATCCGGCCAGCGGCGAAGTGTTCGACTGGTTCGGCGGGCTGGCCGATCTGGCCGCGCGCCGCCTGCGCTTCATCGGCGATGCCCGTCAGCGCATCCGCGAGGATCACTTGCGGATCCTGCGCTATTTCCGGTTTCAGGCCCGCTTCGGCAGCCAGCCCGCCGATAGCGTCGCTGAACAGGCCTGCACCGACCTTGCCGCCACGCTGAAAGGGCTGTCGCGGGAGCGGGTTGGGATGGAAATGCTCAACCTGCTGGGCCTGCCCGATCCCGCGCCGACCATCGCCCGCATGGCGCAGCTGGACGTACTGCCGGTGGTCCTGCCCGAAGCCGATCCCGCCGCGCTGGCCGCGCTGGTCGCGCAGGAAGCGCGGCAAGCCATCGCCCCCGACGCGATCCGCCGCCTCGCCGCCCTGCTGCCCGCCGATCCCGCCCTGGCCGAAAAAATCGCCAGCCGCTTCCGCCTGTCCGGCACGCAGAAAAAGCGCCTGACACTGGCGGCTGCCCGCTTCCTCCCCGGCACGGGGAGGAAATTGAGGCCCGCGCCCTCGCCTATCGCCTCGGCCGGGAATCTGCGCTGGACCGCTTGCTGCTGACCGGAGCGGATACGGCGCCCTTGCAAGGCTGGGACATCCCGATCTTCAGGCTGAAAGGCGGCGACATCGTCGCACGTGGGGTTGGCGCCGGGCCTGAAGTCGCCCGGATCCTTCGCGCGGTTGAGGCGCAGTGGCTTAACGAAGATTTCCCGGATAGCGCCCGCGTCAATGCAATTCTAACCGATTTACTGGACTAACACGCAATAATCGGTTCCGGCTCAACTCATCGGACCTGAGGCCCGGTCCACCGCCCCAAGCGTTGATCCTTCGGCAGACAGTCCGCAATCAACTCTGCCTACACCACATCAACGGGAAGGACCGATTTAATGAAGTTCAAGCAGACGATCGCAATCGGCGTCACGGCGCTGGCTGGGTGGTCAGTAGCAGCTCAGGCCCAGAGCATTGCGGCAGCGGGCGTTTCGGTAGGTGTCACCGTGTATGGCCCGCAAGGCAACGAAGTGGGCCAGGTCGAACGGATCGACGGGGATATCGTCACCATCAACACGGGCAAGAACGCAGCCGCACTCGGCGGTGCATCCTTCGCCCAGGGCGCGAAGGGCCCGGTGATCGGCTATACCAAGGCCCAGTTGGATGACGCGATTGAAGCTGCCAACCAGCAGGCCAAGGCAAAGCTGGATGCTGCACTGGTCGCCGGAAATGCCCTGCGCGGCGCCGATGGCGTAGGCGTAGGCACGATCAAGACCGTGAACGAAGACGGCACGATCGTCATCGAAGGATCCTCACAAACGTTTTCGCTGAACCGCGACCTGTTCAGCGCCGACGATTCCGGGCCGATGCTGCGGATCACCAGCCAGCAGTTGCAAGAGGCGCTGGCGAAAAGTGCGGCAGCCGCACCCGCGGCCCCGGCCAGCTGACGATCAGAACTTGTTGTCGCGCGGGAAGCCCGTCGGCGGCATCCGCCCCGCCGCCCCGCGCGCGACTTTCCACATCACCACGTCCTTTTCGGTGCGGGTCCGGCCCGTTTCGCCGCCCATGGTCCAGCTGAGGCCGTCTTCCAGCCGCAGCGTGATCGCGTCGGACAGCCCGCCGTCGCGGTAGCGTTGCAGGGTTACGCCCTGCCCCTTGGCCAGCACCGGCATTTCCGACAGCGCGAAGACCACCAGCTTGCGGTTGTCGCCGACCACGGCGATGTGGTCATGCTCCGCCGGGACTTCGCGCACCACGGTCAGCTTCACATCGGGCTTGGTGGTCATCACCCCCCGGCCCTTGCGGGTTTCGGCCAGCAATTCGTCCATTTCAGCCACGAAGCCGCGTCCGATGTTGCTGGCCAGCAGCAGCTGCCCCTTGGGCTTGTAGGGGATCAGCGCGATGATCTGCGCGCTGGCGTCGATATCCAGCATCGTCCGGATCGGTTCACCAAACCCACGTGCGGAGGGCAGCTTGTCGGCCCCCAGCGTATAGAACCGGCCATTGTCGCAGGCGATCAGCAGCTTGTCGGTGGTCTGCGCATGGAGCGCGAAGGCCGGGCCGTCGCCTTCCTTGAACTTGAACTCCTTGCCCTCTGGCTCGTGCCCGCTGGCCCCGCGAATCCAGCCCCTGGCTGACAGGATCACCGTGACCGGCGCCTTTTCGATCATCGCGTCCATGCTGAATTCCACCGTCGGCGCGGCTTCGGCGATGGTCGTGCGGCGGCGGCCCAGCAGGGTGGTTTCAGCGTAGTCCTTGCGCAGATTGGTCAGATCGCGCTTCAGCCGGGTGCGCTGGCGGGCGGGACTGTCGAGCAGCTTTTGCAGTTCCTCCTGCTCGGCCACCAGCTCGTCGAATTCGCGGCGCAGTTCCATTTCCTCCAGCTTGCGCAAGGAGCGCAGCCGCATGTTGAGGATCGCTTCGGCCTGCCGGTCATTCAGCTGGAATTCGGCCATCATCACCGGCTTCGGCTCATCCTCGGTCCGGATGATCTCGATGATCCGGTCGAGGTTGAGGTAGGCGATGATATAGCCCTGGAGCAGTTCCAGCCGCGCGGCGATCTTGTCCAGCCGGTGCTGGCTGCGGCGCAGCAGGATATCGATCTGGGCGATCACCCATTCCTGCAGCAACAGCTTCAGCCCCAGCACGCCGGGGGTGCGGGTGGCATCCAGCACGTTGAGGTTGAGCGAAAACCGGCTTTCCAGATCGGTCAGCTTGTAGAGCGATTCCTTGAGCAGTTCCGGATCGATGTTGCGGCTTTTGGGCACGAACACCAGCCGGATCTGTTCATCGGATTCGTCGCGGATATCCTCAAGGATCGGCAGCTTCTTGTCAGCGATAAGCTGGGCGACCTGCTCGATCAGCTTGCCCTTTTGCAGCATGTAGGGGATCTCGCTGATCACCAGCTGCCACTGCCCGCTGCCCAGCTTTTCGATGCCGGTCGGCTCCCAGCTGCCATCGGCTTCGCGCCCGGTGGAGAACCGCCCGCGCACCCGTATCGCGCCCTTGCCGGTTTCATAGGCATGCGACAGCGCCGCCGGGCTATCCACCACCACGCCGCCGGTCGCGAAGTCCGGGCCGTGGAACACTTCCATCAATTGCGCGTGTTCAACGTGCGGATTGTCGATCAGCAGCAGCGTTGCGTCGATGATCTCGGCCACGTTGTGGCTGGGGATCGATGTCGCCATGCCCACCGCGATCCCGCTGGAACCGTTGGCCAGCAGGTTGGGGAAGATGCCGGGGAAAATCTCCGGCTCTTCCTCTTCACCGTTGTAGGTCGGGATGAAGTTGACGGTGCCTTCGTCCAGCCCGGCCATCAGCTGGATCGCGGTCTTGGTCAGCCGCGCTTCGGTGTAGCGATAGGCGGCGGCGTTATCGCCGTCGATGTTGCCGAAATTGCCCTGCCCGTCGACCAGTGGGTAACGCAGGCTGAAATCCTGCGCGAGCCGGACCATCGCGTCATAAACCGACTGATCGCCATGCGGGTGATACTTGCCGATCACGTCCCCCACCACGCGGGCGGATTTCTTGTAGGCCTGGCTGGGGTCCAGCTTCAGCTGCCGCATCGCCCAGAGCAGGCGGCGGTGGACCGGCTTCAACCCGTCGCGCAGATCGGGCAGCGACCGCGCGGTGATCGTGGAGAGCGCATAGACCAGATACCGCTCGGACAACGCCGCATCGAACGGCGCATCGACGATGGCGTCAAACGGATCGGGTTCGGTGGTGTCTATGGCCATATCGGGAACGCTCTAGCAGGCGCGGAATCGGCGCGCCAAGCGCAAACCCAGCCTTATCCAGAGGGAAAACGCGCGGGACTTCTGTTTGGAAACCTAAGCGGTTAGGCTGCTACCGAGACTCGCGGCGTGGAGAGGCAGGCGAAATGAAGCACTTGATCCGGTTTGCCCTGCCTGCACTGGCGCTCTTGTCGGCCTGTGGCGAGAAGGCCGAGGAGGCTGCTGAGCAGCCAAAGCTCATGTCCTACGATTTGAAAAAGCCCAGCGCAGAAGGGGCAGCCCCACAGAACAAGTTCGGCTTTGCGGAAGCGGTAGAGCGCCCCCAGTTGCTGCGGGACAAGCAAGCGGAAGCACGCAGCGATGCCGGAAAAGCGGCGTCCAATGCGGCGGTTCAGACCGACCCTGCCGCAGCTCCGGTCGCGGCGGCGCGGATTGCCTATGCCTATTCGTTCGGCTTTCGCGTTGCCGCCAACAGCCTGCCGGACCTGCAACGCGGCCACGCCGACTTGTGCAAGAAAATGGGGCCGCAAAGCTGCCGCGTGATGGAAATGAGCCAGTCCGGCGCGGACGAGGACTATGCCTATGGCAAGCTGCTGCTCGAAGTGGCGGCACCACAAGCGCAGGGCTTTGGCGCTCAGCTGGAAAAAATCGCGCAAGGGTTGGACGGCGAACAGATTTCCAGTGCGGTCAGCGGCGAGGACTTGTCCAAGCAGATCGTCGATACCGAGGCCAAATTGC
This sequence comes from Novosphingobium sp., assembly GCF_030699305.1. Taxonomy (GTDB): domain Bacteria; phylum Pseudomonadota; class Alphaproteobacteria; order Sphingomonadales; family Sphingomonadaceae; genus Novosphingobium. Next base: position 169,914 of record NZ_JAUYNB010000013.1, read on the forward strand.
GCGCCCGCGTGCTGCTGCGCGATCGGCTGATGGAACTGCTCGCCACCCGCAAAGGCACCGTGGCCGAACTGATCGAGGCTGAGCGCGGCGTGGCCGAAGTGAACCAGGAAATCGACGAGGCGCAAAGCTGGCTGAAGGAGCTGCAAGGCCGGGTCGAATTCAGCAAGGTCACCATCGAGTATGAAAGCGAAAACCGGTCCGGCAGCAGCTTCCTCAGCCCGATCAAGGCGGTGCTGGGCAGCCTTGGCACGATCTTTGGCGGGGTGATCGCAGGCCTGATCGCCCTCACGGTCGCGCTGGTGCCGATCTCGCTGTTTGTGGTGGGGGTCCGCTGGCTGTGGCGCCGGGTGCGCCGCTTGCTGCAACGCGGCTCGGTAGCGCCTTAACGGCGCTGCATATCCCGGCTTTCCCCCGGAATTCGCACTTCCAGCCCGTCCACCTCCTCGGTCAGCGTGATCTGGCACGACAGCCGGCTGGTGCGGGTAACGCCAGCGGCCAGATCGAGCATATCCTCCTCATCCTCGCTGGCACGGGGCAGCTTGGCGAACCAGTCTGGCGCGATGACCACGTGGCAGGTGGAGCAGGCCATCTGCCCTTCGCAGGTGCCTTCCAGCGGCATATCGGCGTGCTGCGCCACATCGAGCAGGCAATCGCCCGCTGCCCCGCTGACTTCGACCTTGTCGCCCTGCGCCGTGATGAACGTGACTTTGACCATTACACCCCTTGCGAGCGGGCTGCGGCATCCAGTGTGCGGCAAGCCTCGATAAGTTCGTCCCTAGTCGTATAGCGCCCGAAACCCAAGCGGATCGAATTCTTCGCCTGCGCCGCGCTGAGGCCCAATGCCGCCAGCACGTGGCTGGGCCGGCCGGAGCCGCTGGCGCAGGCCGATCCGGCGGAAAAGGCAATCGTCCGGCATTCGCTCATCAACCGGCCAACGTCCAGCCCATCGAGCCGCAAGTTGAGGTTGCCAGGCCAGCGCTGCTCCGCGCTGCCGTTTAGCGTCCAGCGCGCCAGCACATCGCGCGCGGCATCGCGCAGCGTTGCAACATGGGCGGCGTCCGCCTCCATCCGGGCCAGCGACAGCGCCGCCGCCGCCCCGAACCCGGCGCAGAGCGCAGGTGACAGCGTGCCGGAGCGCAGGCCGCCCTCCTGCCCACCGCCGAGGATCACGGGGGACAATTGCACCCCATCGCGGACCCACAGTGCGCCGATCCCTTTTGGTCCATAGAGCTTGTGCGCCGATACCGCGATCAGGTCCGCCCCGGCCGGGGGCGCGATTTTGCCCGCGCCCTGCACCGCATCGCACAGGAACAACGCGCCCGTCGCTTTCGCGCGCTCCGCCAGCCGCCCGGTCGGCTGGATCGTGCCGATCTCGTTGTTGACCTGCATCACGGCGATCAGCTTGGCCTCGGCGGGGAACGGCACTTCCGGATCGATTACGCCGTCCGCACCGACCGGCAGTTCAAAGTCCTCGCCAAACCAGCGCGCCGTATCGCGCACGGCGGCGTGTTCGATCGCGGAGACGGCGGCCGGGCCATACGGCCCGCCCCGGATCGCCAGATTGATCGCCTCGGTCGCGCTGCCGGTAAACACGACCTTGCCGCCCGGCGGGAACAGCGCGGCGACCGAATCGCGCGCCACTTCCACCGCAGCCGCCGCCGCGCGGCCGGGCCGGTGTGCGCTGTGCGGGTTGGCAAAGCCGTCATCCGCCAGCCAGCGCAGCATCGCGTCGCGCGCTTCGGGCGCGAGCGGTGTGGTCGCCTGATAATCGAGATAGGTCACCCGGCCACCTGCTGCCAGGCGGCGATGAAGCGGTCGATCTCGGCCAGGCTCGTCTCGCGCCCGATGCTCACCCGGATGACTTCGTTCGCGCCTTCGATCCCCATCGCGTCCAGCACATGGCTGGTGCGCAGCGAGCCCGAAGAACAGGCGCTGCCCGCCGAAACCGCAATGCCCATGCCATCAAACCGGATCAGCTGGGCGTTGGCCGACTTGCCCGGCATCCGGTAAGCCGCAATGGTCGGCACCCGCGCCGTTCCTTCCGCAATAGACACACCGCCCGCCGCCGCGATCGCCGTATCCAGCCGGTCGCGCAATTCAACCGCATGATCCAGCCAGTCCGCCCCCGCTTCCAGCGCCGCGACCATCGCCAGCACGCCCGGCAGGTTCTCGGTTCCGCCGCGATAGCCACGCTCCTGCCCGCCGGTGGGGCGCAGCAGCGCCCAATCGCGCACCAGCAGCGCGCCCACGCCAATCGGCCCGCCGAACTTGTGGGCTGACAATGCGATCAGATCGGCATCGGGCAGCGCCAGCTTGCCCACGCCCTGGGCGCAATCCGCCAGCAGCAAGCCGCCCGCCCCGCGCACCGCAGCGGCGATGGCCTCCAGCGGCTGCATCACGCCGGTTTCGTTATTGGCCTGCTGGACCGCGACCAGCCCCGGCAGCGCACAGGCCGCCGGATCGACCAGCCCCAGCCCATCGACCGCGATCCGCGCCGCGTCGCCCGCATGGCGTAGCACGGCCTCATGCTCCACCACTGAGACGCCCGCCAGAGGCAGGACGCAGCGGGTGATCGCCAGCGCCAGCGCCTCGCTCGCGCCGCCGGTGAAGATCACTTCACCGTCCCAGCAAAGCGCGGCCTTCAGCCGTGCGCGGGCCTCTTCCAGCGCGGCCCGCGCCGCCCGGCCGGGCTTGTGCGGGCTGGACGGATTGGCCCAGATCGCAAAGCCATGCAGCAACGCGTCGCGCGCTGCGGGCAGCAGCGGCGTGGTGGCAGCGTGGTCCAGATAAAGGGAATCAGGGGTCATGTTCGGAAAAGTTGCTTTTAAGAGACACGTTTCTATATAGCGCCTCTCTCCCGATCATACCCTTATCCGGTCCGGCACGCCGCTTTATCAACGGACGCCGCGGAATTGGCCTTACAAGAGCAGGTGCCAGACTATGCCCGCAGTGATTTTCCCCGGTCCCGAAGGTCGCCTTGAAGGCCGGTTCCAGCCCGCGTCGCGCCCGCGCGCACCCGTGGCGATGATCCTGCACCCGCACCCGCAGGCCGGCGGCACGATGAATGATCGCATCACGCAGGCGCTGTATAAAACGTTCGTTAATCGCGGCTTCGCCACGCTGCGCTTCAACTTTCGCGGCGTCGGCCGCAGCCAGGGCAGCTTTGACAACGGGATCGGCGAGTTGTCCGATGCCGCCGCCGCGCTCGACTGGGTACAGTCGATCCACCCCGAAGCGAGCACGACCTGGATCGGCGGCTACAGCTTTGGCGCGCTGATCGGCATGCAGCTGTTGATGCGCCGCCCGGAAATCCGGGGCTTCATCTCGATCGCGCCGCCCGCCAACATGTATGATTTCAGCTTCCTGGCCCCCTGCCCGGCATCGGGCATCATCGTGCAGGGTGCTTCCGACACGGTGGTCACGCCCAATTCCGTGCAAAAGCTGGTCGACAAGCTGCGCACGCAAAAGCACATCACCATCCACCACGAGGAAATCCCCCGTGCGAACCATTTCTTCGAAAACGAAATGGAAGACCTGATGCGCTCGGTCGACAACTACCTCGATATGCGCCTGTCGCCGGATTGCCCGATCAAGTAGGCTACTGGGGAAGCTGACCCGCCGGGGCAGTCCCGGCGGCGTCTGGCCAGGTCCAGATCGCGACGTTGATCGCTGCCACGAAGGTCAGCACCAGCATCAGCACCGCCTGCTGGCGCGCGCCGCGCCGCCACAGTGACCACGCCAGCACCGGCAGCAGCAGCACTGCCAGCACCAGCAGCGAGAGCACTGCATTCATCACTTGATGAGCTTGCCCGCCATATTCAGAATATCGTCGAGCGCGTTGCCATCGCCGTCCATATCGAGCAGCGAACCGAGGCTGCCAAGCACACCGCCGCCGGTTGCCGTGCCATTCTGGTTGCCGCCCTGATTGTCGCCCAGCACTGCGCCCAGAATCGATCCGATCCCGTCCAGCCCGCCGCTGCCTTGCGCGCCGCTGCCGCCCGCTCGCGCGGAAAAATAGCCCCCGACCAGCATCGCCAGCATTGGCAACATCTGCTTCAGGATTGCCGGGTCGATCCCGGTGCGGCCCGCCGCATCCGCCGCGACCGAGCGGCTGACATCTTTCGAGCCGAAGATCTGGCCCAGCACGCCGTTGCCCCTGGCTACGTCCGTTTCATCAGGGCCAAGCACGCTGGCCGCCAGCGCGCCGCCGCCCAGTCCGCCCAGCATCGTCACGAGTGCCCCAAGCCCGGCTTCGCCGCCGCCTGATGCCTCGGATGTCTTGCGAAAGCCGCCAATGATTGCGGGCACCAGTGCTTCAGTCCCGGCCATCGCCGTTGCCGGGCTGATGCCAAGTTGATTGGCGACGGCGTTGATCCCGCCACTCCGCCGCAGCATATCCAGCACGTCCATATTTGCCATTCCCGGGGGTCCTCGGTGCGACCCGATAACGTCCCTCTATCCGTTGTCCTCTAACGCAACTGCCCCCGCTCGCGCCAGTCCATTCTTTGGTCGGACTTAACCATGTTCTGATTTGACACAGCCCGCGCGGCCACGCAGTTTCGTTGTCATGACAAACACTTCCCTTTCCCGGCGCCAGGCGCTTTCGTTGATCGGCTCAGGAACGGCGGCACTGACGCTGCAGGCATGCGGCGCGGGCCAGCTGGCCGCCCCGCCGCCACTGCGCGATGCCGCTGCCTTGCTCGATTCGCTGGCCTGGGATCTGCTGCAACTCTCGCCCGAAGCCGCCACCTCGCTGGGGATCGACACTGGCGCACACGCCGGCTTGCGCAGCCGGTTGGGCGATCGATCGCAAGCCGGGCAGAACGCCATGGCAGCGCTGCTGCGCAAGGGCCTTGATCAGGTGCAAGCGATCGACCCCGCAGGACTGGACCATGCGGTGCGGATCAGCCTGGCCGTGGTCAAAAGTGCGTTCTCAGTCGCGCTGGACGGCTTTGCGCTGCCCTATGGCGATGTCGCGGTCGGCGGGTGGCGTAACACGCCGTACGTGGTGATCCAGAATGTCGGGGCCTATCTCGATACACCGCGCTTCCTCGATGGCGATCACCCGGTGCGGGAAGCCGCCGACGCAGAGGCTTATCTGGCGCGGCTGGCGGCAATGCCTGCCCAGCTGGACGGCGAACTGGAACGGCTTGTCAGCGCCGGACGGATCGGCGCGATTGCCCCGTCCTTTCTGCTCGACAAGGCGATCCGGCAGCTCGAACGCACCCTGGCCGATGCCCGCAGCGGCGGCGATATCGTGCAATCGCTGGTTCGCCGGACAGCCTCGATCCCCGGCGATTGGGAACGCCGTGCGAAGGACAGCGCAGCGGGGCCGGTCGCCGCCGCGCTGGAACGGCAACTTGCAGAGCTGACCGCCCAGCGCGCCCGCGCCAGCGATGCCGCCGGTCTGTGGGCGCGCCCGCGCGGGGATGAATGGTATGCCTGGGGGCTGCGCGCCAGCACCACCACCCGCCACACCCCCGCTGACGTCCACCGGATGGGTCTGGAACAGCTGGCCGAATTGCAGGCCCGGATGGACCCGATCCTGCGCAAGCTGGGCTACACCAGCGGCACGGTCGGTGAACGGATGACCGCGCTGGGCAACGATCCGCGCTTTGCGTTCAGCAACGACGACAAGGGCCGCGCCGAAATCATTGCGCTGATGCAGGACAAGATCGCCGCGATGCGCACCAAGCTGCCGCAAGCGTTCCGCACGCTGGTCAAGGGCAATCTGGAAATCCGCCGGCTGCCCGTGGCCGAGGAAGCGGGCGCGCCGGGGGCCTATGGCGGGGCCGGGTCAATCGACGGAACGATCCCCGGCAAGATCTGGCTCAATCTGGGCGATACCGGCCGTCACAGCCGCTTCAGCCTGCCGACGCTGGCGTTTCACGAGGGGATTCCCGGTCACGTCTGGCAAGGGGAATATGCCAACCGCCTGCCGCTGATCCGCACGCTGCTGGCCTTCAACGCCTATTCCGAAGGGTGGGCGCTCTATTCCGAAACGCTGGGCGATGAACTGGGCATCTATGCCGACGATCCGGTCGGTCAGCTGGGCTATCTGCAATCCATTGCGTTCCGGGCCTGCCGGATGGTGGTCGACACCGGGCTGCACGCCAAGCGCTGGACGCGCGAACATGCGGTGCAGTGGTTCGCGACGACCAATGGCTCCAGCCTTTCCGATGTCGCGCCGGAAGTGGACCGCTATTGCAGCTGGCCGGGACAGGCCTGCGGCTACAAGATGGGCCACGGCGAGATCCTGGCCCAGCGCGCCCGCGCGCAGCAGACATTGGGCGGCGCCTATGATCTGCGTGATTTCAACGACGCGGTGATTACTGGCGGGAACGTGCCGCTGGATGTGCTCGCCACGAACGTCGATCGCTATATTGCGACGGCTCAACGCTAACCTGTTGGCCCGCCCTGCAAATGTGATAGCCCACCCTATGCAGTTGGTTCAGCGGCTCAATTCCGATTCGCCGCCGACTGTGAGGAGTCGCTTGCCATGTCGATTTTCAGCAAGATCAAGGAAAAAATTTTCGGCAAGAAGGCCGAAGCTGCCCCGGTCGAACAGCCCGCCGCCGCTCCGGTTGCTGCCCCCGTTGCTGCACCCGTGGCAATCAGCGAAGTTGATGTCGAAGCCAACCTTGCCGCCATGGCGGGCGCTGACACGCTCAACTGGCGCACGTCGATTGTCGACCTGATGAAGCTGGTCGGGCTGGACGCCAGCTTTGCAGAGCGCAAGGAACTGGCGCACGAACTCGGCGATACCGACTATTCCGGCACGGCCGAAGAAAACATCGCGCTGCACAAGCACGTGATGAAGGCGCTGGCCCAGAACGGCGGAAAGGTGCCCGCCAGCATGCTGGACTGAGCCAGACCGAAGCCATGCCCAGCATGTCGTTGATCGGGTTTCCGTCACCGTCGCGGTCAAGCATGCCGAGGATGCTGGCCGCTTGCGGATTGTCCTTGAGCAATCCGCTGAGCTGGCCCAGCCCGCCTTCGCCGCCCAGCTGCTGCACGAGCTGGCCGAGCATGCCGACATCCAGTCCGGTGCTGGCAGCGGCGGTTTCAATCGTGTTGCCCGGCTCCGGATGCGCTTTGCCCAGCGCAGCAACGGCCTTTTCCGCCAGTTCCGGGGCAATCCCGAACTGACCGGCAATAGCGGCAATATCAACGTTCCCGGCCATCTGGCCCATGATTCCATCCAACAAACCCATGAATGCGACTCCATTTGCAAAGGAGCCGCCTACATGCCCGCAAAGCACTGGTCTGCATATCGATTTCACGGAAGGCCAAACGCAAACGGCCCCGCCGGATGGCGGGGCCGTCGCTGTTCAACTGAGTGATTGCGGTCAGGCTGCTTTGGGCGCCGCATCCAGCACGCTGGCATCGACATGATCGGCAAACTGGGCGAAGTTCTCGATGAACTTGCCGACCAGATCCTGCGCGGTCTTGTCGTATTCGGCGGCATCGGCCCAGGCCCCGCGCGGATCGAGCAGCTTGCTGTCAACGCCTGCCACTGCGACCGGCACTTCAAAGCCGAAGTTCGGATCGCGGTTGAATTCAGCAGCGTTCAGGCTGCCATCGAGCGCCGCGTTGAGCAGCGCGCGGGTCGCCTTGATCGGCATCCGCTTGATGCCTTCCATCGTGGCCTTGCCGCCCGACCAGCCGGTGTTGACCAGCCAGCACTTCACCCCGCCTTTGGCGATGCGTTCTTTCAGCAGGTTGCCATAGACCGACGGGTGACGCGGCATGAACGGCGCGCCAAAGCAGGTGGAGAACGTCGCTTCGGGTTCGGTCACGCCGATTTCGGTGCCCGCCACGCGCGCGGTGTAGCCCGACAGGAAGTGATACATCGCCTGATCCGGGGTCAGCCGCGCGATCGGCGGCAGCACGCCATAGGCGTCGGCGGTCAGGAAGATCAGGTTGGCCGGAACCGGGCCGAGGTTGTCGGCGCTGGCGTTCGGGATGAAGTCGATCGGATACGAACCGCGACTGTTTTCAGCCAGGCTGTTGTCGTCCAGATCAATCTCGCGGGTGACGGGATCGATCACCACGTTTTCCAGCACCGTCCCGAAGCGCTTGGTGGTGGCGAAGATTTCCGGTTCGGCTTCGGCCGAAAGCCGGATCATCTTGGCATAGCAGCCGCCTTCGAAGTTGAACACGGCGGTATCGGACCAGCCATGTTCATCATCGCCGATCAGGGTGCGGCTGGCGTCGGCCGACAGCGTGGTCTTGCCGGTGCCCGACAGGCCAAAGAACACGGCCGTCTTGCCGTCCGCGCCGATGTTGGCCGAACAGTGCATCGGCATCACGCCCTTGGCCGGCAGCAGATAATTGAGAATGCCGAACACCGACTTCTTCATTTCCCCGGCATAGGCCGTGCCGCCGATCAGGATCAGCTTCTCGGTAAAGTTCACCGCAACCACGGTTTCGCTGCGGCAACCGTGGCGCGCGGGATCGGCGCGGAAGCTGGGCAGGTCGATGATGGTGTATTCAGGCGTGAACGCCGCCTGTTCGGCCGCTGAAGGGCGAACCAGCAGCGTCTTGATAAACAGGTTGTGCCACGCAAATTCGTTGATGACGCGCACATTGACGCGGTTTTCCGGCTGCGAGCCGCCAAACAGGTCCGCCACGTACAGCGTGTTCTTGCTGGCCAGCGCGGCCAGAAAATCAGCCTTGAGCGCAGCAAAATGATCCGGCGTCATTTCGACGTTGGTCTTGCCCCACCACACGGTGTTTTCGGTTTCCGCATCGCGGACGATATACTTGTCTTTCGCGCTGCGGCCGGTGTGCGCGCCGGTTTCGACCACCAGCGGGCCATCCTTCGACAGCACGCCTTCGCCGTTGCGCACTGCATGCTCGACCAGCGGCGCGGTGCCAAGGTTGGCGAAAATCGTCGCGCCGGTGGCAATGCCCTGATTTTCAAGCGGGAAGAAAAGCGAACCGGACAAGGCCATCTCCATGATCATGGGTCGGGCACACCCAGCGCGCGCCCGGTCCTGTGCATAGGTATGCAAAGGAGTCGAGCCGCGCATAGTCGGTTGGAGCGATTCCGTCAAATTGCCCCGGAAATTCGCCAAATATTCGCCAAATATTCGCCTAATCAATCGCTTATCCGAAAGTCCCGCCGCAGCGATTGCCAGCACGATCCCAAGTCGCTAACTCTTTGGCCCCGCTTCAAATCCTGCTGTCCATCCGCAATGGCAATCCGCTATGGTCGACGCCGCTTCACCCCCTGCCCCGGCTGACAGCGCCCGCCAGACGATCGCGCTGGTGGATGATGACCGCAATATCCTGACCACCGTATCGATCGGCTTGCAGGCCGAAGGGTTCGCGACCCGCCTCTACACCGACGGTGCCACGGCGCTGAAAGCCTTGCTCGACAATCCCCCCGATCTGGCAGTGTGCGACATCAAGATGCCGCGCATGGACGGGCTGGAACTGCTTCAGAAACTGCGGGAGAAATCGGCCCTTCCAGTGATCTTTCTGACCAGCAAGGATGAAGAACCGGACGAGGCGCTGGGGCTGGCGCTGGGGGCGGACGATTACATCACCAAGCCGTTCAGCCAGCGCCTGCTGATTGCCCGGATCCGCGCCATCCTGCGCCGCTCCGAACTGGTGCGGGGCGAAGTGGAAGCGCCATCTCCCACCGCGCAGCCCGATGCCATCCGGCGCGGACGGTTACTGATGGATCCGCCGCGCCACGCGGTAACGTGGGATGACCAGCCGGTGTCGCTGACTGTCACCGAATTCCTGATCCTTGAGGCGCTGGCGCAGCGCCCCGGTCTGATCAAGACCCGCAACCAGTTGATGGACGCCGCCTATAACGACGATGTGTTCGTCGATGACCGGACGATTGACAGCCACATCAAGCGACTGCGGCGCAAGTTCCGCAGCGTCGATCCGGAATTCGGCGCGATCGAGACGCTGTACGGCGCGGGCTATTCCTTTGCCGACGGCTGATCGGCGGCCGCGCGAACCCGGCCCCGTCCGGCTGTTCTGGACCCGGCGAACCTCGCTCACCGCCCGCATCCTCGCGGTCAACGTGATCGCGCTGGGCCTGATGGCGGGCAGCCTGTTCTACCTCGACAGCTATCGCAAGCAATTGCTGGCCGAACGGTTTCAACTCGCCCGCGCCGAGGCAGAGATTACGGCTGATGGCCTGGCCGAAACCCCCATCGGCGGGCGGCGCGCGCTGATTGAGCGGGTCAGCACCGATCAGGCGCTGCGGCTGCGGCTGTACAATTCCAAAGGCAAGTTGCTGATCGACAGTTTCGATCTGGCCGGACCGACCTTCACCTTCGTCGACCCCGACCAGGAGGACTGGTATCAGCACGCCGCCCGCCGGATCGATGCGGGGATGAACTACCTGCTCGGCACCGCGCCGCTTGAACCGTATGCCGATCCCGCCGAAGAGCGCGCCGACGCCTGGCCGGAAGTCACCCGCGCGGTGGCGCTGGGCCAGACGATCGTGGTCCAGCGCGCCGCGCCCGATGAAACCCCGGTGCTCAATGCTGCGGCAACCGTTGGCGCGCGGGGCGAAGTGCTGCTGGCCACCCGCAACGCCACCGATATTACCCAGTCGGTCCGTGATGCCCGCCAGACGCTGGTGATCGTGCTTGCGGTCACGCTGCTCATCTCGATCCAGCTGTCGCTGTTTCTGGCGCGCACCATCGTCCAGCCGCTGCGCACGCTGGTGCGCGCGGCGGTGCGGGTGCGATTGGGGCGCGACCGCGCCGTCGTGGTGCCCCGCCTGCCGGAACGACGCGACGAGATCGGCCTGCTGGCCCGCGCCATTTCCGACATGACCACCGCCCTGCGCCGCCGGATCGACGGGGTGGAAGCCTTCGCCGCCGACGTTGCGCACGAAATCAAGAACCCGCTGGCCAGCCTGCGCAGCGCGCTCGAAACGCTGGAAAAGGTTGACGACGCCCAGCTCCGCCGCGAACTGACCGCGATTGCCGCGCATGACGTCCGCCGGATCGACCGGCTGGTGACCGAAATCGCCGAAGCCAGCCGGATCGACGCCGAACTCAGCCGCACCCAGTTCGTCGCGGTTGATCTGTTGGCGCTGGCCGAAGGACTGGCCCGCGGCCGGATCGAACGCGGCGGCAATGGTGCCTGCCGGGTACTCGTCACTCCGGTCGATACCGGCCCCTGGGACGTGCCGGGCGACCCGGCGCGGCTGGTACGGGTGCTGGAAAACCTGCTGGACAATGCCGTTTCGTTCTCCCCGCCCGGCGGCCATGTCGAAGTTACGGTGGAACGGCTGTTTGACCGGGTCGAGCTGGCTGTCAGCGATGACGGCCCCGGCATCCCGGCAGAAGCGCGTGAAAAGGTATTTGAACGGTTTCATTCGCTGCGTCCGTCCGGCGAGGATTTCGGCAGCCACTCGGGCCTTGGGCTGGCAATCGCGCGCACCATTGCCGAAGCACACGATGGCACCCTGATCGCGAGCGACCGGACCGATGCCCGCCCCGGCGCGCGGCTGGTGCTGAACCTGCCATCGCTGGATGAGGAGGACGAGGAATGAGCCTGCTGCATCAGGCCAGCTGCATCGCGATTCGCCGCCGGGCCGTGCTGATCGAAGGCCCGGCGGGCAGCGGAAAATCCAGCCTTGCGCTCGCGCTGCTCGATCGCGGGGCAGAACTGATCGGCGACGACGGGGTAACGCTGAGCGTCCGGGACGAGCGCTTGCTGGCCAGCCCGCCGCCGCGCATCGCCGGATTGATCGAGGTGTGCAACGTCGGCCTGCTGACGCGCCCCACCGTTGCAGGCGTGCCCGTGGTGCTGGTGCTGACGCTCGATCCACAAGCGCCGCGCTTCATTGAGCAGGCCGAACTGGCGGTGCGAGCGGGCGTGACGATTCCACTGGTGCGGCTCTGGCCGGACAGCCCGGTGCTGCACTTGCGCGCCGAACTGGCGCTTGACCGGTATGGCCTGACAGCCGACTAGCTCCGCTTTGTCCCTTCCCTTTGGGCCTGCGCCCGCCCACCCAGGAGGCCGTGATGTCTGAACCAGTCCACCCTGCCACCCGCCAGCGCGTGCTGCTGGTCACCGGCCTGCTGGGCGCGGGCAAGTCGACCGCGCTCAACGTGCTGGAAGATCTGGGCTGGGAGACGATCGACAATTTCCCGATCCGCCTGCTCGACCGGTTGATCGACGGTCCGGACGCCCCGGCGCCGGACTTGCGCCCGCCGCTCGCCATCGGGTTCGATTCGCGCACACGCGGGTTCGATCCGAACAAGGTGATCGAACGCGTGAAAAAGCTGGTCGGTCGCAACGACCTGGAGCTGACAACACTGTTTCTGGACTGCGCCGGGCAGGAGCTGGAACGCCGCTACAACGAAACCCGCCGCCGTCATCCGCTGGCGCAGGATATGCCGGCCGCATCCGGGATCGCGGCTGAGCGCGAGACGATGGAACCGTTGCGGCGCTGGGCCGACATGGTGATTTCCACCACGGATTTCACCAGCAACGATCTGCAACAGGCGATCCGCGAACGGTTTGGACGCGATGCGCCGATGGGCACCACCGTTTCCATCACCAGTTTCGGTTTCTCCCGCGGGATGCCGCCCGTCGCCGATCTGGTGTTCGATATGCGGTTCCTGCACAATCCGCATTGGAACCCGCAACTGCGCGCCCAGACCGGGCGCGACGCCCCGGTGGGCGATTTCATCCGCACGGATCCCGCGTTTGAAGAGGCGTTTGGCCGGATCCGCGACCTGATCCTGCAACTGCTGCCGCGCTATCAGGCGCAAGGCAAAGCCTACGTGAACATTGCCTTTGGCTGCACGGGCGGGCGGCACCGCTCGGTCTTTACCGCCGAACTGATGGCGGCGGCGTTGCGCGCGGCGGGCTATTCACCCAGCATCCTGCATCGCAACCTGTCCGCCCGCGCCGCCGATCTGGTGGAAGACCCATCGGGGAATCTACGCGGATCAGCGCCACTAAAACGTTGACCGTGGGCCGGTTCAGCGCCATTCGGAGCGGCTGAAATCGAGGCCGAATCGGCGGGTTGCAACAGCGGAGCGTCAGTTCAGCATGATCGGCATGATCCTTGTCACGCACGGCCGCCTGGCCGAAGAGTTCGTGCATGCCATGCAGCACGTTGTTGGCCGCCAGGAAGGCGTCGCAACGATTTGCATCGGCCCCAATGACGACATGGAGATTCGACGGCGCGAAATTGCCGACGCGATCCGCGACGTCAACAGCGGCCAGGGCGTAATCATTCTGACCGACCTGTTCGGCGGCACTCCGTCAAACCTTGCGATTTCGCTGATGCAGGCGGGCACGGTGGAAGTGATTGCGGGTATCAATCTGCCCATGCTGATCCGGCTCGCCAAGGCGCGCGGCTGCATGGACATCAAGGCCGCCACCGCTGCGGCTCGCGATGCAGGCCGCAACTACATCACGATCGCGTCTGAATTTCTGGGGCAAGACGCTTAACACGTTGGGGGATTTCAGCGGGATGACAGAGGCACGCGCAAGCGTCGAGATCGTGAACAACCGCGGGCTGCACGCCCGCGCCAGTGCAAAATTCGTCAACGCGGTCACCAAACTTCCCGATGGGCTGGCGGTGCGCGTTGCCAAGGACGGAAATGATGCGGTCGGCGGGTCGATCCTGGGCCTGATGATGCTGGGCGCAGCCAAAGGGGATACGATCGACATCATCGTCGCCGGGGACGGCGCGGATCTGGCGCTGACCAAGCTGGTTGGGCTGGTCAAGGATGGCTTTGGCGAGGACTGAGGCTTGACCCTGCGCCGCACGATCACCGGATTTTCCAACCCCACGGTCAAATATCTGCGAAGCTTGCGCGAAAAGAAGCACCGCAAGGCCGCCGGGCAGTTCCTGGCCGAAGGTTTGCGGCTGCTGACCGACGCGCGCGAAAGCGGCCAGCTCCCCGAAATCCTGGTCATGGCGACGGGCCGCGAGGCCCATCCGCTGCTGTCCGCGCTGGAGGCAGACGTGATCGCTGCCGGGGGCGAAGTGCTGGAAATGGACGAGGACATCCTCGCCAAAGTCACCGGCAAGGATAACCCGCAGGCGGTGGCCGGGGTATTCGCGGAATTCGATACGGGGCTGGCCGCGCTCGACCGGTCTTCGGCCAGGATCTGGCTGGTCGCGCAGGCGCTGCGCGATCCGGGCAATCTGGGCACGATGCTGCGAACCGGCGATGCTGTCGGCGCGGGCGGGCTGATCCTGATCGACGATTGCGCCGATCCGTTCTCGGTCGAGGCGGTGCGCGCCAGCATGGGCGCGATCTTTACCCAGCAACTGGCGCAGGCCCGCTGGGACGAATTCCTGCCCTGGCTGCGCAGCGGCGCGGGGCAACTGGTCGCCGCCAGCCTGCGTGACGCCCAGCCCTATCGCGGCGCGCCGTATGCCGCGCCGTGCTTCCTGATGGTCGGGAACGAATCGCGCGGCCTGCCTGAGGAATACGAGTTGGCCTGCGATCTGCGCGTCACCATGCCGATGAAAGGGCGCGCTGACAGCCTCAACGCCGCCGTCGCCGGGGCGGTGCTGGCCTATGAAGCGCTGGCCGCGCTGGACGGCTGATCCGTTCAGCCTGCGATCAGACAGCGTGCCCCACAACACGCGCCATGATCCGCACAATCACGCTCACCGCCATCGCCGCCCTGTCGCTGACCGCCTGCGCCCACGCCGCCGCCCCGCGCCAGACCGCGCTGCACGATACCAACTGGAAGATCGTGCGGATCGACGGCAAGGCCCCGGCCAGCGAACGCGCCGCGATTCGCTTCACGCAGGACCGGCTGAGCGCCACCGTTGGTTGCAACGGCCAGGGCGGCACCTGGCGTATCGAACAGGGCAAGCTGGTGGGCGGCCCCTATATGTCCACCATGATGTATTGCGACGGCCTGATGGAACAGGAACGCGCGCTGGCGGACCTGCTGGGCGCGAAGCCGTCGGTCGATGTCACGGGCGGCACACTGACGCTGCGGTCAAAGGACCATGTGATCGAAGCCCGCCGGGTGCGATAATCCCAATCCTCGCTTCCTGCATTCGTCCCGACCCCACTGCCCCATCCGCCCTGAGCTTGTCGAAGGACTGCCTTTTCCTGTTCGCTGGGAAAGTAAGGACAGTCCTTCGACAAGCTCAGGACGAGCGGGTTAGGGTGGTTTCGAGTGCTTTCAGGCGGGCGTATCGGTTTCCAGCGGCTCGCTATCCGCTGACGGCAAAGCGGGCTGCGCCGATTCCACATGGTCAGAATAGCGCGGATTCGATTCAACAAACGGAATCTCTTCGCTGATTTCACGCTTACCGATCTTGATGTGCTTTTCAGTCAGCCTGCGGGCGCGACTGAGTACATTACCTTCATAAGTCTTTGTAAAGTCATTGAACGAATTAACAGCGCGTCCGAGATGCACACCGGTCTTCACCAAGTCATCTTGGGTCTTTGCAAGACTGTCATAAAGATCGGATGCCAGTTTGCCGATCTCTCGGGCCTCCTTTGCAAGCCCTTCCTGCTGCCATACCTGCGCAATTGTCCGCGCGATCGCGACCAGGTTGGTCGGACTGGCGAGCAAGACCTTGTTGCGGAATGCAAAATCCCAAAGCGTGGTATCATGCTCTAATGCTGCGGAAATGAAATGTTCGCCCGGGACGAACATGATCACGTAATCGGGCGCATTCTCGAACTGCGACTGATAGCTTTTGGTCGCGAGCGTCTGGATATGATTGCGCATCGAGGCTGCGTGCAAATCAAGATGCACCTTGCGCGCATCATCACCCTCCGCTTCAAACGCGTCCTGATAAGCATTGAGCGAAACCTTGGCGTCGATCACCAACTGCTTATGGCCCGGCACCCGAATAATCGCGTCCGGGCGCAGCCTACCGTCTTCGGTTTCTACAGAATGCTCAAGGAGGAAATCGGTATGCTCTGACAGGCCGCACTGCTCCAGCACGTTCTTGAGTTGCTGTTCGCCCCAGCGGCCGCGCGCCTTTGGCGCATTGCGGAGAGAGTTACCCAGCCGTGCTGCCTCAACCCTTACGGCATCCTGGCCCTTGCGCATCTCGTCGATCTGCCCAGCAAGCTTACCAAAGGCATCGACCCGGTCCTTTTCCAGCTTCTGGACCTGTTCCTCATAACTCTTGAGGCGGTCCCCGACCGGCTGGAGCAGCGCCTTGATCTTTTCCGCGCTCTTGTCCTCTGACACGGTCATCCGCTCCTGCGCGCGGGCGAGGAACGATTCCTGTGCGGCGGCCAGCACTTTGGCCCCGGCGTTCTCAAACTCTTTCTTCAGCCCGTCCTGCGCGGTCAGCAGCAGGCGCTTCTGTTCATCGAAGTGATCAGCCTTGGCATGCATCGTTGCCAGTTCAGCCGTCTGCTCATCGCGGTGCCTACGCACCTCGGCCAGCTCCGCCTGCAACGCACCGACCCGTTCTGCCCGCTCACTCGCGGCGGCAAGGTCACGGATCGCGGCTTTGAACATGTCATCAAGTTCGCGCGAAAACCCTTCGGCCTGCGCCAGCCGCACGCGCAGATCCCCCACCGGGCGACTGGCGAGAAACCAGCCCAGCAGTGCGCCCAGCACGAGCGCGAAAACAACGATTACGGCAATGACGAACGGCGAATCCACATCGGCTCCCATCTGGAACGAAATGTGAACTTAGCGCCAGTTCCCCGTCAGCACAACACCCCTGACGATCAGGCCACCTTGCGCAGCTTGTCCAGCTTCTTCAGCGCCATCTGCCGCTTCAGGCGCGACAGGTGGTCGATGAACAGGATGCCTTCGAGGTGGTCCATTTCGTGCTGGAGGCAGGTCGCCATCAGGCCGTCCATGTCCGCTTCATGGGTCTTGCCGTCCAGATCCTGCCAGCGGGCGCGGATGCGCGCGGGGCGTTCCACTTCGGCGTAGATTTCCGGGACCGACAGGCAGCCTTCGGAATAGACCGAGTGCTCTTCGGACGGATCGAGGATTTCCGGATTGATGAACACGCGCGGTTCGCGCTTCACCGGCTGATGGGTGTGGCTGTGCCCGCCGTGGGCGGTGCAGACTTCGGGTTCGGCATCGGGATCGTCGGGCTGAAGATCAATCACCAGCACCCGCAGCGGCGCGCCCACCTGCACGGCGGCAAGACCGATGCCGGGCGCATCATACATGGTTTCGAACATGTCTTCGACCAGCGTCTTCAGCGCAGCGTCGAAAGTGGTGACGGGTTCGGACACCACTTTGAGGCGCGGGTCGGGAACTTCGATGATTTCACGGATAGCCATCTGGGCCAGATAGGAGCGTTGCGCGCGATTCTCAACCCACCCCTCAGCCCATCGGACGCCGCGCGCGCAGCGCCTGCGCCAAAGTGCCTTCATCGAGGTAGTCCAGTTCCCCGCCCACCGGCAATCCGTGCGCCAGCTGGGTGATCCGCACCGGATAGCCTTCCAGCCGCTCGGCAATGTAGTGCGCGGTGGTCTGCCCCTCCAGTGTGGCGTTCATCGCCAGCACAACTTCGTCGATCCCGCCTTGCGACACGCGCTCGATCAGCTGGCCGATGGTCAGGTCTTCAGGCCGCACGCCCTCCAGCGCGGAAAGCCGCCCGCCCAGCACGTGATAGCGCCCGGTAAACAGCCGCGCCCGGTCCAGCGCCCAGAGGTCCGCGACATCTTCCACCACGCAGAGCGCGCGGGAATCGCGGCGGGCATCGGTGCAGATCGCGCACGGATTGGTGGTATCGACGTTGCCGCAGGTATCGCATTCGACCAGCGTCGTGCGCACCGCTTCCAGCGCGTCGAGCAGCCCGACCAGCGCGGATTCGCGCCGCTTGATCAGCCATAGCACCGCCCGCCGGGCCGAGCGCGGGCCGAGGCCCGGCAGCTTTGCCAGCGCGGATGTGAGCGTTTCGATTTCAACCGAGGCCATGCCACCCCTTAACCGCTTGGCCAGAGCTTGTCGAAGGCCCGTCCTTTTCTTTTGCGACGGTAAAGCTAAGGACAGCCCTTCGACAAGCTCAGGGCGAACGGGGTTGGGTACACATGCGCATCATCTTCATGGGAACCCCGGATTTTGCCGTGCCCGCGCTGATCGCGCTGGTCGAGGCAGGGCATGAGGTCGTCTGCGCCTATTCCCAGCCGCCGCGCCCGGCTGGCCGGGGCAAACAGCTGCAACCCTCCCCTGTCCAGCGTGAGGCGGAGGCGCGGGGCATTCCGGTGCGCCATCCGGTGTCGCTGAAAGGGGCTGAAGATCAGGCCGCGTTCGCCGCGCTGAATGCCGATGTGGCGATTGTCGCCGCCTATGGCCTGATCCTGCCGCGCGCGGTGCTGGACGCGCCCCGCCATGGCTGCATCAACCTCCACGCCAGCCTGCTGCCGCGCTGGCGCGGGGCGGCACCGATCCAGCGGGCGATTCTGGCCGGGGACGCGCAAACCGGTGTCACGATCATGCAGATGGAAGCAGGGCTGGACACCGGGCCGATGCTGGCAGACGTGCGCACGGCGGTGGACGGCAAGACCGCGGGCGCGCTGACGGCGGAACTGGCGGAGCTGGGCGGACGATTGCTGCTGGACGTGCTGGCCGACCTGCCCGCGCATCCGCCCCGGCCCCAGCCGGATGCGGGCGTGACTTATGCCGCCAAGATCGACAAGGCCGAAAGTCGGCTCGACTTCACCCGCTCCGCCGCCGAAGTGGAACGCCAGGTCCGCGCGTTCGCGCCAACGCCGGGAGCGTTCTTCGAACTGGAGGGTGAGCGGTACCGTGTGTTGCAGGCCGAAGTGGCGGACGGCACTGGGGTAGCGGGCACAACCATCAACGATGCGCTGACCATTGCCTGTGCAGACGGCGCGATCCGCCCGGTGCTCATCCAGCGCGCGGGCCGCCCGGTGATGGACCGCGCGGCCTTGCTGCGCGGGCGCGCAATTCCCGCCGGGACCGTGCTGGCTTGATTTCCCACCTTCCCCGTTCGGGTCGAGCGAAGTCGGGACACAGGCGCGGGGTATCTCGACTTCGCTCGACCCGAACGGCATGGAAGTAAGCAATCATGACCCGCTTCGCCCTCACCCTGGAATTCGATGGCTCCCCCTTCATGGGGCTGCAACGGCAGACGCATGACCCGACCGTGCAGCAGGCGGTGGAGCATGCCGCCCGCGCGGTCACCGGCGAAACCGTGACCATGCATGCTGCCGGGCGCACCGACTCCGGGGTCCACGCGCTGGCGATGCGGGCGCATATCGACCTGGCCAAGGACATCGCTCCGTTCCGGCTGATGGGGGCGCTGAACGCGCATCTGCGACCCGCCCCGGTCGCGGTGCTGGCCTGCGAAGTGGTCGCGAATGACTGGCACGCGCGGTTTTCCTGCACGGGGCGCGAATACCTCTACCGGATCATCAACCGCCGCGCGCCGCTGACGCTGGAGCGGCAGCGGGCCTGGCAGGTGTCGCAGCCGCTGGACACCGATGCCATGCGCCGCGCCGCGCAGGCGCTGGTCGGGCTGCATGATTTCACGACGTTCCGGTCCGCCCATTGCCAGTCGGCGAGTCCCGTCAAGACGCTGGACCAGCTGACGGTCGAGCGGGTGGGTGATGAAGTGCAGATCCGCACCGCCGCGCGCAGCTTCCTGCACCATCAGGTCCGCTCGATGGTCGGTTGTCTGGCGCTGGTCGGCCTGGGGCGCTGGCGTGAGGAGCAGGTCGGCGAAGCGCTGGCCGCGCGGGACCGGCAGGCGCTGGGCCTCAATGCGCCCAGTGAAGGGCTTTATTTCGTTCGCGCGCTTTACCCCGGCGAGTGACGGGTTAAGTTGCAATCTGAAACCCCGCGCAAGGCGGAATGGATTCGGGAGACAATCATGACTTTCACGGGCCAGCAGCTCACCACCCAGCTTGATGCCGATGGCACGCTGACGGTGCAGCTCAACGATCACAGCTGGGATGCCCCGACCGGTACGCAAGTGCTGATCAAGGTCGAGGCCACCCCGATCAACCCGTCGGACCTGGGCCTGCTGTTTGCCTCGGCCGATACCGACAACGCGGTTTACACCCCCGGCAAGGTCGTGGCGAAAATGCCCGATGGTGCCACCCGCGCGTTCAAGGCGCGGCACGGCATGGCGATGCCGGCGGGGAACGAGGCGGCGGGAATTGTCGTCGCGGCGGGCGATGCCCCGGCCGCGCAGGCCCTGATGGGCAAGCGCGTGGCCTGCGTTCCGGGCACCGCCTATGCGACCTATGCAATCGCCGATGCCAGCATGGCCTTTGCCGTCGATGACAGCGTCACCGCCGAACAGGCCGCGTCCAGCTTCGTCAACCCAATGACCGCGCTGGGCTTTACCGAAACGATGAAGCTGGAAGGCTTCACCGGGATCGTCCACGCCGCTGCCGCATCGAACCTGGGCCAGATGCTGGTCAAGATCTGCCTTGAGGACAACATTCCGCTGGTCAACATCGTGCGCAGCGAAGCGCAAGTGAAGCTGCTCAAGGATCTGGGCGCGACCCACGTGCTCAACATGACCGATGCGGATTTCATGCCCAAACTGATCGACGCGATTGCCGAAACCAAGGCAATGCTGGGCTTCGATCCGATTGGCGGCGGCACGCTGGCCAGCCAGATCCTGACCGCGATGGAAGCCGCCGCCAGCCGCGGCGCGGTGTTCAGCCGCTATGGCTCATCCGAACCGAAAAAGGTCTGCATCTATGGCGGGCTCGATATCGGGCCGACGATCCTGAACCGCGCGTTCGGGCTGACCTGGGATCTGGCCGGGTGGTTGCTGACCCCGTTCATGATGAAAGCCGGCCACGAAGTGGTGGGCCGGATGCGCGCACGGGTGATGAAAGACCTGACGACCACCTTCGCCAGCCACTACAAGGCGCACGTCACGCTGGAAGAAATGCTGACCAAGCCCGCGGTGAGCGAATACAACGCGCGCCGCACCGGTGAAAAGTATCTGGTGACGCCAAACGGCTAATCCTGCGGTTCGGAGAGGCGGCGGAACCATTCGAGGATCGCCGCCTCGCCCCGGCTGTCGGCATTGCGCCAGCTTTGGGCATCGCGCCGGGAGTTGCGCGGGCGGCCATCGGGGCCGATCACGAACATGATGGGCGTGCCGCGCATCCGCTTCACGCCGTACCGCGCGGCCAGATCCAGATTGCGGCCTTTACCGACCTGCGGCACGCCAACATCGATGAAGGTAACACTGAACCGCGCGCCGAATGGATCGCGGAAGGCAGGACTGGTCAGCAGTTTGGCCAGACCGGTGCTGTCATGACACCAGTCCGCCCCGAACACGATCACGGCAGAGCGGCCGTCCCGCGCCGCATCGGCCAGCGCCGCGTCCAGATCGGCGCGGGCATCGGCGGCGGCGGGATAGTAGGCGGGCTGTTCAGCCTCTGCCGGAGCGGCCAGTGCCGCGCCGCCTGGCAACGCAAGTGCCAGCAGCAGCGCGGGCGCCAGCCAGCGCAGCATCAGGCCTTGCCCACCACGCTTTCCGGCAAGTCCTGCCCGAACACCCGCTGATAGTATTCCGCCACCAGCATCCGTTCCGTCTCGTCACACTTGTTGAGGAACGAGAGGCGGAAGGCAAAGCCCGGATCCTTGAAGATCGCGGTGTTCTGCGCCCAGGTGATGACCGTGCGCGGGCTCATCACGGTGGAAATATCGCCATTGATGAAGCCCTGACGGGTCAGGTCGGCGACCTTGACCATGTTGCTGACCACGGTCTCGGCCACGCCTTCAACCTTGCCCAGCACGATTTCGCTTTCGACGGCGGCGGGCAGATAGTTCAGCCCGACGACGATGTTCCAGCGGTCCATCTGGCCCTGGTTGATCGCCTGCGTGCCGTGATACAGCCCGCTGGTATCACCCAGCCCGACCGTGTTGGCGGTGGCGAACAGGCGGAAGTTCGGGTCCGGGCGGATAACACGGTTCTGATCGAGCAGCGTCAGCTTGCCTTCGGTTTCCAGCACGCGCTGGATCACGAACATCACGTCCGGGCGGCCCGCGTCGTATTCGTCGAACACCAGCGCGACCGGGTGCTGGAGCGCCCAGGGGAGCAGGCCTTCGCGGAATTCGGTGACCTGCAAGCCATCGCGCAGCACGATCGCATCGCGCCCGATCAGGTCGATCCGGCTGATGTGCGCATCGAGGTTGATGCGGATGCACGGCCAATTGAGGCGCGCGGCGACCTGTTCGATGTGAGTCGATTTACCCGTGCCGTGATAGCCCTGCACCATCACGCGGCGGTTGAACGCAAAGCCCGCCAGAATCGCCAGCGTGGTGTCCGGATCGAACACATAGCTGTCATCGCGGTCTGGCACGCGTTCATCGGCGATCGAGAAGGCCGGAACCTTCATGTCGATGTCGATGCCGAACGTTTCGCGCGCATCGATTTCGATGTCCGGCGCGGGCAGCACGGTCTTGTTGCGGGTGTCGAGCTGATCTGTTGAGGTCTGTGTCATCGGATACAAGCGCCTATACGGGCGCGGGCGGTCCTGCAATATGGATTAGATTGCAAAATACGACTCGTTTTGCTGCCGGGAGAGCACAAAGGCCCATGTACGAACTTTCCGTTACCCGCCTGATCGACGCCGCGCCTGCCAAAGTGTGGGATATGCTGACCAACCGCATGGGCGAATGGTGGTGCCCCAAGCCCTGGCGCGCCGAAGTCGAACGGCTGGACCGCGCGCCCGGCGGGCAATCCCTGATCGTGATGCATGGCCCGGACGGCGAAGTGAACCGGCACCCTGGCTTCATCGCGGCATGGGACGAAGGCCGCCGCTTTGCGATGACCGATGCGATTACGGGCGATCTGGAACCTTCGGGTCCGTTCATGCTGGGCATCTGGGAAGTGCAGGCCGAAGGCACCGGCACCCGCTACACCGCCCGCGCCCGCCACTGGACGCCCGAAAGCATGGCCCATCACAAGGAAATGGGGTTCGAACAAGGCTGGGGCGTCTGCGCCGATCAGTTGCAGGCGCTGTGCGAAGCCGCGTGACCCGTCAGGCGAACGCCGCCGCCTTGCGCAGCAACTGATACGCCTCCACCACCGCTTGCAATCGCTTTTCAAAACTGCGGTCGCCGCCGTTGCGATCCGGGTGATATTCGCGGACCAGCGCGGAATAGCGGCTGCGCAGCATCATCCGGTCCGAATCGAGCGGCAGGCCCAGCAATTCCAGCGCGCGTCGCTCATCGGGCGTCACCGCGCGGCCATCCTTGCGCTGCGCCGGGCGGCGTGCGCGGGCGCGGGCGCTGATCGCTTCGAGCGGGTCGGCAAAGTCCGCCCAGCGCGGGGCGGCATCGATTCCAGCCGTCGGGTTGAACGCCCGGGTTTCGCGTTCCCAGCCGTGGATCGGGGACTGCGCGTGCATGATTTCCTCGGCCGTCATCCCTTCGAACCAGTCATAGCCCGCGTTGAATTCGCGCACGTGATCGAGGCAGAACCAGCGGTAATCGCCCGGCCCGTCAAAGCTGGAGCCGCGCGGACCGGGCGCGCGGAATTCCCCCGCCTCGCGGCAGCCGGGCCGGTCACAGCCCCGGCCTGCCGCGCCAACGCGGCCATGAAAGCGATCATGTCTCACAGCGTTTCCCCATGGCGATTGTTCCGCTAGAAAGGAAGCCATGACAGGCCCCCTTGCACTCGAAATGGAAACGCTGCTGACGCAAGCGTTCCAGCCCACCCACCTTGCCGTGATCAACGACAGCGCGCGCCACCACGGCCACTCCGGCGATGACGGATCGGGCGAATCGCACTTCACGCTGGAGATCGAAAGCGCCGCCTTTGCGGGCCAGTCGCGGCTGGCGCGGCAGCGGATGGTCAACGCCGCGCTGGGCGATATTCCGGGGCAGCGTGTCCACGCCCTCGCCATCAAGGCGCGCGCACCGGGAGAGTGACGATCTCCAGCCTGACCGCGCTCCGCCCCGGCCAGGCCAACCTGATGACCGCCGGGCGCTTTCCCACATCCCGCTGCCGCAAGCGCCCTTGACCAACAGCGACTGATCGCTCCACCCTGCTGCCAAATGCAATAACAGGGAGAGTTCGATGACTGAGGCAACCAGGACCGCATGGATCACCGGCGCATCGTCCGGCATCGGCGCGGCGCTGGCGCGGGCTTATGCGGGGCGCGGGCTGCGGGTGATCCTGTCGGGCCGCAACCGCACAGCGCTGGAAGCGGTCGCGGCGCAGTGCGGGACCGAAACGCTGGTCCTGCCGTTCGAAGCGGCGGACTTTGAGGCCGCCCGCGCTGCTGCTGATACCGCGTGGGACTGGTCGGGCGGGATCGACGTGCTGGTCAACAACGCCGGGATTTCGCAGCGCTCGCTGGCCATCGACACTGACTTTGCGGTCTATCAGCGGATGATCGACGTCGATCTGCTCGGCCCCATCGCGCTCACGCAGGCGCTGCTGAAGCGGATGGCGGCGCGGGGGACCGGGCAGATCGTGATGATTTCCAGCCTCGCGGGCAAAGTCGGCTCGCCGCTGCGCTCGGCCTATTGCGCGGCCAAGCACGGGCTGATCGGTTATGCCGATGCGCTGCGGATTGAACTCAGCGCGCACGGGATCAGCGTGATCGGCGTCACCCCCGGCTCGATCCGCACCGATGTATCGCGCAACGCCGTCACCGCCGATGGATCGCGGCGCGGGGAAAGCGATGAAGCCATCGACAGCGGGATCGATCCCGATGAATTCGCCGCCCGGATGCTCGCCGCGATCGATGCAGGGGAACGCGAAGTGGCGATTGCCGAACACGGCATGGAACAGTGGATCGCGCAGGAACGCCGCACGCCCGAAGTGCTGTTTGACAAGATGATCGAATCCTTCAACGCCGGGTACGCCGCCAAGATGGGCGTGACCGCGCAATGACCGGCTATATCAAGCTGGAACAGCAGCGCGTCCGCCTCGCCAACGGGATCGAACTGGACGTCGTGGACACTGGCCCGCGCGATGCGCCGGTGCTGATCTTCCTCCACGGTTTTCCGGAAAGCCACCGCACCTGGCGCCACCAGATCGCGCACCTGTCTGCCCGGTTTCGCTGCATCGCGCCGGACCAGCGCGGCTATCGCGGGACGTCGAAGCCGGACGGGATCGAGAACTATACCCCCGACAAGCTGATCGGCGACGTGTTCCTGCTGGCCGATGCGCTGGGGGTGCAGCATTTCACCATCCTGGGCCATGACTGGGGCGGCGCGATTGCCTGGGGCGTGGCCTTGACCGGACAGGCCAGTGGCCGCGTCACCCGCGCGGTGATCGCCAATGCGCCGCATCCCACGATCTTCCCGCGCCTGCTTTACACCAATCGCGCCCAGCGCGCCGCCAGCCAGTATTTCCGCGACTTCCGCGACACCGCAAACGATGAACTGGTGCGCCAGCACGGGCTGGGCGCGCTGCTGCTGAAGGCGTTCGGCGGGCGCGATGCATCCCCCGCGCTGGAACCGGAAGAGCGCGCCGCCCTGCTGGCCGACTGGGCCGATCCCGATGCCGCCATCGCCATGCTCAACTGGTACCGCGCCAGCCCGATGGAAGTGCTGGACATGGACGCGCCCTATGAACTGCCCGCCGGGTGGAAGCCCTACCCCATCCCGCAGCTGACCATCCCGACCATGGTGATCTGGGCGCTGGACGATCACGCCCTGCCGCCTGAAAACCTCGACGGGATGGACCAGATCATCGACGATCTGACCGTGGTCAAAGTCCCCGGCTGCGGCCATTTCGTGCCGTGGGAAGCCCCCGCAGCGGTCAATGCTGCGCTGGATGCTTTTCTGGCGCGGACTGCCGATGGCTGAAGCAAGCCCGGCGCACCGGGACGATCTCGATTTGCTGCCCGCCGCGATCCGATCCATGCGGCGCAAGCCAGAACTGTGGCCTGCCAACCGGCGACCGCTGATCAACGGACCGGGCGTGGGTTACCGGTTAGCGGAGGGTGATTAAGCGCAACAGCGTTCTGCTTGCAGTCAGATCGCGGAGAAGTGTTCAAGATCACTGATTCGACCCGACACGACCAATTCGTCATCGGGGAAGATGATGGTATCAGGGACGGCATAAATGAACGCTTCGCCAGTGCGTTTCACACCCACCACGGTCACTTTGTACTTCTCACGGCATGCGCTGATGACCAGCGGCAGGCCATGGATGGGTTCGGGTGCGCGCAGCCGGGCGATGGCAAATTCATCATCAAAAGCGATGAAATCGAGCAGCCGTTCATTGAGAAGATGCGCCACGCGCTCGCCCATGCGTTCTTCCGGGAACACCACATGCGTAGCGCCGATTCGTTCAAGGATGCGGGCATGATTCGCGTTGCTCGCTTTGGCCCAGATGTTCGATATCCCCATTTCCGCGAGTGCCAGCACCGTCAGCACGCTGGCTTCGATGTCGGTGCCGATACCGACCACCGCCGTGTCGAAATCAGCCACGCCCAACTGCCGCAGCACTTCGCCATTGGTACAATCGGCCTCGACCACCTTGGTCAGATCCTCGGCATAGCGCTGCACCAGCTGCGGATCGCTGTCGACCCCCAGCACTTCGCTGCCCATGCTGCTAAGCCTGCGGGCCACAGCGCCGCCAAAGCGGCCCAGACCGACGACCAGAACAGGTTTGTGCTTGTCAGCCGACAATGAGATTCTCCTTGGGATAGCGATAGAGTTGCGGGGTTCGTCCAACCGCTAGCGCGGTGGCGAACGTAATCGTTCCCACCCGGCCGATAAACATCAGCAGCACGATCACAACCTGTGCGGATGGTGGCAGGTCGGCGGTGATGCCGGTTGACAGGCCGACGGTGGCGAAGGCTGAAATGCATTCGAACAGGATATCGGTCAGCGGCAGCGTGGTGATCGACGCAATGTAGGTGGTGGCGGCAAACACCAGGCTAGCGGAGAGCACAGTCACTGTCAGCGCCTGCCGCTCCAACTCGTGGCCGAACCGACGCTGGAAAAGCCCCGCATCGCGGTGGCCCAGCACTTCAGACAGCACTATGGCGAACAGAACGACGAAGGTCGTGACCTTGATCCCGCCGGCCGTGCCCGCGCTGCCGCCGCCGATGAACATCAGCAGGTAATTGACCATCAGCGTCTGATCATGAAAACCGCCGACATCGACGCTGTTGAAGCCCGCCGTGCGCGGCATCACCGAATGGAACGCGGCGTTGAGCAGCTTGGTCCCTACACCCATTGGGCCGAGGGTGGCAGCATTGCTCCATTCCATCACCAGGATCGCCACGAAGCCCAACGCCAGCAGCGCCAGCGAGCCATAGACCGTGACCTTGGAATGCAGCGACCACCGCCGCCATTCCAGCCGCTTATCGCGCAGATCCTGCAACACCGGAAAGCCGATTGCGCCAAGGGTGATCGCCACCATGATCGGCACGAGAATCAGCGGGTCGGCCTGATAGCCCATCACGCTGTCGGCATGGGTCGAAAAGCCGGCATTGTTGAAAGCGCTGATCGAATGGAACACCCCATGCCAAACGGCGTTGCCGACGCTCATGTCGTAACTAGCCATACGGACGGCAAGGATGGTCGCCACCGAAGCCTCAACGGCGATTGTGACGCCAAGCACTAGTTTGAGAACCGACAGCGCATCCCCCCGCTCCAGCCGCCCACGCTCGACCTGCGTCGCGATGCGATCATGCAACCCGAACCCGCGCCCGGCGATCAGTCCGAACAGGGTGGCGGCCGTCATAATGCCAAGCCCGCCAATCTGGAACATCAGCAGGATCGCCACCTGCCCGAACGGTGACCAATATGTGCCAGTATCGACCACTACCAGCCCAGTGACTGCGACCGCCGATGTGGCAGTGAACAGAGCCGTGAGGAATGGAGCCGGGGTTCCTTCAGCAGTGGCAATCGGCAGGCTCAGCAACACTGTGCCAATGGTGATGGCGAGCAAAAACAGGCTCGGCACCAGCCGGATCGGATTGCGCAGCGATTTCATGCGGCGTGATTGCCGCAGGTTCCTGCGATGAGCAAGGGCATGATCGGCCGGACATCCCGGCCATAATCGCCAACAGCGTCATGGGTGGATACCCGTCGCGCACCATCATAGCAGCATTCCGCCCATTTTCGGACACGAGCTGACCAGAGAGCGTCACCTTAAAGCGGAATTTCGGCTTACGCGCGTTTCAGTCCGTAACCCATTCCGCAGACGGCCAAGTGGCTGACATCTGGACGGGTGAACTTAGGGCAGGTTCTGATGCGCCGTCGGGCAGCGCGGAACCGCTTGCCGTTCTCACCCCCCTAAACCCACCAGTCAATACTCGCCCCATGCGGATGCGCGCGGGCGAGCATGACCGGCTCACCGTCGCCGGGCCAGTGGCGCATGACCAGCTCGTGCAGGTGGACCGTGCGATTGGCCTCCAGCGCGACCCATGCCAGCGGGCGGTCCGGCGTGGCCCGCGCTCCGGCGGCTTCCATCGCGGCGGTGATGCGGGCTTGCTGATCGGCGGGAACATATTGCCAGACGATGGAATGCATCAGCACCCGCGTCGTGCCGGCGTCCTGCGGCCGGGCCAGCTGCGCCTCGACGAAATCGGCGGCATTCATTTTTACCAGATCGGGCGGGGATTGGCCCGCCTCGGCAATCGCGGCGGCCATCCGTTCGAACCGGACGGTGTGTTCGGGCCAGATATAGGCTTTCAGCCGCAGCGCCTGCGCCGGGTCGGTCAGGTCCACCGGCGCGACATCGCAGCCTTTGGTCGAGGCAATCTGGATGGTAGCGTCCGGCGGCGGGCTGCCTTGCCACTCCGGCCGGAACGCCATCGCCCCCGGCAGCGGCCCCACCTGCACCCCGCCCAGATCATAGTGATAGCGCTCCAGCATCAGGTTGATCCCCGCGCTCGATCCGATCTCCAGACACTCGAAGCGCGGCGGCAGTCCCTGCCCCGCCAGCCACAGCATCGCGGCGATGAAATTGGCCGAGCGCCCGGCCTCGTTGGTCTGCGGCGGGCCGTCCAGCCAGGGCAGCAGCGCAGCTTCGTGGGTGTGGATCGCGGCTGCGACGATTGCGGGATCGTCAACGCCGGGTTGGTCCTCATAAATCGCCGCCAGCGCCGGTTCGGTCCCGCTCAGGTGCAAGGCATGCAACCCGCCCGCCAGCCGCAGCGGCAGCGCATCCGCCAGCGGCGCACCGGGCCAGTTGCGGACCCGGTCCAGCAGCGGACCGCCCTCACCCCGCGCCAGCAATTCCCCCACCGCCGCGCAGATCCGCCCCGTGATCGGGGCATCCGCCGCAGCGCAATAGGCCACCTGATTGACAAACGCCGCCGCCACCGCCCCGCTGCCGGTCGCCTGTATGTCGATCGGCTCGTATTTGTCCTGCATCCACCACTCCTTGCCCTTTGCGCCCATGCCGCCTAAACGCCGCCCCTTATGACCCGACCGCTTACTTTCGCCGTGCCCAAGGGCCGCATTCTTGATGAGGCGCTGCCGTTGATGGCGCGTGCCGGTGTGGTGCCCGAACCGGGCTTCCACGACAAGGCCAACCGTGCGCTGTCGTTCGCCTGTGAAGACAGCGCCATGCGCCTGATCCGCGTCCGCGCGTTCGACGTGGCCACGTTTGTCGCCCACGGCGCGGCGCAGTGCGGCATCGTCGGGTCGGATGTGGTGGAAGAATTCGCCTATTCAGACCTTTACGCCCCGGTTGATCTGAACATCGGGCACTGCCGCCTGTCGGTCGCCGAACCGGTCGGCCCCAGCGAAGACCCCGCGCGCATCAGTCACCTGCGCGTCGCCAGCAAGTATCCCAACCTCACCCGCCGCCATTTCGAACGGATGGGCATTCAGGCCGAAGTGGTGAAGCTGAACGGCGCGATGGAACTCGCCCCCGGCCTTGGTCTGGCCAGCCGGATCGTCGATCTCGTCTCGACCGGGCGCACGCTGAAGGACAACGGGCTGGTCGAAACCAGCACGATCCTGAACATTTCAGCCCGCCTGATCGTCAACCGCGCGGCGCTGAAAACGGATGAGCGTGTCGCCGCCCTGGTGGAGCGTTTCCGTGCCCTGGTGGCCGACTGATGTTGCGCCTGAAGACCAGTGAGGCAGGGTTCGAACAGGCGTTTCGCCGTCTGGTGCAGGACCGCCGCGAAAGCGACGAGAACGTCTCACGCGATGTCTCGCTGATCCTCGCCGACGTCCGCCAGCGCGGGGATGCAGCGCTGGCTGAGCTGACCGCGAAGTTCGATGGCCACACCCTCACCACCGACGATGACTGGCGCATCCCGCTGGGCGCCTGCCGCGCCGCCTTCGACGAGCTGAAGCCGGACCTCCGCGCCGCACTGGAACTCGCCGCCCAGCGCATTCGCGCCTATCACGAGGCGCAGTTGCCCGCTGACCGCGATGAAACCGACGCCGCAGGCGTACGGCTCGGTGCACGCTGGCGGGCGGTCGATGCGGCTGGCCTCTATGTGCCCGGCGGGCGCGCGGCGTACCCGTCGTCGCTGCTGATGAACGCCATTCCCGCCAAGGTGGCCGGGGTGGAACGGCTGGTCGTGGTCACCCCGACGCCGAAGGGCGTGGTCAACCCGCTGGTCCTCGCCGCCGCGTATCTGGCCGGGGTGGATGAAGTGTGGCGCATCGGCGGCGCGCAGGCGGTGGGCGCGCTGGCCTATGGCACGCAGCGGATCAAGCCGGTCGACGTCATCACCGGCCCCGGTAATGCCTGGGTGGCCGAAGCCAAGCGCCAGCTTTTCGGCGTGGTCGGGATCGACATGGTCGCCGGTCCCAGCGAAATCCTGGTCATTGCCGATGGCCAGAACGACCCCGAATGGACCGCCGCCGACCTGCTCAGCCAGGCCGAGCATGATCCGTCCGCCCAATCGATCCTGATCACCGACGATCCGCTGTTCGCCGACACCGTGGCCGACCGCGTCGGCGTGGAACTGGCGATGCTGCCAACCGCGCGGGTCGCGGCCGAAAGCTGGAACACCCATGGCGTCATCATCGAAGTTGCCAGCATGGATGAGGCCCCGGCGCTCGCCAACGCGCTCGCGGCCGAACACGTGCAGCTGGCCGTGGCCGATCCGCAGCCGCTGATGGACGCGATTCGCCATGCCGGATCGGTGTTCCTGGGCCGCATGACCCCCGAAGCGGTCGGAGATTATGTCGCTGGCCCCAACCACGTTCTCCCCACGGGTCGCCGTGCGCGGTTCTCATCCGGCCTCTCGGTGCTCGATTTCATGAAGCGCACCAGCTTCATCCAGCTGGACGAGGCCGCCCTGCGCGCGATCGGCCCCGCCGCCATCCAACTGGCCGATGCCGAAGGTCTGCCCGCGCACGCCCGTTCGATCGAAGTGAGACTAGGCATATGAAACCGCACAACAGCGCCACCGCCAAAGCCCGCGCCGCATCGCGGCTGGCCGCCGTGCAGGCGCTTTACCAGCTGGACATGGAAGCCAGCCCGCTGCCCAAGCTGCTCGACGAATTCCACCGCCACCGGCTGGGCGCGGAAATCGAAGGCGACCAGTATGCCGAGGCTGAAAGCGCGTTCTTCGACGATCTGATCAAGGGCGCGGTCGCGCGCCGCGATGAAATCGACACGCTGCTGTCGGGCAAACTGGCCGAAGGCTGGAAGCTGGAACGGCTCGACAAGACCATGCTCCAGATCCTGCGTGCCGGCGCGTATGAACTGATCGCCCGTCCCGACGTGCCGACTGCAACCGCGATCAGCGAGTATGTCGATGTGGCGCACGCATTTTTCGAGGCGCGTGAGGCAAAGTTCGTAAACGGGCTGCTCGACGCCGTGGCAAAGGCCGTGCGCTGAGCCGCGAAAGCGCCTTCATTGACGCCTTGCGAGCTATCGCCACGCACCCCGCCGCGCGCGGACTGGCCGATGATGCCGCCGTGCTGGAAGTGGGCGGCGAAACGCTGGTGCTGACCCACGACACGATGGTCGAGGGCGTGCATTTCCTGCCCGGACAAGACCCGACTGATGTCGCGTGGAAGCTGGTTGCGACCAATATGTCGGACCTCGCCGCCAAGGGCGCGCAGCCGCTGGCGGTGCTGCTGAGCTATCAGTTGGGACGCGATGACGCCGCGTTCCTGCGCGGCCTTCAGGCGGCGCTCCAGCATTACGGAGATGCCGCGCTATTGGGCGGCGATACCGTCCGCGCCGACGGACCGCAAAGCGTCGGCCTGACCGCGATTGGCCGTGCATCCCACCGCCCGGTGCCATCGCGCAGCGGCGCGCAAGTGGGCGACGGGCTGTGGATCACCGGCCCGGTCGGCGCTGCCATGCTGGGGCTTGAAGCCCTCAGGGCCGGGACCGGCGATTCGAGCGCCTATCGCCATCCGTCCGCGCTGCTGGTCGAAGGGCAAATGCTCGCCCCGCTGGTCAGCGCGGTCATGGATGTATCGGATGGACTGCTGCTCGATGCCAGCCGCATGGCCGATGCCTCTGGCGTGACCATCGTGGTGGAACGCATGGCCGTGCCGATCGCCACACCCGAAGCCCGCCGGGATGAAGCGCTGCGCTGGGGCGATGACTATCAGCTGTTGTTCACGCTCCCCGCCGATGTCCCGCCGCCCTGCCCCGCGTGGCGCAT
Source organism: Novosphingobium sp. (assembly GCF_030699305.1). GTDB lineage: Bacteria > Pseudomonadota > Alphaproteobacteria > Sphingomonadales > Sphingomonadaceae > Novosphingobium. Next base: position 202,382 of record NZ_JAUYNB010000013.1, read on the forward strand.
CGGCATTGTGCTGGAACGACAAAGCGCGCCAATCCTGCTGGACGGCGCGCCTGTGTCTGGCCGGTTAGGCTATGAACACGGTCAAGCGGACGGCGCCTAATCCTTCAGCGGACTGCAATCCACGCCGCGCGCTTCCAGCAGCGGCTTCATTTCGCGGTAGGCATAGCGCGTCATGTGGTTGGGCACTTCGGGATAGAGGTGGTGGACCACGTGATATTGCATCCCCATCGACAGGTGATGGCCGATCCAGGTTCTGAATACGCGGGTGTTGTCATATCGGCCCGTGCCGGTGCGCGGGTGATGCGGTGCCCAGCTGAGCCAGAAGCGGATGTACGACAGCCCAAGATGACGCGGCAACCACCACAGCAGCGCCACTTCCATGGCATAGCCTGACCACGCCATCGTGAAGAAGAACGCCATCGAAAACAGCTGCAGGATCATCGTGTCGCGCAGCGCCGCCTTGGCGGCGGGCGTGCCGATCCGTTCCAGAATGCGCTTGTAGTGATGGATCGAACCATCGACCCCCGGCTGGCGATTCAACCAGGTCTTGTACCAGGCGGAATACTTGCCCGGCGCGGCATCGGTGTAGTCCGGATCCTTGTCCGGATCGTTGGTGTAATAGTGGTGATGCAGATGCATCATCCGCGCCATGCTGAACGGGAAGATCAGGATGATCGTGGCGACCTGACCAACCGCCTCGTTCCAGAACCGGGCTTTCGTTCCGGGACGTCCGATGTTGGAATGCATCGCTTCATGGCTGGTGATATAGCCCCCAGCGGCGAAAACGGTGCTGGCAACAAAACCCAGCCACAGCGGCAGGATATCCAGCATCGCCAACGGCCAGAATGCCAGCCACAGCGCAAAGCAGCCCAGCGTAACCGCAGTATAGGGCCACATTTTCCTGGGATCAGACGTGTATTTGCGCGCAATCGCCCGTTCCTGTTGCAACAGTGTCCGGCGGGTGTGCGCGTCCAGCCCATCGCCAGCCCCCAGCGCGATCGCGGGTGCTTCGCCCTGGTCCGGGGCCAGCGCAACGCCGGGTTGCAGCGTGCTCAATTCGTTCATAGCCAGCGCCCCCGCAGCGTTGCGTAAAGCCCCCACGGCGCGCCGATCAACAGCCCGAACTGAATCGGGCTGAGCCCCACCGGGGCGGCAACCTGCCAGTATTGCAGCATCTGCGCGATGAGCGGAGCGATGAAGCCGATTCCGAACAGGAATGGCATCCAATGGAACAGTTGTTTGATCGCCGTGGTCATGGTGGTTAACTTCTCATAAACCACGAAGGCTGGCAAGAATCGTTGTTCCAGAGACTGTTCCGAAAGGGAACGACCCCAGCGGCAGACCAGATTGCGCCGCTGCGGGCGGGTTGGCGGTAAAGCATTGCAAAGCCCGAAACCGGGCTTAAGCTTCGCGCCGACCACCCGCCCCCTTGGGGGCATCCTGTGGCCACAATTAATAAGGGGGAGCGTTGCGTGAATGATCTTGTCACGATCGCGATAGTCTTGGGACTATTGGCCGTGGTCTACGGCTTTGTAACCAGTCGGCAGGTGCTAGGGGCACCGGCCGGCAATGAGAAGATGCAGGAAATTGCCGAAGCGATCCAGGAAGGCGCACAAGCCTACCTGAGCCGCCAATATACCGCCATCGGGATTGTCGGTGTGGTCGTGGCGGCGCTGGTGGCCTATTTCCTTGGCCTGGTATCCGCATCCGGCTTCATCATCGGCGCGGTCCTTTCGGGCGTGGCCGGTTTTGTCGGCATGAACATCTCGGTCCGCGCGAACGTCCGCACGGCTGCTGCCGCGCAGACCGGGTTGCAGGCCGGCCTGACATTGGCGTTCCGCGCTGGTGCGATCACCGGGATGCTGGTGGCCGGTCTGGCACTGCTCTCGATTGCGGTGTTCTACTGGTATCTGACCGCGATCATGGGCAAGACCGTGGGCGGCGTTGACCGCACCGTGGTCAACGGTCTGGTCGCGCTGGCCTTCGGTGCGTCGCTGATCTCGATCTTCGCGCGCCTGGGCGGCGGGATCTTCACCAAAGCTGCCGACGTCGGCGCCGATCTGGTCGGCAAGGTCGAGGCAGGTATTCCGGAAGACGATCCACGTAACCCGGCCGTGATCGCCGACAACGTGGGCGACAACGTGGGCGACTGTGCCGGCATGGCGGCCGACTTGTTCGAAACCTATGTCGTGACCGTGGGCGCGACGATGGTGCTGACCGCGCTGCTGCTCAAGGGCATCGGCGGGGAACAACTCCAGGCGCTGATGGCGCTGCCGCTGCTGATCGGCGGCGTCTGCATCGTCACCAGCATCATCGGCACCTACTTCGTGAAGCTGGGCAAATCGAACAACATCATGGGGGCCATGTACAAGGGCTTCCTGGTCACTGCCGTTCTTTCAGTCGGCGCGATCTGGTGGGCAATTTCCTATGCCCTGGGCGGCATGGAAACCGCGATGTCGTACACGGTGCTGGGTGATACGGTGAACTTCACCGGACGCACGCTGTTCTATTGCTCGCTGCTCGGCCTGATCATCACCGGGCTGATCATCTGGATCACCGAATACTACACCGGCACGAACTATCGGCCGGTGCGCTCGATCGCGAAGTCGTCGGAAACCGGGCACGGCACCAACGTGATCCAGGGTCTGGCAATCAGCCTTGAATCGACCGCGCTGCCGACGCTGGTGATCTGTGCGGGCATCATCATTGCCCACCAGCTCGCCGGACTGATCGGGATTGCCTATGCCGCAACCGCAATGCTGGCGCTCGCCGGGATGGTCGTGGCGCTCGACGCGTATGGTCCGGTTACCGACAATGCCGGTGGCATTGCCGAAATGGCCGGCCTTGACGATTCGGTCCGTGAAAAGACCGACGCGCTCGACGCGGTGGGCAACACCACCAAGGCTGTGACCAAGGGCTATGCAATCGGCTCGGCGGGGCTTGCCGCGCTGGTGCTGTTCGCGGCCTACACGGCTGACCTCCGGGAGTTCTTCCCGGACCTTGAGGTCAGCTTCAGCCTTGAAAACCCCTATGTCATCGTTGGCCTGCTGCTTGGCGCACTGCTCCCGTATCTGTTCGGTGCGATGGGCATGACCGCCGTGGGGCGTGCAGCTGGTGACGTGGTGCTTGATGTGCGCAACCAGTTCCGGGAAAATCCGGGTATCATGGCTGGCACCAGCCGTCCGGACTATGCCCGCACGGTTGACCTGGTCACGAAGGCGGCGATCAAGGAAATGATCATCCCGTCGCTGCTGCCGGTGCTTGCGCCGATCGTGGTCTACTTCGTGATCGCCGGGGTAGCCGGTGAAGCCAATGGCTTTGCCGCACTGGGGGCGTTGCTGCTGGGCGTGATCGTGGGCGGCTTGTTCGTCGCCATCTCGATGACGTCGGGCGGCGGAGCCTGGGACAACGCCAAGAAGTATATCGAAGACGGCCATCACGGCGGCAAGGGCAGCGAAGCCCACAAGGCCGCGGTGACCGGTGACACGGTCGGCGATCCTTACAAGGATACCGCCGGTCCGGCCGTCAACCCGATGATCAAGATCACCAACATCGTCGCGCTGCTGCTGCTCGCGGCGCTGGCCGGGGCACACTGACCCCAGCCTGACACTGCGGTGACAGCAAACCCCGTCCGGAGCGATCCGGGCGGGGTTTTGCTTTGCGGGCAAATGGTTGCCCCCCATTGCGTCAACCGGGTCTTGCGGTAATCTGCCGGGCATTGAACCGCCACGTTCGCCGTGGCCGATGGAAGGAAGCATATTGTGAAGCTCAAGACTTCGTTGCTCGCCAGCAGCCTGGCCGCACTGGGCCTGGCACTTGCCGCCCCGGCACTGGCGCAGACCACGCCGGGCGAACCGGTCGCAGCCAAAGTGCCAATGGCCACACTGGCCGAATTGCCTGCGATGTCCACGCTGCGCCTGTCGCCCGACGGAACGAAGGCCGCGGTCACGCTGGGTGGCGGGAATGATTATGCTTATGCCGTCCTCGATCTGGTCAATGGCGGCAAGCCCAAGGTGTTCGCGACGGCCGAAACCTACAAGGAAGCCGGCCAGCGCTCGGTCCAGTCCTATCGCTGGGCAACGAACCGGCATCTGCTGATCACGCTGGGTTCGCGGGAAAACATTCAGGGCCAGCGCATCGATCTGCGCCGGATCGCGTCGTATGACGTCGAAACCGGTGCGGTCGTCCCGATTGCCTGGCGCGATTCGACCGGGGATGCCGGGTCAGTGCTGCATATCGACAAGGAAAATGGCCGTCTCCTGCTGGCCCGGCAGGTCGATACCGGCAACACCGAACTGATGTTCCGTTATCGCGTGGAGTGGGTCGATATCGCCACTGGCAAGACGCTGAGCATCGTTCAGCAGCCAAACCCGGTGGTCGGCGGCTGGGCTGCCGATGGCAAAGGCGTAGTCCGCTGGGGCGGCGCATCGGACCGCGATTCAGGCGAGCAACGCTCGCTTTACCGCTCCAAAGCGGGCGATCCGATCACCACGGTGCAAAAGGTAGTCGACACCAATTTCACCGGATCAGGAATCGATCCGATCGTGTTCCTGGACGAACCGGACATGGCGATCGTAGCCAGCAACCACGAAGGCTACACCGCCATCTACAAGGCCAACCTCAAGACGATGACCATCGTCGGCAAGGTCTTCTCTGCCCCGGATGGGTATGACGCCTCCTCCGCCATTGCGAACGAGCGCGAGAACGGAATCATCGGGTTCACTTACACCACCGATCGCCCCCGCCAGAAGTTTGTCGACGCCAAACTGAAGGCAGTCCAGGGTTTCCTTGAGGAAAGCTTCGGCGAAGGCAACGCCACCATCGTTTCCACCAACGACGGCGATACCAAACTGATTGTCTCGCTTGCACGGCCCGACCAGTTGAACTCCTATTATCTCTACGATGTGCCGACCGGCCAGATGCAATTGATCGGGCATGAGAATGCACAGATCAAGGACGGGCGGATGAACCCGGTCGAGGCGATCCGCTACAAGGCCAGCGACGGGCTGGAAATCGAGGCTGTGGTAACCCGTCCGCGCCTGCGCGCGGGTCAAGGCAAGCTACCGGTCGTGGTACTCACTCACGGCGGCCCGTATGGCGTGCGCGACAACGCCGAATACGATCAATGGGCGCAGTCCATCGCCGAACAGGGCTATGTCGTGATCCAGCCGAACTATCGCGGTTCGGGCGGTTACGGCACCGAGTTCGTCAAGAAAGGCCGCCAGGACGGGTTCGGCACCCGGATGCAGGACGACCTCAACGATGTGATCGACCATCTGGCCGCCAAGGGTGAGATCGACCCGAACCGCGCCTGCATGATGGGCTGGTCATACGGCGGTTATGCCTCCGCCCGTGCCGCCCAGCGCGATCCGCAGCGCTGGAAGTGCACGGTCGCAGGAGCCGGCGTCTATGATCTGCCGATGATGCGCGATTACGACAAGGCCTACCTCGGCTCATTCGGCGCGAACTATCTGGCCAAGGGGGCCAACTCGCTCGGCGATGTGTCACCGGCTTTGCAGACCCGGACCAAATGGTCGCCAATCCTCGTCGTCCACGGCGTGCGCGATCCGCGCGTGCCGATTGCCCAGGGCCGGACGCTGGCATCGCGGTTGCGCTCATCGGGCAAACAGGAGGGCGTTGAATTCGCCTATATCGAACAGCCGAAAAATGGCCACTACGGCAACTTCTTCACCAAGGAGGAGCGGCTGGAATGGCTGGGCGGCGCGGCGGCGTGGATGGACCGGTTCAACCCGGCCTACATCCCCGGCGATGCCGATTTCGCCAAAAAGCCCGCAGCTGACCCCGCCGTAACCACGATGGCCCAGCGGCTGTTCACCCGGTAGGTTCCTGCGCGTTAGCCATTCCTTGGCATTTCAACGTTAAACCCCCCTTGCGGCGGCGCTGGTTCCGCCGCTGCAAGGGGTAATGATCGTGGCAACGCAGGCCTTGCGCGCACCGCTGGCCGAACCGCAGCAGGAAGCCGCGGCGATACCCTTGCCTGCGCCGATCATGCGGACTGCCAGCTGGTCCAGCTTCGATGCCCCCGATGCCCGCGCAGCCTGGGACAAGCTCGCCCAGCGAGCGAGCGAGCCGAACCCGTTTTTCGAAAGCTGGTATCTGCTTCCTGCCCTGCGCACGCAGGATCCCGACCAGTCCGTAACCCTGCTGTGCGCCGAACAGAACGGCGCGCTGATCGGGTTGCTGCCAATCCGGCTTGAGCGGCGCTATTACCAGCGCCCGGTCCCGCACCTCGCCAGCTGGCACCATCCCAACTGTTTCCTGGGCGCACCGCTGGTGGCCGCCGGGCAGGAGCGGCCGTTCTGGCAGGCGCTGCTGGAATGGGCGGACCGCAACCCTGGCTCCGGACTGTTCCTGCACCTGCCCCAACTGCCGCTGGCCGGGCCGCTCTATGCGGCCCTGATCGATGAACTGCGAGCGCAAGGCCGCTTTGCCGCACTGGTTCACCGCGAGGACCGCGCGATGCTTGCGTCGGACCTGTCGGCCGACGCTTATCTCGAAGCGGCGCTATCCGGCAAAAAGCGCAAGGAACTGCGCCGCCAGTTCGCCCGCCTGTCCGAACTGGGCGACATCCAGTTCGAACGCCGCACCGATGCCGCCGGACTGGAGCGCTGGGTCGATGACTTTCTGGCGCTGGAGCATTCCGGCTGGAAGGGCGCCGCAGGCTCCGCACTTGCTTCGCACCACGCCACCACCCTGCTGTTCCGAGAGGGGCTGGCCGGGGCCGCCGCGCATGGCCGGCTTGAGCGGTTGACCTTGACGCTGGACGGCGAGCCGATTGCGATGCTGGCCAGTTTCCTTACCCCGCCCGGCGCATTCAGTTACAAGACCGCGTTCGACGAACGGTTCTCCCGCTTTTCCCCCGGCGTCCTGCTCCAGCGCGAAAACCTCGCCATGCTGGATCACCCCGCAGTTCGCTGGACCGATAGTTGCGCCGCGGCCGATCATCCGATGATCGACCACATCTGGCGCGAACGCCGCGCCATCGGCCGCGTTTCCATTGCCATCGGCGGCCCGCTGCGCCGCTTCGCCTTCCGTCTCATCGCCAAGGCCGAACTCGGCCGCAATCCTGCTGGACTAACGCCATGACTGTGTTTTCCCCCGACGACCGCGCAACCTTTGCCGCAAACTATCCCGAAGCCCCGCACAAGCTGACGCACCGATTGGGCCTGCATCCGTTGCTGGAACTGGATGCGCTGGCCCGTCTGGCCGAGGCGCTTCCTGAAACATCGATTGAATACAACAAGGCCGACTTGCCGCTGGGGATCGATGGCAAGCCCGCCCCGACCGGCATTCCGATCGGCGAAACGATCCGCCGGATCGAGCAGACCGGCAGCTGGGCCGCGCTCAAGAACATTGAGCAAGTGCCGGAATATGCGGCGCTGCTGGCCGAGTTGCTGGCCGAAATTCGCCCGGAGATCGAGGCCAGGACCGGGCGGATGCTCAAGACCCAGGCGTTTGTCTTCATCACCTCTCCCGGCGGGGTGACGCCGTATCATTTCGATCCGGAACACAACATCCTGCTTCAGATCCGGGGCAGCAAGGTGATGACCCAGTTCCCGGCCGGGGATGCGAACTATGCCCCGGATGAGGTCCATGAAACCTATCACACCGGCGGCGGGCGCGAGCTGGTCTGGCGGGACGATCTGGCTGCGGGTGGGCGCGAATTCGCCCTGTCCTCTGGCGAGGCACTGTTTGTGCCGGTGATGGCCCCGCATTTCGTGCGCAACGGCGCTGAACCGTCCGTCTCGCTCTCGATCACCTGGCGTTCCGAATGGAGCTTTGCCGAGGCGGATGCGCGGGCGTTCAATTCCGTGCTGCGCCGGATCGGGCTGCGGCCGCGCAGCACCGGGCGCTGGCCGCACGACAACCGCGCCAAGGCGCTGGGCTGGCGAGTGATCCGCAAGCTGCGCGGGCAGGCCTGACCGGCACAAGGTTGACGGCCACCGCCCTGCACCGCAAAGGGCATGGCGATGGAACAAGCACAACCCACCCCCGAAGAACTGGTCCGCTGGCTGGTCAAGCTGCTCGACGTGAAACCGGGCGAGGATGGCCACTTTGCCGGTCGGCGCAAGTGGGGCGGCGTGGGCCGCGTATTTGGCGGGCAAGTGATTGCCCAGGCGCTTGCCTCCGCCGAACGGACCGTGCCGGATGACCGCCCGGTCCATTCGCTCCACGCCTATTTCCTGCGCGGCGGGAACGAGGACCACGAGATCGATTTCAAGGTCGAGCGCGACCTCGATGGTGGCAGCTTTTCAAACCGCCGGGTCGTCGCCAGCCAGCAGGACAAGCCGATCCTCAACCTGGTCGCCTCGTTCCATCGGCGCGAACCGGGGGTTCACCATCAGGACGCCATGCCCGACGTGCCGCGCCCCGACGATCTGCCGAGCGAGGCCGACCTGCGGCGCGAATTCCTGCATCTCGTGCCCGAAGACAGGCGCGCGCAAATGATCGCCCCGCGTCCGATCGAGCAGCGCCCGGTCGAAAAGCGGCACTGGATGGGAGCCGAACCAAGCCCGCCGCTCAGCCATACCTGGTTCCGCGCCTGCGCCCGCCTGCCGGACGATCCGAAGATCCACCGCGCGGTACTGGCCTATGCCAGCGATATGTCCCTGCTGGGTACCTGCACCCTGCCCCACGGCATGTCATGGACCGTGGGCAACGTGATGGGCGTCAGCCTGGACCACGCCGTGTGGTTTCATGACGATTTCCGCGCCGACGAATGGCTGCTCTACGCCACCGATAGCCCTTGGGCCGGCGGCGCACGCGGGATGAACCGTGGCCGCATTTATACGGCAGATGGCCGCCTGGTCGCTGAAACAGCGCAGGAAGGCCTGATCCGCGAGATCAAGTCCAAAGTCTGAGCCACCTCACCCGCCGGGGTGGTAGAAATCATACACGGTCTGCGCCACTGCGGCGCTGACGCCAGGGGCGCATTGCAGGTCTTCCAATGCGGCGGCGCGGACTTTTCCGGCGGTACCGAAATGCAGCAAAAGCGCGCGTTTGCGGGCCGGTCCGATGCCTGGAATCTCGTCCAGTGGACTCGCGATGATCGCGCGGCTGCGCTTGTCGCGGTGCGCGCCAATGACGAAGCGGTGGACCTCGTCGCGCAGGCGCTGGAGGTGGAACAGCAGCGGTGAGTTGACCGGCAGCGTCTTTTCGCGGCCATCGGCGAAGTGAAACACTTCGCGCCCTTCGCGCCCGTGGTTCGGCCCCTTGGCGATGGCGATGAGCGGCACATCCTCGATCCCAAGCTCCTCCAAGGTGTCCTTGACGGCACTCATCTGGCCCTTGCCGCCATCGATCAGCACCAGATCAGGCCACTGCCCGCCGTCGCGGTCCGGATCCTCATCCTGCGCCCGCGCGAACCGCCGTCCCATCACCTCGCGCATCATCGCATAGTCATCACCGGCCGCTTCAGGCTGCTTGATGTTCCATTTGCGATACTGGCCCTTGATGAAGCCCTCTGCCCCCGCAACCACCATCGCCCCGACCGCGTTGGTGCCCTGGATATGACTGTTGTCGTAAACCTCGATCCGTTGTGGCGGTTCGGGTAGTTCCAAAAATTCGGCCAGTTCACGATTGAGCTTGGCCTTGCTGCCGCTTTCGGCCTGCCGCCGCTCCAGCGCCTCGACCGCGTTGCGTTCGGCCTGCGCCATCAGGCGGCGGCGATCGCCGCGTTGCGGCACCGATATTTCGACTTTGCCGCCCGCCGCCACCGCCAGCGCCTCGGCCAGCAGATCACCCTCGGGCAGCTCGCGGTCGATCAGGATCGTGCGCGGCGGGGGCACTTCCTCATAGAACTGGGCAAGGAAGCTGGTCAGCACTTCGGCTTCGTCCAGCCCGTCGGTATGGCTGGGGAAGAACGCGCGGTGGCCCCAGTTCTGACCGCCACGAATGAAGAACGCCTGCACCCCGAACTGGCCGTTCGCCTGCGCAATGCCGAAGACGTCGGCATTGCCAACCCCCTCGGCATTGATCGCCTGGCTGCCCTGGATGAACGTCGCGGCGCGCAGCCGGTCACGCAGCATCGCGGCGCGCTCGTAATCCAGCGCTGCGGCCGCGGCCTGCATCTGCGCTTCGATCTTTGTCTGCACGGCCGAGCTTTTGCCGCCGAGGAAGTCCTTCGCCTCGCCCACCAGTTCGGCATAAGCCGCAGGATCGATCCGGCCGACGCACGGCGCGCTGCACCGCTTTATCTGGTAGAGCAGGCACGGCCGGTCGCGCCGGCTGAAAAAGCTGTCGGTGCAGCTGCGCAGCAGGAACAGCTTTTGCAGCGCGTTGATCGTGGTGTTGACGCTGCCCGCGCTGGCGAAGGGGCCGTAATAGTTACCCTTCGCCTTGCGCGCGCCGCGATGCTTGGTGATCCGGGGAAAGTCATGCTCGGCCCGCAGCAGGATGAACGGGAAGCTTTTGTCATCACGCAGCAGCACGTTGTAGGGCGGGCGATAACGCTTGATCAGCTGCGCTTCGAGCAGCAGCGCCTCGGCCTCGGAATTGGTGGTGACGATTGTCATCGACCGCGTCTGGCTGACCATCCGCTTGATCCGCAGCGGCAGCCGGTCAACCTGGGTATAGTTCGTCACCCGGTTCTTCAGCGCCCGCGCCTTGCCGACATAGAGCACATCGCCGCGCGCATCGAGCATCCGGTAAACCCCCGGCTGCGGCTTCAACGTAGCCACCACTTCGCGGATCGCCGCCAGCCCCGCCGCAAGGTCCGGCTGACTACCGGTCATCGTGAAGGTTGCCTGCCCTTCGTTGAAGCGGTCACCACTTTGCCGGTCAGGAGGGGTCGGATTGCGGGGCATCAGCGCCAGATAAGCGTTCCCCGGCCAGCACGGAAGCAGGGAGTTGGGGCTATCCCCACCCGATTGGCGCGACATTGCGATCACGCCGGACATAACACGGGCCGCGCATCAGGTGATACGCAGCCCGGTCCAGCTATTCTTGTTTGCGACTAGAGCGCGCGCCCGTCGATATTGACGTTGCGGATCCGGCCATCGCCATCGACCGTGCAACTGAACGACCCGCCGCCAGTCGCCCGGCCCTGCACGCGCCAGCCATCGCCTTCGCGCGCCACGCTATCGACGGTGTCAATCCGCGTGCTGCCGCGCGACACTTCATCGCGGCAGCGATTCACCGCGCTGTCGATCCCCGTGCCTTCGCGCCATTCAGGGCGATCGTCGGAGTTGTAATTGCCCGAATTGCCGCGCTGGTAATCATCCGCCGGATAGCGGTAATCCGGTTCGGCGCGGCGCTGGTCTTTCTTTGCTTTGGTCGATGCGCTGGCAATCGCCGCAATCGCGCCGATGATCAGCACTCCGGCAAAAATATCGCCCGCGTCGACCCGGTCATGCTGGTAGTGCCGACCCCAGTTGCCACCGCCCCAGCGATCGCGCGCCTGTGCGGGGGTTGCCGCAATCGAAACAGTTGCCACAGCTGCCAGCACGGCAGCCACACGCGAAACCTTGCGTCCCATTTGCAAGACCCTCCGGCGGCGCCCCGACCCATGCCGGGGACTCGTAACCGCCACATTCTGTTGTCGCGCCTAGGCGGTCCAGGCTTTCAACTGCCTGAACCGCCCATCGCGATCATCTTATCAGAGGCCGCGAATACCGCTGTAGTCGATATCGACCACCCGGCCGCGTTCGACCCTGCACTTGAACGAGCCGCTGTCGTAGCCGCGCAAGTTCGAGTTCCAGCCACGGTAGTCGTTACCCCAACCCCGGCCATAATTGCCGTCGTTGGCGCGCCAGCCGCGGGAGTTGGTGTTCACCGCGATCCGGCCCCGCACTTCGTAGCCATAACGGGTTTCCCTGACCTGACGAATGTCGGTCACATCGGCCCGGCCATAGCTGTAGCGGCTTGCACCGCGCTCGGCGGCATTGACGCACTGCTCTACGGCACTGCGCGGGCTGCCGCCCCAGCGGGTGTCGCGATCGTAACCGGCCCGGCCGTAGCGGTAATCGTCGTAACGGGTGTCATAGCGATCACCTCGCCCCGCCGATGCGGCAACTGCGGCGATTCCACCGATAACCAGCGCGCCGGCAATGATCTCACCTGCGCTTACCCCGTCCCGATGGTTGCGATCACGGCTGTCAGCAAAGGCCGGGGTGGCCGAGGAAACCGCCATCGCGCCCGCCGCGATGGTGCCGACAAGTGCTTTGGACATGGTCTTCATGGCATTCATCCTTCAACTGACCGGACGGGATAGTCCGGCGTTGAGGATGGTTTACCGATTCGCCCGTGGCGTGAGCCTGAACTGGATCGACAGCCACCGTTCAGATTAATGTCCACTTTGATGAACAGTTATTCGGGAACCGCCAGGCCGCTCCACTGCGCCAGGAACGCCAGGATATCCGCACCTTCCTCTACCACCTTGTCGGTCGGCTTGCCCGAACCATGGCCCGCGCGGGTTTCGATCCGGATCAGATGCGGTTTGGGTCCGGCCTGCGCGGCCTGAAGCGCAGCGATGTACTTGAACGAATGGCCCGGCACCACGCGGTCATCGGTATCAGCCGTGGTGACCAGCATCGCCGGGTAATTCACCGCCGGCTTGATGTTGTGATACGGCGAATAGGCCCGCAGCACGCGGAAATCGGCTTCCTTGCCGGGGTAGCCATAATCATCGACCCAATACCGGCCAGCCGTGAACCGGTCGAACCGCAGCATGTCCATCACGCCGACTGCGGCATTCCCGGCCGCAAACAGATCGGGCCGCTGGTTGACCACAGCACCAACGAGCAGGCCCCCGTTGGAGCCGCCCTGCACCGTCAGCCCATCTTTGGGGGTGATCCCCTGCGCAATCAGGTATTCGCCTGCCGCGATGAAATCGTCGAACACATTCTGCTTGTTCGCCAGCCGCCCGCCATCATGCCAGGCCTTGCCGTATTCGCCGCCACCGCGCAGGTTCGCCATCGCAAACACCCCGCCCGCTTCCAGCCACGCCATCCGCACCGCCGAAAACGCCGGGGTCAGCGACACATCGAACCCGCCATACCCATAGAGCAGCGTCGGCGCGGCGCGGCCTGCGCTCGCCAGTCCCTTCTTGCGCACCACGAACATCGGCACCCGCGTGCCATCCTTCGAGGCATAGAACCGCTGTTCCACCGCATAATCGTCGGGTGAGAATGTCAGCTTCGGCAGCGCAAACGGGGTGCTGACGCCCGTATTGCTGTCAAACCGGTAGATCGCGCTGGGCTGGTTGAAGCTGGAAAACGCGTAAAACGTTTCCGGGTCACCGGGCCGGCCGGTAAAGCCGGTCGCCTTGCCGATCGCGCTCAGCACGATCTGACGCACCGGCTTACCGTCGAGTGAGACGACTTCAGCGGTCGAGGCCGCATCGCGCAAATAAGACAGGATCAGGCGATTGCCGACGATCTGCGCGCGATCAAGGGTTTCCGCGCGTTCCGGGATAACGTCGCTAAAGCCGAACCGGACACCGGTGGGCGATGCCGCCGCGACAGGCGCTGCCGTCAGGTCCACTTTCACGACCTTAAGCTTCGGCGCGTCCTTGTTGGTCGCGAAATACAGCGTATCGCCCATTCCTTCGATCAGCCGCCATTCGTGGTCCAGCCCCGACACCAGCGGATGGACCTGCCAGCTGCGCTTGCCGCGTCCAGCCTTTGCTGCGGTCACCCCGCCGAGGCGCTGCCCGGCCAGCGGGATAGCGTGCAGTTCATACTTGGCATCGGTCCCGCGTGAGGTGGAAATCACCATCCAGCGGTCATCCGCCGTGACAGTGGCAAAGTGGCCCAGTTCCGGACGGTCGGGCGTGGCATAGACCAGTTCATCGGCGGCTTGCGGCGTGCCGACCCGGTGGAAATAGATCGCCTGATTGGTGTTGAGCGACTGGAATTCCTGCCCCGGCTGCGGCTGGGGAAAGCGCGAATAGAGGAAACCTTCGCTGCCCACCCACGCAATCCCGGTGAACTTGGCCCACTTGATCTCATCGGCCATGACCTTGCCGGTCTTCACGTCGATCAGCTTGATCGTGCGCCAGTCAGATCCGCCGTCCTGCACCGAATAGGCCAGCAACTTGCCGTCGTGCGAAGGCACCCAGGCATCCAGCGCAGTCGCCCCGTCCTTCGCCCAGGTGTTGGGATCAATCAGCAGCCGAGGCGCACCATTCAGCCCGCTCCGGACAAACAGCTGCGACTGGTTCTGCAACCCTGAATTGCGGGTATAGAAATACGCCTTCCCGGCCTTCTGCGGCAACCCGAACCGTTCGTAATCGGTCAGCGCCCGGATCCGCTGCGCGAACCAGTCACGCTGCGGCAGCGTCGTAAGATAGGCCTGGGTCAGGCCATTCTGGCGCTTTACCCAGTCGGCCACCTCCGGATCGGTGCGGACATCGTTCTCCAGCCAGCGATAGGGGTCGGCCACACGCTCACCAAACTGAACTTCAACCAGATCCTGCTGGTACGTGTCGGGATATGTTAGCGTTGGCATCGGGTCAGCACTCACCAGCGTGGCAGTCGACAACAAAACGGCACCCAGTAGGGTGCGGGACACGCGGCGCATCAAATTCTCCCCGAACGAAAAAGCGGTCGCAGAGCTAACGCCTGCGACCGCCATTTCAATCCGTGGATCGACGAACGCCAGACGACGCCCGTTGGTATCCGCTTATTCGTCGTCGGCAGTGAACACCGGACCCGAATCCTGACCCTTGGCCGAAGTATCGCGGTCCACCAGTTCGATCACGGCCATCGGCGCAGCGTCCGATGCGCGGATGCCGGCCTTGATCACGCGGGTGTAGCCACCGGCGCGATCAGCGTAGCGGGCCGCCAGAACGTCAAACAGTTTCGCCAGCTGCGCGTCATCCATCAGGCGGGTGTGCGCCAGGCGGCGGTTCGACAGCCCGCCGTGCTTGGCCAGCGTGATCAGCTTTTCCACATAGGGACGCAGTTCACGGGCCTTGGGCAGCGTGGTGGTGATCTGTTCGTGCTTGAGCAGCGCCGCCGCCATGTTGCGGAACATCGCCTTGCGGTGCGACGAGGTGCGGTTGAGCTTACGCCCACCAATTTTATGACGCATAATTCAGTCCTTCGTTCGTAGGGGGCCCGTATCAGGTAGCCCGATCCTGGCAGCGTTCTCGGCAGCTGCCCCTTGCCGTTTCCCGCATCCCCGCAAAGGCGGGGACGTCAGGCAATTTCAGGCCGGCTCCAGCAGGCCTGAGGCCCCCGCTTGCGCGGGGGCTCCAAGTTTCAGCCCAGCAGCTCTTGTTCGAGCTTCTTGGCCATTTCCTCGATGTTTTCCGGCGGCCAGCCAGGGATGTCCATGCCGAGGCGCAGGCCCATCGAGCTCAGGACTTCCTTGATCTCGTTGAGCGACTTGCGACCGAAATTCGGCGTACGGAGCATCTCGGCCTCGGTCTTCTGGACCAGGTCGCCGATGTAGATGATGTTGTCGTTCTTGAGGCAGTTGGCCGAACGGACCGACAGTTCCAACTCGTCCACCTTCTTGAGGAGGTAACGGTTGAGCTGGTTGGTATCGCCTTCTTCCGAAGCCGGAACTGCCACACCAATCATCGGCGAACCGCCCACCGGCAGCGCGTCTTCGAAGTGGACGAACAGCGCCAACTGGTCCTGCAGGATGCGCGCAGCGTAAGCCACCGCATCTTCCGGCGTGACCGTGCCGTCGGTTTCGACCGTCAGGCTCAGCTTGTCATAGTCAAGCTCCTGCCCGATGCGGGCATTGTCGACCTTGTAGGACACCTGACGCACCGGGGAATAGAGCGAGTCGATCGGAACCAGCCCGATCGGCGCATCAATCGGACGGTTCGCCACTGCGGGAACATAACCCTTGCCGGTATCTGCGGTCAGTTCCATGTTCAGCACCGCACCTTCGTCGAGGTGGCAGATCACGAGGTCCTTGTTCATCACCTCAATGTCGCCAGACACGGCGATGTCACCAGCGGTAACAGCGCCGGGGCCGGTCGCCGACAGTTGCAGACGCTTGGGGCCTTCACCCTGCATGCGCAGTGCAATCTGCTTCACGTTCAGCACGATGTCGGTCACGTCTTCACGCACGCCGGCCAGCGACGAGAATTCGTGCAGCACGTTTTCCATCTTGATCGACGTGATCGCCGCGCCCTGGAGTGAGGACAGCAGCACACGGCGCAGCGCGTTGCCGAGCGTCAGTCCGAAACCGCGCTCCAGCGGCTCGGCGACGAACACGGCACGCCGCTTGGGGTCGTGGCCCGGCTTCACCTCAAGGGTGTTGGGCTTCTTGAGTTCCTGCCAGTTCTTGATGTTGACAGTCATAGACTTCCCCTAGGGTATTGTTCTGGCGGGAAAGGCCGCTGCCCCTGATGGAGCCGCGGCCGTTCCGAAAACGCAGCAACGCTGATGCGCTGCCGCGTGGCATCAATCAGACGCGGCGACGCTTGGACGGGCGTACGCCGTTGTGCGGGATCGGCGTCACGTCGCGGATCGACGTGATGGTGAAACCCACCGCCTGCAGCGCGCGCAGCGCGCTTTCACGGCCCGAACCCGGGCCCTTCACTTCGACTTCCAGGGTGCGCACGCCGTGTTCGGCGGCCTTCTTGCCGGCATCGTCCGCTGCCACCTGAGCGGCGTAGGGCGTCGATTTGCGGCTGCCCTTGAAACCCATCGTGCCGGCACTGGACCAGCTGATGGCGTTGCCCTGGGCGTCGGTGATGGTGATCATGGTATTGTTGAAGCTGGCATTCACGTGGGCGATGCCGCTCGTGATGTTCTTCCGCTCGCGGCGCTTAATGCGCTGGGGTTCGCGTGCCATATGGAATTCCTGTCAGGTATCGGGAAGGGAAAGCGATCAGTCGGTGACGACCGATGCTTACTTCTTCTTGCCGGCGATGGGCTTGGCCTTGCCCTTGCGGGTGCGGGCGTTCGTGTGGGTGCGCTGTCCGCGAACCGGCAGCCCCTTGCGGTGACGCAGGCCGCGATAGCAGGCCAGATCCATCAGGCGCTTGATGTTCATCGCGGTTTCACGACGCAGGTCACCTTCAACGGTGTGATCCGCATCGATGGCTTCGCGAATATGCAGCACTTCCTGGTCAGACAGATCCTGCACCCGGCGGGTGTGATCAATGCCAAGCTTGTTCGCGATCTGCTTCGCCTTGTGCGCGCCAATACCGTGAATGTAGGTGAGCGCGATGATAACGCGCTTGTTGGTGGGGATATTTACCCCGGCAATACGAGCCACTTAGTTCTCCATGCTCCACAGGGAAAGGCGGATGCCAGACCCTATCTCAACGCTTCACTGCGATGGAACGGCAAAAAGCCCGGTTGGCGCGCACAATGGCTGACGCTTGCCGGACTGACCCGCCTGTATCGAGTGAACCGCGCGCTTAGGGCGATTCGACTTCGCTGTCAACGCTGGCCTGACCGGGCACAAGCAATCGGAGGGCTTCACCCGCCCTCGTCAGGGCAACGGCGCACGGTCCGGCGAGGCCCCGCCGCCGACCGGAGTCAACCGCGCCGCGAGGCGTTGAACCTGTTCTGCCAGCACCCGGTCCACCAGCGGCGCGACATCCGCCAACTTCATCCGCATGTAGCCGCCGACAACATAGTTCCAGATGATCGTCGTGCCGCCGCCTTCGACCGGCTTGAACGTGATCGTCAGTGTCGCGTGAACGGCCTCGCCCTGCAAAGGACCGAGGCCGCCGGTCATCCGCAGCACCCGGCGAACGGGATCGGCATAGACGACATGGGCATGCTCGACACTGCCCATCCGCTGCCCCGGCAGTGCATCCTTCGGCACCGGGAGCTTTTCGCAAAAGCAGCCGGTCGCCTGCGGATCGAGATAGAGATTGGACGCATCGCCGGAATAAGTATGGTCGCCTGACCACCAGCGGTTGATCGCAACCGTTTCCAGCCACGCTTCGCCCGGGCTGGCCGGAACAGTCGCCTCGTTGCGACTGACGAAGCCATTTTCGGTCAGGCCCGACACTTCGGCATGCGCGGGCAGTGCAACTGTCGCCGCCAGCACCGCAACCGCACAACGGAACAATCGCATCGGCCAGCCTTTCCGCTTCAGCGCCAGCCGAACCGGCAACGCCTCAGCCCGCGATAACGCGTTCAATCGCCGCCGTCACGTGATCCATTTCAGCCATGCCGTTGACCCGCGTAACGATCCCGCGCGCGTCGTAGATCGGCAGTATCGGCGCAGTCTTCGCACGGTATTCGGCCATCCGGGTGCGCACGGTTGCTTCGTTGTCATCCGGGCGGCGCTTGAATTCCGTGCTGCCGCACTTGTCGCAAACGCCCAGCTGGCGGGGCTGTTCGAACGTGTCGTGATAACCCTTGCCGCAATTGGCGCAGGTAAACCGGCCGGTGATGCGCTCAACCAGCGCGTCTTCATCAACGTCCAGTTCGATCACGTGATCCAGCTTGCGGCCTCGTGAACCTAGGATCGCGTCAAGCGATTCAGCCTGCGCTGCCGTGCGCGGATAGCCATCAAAGATCGCGCCAATGCCCGGCCCCATCGCGTCCAGCTCATCGCCGATCAGCGCCGAGACGATCTCGTCAGAGACCAGCTCGCCGCGCTCCATCACTGCCTTTGCCTGCAACCCGACCGGGGTGCCGGCCTTGACCGCCGCGCGCAGCATATCACCGGTCGACAGCTGCCGCATGCTGTGCGCTTCGACGAGCCGCTGGGCTTGCGTGCCCTTGCCCGCTCCCGGCGGTCCAAGCAGGATGATGTTCACAGTTGCGGTCCCCTCTGTTTCCTTGCCGGCCCAGTGCCGCGCGTCAGCGCATGCGGCCCTTGAGCTTCGCCTTCTTGATCAGATCCCCGTACTGGTGGGCCAGCAGGTGCGACTGGATCTGGGTAATCGTATCGACTGTCACGTTCACCACGATCAAGAGGCTGGTGCCGCCCAGGAACATCATGTTGATGCCGGTCTGGGCGATCCAGTATTCCGGCACGACGCAGACAATCGTCAGGTAAATCGCGCCGATCACGGTGATGCGGGTGAGGACATAGTCGAGATAATTGGCCGTGTTCTTGCCGGGGCGAATGCCCGGAATGAACCCGCCATTACGCTTCAGGTTCTCCGAGGTTTCTTCCGGATTGAACACCACGGCAGTGTAGAAGAAGCAGAAGAAGATGATGCCCATCGCATAGAGCAGCATATACAGCGGCTTGCCGTGTGCCAGGTACTGGTTGAGGTTGACGATGAACGAACCCATTGGCGTGTCAGGCGATACGGAATTGCCTGCGAACTGGGTGATCGTCAGCGGCAACAGCAGCAGCGAACTGGCGAAGATCGGCGGGATCACGCCCGCAGTGTTGAGCTTCAGCGGAAGATGGCTGCGATCCGCCTGCATCATGCCCTTCTGGCTGGCACGCTTTGGATACTGGATCAGCAGCCGCCGCGTGGCGCGTTCCATGAAACAGATTATCAGGATCATCGCGACCAGCATCAGGGTCAACAGCGCAATCGTCAGGCCGCTGATGGCGCCGGTGCGGCCGCCTTCAAACATGTTGACGATGAATGTCGGCATCTGCGCGACAATCCCGGCCATGATGATCAACGAAATGCCGTTGCCGATCCCGCGACTGGTGATCTGTTCCCCCAGCCACAGCAGGAACATGGTGCCGCCGATCAGGCTGATCACCGCCCCCACCTTGAACATCATGCCTGGATTGACCACCGCCTGAAGTCCGCTCGACGCGCCATACGCCTCAAGCCCGGATGCCACGAACCAGCCCTGAATCGCCGTCAGCAGCACCGCGCCATAGCGGGTGTACTGGTTGAGCTTCTTGCGCCCGCTTTCGCCCTCCTTCTTCAGCGCAGCCAACGCCGGATGCAGCGAGGCCGCGAGTTGGACGACGATGGAGGCCGTAATATAGGGCATCACGCCCAGCGCGATCAGGCTCATCCGCTCAAGGCTGCCGCCAGAGAACGTGTTGAACAGATCAAGAATCCCGCCGCGGGTCTGGTCGTAGAGCGTCTCCAGCACCAGCGGATTAACGCCGGGCAGCGGCACGAAGCTGAGGAAACGGAACACAACCAACGCCCCGATCGTGAACCAGATGCGGTTCTTGAGTTCGGTTGCTTTGGAAAAGTTTGCGAGACTCATGTTGCTCGCAATGTTGTCGGCGCGTGATGCCATCTGGGGGATATGCCTTGATGTGGGTCCGGTCCGGACCGCGTGTCAGTGCCATATAGGCACGAACCCGCGATGTCGAACCCCCGAAGCCGCACCATCCCCGCATCCCCGCACGGGGATATCCCCGCATCCCGGATGCGGGGATGGCCAGAGCCTTACTTCGCTGCCTTGTTGGCTTCGCGGCGGGCCGTCTTCTTTTCATGCTCGCTGGGCTGGGCAGCAGGCAGTTCGACCGAACCACCAGCGGCTTCAACCGCGGCGCGGGCACCGGCGGAAACGCCGTCGACAGCAAACTTTGCCTTGGCCGAGAAATCGCCCTTGCCCAGCAGCCGGACGCCGTCCTTGCCGCCGCGCGCGAGGCCAGCGGCCTTCAGCGCAGCGTGGTCGATCACGGCGTTGACGTCGAGCTTGCCCGAGTCGATCGCCTTCTGGATCAGGCCCAGGTTGGCTTCAGCGAAGTCCTTGGCGAAGATGTTGTTGAAGCCGCGCTTCGGAATCCGCATGTGCAGCGGCATCTGGCCGCCTTCGAAGCCGTTGACCGATACGCCCGAACGCGCCTTGGCACCCTTCTGGCCGCGGCCAGCAGTCTTGCCCTTGCCCGAACCGATACCACGGCCGACGCGCATCCGGCCCTTGCGGGCACCGGCATTGTCACGGAGTTCATTGAGTTTCATAAATTGCACTCGCTTTCGCTTTAGTCGCGCTAATGGAAGCGGCGCCCTTAAGCGAAGGCCGGGGCGATGTCACCCCCCTTTATACGATGGTTCAGCCAGCCGCCCCCGCCCGGGCCGCAATCCGGCGGCGCAGCGCCTCGATCCGAACGTCGACGAACCGCACCAGAACCCAGGCCAGCGCGCAGGTAACAAGCAACGTGGCGATGGTCAGCAGCGACGGACTGGCTTTCAGCAGTGGCAGCGCGCCCAGCATCGCGAACACCAGCAAATGCCCCAGATAGACCGGAAACGACAGCTCACCGATTGCGCGATCGACGGCCGAACGCTGGCTCCAGCCATGAATGGCCGGCAAGGCGAGCGCGACCAGCGTCAGCAGGGCAAGGCGCGGCGGGGAGAAAAACTGGTCGTGCGGCCAGTCTCCGCTCCACCAGGGCCAGGTCAGTATGGCCACCGGAACCGCCAGCGCCAGCGCCTTGGCGGCATTGCCCACCCATAGCGCGCGATCTGAGGCCCACACCCGGTAAGCGAGCACCCCGGCAAGAAACAACGCCAGTTCGAACGGGAAGAATCGATAGCTCCACGGATCATCGACCAGCCCACCCCCGGCCGCCAGCGCGCGCGCGGCCAGCGACAGCGCCAGCACGACCACGATCGCCTTGACCGAGCGGCGCGCAATGAACGGAGCGACGGCGTAAAACATCAGCTCCAGGCTGAGCGACCAGGCCATCGGGATCATCATGTAGTTGATGACCTCGCCCGCACCACTCGCCTTGAACGTGGCGGTCCACGCCAGTTGGCCGTCCTCGACCGTCAGCCACAGCGGAAGTTCCTGCCCGATTGCAGTGAAGTTCAGCGCCCCCAACCCGATTCGCTCGCCCAGCCCGATCCGATCATCGGCATAGATCCCCAGCGGCGTGGTTCCGCCCTGCACCTCGACCAGCGCGAACACAGCCAGGTGCAGCGCCAGGAACAGGTAATACATCGCAAAAATGCGGATCGCGCGGTTGGTGTAGAATGCGCGGTTCAGCGCCGGGCGGTCATAGCGCTCGTTCAGAACCAGCCCCATGTAGAAGCCGGAAATGATGAAAAAGCACTGCACCGCAACCGCGCCGCCCGTCATGGCATAGCCGCCCAGCCCGCCAGTGTGCTCGAACAGCACGATCGCAGCCAGCAACAGGCGCAGCAGCCCCATCAGATCTGGCCAGCTTCAGCATGGCGCCGCAGGCGTTCCCGCAGCGGTCGCTCGAACCAGATGAAGCTCAGCCGCGCGGCCAGGATCACGGCGCCAAGCCACGCTGCCAGCACCCAGCCTTGCGCGGTGAACTCGGCGGGATTGCCGTGCGGCAGGATCACCAGCATCAATGCCAGCTGCATCGGCACGTGCCACAGGTAGATACCATAGGTGCAATCCCCCAGCCAGCTGCTGGCCCGGCGCAAACCGCGCGGCGCGGCATTTTCAACCGCAGCCAGCATCAGCAAGGCCGCTCCCGTCAGCGCTGGGATGGCAACCACCTCGCGGGCCAGTCCGCTTCCCTCACGCAGCGCCGCCAGTCCGGCCAGTGTCAGTACAGCGCAGATCAGGCTCCGTCCCGCGCCGTTGCGCAGATGCAGCCACTCATGCAGCCGGAACAGGGCGGTCCCGACGAAAAAATAAAATGCGCAATTGGGAATACGCGATACCGACGAGAACAGGTTGCCCAGCAGGCACAGCGCGATCACCGCGATCAGCCCGCCTGCACCAAACTTGCGCAGCGGCTCGCGCAACACCCAGAACAGGGCGTAAACCACCACTTCCACCGATACCGACCAGATCGGACCGTTGAACGACTGCCCGGTTCCAACCAGCCAATCCGACGCAAAGAACAATTGCAGGAAGAAATGCCACCAGTCGTAATTGTCGTAGAGCAGCGTGTGCCCCACCTGTTGCAGGGCGATGAACTGCAACCCCGCCACCACCAGCAACGTCAGGAAGTGCAGCGGATAGAGCCGGGCAAACCGGTTCACCACGAATTCCCGCGTCGTTGCCGGTCGATCGAGATAGACCGCTGCAAACACAAATCCGGAAATCATCCAGAACAATTGCACGGCGTAAAAGCCCCAATCGTACAGCAGACCGAACATGGCCCGCGCCGGCTGGTAATCGAGATACTGGAAATAGCGCTCATGATCGGTGCCGATCATCGCAAAATGCATGTAGTGATAGAACAGCACGGCCACAGCGGCCAATCCGCGCAGCCCGTCGATCAAGGTAAGCCTCGGCATGCTCAACCGCACCGGAGCAGGTGGCCCAGGCACCGTGACCTGATCGGACGTAACATTCACCAGCCCGGCCCTTCGCTAAGCAGTTGCTATCCTGCCTATGTCGCGATGGTTAAGATCGGGCAAAGGAAAAGGGCTGCGGATCGCTCCGCAGCCCTTTCGTTTCCAGCTAACCGCTGAGCGTTCAGTCGATCACAGCAACCATATGCGGCAGCTTGGCGATTGCGCCGCGCACTTCGGCGGTGTCTTCCAACTCCACCACGCGGTTCATCTTGCCAAGGCCCAGGCCGATGAGGATCTTCTTCTGGCTTTCCGGCCGGCGGATCGGCGAACCGATCTGCTTGATCTTGATTGTCGCCATCAGACTTACTCCGTGATCGCGTCAGCGGCAGCTTCCGCTTCCGCTACGCTCGCGCCGCCACGACCCAGCAGGTCGGCAACCTTCTTGCCACGACGCTGGGCAACCGACTTCGGCGAAGTCTGGTCAGTCAGCGCGTCAAAGGTGGCGCGGATCATGTTGTAGGGGTTGCTGGTGCCGACCGACTTGGTCACCACGTCAGCCACGCCCAGGCTTTCGAAGACAGCGCGCATCGGACCACCGGCGATGATGCCGGTACCCGCCGGAGCCGAACGAAGGTTGACCTTACCGGCACCAAACCGGCCCTTGCCGTCATGATGCAGGGTGCGACCGTCCTTGAGCGGAACACGAACCATCTTCTTCTTGGCAGAAGCGGTTGCCTTGGTGATGGCTTCCGGCACTTCGCGCGCCTTGCCATGACCAAAGCCAACGCGGCCCTTGCCGTCACCGACCACGACCAGAGCTGCAAAGCCGAAGCGCTTGCCGCCCTTCACGGTCTTGGACACGCGGTTGATGTGGACGAGCTTTTCAATCAGCTCTTCGCCGCCATCATCATCGCCGCCACGGCCACCACGGCGGTCATCACGGCGACCGCCACGGCCACCACGATCATTCCCGCCACGGTCGTTTCCGCCGCGACCACGACCACGGCCACGGCCGCCTTCGCGTTCACCACCCTCAGGGGCAGCAGCAGCCACTTCGGCAACGACGCCTTCGACTACAGTGTTGGTTTCGTCTGCCATCATCAGAACTCCAGCCCGCCTTCACGCGCAGCGTCAGCCAGCGCTTTGACGCGGCCATGGAACAGGAAGCCGCCGCGATCGAACACGACAGCGGTCACGCCCGCCTTCTTGGCGGCCTCGGCGAGCTCGGTGCCCACCTTGGCTGCCGCATCGGTGGTCGCGCCGGGGCCAGTGCTGCCCTTGGTCAGCGTCGAAGCGGCCGCCAGCGTACGGCCGGTCGCATCGTCGATGATCTGCGCATACATGTGGCGGCCCGAACGGTGAACCGACAGCCGGGGACGACCAAAGGCACGCGCCTTGAGTGCGGTACGAACGCGCCGACGACGGCGCGCGAAAAGAGAAAGCTTGGCCATTACTTCTTCTTCCCTTCCTTGCGGAAGATGAACTCGCCGCGGTACTTGATACCCTTGCCCTTGTAAGGCTCAGGCTTGCGCCACCGGCGAATTTCGGCCGCAACCTGGCCAACCTTCTGCTTGTCGATCCCGGAGATCTCGATCGTGGTGTTGTCCGGCGTCTTGATCTCGATGCCTTCCGGCACCGCGAAGTCGACGTCGTGGCTGTAACCGAGCAGCAGCTTCAGGTTGTTGCCCTGAACGTTCGCACGGTAACCAACACCGGTGATTTCGAGAACCTTGGTGTAACCGGCGGTCACGCCGGTCACCAGGTTGTCAACGAGGGTCCGCTGCATGCCCCAGAAGGCGCGAGCCTGCTTGGAGTCATTGGCAGGCTTCACAACGATGACCTCGCCTTCGATGGAGTAGCTGATTTCATCACGCATACGGAGCGTAAGAGCGCCCTTGGGGCCCTTCACGGTAAGCGTGCCATTCGCGATATCAGCGGAAACACCGCCGGGAATCGGAACAGGCTTTTTGCCGATGCGGCTCATCAGAACACCTCCGCCAGCACTTCGCCACCGACGTTGTGCGAGCGAGCTTCGGCATCCGAAAGCACGCCGCGCGGCGTCGAGACGATGGTGATGCCAAGACCGTTGCGCACTACCGGGAGTTCTTTCGAACCCGAGTAGACGCGGCGGCCCGGCTTGGAGACGCGAGCGACATGCTTGATCGCAGGTTCGCCCTCGAAATACTTCAGCTCGATGCGCAACTGCGGATGGGCGCCAGTGGCGTCCTCCGAATAGCCGCGAATATAGCCTTCACGCTGCAACACTTCGAGTACGCTTGCACGCAGCTTCGAGGCCGGCGAAAGGACAGAGTCCTTCTTCGCACGCTGGCCGTTGCGGATACGGGTGAGCATATCACCCAGGGGATCGGTCAGTGCCATCGCTTGTCCTTACCAGCTCGACTTTGTCACGCCCGGGATCATGCCTTTGTTGGCAAGATCACGCAGCTCGATGCGGCAAAGGCCGAACTTGCGATAGTAGCCGCGGGGGCGGCCGGTGGTGGCGCAACGGTTGCGAACCCGGGTCGGGTTTGCGTTGCGCGGGATTTCCGCCAGCTTCAGACGCGCGATCAGCCGTTCGGTATCGTCGAGCGACTTGTCGTCGGCGACCGCCTTCAGCTTTGCGTACTTGGCAGCGTACTTCTTGACGAGGACCTTGCGGCGCTCGTTCTTGTTCACGGAACTCAGTTTCGCCATGGACTTAAGCTCTCTCTAACTCAGGCCGCTTGAGCGGGTTCGGCTTCAGCCGGGAACGGGAAACCGAACAGGCGCAGCAGTTCGCGCGCCTCGTCGTCGGTCTTGGCAGTGGTGGTGACAATAATGTCCATCCCACGAACCTTCTCAATCTGGTCGTAGCTGATCTCCGGAAAGATGATCTGCTCCTTCAGACCCATCGCGTAGTTGCCGCGACCGTCGAACGACTTCGGGTTCAACCCACGGAAGTCGCGAATACGGGGCATGGCAATCGTGATGAGACGATCCAGAAATTCAAACATGCGTTCGCGGCGCAGGGTAACCTTGCAACCGATCGGCATGCCTTCACGCAGCTTGAACTGCGCGATCGACTTCTTCGCCTTGGTGATGACAGGCTTCTGGCCGGCAATCAGTTCCATTTCGGCGGCGGCGGTCTGGACCTTCTTCTTGTCCTGGCTGCCTTCGCCCACGCCCATGTTGATCGTGATCTTCTCGATCTTGGGCACTTCCATATGGTTCTTGTAGCCGAACTTTTCGGTCATCGCTGCAACGATCGCGTCGTCGTACTTCTTGCGAAGCCGGGGTACATACTTGTCACCCATCGATCTTCTCCCCGGACTTCACGGCCACACGGACCTTCTTCCCGTCAACGGTTTCGAACCGCACGCGCGTTGCCTTGCCGTCCTTGGGATCGGCCAGGCCAACCTTCGAGACATGCATCGGCGCTTCACGGCGATCGATGCCACCCTGCGGGTTTTCCTGGGTCGGCTTGCGATGGCGGGCAGCGATGTTCACGCCTGCAACCACAACCTTTTCGTCCTTCGGAAGGACCTGCAGGACAGTGCCGGTGCGGCCCTTGTCCTTGCCCGAGCGGACAACAACGTTGTCGCCCTTCTTGATCTTAGCGGAAGCCATTACAGCACCTCCGGAGCAAGGCTGATGATCTTCATGAAGCCCTTGCCGCGCAGTTCGCGGACCACGGGGCCGAAGATACGGGTGCCGATGGGCTCTTCGTTCTTGTTGATCAGAACGGCGGCATTGCTGTCAAAGCGAATGACGCTGCCATCGGGACGGCGAACGTCCTTGCGGGTACGCACGATCACCGCGCGGTGAACGTCGCCCTTTTTCACGCGGGTGCGCGGCTGGGCTTCTTTCACCGACACCACGATGATGTCGCCAACGCCGGCGGTGCGGCGCTTAGACCCGCCCAGTACCTTGATGCACTGGACGCGCTTGGCGCCGCTGTTGTCCGCGACGTCGAGCTGGGATTGCATCTGGATCATTGATCCGGTTCCTTCTCACTGGCTTGCCGGAACCAGTCCGGCAGTTCCAAATTGCTCGTCTGACTTAGACGTCGGCTTCCACAGCGGCAGTCTTGCCGGCGAGGACGCGTTCGATAACCTTCCAGGTCTTCAGCTTCGAGAGCGGGCGAGTTTCCTCGATCCGCACCGTTTCGCCAACCTTGAAGGCGTTGTCTTCGTCATGTGCGTGGTACTTCTTCGAACGGCGGATGATCTTCCCGTAGAGCGGGTGCTTCACCTTGCGTTCGACCTTGACCACCACGGTCTTGTCGGTCTTGTCGGAGACGATGGTCCCGATCAGGATACGCTTGGGCATCGTATTCTCCTTACGCCTGGGCCGACTGAGAACGCTCAGTCTGCAGCGTTTTGATGCGGGCGATGTCGCGGCGCACTTCCTTGATGCGCGCCGGGCGTTCCAGCTGGTTGGTCGCCGCCTGGAAGCGGAGGTTGAACGCCTCGCGCTTCAGCTCAGCGAGGTCTGCCGACAGCTGATCGTCAGTCTTGACGCGCAGGTCTTCAATCTTGCTAGCCATCATTCGGCTCCCAGGTGCGAGGTGTCGCCCAGGCGGGCCACGACCTTGGTCTTGATCGGCAGCTTCATCGCTGCGCGGCTGAACGCTTCCGCAGCGAGCGGGCCGGCGACACCGTCCAGCTCGAACAGGATGCGGCCCGGCTTCACGCGTGCGGCCCAGTATTCCACCGAACCCTTGCCCTTGCCCTGACGGACTTCGGCAGGCTTCTTGGTCACTGGCACATCCGGGAAGATGCGGATCCAGAGACGACCCTGGCGCTTGATGTGACGGGTGATCGCGCGGCGAGCCGCTTCGATCTGACGTGCGGTGATCCGTTCCGGTTCCATCGCCTTGAGGCCATAGGAACCAAAGTTCAGATCGGTGCCGCCCTTGGCGTCGCCCTTGATCCGACCCTTGAAGGTCTTGCGGAACTTGGTCTTTTTCGGTTGCAGCATGGTGCTTACTCTACCTTAAGCTCAGCGTGCCGGACGGACGCCGGAGGTTTGAGCCTCCATCATCAACCGGTCCTGCGCCATCGGATCGTGGCCGAGAATCTCACCCTTGAAGATCCAGCACTTGATGCCGATGATCCCATAGGCGGTCAGCGCTTCGGCTTCGGCGTAATCGATGTTCGCGCGGAGCGTGTGCAACGGCACACGACCTTCGCGATACCATTCGACGCGGGCGATTTCTGCCCCGCCCAGACGGCCACCGCACGTGATCTTGATGCCTTCGGCACCAAGGCGCAGGGCCGATTGCACGGCGCGCTTCATCGCCCGGCGGAACGCCACGCGGCGGATCAGCTGGTCGGCGATGCCCTGGGCGACAAGCTTGGCGTCGATTTCCGGCTTGCGGATTTCAACGATGTTCAGCTTGACGTCGCTGCTGGTCATCTTGGCAAGCTGCGAGCGCAGCTTTTCGATGTCCGCACCCTTCTTGCCGATGATCACGCCAGGACGGGCGGCATAGATCGAAACGCGGCACAGCTTGGCCGGACGTTCGATCACGACCTTGGAAATCGCGGCCTGCGGCAGCGTTTCCATGATGAACTTGCGCATCTTGAGGTCTTCCTCAAGCATCGACGCATAGTTCTTGCCCTCGGCGTACCAGCGGCTGTCCCAGGTACGGTTGATCTGGAGACGCAGACCGATCGGGTTGCTTTTATGACCCATGGATCAGGCCTCCTCGACTTCGCGAACCACGATGCGCAGCCGGCTGAACGGCTTCAGGATGCGCGTGGACTTGCCACGGCCCCGCGTGTGGAAACGCTTCATGGTGATGGACTTGCCGACGCTGGCTTCAGCAACGACAAGGGCGTCGACATCCAGGTTGTGGTTGTTTTCCGCATTGGCGATCGCGGATGCGAGCACCTTGCGGGCATCAACCGCCATGGCCTTCGTCGAGAAGGTCAGGATGTTCATGGCCTCTTCGACCTTGCGACCGCGGATCAGAGCGGCGACCAGGTTGAGCTTCTGGGCCGAACCACGGATCGTGGTGCCGACCGACAGGGCTTCCTTGTCACCGACGCGACGGGGAGCTTTTGCCTTGCCCATTAGCGCTTGCCCTTCTTGTCGGCAGCGTGGCCGGGGAACGTGCGCGTGGGCGCAAATTCACCAAGCTTGTGACCGACCATGTCTTCGTTGACCGAGACGGGGATGAACTTGTGACCGTTGTAGACGCTGAACGTCAGACCAACGAACTGCGGCAGGATCGTCGAACGACGCGACCAGGTTTTCACCGGGCCAGCGCGCGTGCCAGCTTCCTGCGCGGCTTCCGCCTTCTTCAGCAGGTGCAGGTCGACGAAGGGGCCTTTCCAGACGGAACGTGCCATGGTGGCTTACCTCTTCTTCTTCGCGTGACGCGAACGGATAATCATCTT
Organism: Novosphingobium sp.; assembly: GCF_030699305.1. Lineage (GTDB taxonomy): Bacteria > Pseudomonadota > Alphaproteobacteria > Sphingomonadales > Sphingomonadaceae > Novosphingobium. The sequence goes on from NZ_JAUYNB010000013.1 coordinate 231,818, forward strand.
GTCCGTCTGCTTGTTATGACGAGTGCGAGCACCCTTCGTCGGCTTGCCCCACGGAGTAACCGGATGACGGCCACCGGACGTGCGACCTTCACCACCACCGTGCGGGTGATCGACCGGGTTCTTCGCGACACCGCGGGTTAGCGGGCGACGGCCCAGCCAGCGGTTACGACCTGCCTTGGCCAGGTTCTGGTTGCCGTTGTCGGGGTTCGACACGGCACCGACGGTGCCCATGCAATCCCCGCGCAGGTAACGCTGCTCGCCCGAATTCAGACGCGCAATCACCATGCCGCGGTCACGACCGACAACCTGAACGTAGGTGCCTGCCGAACGTGCGATCTGGCCGCCCTTGCCCGGCTTCATTTCCACGTTGTGGCAAATCGTGCCGACCGGCATCTGGCTGAGCAACATCGCGTTGCCCGGCTTCACGTCGGTCTTTTCACCGGCAACCACAGTGTCACCGACCGCAAGACGCTGCGGCGCGATGATGTAGGCCTGTTCGCCATCGGTATACTTGACCAGCGCGATGAACGCGGTGCGGTTGGGGTCATATTCCAGACGCTCCACGGTCGCAGGCATATCCCACTTGCGACGCTTGAAGTCGATGAAACGATACTTCTGCTTGTGACCGCCAGCGATCCCGCGCGAGGTAACGTGCCCCTTGTTGTTACGGCCACCGGTCTTGTGCTTGCCTTCGGTAAGCGCCTTGACGGGCTTGCCCTTCCACAGCGACGAGCGGTCGACCAGGATCAGGCCACGACGGGCCGGGCTGGTCGGGTTATAGTTCTTGAGTGCCATGATTCAGCCTCAGATCCCGCTGGTGACGTCGATCGACTGGCCTGCAGCCAGCGTCACAACCGCCTTTTTGACGTCCGAACGGCGATAGGGCTTGCCCTTCCACCGCTTGGTCTTGCCCTTCTGGGTCAGGGTGTTCACGGAGACCACCTTGACGTCGAACAGAGCTTCGACCGCAGCCTTGATCTGCGGCTTGGTGGCAGCTTCGGCCACCTTGAAGACCACGGCATTATGCTCGCTGAGCAGCGTCGACTTTTCCGTGATGTGGGGAGCCACGATCACGTCATAGTGACGCGTGTCGATTGCGTCCTTAGCCATTGAAACGTGCCTCCAGCTTTTCGACCGCAGCGCGGGTCAGCACCAGCGTGTCATGCTTCAGGATGTCATAGACGTTCGCACCGACAGCCGGGAGGACGTTCACGCCAACGATGTTGCGGGTGGCGCGGGCAAAGCCCTCATTCACCTGCTCACCGTCGATCACGAGCACCTTCTTGCCCCAGTTCGCCTGAGCGAGCTGGGCAGCAACGGCCTTGGTCTTGGCGTCGCTCACGTCCAGCGTGTCGACCACGACCAGACCCATCTTGGCCTTGGCCGAGAGCGCCATCTTGAGGCCGAGCGCGCGGACCTTCTTGTTCAGCGAGACGTCGAACTCGCGGCGACGTGCGCCGTGAGCCTTGCCGCCGCCGATGAAGATCGGAGCTGCACGGTCACCGTGACGGGCAGTACCGCCACCCTTCTGGTTGCCGAACTTCTTGCCGGTACGGGCAACGTCCGAACGCTCGCGGGTCGCACGGGCAATGCCGCGACGATTTTCGAGCTGCCAGGTGACAACGCGGTGGAGGATGTCGGCGCGCGGTTCGAGACCGAACACCTCATCATTGAGTTCGACTTCGCCCTTGGCGGCCGAACCATCGAGGTTGAGGACCTTGACTTTCACGACTTAGCCCTCCTGGCCTTCGGCCTGTTCGACGGCCACCGCTTCAGCGGGGGTGTCGGCAGCGGCCGAATTGTTGCTGTTGGCAGCCTGCTTCAGGCCGGCGGGATAAGGTGCTTCAGCGTGGCGCGAGACCTTCACCGAGTCCTTGACAGTCAGCCAGCTGTTCTTCGAGCCAGGGACCGAGCCCTTGACGAAGATCAGCCCACGTTCGTCGTCAACGCGCACGACTTCCAGGTTCTGCTGGGTGCGGTTGCGGTCGCCCATGTGGCCGGCCATCTTCTTGTTCTTGAACACGCGGCCCGGATCCTGACGGTTACCCGTCGAACCGTGGGCACGGTGGCTGATCGAAACGCCGTGGGTTGCGCGCATACCGCCGAAACCCCAACGCTTCATCGCACCGGCAAAGCCCTTGCCCTGGGTGTGGCCCGAAATATCGACCAACTGACCCGGAACGAAGTGCGACGCAGCGATCGTCGAACCGACTTCAAGCAACGCGTCATCAGCTACGCGGAATTCAACCACGCGAGCCTTGAGCGGCACTTCAGCCTTGGCAAAGTGTTCACGCTGCGGCTTCGCAACGTTCTTTTGCTTGGCCTGGCCCGCACCGAGCTGAACCGCGACATAACCGTCACGGTCATCGGTGCGCACCGAAACCACCTGGCAATCTTCCAGCGCCAGAACGGTTACCGGCACGTGCCGACCGTCCTCCTGGAAAAGGCGGGTCATCCCCACCTTTTTGGCGATCACGCCAGTGCGCATGATCCATTCTCCATAAACAGAGGCCTGCCCGGGCCCATCCCGAACAGGCATGTCCAGCCCATTTTGTGATACGAGCCCCGTCCGGGCTGGGTGCTCCCTGACCGGTGCGAAGCACCAGACGGAAGCGAGACGGGGGACGCATTCCCGGCCATCCGACCGGAGGTATCCCTGTGTCCGGGCGGGTTTCCCCGCCAAGCCGGCCGAAACCGGAAGGAGTTGAGCAGCGCGTTACCGAACTGCCCGGAACTGGTAATCGAGCTGGCGGATTACGCCAGCTTGATCTCGACGTTGACGCCAGCAGCCAGATCGAGCTTCATCAGCGCGTCCACGGTGGTGGCGTTCGGCTGCACGATGTCGAGCAGACGCTTGTAGGTGCGAACTTCGAACTGCTCACGCGACTTCTTGTCGATGTGCGGCCCGCGGTTCACGGTAAACTTCTCGATCTTGGTCGGCAGCGGAATGGGGCCCCGGATCAGCGCGCCGGTGCGGCGAGCGGTTTCCGCAATTTCACCAGTTGCCTGGTCCAGCACGCGATGATCGAATGCCTTCAGGCGAATGCGGATATTCTGAGCTTCCATGTCCAACTACCGATGAGAAAGAGCCAAAAACAAACCAGACCGCCGCTCTTTCCCGCTTTCGTGAAAGAGCGAGCAGCCTGAAAAACCGGCCCGCAGGAGAACGAATCTCCTGCGGGAGCGCGGCCTATATTACTTCGTGATCTTGCTGACAACCCCCGAACCGACGGTGCGGCCACCTTCGCGAATTGCGAAGCGCAGACCTTCATCCATCGCGATCGGCGCGATCAGCTTGACCGACAGGGCAACGTTGTCGCCCGGCATCACCATTTCGGTACCTTCCGGCAGAATCACTTCGCCGGTGACGTCCGTGGTGCGGAAGTAGAACTGCGGACGATAGTTGGCGAAGAACGGCGTGTGACGGCCACCTTCATCCTTCGACAGCACGTAGACTTCGGCAGCGAATTCGGTGTGCGGAGTGACCGAGCCGGGCTTGGCCAGAACCTGACCGCGCTCAACGTCGTCACGCTTCAGACCGCGGACCAGCGCGCCGACGTTGTCGCCAGCTTCACCCTGGTCGAGCAGCTTGCGGAACATTTCGACGCCGGTCACGACGGTCTTCTGCGTGTCACGCAGACCGACGACTTCGACTTCTTCACCAACCTTGATGATGCCGGTTTCGATACGGCCGGTCACCACGGTGCCACGGCCCGAAATCGAGAACACGTCTTCCACGGGCATCAGGAACGGCTTGTCGGTCGGACGCGGCGGCTGCGGGATGGCAGTATCGACGGCGTTCATCAAGGCAATGATCGAGTCCTTGCCGATGTTTTCGTCGCGACCTTCAAGTGCGGCAAGAGCCGAACCCGGGATCACGGGAATCGCGTCGCCGTCAAAGCCATAGTAGCTGAGCAGTTCGCGGATTTCGAGTTCGACGAGCTCAAGGATTTCCGCGTCGTCGACCTGGTCAACCTTGTTCATGTACACGACCAGCGCCGGCACGCCGACCTGGCGGGCCAGCAGGATGTGTTCGCGGGTCTGCGGCATCGGGCCGTCAGCAGCGTTCACCACCAGGATCGCGCCGTCCATCTGCGCTGCGCCAGTGATCATGTTCTTCACATAGTCAGCGTGGCCCGGGCAGTCGACGTGCGCGTAGTGGCGGTTTGCGGTTTCGTACTCGACGTGAGCGGTCGAGATCGTGATACCACGCTCGCGCTCTTCGGGAGCCTTGTCGATGTTTGCGAAGTCAACAGCTACACCACCGTTGATTTCGGCCATGATTTTGGTGATCGCTGCGGTCAGCGTGGTCTTGCCATGGTCGACGTGACCGATGGTGCCGATGTTGCAGTGCGGCTTGTTCCGCTCAAATTTTGCCTTCGCCATTGTCTCAAACCTTCTTTTCGCTTGATATCGAATCTGCGGGAATGGACGGCGCCCGCTGAATCAGGCGCCGCCCCTAGTATCATCTTGCCCCTTAGGCAAGCTTCTCCTTCACTTCGGCCGCGACGTTTGCCGGGACCTCGTCATAGTGAGAGAAGAACATCGAGTAGTTGGCCCGGCCCTGGGTGAACGAGCGCAGCTGGTTCACGTAACCGAACATGTTCGCCAGCGGCACCAGCGCCTCGACGACTTGCGCGTTGCCGCGCGTGTCGGTGCCCTGGATCTGACCGCGACGGCTGTTCATGTCGCCGATGACGTCGCCCAGGTATTCTTCCGGGGAAACGACTTCGACCTTCATGATCGGCTCGAGCAGCTTGATGCCGGACTTCTGCGCCACTTCGCGCATCGCACCGCGACCCGCGATTTCGAACGCCAGCGCCGAGGAGTCGACGTCGTGGTAGGCACCGTCATACAGCAGCACTTCGAAGTCGATGATCGGGAAGCCGATGAGCGAGCCGGTTTCGGCCGTTTCACGGAAGCCCTTTTCAATCGCGGGGATATATTCCTTCGGAATGTTACCACCCTTGATTTCGTCCTTGAAGACGAAGCCCGAACCGCGCTCACCCGGCGTGACCTTGACCTTCACGCGGCCAAACTGACCGGTACCACCCGACTGCTTCTTGTGGGTGTAGTCGATGTCCACCGGCTTGCCGAGGTATTCGCGATACGCCACCTGCGGCGCACCGACGTTGGCCTCGACCTTGAATTCACGGCGCATGCGATCGACGATGATGTCGAGGTGAAGCTCGCCCATCCCCTTGATGATCGTCTGGCCTGATTCATGGTCGGTCGACACGCGGAACGAGGGATCTTCAGCCGACAGGCGGTGCAGTGCCACGCCCATCTTTTCCTGATCGGCCTTGGTCTTGGGTTCCACCGACAGTTCGATCACCGGCTCGGGGAATTCCATGCGTTCCAGCACGATCGGGTAGCGTTCCGAACAGATCGTATCGCCGGTCGTCGTTTCCTTCATGCCCGCAAGCGCGATGATGTCGCCTGCGAAGGCTTCTTCAACGTCCTTACGCTCGTTCGCGTGCATTTCGAGCATGCGGCCGACCTTTTCCTTCTTCCCCTTGACGGAGTTGAGGTAGGTGCCCTTGGTCAGCGTGCCCGAATAGATCCGGATGAACGTCAGCGAGCCCACGAACGGATCGTTCATGACCTTGAACGCCAGCGAGCTGAACGGTGCTTCGTCGGTCGGCGGACGGCTGTCTGCCTCGTCGCTGTCAACCTTGACGCCCTTGACGTCTTCGATGTCCAGCGGCGAGGGCATGAAGTCCACGACCGCGTCGAGCAGCGTCTGCACGCCCTTGTTCTTGAACGCCGAGCCGCACAGCACCGGCACGAAGGCCTGCGCCAGCGTGCCCTTGCGGATCAGGCGCTTGAGTTCGGCGGCGTCGGGAATGTTGCCATCGAGATAGGCTTCCATCGCGTCGTCGTCTTGCTCAACGGCCAGTTCGATCAGCTTTTCGCGGTATTCGGCGGCCTTGTCGGCAAGGTCGGCCGGGATATCGACGTATTCGAACTCTGCGCCGAGGCTTTCATCCTTCCAGATGATGCCGCGTTCGTTGATCAGGTCGACCAGGCCGACGAAGTCGCCTTCGGCGCCGATCGGCAGATACAGGACGGCCGGCTTTGCGCCGAGACGGTCGATGATCGTCTGGACGCAGTAGTAGAAGTTCGCGCCGGTGCGGTCGAGCTTGTTGATGAAGCACATCCGCGGCACGCCGTACTTGTCGGCCTGGCGCCAGACGGTTTCGGACTGGGGCTCAACCCCGGCCACGCCGTCGAACGCGGCCACGGCACCGTCGAGCACGCGCAAGCTGCGTTCGACTTCGATGGTGAAGTCAACGTGGCCGGGGGTGTCGATGATGTTCAGGCGGTGGTCGTTCCAGAAGCAGGTCGTCGCGGCGGACGTGATCGTGATGCCGCGTTCCTGTTCCTGTTCCATCCAGTCCATGGTCGCGGCGCCGTCGTGAACTTCGCCGATCTTGTAGGACTTGCCGGTGTAGTAAAGGATGCGCTCGGTCGTCGTGGTCTTGCCAGCGTCGATGTGCGCCATGATACCGAAATTCCGGTATTTTTCAAGGGGATGGCCGCGTGCCATGGGTATTTCCTTTGAAGAGAGTTTGGGGCCCGAACAGCCCCGCCCTCTGGTTCAGTTTCGTGACAGCCTGAAGACGACTTACCAGCGATAGTGGCTGAACGCACGGTTGGCGTCGGCCATGCGGTGGGTGTCTTCGCGCTTCTTGACCGCGTTGCCGCGGTTGTTGGCGGCGTCCAGCAGTTCAGCCGAGAGGCGCGCGGCCATCGTCGTTTCGCTGCGGTTGCGCGCGGCGGTGATCAGCCAGCGGATCGCCAGCGCCTGGGCGCGTTCCGGACGGACTTCGACCGGGACCTGATAGGTGGCACCACCGACGCGGCGCGAACGCACTTCGATCTGCGGCTTCACGTTGGCCAGCGCATCGTGGAACAGCGCAATCGGGTCCGATTTGGCGCGCGTTTCCATGGTGGCCATGGCACCATAGACGATGCTTTCAGCAACCGACTTCTTGCCGTCCATCATGAGGTTATTCATGAACTTGGACAGAATCTGATCCTTGAACTTCGGATCAGGCAGGATTTCCCGCTTCTCGGGACGACGACGACGTGACATGTCACATATTCCTTTGCATCAACCCGGCCCTGCACTGTGCCCGCTTTCGTCACCCTGAACTTGTTTCAGGGTCCATCCAGCGGTTGGCCTGGCCGTGTGAATTCTTAAACCCGGGCTTGCGGCACCATGGATCCTGAAACGAGTTCAGGATGACCTGATGCCTGCGGCCGTCAGGTCACTTCGGACGCTTGGCGCCGTACTTCGAACGGCTCTGCTTGCGATCCTTGACACCCTGGGTATCGAGCACGCCGCGCAGCACGTGGTAACGCACGCCGGGAAGATCGCGCACACGCCCGCCGCGGATCAGCACGACCGAGTGCTCCTGCAGGTTGTGGCCTTCGCCCGGAATGTACGAAATCACTTCGCGCTGGTTGGTCAGGCGGATCTTCGCGACCTTGCGCAGTGCCGAGTTCGGCTTCTTCGGGGTCGTGGTGTAAACGCGGGTGCAAACGCCGCGCTTCTGCGGGTTCTGCTCCATCGCAGGGACCTTGCTCTTGGCCTTCTGCGGAACGCGACCCTTGCGGATCAGCTGGTTGATAGTAGGCATGAAGTACTCTTCACCTTGGTTGTGGCCGAAGCGGACAGGTGAAGGAATGCGGGTCCCGCGAAATGCGCTTACCGGGGCAAGGCAAAGCCCGCCGCCACACATCACACGAGCCGAAAACGCTCCACCCGGACAACTGGACCGGGTTACTTTGACGGCTTGCCAGGGTTCCCCCGACGCACCGCCAATGTTCAGCTCAACCGGAACGCAGGCAAAGCCCGCCTCCGGAAGTCGCGGCCCCTAGTGTGATTCCAACACAGGGTCAAGCGGAATGGGCCGCTGGGCCGTGACTGCCTACATCGCGCCTTGAGCCTTGCCTTCTATTTAAACCGCTTGCACGCCGCGTGTATTCACTGACAAATAGCACCCGGCATCAGCCACAAGTCGGAGACTTGCGCATGTTGACGATCAGTCAAGGCGTGGTGACATCATTTGAAGGAGAAAAGGCGCTCCAGCGCAGGGAGCGCTTTTCTCGGTGGGTGGCCTCGTTGCAGCCAGTCACAGGCGCACTTGCGCCACATCAGATCAGTCAGGCCCCGGACCTGTTCCTTGATGAGGCAAGGCGCGCGGGAATTGACACGGAACCGCGGCTGTTCGTCTATGCCCTCGCCCGCCTGCTCATACCGGAAATGAATGGGCTGCAATACATGCAAACCATGGACACGGTCTTTGCGCCGCTGGACACCGCGTTGAAAGTAGAGACGATCGTTCAAATCCGGGATCGCCCAAATGGCTAGCGCGCCACTCATGCAAAGTTGCCCGGTCGATGGCGGCTGTCCGCAAGCGCAAAGCGAGTTGCGCGAGATGCAGCAATGGCGGCAGGATGCCGATGTCGCCAATGCGGCCTACGGGCGCCCTCCGCCGCAGACCATTGCCGCCCCCGCCAATCAGATCATTCCACCCAAGCCTATCCCGCCGATGGCGCTGGTCGATGATCCGAAAGAACTGGCCAAGGCCGGCCTGAGGCCAGAAGATCTGAAAATCGAAGGCACCAATTTTGGAGCAGTCGTCTATAAAAGCGGTGAGCCACCAGCCTATACCGTCTCGTTCAGGGGGACGGAGGAATGGTTCGGCAGCGACATGGGCGCAAACAAGGATCAGGCCCTGGGGAAGAACGATACGGCTTACTACAGCCGTGCGCAGGAAATCGCCAGGAAGATGGAAATCCACAACCTCCAGAACGGTTCGCCTTCGCCACCCTCGAAATTTGTCGGTCATTCGCTCGGCGGAGGATTGGCGAGCGCGGCGGCGGTCGCGGTTGATGGCAACGCCACCACGTTCAATGCCGCCGGCCTCCACGCCAACACGATTGCGGCTGGTGGCCGTCCCAACGGCAAAGTCGTGGCGCTCCACGTCAAAGGTGAAGCATTGACGGCACTTCAGGAGAGCACGCCCGCGCCCGACGCTTTCGGCACGCGCAAGATCGGGCTGGACCCCCCGTTCAATCTGACGCGCGACCTGCTGGCGCAAGGCCTGGGTGCTGCCTTGTTGGGCATCAAGGGCATTCTCGCGGCGGAAGCAGTCAGGTCCGGTCTGCTGCACAAGATGGGAAATGTGGTAGACAGTCTGGACGGGGCGCTGGGCACCGCACACGATAACGTCAAAGCGAAATGTGGGGGCTGAAAAGGATATGCACGCACCATGGCCCGATCCTGGCACTTCGGCGTTCTCGCACTCGCGGCCCTGCTGTTGGGGTGCACGGACATGACGCCCGCCCCCCCGGGCTCGTCACCCTTGGCCAACGCCGTGGTCAACCGTGAAGCGGCCATGGCCATGCAACTGCTGGATTCCGGCGCTTCTCCGAACAGCGCGGATGAACGTGGCACCGCAGCCCTGATTCTCGCTGCGGTTACGGATCAGTATCGCCTCGCCAACTTGCTGGTTCAGCGGGGGGCCGACGTCTGGGCTGCCGACAGCATGGGTTATACGGCAGCGATTTACGCCAGCACTTCACGGCTCGATGATGAGAGCGATGAGGGCAAGGCCCGCCTTGTGTTCATTTCAACGATGCGCGCAGCGGGCTATTCGTGGCCTCCGCCGTGGCCCAAGGACGTGCTGGCCATGAAAGACGCAGGTCGTTGGCCGCCGCGCCCCGCGCAATAGCCGCACTTTCAGCCCGGTAGTTCGGCCCGGTAGTTCGGCCAGACTTTCGCTCCAACCGCCGTCAAACCATTTTCCTACACCGCCCACCCTGCGTTAAGTTGATCCTCCAACGGGGAATCCAACAAACCAGGTGGAGTGTGGTTCCTTGCGCGATCCCGACAGTTTTGATGATGAGGGCGAGGTAACAGGCCCTCCCCCAACCCCTCCCGCAAGCGGGAGGGGCGAAATCTGGCCCCCAACCTCGCCCGCCAGTGAGCGGGAAGCGATCTGGTCGCCGGCCTCGTTCGCCAGCGAGAGCGCGGCTGTGGGCTGTGCCTCGCCGCGCCCGTGGAAGCGCACATCGCGCACCGCGTTTGCCGATCTGCCGCCCGAGCCGGACGATCCCTTGCTGGGGTTTGCGCCGTATCTCCACCGGATGCCGCGCCGCAATTCGATCACGCCGGACCGGCAGCGCGAGTTTATCGCGGTGCTGGCGGCGACGGGGATCGTGACGCAGGCGGCGCGGCGGATCGGGGCTTCGCTGGAGGCGCTCTATCGGCTGCGCCATCAGCCGGGGGCCGAGGGCTTTGCCGCCGCGTGGGAGGCCGCGATTGACCGGGGGATCGCGCGGCTGGAGGATTGCGCGCTGGAACGCGCGCTGACGGGCGAGGAACGGCCGGTCGTGCGCGGGGGTGAGGTGGTGGCGACCTGGCGGCGCTATGACACCGCGCTGCTGCTGTTCCTGCTGCGCCAGCGCCGGGCCCAGCGCTGGACCACGACGGCCCCGCACTTTGCAGTGCTGCGGCCGGGCCATCCGGTTTATGAGCGGCTGCGCGCCGAATGGGCGCTGGGCGATGCCGAGGACCAGCAGGCGGTCTATGACAGCATCGACGCGATGATCGACCAGATGCGGCTGAACTCCATCGCGAATGCCGCGTTGCTGGCGGAGGACGATCCGGAGGAGGAGGAGGACGCCTAGAGACTGAACGCGGGCCGCTCGGCCAGCCGGGCGCGCCAGGCGGCGATGTTCGGCCTGCCCTCGGTGGGATCGAACCGCAGGACGCGGGCGAAATCGATTGCCACGGCGGCGGTGATATCGGCCACGCTGAACCCGCTGGCGGCGACATACTCGCGCCCCGCCAGGTGCGTGTCGAACCGGTCGAGGAAATCGAACAAACGGGCGCGGCCGCGTTCGGCGAGCTGCGGGATCTGGGCGTAATTGACCGGGCCGGGCAGCGCGCGGTCCTTCATCGCCGGGGCGGTGTTGCGCATCGCCTCGGCGATGGGGATGAAACAATCGTGCTCAATCCGCGCGTTCCAGCTGGCGATTTCGGCCTTGTCGAGCGGGGTCCGGCCCAGCAGCGGCGGTTCGGGCTTCACCGCTTCGGCCCAAGCCAGGATCGCGGCGTTGTCAGTCAGCGCAGGCGCGCCGTCCTCCACCAGCAGCGCGGGCACGGTGCAGGCCGGATTGACCGCGCGGAAGCCCTCGGCCAGCTGCTCGCCCGCCGCCAGATCGACGATCGCGGTGTCATGGGCGATCCCCTTTTCCGCCAGCACGATCCGTGCACGGCGCGGGCTGGGGGCGCGGAGGTAGTCATAGAGAATCGGCATCGGCATCTCCCGTTTCACCCAGCCTAGCACCATGCGGATCGATTGCGATTGAAGACTGGTTTCCGCTACGGCATCCGCGATTCGTTCATTGACGGTTATGGTATGTTGTAACATACCTAGTGCGTCGCCCCGGTGCGACTCAGGATAAGCAAAGGGCCGTCGGGGCGCCGTCACCAGAACGGAGGGTGCCACCATGGCTTATGTCGATACCCACACTTCCAACCACCGGATTGCCACACTGACCACGGTCGCGCTAATCCACGTCGCGGCGGGGTTTGCGCTGGTCAACGGCCTCGGCGCGAGCTTCATGCCGCAGGCGCGCGAGATCATTCGCACGTTCGATGTCGACCTGCCCAAACCCAAGCCGGTGCCCACGCCGACCGAGCAGCCCGTGGCCGCAGACCCGCGCCCCGCGCCGAACCGGCCCGCGCCGAACCCGGCCGATCCCTTTGCCTTCACCGCCACCGGCCCCGCGCCGACCTTCCCGACCGGCCCGGTCGGCGAGGCCAGCGGCGGCGGCCTGGGCGAGGCGCTGTTCCCCACGCCAGCGCCCACTCCCGCCCCTGGCATCGCCCCGCGCGCAGCCCGGCCAAAGGGCAACCCCGCGCTGTGGGTATCGACCAGCGATTACCCCAGCGCCGGGATACGCGGCGAACTGGAAGGGCTGGTCAAAGTGCGCCTGACCATCGGCGCGGATGGCAAGCCCGGCGACTGCACCGTCACCGCCTCAAGCGGCCATGACGTGCTGGATGACGCAACCTGCGCCAAACTGCTGCGCCGCGCCCGGTTCGATCCGGCCAGCGACCAGACCGGCGCGAAAGTGGCGGGCACATGGACTACGGCGGTGCGCTGGGACATCCCGGACTAAGCCGGGGCTGCGGGATAGGCGCGGGCGCGCCTGCGCCTATCCCAGCGGCATCACGCGGGTCAGGAATTCGATCACTGCGCTGTTGAATTCATCGTTCTTGTCGCCCGCCACCATGTGGCCAGCGCCGCTGATATCGGCGATTTCGAGCGCGGGGATGCGGCGTTTCAGGTCATCGACGCCGTCTTCGGTAACGATGTCGGACTTCATCCCGCGCACCAGCAGGGTCGGCACCCGGTCGGTCCAGTCGGCAGCGTCCATCAGGTTGAGCAGGGCGTGCGGATCGCGCCGGAAATCGTCCATCATGCGCGGATCCCAGTGCCAGTGCAGACGGCCATCGTCGCCAAGGCGCAGGTTCTTGTTGAGGCCCGACACGTCCTTGGGCCGGGGGCGTTCGGGGTAATAGGCGGCGACGGCATCGGCCGCCTCGTCCAGATTGGCGAAGCCTTCCGGATTGGCGGACATGAACGCGCGGATGCGGCCGACGCCCTCCTCGCTCATCTTCGGGACGATATCGACCAGCACGATTGCCGCCGGTTCCAGCCCGTGCGAGGCCGCGACGAGCGAGGTCACCCCGCCCAGCGACGCCCCGACCAGCGCAAACGGGCGCGAGCCGACCGCCGCAACCTGCGCCAGGTCCTCCGCCCGCAGATCGATGTTGTAATCGCCGTCGGGCGACCAGTCGCTGTCGCCGTGGCCGCGCAGGTCATAGTTGATGGCGAAATAGCCGGCCTGCGCCAGCTGCTGTTCGGCCTTGTCCCAGCTGTGCCGGGTCTGCCCGCCGCCATGGCCGAGGATTACAGTCGGCGCGCCGCGCGGACCGGCGATGTCAGCGGCGATGGACAGGCCTTCGCCAATCGGAATGCGGATCGTTTCAGGTTTCATGTTGCAACCGGGATGCCCCGGCCGCGCGGCCCGGTCAATCACCGATTTAGCCGCGCGGTTAAATTGGGCAGAGGCCCCTCACGCCAACAGTTCGAAGTCCTGCTTCTCGCTGCCGCAATCGGGGCAATACCATTCGTCGTCGATGTCCTCGAACCGGGTGCCCGGTGCGATGCCCTCGTCCGGCAAGCCCAGCGCCTCGTCATAGATGTACCCGCAGTTGCGGCAGCGCCACTGGCGGAAACCTTCGGCCATGGCCCGTCCCTCCCCCTTAGCTCAGTTCGCGGTGAAGCGGATCGGCACGTGCTTTGGCCCGCACACGAAGTTGGAAATTGTGCGTTCGCCCTTGCCCGCCAGTTCGACCGTTTCCAGCCGCTTGAACAGTTCCTCCCACAGGATCCGCATTTCCATCCGCGCGAGGTGCTGACCGAGGCAGACATGGACGCCGTAGCCGAACGCGATCTGCGGGTTGTTTTCGCGGTCGATCCGGAACTCGAACGGGTCAGCCCAGACGGTTTCGTCGCGGTTGGCGGATTGATAGGACAGCATCAGCCAGTCGCCCGCCTTGATCTGCTGCCCGCCGATTTCGCAGTCCGCCACGCAGCTGCGCATGAAGTGCTTCACCGGCACTTCCCAGCGAATCGATTCCTCGACAAAGGCATTGATCAGCGCCGGGTCGGCCTTCATCTGCGCCAGCATTTCCGGCTTTTCGGCCAGCGCCCACATGGCCCCTGCGGTGGTGTTCGAGGTGGTGTCGTGGCCAGCCGTGGCGGCGATGATGTAATAGCCCATCATCTGCCGGTGGTTGAGGTATTCGCCGTCGATCTTCGCGTTGGCGATCAGGCTGTTGATGTGGTCGGTGGGGTTCGCGCGGAACTTTTCCGTGACGGCGGCGAAATAGCGCTCCAGCTCCATCGTGGTTTCCCACAAGGACTTGAGCATATCCTCCGGCGACAGTTCGGCGCGCGCGCGGTTGAGTTCCGGGTCGGCGTTGTTGAACAGTTCCTGCGTCAGCTTCAGCATGAACGGCTCGTCCTCCTGCGGCACGCCCAGCACGGTCATGATGACCCGCAGCGGATAGAGGAATGCAACGTCGGCGGCGAAATCGCATTCCCCGTCAAAGCTGAGCATGTGGTCCACGAATTCGCGGGCAATGCTGCGGATCTGCTCTTCCAGCGGCTTGATCGCGCGCGGGGTGATATGCGGAAACACGATCCCGCGCAGATCCTTGTGCTCCTTGCCGTCGACCGACACCAGGCTGCGGATCAGGTTCGGTTCCCCCCCGGTCAGCATCTGGACGCGCGCGTTGCCTTCGATATTGGTCAGGAACGTGGACTTGTCACCGTTATGGAAGAAGTCCGACTGACGTTCGATTTCCTTGATGTCGGCATGGCGCGTGACGACCCAGAACGGCTCAAACCCGTCGAGCTGCGCCTTCACCAGCGGCGCGGTCGCACGAATGGTGCGGAACGCTTCGTCAACCACCTCACGGTTTGAATAGGCCTTGGGATCGATGATGGTCTGGGCGAGTTCGTTCGGCAGTGCCATGGGTTAAGCGTCCTCTGCTGGATCGGCGGCTGATGCGCCGGTTGTGCGAGGATGATATTTTAGAGTTAGTATACGGTCAACAACTAAGTTATAGTTGCAATGCTGCCCGTCCTGGGGATTAACAACATCGATGGATATGCCCGTGCGTGAACCCCCTGCCCCCGATGCTACCGCCCCCAAGCGGCGCACCCAGGCGGAGCGCAGCGCGCAATCCGAACACCGCCTGCTGGATGCCGCCGCGCAGATCATCGCGACCGAAGGCTATCTGGCCGCCACGCTGGAACGGGTGGGGACCAGCGCGGGCTTCAGCCGGGGGCTGGCCAGCCGCAAATACGGATCGAAGGACGGACTGATCGAAGCGGTGATCTGGCGCGTATCGGCCCATGTCCACGAACAGGCCGATTGCGCCGTGGCCGGGATCGACTGCCCGCTGGAACAGGTGCTGGCGCTGGCTGACCGGTTTGTCGAACTGGTCCAGCGCGATATCTCGGTGCGGGCCTATTTCGTGCTGTTCAGCGCGATGATCGCCAACCGGCTGGAAACCCGGCCCGTGTTCGATGAAGTGCAGATCCGTTTTGGCGAACGACTGGCAGCGCTGATCGTGGCGGCGCAGGGCGCGGGCAAAGTCCCCGCCACCCTGCCCGCAGAGCACGCCGCGTTCATGCTCGGCTGTTTGCTGGCCGGGGTGGCGATCGAAACCACCATGGGTTTCGACCGCCTGACCGATCCTGCGGCGGTCCGGACAGACCTGACCGCGATGTTGCGGCGGGCTTTGGGGGGTTAACCCCCAAACGCGACCCGCAGCCGGAGATAGGCCGACCGCCCCGCCCCCGGCAGCCGCGCACCCAGCGGGACGTCGCCAAGGCCGTTGCGGTTATAGCCGGACAGATGCTCCACATAGTGCCGGTCGAACAGGTTCTCGACGCCGGCATCGATCCGCACCCCGTCGCGCGGCAGGACATGGCCGTGCAGGCTGGCGGTGACATAGCCCGTGCTGCGCTGTTCGCTGTTGGCAGCCGACACGCGGTCCTGCGCGGCGACGGCTTCGCCTTCCAGCGACAGCCCCCAGCGCGCGGCATCCCAGCCCAGCGCCAGCCGCACTGCGGCCGGGGCGATCCGGTAGAGCGAATCCGCGATGTCCACCCGCCGTCCGCGCACCCAGCTGGCCACGCCGTCCAGCCGCAGCGGTCCGGCCAGTTTCGCCCCGAACGCCACGTCCGCGCCCCACAGCTCGGCCGCGACATTGGCAAACCGCAGCGGGGTGGGATCGCCGCTGGCGGCCGCGACCATTTCCACCGGGGTGTTGATTACCCCCGGCGTGGCATCATACGGCACGCCCTGGATATAGTCGTTGATCCGCCGCCAGAACAGCGCCGGCCGGGCATAGGCGGTGCCGCTTTGCCAATCGAGCCCAGCCTCGACCAGCCAGGCCCGTTCCGGCTTGAGCTGGGTATCGCCGACATAGATGTTGCCATCTGCCAGCCCGCCGCTGGCCTCGGTCGGCAACCAGCTGAACCGCTCGACCAGGCTGGGCACGCGGGTCTTGTGCGCCAGTGTGAAGCGCGGCGTCAGCGCGCCCAGATCGGCCCAGATCCGCAGTGCGCCGTCCACCGTGGTGCCGGTCCACTGCCGGTCGGCCGCCGCGAAGGCGAGCGCCAGATTGGTCGGCCCCATCGGCACGCCGGTGCCCACCCGCGGCGCATCGGTCGCGGCCATATGCGCATCGACGCGCACCCCCGCTTCGATTTCCACCGGGCCAAATCCGCTGCGCAGTTCGGCATAGCCGCCGACCCGGCTGGAGCGCGCCTTGTCGAGCGGATGGATCGAGAATGTCGGCATGTTCGGGTTGTAGATCTGGAACTGCTTGTCGATGTGCTCGTAATCCGCGCCCAGCCGGACATGGCGGGTCGGCGTGCCGATCTCCAGCGCCAGCCCGGTCGCCAGCGTGCGCGCGGTGGTATCGGACTGGCGCGTGGCGCTCAGCGCGGGCGCGGGGCGCAGGCTGTAATTGTTCATCCGGTGATCGACCCCGGCATAGTGCGCATGAACGTCCAGCTTCACATTGTCGGCCAGTTCGCCCTTGAACCCCGCCCGCAGGAAATCGGTATGAAAATAGACGATATCCATTGCAAACGGCGGGTTGCCGGAGGCACCGGTTTCCTGCCGCCGGTATTCCAGGCTGAGTTCGCCCGGCCCGGTCCGCAGTCCCGCCTGCACGCCGTAAACCGCCCGGTCGTACGATGTGCCGCCAATCCGCCGTCCGCCGGGGAAGCGCGTGTCATCGCCGCGCTCGTGCGAGGCGATCACCCCCAGCCGCAGCGTATCGTTGGCAACGCCCACCAGGCCGCCCACGGCAAAGCTGTCATCGACCGAGCGATACTGCGCGGTCACATCGACTTGCGGGGCAAGGCCGCCCGCCGAACCGAACCGCACTTCCTTCAGCGCCACGTTCACGCCGCCAGCCAGCGCAGGCCCGTCGCGCACCGGGGAAATCCCGCGCGCCAGCTCCATCCGGTCGACCAGCACCATCGGCGCATAGTGCATCGCCGGGTCCATCGCGTTGGGACCGCCGGTGGCGAACTGCTGGCCGTTGATCCGCAGCAGCACGCGCTCGCCAAACAGGCCGCGCAGCTGGACCTGTCCGGACAGCACGCCGTTTTCAACCAGCGCAGCGCCCGGCAGGCGGGCAATGAATGCGGCGGCATCGGGCGCGGTGGCGGGCTCGCTGTCGCGGGCCAGCGCGGCATCGGTCGGCGTGGTAGTCAGGCGCGGAGCGGTGACGACAATCGTCTGGGCATCGGCAGAATCGGCTTCATCGGCCAGCGCGGGTGCGGCAGCAGCCAGCGCGGCAAGGCACGCGGACGCGCGCAGCAGGGTATGGAATTGCATGAAACGGGTATCCTGTAATCGCATGAACATGCGCCCGCGCGCGGCACTGGGCCGGGCAGGCGACGGGGGAGTTCAGGCGATGGCAGGCGGTCCGGTCTGGGGCGGCGGCGGGGCGGCAAGACCCCGGCCGACGGAAATTTCCAGCGGCATTCGCGCAGGTGCGACCCTGTCTGACAGCGGCATCGGCAGATCGGCGGCGTGCGGCAGATCGGCAAGGCCCGCCAGCGCGGTGAAGGCGCAGGGGGCTTGCTTGCCCTCATGCGGATCGGGCGTGTCATCGCCCAGCGGGATCGTGACGAAGACCTGCCCGCCGCTGGCATCGCTGCACAGCGCGACGGTGAGTTCACCGCCCTGCTGCTCCACCATCCAGCCGCCTGGCACCGCCACGCGCAGCGCCAGCACCGCCGCCAGCAGCAGCGCTGCGGCGAAGCGATGGTGGTGCAGGAAGGCGCGCCAGAACGTCATGCCCGCGCCCCTACGCCTGCCGGGTTTCGCTGTCACCCCCAATGTCATTGCCGCCGCCAGATAACGCCGATAGGCTGCGCGCAACATTCGTTCAGCCGGAGATTGCCCTTATGCTTCGCCCCGCCCTCGCTCTTGCCGCCCTGTTGTCCGGAACCAGCGCGCTGGCCGCGCCGACTTATATCCACGCGGGCCGGTTGATCGCGGTGCCGGGCCAGACCCCGCGCGGGGCGACGACGATCGTGGTCGATGAGGGCAAGATCGTGGCGGTGCAGGATGGCTATACCCCCGCCCCGGCCGGCGCGGACACGATCGACCTGAAAAGCCGGACCGTGCTGCCCGGCCTGATCGACAGCCACACGCACCTGTCATCCGACCGCGCGGGCAACGAGGGGATCACCGCGATGGTGACCGACAGCCTGCCGCTCAACGCCCACGAAACCTACTGGAACGGGATGAAGACGCTGCGTGCGGGGTTTACCACGGTGCGCAACCTGGGCGACGATGATGGCAAGGTGCTGGCGCTGAAGGAAGCATCGCGGCGCGGCTGGGTGCTGGCCCCGCGGATCGTGGATGCGGGCGAATCGATTTCCACCAGCGGCGGGCACATGGATGGCCGGGTCGGTCTGGCGGACGATGTCCACGCCCTGATCGGAACCGAAAACCTGTGCGATGGCGCGGACGATTGCCGCCGCGCGGTGCGCCGCCAGATCGGGCGCGGGGCGGACGTGATCAAGTTTGCCAGCACTGGCGGGGTCAATTCCGGCACGGGCCTGGCCACCCGGATGTTCGAGGATGAGGCCCGCGCGCTGGTCGATACCGCCCACGCCTATGGCCGCAAGGTGGCAGTTCATGCCCACGGCGCGGAAGGAATCAAGCTGGCGGTGCGGGTCGGCGCGGATTCGATCGAGCACGGGACGATGATCGACGACGAGATCGTCAAGCTGATGAAGGAACACAAAACCTTCTACGTCCCCACGCTCAGCACCGTGAACGGCTATCTGGAACGGCTTGCCGCCAATCCCAACGCCTATCCGCCCGCGATCAAGGCGCAGATCGACTGGCGCATCGGCGTAACCGGCAAGTCGCTGGCCAAGGCCTTTCCGGCGGGCGTGCGGATCGCCTATGGCACCGACGCGGGCGTATCCAAGCATGGCCGCAACGCCGATGAGTTTGAATTGCTGGTAAAGTTCGGGATGCCCCCGGTCGAAGCGATCAAGGCCGCCACCATCAACGCCGCCGAACTGCTGGGCGTGGACAAGGAAACCGGCACGATCGAGGTTGGCAAGGCGGCCGACATCATCGCGGTCGATGGCGATCCGCTGAGCGACGTCAAAGTGCTCAAAGCGATGAAGTTCGTGATGGCGCGCGGCACCGTGGTGGTCGCGCCATAAGCGGATAGCAGACATGAAAACGGCCGGGACTGGCCCGGCCGTTGTCAGTTGGTCCACGCAGCCTTGCGGCCACGCCGGGGTCAGATCGCCCTAGGGCGAGGTGAACCCTGCCGCCGCCTTTTCAAGGTCACGCACCTGGCGCGCCTCGGCGGTTTCGGCAGCGCGGGCGGCCATGGCCTCCCACGCTTCGGCTGAGCGCAGAGCGCGCTCACGGACATTGTCGAGCGAGCAGACTGCCGCCTCGGCCCGGGCTTCACCAGCGCGAGCAAGATAAAACTCCTGCGTTGCCATGTTTCAGCCTTTCCGGGAACCGATGGGCAGAACTGCGCGCGTCAGATCAGGCAGCCGAACGCAGGTTCGTTGCGCTCATCTTGCCACGGCGATCTTCGGTCAGTTCATACGTGATGCGCTGATCCTTATCGAGCGTGTGGAGACCGGCGGCCTGCACTGCGCTGATGTGGACGAAGGCATCATTGTTGCCATTGTCGGGCTGGATAAAACCAAAACCCTTGTCCTGGTTGAAGAACTTCACGGTGCCGGTGACGGCTGTATTGTCGGACATAAACTCTATTCCTTGCGTCGCGAACCCGAACGCCGGGTCGCTGGGCCATAAGTAGCAAAGGCTGGAAAGAGGAGCGTCTCGGCACCAAAAACCGTCAGTGGCAACCGATAGCGCGATCCTATTGGGCGCTTTTGCGCCAAATAGCAAACACCATCTTGGCAATGGCGCAAATCAGCCGTTCGTGAGGAATGCGACGAGCGCTTTGACCTTTTTCTGGCGCCACTGCGGCAGCGGCGCGACCAGCCAGTAGGCCCGGCGGCAGGGCTCCGATTCGGGCAGGTCGCCGATCCGCCCCTGCGCCTGCCAGCTCTGCGCCAGCAGCGCAGGCACCCGCGCGCGGCCCATCCCTGCGGTGGCGGCGGCAAAAGCCTGTCCGGCATCACCGACGGTCAAGGGCGCATCCGCCCCGGCACCACCCGGCTGCGCATCGCCCGGCCAGCCGATCCAGTCACCCGCGCCCACGATGACGCGCGCCGCTGCGCCCAGTTGCACGCCTTCCAGCTCACCCGGCCCTTCGGCCCAGCGCACCGCCAGATCGAGGTTCGCCTCGGTAAAATCGGCATCCTCGCCGTCGATCAGGCTATAGCGCACTTCCGGGTTGGCAGCCCGGAACGCCGCCAGACGTGGAGCGAGCCAGGCCGCAAAGAAATCGCGCGGCGCGGCGATGGTGTAGACATGGCTCGATTGCCCGGCCTGCATCGCCTGGACCGCATCTTCGAAATGCAGGAACCCGGTGCGCAGTGCTTCCAGCCCGGCGCTGGCTTCCTCGGTCAGTTCCAGCCCCTTGGGCGTGCGGCGGAACAGCACCACGCCAAGCACGTCTTCAAGCGCGCGGATCTGCTGGCCGACGGCGGCCGGCGTTACCGCCAGCTCATCCGCCGCGCGGGTAAACGACAAATGCCGCGCGGCTGCATCGAACACGCGCAAGGCGTTCAGGGGCAAGTGCGTGCGCTTCATGGCCCTTCCCTATGGTGCGTGATGCAGCGGGGCAATGGGGTTTTCACGACCCCGCCTGAAAGGAAAATTACTCCGCGCGCGGTTCAACCCGCTGTTGCGGGCGCCGCCAGCGCAAAGAACGGGATCGCCGCTTCGAACAGCGAGCCATCCACGCGGCGGAAGGTGTAATGGCCTTCCATGCTGCCGTGCGGCGTCGTCAGCGGGCAACCGGATACGTAATCGTGGCTGGCCCCCGGCTGAAGCAGCGGGGATTCGCCGACCACCCCTTCACCTTCGACATGGTTCACCAGCCCGCGCCCGTCGGTGATCCGCCAGTGGCGGGTCAGCAACTGCACCGGCTGATCCGATCCGTTCTCGATCCGGATGTGATAGACCCAGAACCACTTGCCCGATTCAATCCGCGATTGATCCGGCAGAAAATTTACCGCGACCCGCACGGTGATGCCATCGGTCATGGCCGCATGTTGGAACAGTTCCTTCATGCGCCCAAGTTAGCGATTGGATCGCGGGCGGGCAATGGGGCGTGATGGCAAAACGCGCGCCGCCTGCCCCGCCTTGCACGGATGGCTCCTCGATTGCTTATTGCGACTTATTCGCATTAGCGATAGGATGCAGCCGCACTTACGGAGAATCGCCATGGAACCAGCCGCCCGCCCCCGCACCGACGCCCCTGCAACCGTTCTGCCCTTTGCCCTGCCCGACGATGCGATGCAGCGCATGGTGCTGGTGGCAGTGCGGCGGATGGCAGCACACGGCATCCGCGATGCCCACGCGGCGATGCTGTTCCTCAACACGTTCGGCGCAGGCTTTCGCCAGCCGCTGGTGCTGCTGCGCGCGTTCGTGGTGGAACTGGCGGGTGCAGCGCGGCGCAAGATCCTGCTCGCCCCGTGCTGCGCACTGCGCATGACGCAGGACGAGGCGCGGATCGTCGGCGTGCTGGCGGCGGCGGCCAGTTCCCCGGCCTGCGCGGCGCGGCACTTGCGCGAGCTGGCGGGCGGCGGCTGCATCGGCCATCCGCTGTCCACCGCGGCAGCGTTCAACGACGCAGCGGCAAATCTGGGACGGCCGCTGGTGATCTAAGTGATGGAATTACCCTATCCACTGCCCGACATCCCGGACTTGATCCGGGGTGTCGGTAAAGGCAGGCTTAAAGCCCTGCTTTGGTCAGCGCCTGATCCAGATCCTCGATCAGATCCTGCGGATCTTCCAGTCCCACGTTCAGCCGCAGCATCCCGTCGGTCACGCCCATTTCGGCGCGGGCCTCAGGGCTGACCGAATAGTGTGTGGTCGAAGCGTTGTGACATAGCAGCGAGCGCGAATCGCCGATGTTGTTGGAAATGTCGATCAGCGCCAGCCCGTCGAGCAGCGCAAACGCCTGTTCGCGGCTTTCCACTTCGAACGAGAAGATCGAGCCGCAGGCATCCATCTGCTTTGACGCCAGTTCATACTGGGGATGGCTGGGCAGGCCCGGATGGTTGATCTTGGGCACGCGGGCTTCCAGGAACTGCCCAACCAGCAGCGCATTCTCGCTCTGCCTTCTGACCCGCAGGTCCAGCGTTTCCAGCCCCTTCAGCACGACCCAGGCATTGAATGGCGACAGGTTCGGACCCGTGTTGCGCTGAAACGGCAGCAGCGTGTTGTTGATGAAATCGGCCGTGCCGGTGACCGCCCCGGCCAACACGCGGCCCTGCCCGTCCATCAGCTTGGTTGCGGAATAGGCCACCACGTCCGCGCCGAACTCGATCGGGCGTTGCAGGGCCGATGTGCAGAACGCGTTGTCGACCACCGTGGTGATCCCGCGCGACCGCGCCAGATCGCAGACGAATTGCAGATCGACGATATCCATCGTCGGGTTGGCGGGGGTTTCAAAGAAGAACACCTTGGTGTTGGGCCGGATCGCGGCTTCCCACTGGGCGTTGTCGCGCGCGTCGATGGTGGTCGATTCGATCCCGAAACGCGGGAACAGCTGGTCGACCAGCCAGCGGCACGACCCGAACGCAGCGCGCGCGGCAACCACGTGGTCGCCCTGCGAAAGCTGGCACAGCAGCGCGGTGGTCATCGCCGCCATGCCGGTGGCCTGCACCCGGCACGCCTCGGCCCCGTCCATCAGCGCGATCCGTTCTTCCAGCATCGCCACGGTCGGGTTCTGAAGGCGCGAATAGGTCATCCCGTCCGCCTCGCCCGCAAAGCGCGCGGCCACGGTCGCGGCGCTGTCGAACGAGAAGCCGGAGGTCATGAAAATCGCCTCGCTCGTCTCGCCCTGCTCGCTGCGCCAGGTGCCCGCGCGCACGGCCTGCGTTGCGGGGCGCCAGGTGCGGGTGATCGAACGGTCGGTTCCGGTGGTGCGTTTCATAGTGGTTTGGGCTTTAGGCGGGGGCTTGGCGGCGGGCAAGGGGCAGACACCACCCTTTCGCCTCAACCCCGTCATCCTGAACGCGTTTCAGGATCCATCGGGCAGGCCTGCGCGGACCCCACCGGCGGCAGCACGGCGGCACCGGGCGCGCCAGAGCGGCCCCAATTGCGCCAACCGGGGGATGGATGCTGAAACAAGTTCAGCATGACGATGCTGGATGGACCCGGCGCTGCTCCCACCAGCCCCACCCCTCCTTACCCCGTCATCCTGAACTCGTTTCAGGATCCATCGGGCAGGCCCGCGCGGACCCCACCGGCGGCAGCACGGCGGCACCGGGCGCGCCAGAGCGGCCCCAATTGCGCCAACCGGGGGATGGATGCTGAAACAAGTTCAACATGACACAAGTGGGAGGGATTTGAACCCGGCCGAACCCATTGCGCTCCTTGTCCGCACGCATTAACCCCGCGTCCATGGGCCGCAGTCTGACCGCCGAACGGGATCCCGCCGACTGGAGCGCGGTCATCGCCGTGTTCTTCCTCGCGCTGGTGTGGTGGCGGCTGGGCATCCCGTCACAGATCTACTTCGATGAGGTCCATTACACCGCCGCCGCGCGCCATGTGCTGGCGGACACGCGGTTCAATCCGGAACACCCGATGCTGGGCAAGACCGTGCTGGCCGGCGCGATCGCGTGGCTGGGCGATAAGCCTCTGTACTGGCGCGCGCCATCCGCGCTGGCGGGCGCGCTGGGGCTGTTCGCGTTTGCGCGGCTGATGTGGTTCGCCACCCAGCGCCGCGCGGTGACGCTGGCCGCGCAGTTCCTGCTGGCCACCAATTTCCTGTGGTTCGTGCAAAGCCGGATCGCGATGCTCGACATGATGATGGCGATGCTGGCGATGGTCGGCCTTTGGCTCTGCGCCAGCGCGCTGCGCCGCCCCGGCAGCGCGCGGTGGCGGCTGGCGGGCGGAGGCATCGCGCTGGGGCTGGCGCTGGGCGCGAAGTGGAGCGTCGCACCGCTGCTGGTGGTGCCGGGGCTGGTGTTCGCTGCGGCCAAGCTGAAGGATACCGGCCTGCGGTTCGGATGGGCGCGCGGCGGCGGGGCGGTTCCGGGCATCTCCTTGCCCGAAGCCGCGCTGTGGCTGGGACTGGTCCCGCTGCTGGTCTATTGGCTGACCTTCTGGCCCGCGTTCCACTGGACCAGCCAGCCGGTCAATCCGTTCGATCCGGTCGGCTGGCACAACTACATGCTGCAATTGCAGGACAGCGTGGTGAAGCCGCACCCCTATCGCAGCGACTGGTGGCAATGGATCATCAACGCCCGCGCGATCTGGTATCTGTATGAGGTGGTGGACGGCGTGCAGCGCGGGATCGTGCTGATCGGCAATCCCTTTACCATGCTGGCGGGCCTGCCCGCGCTGGGCTGGTGCCTGTGGGCGGGGCTGCGGCAGGGGCGGCGTGATGCGCTGGCGTTCGCGCTGCTCTATCTGGTCAGCCTGGGGTTCTGGGCGGTGTCGGGCAAGCCAGTGCAGTTCTATTACCACTACCTGCTGCCCGCCACGTTCCTGATGGCCTGTCTGGCGCTGGCGCTGGAAGACCTGTGGGCGCGCGCGGACCGCTGGCGCTGGCTCGCCCCGGCGACATTGGTGCTGAGCGCGGCGCTGTTCGCGTGGTTCTATCCGATCATCTCGGCCGCGCCGCTGACGGGCGGGAAGATGAGTTACGAACAGTGGATGTGGCTGCCCGGCTGGCGCTGAACGCAAACGTCCCCATATTGCGAGGCGAACAGGAGGATTTCGCAATATGACTACCCCCGCAGCTCCGCTGACCTTTTCGCGCGGCCCGGCGATGGCCAACCGGATGATGCTGGCCCCGCTGACCAATCTGCAAAGCCAGCCCGACGGCACCCTGTCGGACGATGAAATCAACTGGCTGACGCTGCGCGCAAACGGCGGCATGGGGCTGGTGATGACCGCCGCCGCGCACGTCCAGCGCCAGGGCCAGGGCTTTCCCGGCCAGCTCGGCATCTGGTCCGACGATCACCTGCCGCGCCTGACGCAGCTGGCCGGGGCGATCCGCGCAGGCGGCGCGCTGTCATCGGTGCAGCTGCACCACGCAGGGATCCGCTCGCCCAAGGACCTGATCGGCGAAGCGCCGCAGGGTCCGTTCGCGGATGCCGAAACCGGATCGCGGGCGCTGACCACGGCCGAGGTTGAGCAACTGCGCAGCGATTTCATCGCCGCCGCCGTCCGGGCCGAGCGCGCCGGGTTTGACGGGGTCGAACTCCACGGCGCGCATGGTTACATCCTCGCGCAGTTCCTCGATGCCGAGAACAACCAGCGCACCGATGGCTATGGCGGCAGCTTCGAGAACCGCAAACGGATCATCCTGGAGGTAATCGACGGCATCCGCGCCGCGACCCGGCCCGATTTCCAGCTGGGCCTGCGCCTGTCACCCGAACGGTTCGGCATCCGCATCGCCGAGGCGCTGGAACTTGCGCAGGAAGTGATGACCGGCGGCCAGCTCGATTACCTCGACATGTCGCTGTGGGATTGCTTCAAGACCCCCGAAGACGCAGCGTTCGCAAGCCAGCCGCTGATCAACCACTTCACCGCGCTGGAGCGCGGCGCCACCCGGCTGGGCGTGGCGGGCAAGATCATGAGCACGGCCAAAGTGCAGGCCTGCCTCGATGCCGGGGCCGACTTCGTGCTGATCGGCCGGGGCGCGATCCTGCACCACGATTTCGCGGCGCGCGTGGTGGCTGACCCCGCGTTCGCCAGCACGCCCACGCCCGTCACCCGCGCGCATCTGGAAGCCGAAGGGCTGGGCGCGGCGTTCGTGGATTACATGGCGACGTGGAAGGGCTTCGTCGAAGGGTAGGCGATCAGGCCCTTCCCCGCCGGGGAGGGGCCGTCCGGCTCAATACTTGCCCCAGACGAACTTGTTCGACAGCGCAAAGTTCCAGACCGAACCCAGGATGATCCCCGCGACAACCGCGACGACATCATTGATCCCCATCGATTTCAGCGCGGCGGCGGAACCGATGTTGGTCAGCAGGCCCAGCGAGCAGGTCAGCGCAAACTGCGCCCAGCCCTTCAGCACCGGACCCAGCCCGCGCAGGCGCTGATCGGAATAGGTCAACTCGTTGTTCAGCACGAAGTTGAAGGTCATCGCGATCACCGCGGCCACCGTATTGGCGACGTTGAAGGTCGTGCTTTCGGACCAGTTGCCGTAAACGAACCGTTCCCCGAAAACGAGGTGGAGCATCACCCACAGCACGCCCAGCTGCACGAACACACCCAGCGCGCCGACCGTGCCGAACAGCGCGAACCGCGTCGGGATGATCCGGCCCAGCCACTTGTCATAAAGGCCAATCAGGAACTCGAACACCACGGTCCGGTCAAGCTTGCTTTCGCCGTCGGCGCGGGCAGCGAAATTCATCGGCAATTCCTTGATCCGCAGCGGCGCATCGACCGTGGCGAGAATATCGAGCAGGATCTTGAAGCCCACACCCGACAGGCGGTGCGCATCGGCGCGCAGCACTTCGGCGCGCAGCATGAAGTATCCGCTCATCGGGTCGGACAGTTCGACGCCGGTCACCTTGTTGGCGATGCGGTTGGCGAGGTTGGAGGCCTTGACCCGGTCGGGCCGGCCCCACTGCTCGGTACTCGACCCTTCGGCAAAGCGGCTGGCATAGGACAAGTCATGCTCCCCGCTTTCGATCGCGGCCAGCATCAGCGGCAACAGGGCCGGATCGTGCTGATGGTCAGCGTCCATCACCGCCACAACCGGCGCGGCCGTGGCGCACATCCCCTCGATCGCGGCGGAGGACAGGCCGCGCCGCCCGATCCGCTGGATCACCCGCACGCGCGGATCGTCCTGCGCGATCAGGCGCGCTTCATCAGCGGTGCCATCGGGGCTGTTGTCATCGACGACGATCACTTCCCAGGTGACACCGGCCAGCGCCGCATCCAGCCGCTCGACCATACCGCGCAGGTTCTTGCGCTCGTTGAACGTGGGAAGGACGACGCCGAGCCGCAGGGTCATGGTTACAGTCTTTCCAGAACCGCGTCGCCGATGGCGGCGGTGCCGTAACTGCCGCCCAGATCGCCGCCCTTGATCCCGTCGGCCAGCGCGCGGGCCACAGCCGCTTCGATCCGCGCCGCGGGCGCTTCAAGGCCAAAGCTGTGGCGCAGCATCATCGCGGCGGACAGGATCGTCGCCATCGGATTGGCCAGCCCCTTGCCAGCAATATCGGGCGCGCTGCCGTGGATCGGCTCATACAGCCCGCACGTGCCCTCGGCGAGGCTGGCCGAGGCCAGCAAACCAATCGAACCGACGCACATGCTGGCCTGATCCGACAGGATATCGCCAAACAGGTTGCCGGTGACGATCACGTCAAACTGGCCGGGGTTCTTGACCAGCTGCATCGCCGCGTTGTCGACATACATGTGGGTCAGCTCGACGTCGGGATAGTCCGCCGAAACCTCGATCACCACGTCGCGCCACAGCTGCGAGGTTTCCAGCACGTTGGCCTTGTCGACCGAGCACAGGCGGCCTTTACGGCCCTGCGCAGCCTTGAACCCGACATGGGCGATCCGGCGCACTTCGTCTTCGGCATAGGACATCATGTCCCAGCCCTGGCGGCGGCCGTCGGGCAGGGTGCGGATGCCCTTTTCGCCGAAATAGACATCGCCGTTCAGCTCGCGCACGATCAGCAGGTCGATTGCGCGGGCGACTTCGGGGCGCAGGCTGGTCAGGCCTTCCAGACCCTTGAACACGGTCGCGGGGCGCAAGTTGGCGAAGAAGCCCAGTTCCTTGCGCAGGCCCAGGATCGCCTGTTCGGGGCGCAGCGCGCGTTCCAGATGGTCGCAGTCAAAATCGCCGACCGCGCCGAACAGGATCGCGTCCGAGGCGCGGGCAATGGCGATGGTTTCGGGCGGCAGCGGATGGCCGGTTGCCTTGTAGGCGACGCCGCCAACCAGCCCCTCGGTCAGCTCCAGCCCCGGCAGGTCCAGCGCGTGCAGCACGCGCATCGCTTCACGGGTAACTTCGGGACCGATGCCGTCTCCGGCAAAAACCGCAATCTTCATGGGAATTCCAAGGCTAGCTGATCCGGGCCAGCCGCTCTCGCAGCATGGCGCGCGCTCCCATAACACCGCCGTGCCGTTCGGCAAGCGCATAGCGTTCGATCAGCGGTCCCAGCGTGTCGAATCCGGCCAGTTGCGCTGGCCAATCGGCATCGCCCGGCGGGCGCGGGGTGGCGCCATAGCCCAGCTCGCGCAGCACCAGCCCTTCAAATGCGATCAGCCCCGGCAGCCACCCGCGCGCCGAGGGGGCATGGCACGCCGCATCAAGCAGCGCCGACAAGGCCGCGTGGAGCGCGGGAAACGGCTGGCGTTCGGGCAGCGCGCTGGCGGTGAGTGCGCAGGCCCAGGTGATCGCGGCGGCGGGCAGCGGTTCGTTCAGCCACGGCCCCCGGCTGGCGACCAATTCCAGCCGCGCGAACGGGAGCTGGCTGTCCGAGCGGGCACGCAGCTCCGCGTCGACCACGTTGCCGGGGATCAGCACGGGCCGCAAGTTGCGCCCCCGCCCGCCCGCGACATAGCCCGCGACCAGCCCGTACTCAGCCGTCAGCAGCCGCGCGATCGCGGCGGTTTCGCCGTGGGCGCGGACGGCACAGACAAGGGCTTGAGCGCGCAAGTGCATGGGCGCGGTGTGGCGGGTTTTTGCCGGTTACTCAACCACTTGGAAGGCTAGGCCGTTACGCCGCATCAGCCCGATGAAATTTCACTCCGAGCAATAGGGGAGACGAACTTAGATAACTACTTGGCATCGCAAGGGAAAGCTCGGATTAGCGCTACCGCTGCGAGCGGACCAGCATCGTGGTGTCTACTCTCAGGATGATCAGACAAAAACTTCGACACGACATCTATTTTATGGCCGAGCGTTGCTCGCTCCGAATTACACATCATTTTCCTGCCGCCGGAGACTTCCGCAATACCAGTAATTGTGCCTGAAACACCCTGAATAAATGCAGCGCAGGCCAGCCAGCCGCGCGATAGTGCTCCCTCGCCGCAAGATTCGAGTAACCCATTACCGGTCAGAAAATAGTCGGTTCGAAATTGCTCACCGCGATCAGATTCTTTCAACGGCTGAGGATATGGCCGATCTGGGACCGGGCGCTCAGGTCGCGCGGCTGGGACCAGTTCCTGCCCCTGTTGAAGGATTGCTCCATAATCTAAAGGCTGATCAGCCTCGCGCCTTTTTGTATCGCAAGTGACTGACCGACCAGAAAGATCACAATGAGTGGTGCTATTTGAAGACTGAGCAGCCGCCACTCCATGAACGGCCAATCCTACGATTCCTAGAACGCCATAAAAGTTACGTTTATTGCGACGCATCGTGACGCCCATACTCGCACCTCTCAGCGGTAGGCTACTTCTTCTTCGCCAGCGCCGCTTCCAGCGCCGCCAGTCGTTCGGCCAGCTTTTCGTTTTCTTCCCGCGCCTTGGCGGCCATTTCCTTGACCGTGTCGAATTCCTCGCGGCTGACGAAGTCGAGGCCACCCAGCCCTTCGCGGACGCGTTCGCGGGCGGCGTCGCGGGCTTCGCGGCCCATTCCGGCCATCGTTCCGGCAGCGCTGTTCAGCAGCTTGGCAATATCGGCGAGCAGGGGGTTTTCGCTTTGCATGGGAGTCAGATGGTCCTGATTGCGGGCCGGTTCAAGCCCCTACTGAAACTCGACCGAGGTTACCGCCTCGCCCCCGGCGGCGCCATCGGCATCGGGGTTCAATTGCAGGAACTGCCAGTTGAGCGCGCTCGCGAACAAGACCCAGGCCAGATAGGGCACCAGCAGGTATGCAGCGAGCGGGCGGACGGCGTGGAACAGGAAGATCGTCCCCGCCAGCGCCACCACCAGCACCCCCAGCAGCACCAGCGCCGCGCTGATCTGGTGCGCGCCAAAGAACAGCGGCGACCACGCGAGATTGAGCAGCAACTGGAACACGAATGCGAAAATCGCCACGCCGCGCCCCGGCGCGCCGCGCGCGGTGACGATCATCGCCAGCGCAACGCCCATCATCACATACAGGATCGACCAGACGATCCCGAACGCGGCCGGCGGCGGATAGATCTCCGGCTTGACCAGATCGACGAACCACGGATTGCCCGGACCGCTGTTGGCAGCCTGACCTGAAAAGAACCCCAGCAACAGGATACCCGGCACCAGAAACAGCGACCAGCGCAGAAACGCCGCTCTCAACTGGCCTGGCGATGCAAGCTCACTCATCAGACACCTTCGATTCGGATTACGTCCAGTGCGGATATTGGCGGGCGGATTTCCCTTAAGCAATGGGGGGATAGCCGCGGTGAGGGTCAGGACCTGTTGCCTGCGCCTTCCTTCCTGGCACTGAGCCATTTTGACTCAAACCTCGAAGGCGCAGGCAACAGGTCCTGACCCTAGTCCCGTTTTGCGGCAATCAGGAACTCCACATTGCCTTCCGGGCCGGTAATCGGGCTTTCGACAATCCCCTGGACCTGCCAGCCCAGCGCTTCGATCCACTGGCGGACCTCGGCGCAGACCCGCGCGTGCAGCGCGGGATCGCGGACCACCCCGCCCTTGCCCACTTCCTCGCGCCCGACTTCGAACTGCGGCTTGATCAGCGCGACCAGCTGGCACTGCGGCGCGGCCAGTTTCAGCGGCACGTCCAGCACTTTGGCCAGCGCGATGAAGCTGGCATCGCACACCACCCAGCTGCACGGCGCGGTGATATGAGCGTTCGTCAGCACCCGCGCGCTGGTCTGTTCCAGCACGGTCACGCGCGGGTCCTGGCGCAGTTTCCAGGCCAGCTGGTTGGTCCCCGAATCGACCGCGAAGACGTGCGCTGCGCCTTTGGACAGCAGCACATCGGTAAACCCGCCAGTCGAACTGCCGATGTCCATCGCGGTGACACCGGCGGGATCGAGGCCGAAGTGCTCGATCCCGTGGGCCAGCTTGATCCCGCCGCGCGAGACCCACGGATGATCGCGCCCGCGCACGTCCAGCACGGCATCGGCGGGCACCGTCTGGCCCGGTTTGGCCAGCTTGGTTTCGCCGTGAAAGACCAGCCCGGCCAGCACCAGCGCCTGCGCCCGCGCGCGGCTTTCGACCAGCCCGCGTTCGACCAGCAATTGATCGACACGGGCTTTTCCGGGCTTTTTCGCGGGGGTAACGGTCATGCCGGGGCCAATCGGATCAGAGGTTTGCAGGGCAAGAGGGGTTGTGATGCCCGGCGGCTCATTCCATAGGTAGGCGATGAAGGCAATCGCACCCGCCGAACGGCCCTTTTCCCTGACCCTTGCCGCAGCCGCGCTGACGCTGCTGGGAGCATGCGCAGCGCCGCCGCCTCCCGCCGCAGTGCCATTGCCTGCCGCCGCGCCGCCCGCAGTCCGGCCCGCGCCGCTGCCCGCGCCCGCGCCGGTCGCCAACTGGCGCGATGTCGCGATCACGCCCGGAGTGTGGCGCTGGGGCATGGCCGACGGGAAATCGACTGCCACGTTCGGCCCGCCGGGCGGAACGGTGCTGGTGCGGTTGACCTGTGAAAAGTTCCTGCGCGAAGTGCGGCTGGCGCGGGTCAGTGCCGGCACCGGCCACGTGCCGATGGCTGTAACCACCACCACCGGCACCCGCCCGCTGCTGAGCGAACCGACCGTTGCGGCCCCCGGCTGGATCGTGGCGCAGATCCGCGCGGGCGATCCGATTCTGGATGCGATCGCCTTTTCACGCGGGCGGTTTGCGCTGGATGTGGCTGGCGAAGCACCGCTTTATCTGCCCAGCTGGCCGGAAATTGCCCGCGTGGTCGAGGATTGCCGCTGAAGGGAAAACGGCCCTGCCGAAGCAGGCCGGAAGCGCCGATACTGACGTCAAAATAAAACAATGCAAGTCTTGTTGTGCAGTGCGGAATCGGTATCCCTAGGGCCAAGGACGGACCGGGTTAACCCCCACCGGCCGAGCTTCCGAGAGGGAGCGGCTCTTGGCTCTAACAGCGCGAAAGGAGGTGACCGATGTCTCATGGTTCAGCAAGGAGGTCGGGTATCCGCAGCGCGAGGCATTATCGCTGACCATCAACCAGCGATAAAGGCATCGTGAGCGGCACTTTCGGGCCGCTGACCATGCGAAGGGACGCCCCCGGCGGCGCACCTTCTCATTCTCAGACTTGAAATCGGGGCTGCTTCCGCCGGTGCGGAGGCAGCCCTTTTCAATTTCGCCAATTGGCCCTATCGAGGGAGTGAACCAGTGCGCTTTCCGAATGTTTCACAGGGCTTGCGTTCTGTGTAACATTCGTTCAATGCCTGCATTCCATTGTTCAAGAGGACCGTCCCCATGGCGACCAGCGCCCAGTTCACCCGCCTGCCTCACCCCGCCCCCACGGCGGCCAGGGACCGTGCAGCGGTGCTGGCGGACCCCGGTTTCGGCAAATGCTTTTCCGATCACATGGTCTGCATCGACTGGTCCGAGGACAAGGGCTGGCACAACCCGGTGATCGGCCCGCGCGGCCCGATTGCGCTCGATCCGGCGGCCGCGGTGCTGCACTATGCGCAGGAAATCTTCGAAGGGCTGAAAGCCTATCGCACTGCCGATGGCGGGATCGCGCTGTTCCGCCCCGAAGCCAACGCCGCGCGCTTCAACGCCTCGGCCCGGCGCCTCGCGATGCCGGAACTGCCCGAAGACGTGTTCGTCGCGGCGATCCGCGAACTGGTCGCGGCGGACAGCGAATGGTTCCCGACCGTTGAAGGCGGCTCGCTCTATCTGCGGCCCTTCATGATCGCGACCGAGGCGTTTCTGGGCGTGCGCCCGGCCAAGGAATACAAGTTCCTGGTGATCGCCAGCCCGGCGGGCAACTACTTCAAGTCAGGCGCGCCCGCCGTGTCGATCTGGGTCAGCGACTATACCCGCGCGGCCCCCGGCGGCACCGGCGCGGCCAAGTGCGGTGGCAACTATGCCGCCAGCCTGGTCCCCACCGCCGAAGCCTTTGCCAAGGGCCACGATCAGGTGCTGTTCCTTGACGCGGCGGAGCACAAATGGATCGAGGAACTGGGCGGCATGAACCTGTTCTTCGTGTTCGCCGACGGCACCCTGCGCACGCCCGCGCTGACCGGCACGATCCTGCCCGGCATCACCCGCGACAGCCTGCTGCAACTGGCCCGCGAAGAAGGGCTGACGGTTGAGGAAGAGCGCTACAGCCTGGACCAGTGGCGCGCCGACGCCGCATCGGGCCATCTGATCGAAGCGTTCGCCTGCGGCACGGCGGCGGTCGTCACCTCGGTCGGCAAGGTCGCCGACCGGACCAGCGAGTTCACCATCGGTTCGGGCGGTCCGGGACAACTGACCCAAAAGCTGCGCGCGCGACTGGTCGCGATCCAGCGCGGCGAAGCGCCCGATACCCACGGCTGGGTCACCCGGCTGGACTGATCCGCCAAAGCGCTGGCCAGCGCTTTACGTCCGGGCGCGGTTGCGGCAGATACGCCGGATGACCGACAGCTCGCTTGATCGCCGCCGCTTCCTTGCTGCCACCGGCGCAGCGTTCGCCGCATTGGCGGCCAGCGGCTGCCGCACCGCCCGGTCGGGGGTCGCATCGGCCCCTGGCTATGGCCCGCTGCGACCCGATCCGGCGGGCTTGCTGGACCTGCCGGAAGGGTTTTCCTACCGGGTAATCTCGAAGCTCGGCAACCCGATGAGCGACGGCGGGCGGGTGCCCGATGCGGCTGACGGGATGGGCTGCTTTGCCCTGCCCGGCGGCAAGCTGGCGCTGGTCCGCAACCATGAACTGCGCCCCGGCAAGGACAGCGGCGGGGCGACCGGCCGGGCATTTGACCGCGACGCCAGCGGCGCGATCCTGCCCGGCGGCACGACCACGCTGGTGCTCGATGCCGCAAGCCTGACGCTGGAACGCGAATTCCGCTCGCTCTCCGGCACGATCCGCAACTGCGCGGGCGGGATCACCCCGTGGGGCACCTGGCTGAGCTGCGAGGAAGACGTCTCCCGCGCCGGGGCCAAAGTCGGGCAGGACCATGGCTGGGCCTTTGAGGTGCCCGCCGCCGCGACCGGCCCGGTCGATCCGGTTCCGCTGAAAGCGATGGGCCGCTTCAACCGCGAGGCCGCCGCCGTCGATCCGGCCACCGGCATCGTCTATCAGACCGAGGACCGCGGCGATGGACTGCTCTATCGCTTCATCCCCGCCGTGCCGGGGCAGCTGGCCAAGGGCGGGCGGCTGGAGGCGCTGGCCATCGACGGCGGCCACGCGGCGATGAAGCCCGGTGACTGGCGAAAAGTGCGCTGGATCGCACTCGACAACCCGGAAAGCCCGGACGACGATCTGCGCACACGCGGCGCTGCGGCGGGCGCGCTGGCGTTTGCGCGCGGCGAAGGCATCCACATGGGCGACGGCGAACTGTTCTTCGCCTGCACGTCCGGCGGCGCAGCGGAACTGGGGCAGGTGTTCCGCCTCAAGCCCGGCAAAGCGGGCGACCGCCTGCAACTGTTCTTCGAATCAACCGATCCGCAGCAGTTCAACTATGGCGACAACCTGACCATCGCCCCCGATGGCCAGCTGGTGGTGTGCGAAGACCAGTATAGCGCCGTGTCCGACAACCACTTGCGCGGCCTCACCCGCGATGGCCGCCCCTATCCGCTGGCGCGGGTCGCGATCCAGACCGAACCGGCGGGCGCGTGCTTTTCGCCCGATGGCAAAGTGCTGTTCGTCAACCTCTACAGCCCCACCGCCACGCTGGCGATTACCGGACCGTGGGCGCACTTGCGGGGATAACAGGCAAAAGCCTTGCGCAGACCCGCACGGCAAATTAGGCGTAGTAACTTACAAAAAATCGAGAGGAATCCCCATGTCCGACGCCGAATACACGCCGCCCCCGGTCTGGGTGTGGGACAAGGCCAACGGTGGCCAGTTCGCCAGCATCAACCGCCCCACCGCCGGCGCGCAGGTTGAGCGCGCGCTGCCGGTCGGCAAGCATCCGTTCCAGCTCTATTCGCTGGGTACCCCCAATGGGCAGAAGGTCACGATCCTGCTGGAGGAACTGCTCGCCGCAGGCCATGCGGGCGCGGAATACGATGCCTGGCTGATCAACATCGGCGACGGCGACCAGTTCGGATCGGGTTTCGTCGCGCTCAACCCCAACAGCAAGATTCCCGCGATGCTCGACCAGTCCGGGCCGGAGCCGCTGCGCCTGTTCGAATCCGGCGCGATGCTGCTGCATCTGGCGGACAAGTTTCAGGCGTTCATCCCGCAAGACCTGAAGGGCCGGACCGAGACGATCTGCTGGCTGATGTGGCAGATGGGCAGCGCGCCGTTCATGGGCGGCGGCTATGGCCATTTCTATCACTATGCCCCGGTCAAGATCCAGTACGCGATTGACCGTTATGCGATGGAAACCAAGCGCTTGTTCGACGTTGCGAACAACCAGCTGAAGGAAACCCGGTTCCTGGCGGGCGATGAATACACCATCGCCGATATCGCCGCCTACACCTGGATCGGCAACCTCTATCGCGGCGATGCCTATGGCAACACGCGCGAATTCCTCCAGCTTCAGGAATACGAAGCGGTCGGCCGCTGGGTCGGCGAAATCGACGCCCGTCCTGCGGTAAAGCGTGGCCGTCTGGTCAACCGCCCGTTCGGCGAAGAAGGCACCGTCCTGCGCGAACGCCACGACGCCAGCGACTTCGACGCGCTGAAGCCGGGCGTGCTCTAACCCTTGTGGAAGGGGGGTAAAAGCCCCTTCCCTTCCCCGTTTGCTCTGCTATGAGCGCGCTTCCCGTTGGGGCGTCGCCAAGTGGTAAGGCACCGGTTTTTGGTACCGGCATTCGCAGGTTCGAATCCTGCCGCCCCAGCCAGCAAGCTGTCCGGACCGTCAGGCGGCGCAGGTTCAAATCCCGCCGCCTCTTGAATCCGGCAGCCTGATCCGGGACAAGGCGCGCAAAGGGAGATTTCCGATGCGTGCGACCCAGGCTTTTATCGAACAGACCGGCGGCCCCGAAGTGATCCAGTGGCGCGAGGTGGACTTGCCCGCGCCCGCCCCCGGCGAAGTGCTGCTGCGTCACGAAGCGGTGGGCCTGAACTTCATCGACACCTATTTCCGCACCGGCCAGTATCCCGCGCGCCTGCCGACCGGTCTGGGCATGGAAGCGGCAGGCGTGGTGGAAGCGGTGGGCGACGGCGTGACCCGGTTCGCGCCCGGCCAGCGCGTGGCCTATTTCGCCGCCCCCGGTGCCTATTCGACCGCGCGGCTGATCAAGGCATCCGCGCTGTTCGCCGTGCCTGACGGGATCGATGCCCGCACCGCCGCCGCGATCCTGCTGAAAGGCACGACGGTCGAGGCGCTGGCCGAGCGCTGCGCACCCGTTGCGCCGGGCGGCTGGGCGCTGGTCCCGGCAGCGGCGGGCGGGGTCGGGCAATTGCTGGTGCAATGGCTGGCCGCACGCGGGGTGCGGGTGATCGGCACGGTCGGCAGCGCGGGAAAGGTTGCGCTGGCACAGGCCGCAGGCGCCGAACTGGTGTTCCTGTCCGGCGCGCCGGACCTTGTCACCAACGTGCGCGAGGCAACCGGCGGCGCGGGCGTGGCAGTTTGCTATGACGGGGTCGGCGCGGCCAGCTGGCAATCCTCGCTCGATTCGATTGCGCGGCGCGGCACGCTGGTCAGCTTCGGCAATGCCAGCGGCCCGGTAACCGGCGTGGCGCTGCGCGATCTGGCCACGCGCGGCTCGCTCTATGTCACCCGCCCCGGCGTCTATGACTATTACGCCGATCCGGCCGAAGCCGCAGCGGGCGCGGCGAAGCTGTGGGACATGGTGCTGGCAGGCAAGCTCAGCGTCACCATCGGCCAGGAATACGCGCTGACCGACGCGGCGCAGGCCCACATCGACCTCGAAGCGCGGCGGACGACGGGGTCGACGCTGTTGCTGCCTTGAATCCCCCAATCCCCGTTCGTGTCGAGCGAAGTCGAGACACGCCGCGCAAACGTGTCTCGACTTCGCTCGAC
>NZ_JAUYNB010000018.1 GCF_030699305.1 Novosphingobium sp.
GAGACACGCCGCGCAAACGTGTCTCGACTTCGCTCGACACGAACGGTGGGTGGTTTCTGCCCTAAACCCTGAACTTGGTTCAGGGTCCAGCTATCCGCAGGCTGTGCGGTCGCAATTGCTGCGCAGGTTGCGCCTCATGTCTGGCAACCGCGCCTGCGGCCCGATGGATGCTGAAACGAGTTCAGCATGACGATGGTTTGGCGAAAAGCGCCTTAAACCTGCGCGAACCAGATCACATGGCGCGGGCCTTTGCCCTTGCCGT
Source organism: Novosphingobium sp. (assembly GCF_030699305.1). GTDB lineage: Bacteria > Pseudomonadota > Alphaproteobacteria > Sphingomonadales > Sphingomonadaceae > Novosphingobium. The sequence goes on from NZ_JAUYNB010000018.1 coordinate 263, forward strand.
TCTTGTCCACGCGGGCGCGCACTTCGACTTCTTCGACTTCGAAGCCCACGTCTTCCATGCGGCGCTTGAACTTCGGATCGGGCGCGGCGGACCAGATCGCCAGAACGCCGCCGGGGGCGAGCGCGCGGCGGGCGTTGTGGAGGCCGGATTTGGAATAGATCCGGTTGTTTTCGGCCCGGACCAGTCCGTCAGGGCCATTGTCCACATCGAGCAGGATCGCATCGAGCGGTTCGGGCGCGAGCAGCATCGCGTCGGCCACGTCATCCATCCGCAGCGTCACGCGCGGGTCATCAAGGCAGCCTGCGGCGACTTCCGCCATCGGCCCGCGTGCCCAGTCGATGATTTCGGGCACCAGTTCGGCCACGGTCACATGGCCCTTCGGCCCGATCCCGGCCAGCGCCGCGCGCAAGGTAAAGCCCATGCCATAGCCGCCGATCAGCAGGCGCGGGGCGCTTACCCCGGCCAGCCGGTCCAGCGTCATCGTCGCCAGCGCTTCTTCCGAGCCGCGCATCCGCGTGCTCATCAGCTCGTTATGCCCCAGCACGATCATGAAATCGCGCCCGTGGGCGAACAGCCGCAGCTCCTCGCCGCCGGGAACCTGGGCCGTGCCAAGCAGTTCGCGCGCGATCATGCGAGCAACCCTTCGCCCGGAGCGGCACTACGCTTTGCCCCAAACCCGGCCGCCCTGAGCCTGTCGAAGGGCCGCCCTTGCACTTGCGACCATGCCTGACGCCGCGAAAGCAAAGTCAGTGCTTCGACAAGCTCAGCACGGACGGGCTTGGTGGCCAAGGGAACGATCATGCCGCGCGCTGTGCGCGGTCGACCGCTTCGAGGTTGAGCATTTCGGCCAGCATGAACGCCAGTTCGATCGACTGCGCCGCGTTGAGGCGCGGGTCGCAGTGGGTGTGATAGCGGTCCGCCAGCCCGGAATCGCTGATCGCGATCCCGCCGCCGACACATTCGGTCACGTCCTGTCCGGTCATTTCGATGTGGATGCCGCCTGCGTGGGTGCCTTCGGCGCGGTGGACCGCGAAGAAGCCCTGCACTTCGCGCAGGATGCGGTCGAACGGGCGGGTCTTGAAGCCGCTGTCGGCCTTGATCACGTTGCCGTGCATCGGATCGCAGCTCCACACCACGGGGTGCCCTTCCTGCTTCACCGCGCGGACCAGCGGAGCCAGACCGGCTTCGACCTTGTCATCGCCGAACCGGCTGATCAGCGTCATGCGGCCTGCTTCGCGCGCCGGGTTGAGCAGGTCCAGCTGGCGGATCAGCTCATCCGGCGTCATGCTCGGCCCGCACTTCATGCCCAGCGGGTTGCCGACGCCGCGCAGGAATTCAACGTGCGCCGATCCTTCAAACCTGGTCCGGTCGCCGATCCACAGCATGTGTGCGCTGGTGTCATACCAGTCACCGGTCAGCGAATCCTGCCGCGTCATCGCCTGCTCATAAGTCAGGTGCAGCGCCTCGTGGCTGGTGTAGAAGCTGGTGCCCTGCAACTGCGGCACGGTCATCGGGTCAATCCCGCATGCCTGCATGAAGTCCAGCGCTTCGCCGATCCGGTCCGCCGTTTCGGCAAACTTCGCCGACCACGGGCTGCGGTCCATGAAATCGAGCGTCCACTGGTGGACCTGCCGCAAGTTGGCATAGCCGCCGGTCGAGAACGCGCGCAGCAGGTTCAGCGTTGCGGCGGACTGGCTATAGGCCTGAAGCAGACGCTGCGGATCCGGAATGCGCGATTGCGGGCTGAAATCGATCCCGTTGATGTTGTCACCCAGATAGCTGGGCAGTTCGATACCGTCCTGCACTTCGACTGGCGAGGAGCGCGGCTTGGCGAACTGCCCCGCCATGCGGCCAACCTTCACCACCGGCTGCTTGCTGGCGAAGGTCATCACCACCGCCATCTGCAGCAGCACGCGGAACGTATCGCGGATATTGTTCGGGTGGAACTCCGCAAAGCTCTCGGCGCAGTCGCCGCCCTGCAGCAGGAAACCCTTGCCCGCCGCTACTTGCGCCAGATCGGCCTTCAGCGCGCGGGCTTCGCCCGCGAACACCAGCGGGGGAAACGTGGTGAGCGTATCGGTTACCCGCTTGAGGCCATCCGCATCGGGATAGGACGGCAGATGCCGCGCTTCCTGCGTTGTCCAGCTGCTCGGATTCCAGTTGCTTGCCACGTCTATTGCTCCTTCAAGAGCGCGCGCCATAGCGGCGCACTCGGCGAATTGCAAAAGTCGAAAAGCCGATGACGGCAATCACGCAACAAAAGTGCGGGTTGGCTAGCGTCCCTCGGTCGCGGTTCCCCGTCCTCCGGCAGTGGCAGGCCTGGCTTCCGGCACGATTGCCACGCGCCATGTTTTGCCCTTCACCAGATACTTGCGCGCCAGCGCCTGCATTTCGGCGGGCGTGGTGCGGGTGTAATCGGGCAGGATCGAGCGGATCGCACCCAGCTTGCGCGGGTCAGCGGTCGCGCCTTCCAGCTGATACATGAAGAACGCGCTGCTGGTGCTGGCGCGGGTGATCTGCTGGCGCAACGGTTCGGTCACGCGTTCCAGTTCATCCGCCGTCGCGGGGCGGGCGATCAGCTGGGCGGCGATTTCGTCCGCCGTCTGGAAGAACACCGGCACCGCCTTGGGCTGCAATTGCGCCAGCGCCATCAGCCCGCCGCCGCTGTCGAGGTCTTCCGGCCACGAATTGCTGACCTGCGGGGCATAAGCCGCGCCCAGCTTTTCGCGCATCGCCTGCATCAGCCGGTTCTGGAACAGGTTGGCCAGAATCTCCAGCTTGCGGCTTTCGGTGATGCCGGCCATCCCGCCGCCGGTCGGCCAGGTGACAAACGCCGCCGCCTGCGTCGGATCGCCGCGATGGGTCAGCGTGACCGGGGTGGCCGATGCAGGCAGCTGCGCAAAGCGCGGTGGTTGCAGGTTGCCGGGCAATGGTGCGCGGGTCGGCAATGCGCCGAACGTCTTTTGCAGGGCGGCCAGGGCTTCATTCCGGTCGAAATCGCCGAACAGCTGGATTTCGATTGGCCCCTGTTCCAGCATCGGCTGCCAGACCTGACGGAAACCGTCGGGCGTCGCCGCCTCTACCTCGGCCGGGGTCGGCACGCGAAAGCGCGCATCGCCCCCGCGCTGGAGCGAGCGGCCATCGCGCTGCCACACCCCTTGCGGGCTGGCGGCATAGCTTTCGTATTGCAGCCGCGCGGCGGCCTTGGCGCGCAGCACCGGCGCGGCATCCCAGCGCGGCTGGGCAAAGCGCGCGGCGAACAGGTACAGCTGGTCGGTCAGGTCCGCGGGCCGCGTATCGGCAGCAAACTGGAACGCGCTGTCCTTGATCTCGAAATCGAAGCCCATCTTGCGCCCGGTCGAAATCCGGTCGAGCTGTTCCTGCCCCAGCGTGCCCTGCCCGGAGCCGACCAGCGCCATGTCGCCCAGCGCGATATACGCCGCATCGGCCGGGTTGAACGCGCGGTAGCCTGCGCCCCAGCGGACCTTGACCGTCAGCCGTCCCGGTTCATCGGTCGACGGCCACAGCAGCGCCTTCACCCCGTTGGCGAATTCGACCTGATCGATCCCCAGCACGCCGGTCGCGACATCCGTTTTGATCGCGCCCGGATCGCCCAGCGGCGGCAGGTCGGCGAACGAAATCGGCTTGCTGTCCAGCCGCGCCATGCCATCGGCGGCGACCGGCGCGGCCAGCACCAGCTTGAGCGCAGCGGCATCGGCCTCACCCGCCTTGGGGGTCAGCAGGGTGGAGCGGATCACCGTCCCGGTGAACAGCTTGCGGGTGTGGTCCAGTATCGCCTGCGGGGTGAACAATGGCACCGACTGGCGGAAGATCATCTGCACCGTTTCAGGTGAGGCGATGGTTTCGTTGATGTCGAGCGCGGTGACCATGTCGTCGGCCAGCTTCGACCCGGCCAGCAGGCGGCGCTGTTCCACGCCGCTTTCGAACGCGACGCTGAATTCGGCCACTTCGCGGGCGATTTCCTCCTCGGTCGGCGCAGCGGCCATCGCATCGGCGATCACCGCGCGCACATCGGTCAGCGCCTGCTTCCAGTCCTCGGTCAGCGGAGTGATCGATACGAACGTCGCATCGGTGGAGCGGTTGAGCTTTTCCTGGTTCACTTGCGCGAACAGGAAACTGCCGCCGCCGCGCGCGCGCGCTTCGAGCCGACGGTTGATGATCGCCTGCGCCAGCGAATCGATCATGATCCCCTGGTTATAGACAATCGTGTCCTTGACCGGCCGCCAGGGCCGCATCACCGCATAGTTGACCCCGCGCGGCAGGTCCGGCTCCACGATCACGCGGGTTTCGCCGACCGGGTTGGCCGGGTCCGCACCGGCAGGCGCAACCGGATCGCCGAAATCGGGCGCGGGTTCCGCCGGACCGGTCACCGGCCAGTCGGCAAAGTATTTTTCGATCAGGCTGGCCATCAGCGCCGGATCGGCATCGCCCACCGCGATCACCACCGCGCGTTCAGGCCGGTACCAGCGCGCATGGAACGCGCGGACGCGGGCCTGATTGGCCGCCTTCAGCGTCGCGTCGGTGCCGATGACCGAGCGGATTGCCATGCGCTGTCCGGCGAACAGGGTCTGCTGGGTCGCCTCGGCCACGCGGGCACCCGTCCCGCCGCGTTCGCGCTTTTCGGCCAGCACGATCGGCACTTCGGTGCGGACGTTGCGTTCCGACAGCACCGGCGCGATCATCATGCCCGACAGCAGCTTGAAGCTTTCCTCCAGCGATGTGGCGGTGATGTTCGGCAGGTCCAGCTTGTAAGTCGTGGAGATGGGTGACGTTTCGGCGTTGGTATCGCTGCCAAAGGTCGCGCCCAGCCGCTGCCAGGTGGGAATGGCCTGCCCCTGCCCCAGGTATTTCGACTGACGGAAGACCATGTGCTCCAGCAAGTGGGCATAGCCGCGTTCTGCATCGCGTTCATGCAACGAACCGACATCCATGCGGATCCGGATCGAAACCTGCCCCGGCGGCACGCCGTTCCTGCGCACGACATAACGCATGCCGTTGGGCAGTTCGCCGAACTTCCATTCCTTGTCCTGCGGCACATCGCTGCCGCGATAGAGCCACGGCACTTCGGCGGCGGCATCTGCCGCCGCAGCGGTCCGCGTGGCCCGGTTCTGCGTCTGCGCCGAAGCAGCCGACGGGACGATCAGGAGCAGCGCAAGAACGCTGGCAATGGAGCGCGAGGCGCAAGAATTGAAACGCATGGCGCAGATATAGGCAGCCCCAAGTTTAAGGGCCAGTGAATAGACCTGTCTGCGGCGCGACTATTTCGCCTTGGCCGGGTTCACGGTGACGAGTTCCACCTGAAACACCAGATCGGCTGCTGGCGGGATCGGCCCGCTGCCATCCTCGCCGTAACCCAGCGTGTGGGGCACGCAGAGCCGATAGATACTGCCCGGCGTCATCAGCTTCAGTCCGTCCGAAAAGCCGGGAATCACCCGCGTGACCGCAAACGTCACGTCGCGGCCCTGATCGAACACCTCACCGTCCTTGGCCAGATAGCCGATATAGTGGACCTGCACCCGGTCGGCATCGGTCGGCATGACGCCCGCGCCGGGGCGCAACTGCTTGTAACGCAGGCCGGTCGCGGTGGCGGTGTCGCACAGCCGCTGCCGTTCAGGGATCAGCAGTTTCAGCGGCAGCGCGATCGCCAGCGCTGAGGGTTTCAGCGGCGCGGCCTTCGCAGGAGCCTTCTTTCTGGCGGCGGCAGCGGCCGTCATGGCGGGTGTTGCAATCAGCGCCAGCGCGGCACAGGCGGAAAGGGTGCGCAAAATCATCGACATGACCGCGTCATAGGTGCGGCGGAGCATGTCCGGCAAGAGCATACGTGCCGTCCGGCCCGCGCAGAGAGTGGGGCTGCACGCTTGACCACGGCGCGCGCACGCCCATATGGGCAAGCATGTTCATTGAAACCGAAACCACTCCGAACCCCGCGACCATGAAGTTCCTGCCCGGTGAACCGGTGATGCAGGCTGGCACCCGCGAATTCCGCGATGATGAAGAAGCCGCGGCTTCTCCGCTGGCAACTGCGCTGTTTGATCTGGGCGATGTGACCGGCGTGTTCTTTGGCCGCGATTTCGTGTCGGTCACCGCCGGACAGGGCACCGACTGGGCGGCGCTGAAACCGCAAGTCGTGGCGATCCTGCTGGATCATTTCATCACCGCCGCGCCGCTGTTCAACGGACCCGATGCCAGCGGGATCGTCGTGCCGGGTGAGGACGATGATTTTGGCGACGATCCGGCCCAGGCCGATATCGTGGTGCAGATCAAGGAACTGATCGAAACCCGCGTGCGTCCCGCCGTGGCGAATGACGGCGGCGATATCGTCTATCGGGGTTTCCGTGAAGGGGTGGTCTACCTGTCGATGCAGGGGGCCTGTTCGGGCTGTCCTTCATCCACCGCCACGCTCAAGAACGGGATCGAGACGCTGCTCAAGCATTACGTCCCCGAAGTGATCGAAGTCCGCGCGGCCTGACGCCGCCCGTCTTTTCTATCTGAACAGGAAACCCGCCTTCATGTCCCAGCCGATTGCCGACGCCGCGCTCGACCAGCTGTTCCGCACTGCCCGCACCTATAACGGCTATCACGACAAGCCGGTGTCGACCGGGCAGCTTCACGCGATCTGGGATCTGATGAAGATGGCGCCGACGTCGGCCAACCAGCTGCCCGCGCGGCTGGTGTGGTGCACCACGCCCGAAGCCAAGGAAAAGCTCGCCGCCTGCTCCGCGCCGACCAACGCGCCCAAGATCATGTCGGCCCCGGTGTCGGTGATCATCGCGATGGACACGCAGTTCCAGGAACAGCTGCCCTGGCTGTTCCCGCACGCCGACGCGCGCAGCTGGTTCACCGGCAACGATGCGCTGCGCGAACGCTCCGCCTTCATCAACACCACGCTCCAGGCTGCCTATTTCATTATGGCAGCGCGCGCGATCGGGCTGGATACCGGGCCGATGACCGGCTTTTCGAACGATGCAGTGGACGCCGCGTTCCTGTCCGAAACGCCGGACTACAAGTCGGTGATGATCTCCACCCTGGGTTACGGCGATCCCGCCACGATCTTCGATCGCAGCCCGCGCCCGGATTTCGATACGTTCAACCGCATCGCCTGACACCCCCGGTCCGGTCCCGTCCATGCTGACTCTGGCGATTGATAGCGCGACCGAAGCCTGTTCGGTTGCGCTGCTGGACGGCGCTACGCTGATCGCCGGTGACTGGCGGATGCTGGGGCGCGGCCATGCCGAACTGCTGGTGCCGATGATCGCCGCGCTGCCGGACAAGGGCCGCGCGCCCCGCATCGTGGTGGCGCTTGGCCCCGGCAGTTTTACCGGCCTGCGTGTGGGTCTGGCCGCCGCGCGGGCGCTGGCGCTGGCCTGGCGGGCAGAACTGTCCGGCTATTCCACCCCCGCCCTGATCGCAGCCATGGCCCGGGCGGAGCGCGGGGCGCAGCCGGTCACGGTTGCCACCACCGGCGGCCACGGCGAATGGTTCGTCCAGGATTTCGGCGCAGACGGGACTGCAACAGCGCCGCTGCAATCGCTGCCCCCTGCGGCGGCGGCGGCGCGCGGCGGGGCGGAGCTGGTGGCCGGCAGCCAGGCCGAGGCGCTGGTCGCGGCGCGCGGGTCCGGCACCGCACTGCCGCTCTGGCCCGATGCACGGAGCCTGATGCTGCTGCCGCCTGCGGCCTTCACCCCGGACGTCAGCCTGCACTATGGCCGTGCGCCCGATGCCAGATTGCCCGGCGGCATAATCCCATGACCCCGCCCGGTGACGATCTGGACCAGATCATGGCCGTGATGGCGACCGCGTTCGATCCCGCCTATGGCGAGGCGTGGAATCGCCGTCAGGTTGAAGACGCGCTGGTGCTAAGTAATTGTCATTATGGCCTGATCGCCCCGCACGGCGGCGAACCGGAACCGGCGGAGGAGGCAGCGGGCTTTTTCATGTCACGCACCGCGTTTGACGAAGAAGAACTGCTGCTGATTGCCATTGCCCCACAGTATCGCGGCCGTGGCCTTGGCCAGACCTTGCTGGCGCGCTTCGCCGGCGCGGCGCGGCAGCGCGGGGTAACCCGGCTGTTGCTGGAAATGCGGCGCGGCAATCCGGCTGAGCGACTCTATCGCCAGGCCGGATTCTTGCCAGTGGGTGAACGACCCAACTATTACCGCATGACTCATGGCGAAAGAATTGACGCCATCACCTTTGCTTGTGCGATTGATTAGCGAAAATCCCTCAACTTGACTGAATTTCAGTCAATTTCATCAGTAATGGCCCCATCTCGTCGATTCTTGCTTGTATTACTGGCAATCGCAGCTAATCGCCCTTCGGTAATGCTGGTGCTCGTTTCCGGCAGGACAACAAAACAACGTGTCGCCAAAACGAAGGGATGAAGCCATGGAAATGATCCAGGCCGATATGAATGAAACGCTGATCACGCTGACGTCGGATATCGTCGCCGCGCATGTCAGCAACAACAGTGTCACGGTTGAAGACGTGCCGACGCTGATTTCCAACGTCTATGGTGCGCTGGCCCAGCTTGGCCAGGCCGCGCCCGCGCCGGTGGCTGAACCGCTCAAGCCGGCCGTCTCGATCCGCGCTTCGGTCAAGCCCACGCATATCGTGTGTCTCGATTGCGGCATGGAACTCAAGATGCTGAAGCGCCATTTGATGACGCATCACGGCATGAGCCCGGATGACTATCGCGCCCGCTGGAACCTGGCCGCCGATTATCCGCTGGTCGCCCCCAATTATGCCGAAACCCGCCGCGAACTCGCCAAGAAAATTGGCCTGGGCCGCAAGCCGGGCGTAAAGCGCGGACGCAAGCCCAAGGCAGCGGCGTAATTCAGGCGGTGCAGCCGGGCCACCTGCCCGGCCAGCCAATCGCGAATACGAATGGTGCACCACTTAATAACGCGTATCAGTTGAAGAATCGCCGGGCCGGTCTATGATCGTCCCGGCGTTTCTTTTTTGACGGATCAATCGTGCATCAGGCCATCGACATCGAAGCACTTTGTGCAGAACGCGGGCTGCGGATTACCGATCAGCGCCGGGTGATTGCCAAAGTGCTGTCCGAAAGCACCGACCACCCAGATGTCGAGGCGCTGCACGAACGCGCCTCGGCCGTCGATCCGCGCATTTCGATCGCCACTGTCTATCGCACGGTCCGCCTGTTCGAAGAGGCGGGGATTCTCGATCGCCATGATTTCGGCGATGGCCGCGCCCGGTATGAAGCCGCGCCCGAAGCGCACCACGATCACCTGATCGACGTGGAAACCGGCCGGGTGATCGAATTCGTCGATCCCGAACTCGAAGCCTTGCAGCGCCAGATCGCGGAAAAACTGGGCTACCGGCTGGTCGATCACCGGATGGAACTGTTCGGCGTCCGGCTGGAGCGGGACGCCTGAACTGATGCCGGTCGCGCTGCCCCGGCCGCGTCAGGTATCCGTGCTGGGCTGGCTGCGCATTTCGCTGCGCATCCTGGGCATGGCCGCGCTGCTGCTGGTCTGCGTGCCGCTGTATTACGGCTGGAACCTGTTCACCCGGCACAACCCCTGGCCGCGCGCATTTCTGGGCGGGGTGACCTGGCTGGCGGGCGTGCGGCTGCGCGTAGAGGGGGAGAAAGTCCATCGCGGCGCGTTCCTGCTGGCCAACCATGTCAGCTGGATCGACATTCCCGCGATCGCCGGGGTCACCGGCAGTGCGTTTGTGGCGCATGACGGGTTGGCGATGGTGCCGCTGCTGAAATGGCTGTGCGAACTCAACGATACCGTGTTCGTCGCGCGGCATGACCGCAAAAGCGTGGCCGCGCAGGTGCGGGCCGTGCGCACCGCGCTGTCCGAAAATGGCGCGCTGACGGTGTTTCCCGAAGGCACCACCAGTGATGGCACCGGCCTGTTGCCGCTGAAATCCTCGCTGCTCTCCGCGCTGGAACCGCTGCCAGATGGCATCGCGGTCCAGCCGGTCGTGCTCGATTACGGGCCGGAAGCCGGGGGCGTGGCCTGGGTCGGGGATGAACCGGGGCTCGACAATTTCCTGCGCATCCTTGCCCGCCGCCGCCCGGTCGACCTGACGCTGCGCTTCCTGCCGGTGCTGGCGGGGGAGCAACTGGCGGGCCGCAAGGCGATGGCCGCCGCCGCGCGCGAGGCGATGCTGGCCGCGCTGGTGCGATAGCGCTTCAAAACCCGCGCCGATTGGCGTATCGGGCGGCGCTTATGTCCACCACCCCGCCTCCGCAGACCTACCGCGTCAAAAGCTTCGGCTGCCAGATGAACGTCTATGACGGCGAACGCATGGCAGAATTGCTGGCCCAGCAGGGTATTCGCCCCGCGGCTGAGGGCGAGGACGCCGATCTGGTCGTGCTGAACACCTGCCACATCCGCGAAAAGGCCGCGGAAAAGGTCTATTCCGACATTGGCCGAATTGTGAAGGATTGGGGCCGTGACGATGGCTCCAGCCCGCTGATCGCGGTCGCCGGGTGCGTCGCCCAGGCGGAGGGCGAGGAAATCATGGCCCGCGCTCCCGCCGTGAAAATGGTGGTCGGCCCGCAGGCCTATCACCGCCTGCCCGCGATGATCGAGCAGGCCACGCTGGGCAAGCGCGCGGTCGATACCGACATGCCTGCCGAGACGAAGTTCGGCGCGCTCCCCGCCCGGCGCAAGGTTGGTCCAACCGCCTTCCTGACCGTGCAGGAAGGGTGCGACAAGTTCTGCACTTATTGCGTTGTCCCCTACACCCGCGGCGCAGAAATATCCCGCCCGTTCAACGATCTGGTGGCCGAAGCGCAGCGGCTGGTCGAAGCCGGCGCGCGCGAGATCACGCTGCTGGGCCAGAACGTCAACGCCTGGCGGGACACCGGGCGCGATGGCAGCAACCGGGGGCTTGAAAAGCTGATCGAGACGCTGTCGGACATCCCGGAACTGGCCCGCATCCGCTATACCACCAGCCACCCCAACGACATGACCGAAGGGCTGATCGCAGCGCATGGTGACTTGCCGAAACTGATGCCGTTCCTGCACCTGCCCGTGCAGGCCGGGAGCGACCGGGTGCTGAAGGCGATGAACCGCAGCCACACGATCGACAGTTACTTGCGCGTGCTGGACCGGGTCCGCGCGGTGCGGCCCGACATTGCGCTGTCGGGCGATTTCATCGTCGGCTTTCCGGGCGAAACCGATGCGGAGTTTGAAGAAACGCTGAAGCTGGTGGACGCGGTCGGCTATGCCCAGTGCTTCAGCTTCAAGTATTCGCCCCGCCCCGGCACCCCCGCCGCGACGATGGCCGATCAGATCCCGGCAGAGGTCATGGACGAACGCCTGCAACGCCTGCAAGCCGCGCTCAACCGCAACCAACTGGCCTTCAACCAGCGCAGCGTGGGCCAGCGCTGCACCGTGCTGGTGGAGCGCAAGGGCAAGCATCCGGGCCAATGGCTGGGCAAGTCCCCCTGGCTCCAGTCGGTCCACTTCACGGGTGCTGCCGAGATCGGCTCGCTGGTGGAAGTGGACCTGGTAGAGGCCGGGCCGAACTCGCTTTCGGGGCGGTTGCTGGGCTGAACCCCAAAATATCCACCATCGCCTGCCCACCCCCGGCTTGCGCCCGGACCCAACGCGCCTATCTTCCGAATCAGGGCTGACCACGGCCCGTTTGAAAGGAGCGCATGGCCCGCAAACCTGTCCGCGCCCATGAACCGGCGCATACCCGTTCCGACTTCCCCCAGCGCAGCCATTCGTCGCGCGCCCGGACAGAGGTCGAGTTTGAAGAAGCCACCATCCTGGGCGCCTTGTTCGGACAGTTTGATGCCAATCTGGTGCTGATCGAAAACCGGCTGGGCGTGTATATTTCCGCACGCGGCAACCGGGTGCAGATCGAAGGCCCGGAAGACGCCGTCGCCCGCGCCCGCGATGTGCTGAAGGGGATGCACCAGCGGCTGATTCAAGGGCATGAGCTGGACAGCGGCACAGTCGAATCGCTGATTTCGATGTCGGCAGAACCGACGCTTGAAGGGATCGTATCAGGCGGGCAGGACGCGCCGTCGGTGGTGATCCGCACCCGCAAGAAAACCATCGTTCCGCGCAGCGCGATGCAGATCGAATACATGCGCGCGCTGGCCAGCCGCGACGTGATCTTCGCGCTCGGCCCGGCGGGCACCGGCAAGACTTATGTCGCGGTGGCGCAGGCGGTCAGCCAGCTGATCACCGGCAGCGTCCAGCGCCTGATCCTGTCGCGCCCCGCAGTCGAGGCCGGGGAACGGCTGGGCTTCCTGCCCGGCGACATGAAGGAGAAGGTCGATCCCTATCTCCGCCCGCTCTACGATGCGCTGTATGATTGCATGCCGCCCGAACAGGTGGAACGCCGGATGGCATCGGGCGAGATTGAAATCGCGCCGATCGCGTTCATGCGCGGCCGCACGCTGGCCGACGCGTTCGTGATCCTGGACGAAGCGCAGAACACCACGCCTGCGCAGATGAAGATGTTCCTGACCCGGTTCGGCCAGAACAGCCGGATGGTGATCTGCGGCGATCCCAAGCAGGTCGACATCCCCGGCGGTCCGCAGATGAGCGGGCTGAACGACGCGGTGACGCGGCTGGAAGGGATTGAAGGCATCGCCGTGACCCGCTTCAGCATCGCCGACGTGGTCCGCCACCCGATCGTCGGGCGGATCGTGGAAGCGTATGAGGGCCCGGATAGCTAAGCGTCCCGGTTGACAGCGCAATGCGGGTCAAGCTTAAACGGGCTGTCCGTCTGCACATCCCCGGGGGGTTCAGACGCGCCAGGCTCTGGCCCAAATAAATGAGGATATTCCTGATGCAGATCCACCTCGGTCGCCCGTTGATTACGCTGGCATTGCTGGCAACGCTTGATGCCGCCGCCATCGCAGGCCCCCACCTGATTCGGCACCAGACCGGACCGAACGGAAGCTTACAACGCCTAAGTGCTTTGATTAAGGACGCTTTTCCGACCGCACAGCGGCACAGGCCTTAAGAAACAGACTTGGTAGCGGAGGAGGGACTCGAACCCCCGACACGCGGATTATGATTCCGCTGCTCTAACCAACTGAGCTACTCCGCCACACGGTCTGCGCCAGCCATTTCGCGTGGGCAGGCGGCGCACATACGGTGGGTTGCGCGGTTGGTCAACCACCCTGTTTGCCGCGAAAGCGCCATGTTCCCTGCGCTTCCCAATGCGGGTTGCAATAGCGGTGGAGACCCAGCCCGGTGAACTTGAACCGGCGCTGCTCCAGCGTCGCGGCCAGCTCTGCCTGAAGCGCCCGCGCCGCCGCTGGCTGGACCTTGTTCTGGATCGTGATGTGCAGGCGCGGGGGTGTTGATCCTGCGCAGTCAGCGCGCCGTGGAAGTGATCCGCAATGCCCGCGCGGATTGCCAGCAGGCCGGGGCTGGTGATCGCCAGCGCGGTGCCGTTGCCGAGGTTCATCAACCCGTCGATCCGGGCGGGCGGCGCGGCGTGGCTCGCCGCAATCTGGCTCAGCAGCCCCAGCACTTCCCCGCGCAGCGACGGCGCGAAGGAATGGAACAGCGTGACGTGGGCCTGCAACCAGTTGCGTTCCGGCGGGAAATGCGTCCGCCGCAGGCCGTCCGCCCAGCGAAAAATCTCGGGCGGAAGCTCTGCGGTGACGATGAACGGGGATGAAGTCATAGCCCCTGATAGTCGTGCGGGCGGCGAACCGGGAGGGGGGAGGGCAATTTGGCTCGCCGCCCGCAAACCGAAGCAGCGTTCAGGCCGCTTCGGTGAACTGTCCGGTCAGTGCGCCCAGCAGCTTTTCCGGCATGGTTTCGCCGTACGGATCGCTGTCTGCGCCAGTGTCGTTGATGCCCGGTTCTTCGAACCAGCTGGTCACGGTGTTGTCATCGACGATCATCGCATAACGCCAGCTGCGCATACCGAAACCAACGTGGTCCTTGTTGATCAGCATGCCCATGCGGCGGGTGAAGTCGCCCGAACCGTCCGGCAGCAGCTTGACCTTTTCCAGGCCCAGGCTCTTGCCCCACTGGTACATCACGAACGCATCGTTGACCGAGATGCAGTAGACTTCATCCACCCCGGCGGCCTTGAACACGTCGTACAGGCGTTCGAAGTTCGGGCACTGTTCGTTGCTGCACGTCGGCGTGAACGCGCCGGGCAGCGAAAACACCACCACTTTCTTGCCGGCAAAGGCCTGCCGCACCGCCATATCTTCCCAGCGGAACGGGTTTGCCCCGCCGAGCGATTCGTCGCGTACGCGGGTTTTCAGGGTAACATCGGGAATGGAACGGTTGATCACGGTTAGGCTCCTTCAAAAGCGTTGGGGGCGCATTAGCCCCGGCATTGAAATCGATCCAATTGGACAATGTGGATAGTTTGATCGGATTTACCCATCAAAAGCAGACTCGCTTGCCAAACTGCTGACAGGCCAGCAAAGTTCCCGGCAAACAGCGGGAGAGGACCCCACATGACCCTGAATCGCCGCCCGACCGCACTGATCGGCCTGGCAACATTGGCCCCGCTCCTGCTGGCCAATGCCCCCGGCCCGCTCGATCCCAAGCCCGCCTCACCCGCCACAGTCGCGGCGCAGCAGGCCATGGCACGCGCACTGCCAGCCGATTCCGGGCGTGATGCAGAGTTCGCGGCCCGCGGCTTTATCGGCACGCTGACCGATCCGGTGATCAAGGATGCCAAGGGCCGCCCGGTGTGGAATCTGGCGGCTTATGAATGGGTCGATGGCCCCGCCCCGGCCTCGGTCAACCCGTCGCTGTGGCGGCTGATGCGGCACCTGAAGCGGCACGGGCTGTTCAAGGTGGCGGACGGCGTATGGCAGGTGCGCGGGTTCGATCTGGCCAACATGACCGTGGTTGAGGGACAGACCGGCTGGATCCTGATCGACCCGCTGACCGCCCGCGAAACGGCGGCCGCAGCGCTCGCGCTGGTCAACCGCGAACTCGGCGCGCGGCCCGTGAGTGCCGTGATCTATAGCCACAGCCATGCCGACCATTATGGCGGCGTGCGCGGCGTAGTGAACCAGGCCGATGTGGCAGCGGGCAAAGTAACCGTGATCGCGCCCGAACACTTCGTGACAGAGGCCGCTTCTGAGAACGTCATGGCCGGATCGGCAATGGGCCGCCGGGCACAGTACCAGTTTGGCGCAGGCCTCTCCCCCGGCGTGCAGGGGCAGATGGGCAGCGGGATCGGCATGGCCGTGGCCACTGGCGAAATCACGCTGATCCAGCCGACCGATACGATTACCCAGACCGGCGAAACCCGCGTGGTCGACGGGGTTCCGCTGGAATTCCAGATCGTGTCCGGCAGCGAGGCACCGTCAGAACTCAACGTGCTGATTGCGCCGCGCCGCGTGTTCCTTTCGGCCGAAATTTCCACCTGCACGATGCATAACATCCTGACCCCGCGCGGGGCGAAAGTGCGTGACGCCCACGCCTGGGCCGCGTTCCTGGACGAAGCCGCCACCCGCTTTGCCCCGCGCGCCGATGCGGTCGTGTCCAGCCATTGCTGGCCGACGTTCGGGCGCGATGCGGGCACGGCGATGCTGGCGGGCCAGCGCGACAACTATCGCTATCTCCACGATCAGACCGTGCGCCTGATGAACCGGGGCGAGACGATGGTGGAAATCGCCGAACAGGTCACTCAGCCGCCCGCGCTGGCGCAGCAGTGGGACAACCACGGCTATTACGGCACGTTCAGCCACAACGCGAAGGCGATCTACCAGCACTATCTGGGCTGGTACGATGCAGTGCCCGCCAACCTTAATCCGCACCCGCCAGTGGAACGCGCGCGCCGCACGATTGCGCTGATGGGCGGCGCGAACAAGGCCGTCGCCGCCGCGCGCAAGGCGATGAAGGCGGGCGATTATCGCTGGTCGTCCGATCTGCTCAGCCAGGTGGTGTTTGCCGATTCCGCCAACAAGGCGGCCCGCGCGCTGCTGGCCGACAGTTATGAGCAGCAGGGCTATCAGGCCGAAAGCGCGATCTGGCGCAACCAGTTCCTTGCCGCCGCGAAGGAATTGCGCGCGGGCAAGACGGTCAGCTTCAGCAACCAGAGCGCCGACATGATCGGGGCGATCCCGACGCGGCTGTTGCTCGATTCCGCCGCGACGCGGTTCGATCCGGCCAAGCTGGGCGGGCGCAAGCTGAAACTGAACCTGGTTATGCCCGAACGGCGGGAGACGGCGGGGATCGAACTGACCGGCATAACCATGCTGGCGCGGATGGAAGCCAATGCCGCGCCCGACGCCACGATCACCGGCCCGCGCCAGTTGCTGCTGGCGCTGCTGTTCCTGAAAATGCCGCTGAGCCAGCTGGAGCAGGCCGGACTGAAAGTCAGCGGGGACCGCGCGGCAGTTGAAAGCTGGCTGAATGCAATTGATTCGATCGGCGGGACGTTCAATATTGCGGAACCATAAGCGGCGCGCGATCATTCGAACCGGGAATGCAAGGAATGAAGAAGTTTTTCGGTCGCGCCCTGATCGGCGCGGGCCTGTTGCTGGCGCTGGCCGGTCCGGGGCAAGCGCAATCTTTCGCCAGCCAGTTCACCACGGACCAGGTGCGGCGCGTCGCCCTGGCTGGGCCGGTCGCACCTTTCAAGTCGGCTGAAGTTGTCACGCTCGCCAACGGCAACAAGGCAGTCGTGCTGATCACGCCCGGTGGAACCGTCGTGTCGGTGTTTGGCTCAACCTGCGCGCCCACCGGCTGCAAGGAAGCGCGCTTCCTCGCAACGGTCAATCCTCCCGCAGGGAAGGACCGCCAGCAACTGGTCGATCGCTTCAACGAACAACCGCGCTGGGCCGCCGCCTATGTCGATGGCAGCAAAGTGACGCTGGTCGGCAGCCTGCTGTATGAAGGCGGGATCAGCGACGCCAATCTCGCCCAGTATCTGGCGTCGATGGCCCACCATGCGGCGCGGCTCGCGGCGGGAGAGGCCTGATGCGGCGCGCGCTCACTATCGCGGCAGTCATCGCGCTGGCCGGGGCCGCAGGCGTGGGGGCCAAGCCCAAACCGGCCAAAGTCGCCCCCCCGGTTGCCGCCCCTGCCCCGCCGCTGCCAACCAGCGTGGACCGCTTCGACATCGAGCAGTTTGAAGCCCTGGTGAAGAGCTTTGGCTGGCAGGCGTACGTCCCTGGCAATGGCCGCGCCGAGCGTTACATGGGGGTCACGAGCCCGCTAGGCATGCCCTATGTGCTGGACGGCGTGCAGTGCCCCGACGCCACGAGCAGCAGCTGCGAGGCCATCCGGCTGCGATACATGAACCCGCTCCAGCACCCCAACGCGGCCAGCATCGCGCGGGAAATCAACGCGCGGCAGTTCTTTCTGCGCTTCCGGTTTCAACCCGATACGCAGGGCGGCGAACCATACCTGTTCCCCGAACGCACGATCATCCTGAAAGGCGGCGTCAGTCCCGCCCAGTTGAAGGCAAACCTCGTCGAATACGACCGCTGGATGATCGAGGTCATCCCTTCCATCGGCCTGAGCCTGCCCGGTTCCTACACCGGCCCCCGCCCGCAGCGCGCCGCTCCGCCCGCTCCGGCTGCGCCATCAGGCTCTGGCCTGACGCCGGGGCTCTATAGCATGACGATGTCGACCGGTTCCGGCTCGTTCAGCCAGAACATCTGCCTGACGCCGTCCGATGTGCGCGATCCGCTCCTGAAAGTCGCGGCGGACATGACCAATGGCGGCAGTGGCTGCTCGGTTTCCAACGGCACCGGATCGGCCACGATGCAGTGCACCGGACGGATCGTGGAGGGCAACATTTCCGCCACCGGCATGAGCGCCAGCCTGCGCTTTTCCGGCAACGCGCTGATTGATACCGACAGTATGGGCGGGCGGGCGCGCATCCAGTTTCAGGGCAGCGCCAGCCGCACCGGGGAGTGCTGACCCGCCGCCGCGCTCAGAAGTCCCCGCGCGCCTTGCGGATCGCGTACCAGCGTTCGACGTTGGCGTTATGCTCCGGCAGGGTTTCGGCAAACAGATGCCCGCCGGTGCCGTCCGCCACCATGTAGAGCGCCCGCGTTTGTGCCGGGTTCAGCACGGCGGCGATCGATTCCTTGCCCGGATTGGTGATCGGGCCGCGCGGCAGCCCGATCATGCTGTAGGTGTTATAGTCGTTCACCGCCTGGATCTCGCTCTGGCGGATGCGGCGGCCCAGCGGCTTGCCACGGGTGATCGGATAGATGATCGTGGGATCAGCCTGAAGCATGATCCCCTGCCGCAAACGGTTGGAATACAGCCCGGCCACGACCCGCCGTTCCGATGGCTTGCCGGTTTCCTTTTCGACGATCGCCGCCAGGCTCAACGCCTCTTCCGGGGTCTTGACCGCGATGTTTGGCCCGCGCCCGGCCCATAGTTCGGCCAGCGTGCGGCGCATCGCCGCCTGCATCCGCAGCACCACATCCTGACGGCTTTCACCGCGCCTGATTTCATAGGTGTCGGGCAGCACGGAGCCTTCGGCCGGGACTGCAAGCGCTCCGGTCAGCAACGGCTGCGCCATCAGCCGCTCATGGACCATGATCGACGGCATCCCTTCCGGGATCGTCACGAACCGGCGCAGCACGGCATCGCCTTGCAGGATCGAGAGAATCTTCGACGGGCTGCCCCCCTTGGGCAGCAGGAATTCGCCCGCCTTGATCGGTGCGCCGCCGCCAAAGATGCGCGCGCGCAGGCGGAACGCATCGGCGGAGGCAATCGCCCCTTCCGCTTCCAGCTTGGCCGCGACCGTGCCCAGACTGGAACCATCGGGCACCATGAAGGGCGTATCCTTGCCCAATGGCCCTGAACCGTACCAGCCGGACACGAACCAGCCGAGCAGCAGAACGGCCGCAAGGGCGGCGGCCAGCGCGCCGCGGCGGATCATCAGTCTTCTACCGCCTTCACGATCACGCTGGCGTTGGTGCCGCCAAACCCGAAGCTGTTGTTGAGCGCAGCGCGCACCACGCGCTTGCGGGCAACGTGCGGTACCAGATCAACGCCGTCGGTGCCGTCGTCCGGATCGTCCAGGTTCAGTGTCGGAGGCACGATCTGATCGCGGATCGCCAGGATGCAGAAGATCGTTTCCACCGCGCCCGCGCCGCCCAGCAAGTGGCCGATAGCCGACTTGGTGCTGCTCATCGACGCGCCGGTCAGGTCATCGCCCAGCACGCGCTTGACTGCAGCCAGTTCGATCGTGTCGGCCATGGTCGAAGTGCCATGGGCGTTGACATAGTCAATGTCCCCCGGACCCATCCCGGCCTTCTTCAGCGCCATGCGCATCGCCAGTTCCGCGCCCTTGCCTTCGGGGTGCGGGGCAGTGACGTGATAGGCATCGCCCGACAGGCCGTAACCCACCACTTCGGCATAGATCTTCGCGCCGCGCGCTTTGGCGTGTTCGTATTCTTCGAGCACGACCACGCCCGCGCCTTCACCCATCACGAAGCCGTCGCGGCCCTTGTCATAGGGGCGGCTGGCCTGTTCAGGGCGGTCGTTATAGCTGCAATTGAGCGCGCGCGCCTGGGCGAACCCGGCCACACCCAGCGGGTTGACGGTGCCTTCCGCGCCGCCTGCCAGCATGATGTCGGCATCGTCATCGCGGATCATCCGCGCGGCATCGCCGATCGAGTGCGCCCCGGTGGAGCACGCCGTCACCACCGCGTGGTTCGGACCCATCAGCCCGTACTTGATCGAAACCTGACCGGAAATCAGGTTGATCAGGCGGCCATGCACGAAGTGCGGCGATACCCGGCCCGGTCCTTTTTCATGCAGGACAATCGATTCGCTTTCGATCCCTGGCAGCCCGCCGATGCCCGAACCGATGGAGCAGCCGGTGCGGATTCGCATCGCTTCGTCCATTTCGGTCAGCCCGGCGTCTTCCAGCGCCTGCCCGGCGGCGTCGATGCCATAGATGATGAACGGATCGACCTGGCGCTGGACCTTATGGTCAACGCGCTTGTTCGGATCGAATCCGTATTCATGGTCGGCCGGCTTCACTTCGCAGGCGATGTGGCACTTGTGGTCGCTGGTATCGAACCGCGTGATCTTCCCCGCGCCGGACTTGCTGGCGAGGAGGTTCTTCCAGACCGTTTCGACATCCGCACCCAGCGGAGTGACAAGGCCCAGACCAGTTACGACTACACGACGCATAGAAAGCTCCGAAAATACCGGCATTCAGGCCTGACAGTGCAAACGGCAGGCCTGAAAACACAACAGGCCCGAAAAACACAACAGGCCCAGACCCTCGCGGGCTGAGCCTGTCGAAGCCCCGTCCTTCACTTCGCACAAATCGGGAAGAAAGGGCAGCCCATCGACACGCTCAGGGCAAACGGGGAATGGTTGGGCTGTGCAGCCCGCGATCAGCCCTTGTGATCGTTGATGAACTTGATCGCGTCCGAGACGGTAGCGATCTTTTCAGCCGCATCGTCAGGGATTTCCACGCCAAACTCTTCTTCAAAGGCCATGACGAGTTCGACGATGTCGAGGCTGTCGGCACCCAGGTCGTCGATAAAGCTCGCGTCCTCGGTGACCTTGTCGGCTTCGACGCCGAGATGCTCGACGACTATCTTTTTAACCCGATCAGCGGTGTCGCTCATTCTTGTGCCCCTTCAAAAACGGAAGATGGAATATCGAATGCCGCCCTAATACCCGCATTGCCCGCTGGCAAGAGCAATGCGGCGCGGTCCATACCACTTCATCCGCAGTTATTCGCAGTTATCCGGCGGTTCACCGCAACCCGGTTACCCGCCAGCCGACCAGTCGCTGCCGATCACTGCGCCTTGGGCGGTTCCACCACGCGCAAGTGCAGTTCGCGCAGCTGCCTGTTTTCCGGCAGCGAGGGCGCACCCATCAGCAGGTCTTCGGCGCGCTGGTTCATCGGGAACAGCGTGATTTCACGCAAGTTCTGCGCGCCGCACAGCAGCATCACGATCCGGTCGACGCCAGCGGCCATCCCGCCATGCGGCGGTGCGCCGTACTGGAACGCCCGGTAAAGCCCGCCGAAGCGGTCTTCCACGTCCTGCTGCGACAGCCCGGTCAACTCGAACGCCTTGACCATCAGGTCCGGGTGCTGGTTGCGGATCGAGCCGGAGGCGATTTCGAAGCCGTTGCAAACCAGATCGTACTGATAGGCCAGAATCGTCAGCGGGTCCTGATTCTGCAGCGCGTCCATCCCGCCCTGCGGCATCGAGAACGGGTTGTGCGCGAAATCGACCTTCTTGTTGTCCTCGTCCCATTCGTAGAAAGGGAAATCGACGATCCAGCACAGTTCGAACCGGTCCTTGTCGATCAGGCAGAGCTGATCGCCGACGCGGGTGCGCGCGGCCCCGGCCAGCTTCGCGGCCTGCTCTTCCTTGCCCGCGGCAAAGAACGCACCGTCATCGGGGCCAAGGCCGAGCGCATCGAACAGCGCGGCCATCTTGTCCTCGCCGTGGTTCTTGGCGATCGGCCCGCCGAACACGCCCGCCTTGCGGGTGACATAGCCAAGACCCGCATGGCCTTCGCTGCGCGCCCAGTCGTTCATTTCGTCGAAGAACTTGCGGCTCTTTTCCGCCGTGTTCGGGGCCGGGATCAGACGCACGACGCCGCCGGTGCCGACGATCTTTTCGAACAGGCCAAAGCCCGACGCGGTGAACTCGCTCGTCACGTCACGGATGATCAGCGGGTTGCGCAAGTCCGGCTTGTCCGAACCGTAATCCAGCATCGCCTTGGCATGGGCGATGCGCGGGAAGCTGCCCGCCGGGGTTACGTGGCGGCCCTCGGCAAAGGCTTCGAACACGCCCGCCAGCACCGGCTCCATCGTTTCCCAGACTTCTTCCTGGGTGACGAAGCTCATTTCCAGATCGAGCTGATAGAACTCGCCCGGCAGGCGGTCAGCGCGCGGGTCTTCGTCGCGGAAGCACGGCGCAATCTGGAAATAGCGGTCAAAGCCCGCCACCATCAGCAGCTGCTTGTACTGCTGCGGGGCCTGCGGCAGAGCATAGAACTTGCCCGCATGAATGCGGCTGGGGACCAGAAAGTCGCGCGCCCCTTCGGGGCTGGAGGCGGTCAGGATCGGGGTCGAAAACTCGGTAAAGCCCACCCCTTCCATCCGGCGGCGCATGTCCGAGATGATCCTGGTGCGCTTGACGATATTGGTGTGCAGCGTTTCGCGGCGCAGATCGAGGAAGCGATAGCGCAGGCGGATGTCTTCCGGGTATTCCTGTTCCCCGGCCACCGGCAGCGGCAGTTCCTCGGCGCGGCTGAGGACCGTGGCGGCGCGGGCGAACACTTCGATTCCGCCGGTCGGCAGATTGGGGTTCACGGTCGCCGCATTGCGGGCCTTGACCTCACCGTCGATGGTCACGACGCTTTCGGCGCGCAGCGATTCAAGGATGGCCAGCGCCGGGCTGTCGCTGTCGGCGACGATCTGGGTGATCCCGTAATGGTCGCGCAAGTCGACGAACAGGACGCCGCCGTGATCGCGCTTGCGATGAACCCAGCCGGACAGGCGGATAGTCTGGCCAACATCGGCTGCGTTGAGCGCGCCGCAGGTGTGCGAACGATAGAGATGCATCGAAACTCTTTCCAATCGGCTGCCGATCAGGCAGGGGGAAGTCGCGGCTAACAGGCGATAGCGGCGTTTTTGTCAAGCCACGGGCTCGCACGGGCCCACTTACAGAAAAGCACCATGAAGATACATCCACTGATTACGACGACCGAGGCGCTGGCTGAACTGTGCGAACGCCTGTCCAAAGCGCAGTTCGTGTGCGTCGATACCGAGTTCATGCGGGAAAACACGTATTGGCCGGAACTCTGCCTGATCCAGATCGCCGACACGCACGAAGCTGCCGCGATTGATCCGCTCGCGCGGGGCCTTGATATGGCGCCGCTGCTCGACCTGCTGGTCGATAACGAGGACGTGCTGAAGGTGTTTCACGCCGGCGGGCAGGATGTGGAAATCATCTACAACCTGACCGGCAAGACCCCGCACCCGATCTTCGATACGCAGATCGCGATGATGGCGGTCAGCCAGTCCGAACAGATCGGCTATTCCAACCTGGTCGAAGCCTGGCTGGGCCTGACCGTCGACAAGGGCGCGCGCTTTACCGACTGGTCGCGCCGCCCGCTGAGCGAACGCCAGATCGAATATGCCATCGGCGATGTCACCCACCTGTCAAAGATCTTCCCCAAACTGCTCAATCGCCTGATGAAAACCGGGCGCGGCGAATGGCTGGATATCGAGATGGAAAAGCTGGCCGATCCGGCCAACTATCGCAACGATCCCGGTGCCGCATGGCAGCGGATCAAGGCGGCGGGCCGCAATCCGGCAATGCTGGGCCGCCTTAAAGCCATGGCCGCGTGGCGCGAACTGGAAGCGCAGGACAAGAATATCCCGCGCGGCCGGATCGCCCGCGATGAAACCCTGGCCGACATGGCCAGCCACCCGCCCCGCCAGCAGGCCGACCTTGCCAAAGTGCGCGGGCTGTCCGCCGGGTGGAAAGACAACGAAATCGGCAAGCGGCTGATGGCCACGCTCGAAGCGGCGACACCGCTGACCGACGCCGAACTGCCCCCGCGCACCCCGCGCGGCGCGCCGCTGGGCAAGGAAGGCGCGCTGGTGGCCGATCTGCTGAAGCTGCTGCTCAAGATCCGCAGCCGCGAGATCGACGTGGCCGCCCGGCTGATGGCCCGCAGCGAGGATCTGGAACTGCTGGCCGCAGGTGTGCGGCAATTGCCGCTGCTGGATGGCTGGCGGTTTGAACAGTTCGGCAAGGATGCGCTGGACCTTGTGGAGGGAAAGCTCGCCTTCGCCGTGGTGAACGGCAAGCTGAAGATGACCCGGATCGAAGACGCCCAGCGCGAAGCCGACGCCGCCGACGACGCCGCCAATGAGGCTGGGGATAAGGTTGTGGATGAAGCTGGGGATGAGGCTGATCTGGCCAGGGCTGATGACGCCGGGGCCGATGAGCTCGCCGAGGTCACCGAATGAGCAGCTACCTGCCCACGCTCAAGCAGTTGCAATATCTTGTTTCACTGCATGAACATGGGCATTTCGGCCGCGCGGCAGAGGCGTGTTTCGTCTCGCAATCCACGCTGTCGGCGGGCCTGCGCGATCTCGAAACCTTGCTGGGCGTGGTGCTGGTGGAACGCACCAAGCGCGCGGTGCGGTTCACCCCGCTGGGCAACGCGGTCGTCGCGAAAGCGCACCGCCTGTTGCGTGAGGCCGAGGAACTGTCCGACATGGTCCAGTCCGCCGGACAGCCGCTGTCAGGCGAAGTTCGGATGAGCGTGATCCCCACGATTGCTCCGTTCCTGCTGCCCCGAATGCTTCCGCGCCTGCGCCGCGAGCGCCCCGCGCTGAAGCTGTTCCTGCGCGAGGAACCCAGCGGCGCGGCAATCGAATCGCTGCATCACGGCCGGTCAGACTGCGTGCTGCTCGCCCTGCCCTATCCGACCGGCGAGGTGGAAAAGGAAACGATCGAGCTCGACGCGCTGTTCGTCGCCTTCCCCAAGGACGATCCGCGCGACCCGCCGATGGAAATCTCGCCCGACCTGATCGACGAGAACCGCCTGTTGCTGCTGGAAGACGGCCACTGCCTGAAGGAACACGCGCTGGCCGCGTGCAACCGCCCGGAACTGCGCGCCTCGGCCACAATGATCGGCACCAGCCTGCATACGCTGGTGCAGATGGTCGACAATGGGCTGGGTCTGACCATGCTGCCGGAAATGGCGCTGGATGCGGGCATTCTCAACGGCACCAACGTGGTCGCCCGCCCGCTCAAATCCGACACCGCCAACCGCGAAATCGCCCTCGTCTGGCGCAAGAACAGCCCCCGCTCCGAAGAATTCCGCCTGCTGGCCGAGGAACTGCGCGCGGGTTAGTCCCGCCCCAAGCCTGCACACATGCCGTCATGCTGAACTTGTTTCAGCATCCATCAGGCCGCAGGCACTGGTCTATCAAGTTTTAGCGTGGCGGAGCGGCCGTTGCCTCCACTGCACCATCAGTTCTGGCGGGGAAATGGACCCTGAAACAAGTTCAGGGTGACGGGTAAGGGTAAGGGGAAGGGCTCCCCCCTCAATCCATGTGCTTCAGGCCAACTCGCAGGTAATCCCAGCCCGTAATCACGGTCAGGATCGCCGCCGCCCACAGCGTGGTCAGGCCCACGGTGTGCGGCACGTTGATGACCTCGCCCATGACATCGACCGTCCAGCGCGGCAGGGCGCGGCCCAGGATCAGGGCGCCCAGCGCGACCATCTGGAACGTGGTCTTCCACTTGGCCAGCTGCGACACCGGGATCGACACGCGCAGCCCGCCCAGGAATTCGCGCAGGCCCGACACCGCGATTTCGCGGATCAGGATCACCAGCCCGGCGACCACGTGCAGATCGCCGACATACGGCCCGGTCAGCACGCCCTTGGCCGCGAGCGCCAGAATCACTGCGGCGATCATGATCTTGTCCGCGATCGGATCGAGGAACTGGCCCAGTTTCGACACCGCCCCCTGGCTGCGGGCGACATAGCCATCGAAGTAATCGGTGATGCCCATCAGGCAATAGAGCGCAAACGCCCAGACATAGCCCCCTTCCCAGCGCGGCCACCACAGCAGCGCGACAAGCAGGGGCACCGCGACGATCCGCGACAGGGTGAGCAGGTTGGGCAGCGTCAGCATGGGTGCAACGCATAACCGGCATGACGCCTGCGCAAAAGGGGCTGATTGGGGGTTGTTGCGTCATAATTCGCAGCTAGGGTCCGCCCCGACATGAGCGGCCGCAAAGTGAACGCATGACGACCCAGACCCATCTGATCCACAGCCGCCGGTTTCTGCCGCTGTTTGTTACCCAATTGCTGAACGCCTTCAACGACAACCTGTTCAAGAACGCGATGGTGCTGTTCGCGATCTATGGGATCTATGAAACCGAGGAACAGGGGGCCGCGTTCAGCGCGCTGGCTTCGGCAGTATTCATCCTGCCGTTCTTCCTGCTCTCGGCGCTGGCCGGGCAGCTGGCCGACGCGCGCGACAAGGCGCGGATCATCCGCATCGTCAAGGCGTGCGAAATTGTGATCATGATCGTCGGTGCGGGCGGACTGCTGCTGGCGTGGCAGGGCATGGCGGTGAACACGCTGGCGATGCCGCTGCTGATGCTGGCGCTGTTTGCAATGGGCGTGCATTCCACGTTCTTCGGCCCGATCAAGTATGCGATCCTGCCGCAGCACCTGCACCCGCACGAAGTGCTGGCCGGAACCGGACTGGTCGAAGCGGGAACCTATATCGCGATTCTGACCGGCACGATTCTGGCCGGGTGGCTGGATGTCGAATGGGCCGCGCTGGGCGTGATGCTGACCGCGCTGGTCGGTTACGCCGTCAGCCGCCACGTCCCGCCCGCGCCGCCGGTGGGAACGCCCGAACCGCTCGATTACAATATCCTGCGCTCCTCCATCGCGCTGGTCGGCAACACGGTGCATGACCGTCGGGTGTTCCTGGCGATCATGGCGATCAGCTTTTTCTGGACGATCGGGTCGGTGCTGTTCATCCAGTTCGGCCCGCTGGCCAAGAACGTGCTGACCGCCAGCAAGGAAGTGGCCAGCCTGTTTCTGGTGATTTTCTCGGTCGGGGTGGCAATCGGCTCGATCTCGGTCAACGCGCTGCTCAAAGGCACGGTTTCGGCGCGCTACTCGCCGGGATCGGTGCTGGTGATGGGGCTGTTCGTGGTCGGCTTCTTCATGGTCTGCCGCCACTGGACCCCGCACCCCGGCGGCGAACTGATGGACGCGGGCCGGTTCATGGCCGAACCGCTGGCCGTGCCGCTGCTGCTGATGTTGCTGGGCATTGCGGTATCAGGGGGGATGTTCGTGGTCCCGCTCTATGCGTTCCTGACCACGTTCGTGGAAAAATCGCAGACCGCGCGGACCGTGGCGGCGAACAACATCGTCAATTCGGGCGCGATGGTGGCAGGATCGCTGCTGGCGTTCGGGCTGTCGGCTGCGGGCGTGGCGATCGTCACGCAGTTGCTGCTCAGCGCGGCAATGTGTCTGGTCTCAGCCTGGCTGGGCGCGCTGCTGGTCAAGGCGGAGCGTGCCGCCGCCTGAACGATCAGGCGATGAACGTGCCGACCGCCACGAAGCAAACGCAGTAGGCCACCAGAAAGTCGCGGATTTCGTCCATCGACAGCCAGCGCGGGCGGCGCACCGCCTGCACCGGCTCGGTCCCGCGCCGCACATGCGGGGGCAGGCTCGCCAGAAACGGGTGGCGGGCAGTTTCATCAGTAAGGACCAGCGACCGTCTTTTCATGTTTTTCATGCGTCCCGGTTAAGAAGATATTTACCACCCCGCCACCCGGAAAATCGCGGTTAACGGCGGCCTTCCCGAAGTGGGACAGTAACCATTCCTGTTGGTTACTGTCCCGCGCGGCGTCGCCCGCGTTGCCGAGCGCGCGCGGCGCGGCTAGCATTCGGGCCATGACCCAAACCCAGACCGTTACCGGTGGCCGCCTGCTGGTCGATTGCCTGATCGCGCAGGGCTGCGACCGCATCTTCACCGTGCCGGGCGAAAGCTTTCTGGCCGTGCTCGATGCGCTGCACGATTCGCCTGAAATCGACACCGTCGTCTGCCGCCAGGAAGGCGGCGCGGCGTTCATGGCCTGCGCGGATGGCACGATGACCGGCCAGCCCGGCGTCTGCTTCGTCACGCGCGGACCCGGCGCGACCAACGCCAGCATCGGCGTGCACGTGGCGATGCAGGATTCGCAGCCGATGATCCTGTTCATCGGCGACGTCGATCGGGGGATGCGCGACCGCGAAGGGTTTCAGGAAGTCGATTTTCAGGCGATGTTCGCGCCGCTGAGCAAATGGGCCGCGCGGATCGACGATCCGGCCCGCATTCCCGAATATATCGCCCGCGCCTGGTCGACCGCGATCTCCGGCCGCCCCGGCCCGGTCGTGCTGGCCCTGCCGGAAGACATGCTGCTGGAACCGGTCACCGGCCAGACCCCCCGCCCCGCTGTCACCCGCCCGGCGCAGGCCGTCTGCCCCGATGCGCTGGGCGCCGCGCTGGAGCTGGTCGGAGAAGCTGCGGCCCCCATCGCGATCATCGGCGGCGCGGGCTGGAACGCCAAGGCGCGCGAACACTTCACCCGCTTCGCCGAAAAGATCGGCCTGCCCGTGGCCGGTGCGTTCCGGCGGCAGGACGCGATTCCCAATTCCAGCAAGGTCTGGGCGGGGAACCTGGGCTATGGCCCCAATCCCAAGCTGGTAGAACGGATCAAGCTGGCCGACGTCGTGCTGGTGGTCGGCGCACGGCTGGGTGAGGCGACGACCGACAGCTACACCCTGATCACGCCCGAGCATCCCGGCCAGACGCTGATCCACATTCACCCCGATCCCGACGAACTGGGCCGCGTCTATCGCCCGGATCTGGCGATCTGCGCCGACATGGCGGAATTTGCCGAAGCCGCCGCGCTGTGGTGCGATGATGTAATCCCGTTCGACGCGGGCGAACTGGCGCACGCGGAATGGCTGGACTGGACCACCGCCAAGCCCGCCGCCTATCGGCTCGACATGGCCGCCTGCGTCACCGCGATGCGCGCCGCGCTGCCGGATGACAGCTTCATCTGCAACGGCGCGGGCAATTTTTCAGGCTGGTGGCACCGCTATTGGCACTACAACGGCTTTCCCTGCCAGCTGGCCCCCACCGCCGGGGCGATGGGTTACGGCGTTCCCGCCGCCGTCGCCGCCGCGCGCCGGTTTCCGGACCGCACCGTGGTGGCGCTGGCCGGCGACGGCGATTTCCTGATGAACGGACAGGAACTGGCCACTGCCGCGCAATATGGCTGCAACCTGCTGGTCGTGCTGGTCGACAACGGCGCTTACGGCACGATCCGGATGCATCAGGAGCGCGAATTTCCGGAGCGCGTTTCCGCCACCACGCTGGCCAACCCCGATTTCGCCGCCCTCGCCCGCGCGTTCGGCGGCTGGGCAGAGCGGGTGGAAACCACCGCCCAGTTCACCGCCGCGCTGGCCGAAGCGCAGGCGCGCGAGGGCTTGCGGCTGCTGCATCTGGTAATCGACGTGGAACAACTCAGCGCGGGCGGCGCGACGATTTCAGGGTTGCGGGCGAAAGCGGGAAGTTAGCCCTCGGCCAGCGTCAGGATATAGTCCCATTCCGACGGCTTCACCGCGCTGACGGAGAGGCGGAACTTGGTCAGCAGGTCCATGTCGGCCAGCGCCGGATCGGCCTTGATTTCCTTCAGCGTCACGGTGCGCGCCAGCTTGCGCACGGGCTTCAGCTTCACGGCGGACCAGCGGCCGGTATCGTCGGTCGGGTCGGGGATGTTCGATGCGGTAATCTCTGCGATTCCAACGATCTCTACCCCGATATTGGAGTGATAGAAGAACACCTGATCGCCCGGCTGCATCGCCCGCAGGTTGTTGCGCGCGGTGTAATTGCGCACCCCGTCCCACGTGCCTTCGCCCTCGGCCACCAGATCGTCCCAGCTGTAGGCATCGGGTTCTGATTTCATCAGCCAGTAGGATTTGATTTTGGTCATGCCAGCACTCACGAAAACGACTATGGCCGGGGCATAGCCACAGATTTTCGGAAACGTCCACTTATGCCACTTACCACTTTGCCCGTGCTGTCGCTGGCCGACGATGCGGCCGCCTTTTCCCAGGCGATCGGGGACAGCTTCAAGACCTTCGGCTTTGCCATGGTCAAGGATTTCGACATCGACCCTGCCCTGATCGACCGGGCGTGGCAGCTGTCGGAACAGTTCTTTGCCCTGCCCGAAGCGGAAAAGCGCAGCTATCACGATCCCGCGATTGCCGGTGCGCGCGGTTACACCCCGTTCGGCACCGAAATCGCCAAGGGCGCGAAGGCGCACGACCTCAAGGAATTCTGGCACATCGGCCGCGACCTGCCCGATGGTAGTCCGCTGGCCGATTCGATGCCGCCGAACGTCTGGCCCGCCCAGCCTGAAGGTTTCCGCGAGGTGTTCCGGGAGCTCTACGCCCAGTTCGACCGCACCGGTGCGACGATCCTGTCGCGCATCGCCATCTACCTCGGGCTGGATGAACACTGGTTCGATGCCGGGATCGAGGACGGCAATTCGGTCATGCGGCTGCTGCACTATCCGCCGCTCGACATTACCGATGGCGAAGCGATCCGCGCCGGGGCGCACGGCGACATCAACCTGATCACCCTGCTGCTGGGGGCCGAGGAAGCAGGCCTTGAACTGCTGGGCAAGGACGGCAGCTGGATCAGCGCGTCCCCGCCCGAAGGCGCGATGGTGATCAATGTCGGTGACATGCTGGAGCGGCTGACCAACCATGTCCTGCCCAGCACGATCCACCGCGTGCGCAATCCCAACCCGGAACGCGCCCGCTTCAGCCGCTATTCGATGCCGTTCTTCCTGCATTTGCGCAGCGACTTTCCGATTGCGACCCTGCGGCAGTGCGTGACGCCGGAAAACCCGGATCGCTATCCGCAGCCGATCCTGGCGGACGATTTCCTGCAACAGCGGCTGCGCGAAATCGGCCTGAAAAAGTAGGCGGGACCGGTGCCATGAGGATTAACGCAATCTTCAGCACGGTTTGCGATATTTCCCCAAACCATTGGCGAGGGGGCATATGCCAGCCATGCAAGCGAAGGGGTTCAATTCCGGCACCAACAGCCGCCAGCGCAAGTTGCGTCTTGGTGCGGCGGAGCGGGATATCGTCACGCTGGGCATCGCCCTGGCGGCAATCCTGCTGTTTGTCGGCACCGGCAGCCATGTCCTGCCGGACGTCATGCGGTCGATCCACGGCACCGGCAAGGGCCCGGACCAGACGCTGGCCACCGCGCTGCTGCTCAACATCGCCCTGATCATCTTTGGCTGGCGGCGTTACAAGCAGCTGACCGGTGAAGTCAACGAGCGCCGCAAGGCCGAGGAACAGGCCCGCATCCTGGCGGAAACCGATCCGCTGACCGGGTGTCTCAACCGCCGCAGCGTGGCCCCCGCCACCGACCGGCTGATCGCCCAGGCCCGCCAGCGCGGGCAGGCGATTGCGTTCGTGATGCTCGATCTCGACAATTTCAAGATGGTCAACGACCTCAACGGCCACGCCACCGGCGATGTGCTGCTGCGCGCGGCGGCCGAGCGGATTGCCGCCCAGGTTCCGGCGGACGGCTTGCTCGCCCGGATCGGCGGGGACGAATTCGCCGTGGTGATCGCATTTGATCCGGCCGAGCCAGCTGTGGTTGACCGGCTCGCATCGCGGCTGATCGACGCGGTCGCGCAGGCGGTGTTCGTCAACTCGCTGGAAATCGAAAGCACCGTTTCGGTCGGCCTGAGCCGCAGCGACGGCGATGACGCGCCGGTCGATGCGCAAACGCTGATGCATATGGCCGATATCGCCATGTACCACGCCAAGAAACGCGGCCGGAACCGCTATTACTGGTTCGAGCATTCGATGGAGAGCGAACTGCGGTTCCGCAGCGAGCTGGAAGCAGGGATTCGCCGGGGCGTTCCGGCGGGCGAATTCGTGCCCTATTACGAAAAACAGATCGATCTGGCCACGGGCGAGATCGTCGGATTTGAAATGCTGGCGCGGTGGAATTCGCCGTCGCTGGGGCTGGTCAGCCCGGAACTGTTCATCCCCGTGGCCGAGGAAATCGGCGTGATCGCCGACTTGTCGGAACATGTAATCCGTCAGGCCTTGCAGGATGCCAAACACTGGAACCCGAAGCTGACGCTGTCGGTCAACATCTCGCCGGTTCAGCTGCGCGATCCGTGGTTCGCGCAAAAACTGCTGAAACTGCTGGTCGAGGCCAACTTCCCGCCCAACCGGCTGGAAATCGAAATCACCGAAAGCAGCCTGCATGACAACATCGGGCTGGTCCGCTCGATGATTACCAGTCTGAAAAATCAGGGTATCCGGGTCAGTCTGGATGACTTTGGCACCGGCTACAGCTCGCTCTCGCAGCTGCGTACCTTGCCGTTTGACCGGATCAAGATCGACCGCAGCTTCATCACCTCGCTGCCGGACAGCAAGGATTCGGCCACCATCGTTCAGTCGATCGTCGCGCTGGGCGAAGGCCTGGGCCTGCCGATTACGGCCGAAGGCGTGGAGAGCGAGGAAGTGCTGCGCGAACTGCGCAAGTTCAGCGGCCTGAAAGCGCAGGGCTATCTCTATGGGATGCCTGAAACCGCCCAGACCACCCAGACCGAGCTGGCCCAGCTGGACCTGCTGCTGGACCGCGCCAAGGCGTTGCCAGTCGCCCCGCTGATCGACCTGCCAATCGACGACCTGCCGACCCAGCGTCAGGCCTGACGCACACAGACTGGACCTGACCCCGCGCAGCCCCTAAAGCGCGGGCATGCGCGTTCCTTTCATCAAGATGCACGGTCTGGGCAACGATTTCATCGTGCTCGACGGGCGCGTGCAGGCCGTGCCGCCGATGACCGGCGCATTGGCCGCCGCGCTGGCTGACCGGCATACCGGGATCGGCTGCGACCAGCTGATCCTGCTGGAACCGTCCTCGACCGCCGATTTCCGGATGCGGATTTTCAATGCCGATGGCAGCGAAGTGGAAGCCTGCGGCAACGCCACCCGCGCGGTCGGCGTGCTGCACGGCGCGGCCGCCCGGATCGAGACGCTGGGGGGCGAGCTGATGGCCACCCCCGCAGACGGCGGCATCGCGGTCGATATGGGACTGCCCCGGTTCGAGTGGGACCAGATTCCGCTGGCCTATCCGATGGACACCCACTCCATGCCGGTCGCGTGGGAGGAACTGGATCAGCCCACCGCCGTCAACGTCGGCAATCCGCACGTGATCTTCTTCGTGCCCGATACCGATGCGCTGGAACTCGACCGGCTGGGTCCGGAGATCGAGCATGATCCGCTGTTTCCGCAGCGCGTGAACGTCAATGCCGCGACGGTTCTCAGCCGCACGCACATCCGCCTGCGGGTATGGGAACGCGGCGTCGGCCTGACCCGCGCGTGCGGCACCGGGGCCTGTGCGACGGCCATCGGCGCGATGCGCCGGGGGCTGGTGGAGCGCAGCGTGACCGTATCTCTCCCCGGCGGCGATTTGCTGATCGACTGGACCGCCGAAGGGCGCATCCGGATGACCGGCCCGGCGGTGGAAAGCTTTCGCGGCACGTTCGATCCGGCCACTTATGGTGGCGCCGGGTGACGGTGGAAGTGATTTCGCTGGGTTGCCGGCTGAACCTGTCCGAAAGTGAAGACCTGCGACGGATGCTGGGGGCAGAGCGCGATCTGGTCGTCATCAACTCCTGCGCCGTCACGTCCGAAGCCGTGCGCCAGACCCGTCAGGCGATCCGCCGCGCACGCAAGGCCAACCCCGCCGCGCGCCTGCTGGTCACTGGCTGCGCGGCAGAAGTCGAACGCGCCGCGCTGGGGGCCATGCCCGAAGTCGACGGGCTGATCGCCAACACCGCCAAGCTCGATCCGCGCAGCTGGAATGTCGCGCCCGCGCCCGCATCCACGCTCAGCCAGCACACCCGCGCCTTCATCGCGGTGCAGAACGGCTGCGACCATGCCTGCACCTTCTGCGTGATCCCGCAAGGGCGCGGGCCCAGCCGCTCCGTGCCGGTAGCCGACGTGCTGCGCGATACGGCAAGGCAGCTCGATTCCGGGGCACAGGAAGTGGTGCTGACCGGGGTGGACCTGACCAGCTGGGGCCATGACCTGCCCGGTGCGCCGGGTCTGGGCGTGCTGGTCGCGGCGCTGCTGGATGCCTTTCCGGCCCTGCCCCGGCTGCGGTTGTCCTCGCTCGACGGGGTGGGAATCGACGCGCAGTTGTTCGAGTTGCTGGCCGGTGAACCGCGCGTGATGCCGCATGTCCATCTGTCGCTCCAGCACGGCCATGACCTGATCCTCAAGCGGATGAAGCGCCGCCACAGCCGCGCCGATGCGGTGGA
Source organism: Novosphingobium sp. (assembly GCF_030699305.1). Classification (GTDB taxonomy): domain Bacteria; phylum Pseudomonadota; class Alphaproteobacteria; order Sphingomonadales; family Sphingomonadaceae; genus Novosphingobium. The sequence goes on from NZ_JAUYNB010000018.1 coordinate 34,131, forward strand.
GCTGGTGGCCCGCCTGAAAGACCGCCGCCCGGACATCGCCATCGGCGCTGACCTGATCGCGGGCTTCCCGACCGAGGACGATGCGGCCCACGCCGCCAACCTGTCGATCATCGCGCAGCTTGGCGTGGTCCACGGCCACGTCTTCCCCTACTCGCCGCGCCCCGGCACGCCCGCCGCGCGGATGCCGCAGCTGGACCCCGCCACGATCCGCGCCCGCGCCGCCGATCTGCGCGCCGCCGTGGCCGTCCAGCGCAGCGCATGGCTGGCCCGCCTGATCGCCCAGCCGCAACAGGTGCTTGCGGAGCGCGACGGGACGGGCCATGCGGAAAACTTCGCACGGGTGCGCCTTGCCCCCCACATCACCGCCGGAACCATCGTGACCGTGATACCTGACCGCATTACCGAAGGCCTGCTGGCATGAGCGCCGATACCTGGAGCGACCGCGTCTTTGGCGGCCTGCGCAAGACATCTGAACGCCTGTCCGAAAACCTGGCGGGCATCGTCAGCAAGGCAAAGCTCGATGACGCGCAGCTCGATGCCATCGAAGATGCGCTGATCCTGTCCGACCTTGGCCCACGCGCCGCCGCCCGCATCCGCGAACGCCTGGCCGATGACCGGTTTGAGCGCGGGATGGATGAAGCCGCGATCAAGGAAGCCGTGGCCGAGGAAATCGCCGCGATCCTGCGCCCCGTCGCCAAGCCGCTGGAGGTCATCGCCTTCCCCCGCCCGCAAGTGGTGCTGGTGATCGGCGTCAACGGATCGGGCAAGACCACCACCATCGCCAAGCTGGCGCACTTGTTCCAGGAACAGGACTATTCGGTGATGCTGGTCGCGGGCGATACGTTCCGCGCCGCCGCGATTGGCCAGCTGGGCGTCTGGGCGGACCGGCTGGGGGTGCCGCTGATCAAGGGACCGGAAGGCGGCGATCCCGCCAGCGTGGTGTTCGACGGGGTCAGGGCCGCGACCGACAAGGGCAGCGACGTGCTGATCGTCGACACCGCCGGCCGGCTGCAGAACAAGCGCGAGCTGATGGACGAACTGGCGAAAATCCGCCGCGTGCTGGGCCGCCTGAACGTCGAGGCACCGCATGACGTCGTGCTGGTGCTGGATGCCACCAATGGCCAGAACGCGCTGCAACAGATCGAGATTTTCAAGGAAGTCGCCGGGGTCACCGGCCTGATCATGACCAAGCTGGACGGGACCGCGCGCGGCGGGGTGCTGGTGGCCGCAGCAGAGCAATACGGCTTGCCGATCCATGCCATTGGCGTGGGCGAAAAGATTGATGACTTGCGCCCGTTCGACCCCGATCTGGTCGCGCGCGTGATTGCCGGAGTGGCATGATGACCGAACCTGACGCAGCGCCCCCCACTGCACCGGCCAAGCCCAAATCGGGCTGGCTCAATCTGGTGGTCGATTACGGGCCGGTGGTGATCTTTTTCGCGGTCTACCGGTTCAGTTCGCCCAGCGATCACAACAATTCGGTCGCCGAAGTGCTGGCCGTGATCAAGGGCACCGTCGCTTTCATGGTCGCCGCCGTGATCGCGCTGCTGGTGTCGAAGTGGAAACTGGGGCGCGTGTCCCCGATGCTGTGGCTGTCGACCGGGCTGATCGTGGTGTTCGGCGGGCTGACCGTGCTGCTGCAAGACAAGGTGTTCATCCAGATCAAGCCAACGGCAATCTATGTGCTGTTCGGCGCGGCCTTGCTGATCGGCGCGTGGCGCGGCAAGGCACTGCTCAAGATCCTGCTCGAAGCCGCGTTTGAGGGGCTGGACAACGAAGGGTGGATGAAACTGTCAGTCCGGTGGGGCTGGTTCTTCCTGTCGCTGGCCGCGCTCAACGAAGGGCTGCGGCACAGTCTGGATTTCGGCGACTGGATCGCGGCCAAGCTGTGGCTGTTCCTGCCGCTGTCGTTCCTGTTCACGTTCGCGCAGCTGCCGATGCTGCTGAAGCACGGGCTGGCGCAGGAGGCCGAAGCCGAAGTGCTGACCGATCCGCCGCACGAGTAGTGACAATCGCTCGCAAAAAGGCAATAACGCAGCTGTCGGCCCGTTCGGGCTGGGGACCATTCAAAATGGACGCTTCAAAATAGGGGGAAGCAATGGCCAAGTTTTTCGGAAACCTGCATCTGGTGCTTGTCGCCGGGCTCGTGTTCGCCATCGCCGTGGCGGTGTATTTCGGCGCGGCAGTCGCCATTGACAGCGTATCGCTGTTCAGCTGGCTGCACGTGTTCTTCGGCATCCTGTGGATCGGGCTGCTCTATTACCTGAACTTCGTGCAAGTGCCGACCATGCCGGCCATTCCGGCCGAGCAAAAAGGCGCGATCACCGGGCACATCGCGCCCAAGGTGTTCTTCTTCTTCCGCTGGGCGGCGCTGCTGACGGTTGTCACCGGCCTCGTGCTCTCCATTGTGAAGGGTTACGGCCATCAGGCGCTGACCTTCCAGGGTGAAGGCCAGGTTGCGCTGATCGGGCTGGGCATGTGGCTGGCGCTGATCATGGCGTTCAACGTGTGGTTCATCATCTGGCCGGCCCAGAAGAAGATCCTCGGCATCGTTGAAGCGACTGCCGAAGAAAAGGCCGCTGCCGCGCCGCGCGCCCTGGCTGCCAGCCGCACCAACCTGCTGCTGTCGCTGCCGATGCTCTATGCAATGGTAAACGCCAACCTCGGCTGATTCGGCCCCGGTTGCGGTTCGGAACAAGCGCGGCGCCCTATCCAGGGTGCCGCGCTTTTCTTTTGCCCGTGCCGTGCTAACCCCGGCGCTATGACTGCGCAGATTGATCCGTTCTATGCCATCGCCGTTTCGGGGCTGGCGCACCGCCTGAAAGCCGAAGGGCGCTCGATCATCCACATGGAGTTCGGCCAGCCCTCCACCGGCGCACCCGCCGCGGCAATCGCGGCTGCACACCACGTGCTGGACAGCGATCCAATGGGCTACTGGGAAAGCCCGGCGCTGAAGGCCCGGATTTGCCAGCACTACGCCGAAACGTACGGCGTGGACGTGGAACCGGCCCGCATCCTGCTGACCTGCGGCGCGTCCCCGGCGCTGGTGCTGGCCCTGAGCATGAGCTTTGCTCCCGGCGCGCGTGTGGCCATCGCCCGGCCCGGCTATGTCGCCTATCGCAACACGCTGAAGGCAATGCACATCGAACCGGTCGAGCTGCCGTGCGGCGAAGCGGAGCGGTTCCAGCTGACGGCGGCCGCGCTCGCCGCGCTGGAACCCGCGCCCGACGGCGTGATCATCGCCAGCCCGGCCAATCCCACCGGCACGATCATCCCGCGCGATGAATTGCAGGCGATTGCGGATGTCTGCGCGGCGCGCGGGATCACGATCATCTCCGACGAGATCTATCACGGCATCAGCTATGGCCAGCGCACCCCGTCGATGCTGGAAGTCGCGCCCGGCGCGCTGATCGTGAACAGTTTTTCGAAGTATTTCAGCATGGCCGGGTGGCGGCTCGGCTGGCTGCTGGTGCCCCCTTCGGGCATCGATGCGGCGCGGGCGCGGATGGGCAACCTGTTCCTGACCCCGCCCAGCCTCGCCCAGCACGCCGGCCTCGTGGCGATGGACTGCCGCGAGGAACTGGACGGCAACCTGCAAACCTACACCCGCAACCGCGACCTGCTGCTGGCTGCGCTGCCGACGATGGGCCTTGGCCGGATCGCCCCGCCCGACGGCGCGTTCTATATCTACGCCGACATTTCAGAGTTCACGGATGACAGCATGGAGTTCTGTCAGCAGCTGCTGCGCGATACCGGCGTTGCGACCGCACCGGGGATCGATTTCGATCCGGTGGAAGGAAACCGCTTCATGCGGATCAGCTTTGCGGTCTCCACCCCGCAGGTCGAAGACGCGATCCGTCGCATCGGTCCGTGGTTTGCCAGCCGCAACCGGCGGCCAAAACCCTAGATCTCGACCTGGCTGCCCAGTTCCACCACGCGGTTGGTGGGCAGGCGGAAAAACTCCATCGCGCTGGCCGCGTTGCGCAGCATCCACGCGAACAACTTTTCACGCCACAGCGCCATGCCCGGCTTGCGCGCCGCAATCAGGGTCTGGCGGCTCAGGAAAAAGCTGGTCTTCATCACCTCGAACGGTTCCCCGCACATCCGCACGTCCTTCAACGCTTCGGGTATGTTGGTTTCCTCAAGGAAGCCGAACTTCAGCGACAGGCGATAGAAGCCCTGCCCCAGATCCTTGCCGCTGCACCGGTCGTTCGGATCGACATAGGGCACATCCTGGATCGCCACCGTCAGGATCACCACGCGTTCGTGCAGGACCTTGTTGTGCTTGATGTTGTGCAGCAGCGCCGATGGCACGCCCTTGTTGGTGGAGGCCATGAACACCGCTGTCCCCGGCACCCGCGCCGCGCTGGAATGTGCGCTTTTGGCAAAGACCTCCATCGGGATCGACCCTTCGGCCATGTTCGCCCGCATCAACGCCCGCCCGCGCGACCAGGTGGTCAGCAGGGTAAAGATCGCCAGGCCAATGACCAGCGGCACCCAGCCGCCATCCGGCACCTTGATCAGGTTGGCACCCAGATAGGCCATGTCGACAATGATGAACGCCAGCACCAGCGGCAGCGCCCGCCACAGCGGCCAGCTCCACAAGGTAATCAGCACCACTGCCAGCAGGATCGTATCGATGAGCATCGCGCCGGTAACCGCGATGCCATAGGCGGCAGCCAGCTTGCTCGACGATCCGAAGAACAGCACCAGGAACAGCACCATCACCATCAGCCCCCAGTTGATCACCGGGATATAGATCTGACCGGCGGCAGAGGCGCTGGTATGCTTGATTTGCATCCGCGGCATGAAGCCCAGCTGGATCGCCTGCTGGGTGAGCGAGAATGCGCCCGAAATGACCGCCTGACTGGCGATGATCGTCGCGAACAGCGCCAGAATGACCACCGGGATGCGGACCATGTCCGGGATCATCAGAAAGAACGGGTCCTTGATCAGCGCGGCCGCTGCTTCCGGGCTGGCCTGCGACAGCACCATTGCGCCCTGCCCCATGTAGTTGAGCATCAGCGATGGCAAGACGAAGGTAATCCAGCTCACCCCGATCGGCTTGCGCCCGAAATGCCCCATGTCGGCGTAAAGCGCCTCTGCGCCGGTCACGGCCAGCACCACACTGCCCATTGCCACGAACGCGCGGAACCCATCGGCAATGAAGAAGTTGACCGCGTTCAGCGGGTTCAGGGTTTCCAGGATGATGGCGGGCATCGCCGCCATATGCATCAGGCCCAGCGCCGCCAGCGTCAGGAAATAGACAATCATGATCGGCCCGAACAATCGCCCGACCTTTTCCGTCCCGCGCGCCTGAATGGAGAACAGACCAACCAGAATCGCCACCGCAATCGGCACGATCCATTGCTTGAAGCCGGGGTGGACGTATTGCAGCCCTTCCGTGGCGGACAGCACCGACATGGCCGGTGTAATCATCGAATCGCCATAAAACAGCGCGGTCGCGAACACCCCGAGCAGGATGAACGGCGCGGTCCAGCGGGCGCTGGCGGACTTGCGGTTGATCAGGGCCAGCAGTGCCAGGCTGCCGCCTTCGCCCTTGTTGTCCGCGCGCATGATCGTCAGCACGTATTTGAACGTCACCACGATCATCATCGACCAGAACACCAGGCTCAGCACGCCGTGGATGTGGACCGGATCGACCTGAATCCCCGGCGCGCCGTGGTGCGAGGCAAAGGTTTCGCGGAAAGCGTAAAGCGGGCTGGTGCCGATGTCGCCGAACACCACGCCAATCGCGCCGATGGCCAGCGCAGCCACACCGGCCTTGCGATGGCCATGGCCACCTTGTTCATGGGTAGCAGCAGTGGGCAGCGGTGGCTGGGAATCCACGCCTTCGCTAACAGCTTGACTCATAAGACCCAGCGTCCCTCAAAGAGGCCATATTGGCAGCGGCGATTAGCAGCCTTGCCGCCTGCCCGCAAACGAAAGCGCAGCCCGGTGGAGCAGCCCCTCAGCGAGCCGCCGGGGCAGCGGCGGCGGGCTTGTCCTGCGCGGCGATAAACGCATCGAGCCGTACCAGCCGATCGACCAGATCGGCGCGCCACGGCGCATCCTTGGGGGCGCGGACCAGCAAATCGGCCCACAGCGCGCGGCCTTCCGCGAACCGGCCGTTCTGCGCCAGCGCCAGTCCCTGAAAGAACGCCGGCCCCGGATGCTGCGGATCGGCGGCGGCGGCGCGGGAATAGGCATAAAGCGCCGCAGGTGACAGCACGCCTTCGGTATGGCCCATCAGGTAATTGCCAAGCGCCAGCCAGGCGTCGGCGTTCTTCGGATCCTTCTCGATCGCGCCGAGCACGACCCCGGCGGCATCGCTGTACTGGCCGTTGCGGGCCAGTGCATCGCTGATCATCACCCAGCTGCTGGCGTTGGCAGCGCCGTCGCGGGCCAGTTCCTGGCGCGCCGCAACCAGCGCCGCTGCGCCTTCGCGCGTTTGCGCGGCTGGCAGCTTCGGCGCGCCGGGCTGCGCCGGGCTGCCTTGCAGCGCATAGCCCGCAACCCCCAGCATCAGCGCCGCGCCAATCGCTTCCCAGCCCTTGCGCGGAGCCTTGAATCCCCACACCAGCGCCGCGAACACCAGCGCGGCGAGCGCGCCAACCAGAACCCAGCCCATCACGCGCTCCTTGTCGTCAGGCGCCGCCGCAGCACCACCCCTATCACCAGCACCAGCAGCACGGGAATGGCAAACAGCGGCCAGGTCAGCGCGTTCACCACCGGCGCATAGCTGACATAATCACCATAACTTTCAATCAGTTGCGCGCGGATTGCTTCCGGCTCAACCCCGGCCTCGATCCGCACGCGGACCTGATGGCGCATGTCCCCGGCAATCGGCGCGTCGGAATCGGTGATCGACTGGCCCTGGCATTGCAGGCAGCGGAGTGTCTGCATCAGCGCGTGGGCCTTGGCCTCCTGCGCGGGATCAGCCAGCTGCCGATAGGCATAGGGCGCGGGCGGCAGCTTGTCCTGTGCCGCCAGCGGCAACGCCGACGGCAGGGCCAGCACAACGGCAAGCGCGATCAAAAGGAACCGGATCATCGCCCCGCCTCCTTCATTTTCTCAAGGATTACAGGCACATGCTCAGGGCGGATTTCGCCGATGTGCTGATACCGGATCACGCCCTTGCCATCGATTACAAAGCTTTCCGGCACGCCGGATGACCCAATCGCGAACTGGATCGCGCTGACGTTGTCCGCACCGATCCGGGCGAACGGATTGCCGTGGCGGGCCAGAAATGCCTCCACATCCTCGCGCTGGTCGCGGATCGCGACGCCGTCAATCTGCACCCCGGCCTGCTTCAGCGCCAGCAATTGCGGGGCTTCCACCGCGCAGGGGATGCACCAGCTGGCGAAGATATTGAGCAGCCGCGGCTGGCCGGTGGCCATGTCGGCGCGGGCGAACCCGGGGCGGTCCGCGACGGCCGGTTGCAGCGAAAACTCCGGCATGGGCTTGCCAATCATCTTGCTGCGCACTTCGCGCTCGGCGGGGCGGAGCAGCCCGAACAGGACCAGCACCACAAAGCCACCGAACAGCACCAGCGGCAACCACAGCGCCCAGCGCGGAGCCTTGGGCGGCACAGACGGGACCGGATCGTTCATCGGCCCTGCCTGAGCTTGCGATAGGCGATCTTGTCGCGCGCAATCCCCCGGCGCAGGTCGCTCAGCACCCGGCCGATCAGCGCGAGCAGGCCGCCCAGTGCAATCAGGATGCCGCCATACCAGATCATCGTCACGAACGGCTTCCACCACAGCCGCAACTGCCAGCGCCCGTCCTCACCGCGCTCACCCAGCACGGCGTAAAGCTGGCCGTTCCAGCGCGTTTCCAGCGCGGATTCGCTGGTCTGCTGCGGCGGGGTCCAGAAGCTGCGCGACTGGGGCTGCAATTTGACGGCCGATCCGCCGTCATAGCGCGCCGACAGCGTCGCCTGCAAAGCCGTCCAGTTCGGTCCGGCGACCGGCTCGATCACGACCAGGTCGATCTGCCATGGGCCGACCGCCACGGTATCGCCTTCGCGCAGGGCGACCAGTTTTTCGGTGGTATAGGCGCTGTCGCAGGCCATCCCGAACAGCGACACCGCAACACCAAAGTGCGCCACCACCATGCCCCACAGCGGCAGTTTCACCTGACGCAGCTTGCGCCCGCGCAGCGGCAGGAACGCGGCGACCACCAGCCCGGCTGCCAGCGCAATACCCAGCAGCGGCAGCACCGCGACGCCCTGCATCGCCAGCACGATCCCGGCGATCAGCATCAGCACGAGCGGCACGATCACGCTCAGCCGGACGCGCGCCAGCGAATCGCGCCGCCAGCGCAGCAACGGGCCGATCCCCATCACCACCAGCATTGGCACCACAAATACCGCGCCCATCGGGTTGAAATAGGGCGGGCCGACCGAAACTTGCGCGCCAAACGCTTCGGCCAGCAGCGGATAGAGCGTCCCCAGCAGGACAATCCCCAGGATGGCCGACAGCATCACGTTGTTGAACACCAGCGCGCCTTCACGGCTGGTCATCGCAAAGCGTTCGCCCTCGGTCACGGTCCCGGCGCGCAGGCCGAACAGCGCCAGCGCACCGCCGATGTTGATCAGCAGCAGCGCCAGGATGAAACTGCCGCGCTCCGGATCGACCGCAAAGGCGTGGACGCTGGTCAGGATGCCGGAGCGGACCAGGAACGTCCCCACCATCGACATCGAGAACGCCACCACCGCCAGCATCATGGTCCATGTCCGCAGCGCGTTGCGCGCCGCCAGCACGCTGACCGAATGGAGCAGCGCCGTCGCCGCGAGCCACGGCATCAGCGAGGCGTTTTCAACCGGGTCCCAGAACCACCAGCCGCCCCAGCCCAACTCGTAATAGGCCCAGTAAGACCCCGCCACGATCCCCAGCGTCAGGAAAACCCATGACCCCAGCACCCAGGGCCGCATCGTGCGGGCGAACGCCGGACCAACTTCGCGCGTAATCAGCGCCCCGATCGCAAAGCTGAACGCCACCGACAGTCCGACATAGCCGATATACAGCGTGGGCGGATGGAACGCGAGGCCGGGGTCCTGGAGCAGCGGGTTCAGCCCCTGCCCTTCGGGTGCAGCGGGATTGAGCCGCTCAAACGGATTGGAGGACAGCAGCAGGAAGGCATAGAACCCCAGGCTGACAAACGCCTGCCCGGCCAGCGTCGCCAGCATCGTCCGTTCGGGCAAGCGGCGCTCCACCAGCGCCACGGTGCTGCCCGCCAGCCCCATGATCGTGACCCACAGCAGCATCGAGCCTTCGTGGTTCCCCCACGCCCCCGCCAGCTTGTAGAGCATCGGTTTGGCCGAATGCGAATTGGCCGCCACCAGTTTCACCGACAGGTCGGTCTGCCAGAACAGCGCCATCAGCGCGGCGAACGAGAGCAGCGTCAGCACACCCTGCACCACCGCCACGGGGCGCACGATCGTGCCCAGCACCGCGCCGCGCGCCGTCAGCCCCAGCGCACCCGCGACGAGTTGCAGCGCGGCCAGCGCCGCCGCCAGCCACAGCGCGGCCAGGCCCAGTTCCGCGATCATTGCGTTTCCGCCACGGCGGCGCGCGCCTGTGCTTCGGTCATGTCCTTCATCTCACGCGGCACGTATTTTTCGTCATGCTTGGCCAGCAGGTTGTCGGCCACGAACGTGCCGTTCGCAGCCAGCTTGCCTTCAGCCACCACGCCGGAATTTTCCTGGAACAGGTCAGGGGCGAGGCCCTTGAACGACACCGGCACACGCTCCTTGCCGTCGCCGACCACGAACTGGATCGTCACGCCGTCCGCCGCGGTCCGGATTGATCCGGCTTCAACCATGCCGCCGAGTCGCACCGCCCGATCTGGCTCTGGCGGATTGGCCATCATGTCGGCCGGGACATAGAAATACGACGCCTGATTGCGCAGTGCCCACGCCGCCAGCAGCCCCGCGCCAATCAGCGCGATCAGCGCGATCAGCACCAGCACGAGCCGCTGATGCTTGGGCTTCACGAATTCACTCATTGCTCACGGCTCCGGTCACGGCGGGCTTCAGCGCGGCGCATTCCCCACCACGACCACGCGACCAGCCCTACGGTGCCGATCACGCCCATCGCATAGGCCGCATAAACGAATGGCCAGTGGTCCAGCCCCTCACGCATCGACCGCCTCCATCGCGCGGCGGCGCAGACGGGCTTCGGCCTGATTGTTGGCCAGGATCATCCGCATCCGCGCCAGCACCACGCCGCCGAACAGCAATGAGAAGCCGACCGTCGCGGCCAGCAGCACCCAGAGAAACTCCGGGGCCATTTCCGATTTGCCCAGCGTGATGCTGGGCGGCTGGTGCAGGCTGTTCCACCACAGCACCGAATAATGGATGATCGGAATATTCACCGCGCCGACCAGCCCGAAAATTGCCGGAATGCGCGACTGGCCGTCCCCGTCCTTGCTCGCCGCGTCGGCCAGCGCCAGATAGGACAGATAAAGGAAGAACAGCACCAGCATGCTGGTCAGCCGCCCGTCCCAGACCCACCATGTGCCCCACGCCGGACGGCCCCAGACCGAACCGGTGACCAGACACAGCAGCGCAAAGAATGCCCCCGGCACCGCCGCAGCGCGCGCGCCGATTCCTGCCAGCGGATGGCGCCAGACCAGTTCGACAATGCTGGCAACGGCAATCGCGGTCCAGCCGCCCATCCCCAGCCAGGCAGCGGGAACATGAACGAACAGGATCCGGACGCTATCGCCCTGCAACCGTTCGGCCGGGGCCTGAAACAGCCCCCACCACAACGCGGCGGCCGCAATCAGTCCCCCAATGACCAGCAACGGGGCGGTCAGTGGCCGGGCAAGGCGAAGGAATCGAGCAGGATTTGCGAAGGCGTGCATGGGTGCCATCAAGCGAGTTCCCGCGCCCTTTGGCACCGCTTCGCGAGCGGGGCAAGGCAATTGCGCGCGCGCCTCTGCGAACGGTCATCGCGGATCGGCGAACAGCCCGCAAAGCGGCGCGCCCGGCGCTGACGGTCCGGCGACTGGTGGGCAAGTGTGCAGGGGGTGCTGATCAGGAATGGGGCGACCGATGGGGTTCGAACCCACGACCTCCGGTACCACAAACCGGCGCTCTAACCAACTGAGCTACGGTCGCCACATTCTGAAAGGCCTGCTGCGAAACGCGGGTCAGGCCGTGCAACGGACCAGCAGCAAGCCGCGTTCCGTGCAGGCGCGGCCTTTTGCATAGGCGGGGCGCTATGGGAAGCAAAAATTGCGCACGCCGGGTGGCGAAATGCTGCACGGCGCGGCAGCGCGCCATGCTGACGATTCTTTTGCGCGCCCACCCCCGCACTGGCAAATCCTTAACCATCGCGCCTTACTCACTCAGGGAACACACCGATAGAGTCGTTGCCAACATGACAGCAAAAATCCTCGAACAACAACGTCTTGCTCCCACCAACCGGCCGTTGACGCGCAGGGCGTCACGCCGTCCGGCGCGCGGCACGGTGGCGGTGCGATCATCCCACGGTGACCGGACCCGCGCCGAACTGCACGACTTTTCCGCATTCGGCTGCAACATCGTCAGCGATGCCACGTGGTTGCGGATCGGATCGTTCATCACCCTGACGCTGAGCGAGGATAGTACCACGCAGGCCATCGTCCGCTGGGTGCGGAGCGGATCGTGCGGCGTCGAGTTTCTGCGCCCGCTGCCCTATGCGGATGCCGAACTGCTCGCCGCGCAGTTCTGAGGCTGCGGGGACGTCCTGCGCGACCTTCGGAAAACGAAAAAGGGCGGCCAACTGGCCGCCCTTTTTGCATTCTGGCAGGTTGCCGCCGCTCACTTCTTGAGCGTGAGGCCACCGAAGCGCTTGTTGAACTGGGCAACGCGGCCGCCCTGATCGAGCTGGCGGGTGCCGCCGGTCCATGCCGGGTGCGACGTCGGATCGATTTCCAGCGCGAGCGTCTCGCCTTCCTTGCCCCAGGTGGAGCGGGTTTCGAACACGGTGCCGTCGGTCATCTGCACCTTGATCATGTGGTAATCGGGATGGATATCGGCCTTCATGGTTCAACTCTTTCGCTAGGGCCGGTTCCGACCGGCCTGAAAAGGAAGCGGCGCGGATAACCGCGCGGCTCGGATTTGTCCAGTCCTAAGCTGATCAGGCGTCCGCGATCATGGCGGTGAACTGCACGTCGCAGGTCACCTTGCCTTCGATCGAGGCCTTGCCCCAGAACTTGCAGACCCGCGACCGCTTCTGGATGAAGCCGACTTCAAGGTCGAGCAGCACACCCGGTTCAACCGGCGCGCGAAACTTCGCCTCGTCGATCGACATGAAATAGACCAGCTTGCCCGACCCGGCCAGGTCCAGCGATTCGATCGCCAGGATCGCGGCCGTCTGCGCCAGCGCCTCGATCTGCAAGACGCCCGGCATGATCGGCCGGCCGGGGAAATGGCCCTGAAAGAACTGTTCGTTGAAGGTCACTGCCTTCACCGCGTGGATGCTTTCACCCACGACCATCGCCTTGACCCGGTCCACCAGCAAGAGCGGATAGCGGTGCGGCAGCGCGCTCAGGATCTTGCGGATATCATAGCCCAGCACGGCGGCCGAAGCCGCCGTGCTGTCTGCTGAAGTGGTCTCGCTCATCGCTGCCCCCAACGACTTCGCTTAGCGGCCTTCGGGCTGCGGACCGGCCGGGGTCACCGGACGCGGAGCCGGAGCTGCGCCGCCCTGGGCCGCAGCCGCCTGGGCAGCCTGCTGGGCGCGCGCTTCACGCACCTGGCGCGGTTCCCAGCCGGTCGGCGGGACGAGCTGTGCGGAGGGGACCAGCAGGTTCAGTTCGGCCACGATCTCGTCGGTCAGGTCATAGCTGACCGAGCGCGCGATAACAGCGTTGGGCTGAAGCAGCAGCGAAACGTTGTACTTGGTCATCGCCTGCTGCACCGCCTGGTCCAGCTTGGCTTCGATCTGTTCAGCCACATAGGCTTCCGACAGGGCCACCGGCATCAACTGCTGCTGGATTTCCTGCTTGCCGCGTTCCTGCAGTTCCTGAAGGACGCGCGCCTGCTGCTGCAAGGCGGGGACGTTGGGCTTGGCAGCCTGACGATCCGCTTCGAACTTGGCAACCAGCGGCTTGAGCTGGTTTTCCAGCGCCTGACCGCGCGCGTTGGCGCCATCGAAGTTCGGCTTGTAGGTCACGGGACGCTGCTGTTCGGCAACGCGGAAGGCATTGGTGCCGGCAATCGCGGCGTCAAGGCTGGCAACGGCGATGCCCTGCACGGCGACCGGGCCTGCGGCTGCGGCGACCGGGGCGGCATCGCCCTTTTTCTTGTCCTTGGCGGCCAGGGCCGGCTGGGCAGTCGCGACGGCGAGAAGAAGGCCGGCGACCAGCGCGGGCTTGCTGAACTTGGTCATCAGAATTGGGTTCCTACGTTGAATGTAAAGCTCTTGGTGTCATCCCCAGGGCGCTTCAGCAGCACTTTGGCAAAGTCGATCCGGAACGGGCCGAACGGTGAATTCCAGTTCACCCCGATCCCCACCGACACACGCGGCTTGGCCGAATCGCCGACATAGATTTCCTGGAACGGCGAAACGCTGTTGCCCAGCGCGGTGTTGGCAGCGCTGCTCAGGCACGCTGGCGGAGCTGGGTTGGTCGGACTGGTCACCTGCGACGTTGTGGTGGCGTTGCAGCTGGCATCCACGGCATCGATCTGAAGATACAGCGCGTTGCCGGCCGTATCGCGCGACGGGATGAAAATGCCGTTCGGGAACGGGCTGGATTGCAGCACCGGACGACGCACGCCCCAGACCGAACCGATATCCAGGAACACCGACGGACGCAGGCCCATTTCGCGCGCACCGGACCCCAGCGGGATTTCCAGTTCGAAGTGCGACAGGTAATAATATTTGCCGCCCAGCGCATCATCGACCACCTGGTTGCGGTCGGTGACGACCACCGGGTTGCCCGCGCCGTCATCGACAATCGGCTGGCGGATCACGCGCGGACCGACGCCGCGAATATCGAAGCCGCGCATTTCCGGCTCACCCAGATAGAACCGGTCGGTCAGGCGGACATCATCGATCCCCAGCGCGGCACTGCCACGGTTTTCCAGCGACTTGATCGCCCCGGCCTCACCCCGGATCGAGAAGATGAAGCCCTTGCCCAGCGGCCAGTACTGCGACGCGTTGGCACGCACCCGCGCGTATTTGACCGACCCGCCCAGCCCCGCGAATTCGGCCGTCACCGAAGCTGCCCGGCCGCGCGTCGGGCGCATCCGGTTGTCCAGCTTGTCATAGATCAGCGACATCCCCAGGATCGAGCTGGTCCGCTTGCCCAGCGCTTCGCACAGATACCGGCCAGCCAGCAGCGAATCGCACTCATTCAGGGTGGGATTGACGCGGTTGGTGAAGAACTGGTTCTTGTCGAGCGAGATGTCGTCGATGTTGAACGTATAGCTGCCGACGGCAGAGATATACTCGGTCACCGGGATGCCCGCGCGGATCTGAAGCCCGGTGGTGGCCTGCTTGTACGTCGTGTTGCGCGAATTGTTCAGGTAGTTGAACGAGTTGTAATCGCGGCGATAGACGTTGACGCCCAGCGAGATGTTGCGATCGAACACATAGGGTTCGGTAAAGCTGACTTCGGCGCTTTTCGAATAGTTCGAATAGGACAGCGACAGCCCGATCGTCTGCCCGCGACCACGGAAGTTGCGCTGCTGGATCGAGCCCTGGAAGATCAGCTTTTCAAGGCTGGAATACCCCGCCGAGAGCTGCAATTCGCCGGTCGGCTTTTCCTCGACATTGGCTTCCAGCACGATCCGGTCGGGCGCGCTGCCCGGCTTCTGTTCAACTTCGAACTTTTCCTGGAAATAGCCCAGCGAGTTGATGCGGTTGGTCGAGCGCTTGACCTGGAGCGAGTTGAACGCGTCCCCTTCGGCCAGGCGGAATTCGCGGCGGATCACCTTGTCCTGGGTCAGCGTGTTGCCGTTGACGTCGATCTTTTCGACATAGACGCGCGGCGCTTCGGCGATCTGGAAGGTGATCCCCATCGTCAGATCGTCCTTGCTACGGTCATAGCTCGGGCGGATATCGGCGAAGGCATAGCCGAACGTGCCGGCGGTTTCGTTCAGCTTGTCGATCGTGTCCTCGACCAGCTTGGCGTTATACCAATCGCCTTTCTTCATCGGCAACTGGCTGGCCAGACGATCGCCGTCGAAGTCACGCAGCTGGCTTTCCACCTTCACGTCGGCAAATTTGTAGCGCTGTCCTTCCTCGACCACATAGGTCAGGATGAAGTCCTTCTTGTCCGGCGTCAGCTCGGCCACGGCCGACACGATGCGGAAATCGGCGTAGCCCTGGGTCAGGTAATACTGGCGCAGCTTCTGCTGGTCGAACGCCATCCGGTCCGGGTCATAGCTGGTGCCGGAACTGAAAATGCGGGTCAGCCCGGTTTCCTTGGTGACCATTTCGTCCTTCAGGTCACCATCCTTGAAGTTTTCGTTCCCGATGATGTTGATCTTGCGGACCTTGGACTTCGGGCCTTCGCTGATCTCATAGACGATATCGACGCGGTTCTGCTCCAGCTGCACCATCTTGGGTTCAACCAGCGCGGCAAACCGGCCCTGCCGCTTGTACAGTTCAATGATCCGCGCGACATCGGCGCGGACCTTGGACCGGGTGAAGATCTGGCGCGGGGACAGCTTGATCTCGGGGAGGATCTTCTCCTGCTTCAGGCGCTTGTTCCCTTCCAGGATAATCCGGTTGATCACCGGGTTTTCCTTGACCTGGATGGTCACCGCGCCGCTGTTGTTGCTGATCTGGACGTCAGAGAACAACTCGGTCGCGAACAGGTCCTTCAGCGCCATGTCGGCGGCGACCTGGGTATAGGGCTGGCCCAGCCGCAGCTTGATGTAGGACCGGATCGTATCCGGTTCCAGCCGCTGCGAACCGATCACGCTGATCGACGTGATCGTCTGCACCGCTTCAGGCGCTTCGGCGGCTGCCGGAGTGGTATCGGTCTGGGCCAGCGCTGCGGTGGGCAGTCCAGCCAGAACGGTAGTTCCCAGCAAAGCCGCAGCAAGGCGGAATTTGGCGGTGCAGTGCATAGGGCGTTGGTCTTTCGGCACGGCTGTTCCTGTCAATTGTGCAATTCACCTGCCGCCCACCCCCGTGCGGGGCGTCAGGCGCACTGCAGACATGTCGCCGCCCTCTGCCCGATGCGTCACCGCCAATCAAGCAGGGTTGGCCAAACCGTCCGCAGTTAATTTCCCATCCAGTTCCGCCTACCTGCCGAAAATCGGCAGCGAGGCGATGTCATTCAGCGTCACGAACAGCATCAGCGCCAGCACAAAAGCCAGTCCGGTGCGGAACGCCCATTCCTGACTGCGCGCACCCAGTGGCTTACGGCGGACTGCTTCCGCGGCGTAGAAAACCAGGTGCCCACCGTCGAGTGTCGGGATTGGCAGCAGGTTGATGAATGCCAAGTTAATTGAAATCAGCGCCGCGAACGACACGAATTCCAGCCAGCCCAAAGACAACCGCTCGCCCGAATACTTGGCGATCTTGATCGGCCCGCCCAGTTCCTCGACCGAACGTTGCCCGGTGATGATCTGGCGCAGCCCTTCGACCATCGTCCGCATGATCCCGATCGACTGGTCGAACCCGGTCGCCACCGCGCCGACCGGCCCGACCGGTTCGAACTTCACGCCCGCCGAGCGCACGCCCAGCAGCCCGCGCCGCAATTCGTTGCCGAACTGGTCGAACTGCACATCGGTCAGCAGCTTGATTGGCACCGATGTTTCGCGGCCAGCGCGTTCATAGGTGACCGTCACGGTCTTGCCGGGGTTCAGCGTCACGCGTTCGGCAATGTCGAAAAACGTCTCGATCCGGTTGCCGTCGATGGCGACGATCCGGTCGCCTTCTTTCAGTCCGGCCACTTTCGCGGGCGAATTGTCCGAAAAGCCGCCCACTTCCGGGCTGGCCGTGGGCACACCATAGGCCATGTTGAACGCGGCAAAGATTGCCACGGCGACAAACAGGTTCATCAGCGGCCCGGCCAGCACGATCAGGCTGCGCTGCCACAGCTTTGCGCCCTGAAACGTCCCGCGCAGCTCCTCGCGGCTGGCTTCGGCCAGCGCCGGATCAGGCACGGAGGCCGCGTTCATGTCGCCCGCGAACTGGACATAGCCGCCCAGTGGCAGCGCGCAGAGCTTCCAGCGAGTGCCGCGCTTGTCGGTCCACCCGGCCAGTTCCTTGCCGAACCCGACCGCAAAGGCATCGGCGCGTACGCCGAACAGGCGCCCGACCAGATAGTGGCCCAGCTCGTGCAACACCACCAGCGGCCCCAGCACCAGCAGGAACGCGCCAATCATCATCAGCACCGACGGGGAATTGTCCAACTTACAGCGACTCCAGCAATTCGCGCGACCGCACCCGCGCCTGCGCATCGACCGCGATCACCGCGTCGAGCGTCGTGGGTGCCTCAGGAGCATAGCGCTCCAGCATCCGTTCGACCAATACGGCGATCTGGGTGAACCCGATCTGACCAGCCAGAAACGCCGCCACCGCGATTTCGTTCGCGGCGTTGAGCACGGCCGGGGCCGCGCCGCCCGCCTCAGCCGCCTGCCGCGCCAGCCGGGTGGCGGGAAACCGCACTTCATCGGGCGCGCGGAAGGTCAGCTCGCCAATCGCGGCCAGATCCAGCGGCGCGCAGGGCGTGCCCATCCGCGCGGGCCAGGCCAGCGAGGAGGCAATCGGCACGCGCATGTCCGACGGCCCCAGCTGCGCCAGGGTCGATCCATCACGGTATTCGACCATCGAATGGATCACCGATTGCGGATGGACGATGATCCGCAGCCGCTCCAGCCCGACCGGGAACAAGTGCCACGCCTCAATCAGTTCAAGCCCCTTGTTGAACATCGTCGCGCTGTCGACGCTGATCTTCGCGCCCATGTCCCAGTTGGGATGCTTGATCGCCTGCGCCGGGGTGGCGGTGTGCAGCTGTTCCAGCGTCCAGTCGCGGAACGGCCCGCCGCTGGCGGTCAGCGTGATCCAGCGGACATCGGCCAGATCATTGCCGTGCAGGCACTGGAAGATCGCGTTGTGTTCGGAATCGACCGGCAGCAGCGTCGCGCCAGTGCGCGCGACGGCAGCAAGCATCACATCCCCGGCGGACACCAGCGCTTCCTTGTTGGCCAGCGCCACGGTCTTGCCGCACTCGATCGCGGCCATCGTCGGGGCCAGCCCCGCGCAGCCGACAATCGCCGCCACGGTCAGGTCCGCGCCGCGCGCCGCCGCCTCGACCAGCGCTGCGGCCCCGCCTGCCGCCGCGATGCCGCTGCCCGCCAGCGCCTCGCGCAGCGCAGGCAAGCTGGCCTCGTCCGCCACGACCGCGATTTCCGCTCCGAATTCGCGCGCCAGCCGGGCCAGATCGGCGGCGTTGCCATTGGCCGTCAGCGCCAGCACCCGCCAGTCATCCGGCGCGCGCCGGATCAGGTCGAGCGTCGATGCGCCGATCGAACCGGTTGCGCCCAGGACCGAGATCGTCCGCACCGGGTCAGCCCCCCGCCAGGCCCAGCGCCGAGGCAAGCGCCAGCGCGAACAGCACTGCCAGCAGCCCGTCGACCCGGTCGAACAGCCCGCCATGGCCGGGGATCAGTCGCCCGGAATCCTTCACGCCCGCGCGGCGCTTCATCCAGCTTTCAAAGAAATCACCGGCTTGCGCGATCACGGCCACAGCTGGCCCCGCCATGATGATCAGCGGCCACGGGATC
Source organism: Novosphingobium sp. (assembly GCF_030699305.1). Lineage (GTDB taxonomy): Bacteria > Pseudomonadota > Alphaproteobacteria > Sphingomonadales > Sphingomonadaceae > Novosphingobium. The sequence continues at coordinate 52,870 of NZ_JAUYNB010000018.1, forward strand.
AGCAGTTCCGGCGCGGCCGAAGTTACCGTGACACCGTTCACCGTGGTCACCGCCAGATCGTCCGGCCCCAGCCCGCCCGCGAACTTCCAGCTCAGCCAATAGGCCAGCGCCATGCCCCCGCCCGCACCGACCATCCCGCCCAGCAGGCCGGACCAGGTCTTGGACGGGCTGATCGCAGGCGCGATCTTTGGCCCGCCAATAGTCCGCCCGGCAAAGTAGGCGCCGATATCGGTGCCGATCACGGCCAGCACCACGACCAGCACGGTCGCGACGCCATATTCGCCCAGCCGCAGCCCGAACAGCATCAGCGCGGCCATGCCGATGTAGACCAATCCGCCCAGCAGCCACGCGGCCAGCGCAGAGCGGGTTTTTGCCAGCGCCCGGGCCAGAGCGACGTATTCCCACATCGTGCCCAGCGCGACCAGCGCCACAAATCCGGCCCAGACCGTTCCGCCCAGCCACAGCGCCGCGCCCGCCACCGCGATCATCACCACGGCCGACGCCGCGCGGACCGGCAGGTCGGAGGTTTTTGCTGGCACCTCAATCATGCATTCGGCCCTGACCTTGTTGCGTCACCCTGAACTTGGTTGGCGCTTATCCCCTTCGCCACCGTAAAGTCTAAACCGTCATGCTGAACTTGTTTCAGCATCCATTTCTCGGCCCGCACTGTCCGTGCAGGAGGTGAGATGGACCCTGAAACAAGTTCAGGGTGACGCAGGTGCTGGGCCCGTATGTAAACGGGATAAGCGCCAACCAAGTTCAGGGTGACGGGAATTGCCGGGCTTGAGCCAAACTCAACGGCCGCCATAGCGCCGCTCCCGGTTGGCGAATTGCGCCAGCGCTTCTTGCAAGTGCGCAGGCTTGAAATCAGGCCACAACACGTCGGTAAACCACAGTTCGGCATAGGCCGCCTGCCACAGCAGGAAGTTCGACAGCCGCACTTCGCCCGAGGTGCGGATCAGCAGGTCAAGCGGCGGCAGGCCCGCAGTATCGAGTTCCGCCTCAATGCTTTCGGGCGTGACCGCCCCCTTGGCCGCAGCCTGTGCGGCGGCGCGGGCGATTTCATCCTGCGCGCCGTAATTCAGCGCGATGACCAGCGTGGTGCCATCGTTGTGCGCGGTTTTCGCCAGCGCATCCTCGATCAGCGCGACCAGATCGGGGGCCAGCGCCTGATAATTGCCGATGATCCGCAGCCGCACGTTGTTGGCCACGAATTCGTCAAGATCGGCAATGATATAGCGCCGCAGCAAGCCCATCAGCGCCGAGACTTCATCTTCCGGCCGCCGCCAGTTCTCGGTGCTGAAGGCGTAAAGCGTCAGTGCTTCCAGCCCCATTTCCCGCGCCGCGCGGACCAGTTCGCGCACGGCCTCGACGCCGCGCTGGTGGCCGACCACGCGCGGCAGGTGGCGCTGTTTCGCCCAGCGCCCGTTGCCATCCATGATGATCGCGACGTGACGCGCGAGCGGAGCGTCTGCGCTCAAAGCCCCCTCCTCTTCAGAGGAGGGGGTTGGGGGTGGTGATCACCGGGCGCAAGATCGCTACGCGAACAAGGCTGCGCCTTGCCACCACCCCTGCACCCCTCCTCTGAAGAGGAGGGGAAACTGTAGGCAGCACCGGGCCTCACTTGCCCAGGATTTCCTTTTCCTTGGCCGCAGCGGCTTCGTCGCACGCCTTGATCTGCTCGTCGGTGATCTTCTGGACGTCGGTTTCGGCGCGCTTGCGCTCGTCTTCCGAGATTTCCTTCTTGGCCTCGTCCGCCTTCAGCGCTTCCATCCCGTCGCGGCGCACGTTGCGGATCGCGATGCGGGCGTTTTCGGCATACTTGCTGGCCAGCTTGGCCAGTTCCTTGCGGCGTTCCTCGGTCAGATCGGGGATCGGCAGGCGAATGTTGTTGCCGTCGTTGATCGGGTTCAGCCCCAGCCCGGCCGAGCGGATCGCCTTTTCAACGGGCGTCACGTTCGACTTGTCCCAGACCTGCACCGACAGCAGGCGCGGTTCGGGCGCAGACACGGTGGCCACCTGGTTCAGCGGCATCTGCGCGCCGTATACGTCAACCGTGATCGGATCGAGCAGCGCGGTATTCGCGCGGCCGGTGCGAAGGCCCGAAAGATCGCCCTTCAGCGATTCCACCGCACCCTTCATGCGGCGTTCCAGATCGGCCTTGTCATACTTGGCCATGGCTCAGTTTCCTTTTGTCACGATGGTCTGCGTCCCCTCGCCCCGCAGCACCTGGGCCAGATTGCCCTGCTCACGGATCGAGAAGACGACGATGGGAATGGAATTGTCACGGCACAGCGCCACGGCACTGGCATCCATGACTTTCAGGTTCTGCGCCAGAACCGTGTCGTAATCGACTGTATCATAACGGATTGCGTTCGGATTGGTCTTGGGATCGGAATCATAGACCCCGTCAACGCTGGTGCCCTTGAGCAGCGCGTCGCACTTCATTTCCGCCGCGCGCAGTGCTGCGCCGCTGTCGGTCGTGAAGTACGGTGCGCCCACGCCCGCGGCAAAGATCACCACGCGGCCCTTTTCCAGATGCCGTTCGGCGCGGCGGCGGATCACCGGCTCGCAGACCTTGTCCATCTCGATCGCGGATTGCACACGGGTCGGCACGCCCAGCTGTTCCAGCGCGTTCTGCATCGCCAGTGCATTCATCACCGTGGCGAGCATGCCCATGTAGTCCGCCTGCGCCCGGTCCATCCCCTTGGCCGCACCGGCCATCCCGCGAAAGATGTTGCCGCCGCCGATCACCAGGCAGATTTCAAGGCCCGTTTCCTTCGCCGTCTTCACTTCCTGCGCCAGTTCGGCGACGAATTCGGGGTCGATCCCGAACTGCTGGCTGCCCATCAGGACTTCGCCGGACAGCTTGAGCAGGACGCGCTTGAAAGGAGGCAGGCTCATGGGGTCTGTGATCGCTCTCGCAAAGGTTTGTGGGGCCTTATACCGATGGTCCGACAATGCCAAGAACCGCACCGGAAATTGATGAGAAAAGGGCGCGAAGCTCTCGCCCCGCGCCCCTTTTCCCAAAACCCTCACCCCTCCATTCCGGAGAGGAGCAGGCTCATCAGTTCAGACCGGCAGCCGCCGCGACTTCCGCCGCGAAATCGGTTTCGGCCTTTTCGATGCCTTCGCCCAGCTGGAAGCGGACGTAGTCCTTCAGGACGATCTTGGTGCCGGCAGCCTTGCCAGCGGCTTCGACGACCTGAGCGACCGGGGTCTTGTTGTCCATCACGAACACCTGGCTGAGCAGGGCGTTTTCCTTGGCATACTTGGCCACGGCGCCATCAACCATCTTGGCCTGCACTTCGGCGGGCTTGCCGCTTTCGGCAGCCTTTTCAGCCGCGATCTTGCGTTCGCGGGCGATCAGGTCGGCGTCGAGATCATCAGCGGTCAGCGCCAGCGGGAAGGCAGCGGCGATGTGCATCGCGATCTGCTTGCCCAGCGGTTCCAGCACGTCGGCGCCGGCTTCGGATTCCAGCGCAACCAGCACGCCGATCTTGCCGAGGTTCGGCGCGGCGGCGTTGTGCATGTACGGCACGACCAGACCGCCGCTTACGGCAACCGTCTTCATGCGGCGGACCTGCTGGTTTTCACCGATCGTCGCGACGTTGCTGGTCAGCGTGTCAGCCACGGTGCCGCCGCCCGGATAAGCCGCAGCCTTCAGCGCTTCGACGTCGTCCGAAGCCGCGCCCAGCGCCACTGCGGTGGTCTTGCGCACGAAATCCTGGAACTGTTCGTTCTTGGCCACGAAGTCCGTTTCCGAGTTCACTTCAACGGCAACGCCCTTGGTCCCGGTCACGGCCACGCCAACCAGCCCTTCGGCGGCGGTGCGGCTGGACTTCTTGGCAACAGCGGCCAGACCCTTGGCGCGCAGCGCGTCAACGGCGGCCTCCATGTCGCCGCCGGTTTCGTCCAGGGCCTTCTTGCAGTCCATCATGCCCGCGCCGGTGCGCTCGCGCAGGTTCTTCACGTCAGTGGCGGTGTAAGCCATTGCGATGATCCTTCTTTGTCTAATGGTGTTACGCGCCGGGCCATTGGACCCGGCGCGCTACCGATTTGTGACGGCCGGCCGTCCGGCCAGCCGAAAAGGCTTATTCGGCCGCTGCTTCAACCGCAGCAGTTTCATCCGCAGCGGATTCAACCGCAGCGACTTCAACCGCCGGGGCTTCAAGCACGACGGCTTCTTCGGCCACCGGTTCAGCCATCGCGCCGATGTCGGCACCCGAATTGACCACGGCTTCACGGCCACCCTTCTGGGCAGCGGTGGCAACCGCTTCGCAATACAGGCGGATGGCGCGGCTGGCGTCATCGTTGGCGGGAATCGGGAACGTGATGCCATCGGGCGAGACGTTCGAATCGAGGATCGCCACGACCGGAATACCCAGCACGTTGGCTTCCTTGATCGCCAGTTCTTCCTTGTTGGCGTCAATCACGAACATCACGTCCGGAATGCCGCCCATGTCGCGGATGCCGCCCAGCGAAAGTTCGAACTTGTCGCGTTCGCGGGTCAGCTGAAGGACTTCCTTCTTGGTCAGACCGGCGGTGTCACCAGCGAGCTGTTCTTCCAGCGCCTTGAAGCGCTTGATCGAGCCGGAAATGGTCTTCCAGTTGGTGAGCATGCCGCCCAGCCAGCGGTGGTTGACATAGTGCTGACCGCAAGCGCGCGCGGCGTCGGCGATCGGGTCCTGCGCCTGGCGCTTGGTGCCGACGAACAGCACTTTGCCGCCGCGCTGCACGGTGGCCGACACGAAATCGAGCGCACGGGCGAACAGCGGCACGGTTTGCGACAGGTCAAGGATGTGGATGCCGTTGCGGGCGCCGAAGATATACGGCTTCATCCGCGGGTTCCAGCGGTGGGTCTGGTGGCCGAAGTGGGCCCCGGCTTCTACGAGCTGATTCATCGTGACGACAGGTGCCGCCATAGGTAATTCCTTTCCGGTTTGAACCTCTGGAAAGCGGGAACCGTGCGGCATGCCCGCTGCGGAACCGGTTTGGGTGCTTCCCATGTGGATTTGCCTGCGCTGCGGACCCGCACGATGCGAATCCGGTGTCAGACCGGGCCGCCCCTAACCCATGATTTCCGGGAAATCCAGCCTTTAACGCCGCGCCAGCCCGGCGAAATCGCACTGCCCGTTAAAAAACCGCTTGACGGGAACGGAACAAAAGGGGAACGTCTAGGCATCGAGTGAGCGACTGGAACAAACTAAGCACAAAGTGAAGTTATCCACAAGCCCTCCACAGCCTGTTCACAGGTGCGAAAGCACCGAAACCAAGGATGCCAGCGTGATGACCGGACTGCTGATGATCGTTCTGTTCACCGCCACTCTGCTCGTGGTGGCCGGGGCCATGCGCGCCACCTGGCGCGATCACGGGCAGCATGCGCTGGCCATCCACGCGCAGCGCGGTGACGCCGCCGTGCCGCATGAAGTGCGCTGGACGATCCGCGCGGTGGGCACGCCCAGCCGGATCAATGTGCTGGACTTCCCCGTCAGGCAGCCGGCGCGGTCGGTTCCGCAGCCGCAGCCCGCCGCCGCTTGACCCGCCCGTACTGGATCATCGCGACCGGCAGAAAAGCCAGATAGACCGCGCAGATCGCAACCAGCGTCCACCACGGTTCGGTCAGCAAGGCGGCACCGACCAGGCCGAACAGCGCGATGACTTCCAACCGGAAGCTCTTGCGCGGGCGCAGCCGCCCCCAGCTGAACGTCGCCACGTTGGAAATCATCAGGAACCCCATCGCGATCAGCCAGCCGCTGACCAGCAGCGGGGTGCGGAACAGTTCTTCGCCGGTCACGAACCACAGATACATCGGCAGGAACACCAGCCCCGCCCCGACCGGCGCAGGCACCCCGGTCAGGTATCCGGCGGCCTTGCGCGGTTCATCCGCCATATCGATCCGGGCATTGAACCGCGCCAGCCGCAGCGCGCAGGCGATGGCATAGGCCAGCGCCGCGAACCAGCCGAGCCGGGGCAGATCCTGTAGCGACCACAGGAACAGGATCAGCGCAGGCGCGACCCCGAACGAGACGTTGTCGGCCAGACTGTCCAGTTCCGCCCCGAACCGCGACTGCGCCTTCAGCAGGCGAGCAATCCGCCCGTCGATCCCGTCGAGGATCCCGGCGACGACCACCGCCAGCACCGCCATCCGGAAATCGCCCATGATCGCAAACCGGATGCCGGTCAGCCCCATGCACAGCGCCGCCGCCGTAATCGCATTGGGCACCATCGCCCGCAGCGTCAGCCCGCCCGGCAGCAGTCCGCGTTCGGGCGGCCCACCGGTCACTGGCTGATCCCCTCGATCAACGGTTGCTGCCCCAGTTCCGCCAGAATCGTTTCACCAGCGACGATCTTTTGCCCCATCAGCACTCTCGGTTCGGTCCCGGCGGGCAGATAGACATCCACCCGGCTGCCGAACCGGATCAGGCCGACGCGCTGACCGGCGGCCAGCAGATCGCCCGGCTTGACGAACGGCACGATCCGGCGCGCCACCAGCCCGGCGATCTGGGTGAAACCGATCTTCAAGCCATCGCCGCGTTCGATCAGGATGTGCTGGCGCTCATTCTCTTCGCTGGCCTTGTCGAGATCGGCATTCAGGAACTTGCCCGGAATATAGACCACCCGGCGCACCGTGCCGCCAATCGGCGCGCGATTGATGTGGACATCGAACACCGACATGAAAATCGAAATCCGCGTGACCGGGCCAGCCGTCAGGCCGACCGCGCCGCTGCCATCATCGAACACCAGTTCGCGCGGCGGCTCAACCTGCTGGATCAGTGTCACCAGACCATCGGCAGGCGCGACGATGAATTGGTCGCCCTGCGGGGTCACGCGCTTCGGATCACGGAAGAACGCCAGGATGCACAGCACCAGACCGGCGAGCGGCCAGGCCAGCGTTTCCATCGCAAACGTCGCAGCCAGCCCACTGAGGATCGCGGCGATCGCAGCGAACTTGTGGCTTTCAGGATGAAACGCGGGCCAGTTCCAGCTCGCCTCGCCGCGGCCCCGATTGTCGAGCACTTCGTTTGCCATTACGCCACCTTCCGCACGAATACGGTGCCAGCGGAATAGCCCGCACCGAACGAGCAGATTACGCCCGTGTCACCAACGCCAAGGTCAGTGTTGTAGAGATGAAAGGCAATGATCGACCCGGCGGACGATGTATTGCCGTAAGTATCCAGCACCGTCGGACTTTCATCCTCGCTGGCCTCATGCCCCAGCACGCGCTGGGAAATCAGGCGGTTCATGCCCTGGTTGGCCTGATGCAGCCACAACCGCCGCAAGGCCGCCGGGTCCAGCCTCAGATCGCCCGCGTGGTCCGCGATCATGGCCGCAACCATCGGCACCACTTCCTTGAACACCTTGCGCCCTTCCTGAATGAACAGCTTGTCCGGCGCACCGATGGTTTCGGGCGTCGCGCAGTTCAGGAAGCCGAAATTGTTGCGGATATTGTTGGAAAACACCGTCTTCAGCCGCGTGCCGACGATTTCCCAGTGCGGGGTCGGGGCGATGTCCTTTGCCTCGACCAGCACTGCGGTCGCCACGTCGCCAAAGATGAAGTGGCTGTCGCGGTTGCGCATGTTGTTGTGGCCGGTGCAGATTTCCGGACTGACCACCAGCACCGAACGCGCATTGCCCGCCCGGATGAAATCCGCCGCGGTCTGGATGCCGAACGTGGCCGAGGAACACGCAACGTTCATGTCAAACGCGAACCCCTCGATCCCCAGCGCCTGCTGGATTTCAATCGCCATCGCCGGATAGGGACGCTGCATGTTCGACGCAGCACACAGCACCGCATCGACGTCCTTGGCCTCGCGCCCGGCGGCAGCCAGCGCGGCCTGCGCCGCTTTGACGCCCATTTCGGCCATCACCGACAGTTCCTCGTTCGGCCGTTCGGCCCAGCGCGGAACCATGATGTCGGGATCGAGCAGCGATTCCTTGCTCATCACGAAGCGCGACCTGATCCCGCTCGCCTTCTCGATGAACTCGACCGAACTGGGCGCGAGTTCGGCCACGGTTCCGGCGGCAATCTCGCCCGCATGCGCCGCGTTGAACCGGGCGACATACGCGTTGAAACTTTCCACCAGCTCCTCGTTCGAGATCGAGTCCGGGGGTGTGAACAGGCCGGTGGCCGAAATGACAGGTGTGATTTCGCTCATCGTCGCCGTCTAATGCCCAGCGCCGCGCCCGACAAGTCTGGAAGGAATTTGGCGCTCTGCCAGCGGACATACCGGCCGGGATGCCGGAAGAAATGCCGGAAGAATTGGTGGTGGCAGGGCTTGTATCGAACTAACAACGTATCTAGTTGAAAACTGATGCTATTCATGTCGCGCAGTCAATCACCCCCACATTATCCCCCACATTTTTGACTACGCCCGAAGGCTGATTGGTCAAAACACTGCGTAAAAAATGCGATGCTGCGCCAAGCTGTGCGCGCAACCAACAGTGACAAACCATGGCATCTGACGCCCAGCCTGTCACTACTGTTGCACGCTTCAAGTCAGCTTTGGCCATGCAGGCTGGGATGATCTTACGTCTCCCCATCGTTACGATAGGCGACCGGATCATCGATCCAGCGGTTCACGGCGGACTCCCGCCAGCCCGCGCCATGGACGCTGATCTTCACCTGTTGAGGGAACGTCCCCCCGGCGATCTTGCGATACATGGTGGAACGGGAAAGCCCAGTGCGGGCGAGGACGGTTTTCAGGCGGATGATCTTTTCTTGATTGGTCATGGCATTCACATCCATTCGTTGGCGACTATTGAACCTCCCTGGAATTGAGGATTGGTTGGCGAAGGCGAACGCGCAAGAACATTTGCGGTACATCGCAGTGTCGCGCGCAATCGGCCTTTGCCGAAAAGGCCAGCCATGAGAAGGATTTGGATGGTTAGAGACGGTAGCGGACGGAAGCGCCTGCGGACCGGCGGTGGGAAAATTTATCCGCGCCAACCTGCGAAATGCGGTGCTGTGCCGGAATACCCAGCCTTAGGCGCGCAAGTATGCGGCGTGGCTGGCGGATATTGCGTGCGAATCGCGCAGGTGATCGAAGCAAGCAGCGTCGCCGCGCTTTACGCCTTCTTTATGCCTCCAACATTCAATCCACATGGAACCTTAACGCCCGTCCGCAGCACTGCTTGGCCTTCGTATCGGAGGCGCATACGTGGATCAGGCATCACACTCTCAACGCAATTCCCTGGCGGCACTGACTCTTGGCGCCATCGGTGTGGTGTACGGCGATATTGGCACAAGCCCGCTCTATGCCTTCCGTGAAGCATTGGCGCAGGCAGCGCATGACGGGATCGCGCGCGCAGAAATTCTGGGCGTCCTATCGCTGGCGTTGTGGGCACTGATTCTTGTCGTCACGTTGAAGTACGTCCTGTTTCTCAGCCGGATGGACAACAACGGTGAAGGTGGTGTGCTTTCATTGATGGCCCTGGCCAAGCGGGCAACAGGTGGTCGGTGGTCGATCGTACTGCTGCTCGGCAGTGCCGGGGCTGCGTTGTTTTATGGCGATGCGATCATCACCCCAGCGCTATCCGTGCTTTCCGCCGTTGAGGGACTTAAAACCATTCCAGGACTGGGAGGCATGACTGAACCGACGATACTGGGTATCACGGTTGGCATCCTGATCGCCCTGTTCGCAGTTCAGGCGCGCGGCACGGCTGGAGTCGCGGTCATGTTCGGCCCGGTATGCGTGGTGTGGTTTCTGGCGTTGGCGGGCCTTGGCCTGTGGCACATTGCAGATGCCCCGCAGATACTTGCCGCCTTCAACCCGCAGCACGCCATTACCTTCATGACATCGCATGGGATGACTGGGCTATTCGTGCTTGGCGCGGTGTTTCTCACTGTTACCGGGGCGGAAGCGCTGATCGCTGATATGGGGCATTTCGGGCGAAAGCCGATTCAGCTTGGCTGGTTGAGCTTTGTCTGGCCCGCGCTTACGCTCAACTATCTGGGTCAGGGTGCACTGGCACTGAAAGCACTTGCCATCGCGGAAGCGGCGAAACAACCGATGGCCAATTCCGACTGGTTTTTCATCATGGCGCCCGACATGCTGCGTGCGCCGCTGGTGGTACTGGCCACACTGGCGACGATCATCGCCAGCCAGGCGGTCATCACCGGTGCCTATTCGCTGTCGCATCAGGCCATTGCGCTGGGCTTGGTCCCGCGCATGACGATCCGCCAGACATCGGCCCAGCAGATGGGGCAAATCTACATGCCTGCGGTCAACTGGCTGCTGCTGCTGGGCGTTTTGCTTCTGGTATTCGGCTTCCGCTCCAGTTCGGCTATGGCGGCTGCCTACGGAATAGCGGTGACCGGCACAATGGTGGTGACCACCTGCCTGGCCTTCATCATCGCCTGGAAGTTCTGGCGGTGGGAGCCGGTATGGACGGCGTTGCTGGTGGCCCCGTTTCTTGCGCTCGACCTGTTCTTTTTCGGCGCGAACATCCTGCGCGTAAGCGAAGGCGGCTGGGTGCCGCTGGTAGTCGCCAGTGCAGTCGGCATTGTCATCTTCACCTGGCTCAAGGGTCGCAAGGCCGCCGCCGAACGGACGATGGAGCAGGGCGTGCCGCTTGCTGACATGGCTGGCGCACTGGCCGCGCGTCCACCAGTCACCATTGAAGGGACGGCTGTATTCCTGACGCAGGATCTCGATGTCACGCCATCGGCCCTGCTACACAACCTCAAGCACAACAAGGCGCTGCACCGCTCCAACATCCTGCTTAAGGTGGAAACGCAGACGACCCCATTTGTCGAACTCGAAGATCGACTTGTGACCGAGCGGGTCGATAACCGATTCCTCAAGGCGCGACTGCGCTATGGCTATATGGACAAGATCGACGTGCCGAGCGATCTAGCCCGCGAACCGTATTTGCTTTCAGCCTCAGGGGGAACTTCGTTCTTTGTTGGCCGAAGCGCCATCCGGTTTGCCGCAAAACCGGCCATGCCGCGCTGGATGACGGTTCTTTTCATGATCCTGCACCGCAACTCAGCTGACCCCACCGCCTATTTTGCGATCCCGCCCAATCGCGTTGTCGAACTGGGCAGCCAAATTGAACTATAGTCCGTGAGATGAATCGAAGCATCACTCCTTGGCTCGAAGCCTTACTCGCCGTCGCCGCCATTATCTGGCTAACGGCAGCACAACTTCCGGTGCTTGGCCTGGCATCGTCCGCACTACTCTTTCTGCTTCCAGTCCTCATGGCATCGGTGCGAGGAGGAGTAGGGCCTGGCCTGTTTGCTGCCATCGCAGGAGCCGCCAGCTACAACTTCTTCCTGCTTGAGCCGCGTTACACTTTTAGAGTTCATCAACTCGACAATCTCATCAGCGTGTTGGTGTTGGTCGCCCTTGCATTGGTTACAAGTCGCCTCGCATCCCGTCTGATGCAGCGAGAAGCAGAGGCGCAAGAACGCGCGAAGCTAAGCGCAGAATGCGCGGAGATCTCAAGCCTGCTGGCCGGGCAGCCTCCGCAAACTGCGCTGGTCACCGCAGCCAGCCTGATCGAAACCCGCTATGGCAAGCTAATTCTGCTTTCCGAGGGAGCAATGCCCAACGACGGCGCTGCATTCTCGTCGCTCGACGTTGCCGCCGCCGCATGGGCTGCGCACAACGGTGATATAACCGGGCACGGCAGCGAAGTGATGCCCGCCGCCGACTGGACCTTTCTGCCGCTTGCACTGAAGAACGAGCGCGACGGCAGGGTAGCTGCGCTTGCACGACCGATGGACGGAACAACGCGGCCAACCAGCCAGATCGATCATCTGCAGCAACTCACCCTCCTGTTGGGCCAAGGACTGGACCGCGAGGCACTTGAAATCGAGCGGCGGGAACGAGAAATGCTCGAGGAGCGCGATCATCTACGCCGCGCGTTCCTGGCTTCGCTCGCGCATGATTTCCGCACTCCCCTGACCGTTATTTCTGGTCGTTTGTCCGTTCTTGCACAAAAGAATTCCGAAGCGCGAGATGCCCTTGCCGCCGCTCAGCGACTCGATCGCATGATGAACGACTTGATCGGCGCGGCACGAATTGAAGGGGGTTCGCTCACACCCCATCTGGAAAACATCGACCTGATAGATGTTGTCAGTATCGCCTGTGAAGACTTGCAGATCCCACCGCAGATCACCCTCAACCGAAATGTCCCGGCGGACCTTCCATTTGTGATCGCCGATCCGGTTTTGCTGCGCCATGTACTCGCCAACCTGATCGACAACGCCTTCCGACACGCCAACAGCACCGTGACTATATCCGCTGACGGCGAGGGCAACTGCGTTTCGCTGAAAGTAGGAGATGATGGGCCGGGCGTGCCCTCATCAGAGCAGGCACGCATATTCGAACGCTTCGCCCGCGCCGAGGGTTCTGACCGGACTGATGGCAGTGGTCTAGGGCTTGCCATCGTCAAAGGTTTTGCCGATGCAATGGCCATGTCTGTCACAATCGAGAACATGGATGAAGGCGGCGCGCGCTTTGCCCTGGCCATTCCGATGGCTGCGAAAGCTGTTGAATGAGCCGTATCCTTTGCATTGACGATGAACCGGCGATCCTACGGCTTCTCGCCGTGGTTCTTGAGGTGGACGGGCACGAAGCTATTGCCGCAACAAACGGACGCGAGGCGCTTGCCATTGTCGCGCATGACGACATTGCCGCCGTCCTGCTCGATCTTGGTTTGCCCGACCGTGACGGACTTGAACTTATTCCCGCACTCCGCGCCCTGCGTACAGTCCCCATTCTCGTGATCTCAGCGCGCACCGATATTTCGGAAAAAGTCACGGCGCTCGATCTTGGCGCCAGCGACTATATTACCAAGCCCTTCGACGGCGAAGAAGTGCGGGCCCGATTGCGTTCCGCGCTGAGGCTGTCGGCAGGCACGCATCTATCAGGCGGGGAGCTTCATTGCGGAACCATCCGCATGAACCCCGATCGCCATGAAGCCGAGGTTGCCGGTCGCCAATTATCCCTCACGCCCAAGGAATATTCCGTTTTGTTGGCGCTGGTCGAAGCGGGCGGAAGGGTACTTACCCATGCAGCACTTCTGGAGCGAGTGTGGGGCAAAGCGCACAAGGCCGACGTCGAATATTTGCGCGTCGCCGTTCGGGCACTTCGGCTCAAGATCGAGGACGATCCTTCGCGTCCTGCTATCATTCGAAACGAACCTGGAGTCGGCTATCGGTTGAGCTAGTGGCATATTCAATCGACAGTTTGGCGTGCCGCCAACGCATTCTTCGATTCCGTGGCGTTGATCGCTTCCAACTCCATTTCAAACGCTCGCTTGCCCTTGCGCTTCCACAGCACCAGCGCCTGTTCCCTTTCCTCGCCGCGCAGCTTTGCCGCGACCATAAGGAACGCGCCGTAAAGCGTGGCGCGATCATCATCGGCGAGCTCGACCAGCCCCGCTTTCACGACGAGACCACCCAGTTCGATCAGTTGCCGTGTGCGTTCGCGTCGCTTGACCTGCCATTCGCGCATGTCGGTGCGGGCCAATGCTGCCTCAAGCCGATGCCGCGCCGCCGTCAAGCGGGAGAGCGCCATCTGGCTGGCCTTGAGGTCCGCTGCCACGCTTGCGCGCCTTGCTCTGAAAGAAGGCCGCGCCACGCTTGCGCCACGCCTCCTTCCTCTGGGCTTCGCTCGTTTCCGCAATGACGAGCAGCGCACCGGCCAGCGTTTCCGCATCGGTCGCATCGGCCCCGGTGGCGATCACCAGTTCGCCGAGTTGCTGCACGCGGCGTTCCTTGAGTTGCCTTGCCTTGTCGGCAAGCGCCTTCAGCTCCGAATCAAAGTCACGTGGTTTACGCATCGAAGTTCTCCATTGAGAGGTGATGCACTGATGATAATATCGATGCTCTGCCAATGCTGTAGAGTCGTCGGGACGGCCTGATACTGAATAGTCCCGAGCAGGATTTTATCATGGGAGGGCGCGCTTATACGTCGTGCCGACGTGCGCTTGGTGGCGTAAATGGATTGCCGTCATGGCGATCTTCCACCTCTCCGTCAAAGTCATCAGCCGGTCGAGCGGGCGCAGCGCCGTGGCCGCCGCTGCTTATCGCGGAGCCGAGCGGCTGCATGACGAACGGCTCGACCGCGACCATGATTTCACCAACAAGGACGGGGTCGTCCATTCCGAAGTGCTGTTGCCGGAAGGCGCGCCGGAAGAGTTCGCCGACCGCGAAACGCTCTGGAACGCTGTCGAGGCTGCCGAGAAACGCAAGGATGCGCAGCTATCCCGCGAGGTCGAATTCGCCATTCCGCGTGAGCTTAGCAAGGAACAGGGCATCGAGCTGGCGCGCGAATTTGCCGAGGCCGAGTTCGTCGAAAAGGGCATGATCGCCGACCTCAACGTCCATTGGGATATTGGCGCGGACGGCCAGCCCAAACCCCATGCCCATGTCATGCTCACCATGCGCGAAGTCGGCAAAGACGGGTTCGGCGCGAAGGTGCGCGACTGGAACAAGGCCGAACTCGTCGAGCAGTGGCGCGAACGCTGGGCCGATCATGTCAATCAGCGCCTGGCCGAACTCGATATCGACGCGCGGATCGATCACCGCAGCCTGGAGGCGCAGGGCATTGCGCTGGAGCCACAGGACAAGATCGGCCCAGCAGCCTCGCGCATGGGTGTGCGCGGGCTGGAGGCCGAACGCATCGAGGAACACCGCGCCGTCGCGCAGCGCAACGGCGAGCGGATCATTGCCAATCCGGCTGTCGCACTGGACGCGATCACGCACCAACAGGCGACGTTCACGCCCCGCGACCTTGCCATGTTCGCCCATCGGCACAGCGATGGGAAGGAGCAGTTCGACCTGGCCATGAGCGCGGTGCGCGGATCGTCCGACCTGATCGCGCTGGGCAAGGATGGACGCGGCGAGGAGCGGTTCACTTCGCGCCAGATGATCGAGACCGAACAGCGGCTTGGCCGCGCATCGGAATTGCTGGCAGAACGCGAGCGGCATCAGGTCGAAGATCGTGGCCGGGAAGGCGCACTGGCGCGCGCCGAGACACGCGGCCTGATCCTGTCCGGCGAGCAGCGTGCGGCGTTCGAGCATGTGACCGACGGGCGCGGCCTCAGTGTCGTTGTCGGCTATGCCGGGACTGGCAAGAGCGCGATGCTGGGGGTTGCGCGCGAGGCCTGGGAGAGCGCGGGCTACACCGTTCGCGGCGCGGCGCTGTCCGGCATTGCCGCCGAGGGGCTGGAGCACGGTTCGGGCATTGCCTCGCGCACCATCGCCAGCCTTGAACATCAGTGGAGCAAGGGCCGCGAATTGCTCACCTCGCGTGACGTGCTGGTGATCGATGAGGCAGGCATGGTCGGCACGCGCCAGATGGAGCGCGTTCTCTCCCATGCCGCCGATGCAGGCGCAAAAGTTGTCCTCGTCGGCGACCCGCAGCAGCTCCAGGCCATCGAAGCCGGAGCCGCCTTCCGCGCGATCCATGAACGCCACGGCGGCGTCGAAATCAGCGAGGTGCGCCGCCAGCATGTAGGTTGGCAACAGGATGCAACGCGGCATCTCGCTACCGGGCGCACCGGCCTTGCCATTCAGGCCTATGGCGAACGCGGCATGGTTCATGTCGCCGATACGCGAGAGGCAGCGCGCGGTGAGCTGATCGAGCGTTGGGACCGCGACCGGCAGGCCAGCCCCGGCGAAACGCGGATCATCCTCACCCACACCAATGAGGAGGTGCGCGAACTCAATGACGCGGCGCGCGGGCGACTGCGTGCGAGCGGCGAACTTGGTAACGACGTGGCCATCCGTGCCGAGCGTGGCGAACGCCAGTTTGCCAGCGGCGATCGCATCATGTTCCTGCTCAACGAACGCGGGCTTGGGGTCAAGAATGGCACCCTGGGAACTATTGAGCAGGTGACGCCGCAACGCATGGCCGTGCGCACCGACGATGGCCGCAACGTGGCTTTCGACACCAAGGATTATGCGCACATCGATCACGGCTATGCCGCCACGATCCACAAGGCGCAGGGCATTACGGTGGACCGGGCGCACGTGCTGGCGACGCCAGGCATGGACAGCCACGGTGCCTATGTCGCGATGTCCCGCCACCGTGACGGCCTTGCCTTGCATTATGGCCGCGATGACTTCGCCGACCAGTCCAAGCTTGTGCGGACGCTGAGCCGCGAGCGCGGCAAGGACTTGGCCAGCGACTACAGGCCCGAGCAGCAGTTTGCCGAACGGCGCGGCTTCACCTTCCGCGAACGTATCGTGGAGATCGCCCGGCAATTGCCGGAACGGGCGAAGTCGATCTTCGCTGGCTTCCGTCCGCAGGCCCAAAAGCTCGAAGCACTGCCGAGCGATCAGGCTGGCCTGTCCGATCAGCGCCGAGCGGTCGAACGCTACGCCCGCGCCGCCGCTGATATCGGGCAGTTGCGCGAACAGGGATTGTCGGTCCTGCCACACCAAAGCGACGCACTGGAAAAGGCCGGGAAGGCGCTCGATGCGATCCGGCCGCATGGCACAGCAGACCTTGCCATCGCCTTGCAGCGCCAGCCCTCGCTGGCCCGTGAGGCCGCCGATGGTCGCAGCCAAAGCGCGGTCCACGCCATGCAGCTAGAAGCGGAAATCCGCATCGACCCCGCGCAGCGCGCCGAACGCTTTGTCAGCGACTGGCAGCGGCTGGGGCGGCTTCGGGAAACGATGCAGCAGCGCGGCGACATGAACGGAGCACGCCAGGTCTCCAGCCGTATGGTCGACATGACGAAGGGACTGGAGCGCGACGCGCAGGTCGAATCTCTGGTGCGCGGACGGGCGCACGAACTTGGCGTCAAACCAGAACTCGGTCGCGATCTGGCCCGCGACCTTGCCGCTTCCGTGTCGATGGAACGCAGCCGATCAATCGGCATGGGCCTTTAGGAGAAACGAAATGGAAAATGCGCAAGCCGATGACGTCGAACTGGAACTGGACCTTGAGCCGGAACCCGATGCTCCCGCCGCTCAGGCCGCAGGCGATCCCGCCGCCGAGGCATTTGCCCGCCTTGAAGGCGAGCTGGCCCTCATGCGCCGAGCGGTCCAGCACCTTGCCGCCGAGCGCGCCGACATTGTCATTCCCGACTACGGCACGACCCTGACCGACATGGCCAAGCGGATGGGCGCGATCAGCGAGAGCCTGAAGGGCATGGCTGGTCATCCGGCGATGCAGATGACTCCTGACAGCATTGGCAATCGGATCGCCGCCGCAGCGGAATCGGCGCGCCGCGCCGATCACGACCGGATCACTCAGGCGCGGGACGATTTACACCATGCAGTCCAAGCGATGCACAACGTCACCGCCCATGCCCGCACCGCCGCCGAGCAGCGGCAGCAGCTCTGCCAGGTGGCAGGCGGAGCATTGCTGGCAGGTATCCTGCTATGGTCTTTCCTTCCCGGCACAATCGCCCGAGCCATGCCCGATAGCTGGCACTGGCCCGAACACATGGCGACGCAAATGGTTGGAGAATCCACGCGCTGGGATGCAGGCGCGCGGCTGATGCAGGGTGACAGCCCCGAGGCATGGAACGCACTGGCACAGGCCGCTGACATCCAGCGCGACAACCGTGATGCCATTGTCGCTTGCCGGAAGTCTGCCTCAACCTCGAAGCAGTCAGTTCGATGCACCGTCAAGATTCAGCCACTTCGCTAACCGGCATCTCCCCATTGAAGGACTTTCCCGAGCAATAACGCCCCCAAGCCTCCATCAGCTTCACACGCGCGCCCGGCTGGCCCGGTGTGCCAAGATAGGTTGTGCGACGATAGGCCGCCTGCACCGCATCAGGCGTCTTGTGCGCGAGTCCTGCCTCCACCACGGCGTCGGCGATGCCTTCGTTCGCCGCCCAATCTGTGAAGGCGGAACGGAAGCCGTGAACGTGGAACGGTTCGCTCATGTCTCGCAGCACCTTGAGCAGCGTCATGGCGGACATTGGGTTGCCCGCCACGCCGGGGAAAACAACATCGCTTTCCGCCATCCGCAAGGCATCGGCTTTCGCCAACACCGCCACAGCGGCGTCAGAGAGCGGAACCATGTGGGCCTTGCTCCGCTTCATGTGATCGGCGGGAATCGTCCACAGACGCCCCTCCAGGTCAAATTCGGCCCATGTCGCCAGCCGAACCTCTTGTGACCGGGTGCCGGTGAGGATGAGCAGTTCCAGAGCCAGCCGCCCGAAGGATGGCTTGCGGCGCAATGCGGTTATGAAACCGGGCAACGCAACGTAAGGCATGGCTTTGCGGTTTTCCCGCGCCTTCACTTGCCGGGGCAGACCGCGCCCAGCTTTCAGGCTGCCATTGCCCGATGGGGCTTCCCGTGAACGCCAGCCTTTGGCGTGGGCGTAATCCAGCACTGCGCATATCCGGTTACGCACCTGACGTGCGGTTTCGAGAATCTCCTGCCAGATTGGCGTCAGCACGGTGATGATGTCGGCGGCAGTGATTCCCCCGGTTGGCATCTCTCCCAGCTTCGGGAAGGCGTAGTTTTCCAAACTGGCGAGCCACTGGCGGGCATAGACGGCACTTTTCCAGCCCGCTTCGTTCTCGGTGTGATACTGGCGCGCCGCCGCGCTGAACGTCACCTTGGCAGCGGCCTCGTCTTTGCGCTCTGCCAATACGTCGCGCCGGTCGATCTTGACCGCCTTGCGATACCCGCTGGCCTTGTCGCGCGCTTCCGCCAGCGACAGCAACTTGGCACTGCCCAGACCAATATCTTGCCGCTTGCCGTCACGCTAGAGTCGCAAGGTCCATGACGCACCGTCCCGTTTATCCACTTTCAGGAACAGCCCTTCCCCGTCCTGATAGGTGCCCGGATTCGCCAAAGCCGCTTTGACCGCCAGCGCCGTAAGCTTGCCCATCGATCTTCCCCCACACTTTCACGCCCCGCTTCGAGAGGCCCATGTGTGGGGGAAAGCCGATTTTCCCCCACACCTCCCCCACACTTCGCTCCGGCTGCATGCGAACGACAGCGGACGAGCGGGGGCAATTGCAGGATGATGCGCTAGGTTTTCCGGGACTTCTAGGGACATCGGCGGACGTTGCCGGATAAGTCGGTGGTGGACAGGGCTGGATTCGAACCAGCGTACGCTCTCGCGGGCAGATTTACAGTCTGCTGCCATTAACCACTCGGCCACCTGTCCACACCAGTTGCCGGTGCGGGGCGAACCCCGCTTGAATAGTCCCCGCAAAGGGACCGTCCGGCCGAGAGGCGGCTCCAATGGCGAACCGAAATCCCGCTGTCAACAGTTGCCTGAAATCCGGGCGACTGGCAGGGGACGAATTATGCAACAGGAAATCATGCCATGAACCGTAAAGCCGAAGCCAAGCCATCCCGCGCGCTGCGCGGCCGTGCAGGCCGCATGCAGGGCGGCCGGGGTTCGGGCCGCGCCAGCACCGGCGCGGTGCGGCTGTGGGGCCGCCACGCGGTGGAAGCCGCGCTCAAGAATCCGGAACGCCGACACCGGAAACTGTGGGCCACGCGCGAAGGCGTCGCCTCGCTCGACGGGGAACTGCCCGCCAACTTCCCGGTGGAATACGCCCAGCCCGCCGATCTGGCGCGACTCGTCGCGCGCGATGCCCCGCATCAGGGGCTGGTGCTGGAATGCGATGGGCTGGAAGACGTCTATCTGGAAGATGTGCTGGACGGCGATCCCGCCCGGCCGCTGATCGTGCTCGATCAGGTTACCGATCCGCACAATGTCGGCGCGATCATGCGTTCAGCCGCCGCGTTCAATGCCTGCGCCATCGTTACGCAGGACCGCCACGCGCCGCCCGAATCGGGCACGCTGGCCAAATCGGCGTCGGGCGCGCTGGAACTGGTGCCGTGGGTGCGGGTGGTAAACCTGGCCCGCGCGCTCGATGAAGTGGCCGAAGCGGGCTATTGGCGGATCGGACTGGACGGCGATGGGCAGTCCAGCTTGGGCGATGCCCTGCCCGCCGGACCGGTTGCGCTGGTGCTGGGCGCGGAAGGCGAAGGGATGCGCCACAACATCGCGCAGCACTGCGATGCGCTGGCCCGCCTGCCGATTTCCGATGCGATTGAGAGCCTTAACGTTTCAAATGCCGCGGCGATTGCACTATACGCGATTGCCACCCGCAGCTGATTTTGGCAGCTGACCGATCAGGAGACTTGCCGATGCCCCAGCCCCGTTCATTTCGCCGCATGGCCCTGACCGGAATGGCCGCGGGGCTGAGCCTGCTGCTCAGCGCCTGCCTGATCTCGCCCGGCAAGTTCGCGTCCACCATCGACCTGCGCAAGGACGGGACGTTCGCTTATGGCTATCAGGGCGAAATCCACATGCTGGGGCTGAGCAAGCTGGCCGAAATGGGGTCCAAGGCCAAGGGCGATGCCGAATTCACCGCCGTCCCCTGTTACAAGGACGATGGCGACTTCGAAGAACGCAAGTGCACAAAGGAAGAAGTCGCCCAGCAAAAGGCCGACTGGGAAGAGGAACAGAAAAGCGCGGTTGAGCGGGACAAGAAGAACGCGGAAATGATGCGCGCGATGCTGGGCGGGATCGACCCGACCAACCCGCAAGCGGCTGAGGAACTGGCCGATCGCCTGCGCCGTCAGGCCGGGTGGAAGACCGTGACCTACAAGGGCAACGGGGTGTTCGTGGTCGATTTCCAGCTGTCAGGCCGGATTGACCATGACTTCATCTTCCCCACCATCGAACGCTTCCCCGCTGCCAATCCGTTCGTGATCCTGAACCGCCGCGCCGACGGTGCGGTGCGGGTGGAAGCGCCCGGTTTTGGCCCTTCGGCCAGCGGCGGCGGCATGAGCAACTTTGCCCAGCTGATGGCGATGGGCGCTGCGGCTGATGAGAAGAAAGAGGGTGAGGAAGCCCCCGAACTCCCCCAGCTGGAAGGCACGCTGACGCTGACCACCAACGGCGCCATTCTGGCCAACAACACCGATGAAGGCCCGGTCGCCACGACCACCGGCCAGAAGCTGGAATGGAAGATCACCCCGCGCAGCACCACCGCGCCAACCGCGCTGGTCAAGCTGGGCGGCTAGCCACGGGCGCGCGGCGGCGCTAGGGGCTGGGGCCATGTCTGACGCCGTCTCTCCGCTCGCCCGCCCCTTCCCCGCCATGCCCGCGATTGCCGGGGTGACGCTGCGCGTCGCGCGCGCCGGCTACAAGGACTGGGGCCGCTGCGACCTGACGTATGCCGAATTCGCCGAAGACACGGCGGTGGCGGGCGTGTTCACACGCAACGTGTGTTGCTCCTCCGAAGTCGAATTGGGCCGCGCCAACGTGAAACAGGGCCGCGCGCGGGCGCTGGTGGTCAACGCCGGGAATTCCAACGCCTTCACCGGCTATCGCGGGCGCGAGGCGGTGGACGCGATCATGGCGCAAGTGTCCGCGCACATCGGCTGCCCGCCGGAACAGGTGTTCGTGTCCTCGACCGGCGTGATCGGCGTGCCGCTCCCCAAGGACAAGGCCCGCGCCGGGATCGAGGCTGCGCTGATCGCCCAGCCCTGCGGCTGGGAAGATGCCGCCAACACCATCGGCACCACCGACACGTTCGCCAAGGGCGCGATGGCGCAGGCCGTGGTCGATGGCCGCACCGTGACCCTCACCGCGATCATCAAGGGCAGCGGCATGATCGCGCCCGACATGGCGACGATGCTGGGCTATATCTTCACCGATTGTGCGATTGCGCCGGACTATTTGCAGGAACTGCTCTCCGCCGCCAGCGACAGGACGTTCAACTGCATCACGGTCGATAGCGACACCTCCACCAGCGACACCGTGCTGGCCTTCGCCACCGGCAAGGCCGGTAACAGCCAGATCAACTGTTCCGGTTGCCCCGGCGCGGATGCGTTCGCTGCTGCGCTGGAGGATGTCTGCCGCCAGCTGGCCCATCTGGTGGTGCGTGACGGCGAAGGCGCGCAAAAGTTCATCGCCGTGAGCGTGACCGGCGCGGTCAGCGATGCCAGCGCGCGGCGGGTCGGCCTCGCCATCGCCAATTCGCCGCTGGTCAAGACCGCCATCGCGGGTGAGGACGCCAACTGGGGCCGCGTCGTGATGGCCGTGGGCAAGGCCGGGGAACCGGCGGACCGCGACAAGCTGTCCATCGGCTTCGGCGGCGTGTGGGCCGCGCGTGACGGCCAGCCGCTCGCCGATTATGACGAAGCCCCGGTCACCGCGCACCTCAAAGGGCAGGACATTTCGATCGAGGTCAATCTGGGCCTCGGCGAAGGCCGCGCGACGGTGTGGACCTGCGACCTGACCCACGGCTACATCTCGATCAACGCGGATTACCGTTCATGAGCCTGAGCAGCGCAGTCGAGGCGATCATGCGCGAAGCGGCGACCCGCGCGATCCTGCCGCATTACCAGACGCTGCGCGCCGACCAGATCGAGGACAAGGCGGCGGACGATGCGGTGACGGTCGCCGATCACGCAGCAGAGGCGATCCTGTCCGAATTGCTGGGCAAACTGCTGCCCGAAGCCGCCATCGTGGGTGAGGAAGCGGCCCATGCCGACCCCGCCGTGCTGGACCGGCTGGGCGACGCGCTGTGCTGGATCATCGACCCGCTCGACGGCACCAACAACTTTGCGAAGGGCAAGCCGCCGTTCGGCATCCTGGTCGCGCTGGCCGAGCGCGGGGAAACCATCGGCGGCTGGATTTATGATCCGCTGCGCCAGCGGTTCTGCCATGCCGAACGCGGCACCGGCGCGTGGATCGGGGATGAGCGGATCACGGCGCGCGCCAGCGGAGCAACCCCGCCAATTGCCGCGATCTCACTGGTCTTTGCCGATGCCGACAAGCGCGAAGCGCTGAAAACGCACATCGCCCCGCACTACACGCTGGTCGACATCCCGCGCTGCGCGGCGGAACAGTATCCGCGCATCGTGCTGGGCGAAAACGACATCACGATTTTCGAACGCACGCTGGCGTGGGATCACGCCGCCGGGGCATTGTTCGTGAACGAAGCGGGCGGGAAAGTCTGCCGCCCGGATGGCTCCCCCTACCGCGTGGATGAACACTTTCGCCCCAGCCTGATCGGCGCATCGACGCCCGCACTGTGGGATGATCTGGCCGGGCGGATGGCAGAAATGCAGGACAGCGCGGCGCGATAGCCGCCGGTCTTGCTTCTCCCCTCCCGCAGGCGGGAGGGGTCGGGGGAGGGCCTGTTACCCAGACCCAAAAAACCAATCCCGTTCGTGTCGAGCGAAGCCGAGAAACCACGCGCAGCCCCCGCGTGTCGCGCCTTCGCTCGACACCAACGGGCAGGGAGAGTGACGCGCACGGTCAGGATAGTGGGGAAGGCAGCTAAC
>NZ_JAUYNB010000027.1 GCF_030699305.1 Novosphingobium sp.
GCCCTCACCGGCAAACCATGAACACACCCAAGGGCTGCCAATCACAGCCCACAATGGTGACGCGGGGTGGAGCAGCCCGGTAGCTCGTCAGGCTCATAACCTGAAGGTCGCAGGTTCAAATCCTGCCCCCGCAACCACACACAACCACACAACGCCCCGCCAAAAACGCGGGGCTTTTTTGTGTCCGGGCGTTATGAGGATGCGGGCATCTGCTCCGCCACGCCGCAAATCGCGCTGCGATCGAGATTCCGCGCTTGCCGAGGCATCGGCCCTATGTTTCCATCCGGCCAACAAGAACGAACCGGGATGAGACATGCATTACGCCGAACTGAAGCAGGCACGTGAGGAATTGACCGGACCCGGCGGGGTTTTTGAGATCATCGAGACCGAGGTGCGCGGCCATCCGCTCCGCACCTATCGCCATGCGCCGCCCAGCGTCCGGGAGGTCTGGCTTTCAACGCTGCAATTCGGCGATCGCCCTTATCTGGTCTACGGCGATGAAACGCTGACATATGCCGTTTCCCATGCGCAGGTTAACGCGGTGGCGGCCTGGCTGATACAGCAGGGGATCGAGCCGGGCGACCGGGTGGGAATCGCCATGCGCAACTATCCCGAATGGATGCTGATCTATTGGGCCTGCACCACCTGCGGCATCGCTGTGGTGGGCATGAACGCGTGGTGGACGCCGGATGAAATGGCCTATGCCCTGAACGATGCGCAGCCCAAGGCGCTGTTCCTGGATCAGGAGCGTCTGGATCGGCTGCGGCAGTGCGAGGACGTGGCCACCGATCTCAAGCTGATCGGGGTGCGTCTGGCCGCGCGGGCCAGCGGGGTGACCGCCTGGGAGGACGTGATCGCCGCGGGCGGGGCGATGCCCGACGTGACGGTCGATCCGGATGCGGATGCCTGCATTTTCTATACCTCTGGCACCACGGGCCATCCCAAGGGCGCGCAGCTGACCCACCGGGGGTGTGTCGGGAACCTGTTCAACCTGATGTATGCCGGGGCGTCGGCGGCGCTGGCGGTCGAGCGGGCGACGGGCGTGGCTCCGCCGGAAACGCCGCCGATCCCGGCCGTGCTGATCACCACGCCGCTGTTTCACGTCACCGCCAACAACTGCGGCGCCTATGCGACGACCGCAGCGGGCGGCAAGCTGGTGCTGATGTATCGCTGGGACGCAGGCGAAGCGCTCAAGCTGATCGCGCGCGAAGGCGTTACATCGATGAGCGGGGTTCCGGTGATGGCGCGCGAGTTGATCAACCACCCGGACTTTGCCGCGACCGACACGTCCAGCCTGCTGGCGCTGTCTGGCGGCGGGGCGCAAGTGCCGCCGGATCTGGTCCTGAAGATCGAGGCCCAGGTTGCCACTGCCCGGCCGAGCACGGGTTACGGGATGACGGAAACGTGCGGCATCATCACGTCCATCGCCGGAGATTTCTTCGTTGACCGGCCCGACAGCGCCGGTCCGGCGATGCCGAACTTTGAAGCGCGCTGCGTCGATGACGACGGGAATACCGTGGGCGTGGGTGAAGTGGGTGAACTGTGGGTGCGCGGGGCCTGTGTCATCAAGGGCTATATCAACCGGCCTGACGCCACCGCGGAATCGATCACCGAGGGCTGGCTGCACACGGGCGATATTGCCCGGATGGATGAGGACGGCTTCATCTATATCGTCGACCGCAAGAAGGACATGATCCTGCGCGGCGGGGAAAACGT
The DNA here is from genome assembly GCF_030699305.1 of Novosphingobium sp. Classification (GTDB taxonomy): domain Bacteria; phylum Pseudomonadota; class Alphaproteobacteria; order Sphingomonadales; family Sphingomonadaceae; genus Novosphingobium. Next base: position 1,717 of record NZ_JAUYNB010000027.1, read on the forward strand.
CTACTGCGCCGAAGTCGAGGCCGCGATCTATCGCCATGCAGCGGTCGCGGAATGCTGTGCATTCGGGGTCGTGGATGACCGCCTGGGTGAGGAAGTGGGCGTAGCGGTGGTGGTAAAACCGGGCGAACAGCTGAGTGACGCCGACTTGCGCGGCCACTGCGCCGTCATCATGGCAAAGCACAAGTGGCCGCGCTATATCTGGTTCATGGATCAGGCGCTGCCGCGCAACGCCAGCGGCAAATTCTTGCGGCGGGAACTGCGCGACCAGCTGAGCCCCGCGCCGGTTCCGGCCTGATTGCGGCGGGGCCTGAAAAAGAGGCGCCAATAAAAAAGCCGGCCACGCGATTTCGCGGGGCCGGCTTTTTCGTAACTGGGTCGGCGCTGCGCAGCACGTGGCCCGCAGCGCCAGACCAATCAGCCGTTCAGCTTGTCCTTGACTGCCTTGGCAGCCGAGAACGCCAGCTTCTTCGAAGCGGCGATCTGGATGGTCGCGCCGGTCGAGGGGTTGCGGCCTTCGCGGGCCGGGGTGTCCTTGACCTTGAACTTGCCAAAGCCGTTCAGCGAGACTTCTTCACCAGCGGCAGCAGCGTCCGCAATCGCGGCAAACACCGCATCGACCAGCTTGCGTGCATCGGCCTTGGTGACGTCCTGCGAAGCGGCAAGCTTGTCGGCGAGGTCGCTGTTGTTCATCGGAAAATCCCTTTCGTAATAATTGGACCATGGCGATTAGCCTTCCCGGCAGCGAAGGTCCACTGCCAAGCGACCGGGAACGCGGTGGTCTGTGGGCAAAACAGCATAATTTTCGGGGATTCCGCTGATTTTCGTCAGTTGTTATCCGGGCTTTTCCGGATAACGGCGCGGTGATAGCGTACAGGCGGGCATTGAAACGGGGTCGCGACGCGTGAACAGGAATGGGCAAGGCGCGACGCTGGCGGTCGTGCGGCAGGCGTTCGGGTGCGGTGATGACCTGGCGGTCACGATCCTGACCCACGCGCGTGAGGGCAAGCTGCCGCGCGGGGCCGTGCTGTGGCCGATCCCCGGCCGCGAAGAAACGACCCTGCTGACCGGCGGGCTGGTGCAGGAAGTGGCCTATGGCCGCGATGGAGGGATGCTGGTGCTGCATCAGGTCGGACCGGGGGAGTTCTATGGCAGCCTGGTCGGAACGGCTCCGACCGATACGGGCGCGCAAGTGGAAGCGGTGGTTGACAGCCAGGGCGCACACTTTGCCGCCAATGCGATCGTGCGGTTGATGGAAAGCTATGCCTTCGTCGGCGTGGCGATGACCCGGCAGCTGGCAGCGCGGATCGATGCGATGCGGGTGCGGATGGTGGAATCCGCGATGCTGACCGCCACGGGGCGGATCTGCGCCGAACTGCTGCGCCGGGCGCGGCGCAGTCCGGACATGACGATCCGCCCGCTGCCGGTCTGGTCCGAACTGGCGGTGTCTGTGCAATCGACCCGCGAGACGGTGTCACGCACGGTTTCGCAACTGGAGAAGCGCGGCGTGCTGCGGCGCGAGCCGGGCGGGCTGGTGGTAGTCGCGCCGCACCGGTTGGAGGAGCAGGTTTACTAGGCCGGACCCTGGCTTAACGCGAATACCGCGCCTTCGGTCGTTTCATCGCCGAAATGATAAAGCCGGGCTTGCCCGGTGGACGTGGCCCGCGCAGCCATTGTCACGGCCAGCGCCTGACTGGCCAGCGCCAGCCCCGGATGGGCCAGCCCGGCCAGCCGCCGGGCCAGCGCCGGGCCGGGACCATAAGGCACCAGTGCGCCCGATGCGGGATCAGCGACCGATGTGGCAATCGCGATATGCACCCCGATGGCGGGCGGCAGCGTTCCGGCCTTGCGCTTTGCACCGAGGACGCGGCAGACCGCATCAAGCGCCGCGTCGAGGTCGGTCAGGCGGATGTCCCACCGCCCCGGTGCAGCCCGGATATCGGCGGGATCAAGCCACCTCAGGGCGTCGGCAACTGGCGCATTCAGCGCCGCAATCTCGCCGGAATCCAGCGCGGCCCGGTCATCCAGCCCATCCAGCAGTATGCACAGACTGACTGTCAGCGCCCGCGCCGGATCTGGCTGTTCGGGCGGGAACAGCGCATCGATTTCAGCGTCGCGCGGGACGGTCAGGCGGTCTTGCGGACCGGCTGCCGAAGGCCACAGAACGGCCTGCCGCGCGGTGTTGTGGCCGCCGCCCGCCTCATCCGTGATGATCAGTTGCCGGGCCGCTGCGCCCAGCCGGCGCGCGTTCAGGATCGCCCCGCCGATCGCCAGCTCTCCTGCATGTGCGGTGGCCAGCGGATCATGGGCGGCCGCAGCAGTCTGGCCGGCGACGACGACGGAGCGGGCCTGTGCCAGCACGGCCTCGTGCCGGGACAGCCACGCCGATCCCGCCGGTGCAACAGATTGCGCCGCGAATTGTGCAAGTGGGCACGGCAACACGACGTGCACTTCCGTTCCCGCCCGCAGCAGGTGTTCGGCAATCACGATATCGGCACCGGCTGCGAGTGCGCCCCAGGCAAACCCGATCCGGTGCTGCGCCAGCAGCGCGTCCACGGCGGCACCGATCGCGGCTTCGCTGGTGCCATCGGCCTGAACCCCCATGTGCCCGGCAAAATGCAGGCTGGCTGGCGGGTTGAAGCGGGTCAGCCAGTCGAGCGGGGCATGGCGGGTTTGCAGGATGGCACGCAGCTGCGCCAGCGTTACGGCGCGGTCTTCCCAGCCGTCCGGATCATGCCGCACGGCCGCTTCCAACGCGGCCTGTGCGCCAGTCTGATCATCCAGCAGCAGCAGCGCCTCGGCCCGCGTCGCCGCAAGATAATACGGCGTATCGGCCGCAGGCTGCGCCGTATCAAGCAGACGCAGCGTTTCGCGCGCGCCGAACTGCGCGCCGCCGCGGTCCCCGGCCAGCAGCCGCAAGGTAGCGGCATTGATCGCAAGGTATGGGGCCGGAGCCAGTGCATGCGCCGCCGAATAGGCCTCTGCCGCTGCGGCAAAACCCAGGGCCCGGTCGGGAATCGGTCCAGACCGGGCCTTGTCCTTGAGCAGCCGCCCCTTGACCGCGAGTGCGGCCGGGTCAGCGGTGCGGGCAGCATGGCCCGCTGTCAGGAACAGGTCCCATGCGCGCTCAATCGCACCCGCGCGGGCCAGCGCGGTAATCGCGGGCAAAGTTGCAGGTGCGGTCATGCGATGGAGCACCGGCAAGGGTTGGCGGGCATACGATCAGTCATTCGGCGGCGGGTTCCTCACTTCCGGATCAATCCGGAAGCCGTTCTTCAACGCGCCGGACTGCCCGATTTCGACATAGAGATTGAAATGATGCCGTTCCGGCTGCTGCACGGGCGGATTGGGGGTGTCATAGCGCGAGCGTGCCGTGAACGTCAGCGTATCGGCGGTTTGCGAGACATACTGGTAATAGCGCGCCTGCCCGGCCTGCTTGAAGCTGATCGGGCTGTCATCGAAGGTCCAGTTCCAGTCCCCCGCCAGCCTGATCACGATCTGCCAGTGTTCACCCGGCTTGATGTTCAGCGAAAAGCCCATTGTCTGATCGCCGCCGACGATCTTGTCCGGCCCCTCGTCCTGCATGGTCACCGCCAGATTGCGCGCCGCACCCGCGCCGTCCGCAAGCATGCCAAACCGGACGATTGCCTGCTTCACTGCGGCGCCTTCGGCCGGTTGTCCCGTGACGGGCAGTTCGTCCTCGTTACTGGAAATGCGCGGGTTGCTCATGGCCGTTTTCCTGCTGGATCGGGTTTGGGCGAAACCGGGGCCGCGATCAGCATGTCGGCGCTGTTGCGCCAGCCCGCCCAGTCAGCATTGGCGGGATCGCGCCGCGACAGCCGGTCCGCCAGGTCACGCGCCTCGCGCGCCACGCGGCGGGCCTCATCCGGGCGGCCGGCTTGACCAAGCAGCTTGGCCAGGCCCAGGCCGGCCAGCATTTCAGCCTCGGTCGCGCGGGCGTCCTTGGGATGATCGCGGCCCAGCGCACGGGCGATCTGGCGTTGCTTTGTGCGCAATTCGATGGCGGGAGCGAACTGTTCCAGCGCGGTCAGGGCATCGGCTTCCCAGGCCAGGCGGTTGGCATAATCCAGCGCGTTGTCGAAGTTCGACGGCTGCTGCTGCCACAGTTGTTCCGCAATTTCGCGGGCGGCGGTGCAGTGCATCCGGGCGAGCTGCGGCCTGGCCGGGGCGGCAAGGTTGGCCGCGCACAAGTTGCCGTGCGCATAGCCCCGTTCCCGCACCCAGCGCGGCTTGCCCGGTGCGAGCGTGACCAGCTGGTTGGCCAGGTTCAGATACTGGCCCCAGTGGCGCTTGGCCGCGGCAAGGTCGCGGTTGCCATCGGCCGATTTCGTGCGAAACGCGATATAGCCGAGCAGATATTCGCTTTGTGCATGGTTGAAGATCCGCTCCGGCGCGCGCGGCTGGCGTTCCAGCAGGCCGCCCGTCACGCGCGAGGCCTCGAACGCCTCCTTGCGGGCGCGGTCGCGTCCGGCGGCGGTGCGCAGGTTGTCTTCGGCCATCGCTTGCAGCAGGCGGGCGCGCCGCTCCAGGCTGGTATCGGGCAGCGCGGCCAGATCCTGCCGCGCATAGTATTCGAGCGCGCGCTGGTTGACGGTATCCATCGTGCTGAGGCTGCCGACCCCTTTCAGCTTGTCTCTGAGATCGGTCAGCATGAATTCAACCATTCCCTCGGCATCGGCGCGCTGCGCCTCAGCCTCGGCGCGGGCGCGCTGAGCCAGCAGCAGCAGAGCTGCCAACACTAGACTAAGTGCAACCGCTCCCGCCGTGACGGCCATCACGCGGCGTTGGCGGGATTGCGCATCGCGCTGCACCAACCGGTCGAGCGGCTGGCGGGCCAGACCGGCGGCGATTTTCAGCAGACCCAGCCGCTTGCCATCGCCTTGCTTGCGAAAATCCGCAGCCAGCGGTTCCAGGTCCAGTTCGCCGTGCTGCAACAGCGCGGGCGGAAAGGCTGCGTCAGGCGACCCTGCGATCAGCGCGGTCAAAATCGGGGCAGCAGGGTTCAGCGTGCGGAACAGCTGGATTTCCTGATCGACCCAGCGGCTGGTCCGCGCGGCGGGGCTGGCGATCACCACCAGCGCGGCGGACTGGCTCAACGCTTCGCGCACCTGGGCTGACAGATCGGGGCCTGCCGCCAGTTCGGCCCGGTCGATGAACACCGGGGCCAGACGCACGCTGCCCTGCGCGTCCGGCGACGGCGCCCGAAACCGTTCCAGCTGGCCGTGCAGCCAGTTGGCAAAGGCAGAGTCCGTATGACTGTAGCTGATGAACGCACGGTAGCGGGGCGGTGCCCCGGCCGCAGGGCGCTGACCCATTCGATTTCCCCGTTTGCCGCAATCAAGCTTGTGCGATGCCTGCGGCATTTGCAACGGCCATTTCTGACTGCCGCGCAAGGCATGACATCAGCGGCGCCCGAAACGCGCAGGCTGTGGCCAAAGTGCTGCATTTTTACCGCAGCGAACCGCCGATTCCCGCGGATGGTGTGTCCCTTACGCTACGGAATCCGGCATAACTAACAGAGCGATTAAAACCGGTTGTAAAGCGCCGCGCATGGTGTTCTATTCGTATGCGCAACCGCCCAAATAAGGGACGGGCAATATAAGGAGAGAGGGCTGATGAGGGGCAAACTGACCCTGCTTGCTGGCGTATGTGCCAGCGCAATCGCGTTTCCGGCATTCGCACAATCGGCGGATGACAACACGGCAAACGACGCAGACACGATCATCGTTACCGCACAGCGCTCGAACCAGCGCCTGCAGGACGTGCCGATCGCAGTCAGCGCGTTCAGCAGTGAAGCGCTGGAAAAGCAGCAGATCAAGAACACCAGCGATCTGCAGCTGACCCTGCCGAACGTCACGTTCACCAAGACGAACTTCACCAGTTCCAGCTTCACGATTCGCGGGATCGGCGATCTGTGCGTCGGCGTGACCTGCGACAGCGCGACCGCCATCCACCTGAACGACGCGCCGCTGTTCGGCACCCGCATTTTCGAAGGCGAGTTCTATGACCTTGCCCAGGTCGAAGTGCTGCGCGGTCCGCAGGGCACCCTGTTCGGTCGTAACGCGACGTCGGGCGTGGTCAACTTCCGCACCGCGCGCCCCGATCTGTCGGGCTTTGGCGCTGCGATCGAGGCTGAATACGGCAACTACAACGCCGTGAAGGTCAAGGGCATGGTCAATGCCCCGATCGGCGAAAACGTCGCCGTGCGTCTCGCCGGGTTCTACCTCAACCGCGAAGGTTACACGCAGAACCTGTTCGACAACACCCGCATCGATGATCGCGACATGTATGGCGTGCGCGGTTCGATCCGGCTGGAGCCGAGCGAAACCACCACGATCGACATCATGGCGCAGTACTTCCATGAACGCGACAGCCGCATGCGCATCCAGAAGCAGCTGTGCCAGCGCGATCCGACCGGGGTGATGGGCTGCCTCAACGGCACGCTCGCCAACGGAACCACCAATGCCAACACCACGTTCGTGGGCGTGCTGACTTCGCGCGAATTCTTCGCGATCCGGGGCCTGCCGACTGCATTGGCGCTGGGCAGCATCTATGGTCCGGATGCCTATTCCGGCGTGGTCAATCCGGCCGATACCCGCGTTGTCAACACCGATACCAAGCCGTCCTACTTCACGGATGAACTGATCATCCAGGGCAGCCTGGCGCAGGAACTGGGCGGCGGTATCAACGTCAAGCTCAGCGGCAACTATCAGGAAGTCGAAGTTGACTCCTCTCAGGACTACAACAACTCGGTTCAGAACCGGGCTGTCTATGCCCCGGCGCTGGCGGCGCTGGCATCGGCCCGTGCTGGCGGGTTTGGTGCCGCCGTGCAAACCTACCTGACCCCGGTCTACAACGCGCTGACGCCGAACGGAGCTGCTGGTCAGCTCTGCACCTCGCTGGCTGAAGAAACCGGCACCGGTGCGTTTGGTGGCCACCGTGTTTGCAGCATGACCCCGCAGGACTTCGACCGGTCGAACCAGAAGCAGTCCAGCTGGACTGCCGAAGCGATCGTCTCGTCGGACTGGGACGGCATGTTCAACTTCCTGGTCGGCGGCATCTACGGCGAGCTGCACATGACCGAGAACAGCTATTACGTGAACTCGTTCGGGATCGATTACTTCACCGGCGTCGTCGGTGCGTTCTCGGCGCTGGGCGCTGGTCTGCCGCCAAGCTATCTGGCGACGCCGACGTATCGTAACAACACCGATGACCTGAAGGTGAAAACCTATGGCCTGTTCGGTGAAGCGTACTTCAAGTTCAACGACCAGCTGAAGCTGACCCTGGGCATCCGTTACAACAACGACGAAAAGACGATCTCGGCCCGCACCACGCTGGCCAGCTTCCTTGCGCCGTTCACGTCGACGGATGCCTATGCATCGCCTTATATCGGTTCGTTCGATGCCGATGCGGGCCTGCCGGGCAACCAGCTGTTCCAGAACCGCAAGGTCAACTTCAGCGAATGGACTGGCCGCGCGGTGCTCGATTACGCAATCACGCCGGACAACCTGATTTATGCCTCGTATTCGCGCGGCTACAAGTCGGGCGGGATCAATCCGCCGCTGTCGCCGGTGTTCTCGGTTCCGGAAGGGTTCAAGCCGGAGTTCGTCAATGCCTTCGAAGTCGGCTCGAAGAACCAGTTCGGCAACATCACGCTCAACCTGACTGCGTTCTACTACAAGTACAAGGACCTGCAGCTGTCGCGCATCGTGGCTCGTACCTCGGTGAACGACAACGTCAGCGCCGACATCTGGGGGCTTGAAGCCGAAGCCATCATCCGGCCGACGCGCGAACTGTCGATCAACCTGAGCGGCAGCTACCTCAACACCAAGGTGTCGGAAGACAAGCTCCTGGCCAACCCGCGTGACTTTGGCGCGGGCCGTTCGGACTCGGTGATCATCAAGGACATCACCAACGGTGCAAACTGCGCCGTCGCGCCGACCACGGCGGGTAATGCCGCCGGCACCAACGGGTTCGTCAACCAGGCGAACGCGCTGATCAATGCCGGGGCCATTCCGGGTGTTGCCGCCGGTGCGGGCCTGCAGCCCACCACCAGCTTCGGGGCAGGCAGCGGTCTGGCTTCGACCGGGGCGTTCGGGATCTGCTCGGTCCTCGAAGCGCTCGCTCCCACGGTGGGTGCAGCGTTCGGCGGCGTGCAGGTCTATTCGTCGGGTATTCCGGTCAACATCAAGGGCAACAAGCTGCCCGGTGCGCCGGACTACAAGTTCTCGGCTGGCGTCCAGTACGCTGCGCCGCTGGGCGAAATGACCCTGACCCCGCGTGCCGACTTCGTCTACACCGGCAAGTCGACCGGCAACATCTTCAACGGTGCGATCAATGCGATCGACAGCTTCACGCAGGTCAATGCGCAGCTGCAGCTCGACGGTCCGGACAAGAAGTGGTTTGCCCGTCTGTGGGTCCAGAACCTGTTCGACAAGGACTCGGTGACCGGCCTGTACGTGACCGATCAGTCGTCGGGCAACTACACCAACATCTTCACGCTCGAACCGCGCCGTTATGGCATCTCGGCCGGGCTGAAGTTCTAAGACAAACGAAAAGCACTCCTGGGAGGGATGCTGATCTGGGCCTCGGGGGAAACCTCGGGGCCCTTTTTCGTGGGGCATCGGGGCCGCGATTGTCCCGGATTGGTGCATATCCGGGCGCAGCGTAGTTGACACGGCCGCGCCGCGGCGGAATGCACCGCCGATGAAGTCTGATTTCGAACCACACTCTCCCGTGGAGTCCTGGCAACGGCAGATGGCGGCGCTGGCGTTTGACAGCGGCGTGGCATCGGGCGCTGAACAGGCCGGGTTCATCGGGCTGGCGCTGGCTCTGTTACAGGCCATGCCGCCCCCGCTCGTACAGGCCGCTGGCCGCAGCGCGGTGCCGGACATTGGCCAGTTGCTGGCCGCCGGTGCGCCGACCGAGGCCGCGCTGGCCCTGCTCGACGGCTGGGCAGGCTACATGCTGTCCTGCGGTCCGGGTGGCCGTCCGATGGCGACCGTGGTGGTCGAGCCACTGGGCGGAGAGGCCAGCGCCGAAGGGGCCAGTCCTGCGCTGGCGCTGCTGGGCGCGTTGGCGGCGCTGCTGGCGGGCGATGCGCTGGACGGCGATTGCGGCGTTCAGGTCGATTGGCGCACCGCCGGGGCCCGGCTGAACTGATCCGGCCTGCCAGCGGCCGTGCCGCGCGGCACCTGCCGGGATGCGGCCGATGGCGCAACCACCGTTGAATATCCTGATCACCGGGGCCGGGGGCTTCACCGGGTTGGTTTCACCGCCTAAGCTGTCCGGCAACCAACGGGGAAAACCATGACGCGCACAATCACCACCTGTCTTGCCGCGATCGCCGCCAGTCTGATCCTGCCTGCCAGTGGCAGCCTCGCCCAGACGCCTGCGGTCTCCGCCCCCACTGCTGCCGAGGATGCCCGGCTGACCGCGTTCCTCGACGCCGAATTTGCCGAACTGGTCAAGCAGCAGCCTCAGCTGGCGACGCGGCTTGGGCTGAAGGTCGGCGCGGACCGCTGGAATGACATCAGCGATGCCGCGGCGGCGCAGCAGGTTCTCTGGCGGCAGGCCAGCGCCGCGCGGATGCAGGCGCAGTTTGATCGGGCGCGGCTGTCAGCCGAAGCTCAGGTCAATTACGACATCTGGGCGCTGGAAGCGCAGCGGGCCGCGTTGGTGCAGGCCAACCGGGTCTATCGCCCGCCGTTCTATTCGCGGCTCTATTCGGTCCACAGTCAGATGGCCGATTTTCTGGTCAACACGCACAGCGTTGCCGATCCGGTTGACCTGACCAGCTATATTGCCCGGTTGCGCGGTATCCCGGCCGTCCTCGATCAGGCGATCGCGCGCACCAGCGCGAGCGCCGATGCGGGCATTCGCGTGCCGAAGTTCCAGATCGAAACGATCATTTCCGGCAGCGAAAAGCTGATCAGCGGCGCGCCGTTCGGCACCGGTCCCGATGCCGCCTTGTGGGCCGATGTCCAGTCCAAGGCTGGCGGTCTGGTCCGGGCAGGGCGGCTGTCGCAGGCTGAGGCCGATGCCGCGCTGGCGGATGCGCGGGCGGCGATCATTGCGTTGCAACCGGCCTATGAGCGCGTGATTGCCTGGGCCAGAGCCAGCCTGCCAACCGCGCCCAGCGGCCGGGTCGGCGCGCTGACACTGCCCGGCGGAGCGGACTATTACGCCAATGAGCTGAAGCTCAACACCACGACCGATTACACCGCCGAGCAGATCCACGCCATCGGCCGGTCCGAAGTCGCGCGGATCGAAGCGGAGCAGGACGCGCTGGCCCGGCAGGCCGGATTTGCAGATCGCAGCGCCTTTTACGCCGATCGCGCCCGGCGTTTTCCGCCCCGGCCCTATGACGATGCCGCCCGCGCCGAGTATCTGGCCACGGCCAACGCCTTTGTTGCGCGGACGCGCACGCTGCTGGCACCCTATTTCGGCACGCTGCCGACCTATGGCATCGAAGTCGTACGCGAACCGGCGTTTACCGAAGTGCCCGGCGGCGCGGCCCACGCATCGCCGCCCAGCCCGGACGGCAAGCGGCCCGCGCGCACGTATGTCCACCTGGTCGGCAACACCGCCGATCCGGCAGCGCTCTATACGCTGATGTGTCACGAGGCGGTGCCCGGCCACAACATGCAGGGCGATATCCAGGTGCGCCAGCAGGACGGGCCAAAGTTCCGCTCGGTCACGGGCTATGTCGCGTTCGGCGAAGGCTGGGCGCTCTATGCCGAGTCGATGTGCAAGGAAATGGGGGCCTTCCCCGATGTCGCCGCCGATTTCATGCGGCTGGACGCGGAACTGTTCCGCGCCGCACGGCTGGTGACCGATACCGGGCTGCACGCGCAGGGCTGGACCGAGGATGAAGCGGTCACCTATCTCCACACGATCGGCCGTCAGCCGATGCAGCGCGCCCGGTCCGAAGTGCGCCGCTATATCACGCTGCCGGGGCAGGCGACCGGTTACAAGATCGGGATGCTCAAGATCATCGAACTGCGCCGCAAGGCCGAAGCGGCACTGGGGGCGAAGTTTGACATCAAGGGCTTCCACGATCTGCTGATTGCATCCGGATCACAGCCGCTGTCGATCCTGGAGCGCCGGGTCGATGACTGGATCGCCCGCGCGGGCGGAGCCTAGACGCTGACCACGCCCAATCTTCTCCCGCCAAACCATTGGTCCCGGCGGCGCCGCGCCGTGGTCCTGCAACACATTTGCTTGCCAACCCGGCGGGCGCACCATAACCGTTGCAGTGCGTGGTTGGGGTCGCGCAAGACAGGGGCAATGGATGCAGGTCCTGATATGCGATGATCACCCAATAGTCGCATCGGCATTGGGAATGACACTCGAAACAGCGTTCGACGCGCAAGTTCATATCGCGCTGAGTTGTTCGCAGGCACTCGGAAAAGTCAGGGAAATTGGCCAGCTCGACTTGCTGATGCTTGATCTGCATATTCCGGGGGAAGATCCGCGCGGCAACCTGGCGGCGGCGCGGGCGGCTTGTCCGGGTACGCCGATCATGGTGTTTTCCGGCAGCGACGACGCCCACAATCTGCGGCTGGCGCTGGAAATGGACGTGGCCGGGTTCCTGCCCAAATCGTCCTCGCCCGAAGTGGTGGAGGCAGCGCTGCGGCTGGTGCTGGCAGGCGGGCGCTATCTGCCCGATGCGGTGCGGCTGCTGGCGCTGGGCGAACCGGTCCCGACCCCGACCCCGGCCCCGGCCCCGACACTGGCCGGGGCGCAGGTGGTTTCGGCCCACGCCACCGCCAATGCCACCGCCAACGGGGGCGCAGATGGGCATGCGGGCCTGACCACGCGCCAACGCCACGTGCTGCAATTGCTGGCACAGGGCAGCCCCAACAAGCAGATCGCGCGCGAACTGGGGATTTCCCCGGCCACGGTGAAAGTTCATGTCGCGCAAGTGCTTGCAACGCTGGGGGCGGGCAACCGGACCGAGGCGGTGATGATGGCGCATCAGCGCGGACTGCTGTGACCGCGCCCGCAGGGCAGATCCACCGCGAAGTGCGCGCGGCCGAATCGCGCATGGAATTTGCCCTGACCGGATTGCTCAGCCTGCTGGTCGCGGGCACGCTGGCCTATGTCCACTGGCTGTTCGAACCGCTGGTCCCGCCCGCCCAGCTGTGGGGCTGGTCGGGGTTCATGGGGGGCGTCACGGCGATCATGATGATCGTCCCGCTGGCGGTCCACATCCGCCAGCCGGACGCGGCGCAGATTGAGCGGTTCTGGTCCCCGCTGGGCAAAGTGGTGGCGGTGCTGTTCGACCTGGCGGTGGCGTCCAGCGTCTGGGTGCTGCTGCCCTATGCGTCGGAACCGCTGCAACTGCTGATGGTGATCTTCTATTCCGCCGCGATCAGCGGGCAGGTGATCACGACGGCCGAATCGATCGGCACCGTGGTGTTTGGGGTGATCGCGGTGCTCGGATCGGCGGCGCTGTTCTTCTTCCGCAGCGAAACGGCCTATTCCACATCGCTGGCGCTGTTCCTGCTGGCCTTCGGAGCGCTGATGATCGGCACCGCGCTGGTGCTCAAGCAGGCGATCCGCACCGCGATCACGCTGCGGCTGCGGGCCGAATCGATGTCGGCTGACCTGGCCGATGCGCTGGCCGCCACCCATGCCGAACGGGATGCCCGCGCACGGTTCATCGCGGCTGCTTCACACGATCTGCGCCAGCCGCTGCAGGCCGCGTCGCTGTATTTCCGGCAGGTCCAGCGCGTCACCGATCCCGCCCGCCGGGCGCAGGCGGCAGACGGAGTCAACCGCGGGCTGGCCGAGGCGATGGTGATGCTGGAAAGCATGGCCGAGCACTTGCGGCTGGAAAGCGGCACTTTGCGCGCCCAGCCAGAACCGGTGGCGCTGGCGCACGTGTTTGCGGCCCTCGCCCAGGAACTGGCCCCGACTGCGCGGCAATCCGATATCGCGCTGCGCTTCGCTGCGACCGAACGCAACGTGCTGGCCGATCCCGCGTTGCTGACCCGGATCCTGCGCAACCTGGTCAGCAACGCGATCCTGCATTCACAGGGCCGCCGGGTGCGGGTGCTGGCGCGCGGCGCAGGTGATCAGGTGGCGATCCATGTGATCGACGATGGCATCGGGCTTGGCTCACAACCGGCTGAAAACCTGTTTCTGCCTTATTCGCAAGGGCAGGATTCGCGGCGGCTGGGGCGCGGATCAGGACTGGGGCTCACGATTGCGCGGGAAATGGCGCAGTTGATGGACGGCGCGCTGGTGGCCGATCCGCGCTGGCGGGCGGGCTGTGCCTTTACCTTGACGCTACCGGCGGTGCAGGCCGTGGTGCGTCCACCGGCCGGGCTGGAAGCCGTTCCCGTGGCGGACCTGTCCGGTCAGCGTCTGCTGGTGGTGGACGATCATTCCGACGCGCGCGATGCGCTGGCACAGCTGTTGCGGCTGCACGGGGCGGATGTGCGCGCGGTGGAGACGGTGGCGGATGTCGGTGCGGTGCTGGCGCAGGGCTGGGTTCCGGCTGCGGCGGTCACCGACTGGCACCTTGGCCTGCAGGATACCGGGGCAGACGTGGCCGCGCTGATCCGCGCGGCGGACCCGGCCGCACGGGTGGTGGTGATGTCCGGCGATGCCGCGCTCGCCACTGCCCAGCAGGTCGCTGCGCTGGATTGCGCGCTGCTGCTCAAGCCGGTGGACGAGGCGGCATTGCTCCAGGCCCTGTCGGATCAATAGCTGCGCGGTGCGATCAGTTCCCCGATCATCTGTTGCGAGGCGGAGCGGACATCGGGAAAGGTCGTGCTGGCATCGCTGCGGGTCATCCGGGTGAACAGCCGCATCTTGCCCAGGTTGTCCGCTGTCGCCGCCGCGTTGCTGCGCGGATCGATCACTTCGGTCCACAGCTTGACCAGGCTGGCCGCTGCATCGCTGCGCGCCCAGGCGCGGCCGGGGACCAGCATTGGCCGGGCCGGGGTGACCAGCACCATGACCGAATCCCGCCGCCGGGTGGAACTGCGCTCGTTAAAGGCGTTGCCGACCACCGGCAGGTCGCCCAGCAACGGCGTCTTGGAATACGTCCGGTCGTCGACCGCTTCGTTCAGGCCCGACAGCAGCAGCGTTTCGCCAAATCCGATTTCGGCGGTGGCGACCACGCGCTGGCGGAACGTGGTCAGCGCTTCGGCAAAGGAACCGGCGGGGTCGGCGGTCAGAAAACTGCGCCCGGCCTCGATCTTCACGCGCGTGCCGGTGGGGGTGATTTCGATCGGGGTGACTTTCAGGTCGATCCCGACGTCGATCGTTTCCAGGCTGGCCGTGTTCACCCCGTTGACGGCGACGCGCAGCGTCCGCCCGACGAAGAACTCGCTCTGTTCGCCGCGATAGGCGGTCAGCTGCGGACGCGCTACGACCGAGTAATTCTGCCCGCCGCGATTGAACAGGTTCAGGTTGTAGTTGATCTGCGGGATCGAGATCGAGGCCGTCAGCACCCGCTGATAGCCGTTGCCGGTGCGCACCCCGTTGTCACTGGTGATCGTCCGGGTTGACTGGCGGCTGCTGCCATATTGCAGGCTGAGGCCATCGAGCAGGTTGAAGCCGTTGCGTTCCTGCTGGGTGTTCTGCGACAGGATGATCGCGACATCGAGCGACACCTGATCGGGTGCGACCGGGTCTGCGGCCTGTTCCGGTCCGGCGGTGGTATCGAGCGCGGCGGTCTGCACCAGCGCGTTGACACGCGGGCGAATGCCGTCAGCCACCGCCGGGAAGCGCGCGGCAAGCACGCCCAGCCGCTCCTGCGCCAGCGCGCCTTCGCCGTTCGCCGCCGCTGCCAGCGCGGCCAGCCGCAGGTTCTCGCCATTCGCACCCGGATCAAGCGAGGCGGCGCGGCCAGCGGCCAGACTGGCCAGCGCCGCATCCCCGCTCATATAGGCCGATGCCGCCACCGCCGACAGGGTCGCCGCGTCGCTGGGACGCAGCAGCGCCGCGCGGGAAAAGTGGCTGAGCGCATCGTCATACTTGCCCTGATCGAACGCGCCCCGTCCGGCCATGGCGGCGGGCCAGTATTGCCCCGGCTCGGCCCGGGCAGCCAGATCGTAACCGGCCAGCGCCAGATCGAGCGCCTGCGGGTTCTTGTCCGCCGACAGCTGGTATGACAGCCCCAGCAGCGCCTGCGCGGTGCCGTTGCGCGGTTCGCGCGCGGCCAGTTCGGCAAAGGCGTGGATCGCAAGCCTGCTGTCTCCGGCGCGCAGCGCGGCCAGCCCCTTGTCCATGACTTCGCCCGGCGCGTGCGCGGACAGGTCCACCAGCGCCGGGACCTTTTTCTTCGCGGCCAGCGCGGCGTCCGGCACCGTCACGCAGGCCGCCGCCGCCAGCAGCAGGCCCAGCGTGTGGAGGCGAAGGGTATGCGGCATGGTTATTTCTCCGTCTTGTGCGGGGGGTGGCAACGGTCGGCCAGGCCCACCGCGTCAATCTCATACGTCTGTTGCGCCAGCGCGCATCCGGTTGGCATGAACCCGGCCGCCGTCGGTCGCCCGCTGCGGCTGAGCGTCGGCGCGCAGATGTCGCGGCCCTTGCGCAGCAGCAGCCGTTCGTGGCTGGCGGTCATGCAACGCGGCGGCTCGCCGGGGCGCTGCGGCTGGGCAGTGGCCGGGGCGGTCAGCCACAGCGCGGCGATCAGGCTGGCCAGCGGGATAGGAAGGAGCAGGTGGCGCATCGTCAGTTGCCCAGCACCTTGACGCCCTTGATCGGGAGAGGGCTGCTGCCTTTCACGTTGACCTTGCCGCCCGTCACATCGACCGTCTCGCCGTTCAGGGTGAGTGTCCGCGTGGCGTCGATCCGGATGAACTTGCCTTTCAGGTCGATGGTTTCAGCCGTGATGGTGGCGGTTTTGCCATCCAGCACGACGCTCGAAAGGTTGTACTGGCCCAGCCGCATGGCGATCGTCTTGTTGGGGGCGCCGCTGCCGATCACGAAGTCGCGGGCTGATTTGCCGATCGCGGTGTCCAGCCCGGTCAGCCGGACGTCCATCAACGCAACCTTGACGTAGAGGTCCCGGTTGGTGGTTTCCAGTTCGCCCAGACGGGTGTGGAGCCGTTCGACCTCTGTCTCCAGCGCGCGGATATCGCGATCGGTCTGTTCGGGGCTGAACTGGGTCACCGCCCCCAGCCGGGATGCGGCCAGTGGCAGCATTCCCAGCATGGCGACGGCGGCCAGCAGTTTGACGGGGGTTGCAAGGTTCATCGCGGGGCTTTCTGCTGGATGGTCACCGGCTCGCTCAGTTGAGCGTGAATTCCAGCCGCTTGCGGTACAGCGCATGATCGAGCCGGCCGTTCGGCGCGGCCACCAGCACGAAGCTTGAGCCGGGGCAGGCGGTGTTGGCCGTGCGTTGCAGGTTCACCGCCACCCGGTTGACGCCCGCTGCCGGGGCCAGCGTGCCCGAGCCTGCCGTAAAGCACAGCGAAACGAAGCCGCCCGGCTGGCCGTTGGAGTTGAGCACCTGCCAGACCAGCGGGCGGCTGGCGACATCGGACGCTGCCAGGTTGAGGTTGAACGCCAGCGCGCCCGGTGCGGCGGGACGCGGGGCCGCTGTGCTGGTCCCGCCGCCGATCCGGGTTACGGCGGTGCCGCCGGTGCTGGCCAACTGGGTCGGGGCCGAAATACTGTTTACCCCGAACGGCACCACCGATTGCACCCGCAGGTCCAGCGCCAGCGTGCGACCGGCGAAGTTGCTTGCCAGCAGCCGGAAATCCCGCGTGCCGAGCATGTTCGCGGTGAACGCACGGGTGAAAGTGACGTTGGCGCTGTTATTGTCGCTCAACTCCGGGGCGCCGCGCGCTTCGGACCCGCCTGAAACCGAGACGCGCAGCGCCGGGCGGATGGTGTTGGCCTGGAACACACTGTCCGCGACGTCGGCGTTGACGAATTCCTGCTCGGCACTGGCAAACGATGGCCGGGCCAGACAATCTGCCAGGGTGACGCGATCATCGGGGAGCATGATTTCCAGCCGCGAATTGACGATCCGGGCATCCCCGCCGCCGGTTTCGATGCAGCGGAACAGCGTCCGCTGCATGGCGGTATTGACGGACGATCCGCCGCTTGCACCCGGGTTCAACACGCGCACGCCAGTGGCGCTGCCACAGGTCTGGGTTTCCTGGCAGGTCGGCCCGGATTCGAAGGTCACCTGCGGCGGCGCAGGCGACTGGCCCGGCGGCACGGCAACCGGGGTGTTCGAAGGCGGCGTGACAAACCGCGGTGCCAGCGGCTGGCCGTCGGTCCGCCCGCTCTGCCGGGTCCAGGCCAGACCGCGATACGTGCTGGGCAGGATGATCGTGATCGGGATGGTGGTGGTGCCGATCCGTAACGTGGTCGCGCGCTCGGCCACCATCGGGTTGCCCGCTGCGGCGGCGACTGCGGCGGTGGGGATCTTGATATCCAGCTTGACCGAGCCGATGGCCCCGCAGCGCCGCCCGACGTTGGCCGCGCCGCCATAGCCCTTGATCCGGGTGACCGTGCCGCCATCGAACGTGATGTCGGTGGGCAAGTCGATCCCGTGGCCGAACACCTCGACGGTGAAGATGCTGCCCGCAGCGACGCGTAGCGGCCGGTTTTCGCTGGCGCGCATCAACAGCGCGCCGATCGACTGATCGCTGCCGCAACGCTCCGGCGAGTTGGGCAGCATCCGGCTGATGGATTCCCAGTTGGCAAGGGCGGGGCTGGGCACGGCCAGCGCAAACGCGCTGGGGATCAGGGCAAGGGCAGTGCGATACATGGCGGCAACTCCAATTCCGATGCCGCCACTGTGCCAGCCCCGCCAAAGCGCGCCATTGGCCAGATGGGTGATCCCGGCGGGCTAGACCATTTGGGCTAGGCCTTACGAGTTCTCATGGTAAATCAATAATATGCATAACAACTGCGGGCGAAGCGGGCGTTTTCGCGCCGGCGCCCTGCCTTGTCTGAACGGGGCTATCCCCATACCCCGTTGTTACTGCTCAGGCGGGCCACAGGCCGGCCTGCATCTGGAAAGGCACTGCCCATGTCGCTCATCCTTGCCGCATTCCTGCTTGCCCCGGTGCCCAGAGCTGCACCGCCCCCTCCGGACCGGCAGCCGTTCTTTGTCTGTCCGACCGGGAGCACGCTTGAGGCCACCTATCAGCGCGGGCGGGTGGAAAGCGTGCGCTGCGCGACGCGCCGCATCGGCGGAGCGCCCCTCTGTCCGCTCCGCATGGTGGTGACGGCTGTCGCCGGACCGGATACCTGCCAGCCGGCGCGGTCCACCGGAGCGGTCACGGACGGCACCAGCAACACGATCGCCATCACCGAATCGCCCCCGCCAACCGACCCGGCGAACGGCACGACCGTGTCGGGCGGCTCACTCGGTACGACGTCAAGCGCTCCGCCCAAGCCGCTGTGCCCGGTGGTTGGCGATATCCTGATGATCGACGCCGCAGGGGCCGCCGACCGGTGCGTGCGCGTGGAAGTGCGTCCGCCGACCCAGTCGGTCACGCCGCTCACCCCAATGTCGAATGAGCCGGTCCAGATTCGCGACTGATCGAGGCAGGCCATTGCAGACCGTGACGTATACGTCACCGACCGGGATCAAGTGCTGATCACCGGTCGGTGACATGTATCGGGCTGCCGCAGGTCAGGCGAACGTGTCTTCCACGGCGCCGACCGAAGTCTCCGACAGCTGGCGGTGGATCGCGGCGACCAGCGCCAGGAAATAGAGCCCCACGGTCAACCCCAGGACCAGCATCAGCGCGCCAAACCCCACCAGGTTGCCCATCGACGGGACAGCGCCGGGATTGAACGAACCGAGCGTCAGCGCGCTCAGCACCATGAACAGCACGCCCATCACCACCGACACCAGCACGAACACCAGCACCAGCCGAAGCACGTTGCCGCCGGTCATCCGCCAGGCATTGCCGATGGCCGTGATCGGATTGCGTACATCGTCGACCGCCACCACCGGCAGCACCATGCTGAGCCGCACGAAGATGTAGATGCAGCCGATCATCAGTGCCAGCGCCAGCAAGACCGACAGTCCCGGCGATTCGGTGCCAGCAACCACTCCGGCCATGCCCAGGCCGATCACCAGCCCGACCACCACCAGTGCGATCAGCAGCAGGATCGCCGCGCCGAACAGGGTGGGCACGCATTTGATCCCGGCGCTGATCGCGCCGCTGATCGAGGCATCGTGCCGGCCTGAACAGATCCGGCAGAGCGCCGCTTGCTGGGCAAAGCTGATTGCATAGATCACGATGTAGAGCAGGATGAGGCCGAACCCGGCCCCGGCCAGCAGGGCATCGGGCGAGGTCGGTTCGCCGCCGCCCATCGTGCCCATCAGCTGCGGCAGCATGGTGACCATGACCCCGCCGCTCAGCGCGAACAGCGCAACGTAACCGATGATCGACACCGCCAGCAGCGGACCGATCCGCGCCAGCATGATCTGAAACGCCTCTGACATGGCGCGACTGCCACTGAACCGCCCATTGGACTGCATTGCACTTCTCCCCCGTTTGACGCCGCTGCGCTATTCGAAGCGGGCCGCCGTGATATCTGCCGATGGTCCCGCCAGCTGGCGGTGCGTCGCCGCGACCACCGCGACGAAATAGACGGCCATCACCGCCTCACCCGTGCTGGATACCAGCGCGGTCAGCGTTGTGGCGGTTTCCCCGCCGACGATCATTTCGGCGGCGAGTCCGAACAGTGCCGACACCACCCCGACCACGATCACAAAGGCCACGACCAGCAGCAGGAAGAACACCGCGATCCGTCCGGCGTTGCCCTTGGTCAGGGCAAAGCTGCGGCGCAGCGCGGCCACCGGATTGCGGATGCCGTCAACCATCACCGCCGGGCTGACCAGCGACGAGCGGATATAGGCCCACAGCATCACCGCCGCGACCAGCCCGATCACCAGCGCGACCGCGGCGGCAACGCCGCTGGCTGCGGCGGCGGCCAGCGGGATCAGCGCGACCAGCCCCATGCCCATGCCCAGCAGCAACTGCGCCGCGATCACCGGCAGCAGGCCATTCAGGCCCTGCGCCAGCGCCTGCCCCACGGTCGGGCGGGACCGATCGGTAAACAGCGCCAGCATCGCCAGCGTGCCCACCATCTGCACCGCAGCCATGGCCAGCAGCACCGGCCACGCCTGCCGATAAAACGCGCCCATCAGCGCGAACAGCTGTTCGCCCGTGGCCCCGGCGGGGGGGTCAGGCTGGGGATGGAACACGGCGAAAGCAAAACTGGGCAGCACGAAGAACACTCCGGCGAGGGCCAGCAGCACATCGCGGTTGGCCGAAACGGCGCTGGTCGCATCCTTCCAGGCCTGGTTGCTGTCAAACCGCATTGTGCATTCCTTCTGCTTGAAGTCACTTGATAACCACAGCAATTGCCGCCACGCAACGCGCGTGATGGACAAGTTGCCGGAAACCCTTCCCGAATCGCTGCCCGAAGCGCCTCCCGAAGCGATCGAATGGCGGCGCGACAGCGCGCTGGTGCCCTATCGCGCGGCGCTGGATGAAATGACCGCGCGCAATGCCGCGATTGCCGCAGGAACCGCGCGCGAACTGGTCTGGCTGCTGGAGCACCAGCCGGTCTACACCGCCGGAACCAGCGCGGTGGCGGCCGAACTGCTCGATCCCCGGTTCGAAGTGGTCGAGGCCGGGCGCGGCGGGCGCTATACCTATCATGGCCCCGGCCAGCGGGTCGGGTATGTCCTGCTCGATCTGAAACGCCGCGCGCGCGACGTGCGCGGGTTCGTTCATGCGCTGGAAGGCTGGGTGATTGCCACGCTGGGCGATTTCGGGGTGGAAAGCTGGCGCAGCGAAGGCCGGATCGGGATCTGGTGCCGCGATCTTGACGGGCGCGAAGCGAAGATTGGCGCTATCGGCGTGCGCATCCGCCGCTGGGTGACGATGCACGGCTTTTCGGTGAACCTGGCGCCGGATCTGACGCACTTCACCGGGATCGTGCCGTGCGGGATTGAGGAGTTTGGCGTCACCAGCCTGCACAAGCTGGGGGTAGAGGTTGATTTCGATGCCTGGGATCGGGCATTGCTGGCGCGCGCGCCGGAGTTTCTGGCCGCGCTGGACAAGCCCTGCGGGCAGGAGTGAGCGGACCCATGCGTATTGCCACGATTTCCGCGCTGATCGCGCTGGCGGCGCTGACCGGCTGCAACCAGTCGAAAAAGGCTGAAGGCGCGGGCACCGCAGCGGGCGAAATCCTGCCCGGCTCAGCCAGCGATGCGATGATTCCGCTCGATTCGGTCCGCTCGCAAGCCCCGCTCGCGCCCAAGGTTGAGAATGGCGAGAAGGTGAAAGCCAAGGCGAGCGACGCGCCGGAAGCGGCGGCGGAAGCACCCGCCGAAGCCGCGCCCGCCGCCGAAAGCGCGGCTACTCCGTAATTCCCAGCAGCCGCTGCGCCAGTTTGAGGTGCGGGCGGTCGATCATCCGGCGGTCGATCTGGAGCGCCCCGACCGAAGGGTTCGCGGCAAAAGCTTCGACGATCACGCGGGCTTCGGCCAGTTCCTCGTCCGACGGGGTGAAGGCTGCGTTGATGATCTCGCACTGCGCGGGGTGGATCGCCAGCATGCCGGTAAAGCCGTCGGCGCGCGATTCCTCGGCTGCCCGCTTCAGCCCCTTGTCATCGGCGAAATCGGCGTGGAGCGTGTCGATCGCCATGACTGCGCGCGCGTGGGCGGTCAGCAGGGTCTGGGTGCGGGCAAAGCGGAAGGTGTCGGTCCAGTTACCGGCCTTGTCGCGCTTGCGGGTGGAACCGATCGCGGCCGACAGGTCTTCCGCCCCCCAGGTCAGCCCGACCAGACGCGGCAGCGATGCGGTGGCATAGGCGGGAATGGAAATCGCCGCTGCCGCCGTTTCGCTGACCAGCGCCAGCACTTTGGTGCTGCCGGTCGGGATCGCGTTGCGCTGTTCCAGCTCATAAAGCTCGGCGGCCAGCTGCTGGACCGATTCCGGCCCGGCCGATTTGGGCAGCATGATCCCGTCTGGCGCGCCGGGCATGACGGCGACCAGATCGTCGCGCCACAGCCGACTGTCCAGCGGGTTGATCCGCACCCAGCGGCCCAGCCGCCGCTCGGTCACCTGGCGGCGGTGGGTGTTCAGCCATTCCACCGCCTGGTCACGCGCGCGCTGCTTGTTGTCGGGTGTGACCGAATCTTCCAGATCGACAATGATGACATCCGCTGCCGTGCCCGCCGCCTTGTCCAGCTTCTTTGCGCTGTCGCCGGGGACGAACAGCCATGACCGGTTTGCCATTTGCTTCAGCTCCTGCTCAACCCGCCGCGTCCATGGCCGGGTAATCGATATATCCGGCCTCTCCTGGCAGATACCAGCTTTGCGGGACGTTAACGTTGGGTGCCCATTCTGCGCCAGCCCGGATCCGTTCGGCCAGATCGGGGTTGGAGATATAGGGGCGGCCAAAGCTGATCGCGTCGCACCGGCCCGATGCCACATCGTCGGCGGCCTGCTGGGCAGTGTAATCGCTGTTGAGCACCAGCGGCCCGGTGTAGATTGAGCGGATCAACGCGTCCTGCATGGGTACGTCGGTGCGGCCAAAGGTGCCCTCCGGCCCCGGCTGGCGCAGTTCGACAAAGCCCAGCTCCAGCGCCTGGCAGACCCGCGCCGCCTCGCTGAAGATCGCGACGGGATCGGGATCATCGCAGCCCTGCGAATCGCCGTTGGGCGACAGGCGCACCGATACCCGGTCCGCGCCCCAGACGCTCACCAGCCGTTCCAGCACCTGCCGCAGCAGGCGGGTGCGGTTTTCCGGGCTGCCGCCGTAATCATCATCGCGGTGGTTGGTCGACAGGCGCAGGAACTGGTCGATGAAGTACCCGTTGGCGCCGTGCAGCTGCACCCCGTCAAACCCGGCCGCTTTGGCGTTGTGGGCGGCGGCGGTGTAATCGTCGATGGTCCGGGCGATATCGTCCAGCGTCGCGGCGCGCGACTGGACGTGGGGCTTGCGCCCGGTGGGCGTGTGGGCGTGGTCCGGCGCGGTGGTGGCCGATGCCGACAGCGGCTGCTGACCGTCCAGATAGTCCGAATGGACGATCCGGCCCATGTGCCACAGCTGCATCACGATCCGCCCGCCAGCCTGATGGACCGCTTCGGTCACCGGCTTCCACGCTTCGGTCTGGGCCTCGTTCCAGATGCCCGGCGCGGCGTGCCAGCCATAGGCTTCGCGGCTGATCCCGGTCGCTTCGGAGATGATTAGCCCGGACGAGGCGCGCTGGCGGTAGTATTCGATCATCCGCGCGCTGGGCACGGCCCCGGCATCGGCGCGGCCGCGGGTCAGCGGGGCCATCAGGATACGGTTGGGCGCGGCAATGGCACCCAGCTGGATCGGCTGGAACAGGGCTTCGTGCATGGAACCTCCACCAAATGTGTTTTGCAGATTTAACCGTGCGGCTAAGGCAACGGCATGACGATTGCAACCGCAGGCGCGGCACGAGGCTGGAACGGCTGGCATTTTGCCGCGCTGCTGGGCGGAAACGTCGCGCTGGCGCTGGGGCCGCTGTGGGTGCGGCTGGCCGATACCGGGCCGGTTTCCGCCGGGTTCTGGCGGCTGGCGCTGGCGATCCCGTTCTTTGCGCTGCTGGCCCGCACCAATGGTCAGCCGCTGGGCGGGGTGCCGCGCGGCGTGTTGCTGGCGGTCATGGCCGGCGGGGTGTTCTTCGCGCTCGACCTGTCGAGCTGGCACCTGGGGATCGAGCTGACCCGGCTGGGCAACGCCACGCTGTTCGGCAATTCCGGTTCGATCCTGATCGTCGCCTGGGGCCTGTTCGTGCTGCGCCGCGCGCCGCGCGCGAACGAATGGCTGGCCTTTGCCGCCGCGATCCTGGGCAGCGCGATCCTGCTGGGGCGCAGCCTGCAGATCGACCACACCACGCTGGTCGGCGATCTGCTCTGCCTGCTCGCCGGGTTCCTCTATACCTTCTACATCCTGCTGGCCCAAAAGGGCCGCGAAACGCTGGGCAGCTGGTCGCTGCTGTTCTGGTCCAGCCTCGCGGGCCTGCCGGTGATGGTCGGCGTTGCGCTGGCGCTGGGTGAACCGTTCTGGCCGACCAACTGGACCCCGGTCATCGCGCTGGCGATCACCAGCCAGCTGATCGGTCAGGGGTTGCTGGTGTTCGCGCTGCGCCATTTTTCGCCGTTGGTGGTGGGGCTTGCGCTGCTGACCCAGCCGATTGTCTCGGTGGTGGTCGGGTGGGTCTGGTTTGGTGAGGTGCTGAGCGCCTTGGACGCCGTCGGCATGGTCTTGGTCGCCGCTGGTCTGGTGCTGGTGCGCGGTTCGGGGAAACCATCGACGGCTGGCTGATCGACCGCTAGCCTGCGCGGCATGACCACACTTCGCACCGCTCTTGTCCTCGCCGCCGCCGCGCTGGTGGCAAGCCCCGCCGCCGTTATCGCCGCCCCTGCGGCGCAAGTGGCCCCGGCCCAGAACGCCGATGCCCAGTTCGCCGGGATCGCCGATCTGTTCATCGCCCTGTCCACCCGCCTGTCCCCGGTCGAAGC
The DNA here is from genome assembly GCF_030699305.1 of Novosphingobium sp. Lineage (GTDB taxonomy): Bacteria > Pseudomonadota > Alphaproteobacteria > Sphingomonadales > Sphingomonadaceae > Novosphingobium. The sequence continues at coordinate 26,244 of NZ_JAUYNB010000027.1, forward strand.
GACCGTGCTGGGCGAACATCGCCACGATCACCTGATGCCCGATGTGACCGCCAGCGGCCGCGCGGCCCGCGCCGCATCGTGGAGGCTGCTGCTGACCGCGCTCAGCCGGATCGACCGCGCCCAGCTGTCGCGCGCCAATCAGGTCGACGCCGCAATGCTGGAAAACGAGCTGCAATACCGGCTGTGGATGCAGGATACCGTGCAGGACTGGGCCTGGAACGCGCAGATCTACAACGATATCGCCGCCGGGGCGCTCTATGGCCTCGCCGCGCGGGACTTCGCCCCGTGGGACGTTCGGTTGAAATCCGCGACCGCCCGGATGGAGGCGCTGCCCCGCTTCCTGCGCGAAAGCCGCCGCCAGCTGGTCCCTGCGCGCGTGCCCAAGGTCTTCGCCGAAGTCGTCGCCAGCCAGAATGGCGGGATCGTCGAGATCGCCGAAGGGATGCTCGCCCCGCAGGCCGGGGTGCTGAAGCCCGCCGACCGCGCGCGGTTCGATAAGGCTTTGAAAGGTCTTAAAAAGGCGGTGGCGGAGCAACAGGTCTGGCTCGACACCGTGCTGGTCCCGCAGGCCAAGGGCGATTTCCGGCTCGGTGCGCAGCTTTACGACCAGAAGATGCAGTTCGCGCTGCTGTCCGACATCACCCGGCCCCAGCTGAAGCAGCGGGCCGAGGCCGCCTTTGCCGCAACTCGCGCCGAAATGTACGCGCTGTCGCGCAAGGCGCTGGCCGAGCGGGGCAGCACACTCGCCATGCCCGACGCGCCCAGCGCCGCGCAACAGCAAGCCGTGATCGAGGCGGCGCTGGCGCTGTCCTATGCCAAGCGCCCGCCGCGCGACCAGCTGGAACAGCGCGCTCGCGAAACGCTGGCCGAGGCGACCGAATTCGTCCGCGCGAACGACCTGATCCGGATGCCTGACGGCCCGGTGCGGGTTATCACCATGCCCAAGTTCCAGCAGGGCAATTCGGTGGCCTACAACGATCCGCCGGGCCCGCTGGAGCGCGGGCAGCAGAATTTCTACGCCGTGTCCCCGGTTCCGGCGGAATGGAGCGAGGAACAGACGACCAGTTACCTGTCCGAATACAACGACTACATGATCCACGATCTGGGCATCCACGAAGCGATGCCGGGGCATTACACCCAGCTCGATCATTCCAACCGCAGCCCCAGCACGCTGCGCGCGTTCCTGTGGTCGGGGCCGTTCGTGGAAGGTTGGGCGGTCTATGCCGAAGGGGTGATGAAGGACGCGGGCTATCTGAACGGCGATCCGCTGTTCGCGCTGACGGTGCTGAAAATGCGGCTGCGCTCGATCACCAACACCCTGCTCGACATCGGTATCCACACCGAGGAGATGAGCCGCGAGGCCGCAATGGACCTGATGATGCGCGGTGCGTTCCAGCAGGAGCGCGAAGCGGCGGGCAAGTGGGTGCGCGCCAGCCTGACCTCGGTCCAGCTGCTCAGCTATTTCACCGGGTATGAGGAGCACAAGGATCTGCGCGCCGAAGCGGAACGCCGCTGGGGCACGGGTTTCAGCCTGCGGCGCTATCACGATACGGTGCTGTCGTTCGGCTCTCCGCCCACCAAATATGCCCGCGCGCTGATGTTCGGGGAACCGGTCGCGGCGCGCTGAACGCGGACATGGTCCAAAAGGCGGCTCGTGCCGTTCGGGCGCCCGGCCTAGGGAGTGGTCATGACCGAGGCTGAACCCCTGACCGTCTGGCATGATGGCACCTGCCCGCTGTGCCAGCGCGAAATCGCGCTGATGCGGCGGCTGGACCGCGCGGGGCGCATCCGGTTCGTCGACGCGGCAGACGGCGATACCTCGTGCCCGCTTGACCGGGCGGTGCTGCTGGCGCGCTTTCATGCGCTGGAAAATGGCGTGATGCTGAGCGGGGCGGCGGCGTTCGCGGCGATGTGGCGGGCCATTCCGCTGCTGCGTCCGCTGGGGCTGCTGGCCCGGTTGCCGCTGTTCACAGGCCTGTTAGAGCGGGTCTACCTGGCGTTCCTGAAAGTCCGCCCCAAACTGCAAGGCTGGCTGGCATGAGCGATTCGCGTTACCGCAAGGTTCCCTCTGCCCGGCTGTCGCGGCTTGCCTCGTTCGGGCAGCTGGCGGGCGGGATCGCGGGCGGGGTGCTGGCCGAAGGGGCACGGCGGCTGGCGGCCGGCGAGCGGCCGCAGTTGTCGCAGCTGCTGCTGACCCCGGCCAACGCAGCGCGGGTGACCGAGCAGCTGTCGCGCCTGCGCGGTGCGGCGATGAAGCTGGGGCAGATGATTTCCATGGACGCGGGCGATCTGCTGCCCGCGGAACTGACCGCGATCCTGGCCAAGCTGCGCGATTCCGCCCATTTCATGCCGCCCGCGCAGCTTAATCGCGTGCTGGTGGCGGAACTGGGGCCGGACTGGCGGCGGCGCTTTGCCCGGTTCGAGGCGACACCGCTGGCCGCTGCCTCGATCGGGCAGGTCCACCGCGCGCAACTGGCTGACGGGCGGGTGCTGGCCGTAAAGGTCCAGTATCCCGGCGTCGCCGACAGCATCGACGCGGACGTCGATAACGTCGCCACCCTGCTGCGCCTTTCCAGCCTGCTGCCCGCCACGCTCGACATCGCGCCGCTGCTGGCCGAGGCCAAGCGCCAGTTGCACGAGGAGGCCGATTACATCCGCGAGGCAGAGCAGATGCGGCGCTATCACACGCTGCTGGCGGGCGACCCGGCGTTCGTCCTGCCCGTGCCGGTCGCGGAACTGTCGACCGGCCGGGTGCTGGCGATGGATTTCGTCCCCGGCCAGAGCATCGAGACGTTGCAGGATGCCCCGGCGGAAACACGCGATGCGGCGATGGGCGCATTGCTGGCACTGGTGCTGCGCGAATTGTTCGAATTCGGCTTCATGCAGACCGATCCCAACTTCGCCAATTATCGCTGGCAACCCGATACCGGGCGGATCGTGCTGCTGGATTTCGGCGCCGCGCGCGCCGTTCCAGCGGCGACGACGGCGGCCTATCGCCGCCTGATGCAGGCCGGTCTGGCCGAAGATCATGCGGCCCTGCGTGCTGCGTTGATCGAAGTCGGGTTCGTCGCGCCCGCCACGCTGGACCGCCACGGCGGCGCAATCGATGCGATGATCGCGGTGCTGATGGTGCATCTGGGCAAGCCGGGCCTGTTCGACTTTGCCGACCGCTCGTTTGTCGAGGACGTGCGCCGTCAGGCCGAGGGGATCGCGGCGGACCGCGCGGCCTGGCACATCCCGCCCGCCGATACGCTGTTCGTCCAGCGCAAGGTCAGCGGCACCGCGCTGCTGGCAGTGCGGATGCAGGCGCGCCTGCCGCTGCGCGAAATGGTGGCAGACAGCATGGCGGCAACGGTTTCGCTCAGCTGAGCGCTGGCCCTTTGGGCATGTTGCTGAGCCGGATCGCGCGGGTTACGCCCTTGCTCCTGCGCACCATTGAAAGGCCTGCCGCCATGTCCACCAGCCCATCCCAGCCTGATTGCGCAGCGCAGCGTGTGCTCATCATCGGCGCGGGCATGGCGGGGCTGTCGTGCGCGGCGGCGCTGGGCAGCGTCGGGCATGCGGTGACGCTGATCGACAAGGCGCGCGGGCCGGGCGGGCGGATGTCGACCCGGCGGATCGAAACGCCGCTGGGGCAGGCGTCATTCGATCACGGCGCGCAATACTTCACCGCGCGCGATCCCGGTTTCCGCGAGCAGGTGGCGGAGTGGGCGGCGGCGGCCGTCGCTGCGCCGTGGCCCGTCGCGGGTGCGGATGCGTGGGTCGGCACGCCGGGGATGAATGCGGTGATCAAGGCGCTGGCCGCTGCACAGAACGTGCGCTGGAATACCCGGGCAGAACAGATTGTGCGGCAGGGCGCGGGCTGGCTGGTTCACAGCGATGCGGGGCCGTTGGGACCGTTTGGTGCGCTGGTGCTGGCGATCCCGGCGGAGCAGGCGCTGCCGTTCCTGTCGCTGCACGATTTCGACATGGCGGGCGCGGCGCTGGTCGCGCGCTCGCAGCCGTGCTGGACCGCGATGTTCACTTTTGCCCAGCCGCTGCCCGGCGCGCGCGATATCCTGCGCGATTGCGGCGCGATTGGCTGGGCGGCGCGCAACAGCGCCAAGCCGGGGCGCACCGGGCCAGAGGCGTGGGTGGTGCAGGGCAGTTCCGACTGGTCAGAGGCCAATCTGGAATGCGACGCCGCCGATATTGCGGGCCGGCTGCTGGCGGAATTGTCCGCCGCGCTGGGCACCGCACTGCCTGATCCGGTCACGACTGGCGCGCACCGCTGGCGCTATGCGCAAAGCGCGGCGCTGGGCCGGGGGGCGCTGTGGAACCCGGCGCTGGGGCTGGGCGCATGCGGCGACTGGCTGCTGGCCCCGCGCGTGGAATGCGCGTGGCTGTCGGGCCAGCAGCTGGCGCGCAGCATGGCAGAGGCAGCGGCTGCGTGCCCGGCCTGATCGTCACACGTCGGTGCCGTTCCGGTCCAGCCGTTCGAGGAAGCGGGCGGCGGATTCGCGCAGTTCGGCTTGCCGGGGCTCGGCCATCCTGTCCCACGTGCGAACCATCTGCGCCATGCGCGGATTGCCCGCGAACCGATCGCGGTGGCGGGCGATGAAATCCCAGTAGAGCGCGTTGAGCGGGCAGGCCTGATTGCCGGTCTTCTGCTTCACGCTGTAACGGCACGATCCGCAGTAATCCGACATCCGGTCGATATAGGCACCGCTGGCGGCATAGGGTTTCGATGCCAGCAGGCCCCCATCGGCAAACTGGCTCATCCCGATGGTGTTGGGTGCCTCGACCCATTCGAAGGCATCGAAATAGACTGCCAGATACCATTCGTGCAGGGCGTGGGGATCAATCCCGGTCAGCAGCGCGAAATTGCCGGTCACCATCAGCCGCTGGATGTGGTGGGCATAGGCCTCCTCGATTGTCTGGCCAATCGCTGCGGCCATGCAGGCCATGCCGGTCTGCCCGGTCCAGTACAGCGCGGGCAGGGGGCGGACCGCGCCGAGCGCGTTGCGGCGGACATAATCCGGCCCTTCGCGCCAATAGATCCCGCGCACGTATTCGCGCCAGCCGATGATCTGGCGGATGAACCCCTCCACCGCGTTCAGCGGCGCGGCCCCATCGCGCCACGCGGCTTCCGCCATGCGGCAGACGGCCAGTGGATCGAGCAGGCCGACGTTGATCAGCGGGGACAGCAGGCTGTGATAAAGAAACTTCTGCCCGGTCAGCATCGCGTCCTGGTAATCGCCAAAACGCGGCAGGGCGGCGGTGATGAAGGTCCGCGCGGCGCGCTCCGCATCGTCGCGGGTCACGGGCAGCCAGAACGGCTCCAGCGTGCCGAAATTGCCGCCGAACCGGAGCGCGACCAGATTCAGCACTTCGCGGGTAATCGCGTCGGGGGCATGGCGCGGCGGCTGGGGCATGAACAGGTCGGGCGCGGCGCGCTTGCGGTTGTCGTGGTCGAAATTCCACTGGCCGCCAGCGGGCTGGTCGCCATCCATCAGCAGACCGGTCTTGCGCCGCATCAGGCGGTAGAAATATTCCATCCGCAGCACCTTGCGCTCCGCCGCCCAGTCCTGAAACTCGGCGTGGCTGCACAGGAACCGGTCATCGGGCAGGATTTCGGGCGCGGGGGTCAGCGCCTGCAACGCCGCCAGCACGCGCCATTCGCCGGGCTCTGTCACCCGCACCGTGGTCGCATTGCGGCGCGCCGCCGCGCGGGTTACTTCCCCCGCCAGCGTGCCGGTGTTGGCCGGATCGTCCAGCGTGACGTAATCGACCGCCCAGCCGACGCCGCGCAGTTCTTCCGCGAAATGGCGCATCGCCGCGAAGATGAAGGCGATCTTCTTCTGGTGATGGCCGACATAGCTGGCCTCGGCCATCACTTCGCACAGCAGCACCGTCGTCCGCGCCGGGTCCAGCCCGCGCAGGGACGACAGGTCGGGCGACAACTGGTCACCCAGGATCAGGACAAGCGTGCGAGGCATGGGCGCACCTGCGCGCCATGCCCCCACGTTCGCAATAGCGGCTTTAGGTCATTGCGGTGCCTTGGCGGGGCAGGGCACGGGCAGGCCAGCGGAATCGAGCCGGATGTTGCGGATCGTCAGCACCAAACCCTTGTCGGCGCGCAGCCGCAGCGGGGTGCTGACTGCGGCCAGATCTCCGCCCGCATCCTTGAAGCAGCGCAGCGGGATACGGGTCATCACCGGCTCACCGGGCTTGGCCGCCCGCAGCGCCGGGCCGATGTCGAGCGCGCCGCCGCCCAGCGACAGGCTAACCGGGCCGGTGGGTGCGGTATCGACCCGCCAGTCGAGTTGCAGCACGAACCCGCCGTCGAGCTGGCGCATCAGGTTGACCGGCGATCCATCGATCGCGAACGCGCCGGGCGCGGACCAGCTGAACTGGCGCGCGTCCTCCTGCGCGGACAGGTCCATCGCGCGGGCCAGCACCGTGCTGTCCAGCCCCAGCCGCCACGGCGATGGGACTGCGCCGCGGGTCAGATAGGTATCCTCGCTGGTGGAAGCGGCCAGATCGACGCGCGGGTCTTCGTTGACCGGGCCGAGCGAGCTGGCGCGGGCATAATCCAGTCCATAGCCCGCCAGGAACAGCGGGCTTGTGATGGGCGAGGCGGCGTCAGCCGGCCAGGCGAACGGCAGGCGGCCGGTGAAATCGCGCGGCGGCCGGCCAGCGCGGCCCGCCACCAGCACATCGGCCACGCCCGCGCCTTGCGTACCGGGCAGCCAGGCCGCAACGAACGCGTCAGAGGCGTTGATCAGCGCACCGGTAAACATCGGGCGGCCCGACAGGAATACGGAAACGACCCGCATCCCGCGCGCGCGCAGCTTTGCGATCAGTTCCAGTTCCCCGGCGTGCGAGCGATAGGCCAGATTGGGCAGGTCGCCCTGATATTCGGCGTAGGGCTTTTCGCCAAACACGACCACGGCCACATCAGCCTGCGCAGTGGCGGCGTCATCGGCGGCCAGCATGGCCTTGCCTCCGGCTGCGCCAACCGCATCGGCAATCGCGCGGCCGATGGTCTGACCGTTGGGGAAGTCAGCAGAAGAAGTGTCGGTGCCCTGCCAGGTTACCGTCCAGCCGCCCGATTGCATCGCCATGCTGTCCGCACCGGGACCGGTGACCAGCACCCGCGCGCCGGGGCGCAGCGGCAGGACGCCGCCGTTGTTCTTCAGCAGGACCAGCGATTTGGCGACCGCCTCACGCGCGACCGCCAGGTGTTCGGGCGCGCCGACCATTGCGGGGGCGCCGCGCTGGACCGGGGCGTCACCCAGCAGGCCCAGCTTGGCCTTGACCCGCAGGATCCGCATGACGGCATCGTCGATCCGGCTGAGCGGGATCGCCCCGCTGCGGGCATCGCGCAAGGTCGCCTCGAACAGGCCCTTCCAGCTGTCGGGGGCCATCGCCAGATCCAGCCCGGCGTTGAAGCTGGCGGCGCAATCGGTCACGGTGCAACCGGTAACCTGACCGTGCCCGTTCCAGTCCCCCACGACCAGTCCGGCAAAGCCCATCCGGCCCTTCAGCACATCGGTCAGCAGGGTCGGGTTGCCGTGGTGCTTGACCCCGTTCCAGCTGGAAAAGCTGGCCATCACGGTCAGCGCGCCTGCGTCGATCGCGGCGGGATAGCCGCGCGCGTGGACTGATACGAGTTCGCTTTCGCTGATCGCGGCGTCGCCCTGATCCTTGCCATCTTTGGTGCCGCCATCGGCCAGGAAATGCTTGGCCGTGGCCGCAACGCGGTTGGCCGGCAGGGGCCGTCCGGCCAGCAGCGTGCCTTGCAGGCCGATGGTCATCGCCGTGGCATAGCGTTCAACCAGCGCCGGATCGGCGGCATAGCCTTCATAAGTGCGGCCCCAGCGCAAATCCTGCGGCACGGCCAGCGTGGGCGCGAACGTCCATTCGATCCCGCTGGCGGCGACTTCGGCGGCGGTTACCCGCCCGATCCGTTCGATCAGCCCGGCGTCGTTCGCCGCGCCAAGGCCGATGTTGTGGGGAAAGATCGTGGCGCTGGGCAGGTTGGAATGGCCGTGGACGGCATCGACCCCGAACAGGATCGGCACGCCCGCGCCGCTGGTGCGCGATGCCGCGCGGAACTCATCGACCAGCTTGCCCCACTTGGCGGCATCGGCGCGTTCATCGCCGTAAGGACCAGAGTTGCCGCCCGCCAGAATCGAACCCAGCGGATAACGCGCCAGATCCGCCGGGGTGATCGCGCTGATATCGGCCTGGATCATCTGGCCGACTTTTTGCTCCAGCGTCAGCTTGCGCAGGATCGCGGCAATCTGCGCCTCGGTCGCGGGATCGGTGATCGCGGACGGACTACGCGCGGCGGGCCAGGCGGCGGGATTGGCGCGGGCTTCCGGGCTGACGGCGGGCGTGGTGGGCGGCGGCGTCTTGGTGGCCAGCCCGCTGTCCAGCGCAGGTGCGGCGCACCCTGCCAGCAAAAGGGTTGCCGCGAAAAACGAGCGCCTGATCACCATGAGAATCCTCTTTCACGCTTCTGTGTGAACGTTCTCAAGCCTCTCTGACACGCGTCAGCGCGAAAATCAAGCGTCGCCAGCAAAAGCGAAGGGGATCAGGCGCGCCGGGTCAGCGGGGCGAGCAGCAGACCGGCCCCCAGCGCCAGCACGGCGAACACCACGAACAGTCCGGCGAACCCGAACCACGGCACCAGCGCCAGCGTCAGCCAGGGCATGATCAGCGATGGCAGGGTATTGGTCAGGTTGAACAGCCCCAGATCGCGCCCGCGCCGGTCGGACCGGGGCAGCACCCGCAGGGTCTGGGCCGAATGGAGCGCCAGGAATACCGAACTGGCAATCCCGAACACCGCATAGGCGCCAATCGCCGCACTGAGCGTTCCGGCGAACGCCATTCCCGCCAGCCCGCAGGCGGAAATCCCGGCGCACAGCACCAGCGGCAGCAACGGCCGTTCGCGCCGGTCGGCCCAGGGCCCGGCCAGCAGCGCCAGCGGGGCGGACAGGATCAGGACCAGGCTGAACACGCGCGCGGTCTGGTTGTCGCTCATTCCGGGATCGATCGAGCGGAGCCAGATGAACAGATAAGCGAACAGTGCGGCCTCGGCGATCTGCACCGCCAGCCGCGCCACCCACATGCGCGGCATCGCCCCCTGCCACAAGCTGCGCGGACCGACGTCATCGACCGAGGGCGGATCGGGCACGCGCGCGGGCAGGCGGACCAGCAGCACCGGGATGACGCAGCAGGCGACGATTCCCCCGACCAGCGCCAGCCGCGCATCGGGCAGGGCCAGGCCCGGTATCGTCACCGCCGCGCCCGACAGCGCGCCAAGGCCGGGAGCAAAGGCCATCAGCCCGCCCAGCAGGCCCTTTTGCCGGTCGGGCACGCAATCCCCCGCCAGCGCCGCCAGCGGGGCGAGCATCATGTTGAGCGCCAGTTGCCAGCCGACGATCAGCATGATCAGGGTGGTCAGGTCGCGCGCCCGCGTCACCGCGAACAGCAGCGTGCAGGACAGGATCAGACCAGCCCAGATCCAGCCGCGCCGGTTGCCCGTGATGTCGCTGAGATAACCGAACGCAATATGCCCGGCGCTGGCCGCCAGCGCTCCGGCAAAGGCGATATAGGCCAGCCAGCTGACATCGGCCGGGCCAGCCAGCCCCGCGACCCGCACCGGCAGCAGGATCGTCAGGAACGGGACATAGGCAATCGCCGCTCCCGCCCAGGCCAGCGCATAGAGCAGCAGGAAGCGGGGCATCGCAGTTCTAGCTGGAGCTGGCGGGCGGGGGCGCGACTGATCCGCGCTCAACCAGGTCGGCGGAAATCACCGTCAGTTCAGCGGGCCGATCCTCGCCCTTTTTCGCGGCGATGATCAGTTCGACCGCGCGCGATGCGGTGGCCGCAATCGGCTGATCGATGGCGGTCAGCGGCGGCTGGGTAAAGTGGACCAGCGGGGTGTTGTCAAAACTGATGACCGACAGGTCATCCGGCACGGTCAGCCCCAGATCGCGCGCGACTTCGAGCGTGGCCAGCGCCATCTGGTCGTTGCTGGCGATGATCGCGGTCGGGCGCTGGGGCAGTTGCAGCAGATGGCGCGCTGCCCGGTCGCCCGAGGCATAGCTGAAATCGCCCGCTTCGAGCAGCGCGTCGGTCGGCAGGTCCGCCTCGGCCATTGCCGCGCGCCAGCCATCGACGCGCCAGCCGCTGAGGTTGTATTCGCCTGCCCCGGCGATGAACCCGATCCGGCTGTGGCCGCGTCCGATCAGGTAGCGGGTGGCCGTGCGGGCGGAGCCTTCGTCATCCATCGACAGCGGAATGCCCGCGCCGTCCTCGTGCGATCCGATCCGCACGAACGGGATGTTCTGCCCGGCCAGGAACGCCACGATCTGCGGATTGTCGGAATGCGGCGGGGTCAGGATGATCCCGTCGGGCTGCAACGCGGCAATCGCGCCCAGCAATTCGCGCTCGACGTGGTCGTTGTGGGTATCGACCAGCTCAAAGATCATCCGATAGCCATGCTCGGCGCACATCAGCATCCCGCCCAGCAGCATCTGGTCAACCCAGTCGGTCCCCTGCCGCGCCCGCCAGTCGGCGATGGTGCGTTCGCGGTCGTTGATCGCCAGGATCAGGTAAGAGCGCGATCCGCTCATCCGCTGGGCGGCGATCGAGGGGACATAGCCCAGCTTGTCGATCGAGGCCTGGACCCGCTCCTTCATCTCGGCGCGGACGTTCGGCTCGTTGTTGATGACGCGGCTCACCGTCTGCAGGGACACACCAGCGTCCGCAGCAACGTGCTTGATGGTGACAGCCTGCCGCCGCCTCGCCATGCGCTATTCGTCCCCCCGTTCAGCTTGCCCCGCCCCTGCGGTAGCCGGACCAGCGCCCTTTTGCCAGACGCGAACCCAATCGATTGCCAGCTGCTTGGGGAAATCCCGGTCCGACACCCCGCCCAGTCCCCGCGTTTCGGCCAGTTTGCCGCCGATTGCCAGGTTCACGATCAGGTGAAACGGCTGGTCGAACGGCGCGTCGGGCGCGGTGGAACCGGCCGACCACCATTCGCGCGCCTCACGCACGGCAAAGGTGCTGCCATCGATCTGCCAGATGATCCGGCCCGGCTGCCATTCGATGGCATACGTGTGAAACCCGTCCAGCACTTCGGGTGCGTGGACTTCGGTCCCCTTTTGCGCGTTGGCGGGCCACACGCCGCCAAAGTGCAGCGTGCCCAGGATCGTGCTTTCCCGTCCGCCGGGGCAGGTCGCGCAAGCCACGCCCAGGTTGACCGCTTCCAGAATGTCGATCTCGCCCGATGCGGCCCAGCGGCCATAGCTGTCAGCCTCTGGCAGCATCCAGATCGCGGGCCAGGTGCCTTGCCCCTGCGGCAGCCTGGCGCGGACTTCGATCCGGCCATAGCGCCACGCGGCCTTGCCCTTGGTGGTCAGGCGGGCCGAGGTGAAATCGCGGCTGACCACCGCGTTCGGGTCAGTCCCGGCGGTGCGCAGCGACTTGGGTAAAGCAGGGCCGGTGGCGCGCTGCCGCCGCGCGGTGATGACCAGCTTGCCGTCCACCACTGCCGCATTGCGCTTGCTGGCGGTGTAGCATTGCCGTTCGGCGTTGCCGCCGCCCCAGCAATCGACCGCAAAGCTCCACTTGCTGCGGTCGACCCTGGTGCCGTCGAATTCGTCGGCCCAGACCAGCTGCCAGTCATCGGCCCCCCGGTCATCAGCCAGCGCGGGCTGGCTGACGGCCAGCGCCAGCAACGCCATCCCGGCCCGGATCATGCCGCTGCCGAATCCGCCACGCCGCAATAACGGGCCACATAGGTGTGGTGTTCCGGCAGACTGGCGACGGTCTTGGCTACGCTGTCGCGTAGCCCCGCCAGCAACTGATCCAGTTCACCGTCGCTCAGCTTGGTGGCGACCGGGTGATAGGCGCGCGGCTTGATCCCCTGGCCCATCATCACCTGGACCCAGCTGTTTTCGGCGAACAGTTCCTCATTCCGGCGGAACACGCGGCCGGTTTCGCGGAACAGTTCGATCTTCTGGGTCAGGCTGTCGGGAATTTCCATCGCCGCGCATTGCCGCCAGAACGGGCTGTCGCGGCGGTCGGTGGCCTTGTAATGCAGGATCAGGAAATCGCGGACCTGCACCATGTCGGTCAGTTGCTGGTCGTTGAATTCCGCCACGTCGCGTTCGCTCACCTCGCCCATTGGCAGCATCCGGATCAGGCGCAGGATCGCGCGCTGGATCAGGTGGATGCTGGTCGATTCCAGCGGCTCCAGAAACCCGCCCGACAGGCCGACCGCGATGCAGTTGCGGTGCCACTGCTTGCGCCGCGCCCCGGTGGTAAAGCCGATGAAGTTCGGTTCGGTCAGGCGCTGCCCTTCGGTGCTGGACAGCAGCCGGTCGAGTGCGGCGTCGCGGTTCAGATAGCGGCTGCAATAGACGATGCCGTTGCCCTGGCGGTGCTGCAACGGAATGCGCCACTGCCAGCCTGCATCGTGCGCGATGGCGCGGGTATAGGGGATCGGCGGACGGACACTCGCGGTCTGCACGGCGATGGCCCCGTCGCACGGCAGGTAATGCGTCCAGTCGTCATAGCCGACATGCAGCGCCCCTTCGATCAGCAGCGCGCGAAAGCCCGTGCAGTCGATGAACAGGTCGCCCTCGATCCGCTGCCCGCCATCCAGCACCAGCGCAGTGATGTTGCCGCTTTCGGGCGTGAGTTCGACTTGCGCGATCCGGCCTTCGATCCGGTTCGTCCCGTCCGCCTCGGCCAGCTTGCGCAAGTAGCGGCCATAGAGCGTGGAATCGAGCTGGTAAGCATAGTTCATCCGGTTGTCCGGCAAATGCGCGAATCGGCCCTCATAGGCCGCTTTCAGTTCCAGGCAGTATTCGTCGAAACTGGCATCGTGGCCCTTGGCCTGCCCATGCATCCAGAAATGCTGGAACCCCGCCGACCAGTGATCGCGCCCGGTCAGGCCGAACGAGTGAAAGTACTTCTCGCCCTGCTGCTTCCAGTTCTCGAACTCGATCCCCAGCTTGAAGGTGGCCTGCGTCTCGCGCATGAATTCCGCCTCGCTGATCCCCAGCAGGCGGTTGTAGGTGACCAGCGGCGGGATCGTGCTTTCGCCTACGCCGACGGTGCCGATGGCATCGGATTCGACCAGCGTCAGCTCGATCGCCTCGCCCATCGTCCGGGCCAGCGCGGCAGCGGCCATCCACCCGGCCGTGCCGCCCCCGGCGATCACGATCCGGCGTCTGGAATATTCGCTCATCATCGGCTCAGTGTCCTTAGCAGAAAGGCCCGCAGCCGCCCGGCGGTTTCGGCGGTCAGCGGGTCCAGCACACCGCGCGCACCGTCCGGGATATGGTCGGTGACGAGCGGCCCGTTGTCGAAAACGTAGTGGTCGAACAGCTCCCGCCAGATCGCCTTGTCGGCGGCGGGCAGATCACGGATGGCCAGCATCGCGTGGTTCAGCGCGTCCTGCGGCTGACCCAGCCAGCGCGGGGTATCGCGCCACCAATAGTTCAGCAGGATGTTGAAGCGCGCCAGCCCCTCGACATGGTGCCACCACATCGACGGCACGAACAGCGCGTCGCCCGGTTCCAGCTCCGCCACTTGCGCCTGTTCCAGCGCGGCGGCGAAGCGGGGGTGGGCGGCGAAATCCGGCGCGCGGAAATCGACCATGCTGACCGCGCGGCCAGCAGGGGTGTTGTCGACCGGGCCAAGGTAAAGGTTGGGGAACTGATCGGGCGGAAACAGCGTGAAGCGGCGGCGACCCGCAACGCAGCAGGCCAGATTGTCCGGAAAATCGTTGTGCGCGGCGATGGTGGTGGGGGTGCCGATCCACAGGCTGGCAATCGGCGTGCGGTCCCCCAGTTCGACCGTGTTCTCGGTATCCACGCCGGTAAAGTGCGCGGGCACGTCGATCGAGGCGAGATAGACTGTCGGAGGATCAGCGCGGCCTTCGTTGGCGTCGATTCCGCCGAAAATATCGGCCAGCCGCCCGCGCGCCATGCGGAAATTCATCGCCATCGCGGCGTCATAGAACATCCGCCCGTCGTGCCCCGGCTCACCGATGGAGACGGCAAACGGCACATCGCGGGCCCGTTCCAGCAGATAGGCGCGGGCCGCGCGGGGGGATTCCAGTCCCGCGCGGACGAGCGGCCAGTCCGCCACCAGACCGCGCACCACAAACGGTTCGCGCGCGCCGCGGAGCAGTGCGTCAAGCGCGGCGGGATCGTCCGCGCTCCGCTCCGGCACGGCTGCGAGGTTCAGGGCGGATGGTTCAGCCAAGCGCGACCCGCGCGTTCTTGCGCGCCACCAGATCGGCAAAGCGCCCGAGGGAGGCGACCGCCATGTAAATCGGCAGCAAGTGCCCTTCCAGTTGCAGTTCGCCCAGCGCGCCGCCGTTCAGCGCGGCCAGCCGGTCCTCGGCAATCACGTGATAGCCGACCAGCGAATGGCGCGCGCCGTTGTCCAGCGGCACGTCCAGCGTGAACGGTTCCAGCAAGTCGTGCCGTTCCAGCGCGGCGAAGAACGCGGGGTACTGGCGGTACCCGTGGTCCAGATCGCCCAGTCGCCCGGCCATCGTTTCAAGGACAGGGGTGGGGCGGGCGTCCTCGTCGAACAGGCGGGTGCCTTCGCCGCCGTGATCGACGCGGGGGTGGGCCATGTCGATATGGACTTGCGGCGTGTCGCTGCCTTCAGCCGGGCGGCCGATCAGGAACGGCTGGATCGCCATCGCCAGCGGGCGATAGCGTGCATCCCAGCGGTCCCCGTCCAGAAACAGGTTCTCGCCATTGTCGAACCCGAACATCGCCAGCGCGGAAAACTGCCCGCTGGCGGCATCGCGGCGGAACACGATGGGGTAATGGCCCTGCACCGCGCGGAATTCCAGCGGCACGGTCAGGCAAGCCATCACCGCATCGCCAAACTGTGCGCCAGCCCCGGTGTGGACGCGCAAGGCCCCGTGATCGGCGGGATTCAGGATCTGGTGGTTGCTCATGTCCGGACAAGTCTTTCGTCGGGTGCGGCCTTGGCGGCGGCGGTGAAATAGGTGCGGTTAGCTGGCAGCGCCGCGGCCAGCGCGCGGGTGCGTTCGCGCACTTCGGCCAGCCGGGCTGTAGCGGCGGGGGAGGGCGCTGCGTTGGTGCGTGCGGGCCAGCCCATGCCATAGAGGACGTATTGCTGGCTGGCGGCGGAAAAGATCTCGTCCACGCGGGGGAAGTCCCAGCTCGATGGCGGCTGGTCGCGCCACAGTTCCAGTTGCTGGGCCAGGCGCGGCGGGATTGTCTCCGGTGCGCGCTGGGTCAGCCAATAGGGTTCGGTCCGGCGGCTCAGCGCATAGTGCAGTTTCAGGAACTCGACGATCCGGTCCCAGCGATAGCGGAACAGCTCGTTGAAGCGGTCCGCGTGGATGGTCATCGCCGCGCGGCTCGCGGGGAAGTTTTCGATCAGGGCGTTCAGCGACAGCTCGATCAGGACGATGGCTGATGCTTCCAACGGTTCGATGAACCCGGCGGACAGCCCCACCGCAAGGCAATTGCGATCCCAGAATCGCGCGCGGTGGCCGGTGCGGAACGTCAGTTGGCGCGGTTGCAGCCGGTCAATGTCGGCGCCGGGAACGTGCGCATGCACGTAATCAAGCAGCACCTGCCGCGCGGCGTCGTCGTCCATGAAGCGCGCGGCATAGACGCAGCCGATCCCGCGCCGGGTGGGCAGCGCGATGTCCCACAACCAGCCTGCGGTATGGGCCGTGCCCACGGTCTGCGCGGCAATCGGCGCATCGGGCTGGGTCGGCACTTGCAGCGCCAGTGCGCGGTCGTTGAAGGACACGTCGCTGCGGTCAATCCAGTCGCCGCCCAGGTGCCCGCCGATCAGGATCGCGGCCTGGCCGGAGCAATCGAGGAACAGGTCGCCCGCCAGTGCGGGCTGGCCGCGCAGTTCCAGCGCGGCAATGTCGCCATCTTCGGCTGCGATCACGCCGGTCACTTCCGCCGCGATGTGGGTAACGCCCAGCCGTCCGGTGGCATGGCGGGCCAGCAACGCGGCGAACTTGCCGGCGTCGAGGTGATAACCGTAATTCAGCGCCCCCGCGTAATCGGGCATCGCCCGCTGGCGCGGGGCCAGATCGCGGGCGCAGGCGGCGGCCTGCGGGGTCATCGCGGCGGCGAATGCGGCGTCGGGGCAAGCGCTCTGCCATGCGGCCAGCATGTCGCGCATGTCGCCCTGTGGCGGGGCGGAGAAGGGGTGGAGATAGCTGTCGCCGGGAGTGCCATCCACCCAGCCGTCAAACCGCGAGCCTTGCTTGAAGCTGGCATCGCATTCGCGCAGGAATTCGCTCTCGGCGATGCCGATGCTGGCCAGCGTTTCGCGCATCGTCGGCCAGGTGCCTTCGCCGACGCCGATGGCCGGGATATCGGGCGCTTCGACCAGCGTGACCGACAGGTCCGGGCGGCGCGCGACCAGCAGCGCAGCCGCCAGCCATCCGGCGGTGCCTCCGCCGACGATTACCACGCGTTGAATCGTACCCGTCATCACACCCCGACCATACCGGACATTTGCCCGTCGCCAGAGAAAAAGAGCCGCACTGCATGGGGCAGCGCGGCTCTTGATCTCAACTCACCTTAGTGAACCGGTGCGACCCGATCAGAAGGTGAACCGCACGCCTGCCGCATAGCGCGCATAACCGGGGGCGGCGAAGAACGCGGTCCTGTCGTTGCGCATGTGACCGCGTCGGTCGGCATTGGTGACGTTGATGCCTTCCACGAAGGCGGTCATGCCCTTGCGGAACTCATAGCTCGCGCTGACATCGAACTGGCCATAGGCTTCGACGTAATAGGGGTCGAACCCGTAGCCCGACAGGAACCCGTCGCGCCAGTTGTAGGCGACACGCGCCTGGATGCCGTTCTTGTCGTAATAAAGCACGGCATTGGCGCTGTCGCTGACCCCGTTCACTGCGAACTGCGCCACGGTGTAACGCTGGGTGTTGTCGAACTTCGTATCGCTCTTGACCACGGTGTAGTTCAGGATCGTGCCGAAGCCGGTTTCGCCAAAACGGTGCTGGATCGCGAATTCCCAGCCCCACAGCTTGGCCTTCTGGGTGCTGTTGACCGGCTGGGTGATCACGAAATTGACCAGCGGGTCGTTGGCCTGACCGCGAATGCCGCCGGTCGCCGGATCGACGATCGAAGGGAAGTTCGCGGCAATCCACGATCGGATCTGCGAGGTGGTGGCACCCGCCCCCAGCGCAGCTTGTGCCTGCGCAACGCGCGGCCCGGCTGCCGGGTTGGTCAGCCCGAAGGCGGGCATGTTGACCGTGGTGTTGCTGATGAAGTTGCCAACCCGCTTGTGGAAGAAGCCGACCGAGAGATAGCTTTCGCGGCCGTAATACCACTCTGCCGACACGTCGATGTTCTTCGACTTGTAGGGCAGCAGGCCGGGATTGCCGCTGCGGCCGGTGCTGCCACCGACCCGGATCGGGGCATCCAGCGTGGTGCCGCCTTGCAGGCTGGCATAGTCCGGACGGGTGACGGTGTGGCTGTAAGCTGCGCGCAGCTTGACGTTCTCAATCGGCTCCATGTCGAAATCGATCGCCGGCAGCCAGTTTTCGTATTCGCCCTTCAGCGCCGCGAAGTCCTGGGCATTGCCATAGACGATGGCGATTTCGTTATCGCCCACCCACGAGGTGCCGGTCGGGATCGGCACCAGCGCTGATGAATTGACCTTGGTCTTTTCGTATCGCAGCCCCAGCCGCAGGTTAGCCGGGTTGGCGAACAGGTCGAACTGATGGGCCGACTGCACATAGGGCGCAATCGTCTGTTCATGCACGCGGCGGTCGGCCTGGAACTGCGCAAGGCAGGTGCCGGGCGCGGCCTTGCCGGTCCACGGTGCGCTGCAGATGCCGATCCGGCTTTCCAGCAGGTCGATCAGCGCGGCGGTATCGACCTTGAAGTAGTTCTGGAGGATGCCCGCGCCGTTGGACCCGTTCATGCCTGCCAGACGGCCCGGCAGGCCGACCGGCGTATAAAGGCTGTCGGGCGTGTCGGCGGCGGACAAGGTGCCGCCCCAGCTGTCGCTCTGGATAAAGCCATAGGCCGAACGGACCTTGTTGTCGGTAAAGGTCGCCCCGAAATCGAGGCTCTTGATGAACGAGGCGTCGAAGTCGAAGCCGCCCTTCAGCGACACTTCGTTGATCTCGTCACGCATGTAGGCGTTGCGGAAGGCGTTGCCGGCCGGGCGGATGTTGGCCGGATCGCTGGCCGAGCTGCCCGGATACATGTTGACCGAGATGACCGGCATCGGGGTGGTGAAGTCCACCTTCTGCGACTGCACGCCAAAGATCGCGCTGCCGACAGCAATGTTGCTGCCATAGGGCGAAGTCGGCTTGCTTTCGGCGGTCGAGTGGTGGCCGTCGAGGACCAGACGCAGCCCGCCGGGACCATCCCATTCCAGGTTGCCGCCGATCGAGCGGTTGATCGAACGGTTCGCCGCCAGCGCGCCGGTGATCGCCAGATCCTTGCCGGGGCCGAAGCTTTCCGCATAGAAGTTCGGGCCGGCGGCGGGGCCATCGGTCCAGCTGCTGCTGGTCTGGTCGTGGTTGAACCACACGCCGATGCTGCTGGTGCGGGCGTTGATGGTGTTCTGCGAATAGGTGTAGTCAACCAGCAACGAGAGGGTGTCGGTCGGCTTGACCTGCAGCACCAGCTGGCCGTTGATGCGTTCACGGTCCAGATCGGTGAAGTCATACCCGGCGTTCTGGGTGACCTGATAGATGTCGGTCGGGTCCGGGCGGTTTTCGGTCCGGGCGAAGTTGCCGCGCCAGTCGTTGGCATCCAGCGGCAGCGAGCCCCAGTTGTTCTCCGAACCCAGATAGCCTTCGCGCCAGCCCGCGTTGAACTGGGCCTGGCTGGCCTTGCGGCGCTGATACGACGCGGTCGCCAGAATGCCGATGGCGCCGTCAGCAAAGGTGTTCGACAGGATGCCCGAGATTTCCGGGGTGATCGGCGTGCTTTCAAAGCGCGAGGTATCATAGACGCCCTTCACGCCGATGCTGCCCTTGAAGCCGGGGCGATCGAGCGGACGCGGGGTCTTGATGTTGATCACCGAACCAATGCCGCCGGTGGGCAGGCTGGCGCGGCCGGACTTGTAGACTTCGACCCCGGCGACGCCTTCGGCGGCGAGGTTGCCGAAATCGAAGCTGCGCGAGGCGGGCGCTTCGCAGCAGCTGCCCAGGCCCGAAGCGGGCATCTGGCGGCCGTTCAGCAGCACCAGGTTGAAATCGGGACCGAACCCGCGAACCGTGACGGTCGAACCTTCGCCGCTGTTGCGGTCAATCGACACGCCGGTGATGCGCTGGAGCGATTCGGCCAGGTTGGTGTCCGGGAACTTGCCGATGTCTTCGGCCGAGATCGCATCGACGACGCCCTGCGATTCGCGCTTCACGTCCAGCGATGCGCGCAAGCTGGCGCGGATCCCGGTGACGACAATCGCGTCGCCTTCGTCGGCGGAAGCGGCGCTGTCATCCTGTGCCAGCGCGGGCTGCGCTGCGATGACGATCGCGGCGGCGGAAACACCCAGCATCAGGCGGCCCATGGCGAGTTCGCGCAAACCTCTCATAATCCGATTCTCCTCCCGTTTCTCGTGCGGTCCGCATGCAGGATCGCCGATTGTGAACGTTCACCTACTTGATAACGTTCACTTGGTCAAGCCGCTTTCATGGGCTGCCAGAACAGGCCATGCGGGCAAACTTGACATTCCACGGCGGTAAAGTGATTGACGGCGCACCGGGGTTGGTGGCAAGCGCCGCCGACCGTTCAGCAGCGCTGATGCGCGGGTATAGCTTAGTGGTAAAGCACCAGCCTTCCAAGCTGGCTATGCGGGTTCGATTCCCGCTACCCGCTCCAGCCCTCGCGGCGGCCAGCATCAGGTCTGCTTTCCCAGCCAAGGTCCGTCTCCATGTCCGAACACCCGCACGACAAGCTTCAGCCCGATGTTCCTGCACTGCGGCCGGGACTGGCGCAGCTGACCGAAGGGCCTTGGGCCGGGTGGTATCGCTGGGAACCGGTCGATCATTTCGAAGAGCACACCGGGCCGTTCTTCTGCCGCCCGGATGGTGACGGGCTGCTGTGCGCGTTCATGCCCGAGGCGAAGAACCGCAACGGCGGCGGCAATATCCACGGCGGGGCGCTGATGACCTTTGCCGACTATGCGCTGTTCATGATCGCGGGCGGGATGGACACCGCCGTCCACGGGGTGACCGTGACGATGAACTGCGAATTCGTCGGTGCGGCGGAACCGGGCAAACTGCTGACCGCGCGCGGCGAAGTGGTGCGCGCCGGGGGCAGCCTGGTGTTCGTGCGCGGGATGATTGCGGAAGGGGAGCGTAACGTCCTGGCCTTTTCCGGCACGATCAAGCGCTTCAGGACAAAAGCCTAACCCCGCCACTCCCGGCGTTCTTCGGCCTGACGCAGCACTTCATAGGCCAGTTGCAGCGCGGTGAACGCATCGGCAGCGTCCTTGTCGCCGGGGCGGACGTCAGGATGGACTTCCTTGGCCTTGTTGCGCCAGGCTTTCCGCACTTCGTCGAACTCCGCATCGGGCGACAGCCCCAGCAATTCCAGCGCGCGCAATTCATCCCGGCTGCGGGTGCCGTCGCCGCTGGCGGCCCAGCCATAGTGGGCGGATTCGGAATAGCCGGAATGGGTCTGGCGCTCAGCGCCTTCGCGTTCGGCCGCCTCTTCGGCGTCGAGGCCTGCAAAGTAATCCCAGCCCTGATTGTATTCTGCGGCGTGTTTCTGGCAGAACATCCAGCGATCCGGGTTGTTGGGCGATTTCGGGGCCGGGCATTCGCCGCGTTCCGAACAGCCGTGGCGATCGCACAGCCGGATCGTCGCCGCATCGCGCGCGCCTTCATACCCGCGCCAGCGAGGAAAGCCCCAATCAGTGGTTCGCCCGGAACGCTTCATCCGTGCCCGATAGGCCGAAGCACGTGTGCGGTGCAAGCAAGCATGGACTTCATCCCGTATTAAGTTTCAGATCGCAATGGTGCATTGCAATAGACATCGTTGTTCCCATATCATGGGGAACGCACACAGGGAGTTCACCATCATGAGCAAGCAGCTGACTTGGTCCGCCGCCGTTTCCGTGCTGGCGATGGCTGCCATCGCGTTGCTGGCAACCGATCTGCCGGGCAGTGCAAATCTGATTTCATTGCCAAAGGTTGGCTATTCCGCCGAAGCGGCCGTGCTGCCGCAGCTCGGCAATCTGCTGCCAGCGCTGCAATAAGGCACTTTGCCGGAAACCTGAACCGGCCGGGGCGGCAAGCTGCCCCGGCCGTTCGTTTTTTGCGTCAATCAATCGTGACCGTCACCGCCCGGCGGTTCCTGGCCCAGCTGGATTCGTCCGAACCCAGCGCGACCGGCCGTTCCTTGCCATAGCTGACCGTCATCAGCCGGGCTGCATCAACCCCGACGCTGACCAGATAGTTCTTGGCCGCGTTGGCGCGGCGTTCGCCCAGCGCCAGGTTGTATTCGCGGGTGCCGCGTTCGTCCGCGTGACCTTCGACCGTCGCGCGCTTGCCGGGGTAGCGGGCCAGCCATTGTGCCTGCGTTTGCAGCGCGGCCATGTCGGCGCTGTCGATGTTATAGCGATCCGTGTCGAAATAGATCGCGTCCTGCCCCATCATCTGCGCGGCAAAATCGGCCTGGCTGCCGGGGACGATCCCCTGGACGGAGCCCTGCGTGGTATTGGTGGAGATGTTGGCGCCAGGATCGGGCGGCAGTTGCTTGGGTGCCTTGCTGGCGCAAGCCGAGAGTGCAGCCGAACTGGCCAGCAGCAGAATCGCGGTTCGGATGGTGCGGGTCTTGTTCATCGGGCTTCTCCTTTAAGTGCAGGTTCCTGTGTATTGCCCCCCAAGTCAATCTTGCGAATCATTCGCATAATCGATCGTGAGTCAAGGCCGCAGCGGCCCCCATGACGGGTCCGATCCGTCGACCGGGGTGCTCAGCTTGCGTTCGTTCCGCCCGGTCAGGTCAACCTGCCAGATTCCGGCCTTGCCGCTGCCGCGCGTGGTGCGGAAGAACTGGATGATCCGGCCATTGGGTGCCCAGGTCGGCGCTTCATCCTGCCAGCTGTCGGTCAGGTAACGCATTTCCCCGCCGCCCGGCGTCATCACCGCGATGCGGAAATTGCCCGCGATGTGGGTGAAGGCGATCTGGTCGCCGCGCGGGCTCCATTCCGGCGTGGCGCTGCGTCCGCCGAAAAACGTGATCCGGCGCTGGTTGCTGCCATCGGCGTTCATCACATAGACCTGCTGGCTGCCGCCACGGTCGCTTTCGAACACGATCCGCGTGCCATCTGGGCTGAAACTGCCGCCGATGTCGATGCCGGGGCTGTCGGTCAGCCGCACCGCGTTGCCGCCGCCGGACGGCATCTTGTAGATGTCGGTATTGCCGGCCGTGGCCATCGAATAGAGCACCCACTTGCCATCGGGCGACCAGCGCGGCGCGAATACCGGGTTGGTCGATTGCAGCAGCAGGCGCTGGGTGCTGGTTTCCAGATCGTAGATATAGATCCGGGGGCTGCCGTTGAAATAGCTGAGGTAGAGGATCGAACGGTAATCCGGTGAATAGCGCGGCGTCAGCACCGTGGTCTGCCCGGTGGTCAGATAACGGTGGTTGGCCCCATCCGAATCCATGATCGCCAGCCGCTTCATCCGGCGGTCCTTCGGCCCGGTTTCGGCGATATAGGCGATCCGGCTGTCGAAGAACGGGTTTTCGCCCGACAGCCGCGAATAGATCAGGTCGGCGCACTTGTGCGCGGCGCGGCGCCAGTCACCGGGGCCGACGGTCCACCCGGCCTTGGCAAGCTGCTGCTTCAGCGCGACGTCATAGAGGTAACACCCCACCGTGACCTGCCCACCCGGCGCGGCGCGGACAAAGCCCTGCACCAGCATTTCGGCGCTGCGGCCCGCCCAGGTGTCATAGGCCGGGGCCTGCACTTGCGCAAAGGCGGGCCGTGGCAGCGCATCGGGGCCGACCGGTTTGAACAGGCCGTTGTTCTTCAGGTCATCGGTGATCACGCGGGCCACGCTCATCCCCAGCGCGGAGGTCGATCCGGCGCTGGTCTGGGTCGGGACATCGGCGTCGGTCGCGAACGCGGGAATGGCGATGCCCAGATCCTGCCAGTCGCTGTCATCCGACACCGCGCCGGACAGCCCTTCTTCAGGGACCTGCTCGGTCGGCTGCGGGGTGGGCAGGGATTGCTGCGCGGCAGCAGGAGCGGCCAGCAGGATGGCCAATACGGGGGCTAGCGCCGAAATCAGGCGAAGGGTCATTGCGATAGCTTTCTGTCGAAGCGGAAGTCGCTGACGCGCTTCCAGGCAGGATAGAATTCAGGCGGCAGGTTGAACGGCGCGGCCAGCCGCACCGCGCGCATTGCCTGTTCGGCATGGCGCGGGGCCTGGGCACGGTTGGCGTCGGTGATCCCGTCCTGGCGCACCACGCGCGGCGATCCGGCCAGCGTGCCATCGGGGTTGAGATCCCACGACAGCACCGTGACCAGCAGCTCCGCATCGACCCCTTGCGGCGCGGCCCATTTCGGCTTGAGCTGGCGCGAGATCGCCCCGGCCAGCGCCGAACGCACCGCCGGACCGACGGCAGCCGCTGGCGGCGCGGCGGTGGCCTGTTTGCCGCTCGCGCCGCTGACCCCTTTCAGGAAATCGTCGCCGATCCGGCTGCCCCCGGCCCTGGCGGGCTGGGTGGCGGCGGTTGTGGGAGCGCGCGCGGTGCTGGTGGCACCCTTTGGTGCGGCTTTGGGCGCGTTGGTCGTTTTCGGTGCGGCCTTGGTGGTCGGTTGCGGCAAGGGCCGCGCGGCGACCGTGGGCGCGGGCCTGGGCTTGGTCAGGGCCGGTTTCGGCTGGATTTTCGGCTCCGGTTTCGGCTGGACCATGGGTTCCGGCCTCGGCGGGGGCGGCGCGGGCTGGGGCGCGGGTTCCGGCGCGGCCTGGCCCAGTTCGGGCGCTTCATCTGGCGCAGGATCGGCCACGCTCGGCGCGGTCGAGGTCAGCCCCACGTCCTCGCTCAGCGTCACGGTCATGCGTTCGGGCGGCGGGATCGTCGGCGCGGAAGGCGGGCGCAGGGCCAGCAGCACGCCCAGTGCGACGTGCGCGGCCAGCGCAATGGCGAGGCCAAGACTTTCTTCGCGGTTGAGCGCGGAACGTACCATCGTCGCAGCCTAGGGCGCTTCAACTGAACTGTTGGTGACCAGCGAGATTGAGTTGAACCCGGCGTGATTCAACTCTCCCATCACGCTCATCACCCGCCCGTAATCGAGCGACTTGTCAGCGCGCAGGGTGACCAGCGGCGGCTTGCCATCCGCGCCGCGCGGCAGCGCGGCCAGCCGGTCGGCCAGCGTGCCGGGATCCACCTCGG
This sequence comes from Novosphingobium sp., assembly GCF_030699305.1. GTDB lineage: Bacteria > Pseudomonadota > Alphaproteobacteria > Sphingomonadales > Sphingomonadaceae > Novosphingobium. The sequence goes on from NZ_JAUYNB010000027.1 coordinate 50,657, forward strand.
ACTGGTCGATATAGACCCGCCCATCGCGGCTCAGCGACAGGTTCACCTGTGCTGGTTCCTGCGCCAGCGCCCTGGCGTTGCTGTCCGGCAGTTCCACCGGCACCCCGGCGTTGAGCAGCGGGGCGGTGACCATGAAGATGATCAGCAGCACCAGCATCACGTCGACCAGCGGCGTGACGTTGATTTCCGCCATCGGCGCGCGGCCCCGGCGGCTGCGGCGGGTGGGTGCGGAAAACGCCACTCAGGCCGCCTCCAGCTCGCGGCTGAGACTGGCGTGGAACCGGTCGGAAAAGCGTTGCAGGCGCGCTTCGAGCTGGTTCACCCGGTGGGAGAAGCGGTTATAGGCGATGACCGCCGGGATTGCCGCAAACAGGCCGATCGCGGTGGCGAACAAGGCTTCGGAAATCCCCGGCGCGACCACGGCGAGCGAGGAGTTCTGCTGCGCACCGATCTGGAAGAAGCTGTTCATGATCCCCCAGACCGTGCCGAACAGACCCACAAACGGCGCGACTGAACCCACCGTGGCGAGGAAGTTCAGCCGCTCGGCCAGCTTGTCCGCTTCCTGTGCGACGGCGCTGTCCATGACGCCCGCCAGCCGCTGGCGGGTGCCGTCGCGGTCAATCACCTTGCCTGCGGTGGAGCGGCGCCATTCGGCCAGGCCAGCGGACACGACGCGAGCAGAGGGAATGTCACCTTTCCCGCGGTCGGCTTGAAACTCGTCAACGTTCCCGGCCTTCCAGAAATCGCGCTCATAGGCATCGCAGCGCTTGCGGATGCCGACCATGCGCAGGCTGAACCCGACCACGATCATCCAGACCCAGACGCTGGCCAGCACCAGCCCGGCCATCACCAGCTGCACGACGATATCGGCATCGAGGAACAGCTTTACCGGATCAAGGCGCGTCGGCGCACCGGCGGCGGCCAGAATATCGAGAGCAGTCATTGCGGTCCTTCAGTCAGAATTGTGGCAAACGCCGCGCGCCACGCGGCGGGCATCCGGCGCGGGCGGCCATCGGGGGCGACGAAGCCGACGCGCAGCCGCGCCTCGGCCAGCAGCACGCCGTCCTCGCGGAAAGCGCGCTGGTGCATCCGGCAACTGGCCGCGCCCAGTTCCTCACAGGTGGTTTCGATCCGCACTCCGTCATCGAGCCGGGCCGGGGCGGCATAGCGGATCGTCAGGTCGGCGACGGCAAACGCGCCTTCGCCCGCCTCGTTCACCGCGCGCTGGTCAATCCCCAGCAACCGCACGAAGTCCGACCGGGCGCGTTCGAACCAGCGCAGGTAATTTGCGTGATAGACCACGCCCGACAGGTCCGTATCCTCGAAATAGGCGCGCACCGCGAAATGGTGCAGCTTGCCATCGATCAGGCCGGAAGGCGGGGCGGGAAATGACGTCATCGCGGCGGGTTTAGCCGCTGCGCGACTCGAAGGGCAAGGGGTGAGGGCCGCTGGTGCGGTGAAACACCCCCTCAGCGCGGCAGCATGGCCCCGAATTGCCGCCCGCCGAACACGTGGACGTGCAGGTGCGGCACTTCCTGGTGGCCGTGCTGGCCAATGTTGGCGAGCAGGCGGTAACCCGGCTCGACTAGCCCAGCCTCCCGCGCGACAAGGCCAACGGCGCGGATGAACCCGGCGATTTCCGCATCGCTCGCCCGGGCGGAAAAATCGTCCCAGCTGACGTAAGGCCCCTTGGGGATCACCAGCACGTGCAGCGGGGCCTGCGGGTTGATGTCGTTGAAGGCCAGCGCCCAGTCGTCTTCATAGACGGTCTTGTTGGGGATTTCCCCGCGCAGGATTTTCGCGAAGATGTTCTGGTCATCGTAGGGCAGGGTCGGGTCGATCGGCATCGGCTCTAGCTCCGGCTGGCTTTTTCGGCGATCCCGCTCACCCCGTCGCGGCGGTCGAGTTCATCGAGCACGTCGGTGAACTCGACACCCTTGGCATCGAGCAGGACCAGCAGGTGGAAAATCGTGTCGGCGGCTTCGCCCACCAGTTCCTCGCGGGTGCCAGACAGCGCGGCGACCACGGTTTCGACCGCTTCCTCACCCAGCTTGCGGGCGATCACGGGCACCCCGCGTGCATGAAGTTTCGCCACCCAGCTAGTCGCGGGATCGGCATTGCGGCGCGCGGCGATGGTGGCGGCAAGGCGGGCAAGGGTGTCCGGGCGGTCCATATGGCTGGCCATGCGGCGCTGTCGCCGCAAGGTCAAGCCAGAGCGTTCTGTCTCGGTAGACCCGCAGTCAGTCCGGCGGTGGACGGCGCGCACCGCGGCGGCCGATGATCAGGCCCAGCACGCCGATCGCAAACAGCGCCAGGTTGCTGGGATCGGGAATGGTGAACCCGGCATTCGCGATTGCAGGTTCGGCCATGCAGAGCAGGCCGGTGCCGAATGCCAGGACGGTTAATGGGCTGCGACCCCGAATTAAGTCCTTCATGAAGCGTGGTTTACGCAATTCCCGTGCCACCGCAGCCGGATCGCGGAACCGTGCGGGCCACGATGGTTAACGCCGGGTTTCCGGCTGACACGAGTGTAAACAGTACCGACGCTTTGCGCCGGGTTTCAGCCCCGCGCGGGCAGCCCGGCGGCGCGCAGGGCCGCGTGGGCTTCGAGGATCGTGTGCTGGCCGAAATGAAAGATCGATGCGGCCAGCACTGCGCTGGCATGACCCTGGGTCACGCCTTCGACCAGATGATCGAGCGTGCCGACGCCGCCGCTGGCAATCACCGGCACGGATACGGCATCAGCAATGGTCCGGGTCAGCGCCAGATCGTATCCGGCCTTGGTCCCGTCGCCGTCCATCGAGGTAACCAGCAGTTCGCCCGCGCCCAGCTTCGCCAGTCTCATCGCGTGTTCCAGCGCGTCGATCCCGGTCGCCTTGCGCCCGCCGTGGGTGAAAATTTCCCAGTTGCCGCGCGGAGTACGCCGCGCATCGACCGAAGCGACCACGCACTGGCTGCCGAACTTTTCGGCGATATCGGCCACGACTTCCGGGCGGGTGACGGCGGCGGAATTGACCGCAACCTTGTCCGCCCCGGCCAGCAGCAGTGCGCGTGCGTCCTCGGCGCTGCGCACCCCGCCGCCCACGGTCAGCGGCATGAAACACACTTCCGCCGTGCGCCGGACGACATCGAGCAGGGTGCCGCGTCCTTCGTGGCTGGCGGAAATGTCGAGAAAGCACAGCTCGTCCGCGCCGGCCGCGTCATAGGCGCGGGCCTGTTCGACCGGATCGCCCGCATCGCGCAAGTCGACGAAGTTCACGCCCTTCACCACTCGCCCGTCACGGACATCAAGGCAGGGGATGACACGGACGCGCACTGTCATGGCATCAGACCCGGTTCGCCATGGCGATCGCGGCGGCCAGATCGAGCCGCCCTTCGTACAAGGCCCGGCCGGTGATGACGCCTTCGATCCCGTCCACCGCGTGGAGCGAGAGGATGTGGATGTCGTCCAGCCCCTTCACCCCGCCGCTGGCGATCACCGGCAGATCGACCTGCCGGGCGAGTTCGACCGTGGCGTCGATGTTGACGCCCTTCAGCAACCCGTCGCGCCCGATATCGGTGAACAGCAGGCTGGCGACCCCGGCGTCCTCGAACCGGCGGGCCAGATCGACCACCGCCACATCGGACACTTCGGCCCAGCCTTCGGTCGCGACCATGCCGTCGCGGGCATCGACCGCAACGACGATCCCGCCGGGAAACTCCGCTGCCATGTCCTTCACGAACTGCGGGTCCTTCAGCGCGGCCGAGCCCATCACCACGCGGCTGACGCCCAGATCGAACCAGCCTTCGACCGCTTCGCGCGTGCGGATGCCGCCGCCCAGTTGGACGTGGCCGGGGAAGGCTTCAAGAATGGCTTCCACCGCCCCGCGGTTCTCCGCGCGGCCCGCGAACGATCCGTCGAGATCGACCACGTGCAGGAACTGCGAACCGGCTTCGGCGAACAACAGGGCCTGCGCGGCGGGGTTGTCACCATAGACGGTGGCGCGGTCCATATCGCCTTCGGACAGGCGCACCACTTGTCCGCCTTTAAGGTCGATAGCCGGGAATACGATCATGCCAGCTCTCTTATCATGGCTTCTCTCATCATGGCCGCCACTCCAGGAAGTTGGCGAGCAGCGCCAGCCCATAGGCCTGGCTCTTTTCAGGGTGGAACTGCACCCCCACCACATTGTCGCGCGCCACCGCCGCAACCAGCCCGCCGCCGTGATCGGTCATCGCGGCCACGTGATGCCCATCGGCGGGGACAAAGTGATAGGAATGCAGGAAATAGGCCTCCCCCGCCTCAACCAGCGGAGCATGGGGCGCGGGCAGGACATCGTTCCAGCCCATGTGCGGGATCTTGATCGCCGGGTCGGTCCGCTCGATCAGGTGGACTTCGCCGTCGATCCAGCCAAGGCCCGGCGTGGAGCCATGCTCAACGCCGGTGGTGGCAAGCAGCTGCATCCCCACGCAGATGCCCAGGAAAGGCGCACCGCCAACCAGCACGCGTTCGGCCATCGCATCGATCATGTGCGGAATGGCGCGCAAGCCTTCCGCGCAGGCCCGAAAGCTGCCGACGCCGGGCAGGACGATCCGGTCCGCTGCGCGGACGACGTTGGGGTCTGATGTTACCGCCACCCGCTCCGCCCCGGCGGCTTTCAGCGCATTTGCGACCGAATGGAGATTGCCCGCGCCGTAATCAATCAGCGCCAGCACCTCAGCCACCGAGTTGCCCCTTGGTGCTCGGAATCGCCCCGCCCTTGCGCGGGTCCAGTTCCACTGCTGTCCGCATCGCACGGGCAAAGCCCTTGAAGATACCTTCGCAGATGTGGTGGTTGTTGCTGCCGTAAAGCAGTTCGACGTGCAGCGTGATGCCCACGGCCTGCGCGATCGACTGGAACCAGTGCTCGAACAGCTCGGTATCCATTTCGCCCAGCCGTTCCTGCGTGAAACCGGCGTTCCAGACCAGCCATGGCCGGCCCGAAATATCCAGCGCCACGCGGCACAGCGCCTCATCCATCGGGGAATAGGCCATGCCGTAGCGCCCGATCCCGGCCTTGTCGCCCAGCGCCTCGGCAATCGCCTGGCCAATCGCAATCGCGCTGTCTTCAGTCGTGTGATGCTGATCGACATGGAGATCGCCCGTCACCCGGCAGGTGATGTCGATCAGCGAATGGCGGCTGAACTGTTCTATCATGTGATCGAGGAAGCCGATCCCGGTGGTGACGTCATAGGCCCCCGTCCCGTCGAGGTTCACTTCGACGAGAATGTCGGTTTCGTGGGTTTTGCGAGCAATCCGGCCGGTACGCATGAGGTGGGGCTATAGGCTGGGCGGCGCAGGAATCAATGATTGTTCGCGCTGTCGGCGCTTGCCGCTTTCCCCTTGACCATGCGCCGCCCTGACGCCACTTGTCCGGTGATGAGTGAAGATATGCCCGATAGCCTGATCCCCTACGATGAAATCGTGCAGGAAGCCCTGCGCGCCGTGGTTGGCCGCGTGCTGGGCGAGGTGGTGGCGACTGGCGGCAACCTGCCGGGTGCGCACCATTTCTATATCACGTTCAAAACCCATGCGCCGGGCGTTTCCATCCCGCCGCACCTGAAAGAACGCTTTCCGGATGAAATGACGATCGTCCTGCAGAACAAGTTCTGGGACCTGACCGTCGATGCGGTTGGTTTTTCGGTCGGACTGTCGTTCAACCAGATCCCCAGCAAGCTGGAGATTCCCTTTTCGGCGATTACCGCGTTTGTCGATCCGGCAGTCGATTTCGGCCTGCAATTTCAGGCCAGCATGCCCGATGACGTGCCGCCGCCGCACGACGATGCCGAAAATGATTCGCCGGTTGCCGCGGTTGATGATGGCTCAAACGTCGTCACGGTCGATTTCGGCAAGAAGAAGTAAGCAGCCATGGCGGCCGACCGGATCCTCGCCTCGATCATCCGTCAGGGCGGCGGACGGCTGATCAATTCGGCCATTGCCAGGGCTTTGCCTGACCAGCCGCTCAAACCGGGTAAGCGAGGGAACCTGCTGAGCGGGATTGCCGGGGTAGTGGCCATTCAGGTGGCCACCCGATCGGTACCGGGGGCGATTGTGGTCGGATCGGGATTGATCGCGAAAAAGCTGTATGATCGGCGCAAGGCGGCGAAAGCAGCCCGCGCCGCGCCGGACGCCAAGCTGGCGAAAGACACGCCCGCCACTTGATCTGCCAGCCCCGTTGCGCGATTGGAGCGCATGGCTTCACCCGACACCCTTCAGCGCCGCGGCCTGATGTTCATCCTGTCCTCGCCGTCCGGCGCGGGGAAGACCACCGTCGCGCGTAAACTGCTGGCACACGACGGCGAAATCCGCATGTCGGTATCCGTCACCACCCGAGCGCCCCGCCCCGGTGAAGTGGACGGGCAGGATTACATCTTCGTCAGCCAGACCGAATTTGACCGGATGGTCGCCGAAGAACAGTTCCTCGAATGGGCAACCGTGTTCGGCAACAGTTACGGCACCCCCAAGGCGCAAGTGAAAGCCGGCATCCGAGAGGGCCAAGATTTCCTGTTCGATATCGACTGGCAGGGCACGCAGCAGCTCTATCAAAAGATGGAAACCGACGTCGTCCGCGTCTTCCTGCTGCCGCCCAGCATCGATGAACTACGCCGCCGCCTGACCGGGCGCGGGACCGATCCCGCCGATGTGATCCAGTCCCGCATGGACCGCGCCCGCGCGGAAATCAGCCACTGGGACGGCTATGACTATGTCATCGTCAACGACGATATCGAGGCGTGCTTTGCCAAAGTCTGCGAAATCCTCGCCGCCGAACGCATGAAACGCGCCCGCCAGACCGGACTGATCGGGTTTGTGCGGGGGTTGATGACGGACTGAGGGTGCGGCTTGTTTGAGTGATTTAACTCTGCGTTGTGAATGGCTCGATGTCGGGATCAGCGGTCGCTTTTGCGGCTTGCGCGTGCTTGCTTAATCAGCCTGATGTTGCGCTTGTAATCCTGCTCCATCATCCACCGAGTCACTGCGCTAGCGCCCAGAATGAACCCGGTGATCAGGATGGCACGATGTGGCGCAGAAACCGCGCCTTTCAGCAATTCATTGGCATAACCTGCATAAGCCAATGAGGTGAAAAATACCGCTCCGGCAAAGGCGATGGTTAGCTTGGTCCGTGAGATCATTGATCAGCATTATCAGCGACGGGCACATGGCCGCAATGCTGTTATGTCCGGAACGGCAGCTTGCGACAAAAAAGGGGGGAGCAGAAGTCCATCCTCCCGTCGCCCCGGACTTGATCCGGGGCTAGGCTTTTCTTTTCGCACAGCCTTTGCAGCGCACGGGACGCAGCGGATGGCCGCCAGTTAGCCCAGCCCCGTGTCAAGCACGGGGCGACGACGGGAGGGCTGGGCGGGTGCCTCGCCCCTCAGGGCAATCCCGCCCGGCTGACCGCAACCTCCGTCACCAGCACTTTGCCCAGCGGGGCTTTCGCCGCCTCGCCTGCGTCCGAACTCGGCGCGACGAGCATGAACAGGTGTTTGCCTTCTGGCCCGCCCAGCATGCAGGCGAAGCACGGCAGGCCGCCGGTTTCGACCACGTCCAGCACTTCGCCGCCCGGTGCGATGAGGGCGCATTCGGGGGCGAGCGGGTTGGCGATCCAGATTGCGCCGCTAGCGTCTAGGCAAATGCCATCGGGAATGCGCGGCCAGGTGGGGGCCCATTCGCGGCGGTTGGACAGGCTGCCATCCGCGCCGATATTGAGCGCGGTCAGCCGCCCGCCCAGCGTTTCGCCCACGATCAGCGTATGGCCATCGGGGGTGATGACCATGCCGTTGGGAAAGCTGAAGAGCTCACCCGGCGCGGCATCGCTGACGCTGCCGTCTGGCTGCACCAGCGCGAGGCAGGTCTGGGGATGGTCCACGATCACGCTTTCCGCCCCGCGCGCGCGGATTTCCGCGTCCAGATCGAACCCGAAGTTGCCGACATAGGCGCGGCCTTGCGCATCGATGACCATGTCGTTGCAGAGGTGCGCGGAGTGGCCGGTCAGATCGGCGTGGCAGGTAAACCGCCCATCCGGCCAGCGCCTCCACAATTGGCGCAGTTCCATCCGCACCACCAGCAGCGAACCATCGGGCATCCAGCCGAGGCCCGATGGCCGACTTTTCAGTTCCGGTTGGGCCAGTTCCAGTTCCGTGCGCAGATCGCCCGCCAGATCGACCGAGCAGACGCGGTGCGCGTAGAAATCGGAAAACCACAGGCGGCCATTCCGCCAGCGCGGCCCTTCGCCAAAGTAAATCTGATGGGCGAGGGTGCGCAGGCGGTGTTTCATGGCCTCAATGCTCGCCCGATGCGTCCTGGAAGGTTTCGGGGATCCACGCGTTGACGATGCCGCCGTCGATCGGGATCGTGGTGCCGACCACGTAATCGCCCGCGCGGCTGGCAAGGTAGATCGCGCCGCCCGCGATATCCTCGGCCACGCCAACCCGCTTGTAGGGGATGCCGCGCGCGCTGCCTTCGGGGTTCTTCGCCGCGGCCTTGTTCATTTCGCTGGGGTAGGCCCCCGGCGCGATGCAGGTGACGACGATATTGTCCTTGATCAGCCGCGCGGCCATCCGCTTGGTCAGGTGGATCACCGCCGCCTTCGACGCCTGATAGGAATAGGTTTCCCACGGATTGGGGCGCAGCCCGTCAATCGAGGCGATGTTGATGACCTTGGCCGGACGGTCAAAGCTGGCCGCCGCGTTCAGCAGCGGGTGCAGCTTTTGCGTCAGGAAAAACAGCGACTTGACGTTGAGGTCCATGACCTTGTCCCAACCCACTTCGGGAAATTCGTCAAAATCACCGCCCCACGCGGCCCCGGCGTTGTTGACCAGCACGTCCAGCCGGGATTCGCGGGCGGAGAGTTCCTCGGCCAGCTGCTTCACCCCGTCCATCTGGCTGATGTCGCCCGCGAGGCCAATGACCTTGCCGGGATACTGCGCTTCGAATTCGGCGACGGTTTCATCCAGCTGCGCCTTCTTGCGCGCGGTGATGTAGACCCGCTCACACCCGGCGGCGAGGTAGCCTTCGAGCAGCATCTTGCCGATCCCGCGCGATCCGCCGGTAATCAGCGCGATCTTGCCTTCGAGGCTGAACAGTTTGGTGAAATCCATTTTAGTGTCCTTTTCATACCCCCTCCTCTGAAGAGGAGGGGGCTTCGGCAGCATCAATACCCGGTCAGCTGCGCGACGCGTTCGGCGTGGTAGTAAACGTCGCCCATGAACTCCGCCAGCGCGCGGTCGCGCTTCATGTAGAGGCCGATGTCGTACTCGTCGGTCATGCCGATCCCGCCGTGCATCTGGACGCCTTCCTTGACCGCGAGGGCAGCGGCCTTGCCGGCCTTGGCCTTGGCGACCGAGACCATCAGTTCGGCTCTGTCCGATCCGCCATCGAGCAGCTGCTGCGCCTTGATCGTCGCGGCGCGGGCAATCTCGATTTCGGAATAGAGGTGCGCGGCGCGGTGCTGGAGCGCCTGGAATTCACCGATCAGCTTGCCGAACTGCTTGCGCTGCTTGAGGTAGGTGGCGGTCATGCCGAACGCACCGCCGGCCACGCCGACGCTTTCCGCCGCCGCGCCGATCCGGCCTGCGGCCAGCACCTTGTTCAGCAGATCGCGTCCGCGATCGACTTCGCCGATCACCGCATCGGCGTCGAGCAGCACACCGTCGAGCTTCACGTGCGTCGCCATCGAGCTGTCGACCAGCCGGACCGCATCCTGTGAAAGGCCCACCGCCTCCTTGGGCACCGCAAACAGCGTGATTCCCTCGGCGTCGTCGTCATTGCCCGATGTGCGCGCGGCGACCACCAGCATGTCTGCGCTGCCGCCGTGCAGGACAAAGCTTTTCGCGCCGTCCAGCCTGAACCCGTTGCCCGCCCGCGCGGCGCGGGTCTTGATCCGTTCGGGACGGTGCTTTGGCCCTTCATCGATCGCCACCGCGAACACGCTGTCACCCGCCAGCAGGCCGGGCAGGTAACGTCCGCGCAAGTCTGCATTGCCCGCGCCCAGTGCGGTCGCGGCCGCCACCGCGCTGGTGAGGAAGGGCGAGGGCGTGAGGTTGCGGCCGATTTCTTCCAGCACGATCCCGGCTTCGACATGGCCCATGCCCAGCCCGCCATCGGCCTCGGCGACCAGCACGCCAGTCAATCCCAGTTCGGCGAACTGCTTCCACAGCCCGTGGCCGAACCCGTCCTTGCAGCCCTGATCGCGCCAATGACGCAGCTGCTTCGCGATCGCGCCTTCCTCGGCCATGAACGACCGGGCGGTGTCGGCCAGCATGGCCTGATCTTCCGTATGATAAAGCGGCATTGCAGTATTCCTTGAATTTCATGCGCCCGGCAGGCCGGGTTCGCGGGGCGAAGGCTCAGGCCCCCGGCAGGTCGAGGATGCGCTTGGCAACGACGTTGAGCATCACCTCGCTGGTCCCGCCCTCGATCGAATTGGCCTTGGTCCGCAGCCAGGTCCGGGCCTTGCTGCCGCCGCCCGATGCTTCGCTGTCCCATTCCAGCGCGGCGCTGCCGCCGCCGGCCATCAGCAGCTCATACCGGCGCTTGTTCAGCTCGGTCCCGGCATACTTCATCATGTTGGGCTGGGCGGGGTGGGCCTTGCCGACTTTGGCTTCGTCGAGGAACTTTTCGCCCATCGCGCTGAATGCCAGCGCATCGACATCGAACATCGCGATTTCGGCGCGCAGCAGCGGGTCTTCGAGGCCCGCGCGGCTGAGCACCGGGCCGAGCGTGTTGAGCCGGTCGTTCCCGCCCGCGCCCGAAATCATCTCGCGCTCATGCCCCAGCAGGTATTTGGCGACGTCCCAGCCGCGATTGAGTTCACCCACGATCTGCGCCTTGGGCACGACCACGTTGTCGAAGAAGGTTTCGCAGAACGGCGAGTTGCCCGAAATCAGCAGGATCGGCTTGGTCGAGACGCCCGGCGTGGTCATGTCGAACAGCAGGAACGAAATGCCCTGATACTTGTTCGCCTTGTCGGTGCGGACCAGGCAGAAAATCCAGTCGGCCTTGTTGGCATAGCTGGTCCAGATCTTGGAGCCGTTGACCACCCAGTGGTCGCCCTTGTCCTCGCCGAAGGTTTGCAAGCTGACGAGGTCCGATCCGGAACCGGGTTCCGAATAGCCCTGGCACCAGCGGATTTCGCCGCGCGCGATCTGGCCGAGGTAGTGGACCTTCTGTTCTTCGGTCCCGAACTTCAGCAGCGCCGGGCCAAGCATCCAGATGCCAAAGCTGGACAGCGGCGGACGCGCGTTGATCCGGTTCATTTCCTCGCGCCAGACTTTTGCCTCAGCCGCGCTCATCCCCGCGCCGCCATAGGCCTTGGGCCAGTCGGGCACGGTGTAACCCTTGGCCACGCAGCGTTCGAGCCACGCCTTTTGCGCGTCGCTCTTGAACTTGAAATTGCGCCCGCCCCAGCAGACGTCATCTTCGTCGCGGGCGGGCTGGCGCATCTCGGCGGGGCAGTTTTCTTCAAGCCAGGCGCGGATTTCGGCCCGGAAGGCAGCAAGGTCAGACATGGATCGGACTCCTCTCTTAATCGCGAGGTTAAAGCGAGTCGGCGCGCCCGCGCAAGCGCGGATTTCCGCGGTTTGGTGCAAATGGCGCTTGCCGTAGCGTCAAGCGCAACAGCGTTGACCGCGCCAGTTTGACGCTTAAGCTGACCGCAAAATCAGAACAGACAGGAGTGGATATGCGTTTCTCGGGCAAGTGTGTCGTGATTACTGGCGCAGCATCGGGCATTGGCCGGGCGGCGACGCTCTTGTTCGCCCGCGAAGGCGCGCAGGTATTCGCGGCCGATCTCAACCTTGACGGGGCCAAGGCGGTTGCCGCCGAAGCGCCGGGGATCACGGCGGTGGCCTGCGATGTCTGCGACGTGGCGCAGATCAAGGCGCTGATGGATCAGGCGGCGGTGGCCTGCGGCGGGATCGACGTGGTGTTCAACAATGCCGGGGCTGGCGGCGCGCGCGAGGCGATTGACGAGATCGACGCCGATGGCTGGGATTTCACCTTCCACCTGCTGCTGCGCTCGGTCGCGATGGGCATTCGCTATGCCGCGCCGCACATGAAGGGCCGCCCGGGCGCGTCGATCGTCAACACCTCATCGGTCGCGGCGGTCGGGCCGGGCTATTCGCCCACCGCCTATGCCGTGGCCAAGGCCGGCGTGCTGCACCTGACCAAGTGTGCGGCAACCGATCTGGCCCGCTATGGCATTCGCGTGAACGCGGTGCAGCCGGGCTTCATCAACACCAACATCTTCACCGCCAGCATGGAAATGCCGGCTGAACTGGTCGACACCGCCAAATCGATGATCGCGCAGATGTCCAGCCAGGCCCAGCCGGTGGCACGCGGCGGCCAGCCGGATGACATCGCCAATGCGGTCGCCTTCCTGAGCAGCGATGCCGCCAGCTTCATGACCGGCGCTTCGCTGATCGTCGATGGCGGAATTACCATCGGCCCGCGCCACGCCTGGGATCCGGAAGCGCCGGGGATGTTCGATACGCTGCAAGCCATGGCCGAAGGGGCGCTGGGCGCACCGCAGTGACAACAGCGGCCAGCGCTGGTCCTGCCCCCGGCGCCAGGCTGCCGGGGAAGCTGAAATTCTTCCACGGGCTGGGCTCGATTGCCTATGGCATCAAGGACAACGGATTTTCCACGTTCCTGCTGCTGTTCTACAATCAGGTGATGGGCATGGACCCGCGCATGGTCAGCCTGGCGCTGGCGATTGCGCTGGTGATCGACGGGATCATCGATCCGATCATCGGCTATCTGTCCGACCGGACCTATTCCCCATGGGGGCGGCGCTTGCCGTGGCTCTATATCGCGCCGATCCCGCTGGCGTTTGCCTGGGCGGCGCTGTGGACTACCAGTTCACAGCCCACGCTGCTGGGGCTGGTGGTGATGGCCGTGATCGTGCGGATGCTGATTTCGGCCTGCGAAGTGCCGTCGATCGCGCTCGTGCCGGAACTGACCCACGATTATGACGAGCGCACCACGCTGATGCGCTATCGCTTTCTGTTCGGCTGGGGCGGGGGGCTGCTGGTGATGTTGCTGGCCTATACCGTGTTCCTGGCCCCTGCCGCCGATGGCAGCGGCGGGATGCTCGATGCCAGCGGCTATCAGGCATATGGCCTGTTCGGCGCGGTGGTGATGGCGGCGGCGGTGCTGATTTCCGCCGTCGGACAGCACAGCCGTGCCGCCGGGTATCCGCCGCGCGCGCGCAGCCCGTTCAATTTGCGCACGGCGTTTTCGGAACTGCGCGAATCGCTGTCGCACCCGGCTTTTCTGGTGCTGCTGGGCGGCGGCGGGCTGGCCTATACCAGCCAGGGGATCACGTTCTCGCTGTCGAACTACCTGTATCTTTATGTCTGGCGGTTCGACGGGGATGATCTGAAAATCTATCCGCTGGTGCTGTTCGCCAGCGTGGTCGCCTGTTTCCTGCTGCTGCCCAAACTGCACACGCGCTGGGGCAAGCGCGATACCGCCGTGGCCACGGCCGTGATCGGGGCCAGCCTGTGGGCGCTGCCGTTCGGGCTGCGCGCCGCCGGACTGTGGCCGCAGGTCGGCACGGGCGCATCCACCGCCGGGCTGTTCGCGATCTTCTTTTTCTCCAACGTGTTCAGCGTGTCGGCGATGATCTCGGCGTCATCGATGGTGGCCGATGTGGTCGAGGCATCCGAAGAACAGACCGGGCGGCGGTCCGAAGGGGCGTTTTTTGCGGGCAACATGTTCATGGCCAAATGCGCTACCGGGCTGGGCATCTTCCTGACCGGGCAGATGCTCTATCTCGCCGGAATGCCCGACAACGCAAAGCCCGGTGAAGTGCCCGCTGCCGTGATCGACAACCTGGCCAATATCTACATTTCGGCGGTGGTGGCCTTTGCCATCGGGATCGCACTGATCCTGCGCCGCTTCCCGATCACCCGCGCCGATCACGAAGCGCGCGTGGCGGCACTGGCGGCCGCGCGGACCAATCCGGATGCCGGAGGATTGCATCCTTGATTGCTTAACCGTTCGATTAAACACCTTGGCGCGGGGCCGCGCCTCTGGCACTGATAACCACAAGATTCGACAGCATGAGGAAGGATGAGGACATGGATTTCGACCCCACCGAACGGCAGGTCTATTGGCGCGACCGGGTGCGCCAGTTCATCGAAAACCATGTTCGCCCGCGCCAGGGTGATTACAAGGCACAGGACGCCGCCGGTGAACGCTGGAAAGTGCTGCCGGTGATCGAGGAAGAAAAGGCCCGCGCCAAGGCGCAGGGGATCTGGAACCTGTTCATGCCGCCGCAGTTCGGCCGCACCCACGTGGACGATACCTTCGAATTCGAAGGGCCGGGGCTAACCAATCTGGAATACGCGCTCTGCGCCGAAGAAATGGGCCGCGTGGGCTGGGCGTCGGAAGTGTTCAACTGTTCCGCGCCGGATACCGGCAACATGGAAGTGCTGCACCGCTATGGCACGGCCGAGCAGAAGGAGCAGTGGCTGAAGCCGCTGATGAACGGTGAAATCCGTTCGGCCTTCCTGATGACCGAACCGCAGGTCGCTTCGTCGGACGCGACCAACATCGAATGCTCGATCCGCCGCGAAGGCGATGAATACGTGCTCAACGGGGTCAAGTGGTGGTCATCGGGTGCGGGCGATCCGCGCTGCAAGATCGCCATCGTGATGGGCAAGACCGATTTCGAAGCCAAGAAGCACGCCCAGCAATCGATGGTGCTGATGGAACTCGATGCGCCCGGCGTTGAAATCGTCCGTCACCTGCCGGTGTTTGGCTATGACGATGCGCCGCACGGGCACATGGAAATCAAGCTCAACAACGTCCGCATCCCGGCCAGCAACATGCTGCTGGGCGAAGGCCGCGGGTTCGAGATCGCGCAGGGCCGCCTCGGGCCGGGCCGGATCCACCACTGCATGCGCACGATCGGCGTGGCCGAAGAGGCACTGACCAAGATGATCAAGCGGCTGCAATCGCGCGTGGCCTTTGGCAAGACGCTGTCGTCGCACTCGGTGTGGGAACAGCGCGTCGCCGAAGCCCGGATCGACATCGAATGCTCGCGCCTGCTCTGCCTGAAAGCGGCAGACATGATGGACAAGGTTGGCAACAAGGCCGCGCAGCAGGAAATCGCGATGATCAAGGTGCAGGCCCCGCGCATGGCCCTGCGGATCATCGACGATGCGATCCAGGCGCACGGCGGCGGCGGTGTTTCGGACGATTTCGGGCTGGCCAAGGCCTATGCCTCGATCCGTACCCTGCGCCTTGCTGACGGTCCGGATGAAGTCCACAACCGCTCGATCGCGCGGATGGAATTCGGCAAGCACGCGCCGCAGTCTGACGCCGGGTTCAGCTCAGGCGATCTCGGCGTCACGCGCTGAGCCACGACTATCCCCCCTGCCGCGTGCGGGAGGGGCCGGGGCAAGGCGTGTTATCTGGAGCCACCGGTAACACGCCTTGCCCTGCTACCTCCCTTTGCAGGGAGCGAGTTTTTAGGGAGAGAATGCCATGAAAGCCGCCGTCCTCATCGCCCCGAACCAGCCGCTGGAAATCGAAGATCTGGTGATTTCCAAGCCCGGTCCGCACGAAGTGCTGATCCGCACGGCGGCGTGCGGGTTGTGCCATTCCGACCTGCACTTCATCGAAGGCACCTATCCCCATCCGCTGCCAGCCGTGCCGGGGCATGAAGCCGCCGGGATTGTCGAGGCGGTGGGCAGCGAAGTGCGCACGGTCAAAGTGGGCGATGCGGTCGTCACCTGCCTGTCGGCGTTCTGCGGCCACTGCGAATTCTGTGTGACGGGCCGGATGGCGCTGTGCCTGGGCGGCGATACCCGCCGTGCGCCGGGCGCGCCCTCGCGCCTGACCCGCCAGGACGGCAGCACCGTCAACCAGATGCTCAACCTGTCGGCCTTCGCCGAAATGATGCTGGTGCATGAACACGCCTGCGTCGCGATCAATCCCGACATGCCGCTGGACCGCGCCGCCGTGATCGGCTGCGCGGTGACGACCGGTGCGGGCGCGATCTTCAACGCCTGCAACGTGACGCCGGGTGAAACCGTGGCCGTGGTCGGCTGCGGCGGAGTGGGGCTGGCCACGGTCAATGCCGCCAAGATTGCGGGCGCCGGGCGGATCATCGCCGCCGACCCGCTGCCCGAAAAGCGCGCACTGGCGCTCAAACTGGGCGCGACCGACGTGGTCGATGCCTCCGCCCCCGATGCCGCCGCGCAGATCATGGAACTGTCGAAGGGCGGGGTCGATCACGCGATTGAAGCGGTTGGCCGTCCGGCGTCTGCCAGCCTGGCGGTCGGTTCGCTCCGCCGCGGCGGGACCGCCACGATCCTGGGCATGATGCCGCTGTCCGAGCGGGTCAGCCTGGGCGCGATGGACCTGCTGTCGGGCAAGAAGCTGCAAGGCGCGATCATGGGCAACAACCGCTTCCCGGTGGACCTGCCGCGCCTGGTTGATTTCTACATGCGCGGGATGCTCGATCTCGACTCGATCATTGCCGAGCGGATTCCGCTTTCGGCCGTGAACGAAGGCTTTGAAAAGATGAAGCAGGGCCACTCCGCCCGTTCCGTCATCGTGTTCGATCAGTGAGGGCCTGATGACTGACGCACCTGCCCTTAACGCCGAGCTTGATTTCGTCGGCACGGTCGAACCCGAAGGCGCGGACCGGCTGGACGAAGCCAGGCTGGCGGCCTGGCTTGAGGCCAATGTCGCGGGCTATCAAGGCCCGATGCAGCTGACCAAGTTCAAGGGCGGCCAGTCCAACCCGACTTACAAGATCGCGGCCCAGTCCGGCAATTACGTGCTGCGGCGCAAGCCGTTCGGGGTGCTGCTGCCGTCCGCCCATGCGGTGGACCGCGAATACAAGGTTCAGGCCGCGCTGGCCAAGGCCGGGTGGACCGTGCCGCCGCAGTATGGCCTGTGCACCGATGACAGCGTGGTCGGCAGCTGGTTTTATGTCATGGGCATGGTCGATGGCCGGACGATCTGGGACGGTTCGATGCCCAATGACACGCCGGACTATCGCCGCGCGACCTACAACGCGATGATCGACACGCTGGCGGGCCTGCATGCGGTCGATGTCGAAGCGGCGGGGTTGTCGGAATACGGCAAGCCCGGCAACTACTTCGGCCGTCAGGTCGATCGCTGGACAAAGCAGTACAGGCTGGCCGAAACCGAAACGATGGATTCGATGGAGCGGCTGATCACGTTCCTGTCCGCTACCCTGCCCGAACAGACCCGCACCAGCGTGGTCCACGGCGATTACCGGATCGACAACATGATCTGGGCCAAGGACGAACCCAAAGTGCTGGCCGTGCTGGACTGGGAACTGTCCACACTGGGTGATCCGCTGGCCGATTTCACCTATGTCGCGATGGCGTGGGTGACTGAAAACGGCGGGCGCAGCGGCGTGATGGACCTGGACCGCAAGGCGCTGGGCATTCCCGAACTGGAAGAAGTGGTCGAACGCTATTGCGCCGCCACGAACCGCACCAGCGTGCCGGACATGAACTGGTACTTCGCCTACAACTTCTTCCGCCTGGCCGGGATCATGCAAGGCATCAAGAAGCGCGTGATCGACGGCACTGCCAGTTCGGCCCATGCCAAGGCGATGTCGGAACGGGTCCAGCCGCTGGCCGATAAAGCGTGGGAATTCGCGGTGAAGGCCGGGGCGTAATACCACAACTCCCTCCCCGGCGGGGAGGGGGAACGGCCCGTCGTGGGCAGCGAACCCCCACCCCTGGCCCCTCCCCACCGGGGAGGGGAACCGGCCGTGCGAACCTTCCTAAAACTTGCGCACCCAGCTGACCGCCGCGCCTTTGTCGTCCGGCAGGGCGCTGTAATGGCCGGGGTCCTTGCGCCAGAACAGGCTGGCCATCGCCGCGCCGTCCCACAGCTGCCCGCGCCAGACCAGTTCTCCGTCCAGTTCGCGCCCGCGCGGGGCCAGCGATAGCGTGCGGACCCCCAGTGTGGGGGTGAGCGTTTCATAGCTGTAGTCCACCGGCAGCAGGAAATTCAGCCCGCCGCGCTCAACCCGCAAGGGCTGTGACAGCCGCAGCGACACGCTGTCGCCGGGCTGGGCCACGCCGTAGCGCGTTGCATTGACGGCCCAGGCCGATGTCGCCAGCCGCGATCCGTCGGCCAATGCGCCCGAACGCCGCGCCCAGGTCCAGCCACTGCGCCAGGCTGCGCCCAGCCGCCAGCTGTCATTCGCACGCCAGCCCAGACTGGCGTCCACGAACGCACTGTCCGCGCCGCCCGCACCAAAGGCACTGTGCAGCCGCGCGCCCAGCAGGCTGTCCCGCTCGGCCAGCCAGTGCGCGCCCAGCGCCGCGTCGAACGCGCCGAACGTGCGGTCCACCGACAGCCCCAGCCGCAGCGCCGGTGCGCCATCCAGCCGGGTGCGGGTGCTGGCGGCGAGTTGCACCGGTGCGGCGGCCTGCGCGCTGCCGCGTTCGGCCAGCGCGGTCAGCCCCCAGCCGCCCAGTTGCTGGCGCAGCGCAAAACTGGCCTGTCCGGTCGCGCCAAAGCCCAGATCGTCCAGCGGTGAGCGTGCAATCAGGAACGCGGGTTGCTCGCGCCCCTGCAATTGCGCAACCAGTCCATCTGCCCCTTGTTCAAAGGCAAAGCCCAGCCGCTGCCCCGGTGCGATTTGCGCCACGATCCGGGCGGCCAGCACGCGGGCCTGTTCTGCATCGCCGCGGGTCAGCCGCAGCGCGCCTTGCCACGGCAGCCGCGCCACCGCGCCGTGCGCATCGACCGAAAATGCCAGGGACACCTTGCCCCCGCCCAGCGAGAGGTTGCGCGCATCGCTGCGCAGCGCAGCGGCCAGCTTTGGCTGGACTTGCGCCCTGCGCACCCCGGCGGACAGGTTCATCTGGTAGGCGCGCTGATAGCCATCCAGCACGATCGTGGTCAGCGCGCCGGCCAGCGGCGCAGCATCGCCCATCGGGGTGGACATGACGACGGTGGTATCGCCCGCCGGCATCGGCGCGGTGCTGCCCGCGATGGCCGTGGTGCCTTGCGGAGAAAATGCGGCGGCGATGTCAAGAATGCCGCGTCCGAAGGTGGTATCGGTCCCCGCTGCGCCCGCATCCTGCGCGGTCCGCAGCAGCAGGTCGACCACCTGGCCCGCGGTCAGATTGGGGAAGGCCTGCCGCAGCAGCGCTGCCGCCCCGGCCACTTGCGGCGCGGAAAAACTGGTGCCTGAAAAGACATAGACCGACCGGGTGCCGTCCGGATTGTCGACGATCTTCATCGTCCCGTCCTCGTATACGCAGCACACCCGCTCACCCCGCGCGGACAGGAACCAGTTGGCCCCCGTCCCGGCCTTGTTGCTGAACGCGGAAAATCCGCCGTCCTTGTTCACCGACCCGACGATGATGACATTGCCGCTGCCCACTGCCTGCAATCCGGCAGCGAACGGATCGGGGTTGGCTGGATCGACATCGGTCTCGGTCGAATCGCCGTCGTTCCCGGCGGAGACGATGATGACGACCCCCGCCGCCGTCGCCCGGGCAACCGCTGCGCGCAGGGTAGAGCTGGGGGCGGAGCCGCCGAGCGAGAGGTTGATCACTTTCGCCCCAGCCGTCACCGCCCGGTCGACCCCAGCGGCGATGTTGACGTCGTTGAACTTGCAGCCGCTGTCCTTGACCTCGGTATCCTTGGTGGCACAGCTGCCGGGGGTGTCGGCGCGGAACATGGCGATGGTAGCGTTGAACGCGATGCCCAGCACCCCGGTCCCGTCGCGCGCGGCGGCAGCCACCATGGCGACATTGGTGCCGTGGTCGCTTTCCGGATCGATCCCCCGGTCACCCGCCACATCGGCGCTGGACGGGTGGATGCGCCCGGCAAACTCCGGGCTGTCGCTGTCGATCCCGGTATCGACGATGCCGATGGTCACGCCCGTGCCGCTGTAGCCCTGCGTCCAGGCGGTCACCGCGCCGTGCTGCGGCGCGCCGGATGAGCGGTTGTACTCGCTGGTCAGGAACGTTCCCGTCGGGGTCGGCGAAGGGGTGGGCGTGGGGGTTGGCGTTGGAGTCGGTGTGGGGGTCGGGGTTGGCGCGGGCGTGCTGCCGACCGATCCGCCGCTACCGCCGCCGCAGCCCGCAACCAGCGCAAATGACAGGATAGCAACGCCCAGATGCCACTGCGCGCGCCGGATGTTCAGTTGTTTCATGCAGCGACCTTTGTGCAATCCGGTTCAACTTCTGCCATGCCTTACCTTAACCGGAAATATCCAGCTTCGTCCTGCCTGCATGCTTGCCCCCGGCGCGGGCAGGCGATAGGCGGCAAGGCCGATTGCCCGCGTTTGAGCGAAGGAACACGACATGACTGCCGAACTTGCTACCGCGATCGAAGCTGCCTGGGAAGCGCGTGACGGGGTAACCCCCGCCAGCAGCGATGTCCGCAGCCTGGTCGAAGCCGCGCTGGAACTGCTCGATAGCGGGCAGGCGCGCGTGGCCGAACCGGACGGGCAGGGCGGCTGGCAGGTCAACCAGTGGCTGAAAAAGGCTGTGTTGCTGTCGTTCCGGCTGAATGACAACGTGGTGGTGCCGAACGGCGCGGCGGGTTCGCCCGCGTTCGACAAGGTGCCGTCGAAGTTCGCAGGCTGGGGTGAAAACCGCTTCCGCGAAGGCGGATTCCGCGTGGTTCCCGGCGCAGTAGTGCGGCGGGGGTCGTATATCGCCAGGGGCGTGATCCTGATGCCCAGCTTCGTCAACATCGGCGCCCATGTCGGTGAAGGGACGATGGTCGATACTTGGGCCACGGTCGGTTCCTGCGCACAGATCGGCAAAGGCGTGCATCTGTCCGGCGGCGTCGGCATCGGCGGCGTGCTCGAACCGCTCCAGGCCGGGCCAGTAGTGATCGAGGACAACTGCTTCATCGGCGCGCGCAGTGAAGTCGTCGAAGGCGTGCGGGTCTGCGAAGGGGCGGTGCTGTCGATGGGCGTCTATCTGGGCGCATCGACCAAGATCGTCGACCGCGCGACCGGTGAGGTCCATATCGGCCGCGTTCCGCCATATGCGGTGGTTGTGCCGGGGTCGATGCCGGGCAAGCCGCTGCCCGATGGCACGCCGGGGCCGTCGCTGTATTGCGCCGTGATCGTCAAGACCGTGGACGCGCAGACCCGCGCGAAGACCGCGATCAACGATCTGCTGCGCGATTGACCTTTGCCAGCGCGGTGATGGCGGATAACCTGCTGCCGCAGTTTGCGGTTTCCACGGCGATGGTGGTGCTGTGCGTGTTCATTCACGGGCTGGGCCTGTTCGGCCTGAACCGGGCGGTGCGGACGGAAACGGCGGTGGAACGGCTTGAGCACATCAATCCATTTTCCGCGCGCGGGGTCAGCTTCACGCTCGGCGCGGTGATCGCGATGCTGGCGCTGCACGGGGTGCAGATCTGGATTTTCGCGTTCGCGTACATGGCGCTGGGGGCGATTCCGGATCTGGAAGCGGCATTGTATTTTTCGACCATCAGCTATTCGACCGTGGGTTACAACGACACCCACGTCCTGACGGAATGGCGGCTGCTGGGGGCGTTCGAAAGCGTGCTGGGCATCTTCATGCTCGGCTGGTCGACCGCGTTCTTCTTCCGCCTGACGGGCCGGATCGACCCGCACTGATCCCGGTCAGAAACTGACCGGGTTTTCAAACGCCGGCGTGCCTTTTTGCGTGGCGGCATAGGCTTCGGCCGCTTTCAGCACGCGTAGCATATTGCGGCTGGACAGCTTTTCCAGATCGGCCTGACTCCATCCGCGCCGTGCGAGTTCGACGAACAGCGCGGGATATTTCGCGGCGTCTTCCAGCCCGACAACCGTGTTGTCGATCCCGTCCAGGTCCGCGCCCAGCCCGACATGATCGGCCCCGATCCGCCTGGCGATATGATCGAGGTGGTTGGCGACATCGGCAACCGAACCCAGTGGCTGCGGGTTGGCCTTGTCCCAAGCGGCCAGCGCGGCGGCGATGGTGGCAGCGGGCTTGCCCAGATGGAGCGCATCCAGCCGCGCGCGTTCGGCGGCGCGGGCGATGTTCCACTGGCGGGTCCGTTCGACCACGAACAGCGGATAGAAATTGACCATCACGATCCCGCCGTTGGCCTTCAGCCGATCCAGCGCGCTGTCGGGCACGTTGCGCGGGTGGGTGCTGACCGCCAGCGCGTTGGAATGGCTGAAGATCACCGGAGCCTTCGCCACTTCCAGCGCGTCGAGCATCGCCTCCTCGCTCACATGGCTGAGGTCCACCAGCATCCCCAGCCGCTGCATTTCGCGCACCACATCGCGGCCCAGCGCGTTCAGCCCGCCGTGGACCGGCTTGTCGGTCGCGGCATCGGCCCAGCTGTTGTTGCGCGAATGGGTCAGCGTCATGTAGCGCGCGCCGAGTTCATGCAGCTGGCGCAGCACGGCCAGCGATCCGCCCATCGAATGGCCGCCTTCCATCCCCAGCAGGGACGCAATCTTGCCCTGCTTCATCGCGCGTTCGACGCAGGTGGAATCCTCGCAATATTGCAGGTCGGCGGAATTCTGCGCGATCAGCCGCTTGGTCACGTCGATCTGCTCGATCGTGGCCTGCACCGATTGCGGATCGCTGAGGCTGGCCGGGACATAGACCGACCAGAACTGCGCCCCCACCTTGCCCGCGCGCAGGCGCTTGAGGTCGGTCTGCAGCGCGATCACGCCCTTGGCCGGATCGGCGCTGGCGGTGGTGTCCTGAAAATCGAACCCGGCGAGGATATTCTTGCGCCGTTCGCGCAGCTGCATCGGAATGTCGTTGTGGCCATCCCAGACCGGCGCTGCCGCCAGCGCTGCCGCTGCGACCTGTTCGGGCGTCTTTGCGGTCACCGGAGCGGCCAGGCCAAGCAGCAGGGCGGAAGAAGCAAGCAGGATGGCGCGCATCGGATAAGTCCTTGGGGTTGGTGTGTTTGGCGCACTTAAGCGGGAGTGACAGGCACTTGGCAAGAGCGCAGGCACTTGCACGGCGCAGCGCGACGTGCTTGGCGCATCGGGCGATGGAACTGCTGGCCGATCCCTGGACGCTGACTCTGGCCGTGCTGGCGGTGATCGTGGTCGGCATGGCCAAGGGCGGCTTTTCCGGCCTCGGCGTGCTGGCCACCCCGCTGCTGGCGCTCAGCCTGCCCGCGCCGGTCGCGGCGGCGGTGCTGATGCCGGTGCTGCTGGCGCAGGACGTGGTCAGCGTGTGGTCGTTCCGCAAGACCTGGGACAAGTGGATCGTGGCCTGGATGCTGCCGGGGGCCATCGCCGGGGTGGCGGCAGGCACGGTGCTGGCCGCCGTGGTGCCGGAAGAGCGCCTGCTGCTGGTGCTGGGGGCGATCACGCTGGGCTTCGGGCTGTACCGGCTGTGGCTGGAACGCGGCGGGCGGGTGATCGCGCCATCGGATTCGCCGGGCTGGATCGGATTGCTGTTCGGTGCGGCGTCGGGCTTTACCAGCCAGGTCGCCCACGCGGGCGGTCCGCCGTTCCAGATGTGGGTCACCCCGCGCCGACTGCCGCACGAGACGTTTGTCGGGACCAGTTCGGTGTTCTTTGCGCTGGTCAACTGGATCAAGGTGCCCAGTTACCTCGCGCTTGGTTCGCTCAACGCGCAGACGCTGGCGGCCGGAGCCGCTCTCCTGCCGCTGGCGATTGTCAGCACGCTGGTCGCGGTGCGGCTGATCCGGCGACTGGACAGCGCGCGGTTCTATACCCTCATCTACCTGCTGATGGTCGCGCTCGGCGCCAAACTGGTGTGGGACGGATTGGCCGTCTGACCGGATCTCAGGCCGGGTCCGGGTGTTCCATGGTCCAGAAATGCGGCCCCTCGCGCCCCGGCACATCCCATTCCTCGCGGATCACGAAGCCCAGCCGCTGATACAGGCCGACGTTGCTGGCCGTCGCGGTTTCCAGCACGGCGGGAACGCCCGCCTGCGCCGCGCGGGCAAGGCCGGCTCGGATCGTCCGCCCGCCCAGCCCCTTGCCCTGGCAATCGGGCCGCACCCCGGCATAGCGCAGGTAATACCTGCCCTCCCCGCGCAGCAGGTGCGCGTCGATACTGTCACCGACTTTGGCGGCGCGCATGATGCACGGGCCAAAAATCCGCAGCAGATGGAGCACGTGTGGCGGGGTGAGGCGCGAGCGCAGATGCACTTTGCCAGGTTCGCGCCACAGCGTCACCGCCGCAACGTCCGGCGTGCCCAGGATCAGGCCGTGCGCCAGATGATCGCTGAACAGCCAGTCATACATCAGGCGCAGGCGGCGGGCGCGGGCGGCAGGATCGGGGATGATCCAGCTGACCGCCGGGTCATTCTGAAACGCGGCGGCCAGCGTGGCGACGGCGGCGGCGCGGTGCGTTTCGTCCAGGGTGATGATTGGGGTGTCCATGCCGCCTTGTTCCCGCAACCGCGCGCCTGCGCAAGTCCGGCGAACATTCTCCTCGCCAAGCCCGCCGCCGCCTGTCATTGCCCCGGGCCTGCCAATGGAGGGAACCACGATGGCCGGTGACGACGAAGATTATGTCTATGACGAAGACAGCGGTGAATGGCTGCCCGCGTCCGAACTCGCGGCGAAGCAGGCCGCTGCCGAAACGGTGGAAGTGCGCGATGCGGTGGGCAACCTGCTGGCGGATGGCGATTCCGTCACCCTGATCAAGGACCTGACCGTCAAGGGCGCGGGCCAGACGCTGAAGCAGGGTACTGTGATCAGGTCGATCCGGCTGACCGGCGATGCCCAGGAAATCGACTGCCGGTTTGACGGGATCAAGGGACTGGTGCTGCGCGCAGAGTTTGTCCGAAAGCGATAAGCGGGAGGCCTAGGCCGGGAACACCGCGTCGAACGCGGTTTCCAGCCGCTTCAGGCTGGCAGGAACGTCCAGCAGCTTGTCCAGACCGAACAGGCCGAGGCGAAAGCTGCGGTAATCCGCGCCCTCGTCAATCATCAGCGGCACGCCCGCCGCGATCTGATAGCCCTGGGCCAGGAACTTCCTGCCGTTCTGGATCTCGGAATCGGCGGTGTAGGACACGACCACGCCCGGCGCGCCGAACCCTTCGGCGGCAACCGATGGCACGCCCCGCGCGGCCAGCATCGCGCGGACCGCATTGCCCTGTTCCCACTGCGCCGCGCGCAGGGATTCAAGGCCCGCTGCCTGCGTTTCCAGCATCGCATCGCGAAAGCCGCGCAGCGCATCGGTGGGCATCGTCGCGTGATAGGCGTGGCCACCGTTCAGATAGGCTTCCATGATCGCCAGCCAGCGGCCCAGATCGACCGCAAAGCTGGTTGATTGCGCCGCGCGGCAGCGTTCCAGCGCGGCGGCGCTCAGCATCACCAGTCCCGCGCAAGGCGAAGCGGACCAGCCCTTTTGCGGGGCGGAAATCAGCACATCGACTCCGGTTTCGGCCATGTTCACCCAGACGCAGCCCGATGCCACGCAATCGAGCACGAACAGTGCGCCGACTTCATGGGCGGCAGCGGCGACGGCGCGGACATAGTCATCGGGCAGGATGATCCCCGATGCGGTTTCGACATGCGGCGCGAATACCACGTCGGGGCGCTCGGCGCGGATCGCGGCGACCATTTCGTCGATGGGCGCGGGGGCGAACGGCGCGGTCGGCCCTTCGCCAATGCGTCGGGCTTTCAGCACCGTTTCCTGCGCGGGAATGCCGCCGGCCTCGAAAATCTGGGTCCAGCGGTATGAGAAAAACCCGTTGCGGATCACCAGCACGCGCTTGCCCGTGGCGAACTGCCGCGCGACCGCTTCCATCGCATAGCTACCGCCGCCGGGGACCACGACGGCCCGCTCGGCCCCGTAGACCCCGGTCAGGCCTGCGTGGATATCGTGCATCACGCCCTGAAAGGCTGCGCTCATATGGTTGAGCGAGCGATCGGTGAACACGACCGAGTATTCAAGCAGGCCGTCAGGATCGATGTCGGGGCGCAGGCCGGGCATATCAGGAACTTTCGCTAGAGACTGGCCCCGCGCTTAAACCGGCTGGAAGGTCACGCGCAAGCCGTCGCTCGGCTTGGGGATCGGCCACGGCTGCCACTTGGGTTCATACCCCGGTTCAATCTCGATTCTGTAGCGGGTCAGGATCTGCGCCATCAGGATCTTCACCTGCATATAGGCAAAGTGCAGCCCCAGGCACATATGCGCCCCGCCGCCGAACGGCACCCACGCATACTTGTGGCGCTTGGCCACCTGATCGGGGGTAAAGCGCAGCGGATCGAACTTTTCGGGTTCGGGCCAGTATTCTTCCATCATATGCACCGCCGCCGGGCTGATCCCGACCGGCGTTCCGGCCGGGATGGTATAACCGCCAAAGGTGAATTCCTTCAGCGCGCGGCGGGGCAGCGAAGGGACGGGCGGGATCAGCCGCAGCGATTCCTTGAACGCCATTTCGGTCAGGTCCAGCTTTCCCATGTCGTCATAGGCCAGCGAACGGCCTTCGCCGCCGGTCACCGCGCGCAGTTCGGCGCGCAGCTTGTCCTGCCATTCGGGGTTCCTGGCCAGCAGCCAGACCAGCGAGGTGGCGGACGAGGTAATCGTATCGTGTGCGGCCATCATCAGGAAGATCATGTGATCGACCACTTCATCGACCGGCATCAGCGATCCGTCCTCATGCGTGGCGCGGGCGAACTGGCTGAACATGTCCTGCCCGCCGCCCTGTTCGCGGCGGCGCAGCGTTTCGGCGGTGAAGTACTCGATCAGGAACTTGCGTCCCGCCACGCCCCGGCCCATCGCGGTGAACGGCAGCGGCTTGCGGATCACGCCGATCGAGGCCTGGACCATGTCGACGAAGGCCTGGTTGATCTTGTCCGCCTCTGGCCCCCACGGCAGGCCCAGGAAGCTGTCTGCGGCCAGATCGAGCGTCAGTTGCTTGATTGCCGGATAGAACAGCAATTCGCGGCCCGACCATTCCTGCACCCGGTCCGCAATCCCGCGGTTGAGCGCGTCGGAATAGTGGCGCATCGGTTCAGGCTTGAACGCGATCGACAGCGCGCGGCGGTCGGCCCGGTGGTGGTCGAAGTCCAGCAGCATCAGCCCGCGCGGGAACAGCTGGTCCAGCACCGAACCCCAGCCCTGTGCGCTGGAGAACAGCTTGCCCCGGTCGAACAGCACCAGCTCGTTCGCCTCGGCCCCGATCAGGATCACCCCGCGCCGGCCAAAGCTGTTGTTGCGATAGACGTTGCCGTATTTCGCCCGCATCCGGTTGCCGAAGCCGACCGGATCGGCCAGCAATTGCAGCGTGGTGCCCAGCACCGGCCAGCCATCCTCACCGGGGATGTGATCGAGCGCGGACTTGGGCTGGGGCTGGGACCAGTGGGTGTATTGCGGGGTATCGGGTGCAAGCGTGGCCATCAGTTATCCTTGTTACTGACAGCGTTGTAATTGGATCGGCGGTTAAATCCACCCCGCCAGTTCGCGCCGGACCAGCGTGTCCAGCATTGCCATCCCGGCGTCCGACGTATTCAGGCAATCGAGCGCGGCAAAGTGCGTGCCCCCGGCGGCCAGGAAGTCCTCTGCCCCCCGGATCGCGAGTTCCTCGCGCGTTTCCAGGCAGTCGGCGGAAAAGCCGGGCGCGGCAATCGCGACGCGGCGAGTGCCGGTTTTGGCCAGTTGGTCCAGCACTGTATCGGTCGCTGGCTCCAGCCACTTGGCCCGGCCAAAGCGCGACTGAAAGCTGACCTCGATCTTCAGGTCCGGGTGCGTGGGGGCCAGTGCCTGCGCCAGCAGCCGCGCGGTCTTGCGGCACTGGCAGTGGTAGGGATCGCCCAGATGCAGCGTCCGTTCCGGCATCCCGTGGAACGACAGCAGCAGCACTTCGGGCGTGAAATCCAGCGCGGCCAGCTGGCGCGCGGTATCGGCGCGCAGCGCCTCGATATGCACCGCATCGTCGTAATAGGGCGGCAAGGTGCGGATCGCGGGCTGCCAGCGCATTTTGGCCAGCTGCTGCCCCAGCGCATCGACCACGGTCGCGGTCGTCGCGCCGGAGTATTGCGGATAGAGCGGCGCGATCAGGATCTTGCTGCACCCGGCGTCCTTCAGCGCCTGGACTTCCGCGCCCAATGCCGGATTGCCATAGCGCATCGCCCAGCGCACCATGACATGGTCGCCCAGCCGCTCTGCCAGCGCCGCCGCCTGTGCCTTGGTAATCGCGGCCAGCGGCGATCCGTCCGGACCCCAGACCTGTTCATAGGCATGGGCGGATTTTTTGGGCCGGGTGTTCAGGATAATCCCGTTCAGGATCGGCCACCACACCAGCCGGGGGATTTCCACCACGCGCCGGTCTGACAGGAACTCTTTCAGGTAACGCCGCACGGCTTTGGGCGTGGGCGCATCGGGCGTGCCCAGATTGACCAGCAGCACGCCCACCCGGGACGGTGCGACAGGCGGATGATTGGCGGGCAAATGTTCAGTCATGTTGGTTGCCTTGGGCGGTTTGGCGAGCATGGCAAAGCTGGGCTTTCGGCGGCATTCAGGCTGGCACGGCGGTCAGCGGCAGGTTGCGCAGGCGGGTGGACCCGGCGGCAAACAGGGCGTTGGCCAGCGCCGGGGCGGCAACCGCGACGCCCAGTTCACCGGGATCAAACGGTTCGTCGGTCGATTCGATGAAGTCCACTTCGATGTCCGGGCAGTCGGCCAGCAGCGGCAGGCCGAGCGCGCCGAGCCGTCCGGTCAGCGGCAGGCCATCGGCATAAGCCGTGCTGCACCCCCGCGCCAGCCCCAGCCCGAACAGCAAGCCGCCCTCGATCTGCTGGCGCGCGATATCCGCGTTCACCACCCGGCCGATATCGACCACGGCGGTCAGCTTGTCCGTGCGGATGCCGCGTTCGTCCTGACGCGCGTTGGCGACCAGCGCGATCCGCCCGGTCCGTCCGGCGATGGTCATCTGGTGGCACGCCAGCCCCTGCCCGCTGCCGCTTGCACCGCCGTTCCATTCGGCCAGCGTGGCGGCGCGTTGCAGGCAAGTGGCCAGCCGGATGTCATGCCCCAGCATGGCAATGCGATAGGACAGCGGCTCGCGCCGGGCGCGGGCGGCCAGTTCGTCGATGAACGTCTCGATGAAAAAGCAGGTGTAGCCATGCGCATTGCCGCGCATCCGCGCCGTGGGCAGGGGAATTGCGGCGGGGACGTGTTCGACCACCAGATGCGGGATGGCATAAGGCGGCACCGCCCCTTCGACCGTCATGGCATCGCCCTGCACCTGGGCGTGACGGGCGGCGTGGGGCGTCTTGCCGTGCAGCAGCCGTTCACCGAATTCGTGGAAGCTGGCTGGTGCCGCGATGCGCACTTTAAGGGCCACCAGCGTCCCGTCGGGTGCGGTTCGGGCAGCCAGGACGGCGCGGGCCGGGGTGCGCGGCAGGCCCGCGACGTGTTCCTGCCAGCGCGACCAGATCAGTTGCACCGGCTTGCCCGCCTGCCGGGCGATCAGCGCGACTTCGGCAATGTGGTCATGCTCCAGCCGCCGGTCGAAACTGCCCCCGGCGGGCATTGGATAGAGCACGACATTTTCAACCGCGATGTCCAGCGCGGCGGCGGCGGCGCGGCGCGCGGCCTGCGGGGCCTGGGTGGCGGCCCACAGTTCCAGCTTTCCGCCGGTCAGCCGCGCGGTGGCGGTGGCGGTTTCCAGCGTGGCGTGCAGCGCCGGGGCGACCCAGTAGTGTGCGACATGCTCGAACTTGCTGGACAGCCAGTTATCCGGATCGCCGGTTTCGGCAATCCGGCTGGCGCGTCCGCGCCGCAACGCCTGATCCAGCGCCTGCGCGGTGGCGGCGGTTCCGGCGCGGTCCTGCGCGGCAAAGCGCGGCGCGATCAGCGTCAACGCGCGTTCAGCCGCCCACCAGTCGCTCGCCACGGCGGCCAGCCAGTTCGGGCCGTTGACCAGTTTCATCAGGCCCTGCACGCCCTTGGTCTGCCCGGTGTCATAACCGCCCAGCCGGGTATCTCCGATCGGGCCGTGGCGGATCGCGGCATAGACCATGTCGGGCAGGCGCACATCGCCCGCGAAGCTGAAACTGCCATCGACTTTGGCGGGCAGGTCCAGCCGGGGAAAGCGCAGCGGCGCGCCGGGGAGCACTTCGGCCGGGTTCTCCCCCGGTGGCTGCGCGCGCAGTGACGGCGGATAGGGTGCGTCAAACCCGGCAGCGGCTTCGACCAACTGTGCAAACGGCAGGCGCTGCTTGCCGTGGGTGATGTGGCCGTCAGCCGCGTCGCATTCCTCCCACGCCACGCCCCAGCGCTTCGCCGCGGCCTGCGCCAGCATGGCCCGCGCGCTGGCGGCGGCGATTCGCGCGGCGGCTTCGTGGGCAATCAGGGATGTGCCGTCCGCGGTGGCGGTAAACGGTTCGGTTTCGGCAAAGCGGCGGGCCAGCAGAGCGTCCGGCTGGTTGGCCAGCCCGCTCAGCAGCGGCAGCCACAGCGCCGACCAGCGCGCGGCGAGCGGAACGTTGGCAAAGGCCCCGCTGACCGGAACCGGCTCTACCGCCAGCTGCCGCCAGTCGGCCCCCAGTTCCTGGGCCACGATCTGCGGGATCAGGGTGGTGATGCCCTGACCCATTTCCAGTTCCGGGACCGCGACCGTAATCACGCCGTCGGTGCCGATCTTCAGCCAGGCATCGAACGCCACTTCGCCCTCGCCGGGGGGCAGCGGCGGCGGAAACGATCGCGGGGTCAGCGCCCACGCCAGAATCAGGCCGCCGGTCGCTCCGGCCCCCAGCAGGATGCCGCGCCGGGTTATAGGCATGGGGGCACCGCTGCGGTCACTGATTGTCCAGCCAGGTCGCCACGCGCCGGGCAATCGCGGCAAACGCTTCGGCCTGCGGACCGTCGCCGGCGGCGGGCGGCGTGCCGGCATCGCTCTGTTCGCGGATCGACAGGTCGAGCGGAATCCGGCCGAGGAACGGGTGGTTCAGCGCCTTGGCGGTGGCCTCGGTCCCGCCCTTGCCGAACGGATCGCTGACCTCGCCGCAGTGCGGGCAGGCGTATCCGGCCATGTTCTCGACCAGTCCGATCACCGGCACCTGGCCCACTTCGAACAGCTGCATCGCGCGCGCGGCGTCGATCAGCGCCAGATCCTGCGGGGTGGACACGATTACCGCGCCCAGCGGCTTGTGGCGTTGCAGCATGGTCAGCTGCACATCGCCGGTGCCGGGGGGCAGATCGACGATCAGCGTATCGATATCGCCCCAGTCGGCATCGACCAGCTGGCCCAGCGCATTGCCCGCCATCGGCCCGCGCCAGGCGATCGCCTTGCCCGCTTCGATCAGGTGACCCATCGACAGCACCGGCACGCCCCATTTGCTGGGGACGGGGATCAGTTTTTTCTCGGTCGCTTTGGGCTTCACGCCTTCATTGCCCAGCAGGCGCGGCTGGCTGGGGCCATAGATATCGGCATCGACCAGGCCCACCTTGCGCCCCATCCGCGCGAGCGCGACGGCGATGTTGGTAGATACGGTCGATTTGCCAACGCCGCCCTTGCCCGATCCGACCGCGATGATCCGGATCTTCGGCTTGTCGGCCATCATCGCCACCCGCACTTCAGAGACGGACGTGCGCAGGGCATCCTTGATCGCCACTTCCAGCCGGTCGCGCTCTATCCCGTCGAGGCCCGAGGCATCCAGCACCAGCACCGCCACGCCCGCGTCGGTCACTTTCAGTGATTGCAGCCGGGCCTGCGCCAGGGGGGGTAGCAGCGCGGTCAGGGTATCGGCATCAACGCTCACAATTTGCTCCTGCTTGGCATTTGCGTTCCCCTAGCAAGGAAAAAGCGGGGGGAGGCACTGTTTTTGTGCAACGGCCATACCTATAAGACATTGCATGAGTGGTATTCGCAGTTCTGCACGGCAGATCGTGCTGGCTATGGCCGGCCGCAAGAGCCCCTGGGGGAATGATTCCGGCACCGCTGCCGGGGACACGGGTGGAGGCGACTCCAAACCGGATGTTCCGCCTGAACCAGCCTCCGAACCAAAACCGGGCACCGGTCCGCGTAACCCCTGGCAACCAGCGGGCGGCGAGGCCGAGCCGCGGCGTTCCGCCTCGATCGAGGATATTTTCCGGTCGCGTGGCAAAGGCGGCGGTGGCGGCGGCGGTGGCGGCGGCGGGCGGGGCGACGGCTTTCCCGGCCTGCCTCAGCGCGCTGACGGCAAAAGCTGGGCGCCGCTGATCGTCGGCGGGATTGCGGCACTGTGGCTGATCGGCTCGGCCTTTCACCAGCTCAGCCCCAAGGAGCAGGGGATTGTCACCACGTTCGGCAAATACAGCCACACGATTGAATCCGGCGTATCGATGACCGCACCCTGGCCAATCCAGCAGGTTCAGACGCGCGATGTAACCTCGGTGATCAACGACGTGATCCCGGAAACCGAAGGCAGCGAGAATCTGGTGCTGACCAGCGACCAGAACCTGATTGATCTGTCGTATCAGGTGCGCTGGCGGATCAAGGATCTGAAACTGTTCACGTTCGCCGCCGCCGATCCGCAGCGCACGGTCAAGGAAGTGGCCGAAGCTGCGATGCGCGCTTCCGTGGCCGAAGTATCGCTGAACGCGATCTGGGACGGATCGGGCCGCGGACCGCTGGAACTGAACACGCGCGAACGGATGCAGGGCATTCTCGATGCCTATCGCACCGGCGTGCAGGTGGTCGGCGTCGATATCAAGAAGGCGGACCCGCCCGAAAAGGTTGCCGATGCCTTCCAGAAGGTCAACGTCGCCCAGCAGAATGCCCAGCGCGACAAGAACGTGGCGCAGGCCTGGGCGCAGCAGACCCTGGCCCGGTCCGAGGGTGAGGCCGCCGCATTCGACAAGGTTTACCAGCAGTACAAGCTGGCCCCGGAAGTGACCCGGCGGCGCATGTATTACGATACGATGGAGCGCGTTTTGTCGAACAACGACAAGGTGGTGGTCGAAGGCAGCGGCGTGACGTCGTATCTGCCGCTACCCGAAGTGAAACGACGGGCGCCTGAAACTCCTGCCGCAGCGACGGGGGGCCAGTAAGATGCTGAACTTGGTCCGAACCAGCAAACTGGCCCTTGGCGGCTTGATTGCCGCCGCCGTCGTGCTGGTTTCCAGCGTGGTGATCGTGCCCGAAACACAGCAGGTCGTGGTCGTCCGGCTGGGCGAGCCGGTGCGCAAGATCAATGCCTTCCGTCCCAATGTCGATTTCGGGAATACCGGGGCCGGGATCAGCTGGCGCCTGCCGTTTGTCGAACAGCTGGTGTGGGTGGACAAGCAGTTGCTGTCGTTCCCGATGGAACGGCAACTGGTGCTGTCCAGCGATCAGTTGCGGCTTCAGGTCGATGCCTATGCCCGGTTCCGGATCATCGATCCGGTCAAGATGGTGAAAACCGCCGGCTCGGTTGACCGCGTGACCAGCCAGTTGCAGCCGATCATGACCTCGGTCCTGCGGCAGGAACTGGGCAAGCGCACGTTCCAGGCGCTGCTGACCGCCGAGCGCGGCCAGGCGATGAGCCAGATCCGCAAGAACCTGGACGAGCAGGCGCGGTCCTATGGGGCCCAGGTGATCGACGTGCGGGTCAAGCGGGCCGACCTGCCCGAAGGCGCGCTGGAAAGCGCGTTCGCCCGGATGCAGGCCGCGCGGGAGCAGGAAGCGATCACGATCCAGGCGCGCGGGCAGATGCAGGCACAGCTGATCACTTCGGCCGCAGAAGCGACAGCATCGGAAATCTACGCCAAGTCCTATGGTCAGGATCCGCAATTCTATGACTTCTACCGCGCGATGCGCAGTTATGAAGCCACGTTTGCCAATCCCGCCAACAAGGGCACCAGCACGATCATTCTGTCACCAGAGAACGATTACCTGCGCCAGTTCAAGGGGCGGTAGGCCATTCAATTCCCGTTCAGGCGATTCAGGCTGAATCAGTAGCGGGTAAGCGAATTTTGCAGCGATGCGACCAGACAAGAGGATACAGGACACGTGCGATACGCCTATGGAGTGACTTCCGCGCTATTGCTGGGCGGTGCCGCCCTGTCATTGGCGACCGGCCTTCCGGCGGTGGGACAGGTGGCCCAGAATGATGCCCAGCAAATGGCCAACGTGGTCCCGCGCGGCGGTGCCCCGGCCAGCTTTGCCGACCTGACGCAGCAATTGCAGCCTGCCGTGGTCAACATCTCGACCCGCCAGAAGGTGCAGGTCCGCAATGCCAACCCGTTCGCGGGCACGCCGTTCGCCGATCTGTTCGGCGGGCAGGGCAACGGGCCGCAAACGCGCGAAGCGCAGTCGCTGGGTTCGGGCTTTGTGATGTCGGCGGACGGGTATGTCGTGACCAACAACCACGTGATCGTGGCCGATGGTCAGGGCCAGGTGGAATCGATCACCGTAACGATGCCCGATGGCACCGAATACCCGGCCAAGCTGATCGGCCGCGATGCGCCGTCCGATCTCGCGGTCCTGAAGATCGAACCGGGCAAGGCGCTGCCGTTCGTGAAGTTCGGCGACAGCCGGACCGCGCGCGTCGGCGATTGGGTGATTGCCATCGGCAACCCGTTCGGACTGGGCGGCACGGTGACGTCCGGGATCATCTCGGCGGTCCATCGCAATACCGGTGCGGGCGGTGCGTATGATCGCTATCTGCAAACCGATGCCTCGATCAACCGGGGCAATTCCGGCGGGCCGATGTTCGATATGAACGG
This sequence comes from Novosphingobium sp., assembly GCF_030699305.1. Classification (GTDB taxonomy): domain Bacteria; phylum Pseudomonadota; class Alphaproteobacteria; order Sphingomonadales; family Sphingomonadaceae; genus Novosphingobium. The sequence goes on from NZ_JAUYNB010000027.1 coordinate 85,304, forward strand.
CGCGGTGATCGGGATCAACAACGCGATCTTCTCGCCCACCGGCGGCAGCGTCGGGATCGGTTTTGCCATTCCGGCTGAAGTCGCCGCACCGATTGTCGACAAGCTGATCAAGGGCCAGTCGATCGATCGCGGCTATCTGGGCGTGCAGATCGCGCCGGTGACCGAGGACGTCGCGGATGCGCTGGGCCTGCCCAAAAAGCGCGGCGAACTGGTGCAGACGGTGCAGCCCGGTCAGCCGGCCGCCAACGCCAATATCCTGCCGGGCGATGTCGTGTTGAAGATCGACGGCAAGGACGTGACGCCGGACCAGACGCTCAGCTTCATTGTCGCCAACACCGCGCCGGGCAAGCGCATCCCGGTCGAAGTGATCCGGGGCGGCAAGCGGATGACGCTGAACGCGGTCGTGGGCAAGCGCCCCAGTGAAGAGGAGTTGGCGCAAAGCACGTTCAACCCCAATACCCCGCAGGATGAAGACGCCTATAATCGCAGCCCGCAGAAGCAGGGCGAAGGGGTGATCGAAAAGTCGCTGGGCCTGTCGGTGCTCGCGCTCAACCCGCAGATCGCACGCCAGATCGGGATGCCCGATGGCACCAAGGGGCTGGTGATCGCGGTGGTCGACGGATCGTCCGATGCCGGGACCAAGGGGCTGCAACGCGGCGACGTGATCCTGTCGGCCAACGGCACAGACGTGACCACCATCGCCGAACTGGAAAGTGCGGTCGGCGCGGCCAAGACTGCGGGACGTCAGGCAGTCATGCTGCGCGTCCAGCGCCGCGGCCAGCCCGCCACTTTCCTGCCAGTGCGCCTGCGCTGACCGGACCAGCCTTGCTGTAAAACGCGAAGGCCCCCTTCCCGGCGCGGGAAGGGGGCCTTTGTTTCATGTAGCCACAGGTTGCCCGGCGGGCAGACCGCTGAACGGCGGCCGACCCTAGGGCGGGCCGCCCCCGGTTGCGCGATCCAGAAACTCATCGTTCGCGGCCGGGGGCGGGTTGACGCGTTCCAGCCCCCCAGCATCCGGCACTTGCGGTGCGGGTGGTGCGCGTTCGGCCGGGGCGGGGTTGTTGCCGGGTTCGATCAGGTTGCCCTTTTCATCGACGAAGTAATAATCGTCCGGATTGCCGGTCAGGTTGGCTTCGTCGTCCGGTTCCAGCTGCCAGGCGGGCGGGGTGGCCTCGGTATCGAACTTTTCGACCGGGCGTCCGGCCACGGCGACGCGCATATAGGCAGCAAAGGCGCGGGCCGGAGCGGTGCCGCCTTGCAGGCCGGGGACGGGCTTGTCATCATCGCGGCCCATCCACACGCCGGTGGTGATCCCGCTGGAAAAGCCCAGGAACCAGCCATCCTTGTTCGATGTTGTCGTGCCGGTCTTGCCCGCCACCGGGCGGCCGATCTGCGCCGCGCGGCCCGTGCCGATGCTGACTGCGCTTTGCAGCATGTCGGTGATCCCGGCCGCAACATAGGCAGGCACCAGCATCTGCCCGCTCTTGCGGTCGCGCTCATACAGCACCCGGCCGTCGATCGTGGAGATCTTGGTGATGCCGAACGGTTCAATCGCCTGGCCCTTGGCCGATACGGCGGCAAAGGCGCGGGTCATGTCGATCACGCGCACCACATTGCTGCCCAGCACCATCGACGGGACGGTCGAAATCGGGGTGGTGATGCCGAACCGGCGAGCCATGCCGGCCACTGCGCTGAAGCCGACTTCGTTGCCCAGCTGCGCCGCAACCGTGTTCTTGGAATAGGCAAAGGCGCTGCGCACGTCGATTTCCCCGGCGAACGTGCCGTTGGAATTGCGCGGGCTCCACCCCTCGATCGTCACGGGTTCATCCACCACCTTGTCGTTGACGGTGTAACCCGCTTCCAGCGCGGCAAGATAGACGAACAGCTTCCACGCCGAACCCGGCTGACGCACCGCATTGACCGCGCGGTTGTAGTTGGAGGTGACGTAATCGGTGCCGCCCACCATCGCCAGCACCGCGCCATCCCGGTCAAGGCTGACGAGTGCGCCCTGGGCACCGCTTGGCACCTGGTCCTGGATCGCGGCGGTGGCGGCGCGTTGCATCGCGATATCCAGCGTGGTCCAGACCTCGATCGGCTCGGAGTTTTCCGGCAGCAGCAGGTCAAGCTGGGGCAGCGCCCAGTCGGTGAAATAGCGGACCGAGTTCTGCCCCTTTTCGGATGCGAACTTGATCGTCTTCAGGTCCACGGCGGCGAATTCGGCCGGGCTGATCACGGCGATTTCGCGCATCAGGCCCAGCACCACCTGCCCGCGGCCCAGCGCCGCTTCGGCATCGGCGGTCGGCGAATAGTGCGACGGCGCCTTGACCAGTCCGGCAATGATCGCGGCTTCGGGCAGGCTGAGTTCGGTGCCGGGATGGCCGAAGAACTTGCGGCTGGCGGAATCGATGCCGTAAGCCCCACCGCCGAAATAGACCTTGTTGAGATACAGTTCGAGGATCTGGTCCTTCGAGAACTTCCATTCCAGCGCCATCGCCAGAATGATCTCACGCAGCTTGCGGCCCCAGGTCCGGCTGTTGTTCAGAAAGACCGTGCGCGCCAGCTGCTGGGTAATGGTTGAGCCGCCCTGCTTGAAGCGCCCTTCCTGGAAGCGGACATAGAACGACCGCGCGATGCCGATCGGGTCGATGCCGATATGGCTGCGATAGCGCCGGTCCTCGGTCGCCAGGATCGCGTCTTTCATGACGGCGGGGATCTGGTCGCTTGCCAGCCACTTGCCATAGCTGGGGCCAAGCGAGACGATTTCGGTGCCGTCCCGTGCGCGCACGACGATCATCTGGCCGGCCTGGCTGCTTTTCAGTTCGCTGTAAGTGGGCAGCGATTGCGCGGCGAAGCCCACGGCGACGACCACGATCATCACCCCCAGCAGCGCAAACCCCAGTCCCCAGATGAACAGTCCGCGCACAACCTTGCGAACGCCAGAGGGCTGCGGCTGGTCAGGCTGGCGTCCGCTCCGCGCTGAACGCCGGATCTCTTTACGTGCCATGTGGCTCGATCAACCCTCTCGCGGGCAGGGTGTCCGGAACTGGCACCGCCGCACTCGCGCGCCATGCATAGAAGATTTGTAACGCAGGGTTAACGGTAAATTGCGCAGCGCCCTCAATCCTCCGGATCGAACCCCAGCGCGGCGCTGTTGATGCAATAGCGCAGGCCGGTGGGGCCGGGTCCGTCGGGAAAGACATGGCCGAGATGACCATCACACGTCGCACAGCGCACTTCGGTGCGGACCATCCCGTGCGTGGTATCGACCAGTTCCTCCACCCCGTCGTCATGCAGCGGGGCGGTGTAGCTGGGCCAGCCGCAGCCGGAATCGAACTTGGCCTGCGATCCGAACAACGCCGTTCCGCAGCCCGCGCAGTGATAGACACCGGGAGCGGCGTTGTATTCATACTTGCCGGTAAACGCCCGCTCGGTCCCCGCCTGGCGCAGGATCGCGTACTGTTCCGGGGTCAGGCGTTCGCGCCATTCGGCGTCGGTCAATTGGAGCTTGTCGGGCATGGGTCAGGTCCTTTGCGCCGATATGCGATGCCTGTCGGGTCTGCACAAGGCCCGGACTGTCAGGTATTGCTAGGACCGGATCCAGTTGGGTGAAAGGAACGCTGATGAAGCGCACAATTCTGGCTGCCGGACTGGTGGCAATTGCGATGCCTGTTGCGGCGCAGACGGATGGTTTCACCAGCATCCCGCGCGTGGCCAATGCTGCGGCCCCTGACGGATCGACGGAGGACGGCAGGGCAGTGGCAGCGGAAGCTGTCATCGGCATCATTGTCGCTGCGCAGCTGCGGCCCGCTCGATTCCTGCAGGTCGAGGATGCGCAGCGCATTCGCGCGGTCTTGCTGGCCGACGGCAAGCTGGATGACAGCGAATTTGACCTGCTCGATGAACTCGCTTCCGGCCGCATCCGGGCGATCATGATTCGGGCAGCGAGTGGCAAGGGACAGCCGGCTATCACTGGCACCGTCAGCGGGCCGACGCTGGCCGTGTTCGACGCGATGTTCGGACAGCACTATGAGGCCAGTTGGCAGGCAGCGGATCAAGTGTCGGGCTGGGCGGAACTGGTCCGGCAAGCGAAGTTTTCCGATAGCGCCCACACCCGCGTGCGCAAGTTCCTGGCGGCGAAGCTGCTGCCCGCCGCAAAAGAGGTCACTCCCGCCAATGCCAGCAAGCCGCTGATCACGCAGCTTGGACTGCTGATCAAGCGCAATGGAGGCCTTCCGGAACAGGATCAGGCCTTTGGCAAGCGGCTGATGTTCGAAGCATTCAGCGATGTGGATGCGGCGATGAACGGCGCCATTTACGACGGGATCTACAGCTGGCTGAACAAGCCCGCGGCCGCGGCGAAGCCTCCTTCAGGCGGCTGACGCCTGAACGCGGGTTCAGTGCAGATGCTCCACCACCAACACCGCGCCGTCATGTCCGGTCACTTTCATGCGGGTGCCGGGTTCGGCATCCGGGCCTTTGACCAGCCATTCGCTGTCGCCCAGCTTGACCCGGCCGCTGCCGCCTTCGATCACGCTCGTCACGACTACGGTTTCGCCGACCGAGCGGGCGCCGCGATCGTTCATCATCGGGTCGGCCCCTTCGATCGGGTGGCGGCGCAGGAAATTGCGGCCCGCAAAGACAAAGCTGATCGCCAGCGCGGCGAACACCACGATCTGGAACGGCATCCCCAGCGGCGTGACCCACGCCAGCAAGCCTGTGGCCAGCGCGGCGGCGGACAGCCAGATCAGGAATGCGCCGGGAATGGCGATTTCGCCGATTGCCAGCACCAGCCCCAGCGCCAGCCAGAACCAGTGCGGATCGAGGGAGTTGAGCCAGTCCACGCGGCCTAACCCTTCTTTTCGCTCAGCGCATCGCGGACCAGTTCGCCCACCCCGCCCAGCGTCCCGATCAGCTGCGTTGCCTCGATCGGGAAGAGGATAGTCTTGGCATTGGGCGATGTCGCAAACTGGCTGACCGCGTCGGTGTATTTCTGCGCAATGAAGTAGTTGAGTGCCTGACTGCCCGATCGTGCGATCACGTCGGACACCATCTGGGTGGCCTTGGCCTCGGCCTCGGCCTCACGCTCACGGGCTTCGGCGTCGCGGAACGCGGCTTCGCGGCGACCTTCGGCTTGCAGGATCGCACCTTGCTTTTCCCCTTCGGCGCGCAGGATTTCCGATGCGCGCATCCCTTCGGCTTCAAGGATCTGGGCGCGCTTTTCACGCTCGGCCTTCATCTGACGGGCCATCGCGTTGCTGATATCGGCGGGCGGACGGATGTCCTTGATTTCGATCCGGGTGATCTTGACCCCCCACGGCGATGTCGCATGATCAATCACCGCCAGCAGCCGGGCGTTGATTTCATCGCGCTTGGACAGCGTTTCATCCAGGTCCATGCTGCCCATCACGGTGCGCAGATTGGTGGTGGTGAGCTGCATGATCGCGATATAGAGGCTCGACACCTCGTAAGCGGCCTTGCCGGCGTCCAGTACCTGAAAGAACACCACCGCATCCACGCCGACCATCGCGTTGTCACGGGTGATGATTTCCTGGCCGGGAATGTCCAGCACCTGTTCCATCACGTTCACCTTGTGGCCCACGCGGTCGATGAACGGGATGATGACGTGCAGCCCCGGATGGGCGGCCAGCGTATACTTGCCCAGCCGTTCGATCGTGTAAACATAGCCCTGCCGGACGACGCGCACCCCCATCAGCAGGAACACGAACACCAGCACCACCAGCGCCAGCAGAAATTCACCCATGAGCTTGCCTTTCGAACAACCGAGTGCTGCGATGTTAGCGCGCAGCGCAAGGGGGGCAAGTGAAACCGGATTTAACCCGGCGGTAAGCATATTCACCTACGTCATGCCAGCCAGCGCGCAGCGCGTCGGGCTTTCAAGGGGTGGGCATGATACAGGAAAATCCGGTCAACTGGGGTCAGGGCTTTAGCGGCTCGGAACACCCGGAAACCGCCGCGATCCGGGTCCAGAAGGAATACGTCGACATGATGATCGCGCTCAAGCGCGAGAACATGGACCGCGTCTATGCCTACCTGACCAGCCTGATCGAGCGCGCGAAGGAAGAAATGCAGCATGCGCGCGGGGCCAACAACGAACATCGCCGCTCCGCGCTGAAGCAGCAGATCGACGAAATTGTCGCCTACCTGAAAGGGCAGGCGATCGATATCGCTGCGCCGCCGATCTATGGCGACGAAGGCGGCGCATCGTTCCGGGGAAGTTATGTGCTGGAAGAGATTCCGGGCTTCTTCGGGCAGGTCAAATGCGTGCTCGACCAGTGGTATGACAGCCACCTGATCGCCGTTTATGATGAAATGGTGATCCTGGTGAATCCCAAGAAATAGACCAGCCCGGTCAGGGTTTTGCCCTAGGCTGCGGTTATCGCGACTGACACCGTGTCTGCGCCAGGATCGGCCAATCGGCTTATCCTGGCGAGGCAGTATGACGAATCGAATCGGACGCCGCCGCGAAGCCCGCTTGCGGGTGCGTCTTGCGGCAAAAGTGATCACGCGGGCAGGCGCGGGCAATGTGGTGCTGTGCGACCTGTCGCGGCAAGGGGCCAGCGTCATTGCCGGGCAGGCCTTCGGCTGCAGCGGGCCTGCGGTCCTGCAATGGGGCGGGCATGAAGTGTTCGGCGATATCCAGTGGTGCAGCGGCGGGCGGATCGGCATCCGGTTCGATCAGCCCTTGCCGCAGGCGGTGCTGCTGGAAGCGCGGCAATTGAACGAGACGGAGCGCATGCCCGCCGACCACGAGCTGGCCCGCGAACAGGCGCGCCGCTGGGTGCAGGGCGTTCACCGGGTCTGACCGGCTACCGCGCCTGACAGGCTGGTCAAACGTCGTGCTTTGCGACAGATTGCCGGAAAAGCAACGGCAAGAGGAACCGCAGGCGTGGCATTCAATCCCTTTGATCTGACCGGCAAGGTCGCACTGGTTACCGGCGGCAATGGCGGCATCGGCCTTGGCATGGCCGAAGGGCTGGCGGTGGCCGGGGCCACAGTCGCGATCTGGGGCCAGAACCCTGCCAAGAACGCCGCCGCCGGCGAAACCCTGCGCGCGCTGGGCGGGGAGGTGCTGGTGCAACAAGTCGACGTCAGCAGCGAAGCCGCGATTGTGCAGGGCGTGGCCGAGGTGCTGGAACGGTTCGGGCGGATCGATTTCTGCGCTGCCAATGCCGGGATCGGCGGGGGCGGGCCGTTCCACGAACAATCGACTGAAGCCTGGCGGCGGGTGATGACGGTCAATCTGGACGCCGTGTTCTGGACTTTTCGCGAAGTGGCCAAACATATGCTGGCCCGCGCCGAAACCGGTGATGCGGGCGGATCGCTGCTGGTCACCTCATCCACTTCCGCCATCGATGGCGCACCGGCGAATCAGGCCTATTCCAGCAGCAAGACCGCCGTGCTGGGCCTGATCCGGGGACTGGCGGTGGAATATGCCCGCTACGGCATCCGCGCGAATGCCGTGCTGCCCGGCTGGATCCGCTCCGACATGACTGCGAAGCTGCAGGCGTGGGACAAGTTCAATGACAAGGTGATCGGCCGCGTGCCGATGCGCCGCTGGGGCGAACGCGACGATTTCGCCGGAATCGCAGTCTACCTCGCCTCGGATGCCTCGCGGTTTCACACCGGCGACAGCATCGTGATCGATGGCGGGTATACGATTTTCTGAGGCTGGAAAATTGGTTCGCGCAGAGTTCGCAGAGGGCGCAGAGATAAAGCTTTTGCGGCGAAGCCGCTACCGTCCTTCAGGCCACTTGCCGCAGGTCGCAGTACCGCAATTCAAAGCCTGCGGCGCGGTAGACGCGGCAACCCTGCGCTCTCTGCGAACTCTGCGCGAACCATATCAGTCCGCCCAGTAGAGCGCTTCCGGATTGTCGATCAGCAACAGCCGTTGCAATTCCTCGGTCGGGGCGATGCGGGGGATCATGTCAACCAGGTGGCCGTCGTCCGGGATCGCGTCGTGCATGTTGGGGTGCGGCCAGTCGGTGCCCCACAGGCAGCGGGTGGGGTAATCGGCCACCAGCGGCGCGACGCTTTCGGCGAACATGTCCCAGGGATCGCCGATACTATCGAGCCGGTCGGGGCAGGTGGCCTTGAACCAGATGTCGTCGCGGCTGTTGAGGAGGTTGCGGAACGCCTTCATGTCCGGCCCGTCCGGCCCTTGCGTCACGTCCGGGCGGCCCATGTGGTCGATCACCAGCGGCACGGGGATCGCGTCCATGAAGGGACGCAGTTCTTCGAGGATATCAGCTTCGAAATAAATCACCACGTGCCAGCCCTGTGGCAGACGCCGGGCGACTTCGAGGAACTTGTCCTTGGGCGCGTCATCGACCAGCCGCTTCAGGAAATTGAAGCGAATGCCGCGAATGCCGCCGTCATGCAGCGCCTGCAATTCGGCGTCGTGGATCGCCGGATCGACCACCGCGACCCCGCGCGCCTTGCCGTTGGAGCGGGCGATGGCGTCCAGCGTCGCGGCGTTGTTGGTGCCGTGGCAACTGGCCTGCACGATCACGTTGCGATCAAACCCCAGATGGTCGCGCAGCGCGAACAGCATGTCCGGCCCGGCGTCTTCGGGCAGATACTTGGCCTTGGCGCTGAACGGGAATTCCGCCATCGGCCCGAACACATGGCAATGCGCGTCAATCGCGCCGACGGGCGGAACATACAGCGGCTTTGACGGGTTGGCGTGCCAGCTGATGATGCGGTCTTCACTCATGATATTTCCTCAATCCCGTCCATGCTGAGCTTGTCGAAGCATTGTTTTATCTGCGTTTCCACCGCGCGTCGGCAAGTGAAGGACAGTCCTTCGACAAGCTCAGGACGGGCGGGCTCTGGTTAGGCGAATACAACTCCGTCCATCAACTTGCGCGCGGTGCGCAGCAGCGCGGCGCTGGCCACGTTACCAGCATCGTCCACTTCCAGCACACAGCTCATTTCGCCAGTCGGATGCTCGACCGACAGGGTCTTGCGATTGCCAGCGGGGATCACGGCCACATCGGCGGCGGGTGATCCTTCGATCAGACAGGCCGTCGCCACGCTGACCGCGCCGAGCACGCCGATGGTGGCATGGGCGCGGTGCGGGATGAAGCTGCGCACGCAGACCGCGCCGCCGCTTTTGGGCGGGGCAACCAGCATCATCTTGGGGACGGATTTGTCCTTCACATCGCCGAGGTTCATCCGTTCACCCACGGCCAGCCGGATCGCTTCGATCCGGGCCTTGAGTTCGGTATTGGCGTCGAGCCAGTCGCGGTCCTCATACCCGGTGATGCCAACGTCAGCGGCTTTCATCACGACGCAGGGCATGCCGTTGTCGATCAGGGTCACGGGCACGCCGTTGACCACATCGACCGCGTTGCCGCTGGGCAGCAGCGCGCCGCAGGACGAACCGGCGGTATCGCGGAATTCCAGCGGCACCGGGGCGTGCGATCCGGGAACGCCGTCAATCCGCGCTTCGCCCGCGTATGTCACCGCGCCGCCGGGGGTCTGCACGGTGGCGACCGCAACCTGCCCGGTGTTTTCCATGAAGATCGCAACGCTGGTTTCATCTCCGCTCGCCGCCACCAGCCCGCGTTCGATCGCGAACGGGCCGACCCCGGCCAGAATATTGCCGCAGTTCTGCGCGTCGGTGACAATGGCCTGATCGACGAACACCTGCAGGAACAGGTAATCGACGTCGATCCCCGCGCGCGCCGATTTGGCTACCACCGCGACCTTGCTGGTCAGCGGATCGGCGCCGCCAATCCCGTCGATCTGGACCGGATCGGGGCTGCCCATCATCGCCAGCAGGAATGCATCGCGCGCGGCGGTGTCGGTGGGCAGGTCGTCCTTCAGGAAGTAGCCGCCCTTGGACGTACCGCCGCGCATCCACATGCACGGTGCGGAGTAACCTATCATCCCAGCCTCCGTTCGCTTCGAGCGAAGTCGAGAAGCGCCGCATCAGGTGTCTCGACTTCGCTCGACACGAACGGAGCGGGGCGGTGCGGGGCGGCGGTATCAGACATACTTCAGGCCCATTTCCGCCAGCTTTTCCCGCATTTTATACATATCGAGGCCCAGTTCACCCGCTGCGAGGCGCGCGCGCTTGTCGCCCTCGTTCGCTTCGCGGGCTTGCGCTGCGGCCAGCACTTCGGCGGCCTGTTCGCGCTTGACCACGCAGACGCCATCATCGTCGGCCACGATCACGTCGCCCGCTGCAATCGGCGCGCCCGCGCAGACCACCGGCACGTTGACGCTGCCGAGCGAGGCCTTGATCGTGCCTTGCGCGAACACAGCCTTCGCCCAGACCGGAAAGTTCATTTCGGTGAGGTCGCGCACGTCGCGAATGCCTGCGTTGATGATCAGCCCCCGGCACCCGCGCGCCTGCGCGCTGGTGGCGAGGAGATCGCCGAAGTAGCCGTCTTCGCACGGGCTGGTCGGCGCGATCACCAGAATGTCGCCTTCTTTCAGCTGCTCGATGGCGACATGAACCATCCAGTTGTCGCCCGGCGGCGCGCTGATCGTTACCGCGCTGCCCGCGATCCGCGCACCCGAATAGATCGGGCGCATATGGCTGGCGAGCAGGCCGGTGCGGCCCTGCGCCTCATGCACGGTGGCGACGCCGCATTTCGCCAGCCCGTCGATCACGTCGATGGGCGCGCGCTGGATGTTCTGGACGACGATACCGGTCATGGACTGTTCCTGAAGCTGTTCGCAGCGGCCATGCGCCGCAGCCCTTGCCCCTGCTAATGCGAAGTTGGCGCGGGGCATAACTATTTGCTAATCGAACCTGCGTGACTGATCGCCCGCCCAATATCCGCCACTTCGCCGCGCTGGCCGCGACGGTGCGGCATGGCAGCCTGAGCCGGGCGGCGCGCGCGGTGAACCTGTCGCAGCCCGCGCTGACCCAGGCGATCACCGGACTGGAGGCCAGCCTGGGCGTCACCCTGTTCGAGCGCGGCCCGCAGGGGATGAGCCCGACCGAGCCTGCGCAGCTGCTGGCCCCCCGCGCCGAGGCGGCGATTGCGCACGTCGGCAGCCCCCGCGTCACCGGCACGCAAGTCCGCGCGTTTCTGGCCGTTGTGCGCGCGGGCAGTTACGGCGCGGCGGCCGAGGCGACGGGGATTTCGGCGGCCTCGCTCCACCGCGCGGTGGCGGATTTGTCGGTCGCGCTGGGGCAGCGGCTGCTCGACCGGCGCGGGCGTTCGCTGGCGCTGACCCCGGCGGGGGAGCGGCGCGCGCGCGGGTTTGGCCTGGCGATGGCGGAACTGCGCGCCGGGCTGTCCGAAGTCGCCGCGTGGCAGGGCAAAGCGGGCGGGCGGATCGTGGTCGGCGCGATGCCGCTGTCGCGGGCGCGCTGGCTGCCCGAAGTGATCGCGCGGTTCATGGCGCTCCATCCGCAGATCGACATCGCGGTGCATGAAGGCAGCCATACCGAACTGGTCGGCCCGCTGCGTGATGGCGATATCGACCTGATGCTGGGGGCGCTGCGGGGCGGCGCCAAGGCAGAGGATCTCGATCAGATGGCGGTGTTTGAGGATCGCCCCGCGCTGGTGATGCGGGCCGGGCACCCGCTGTTGGCGGCGGGAACGGACGTTGCGCAGGCGATGTTCGATTATCCGTGGCTGATGCCGGGGCGCGACACGCCGCTGCGGCATTACTGGGAAGACATGGTCCGCGCGCTGGGCCGGGATGTGCCGCGCGTCGGGATCGAATGCGGATCGGTGATGATGCTGCGCCAGCTGCTGCTGTCCAGCGATGCGCTGACGCTGCTTTCGCCCGATCAGGTGTCGGTCGAACTCGATGCCGGGGTGCTGGCCGCGCTGGCGACGCCGGTGCCGGTGACGCGGACCATCGGCATTGCCACCCGCGCGGGCTGGCGGCCCACGGCGGCGCAGGCGGCATTCCTGGCGCTGCTGGATGAAGTCGGCCGCGAACTGGCCAGTTGATTCGTAAAATCTGATGGCTGCGGGGTTCATTCGATTTGCAGCTGGCGTCGCCGCGCGCGCATGGCACCTGCCGATGACCTGCGATCTTGCCCTGATCGGGTTCGGCGAAGCCGGATCGACTTTCGCCCGCGCCGCCGGGTGGGAAGATCACGCGCGCGGCTGGGATGTGCTGGCGCCGCGCCGCGCAGCGATGGCCGAGGCGGGCGTGATTGCGGCAGGCAGTGCTGCCGAGGCTTTGGCAGGCGCGCCGCTGGTGCTGTCGCTGGTCACCGCCGATCAGGCGCTGGTGTGCGCGCAGGACTATGCGCCGCTGCTGGATGCCGGGGCGCTGTGGTGCGATTGCAATTCCGTTGCCCCCGATACCAAGCGCGCCGCCGCGCAGGCGATTGCGGCGGCAGGCGGGCGCTATGTCGATGTGGCGGTGCTGGCCCCGGTTCACCCGGCGCGGCTGAACGTGCCGCTGCTGCTGGCGGGACCGGCGGCGGATGCGGCGGAGACGGCGCTGCGCGAACTGGGTTTCACCAATATCCGCGTGGTCGGCAGCGAAGTCGGCCGGGCCAGCGCGATCAAGATGATCCGCTCGGTCATGGTCAAGGGGCTGGAAGCGCTGACCGACGAGATGATGGCCGCTGCAAATGCCGCCGGAGTGGCGGATGAAGTGCTGGCCTCGCTCGACGCCAGCGAAAAGGCGCTGCCGTGGCGCGACCGCGCGGCCTATAATCTGGAGCGCATGGCGACCCACGGGGCACGCCGCGCTGCCGAAATGGAAGAATCCGCCAGGACGCTGCTGTCGCTGGGAGTCCCCCCGGTGATGACGCGCGGGACTGTTTATCGGCAGCGGGAAGCTGCGGGCAAAAACCACCCTCCGTTCGTGTCGAGCGTAGTCGAGACACCGCGCACCCGTGTCTCGACTACGCTCGACACGAACGGAGATGGGATTGGAGTGAAGGCATGACCATGATCATCGACTGCCACGGCCACTACACCGTGCTGCCAAAGGCGCACGACGAATGGCGCGAGGCGCAGAAGGCGGCGTTCAAGGCCGGGACGGACTGCCCGGCCTATCCCGACATTTCGGACGACGAAATCCGCGAGACGATTGAATCCAACCAGCTGCGCCTGCTGAAGGAACGCGGCGCGGACATGACGATCTTTTCGCCGCGCGCCAGCGCGATGGCCCCGCACGTCGGCGATCAGTCGGTCGCGGTGCAGTGGGCGCAGGTCTGCAACGATCTGATCGCGCGCGTCGTCGGCCTCTATCCTGAAATCTTCGCGGGCGTGTGCATGCTGCCGCAGTCGCCCGAAGCGGACATGACCAGTTCGATTGCCGAACTGAGGCGCTGCGTGAATGACCTTGGCTTCATCGGCTGCAACCTCAACCCCGATCCGGGCGGCGGGTATTTCCGGCATCCGCCGCTGACCGATCCGTTCTGGTTCCCGTTCTATGAAGCGATGTGCGAGCTGGACGTTCCGGCGATGATCCACGTTTCGGGTTCGTGCAACCCGGCGATGCACGCCACCGGCGGCTATTACATCGCGGCCGATACCATCGCGTTCATGCAGTTGCTGGAAGGCGATCTGTTCAGCCGCTTCCCGACCCTGCGCTTCATCATTCCGCACGGCGGCGGCGCAGTGCCGTATCACTGGGGCCGGTATCGCGGGCTGGCCGACATGCTGAAAAAGCCGGACCTTTCGGGCCACCTGATGAACAACGTGTTCTTCGATACCTGCGTCTATCATCAGCCGGGGATCGACCTGCTGGCCGACGTGATCGAGAACAAGAACATCCTGTTCGGCAGCGAGATGGTTGGCGCGGTGCGCGGGATCGATCCCACCACCGGGTTCTATTTCGATGACACCAAGCGTTACGTCGATGCGCTCGATATTTCGGACGCCGAACGCCACGCGATTTTCGAAGGCAACGCCCGCCGGGTATTCCCCCGGCTCGATGCCCAGCTGAAGGAGAGGGGCCTGTGACCCAGCCCGCCAAGCCGACGCAGAACATCCACGAATACCTCGCCGAGCTGGAGGATATTCCCGGTACCCGCGTCTACACCGCCGCACGCGCCCGCAAGGGTTATCACATCAACCAGTTCGCGATGAGCCTGATGCAGGGCGACAACCGTGAACGGTTCAAGGCTGATGAAAAGGCCTATCTCGATGAATGGCCGATCAGTGACGAGGCCAAGGCCGCGCTGCTGAAGCGTGATTACAACACGCTGCTCGATCTGGGCGGCAACGTCTATTTCCTGTCCAAACTGTTCAGCACCGATGGCCTCAGCTTCGCCGAAGCGGTCAGCACGATGACTGACATGACCTTCCCGGAATACCGGGACATGATGCTGGCCGGCGGCCGTTCGCCCGAAGGCAATCGCTCGATCAAGGCCAACCGCGCCGCCGCAGGCGCCGCGGATACTGCAAAGGATTCCTGAGATGGCCCGTATTACTGCCGGTGTCGGCTCCAGCCATGTGCCCCTGCTGGGCGTGGCCGTGGATCAGGGCAAGGACCGCGACGATTACTTCGGCCCGATCTTCGCCGGGTATGACTGGACCCGCGAATGGGAAAAGGAAACGAAGCCCGACGTGATCGTGCTGGTCTATAACGACCACGCATCTGCCTTCGACATGAAGATCGTGCCGACTTTCGCAATCGGCTGCGGCGAACGCTACAAGCCGGCTGACGAAGGCTGGGGCCCCCGGCAGGTGCCGGACGTCGAAGGGCATCCGGACCTCGCCTGGCACATCGCGCAGAGCCTGATCCTCGACGAATTCGACATGACGATCATCAACGAGATGGACGTCGATCATGGCCTGACCGTGCCGCTGTCGATGATGTTCGACAAGCCGGCGAAGTGGCCGGTCAAGGTCGTGCCGCTGGCGGTCAACGTCGTGACCTATCCGGTTCCGTCGGGCAACCGCTGCTGGGCGCTGGGCGAGGCGGTCAGGCGCGCGGTGGAAAGCTTCCCCGAAGACCTCAACGTCCAGATCTGGGGCACCGGCGGCATGAGCCACCAGTTGCAAGGCCCGCGCGCCGGGCTGCTCAACCGCGAATGGGACAACAAGTTCCTCGACATGCTCGAAGCCGATAACGACGACGCCCGCTGGATCCCGCATATCGAATATTTGCGCGAAACGGGCAGCGAAGGCATCGAAATGGTGATGTGGCTGATCATGCGCGGCGCGCTGGGCCAGAAGGTCCGCCGCCTGCACCGCCACTATCACATCCCGTGCAGCAACACGGCCATCGGCCATATCGTTCTGGAGCCAGCCGAATGAGCAACCCCATCCGTATCGCGTTGGCCGGGGCCGGCGCCTTTGGCGAAAAGCACCTCGACGGGCTGAAGAACATTGACGGCGCCGAAGTGGTCTCGATCATCAGCCGCACCGGCGAACAGGCTGCTGCGGTGGCCGAGAAGTACGGCGCGAAGCACAGTTCGACCGAACTGGACGATGCGCTGGCGCGCGACGATGTCGACGCGGTGATCCTGTGCACGCCGACGCAGATGCACGCGAGCCAAGCCATCGCCTGCATGAACGCGGGCAAGCACGTGCAGGTTGAAATCCCGCTGGCCGACAGCTGGGCCGACAGCGAGGCCGTGCTGGCCAAGCAAAAGGAAACCGGGCTGGTCTGCATGGTTGGCCACACCCGCCGCTTCAATCCGTCGCACCAGTACGTGCACAACAAGATCGTCGCGGGCGAACTGAACATCCAGCAGATGGACGTCCAGACCTATTTCTTCCGCCGCCGGAACATCAACGCCAAGGGCGAGCCGCGCAGCTGGACCGACCACCTGCTGTGGCACCACGCCGCGCACACGGTCGATCTGTTCGCCTATCAGGCGGGCAAGATCGTTGCAGCCAATGCGATCGAAGGCCCGATCCACCCGGAACTGGGCATTGCGATGGATATGTCGATCCAGCTGAAGAGCGAGAGCGGCGCAATCTGCACGCTGTCGCTGTCGTTCAACAACGACGGGCCGCTCGGCACCTTCTTCCGCTACATCGGCGACACCGCGACCTATATCGCGCGCTACGACGATCTGGTGAACGGCAAGGAAGAGCCGGTTGATGTGTCCAAGGTCGATGTCAGCATGAACGGGATCGAGTTGCAGGACCGCGAATTCATCGCCGCGATCCGCGAAGGGCGCGAGCCGAATTCGTCCGTCGCCAAGGTGCTCGATTGCTACCGCGTGCTGGGCGACCTCGAAAAGCAGCTCGAAGCGGCGCGGTAAGCAGGGTCAACCCATCGGTCCTGCACCGCTCATGGTGAGGAGAGACTGAGCTTGTCGAACGCTCGTCTCGAACCACGTGGTCCTTCGAGACGCCATTTCGACAGGCTCAATGGCTCCTCAGGATGAGCGATTGCGCTTGATGGCGGTGTGCTGTGCGGTCATGGGCATCACGGCTTCGTCATTGCGGGCGGCGAGGCCGCGCGGCAATCCAGAGGTTGCGTAAATCGCTCTGGATTGCTTCGCTGCCGGCTCGCACAGACAAAGGAATGAACGATGGTTGGCAAGCGGCAACTGGGCGGACGCAGCGTCAATCCCGTGGGGTTGGGGTGCATGTCGCTGTCATGGGCCTATGGCACCCCGCCGTCCGAAGACTACGCCGCCGAGCTGCTCAATCGCGCGCTCGATCTCGGCTATGACCACCTCGACACCGCGAACATCTATGGCCTGGGCCATAACGAGACGCTGCTGGGCAAGGCGCTGAAGGGCCGCCGGGGCGAGTTCTTCCTCGCCACCAAGATGGGCATCATCGTCGATGGCGCGCGCAGGGGGGTCGATTGCAAGCCGGACACCATCAAGGCCTGCGTCGAACAATCGCTGACCCGGCTCCAGACCGATCATATCGACCTGTATTACATGCACCGCCGCGATTTTTCGACCCCGATCGAGGATTCGATGGGGGCGATGGCGGATCTGGTCAAGGAGGGAAAGATCGGCTCGGTCGGCCTGTCCGAAATGAGCGCGGAGACCTTGCGCCGGGCCCATGCGGTGCATCCGGTGGCGGCCGTGCAGACCGAATATTCACTCTGGACGCGCAATCCTGAAATCGCTGTGCTCGATGCCTGCCGCGATCTGGGGGTGGCGTTCGTTGCGTTCTCGCCGGTCGGGCGCGGGGTGCTGGCGAACGGTGTGCGCGATCTGGCCGCGCTGCCCGAAAAGGACCTGCGCCACACCATGCCGCGCTTTGATGCGGACAACTGGCCGGGCAATCTGGCGCTGGTCGATGCGTTCAACGCGATCGCCGCGCGCGAAGGGGTGACCCCCGCGCAGCTCAGTCTGGCGTGGGTCCATTCACGCGGGGATCACGTGGTGACTATCCCCGGCACGGCGTCGATTCCGCACCTGGCAGAAAACATCGCCCGGTGGGACTGGGACGTGCCCGCAGCCGTCGCGGCAGAGCTCGATTCGCTGATCAATCAGCACACGGTATTCGGGCCGCGCTATGGTTCGGTGATCCAGAAAACGATCGATACCGAAGAATTCTAATGATATTTCAGGCACTTGGATTGCGTGATGCTTTCGGGCCACAATCCGCCTGAATATTTCGCAGGGCCTGATTTCGCGCTTTTGAAAAATTCACATGGATGATAATCAGTAAGCAAGGCTTACAATTAAGCTGTGTTTGGAGAGAGGGATGATGAGGGCAATGAACAAGCTTCGGCATTCGTTCGCGTTCGGCGCGAGCGCACTGGTTCTGGCAACCGCCGCAACCCCGGCATTCGCGCAGGACGCGGTCGCCAAGGATGATGGCGCCAATCCGGAGATCGTGGTCACCGCGCAGTTCCGCGAACAGCGCCTGCAGGACACTCCGCTTGCCATTTCGGCGGTCAACGCGGAAATGCTGGAAGCCCGCAGCCAGACCAGCGTGGAGCAGGTCGCGGCGCAGGCACCCAACGTGACCCTGACCCCGCAGGGCCAGCAGAACGGTTCGGGCCTGATCGCGTTCATCCGCGGCGTCGGACAGACCGACTTCAACTTCGCGCTGGAACCGGGCGTCGGCATCTATGTCGATGACGTGTACATTCCCACGCTGACCGGCTCGCTGCTGGACCTGATGGACCTTGACCGCGTCGAAGTGCTGCGCGGGCCGCAGGGCACGCTGTCAGGCCGCAACGCCATTGGCGGTTCGATCAAGCTGTTCTCGACCAAGCCGCAGGGCAGCGGCAAGGGTTCGATCCAGGCCACTTATGGCTCGCTCAACCGCGTGGAAGTGCGCGGGTTCGCGGACATGGCACTGGCCGACAACCTGTTCATGCGCGTCGCGGGCGTTTCCAAGAACCGTGACGGCTTTGTCAAGCGGCTGGACTATGGCCTGACCCATCCGGGTTCGGGCGTTCCGACGAACAACACCGGCGGTCCGGAGCTGGGCACGCTGGGCGGCCAGTCCTATGCGGCGGGCAAGCTTTCGCTGCGCTGGCTGCCGACCGAAACGGTCGAAGTGAACATTTCGGGCGATTACACCCGTGACCGGTCTGAGGCCGGTGCCAGCGTTCTGCGCTATTACAACAACGCCTCCACCACCGGGGATGGCGTTGCGTGGCTGCCCAACACCATCACTGGCGCGCCGATTGCCGGGAACTGCGCGTTCGTCCCTTATGGGGAAAACAGCTGCGATACGCTGACCGGCTATGATCGCCGCTATGTGTCTTACGCGACCTTTGCCGATACGCGTGCGGTAACGCCGCAGGCTCCGTTCAAGCCGGCGATCTTCACGCCCCAGCAGTGGCTCGACAATTATGGCGTGATGGGCACGATCGACATCGATCTGTCTGACAGCCTGCAGCTGAAGTCGATCACGGCATGGCGCCACTACAAGTCGGTCTGGTCGCAGGACGTCGATAACTCGCCGATTGCCAACCAGCAGCTGCGCCAGACCCTGATCAACGATCAGTGGAGCCAGGAACTGCGCCTGAACGGCAAGATCGGCGATGACGCAGCGTTCGAATACACGCTCGGCGGGTTCTACTTCAAGCGCGACGGCACGCTGACGGCGCGGGTGGACCTGAACTATGCCGGACTGGACTTCCTGCATGGTCCCGATCCGACGCCGGCCAACAACAAGGCGCTGTTCGCCACTGGCATCTGGCACGTGACCGACAGCTTCAACGTGACCGGCGGTGTTCGCCAGAGCTGGGATTCCAAGGACTATGTGTTCCAGCGGCACAACCCGGATGGCACCCTGCCCGGTTCCTGCACCGCTCCACCGCCGGCAGCGACGTTCAGCACCGGCGTGCCGAACTGCCTGATCAGCGGTCTGAATGGTTCGCCCGCCAGCTTTGACAGCAAGCGGTTCGACTGGCGGATCGCGATGGATTACCGCTTTTCGCCGGAATTCATGGCCTATGCCCAGGTGGCAACCGGCTACCGCGCTGGCGGCGTCAACCCGCGTCCGTTCTTCGGCCCGGCCAACGGCCCGCTCAACCAGATCAAGTCGTTCAGCCCCGAAACGCTGCAGTCGTATGAAGTCGGTTTCAAGTCGGACTTGTTCGACCGCAAGCTGCGCCTGAACGTTTCGGCGTTCTACAACGACTACAAGGACATCATCCTGACGCTGTCGGCCTGCCCGATTTCGCCGTGTCTCCAGCCGAACAACGTCGGTGCGGCCGACGTGAAGGGCTTCGAAATCGAAACGCTGATCAAGCCCACGGCGAACTTCACGCTCGACGGTGCGCTCAGCTATATCGACTTCAAGTATACCGCCCTGACCGGCGCGACCGCGGTGACGCTGAACATGGTCACCCCGTATACGCCGAAGTGGAAGGCCAGCTTTGGCGCACAGTATGACTTCCAGAATGTGCTGGGCGGCACGCTCTCGGCCCGCTTCGACGGCGCGTATCAGAGCCATGTCTACACCGAGGCGGTGAACTACGACCGGATCGTGGTGTCGACCACGGCGCCGATCGTCACCAACCCGGCGGTTCCCGGTGTCACGGCCCGCCCGGGCGGCGGCCCGCTGGCCACGGTGGTCGCGTCGAACCGGATCGACGGATACTTCGTCGGCAATGCCCGCCTGACCTGGAAGGAAGAGAGCGAAGCACCGTTCTCGGTCAGCCTTGAAGTGCAGAACGTGTTCAACCGGTACTACTTCACCTCGCTGTATGAGCAGTTCGCCAGCCCCGGCACGATCTCCGGCGCGCCGTCGCTGCCGCGGACCTGGGCGGTGACGCTGAAGAAAGCGTTCTGATTTAACCAACTACCCTGACTGGGGCCGTCATCCGCAAGGGTGGCGGCCCTTTTTTGTGCGCTTTTTTGGTTGCACCGCGCCGCGATCACGCTACACCAATACTAACAATAGTTAGGATGAGGATCGATGGCAGCTTTTCCGCAGACGCCCTATTTCATTGGGCTGAACGAACCCGTTGGCCGGGAAGTCGCGTTTACCGGGCTTGAGGTCGAAGGCACTGTTCCGGCCGAAGTGCGCGGCAGTTTCTATCGCGCGGTGCCTGATCCGGCCTTCCCGCCGAAGTTTGCCGACGATCACACCCTGTCGGCCGACGGGATGGTCAGCCGCCTGTCGATCAACCCCGATGGCAGCGCCGACTTCGCGATGAAGTTCGTGCAGACCGCGCGCCACCAGGCCGAAACCGAACTGGGCCGCGCCCGCTTTGGCAAATATCGCAACCCCTATACCGACGACGCCGACGTGCAGGGTGTGGACCGGACGGTCGCCAACACCACCCCGGTCTGGCACGCGGGCAAGCTGTTGATGGCCAAGGAAGACGGCCTGCCCTATCGCGTCGATCCGCGCACGCTGGAGACGATCGGCAGCTATGATTTCGGCGGCGCGCTGAAATCCGAAACGATGACCGCACACGTCCGGGTCGATCCCGCAACGGGCGAAATGTTCTTCTATGGCTACGAAGCCGATGGGCTGGCCAGCGCCAAGGTGGCCTATTGCGTGGTCGGCGCCGATGGCGCGCTGAAGTCTGAACAGTGGTTCGACGCGCCCTATTGCGCGATGATGCACGATTTCGCGATCAGCGAGAACTATGCGCTGTTCCCGATCTATCCGACCACCAGCGATCTCGACCGGCTGATAGCCGGCGGCGAACACTGGCACCACCAGCCGGAACTGGACAGCTGGCTGGGCGTGATGCCGCGCTATGGCGATGTGTCGGAAATCAAGTGGTTCAAGGGCCCCAAGGGCGTGTTCTGCTATCACATGATGAACGCCTGGGAGGATGCGGACGGCCTGCTGCATTTCGACCAGTGCCTGTCGAACACCAACGCCTTCGCCTTCATCCGCGAGCCATCGGGCATCCAGATGCAGCCGTGGGAAATCCAGGGCGGGCTGACCCGCTGGACGGTCGATCCCAAAGGCCCGGCGGGCGACGTTTCGGAAAGCCTGATCGGCCCGCCGGGCGACTTCCCGGTGATCCCGGCAGCCAAGCAGGGGCGACCTTATTCGACCGGCTTCATGCTGACCATGAACCCGGACCGGCAAGGCCCGCCGGTGTTCGGCGGCCCGGTGATGGCGATGTTCGACATGCTGGTGCGGCTGGACGGGCTGGACGGCGCGCAGCCGCAGATCACGCAGGCGCTGCCGATGCAGCCGGGCTGGTGCTATAGCGAGCCGCTGCACGTGCCCTCGACCGAGCATGAAGGCTGGCTGATGACGTTCGTCGATCACCAGACCGGGGAGAACACTTTCGAACACTTCGCGTGGGTGCTCGAAGCGGGGGCGATTGCCAATGGCCCGGTTGCCAGCATCCGCATCCCGACCCGGCTGCGCCCGCAAGTCCACGGCTGGTGGGTCAGCCAGGCGCAACTCGACGCGGCGGAATAGGACCGGGCATGGGTAAAATCGTCATCACCGGGGCGTCGGGCCAATACGGCCGCGTCGCCACGCAAGGCCTGATCGCGCAGGGCCGCGCAGGCGATCTGATCCTGATGAGCCGTTCGCCTGAAAAGCTGGCGGACATGGCCGCGCTGGGCTGCGCTGTGCGGTATGGCGATTATGACCAGCCAGCCAGTATGGTCGCGGCGATGGCCGGGGCGAACAAGCTGTTGCTGATTTCGGGCACCCGGGTCGGCGCGCGGGTGGCGCAGCATCAGGCGGCGGTCGATGCGGCGGTTGCCGCAGGCGTGGGCCATGTGGTCTATACCAGCTTCATCGGGATTGACGATCCGGCCAACCCCGCCGAAGTGCGCCACGATCATATCGAAACCGAACGCCTGATCCGCGCATCGGGGCTGGCGTTCACGTTCCTGCGCGATGCCCACTATGCCGATGCGATGATCCTGATGGCGGGGCCGGGGGTCATGGCCAGCGGCCAGTGGATCAGCAACGCCGGGCTGGGCCGGGAAGCGATGGTCTGGCGAGACGATTGCGCGGCCTGCGCAGTTGCTGTGCTGGCGGGCGAGGGCCATGAAGGCCGGACTTACAATATCACCGGCCCGCAGCTTCAGGACTTTGCCGAAGTGACCGCATTGATGGCGGAACTGACCGGGGTGCCGCTGGAGTATGTGGCGGTCGATGATGACGCGCAATATGCGATGTTCGACGCGATGGGGATTCCGCGCCGTCCGGTGGACGACCAGTATGTCGGTGCAATTCCGTGGAACAGCGATGACATGGTCACGTTCGGCGCGGCGATCCGTGGCGGGTTCCTGGCGATTTGCAGCGATGATGTTGCGCGGCTGCTCGGCCGTCCGGCCCGGTCGGTCGGCGAGCTGATTGCGGACAACGTCGATCTGCTGCGCGGGGCGGCGGCATAGGGCCAGTGTTCCGCAAGCCGCAAAGGCCCTTCCAACCGGTCCTGACCCCAAGCCTCAATACTTCACGCGCAGCGTCAGCTTGGCATTGAGCGGTTCACCAACCGAGATATTGTTATCGGTGTGGGCGCTCGGGAAATAGGCGGCGTCGGTCAGGTTCTCGACATTCAGTTGCAGCGCGATCCGGTCCGACACGTCATAGAACAGGCCGAGGTCGAGGCGCGTGAAGGCGGGCATCCGCACGGCGCTGCTGATCGTCGAGAACTGGCCAGACTGGTGCAGCAGGCCCAGGCCAACGCCCAGCTTGTCGGTCAGCGCATAGCGGCCCCATGCGGACAGCTGATGGCGCGGCAGCTGCGCCAGACGGCGTCCGGCGGGCGCGGCGGTGGTGGTCGCGCGGATCTCGCCGTCCTGCAGGGCATAGCCGAGCGAGACTTGCAGCCCATCGGTCAGTTGCCCGACCAGCGATGCCTCGATCCCCTTGGTGCGGGTCTTGCCCGTCAGCACCGTGTTGCCGGTGACGGGATCGGTCGCGCGGGTGTTGGTCCGGTCCAGCTGATAGGCGGCGAGCGTGAAGGCCAGTGCGGTGGAGATGTCCCACTTTACCCCGGCCTCCAGGTTGCGGAACGCTTCGGGGGCGAGCGCCTGGGTTGTGGCATCGAGCACCGTGAACTGTTCGCCCGACTGCGGCAGGAAGCTCTTGGCATAGCTGGCATAGAGCGAGAGGTTTTCCTGCGGCTTGACGATCACGCCCAGCCGGGGTGACCACTTGCCGTCGCTGCGCTCGCCCGCAAAGCCGTTGATCCGGTTGGTCGAGGTGATGCGGAAGTGATCATAGCGCAGTCCGGCGACCAGCTTCAGGTGCTCGCCAATGTCGATCTGGTCCTGGATATATGCGGACAGCGCCCGCACCTCCGAAACGGAGGAGCGGCTGACCGCCCCGAACCCGGCGGTGGGCAGCACGATCCGCTCAGCCAGCGTCACTGTGGTGCGCGCGGTGCGGCCCGTGCCAAACTCGGCCTGGCGGCGGCTGTCGACGGTGTCCTGCGCCGCGCCCTCGAACCCCAGCAGCAGGGTGTGGCCGATTCCGCCGGTGTTGCCGGTCCAGACCAGATTGCCCTGCGCGATCCAGTTTTCGCGCAACGTGGCGTTGCTGTATCCTTCCAGCTCCACCGTCCCGGCGGCGGTGACCGCCGCGCGCGGGTAAACGTTGCCGTAGTACTTGTCATAGTGCCCGTATTGCGCGTTGAAATTGGCGCTGACGTTGTCCGAAACGGCATGGTCCAGCCGCATGTGGGCGAGGTGCGCGGTTACTTTGCTGCGGTTCAGCGCGGGGCTGCCGAAGAAGGTCTCGCCATAGCCCGCCAGCGGCGCGCCCGCGCGTGATGGCACGCCGCGATCGGTCAGGCGGTCATCCTCGGCATATTCATAGGTCGCGGTCAGCGTCGTCGCTTCGCCCAGTTGCGCGCCGATGGTGGGGGTCACGCCGATGAAGTGGCCGTTGTAATACTGGCGGTGGTTGTTCAGCTCCTCGTATGCGGCGTTCAGCCGGGTGCCGATCGTGTCGGACAGCGGTGCGCCCAGATCGGCGGCCAGGGTCCAGCCGCCGAAGGTGTCGACGCTGCCGCTGGCACCAATCCGGGTGCGGTCGAACTCAGGGGCCTTCGATACGCGGTTCACAACCCCGCCGCCGCCGCCCCGGCCAAAGATCAGCGCGTTGGCACCCTTCAGCACTTCGACCCGTTCGGCGTTATAGAGCGGGCGGTAGTATTGCGCGTCGTCGCGCAGGCCATCGACAAAGAAATCGGCGGTCGAGCTTTGCCCGCGCAGGGTGATCTGATCGCGGTGGCCTTCGCCCTGGCCCAGCACCACGCCGGGGACGAAGCGCAGCGCATCGGCCAGCGAATCGATCCCCTGATCGTCGAGTTGCTCGCGGCTGATCACGTTCATCGCCTGGGGCACGTCGACCAGCGGTGTGCTCGTCTTGGTCGCGGTCGGGGTCTTCTCGGTGTCATAGCCGTCGGGGCGCCCATAGACGATGATCGCGGGTGAATCCCCCGCGTCTTCAGCCAGAGCGGGAGCCGCCCAGCCCAGCGTTCCCAGGGCGCTGGTGCTGAGGATGGCGATTTGGCGAAAGTTGCGGGTGAGGGTCATATCGTCCTTATTGCGAATGATTTGCATCAACAAATATGCCGCTAATGCGAATCGCTCGCATTGACAAGGATCAAATTTCGCGCCAGCCCATTTGGGGCGTCGATTTGGGGTGAGCGGCGGCCAGCCTGACCGCAGGGCAAAGTGCTGGAATTCGGCGGCGTGCGGCTCAGCGCGCGCCGGTCAGCCGTTCGTCGTCGGTCATCGTGCGCCAGCCCAGGATGATGACGGCCAGGCACAAGGCCTCGATCACCGCAAAGCCGATCCACGGGGAGTGGCCATAGAGCCAGACCCCAAGTGCCGGGGCAAGGATATAGGCCGCGCCGTTGACCGACGCGACAATCCCGGCCGACTGCCCCTGTTCCGCGCGCGAGACCGCCAGCGAGGCGCCGGCGGTGAAGCCGGGTCGGAACAGCCCGAAACCCAGTGAAAGCAGCGCAAAGCAGACCATGATGGTGTGTTCGGTATGGGCAAATGCCAGCAGTCCGGATCCGATCGCGGCCAGCGTGATGCCCCACAGGCAGGAGGCGCGCGGTCCCAGCTTCAGCAGCGGGATCAGCCCCCACTGCGCCAGCAGCGTGGCCAGCGCGCCCATCATCAGGGTCCGCCCGGTTGGCCCTGCGCCCAGTTCGGGTGTGGCGCGCAGCCCCAGCCGGTCCAGCACCATGAACCCGATGATCCCCATCACGGCCGCCTGCGCGTGGCCCCCCAGCAACCCGGTGACCAGCCAAGGCCGCATCCGGATGTCTTTCCATGACAGCTTGGCGGTTGGCGGTGCATTGTCATCGGCGTCGGGTTCATCCTCGTCCGATTGGGGCGCGGTGTTGGAATTGGCGCTGAACGGGGCGGCCATGATATCCCCGCGACCGGCAAACGCGGGCGTATCGTCGGGCAGCCGCAGCCGCACAACTACCAGCACAATCACCGCGATCAGGGTGAAGGCCAGGAACGGGCTGACCAATCCCAGTCCGGGCAGGATCAGGAGCGGCGCGAGCGCTGGCCCCAGCACCGTGCCCAGCCCGAAACTGGATGAGATCAGCGACAGCGCCTGGGTCCGTTCGGCCCGGCTGGTGCGGCTGGCGACATAGGCCTGCACGGCCGGGGGGGCAGCCGATCCGAACAGGCCATAGAGCGAGCGGCACAGCGCAAACAGCAGCAGTGTGCCGACCGCCGCGAGATAGCCGTGCAGCCCCAGCCACAGCGCCATCCCGCACAGGCCGAAGCTGGAAATGAACCCCATCAGGCCGATTGCCATCATCGCCTTGCGCCCGCGCTGGTCCGATTTGCGCGCCCACATCGGCGCGCAGATCATCCACAGCAGCGCCGACCAGGTGTAGGCCAGGCTGATCCAGAAATCCTCAACCTGCAGCGCGGTACCGATGGCGGGCATGACCGATTGCATCGCGGTGTTGCCGGCTGCCGTCACCAGCATGACCAGGAACAACAGGATCAACCGCCCGCGCGGCAGCGTCGCCGTGGTCGGCGCAAAGTGCGGTTCAGCCGGTTGCGGGTTGCCACTGCTCATCGCATCCGTCGCTAGTCCGGACCGAAGCGCCTTGCAATGGGCCGGTAAAATTGGCAACGCCTGCAATCACTGTTTGCATATCGGGACCAGCGATCCAGCATGACGACCACCGAGCTTGCCCGTGAGGCCTTGCCGCAAAGGGTAGCACGCCGAATCAAGCAGATGATGGGGCCTTGGGGCGTCTTTCTGGAAGGCTTTCTGAAAGAGCCGGTGATGGTCGGATCGATCATCCCGTCATCGCGCTTCACGATCAACCGCATGCTGGCTCCGGTCAACTGGAACGAATGCAAGCTGTTCGTCGAATATGGCCCCGGCGTCGGGACATTCTGCCGCCCGGTGCTGGAACGGTTGCCGCGTGACGGCCAGCTGATCGTGATCGACACCAACCCGCTGTTTATCGACTATCTCAAGGCGACCATCACCGACAGCCGGTTCGTGCCGGTGCTGGGTTCGGCCGCCGATGTTGAGGATATCATTCGCGCCCACGGCCATGACCACGCCGACTATGTGCTGTCCGGCTTGCCGTTTTCCACGCTGCCGGACGGTGTCGGAGCGGCCATCGCGGCGGCGACCCACAAGGTGCTGCGGCCGGACGGCGCCTTTCTGGTCTATCAGTTCACGGCGGCCGCCCGCGATTTCATGGCGCGGCATTTCACCCACATCGACGCGGCTTACGAACCGCTCAACGTGTTGCCCTGCAGGCTGTACTGGGGCTGGAAGGACTGACCGGTCCGGCCCTACAGCCGCAGCGCCTGCACGATCTGACCGGGCCGGACCGGCGGTTCCCCCGGTTCGGTGCGGATCAGCCACCGGGCAGCGGCCAGCGTGGCCTGCGCGCCGGAATCCTGGTTGCTGACCGGTTCCAGCCCGACACTTGCCGCGCGGGCGCGCCAGAACGTCATGCGATCGCCCGTGGCGGGCAGCGCGCCGCTTGACGGGCGGGCCTCCCAGTCGAGCACTTCACCGATGGCGCGGCCTTGCAGCGCGGTCAGCAGCGGCACCAGAAACAGCCGCGCAGTGACCATCGCCGAGGTCGGGTTGCCCGGCAGGCCCAGCACCCAGCGGCCCGCCGTCCGGCCCAGCCACACCGGTTTGCCGGGCCTGATCGCGACTTTGGGGAACAGCAGGTCCAGACCATGATCGCCGAACATCGCCTTGGCAAAATCGCGTTCGCCGACTGACGCGCCGCCGGTCACCACCACCACATCGGCCCGGTCCAGCGCTTGTCCGGCGAGCGCCTTCAGTCCGCCGAGATCATCGCCGCCGGTCAGCCGCGCCGCAATCCGCGCACCGTGTTGCCGGGCGAGCGCAGCCACTCCGAACGAGACGGATTCGGGGATGGCCAGCGGATTGCCGCGCGCGGTTCCCGGCGGGGCGAGTTCATCGCCGGTCGCGATGATCGCCATGGCGGGCGCCCGATAGACCAGCGCGCTGCCCCGGTCGGCCCCGGCCAGCGTGACGATTGCGCCGGGATCGAGCAAGCGGCCCGCTTCCAGCAGCACATCCCCCGCGTGAAAATCGCTGCCTGCTGCGCGCACGTGCCAGCCGGGGCCGTATTCGCGCGCGATGGTCATCAGGTCCGCTTCGGCCGTGCAGTTTTCCTGCATGACCACCCGGTCCGCGCCCACCGGCAGGGCCGCGCCGGTAAAGATCCGCACGCATTCGCTTGCGCCGAGCGGTGGCGGCAGTTCGCCTCCGGCAAAGCTTTGCCCGATCACGCGCAGCCGCGCGCCGATGGCTGCATCGACATCGCGCAAGGCATAGCCGTCCATCGCCGATACCGCGCGGCGCGGCGCGTCCAGCGCGGCGTGGACCGGCTCGGCCAGCACGCGCCCATCGGCGTCCACCAGCGCGACTTCCTCTGCCGCCAGCGGCTGCACCGCGCCCGCCAGCAGCGCCAGCGCCTCGTCAAAGGTGATCACGCGCAAACGTCCCGCAGGCGCGGCAGCGCTCCGGCGATGGAACAGGGCTTGTGGCGGCTGTCGCATTCCAGTTCCAGCAGCCCGTCCCACGCATCGCGGCACGCCCCGGTGGAGCCGGGAACGCAGAAGATGAAGGCATCGCCTGCCTGCCCCGCAAATGCGCGCGACTGCATCGTGGCGACGCCGACCGATTGCAGGCTTTTCTGGTGAAACGCGATTGAAAACCCGTCCATTTCCCGGCGCAGCAGCGGGCGGACCGCTTCGGGCGTGTTGTCGCGCGGGGAAAAGCCGGTGCCGCCGGTGGTCAGGATCACTTCGATCTCGGGTCGGGCCAGCCATTCCCGCAGCTGGGCCTGGATCGCGGGGATGTCATCGGTGACGATGGCGCGGGCGTGCAGGACGTGGCCCGCCGTCCGGATGCGTTCTGCCAGCAACCCGCCAGACGTGTCGGTGGCCAGCGTGCGGGTGTCGGAGATGGTCAGGACGGCCATCCCCAGCGGGTGAAACGGCAGGGCGGGATCGATTCCGGGCATCGGCGGTGCTTCCGTTGGGTCAGGGGCTACAGTCCGCGCCAGATTTTCAGCGGGACCGTGCCTTTGGGACCGAACCCGCGTTGCGGGCAGGCGGTGGGTATGAAGTCCTTGTCATAGCACAGCCGCAACTCGCGCAGCCAGCCGCCGTTGCTGACCTGAAGCCCGACGCTGCTTTCGGTGAAGCCCGGATTGCGCCGCACGAATTCGCGCCGCAGATCGGCAGCGGTCAGGCCCTCGCGCCGCGACAGCTTGTCCGCATCGGGCAGGCTGAGCGAGTTCCACAGGATGCCCGCGACCTTGAAATAGCCCGCCGGGGTCACGGCCATGCAGCTGCCGTGCTTGGCCCATTCGTGTTCCAGCAGCGACGGGGCCGGGGTCATGCACAAGTTGGCGCGGATGTCAGCCACGTTGGGGCGCGGTTCCAGCGCGCACCATTGCGGGGGCGGGCCTTTCGCCGCCTCGGGCCACAGCCCGTGCAGGATGAAGCCGAACCGTCCGATCTTGCCGCTGCATTGGTAATCGTTCGCGGATCTGCCGCGCTGGCTGCGGCAGAACTCGGGCGACCAGCTGACCGCCAGCGTATAGCGGGCCACGGGCGCACGCACAGTGGTGCTGTCCTGCCGGGGCGGGCGCGGCAGTTCGATCCGGTTGGGGACGCGACATTGATAGGCCTGCGCCAGCGCCGTTCCCGGCAGGCTCAGTCCAGCCAGCACCGCCAGGGCCGCGCGCCTCACAGCGGGCTGAAATCCAGCCCGATATCGGCGGCGGGCGCGCTTTGGGTCAGGCGGCCGACCGAGACATAGGTGACGCCGGTGGCAGCGATCTCGGCGATGGTGTCCAGCCGGACGCCGCCCGACGCCTCGATCGGCACGCGCCCGGCGACCAGCGCCACGGATTCGCGCAGCTGGTCCGGGTTCATGTTGTCGCACAGCAGGTGACTGGTGCCGCCCGCCAGCGCGGGTTCGATCTGTTCGATCCGGTCCACTTCGCAGATGATCCACTTGATCCCCGCGTCCCTGGCCCGCTGGACCGCTGCGGTCACGCCGCCCGCGACGGCGACGTGGTTGTCCTTGATCATCGCCGCGTCCCACAGGCCCATCCGGTGGTTCTGCCCGCCGCCCATCCGGACCGCGTACTTTTCAAGGTGGCGCAGCCCCGGAATGGTCTTGCGCGTGTCGAGCAGGACGGCGTTCCCCTGCATCGCATCGACATATTGCCGGGTCAGCGTGGCGATGCCCGACAGGTGCTGCACGGTGTTGAGCGCTGAGCGTTCCGCCGTCAGCATTGCCCGCGCCTTGCCCGACAGGCGCATCAGGTCAGTCCCGGCGGGCACCTGCGCGCCTTCTTCCACCAGCACTTCGATTGCCATGTCGGGATCGAGCGCGCGGAAGAACGCGGCGGCGATCGGCAGCCCCGCCACCGTGATCGCATCGCGGCTGTCCATCACCCCGGTGAACATGGCATCCGCCGGGATCACGCTTTCGCTGGTCACGTCATGCCCGCCGCCGGGCAGGCCAAGGCCCAGATCCTCGTCAAGCGTGGACCGGATGAAGGCGGACAGGTCGAAACCGGTGAGGGCAAAGTTGGTCATGCCTGCCGTTTTGCGCAAAGCGGCGCGCAGTGCAACCGGTCAGGCTGGATATGAGGGGCAGGTTTGGCAAACCGGGACGTGCAAACATCGTCATGCTGAACTCGTTTCAGCATCCATCGGGCCACAAGTGCAAGGCTGGTCGACGATTGCGCAAGCGGCGAGATGGACCCTGAAACAAGTTCAGGGTGACGGGTGATGTTTGGTTTTGGCCGTTAATCCAGCCAGTCGGCCGCGCGAATGGCATCGGCCAGCACGCCCGCCAGCGGGATGGTCGCGGCCGGGTGGGCGGCCGCATCGGTCGCGCGGATGCGGGTGATCCCGGCCGCTGCCATTTGCGCCATATCGTCGGGGGAGGCCAGGACATGGGTTGCCACTGCCTCGATTTTGCCAGCCCCTGCCGCTTGCAGCAGGGCAGCGCAGGCGACCAGGGTGGTGCCGCTGGAAATCAGGTCATCGACCAGCAGCACCGGGCGGCCCGCCACCTGTTCGATGCCGGGTATTTCCAGCGTCACCGCGCGGTCGCCGTGGCGGACTTTCTCGCCCACGAGCATATCCAGCCCCAGCGGCACGGCGATGCTTTGCGCCCAAGGGCGGGATTCGCTGTCCGGCCCGACCAGCACGGTGCGCGGGTCCAGCCCCCGCCGGATCGCGGCGATCAGCGCGGGCGCGGCGGAGAGGGCGAGGGCCGGGATGCCGGGGATCGCCTGATCCAGCCGCTCGATGCGGTGCAGGTGCGGGTCGACTGTAACCACGCCGTCGAACCACTGCGCCAGCAGCTGCCCGATCACCCGCTGGCTGATCGCCTCGCCCGGATGAAACGCGATGTCCTGACGCATATAGGCCAGATAGGGCGCGATCAGGATCACGCGGCTTGCCCCGCCATCGCGCAGTGCGGCGCTGGCCAGCAGCAGTTCGACCAACTTGGCGTTCGGATCGTCGAGCGAGCGCAGCAACAGCGCGGTGCGCGCGCCATGCGCCTGCGCCGTCACCAGACTTTCGCCGTCGGGAAAGCGCCGCACGGTGACGGGATGTAGCGGCACGCCGCAGCGCTGCGCCAGCCGCCCGGCTTGCGCCATCTGCCCGGCAAAGGCGAAGACCGCCGCGCTCACGGCGTCACCGTATAGCCCGGATCGGTGGCGGCCAGTTCGCGGGCATAGAGCAGGCCGGTCTCGGACTGGGCGTGGATGCGATAAAAGACCTCGCCCGCGCGGACGCCATCGCCGACCTTGCGCAGCAGGTCGATCCCTGCGCCCTTGTCCATCGGCGCCCCGGCCAGCCGCGCGATCCGCGCGATCAGATGGCAGTCTATCGCGGTGATCGTGCCGGATGCAGCGGCGCGCACGTCATACTGGTGCTCGCCCGGCAGCAACGCGGTCGTGCGCCGTCCCTGCGCATCGATCAGTCGCTCCATCGCCGCCAGCGCCGCCCCCGATTTCAGCAATTCGCACGCCCGTGCATAACCCTGACCCCCGGCCAGCGCGGGGTCGAATTCCAGCACGTGACCGGCCAGCAACAAGGACCGGTCGCGCAAGTCCTGCGGCGCGTCCGCATCGCCGCGCAGCACGGCCATCACATCGCGCGCTTCCAGCACCGGGCCGATGCCCCGGCCAATCGGCTGCGACCCGTCGGTGAACACCACTTCCAGCACCAGCCCCAGTTTTGTCCCGACGTATTCGAACAGCTTGCGCAGCCGGATCGCCTCGCGCCGGGACCGGACCTTGGCGCTGGGGCCGATGGGGATATCGACCACCAGATGGGTCGATCCGGCGGCCAGTTTTTTCGACAGGATCGATGCGACCATCTGTTCAAACGTGTCGATCCGCAGCGGGCGTTCGACCGAGATCAGCACGTCGTCGGCGGGCGACAGGTTGACCCGTCCACCCCAGGCCAGCACGGCGTGTTCCTGCCGGACCACTTCGACCAGCCGGTCTTCGGGCAGGTCGACCGCAGCGAGCACTTCCATCGTGTCCGCCGTGCCCGACGGCGAAGTGATCGCGCGCGAGGATGTCTTGGGCATGGTCAGGCCGTGCGCGGCGATGATCGGCACCACGATCATCGAGGTGCGGTTGCCCGGAATGCCGCCGATGCAGTGTTTGTCCACCACCAGATCGGTTGGCCAGTGCATCCGCCGCCCGGCATCGGCCATCGCGCGGGTCAGGGCCAGCGTCTCCTGCGTGGTCATGAATCCGGCGCAGGCGACCAGAAACGCGCCGATTTCCATCGGGGAATAGCGATAGGCGGCAATATCGCGGATGATTTCCGCAATCGCCGCGTCGTCCAGCGTATCGCCATCGATCTTGCGGCGGACATGTTCGAGGCTGGGCGGGACGGGGGCCTGGCGAAAGCTGACCTCGGTGCCTTCGGGCAGGCCCAGGCGGCGGAACGCCTGTTCGCCCAGCCCGATCTGGCCCGCTTCCAGCAGGCAGGTGTCGTCGACAATCGCCAGCGTGGCGAGGATCGTGGCGGCCCCGTCGCCGATCTCGATCTTGCGCAGCGCCTGGAACTGTTCGGGGGAATAGCCATTGCCTTCGCGCAGCAGGAAGGCAGAGTTTTCAGGGTGGGTGTCGATGGCGACCCGCTTGATCCGCATCACGGCTTCCTTTGCTGACCCGTTATCACAGACCGCAGCGTAAGCACGCGGGGCGCAAGAGACAATTGCCAACTGGCGCCGTCCTGACCGGCCCGCGCCGGAGGGCTTTGGGTGCCGCCCGCGTCAGTCGGAAATCCACAGGTTGTGGCTGTCGATCAGCAGGCGGGACAGTTTGCGGCTGGCGTCCGCGCGGGCCTTGGCCTCGGTCCGAAAGGCCAGATGGGTCAGCCGCTCGCCCAGCAGCACTTCGGACAGGTCGATCGCCCCGAGTTGCTGGCCGCGCCGCAACTTGCCCAGTGCGGCGGACTGTGCGCCCAATGCCTCACGCGCAAAGCGCCAGGCGGTAAACGCGGCCTCGGCCTCGGTGCGGTCGGCATCGGCGGTTTCCTGCACATCAAGCCGGACCGCCGCGAGCTCGGCGGACGCGGCCTGCGCTTCGGCGGCAACCTTGGCGGCCATGCCGCCGCGCGCGCCGCTGCCCAATGGCATCGAGAACACCAGCCCGGCCCCGCGTTCTGCGCCGCCGCGTTCGCTGAACAGCCGCACGCCGACGGTCGGATCGGCCAGCCGGTCCCGCGCGGCGCGGTCAGCCAGCGCGGCGAGCCGCCCGGCTTCGGCATCGGCAGCGGCGATTTCGTGGCTGCGGGCGATGACCTGATCGCGCAAGGTGGCCAGGCCTTCAAGTGGCAGCGCGGGCGACGGCGGCTCCGGCGCGTCCACCGGCAGCGGCAAACCGGGGAACTGCGCCGCCAGCCGGGCGCGGGCCAGATCGGCCCGGCCTTGCGACTGCGCGGCCAAGGCCTGCGCATCACCCAGCGCGGCGGCAGCCTGATCGGCTTCCAGCTGAGGGGCATCGCGCAATTCCACGCGCCGCTGCACCGCCGTCAGGGTGGCGCGGTAATTGCCGACGCCCGCCTGATCGACCGCCGCTTCGGCGCTGGCTTCGACCCAGTCCCACCACAGTTCATTCAGCCGCAGCGCGATCTGGTGGCGGGCATCTTCGGCCAGATTTTCTGCCGCGATCAGGCCAAGTTCCCCGGCCGTGCGGTCCAGCCGAGCCTTGCCGGGCAGCCGGAATGCGCGCGACAGGGTGGCGTCGTATTCATCATACCTGCCTTCGCGGTCGACCGAGCGGCGGACATAGCTGCCCGCAAACACCAGCTCGTGCGACCCGGCTTTCAGGATGCGCTGATCGGCTTTCGCCCCGGCGATCCGGTTGACTGCGGCCTGCACCGCCGGGTGGGCCTCCAGCGCCTCGCGCACTGCGGTTTCGGGGGGCAGTGCGGGATTTGCGAACACAGGCGTTGTCAGCAGGGCCGATGAAGCCAGCAGGGCCGATGCGACCAGCAGGGTCGGCGGGAACAGGAACCGGCGGGTCATGCGATATCTCCGGCGGCGCGCTCGGCCGCGCTTTCACCAAACCGTTCATACAGGATCGGCAGCAGGATCAGGGTCAGCAAGGTGGCCGTGATCAGCCCGCCGATCACCACGATCGCCAGCGGACGCTGGATTTCCGAGCCCGGCCCGCTGGCAAACAGCAGCGGGACCAGCCCGAACGCGGCAATGCTGGCGGTCATCAGCACCGGCCGCAACCGCCGCGCCGCGCCGATCCGCACGGCTTCGGCCAGCGGCATCCCGCTTTCGCGCAACTGCCGGAAATAGCTGACCATCACCAGCCCGTTCAGCACCGCGATCCCCAGCAGCGCGATGAACCCGACCGAGGCCGGCACCGAGAGGTATTCACCAGACACCGCCAGCGCGACCATGCCGCCAACCGCCGCGAACGGAATGTTGACCAGGATCAGCGCCGAGGCCCGGGCCGAACGTAGCGTCATATACAGCACCACGAAAATCAGCGCGACCGCGATTGGCAGGACGATCATCAACCGGGCCGAAGCGCGCTGCTGGTTTTCGAACTGCCCGCCCCAGACCAGCCGGTAACCCGGCGGCAGTTTGACGTTGGCGCCGATGTCGGCCTTGGCTTCCTCGACATAGCCCACCAGATCACGCCCGGACACGAACGCCTGCACCAGTGCAAAGCGCGAACCGTTTTCGTGCTCCAGCTTCACCGGCCCGGCCACCCGCTGGACGGTCGCCACGTCGCTGGCGCGGACCAGCTGGCCCGATGGACTGCGATAGACCTGATCGGCAAAGGCCTGCGGGTCCATCCCGTCACCGCCTTCACCCCGGATCACCACCGGCACCCGGCGCACGCCATCGGCCACTACCCCGGCGCGCACCCCTTCGACATTGGCGCGCATCATGTCCTGCAACTGGTCGATCGGCATTCCCGCCTGTCCGGCGGCCAGCCGGTCGATCTCGATCTGGAGGTAATCGACGCTGTCGTTGGCGACGGTCATCGCTTCGCTGGTTCCGCGCAGGCCCAGCAGGCGGGTCTGGATTTCACCCGACAGGCGGGACAGTTCCTGCAGATCGGGACCGAACAGCTTGATCGCCAGATCGCCGCGCGACCCGGTCAGCATTTCCGACACGCGCATTTCGATCGGCTGGGTAAAGCTGGGCTCGATGCCCGGAAAATCTTCCAGCACCACGCGGATCTGGTCCACCAGCCAGTCCTTGTCCGGCACGCGCCATTCGCTGCGCGGTTTGAGGATCATGAAGCTGTCGGTTTCGTTCGGGCTCATCGGATCGAGGCCCAGCTCATCACTGCCGACGCGGGCGATCACGCCGGTCACTTCGGGCACTTGTTCCAGGATCGCGCGCTGGACTTTCAGATCGCCTTCGACGCTGTGTTCGATGCTGATACTGGGCAGCTTGGTCAGCTGCACCAGGGTTGAGCCTTCGTCCATCGTCGGCAGGAAGGTCTTGCCGGTGACGGCATAGGCCCCGCCCGCGACCAGCAGCGAAGCTCCGGCAATTCCGGCCACGATCCGGCGGTTGGCAAAGGCCCAGTCGAGCGCGCGGGCGTGGCGGGGCGCAATCTGGCGCATCAGCCAGGGTTCGTGGTGGCCGTGTTTCACCTTCAGCACGAAATAGGCCATCACCGGCACCAGTGTCAGCGACAGCACCAGCGCCGACATCAGCGCCAGCACGATGGTCAGCGCCACCGGGGTGAACAGTTTTCCTTCCAGCCCCTCCAGCGTCAGCAGCGGCAGAAATACCAGCGCGATGATCAGCAGGCCCGATGCCACCGGCACGGCGACTTCGGCCGAAGCCACGAACACCGCGTGCAGTTTGCCCAGTTTCGCGTGTTTGGGATCGGACAGGCGCTCCACCACGTTCTCGACCACGACGACCGCCCCGTCGACCAGAATGCCGACCGCGATGGCCAGCCCGCCCAGACTCATCAGGTTGGCGGTCAGCCCGATCGCGCGCATGAAGATAAACGTCAGCAGCGCCGCCATTGGCAGCGCCAGCGCGACGATCACCGACGCGCGCACATCGCCCAGGAACAGCAGCAGCAGAATGACCACCAGGATCGTCGCTTCGACCAGCGCGGATTCCACGGTGCCAACCGCGCGGCCGATCAGGTCCGACCGGTCATAGAATGCGTCCACGCTCATGCCCTGGGGCAGGCTGGGCTTG
This sequence comes from Novosphingobium sp., assembly GCF_030699305.1. Lineage (GTDB taxonomy): Bacteria > Pseudomonadota > Alphaproteobacteria > Sphingomonadales > Sphingomonadaceae > Novosphingobium. The sequence goes on from NZ_JAUYNB010000027.1 coordinate 121,828, forward strand.
ATCTCTTCCAGCCGTGCCTTGACCCCTTCGACCACTTTGGCCGCATCAGCCCCGCGCAGGCCGATCACCAACCCCTGTACCGCTTCGCCGGTGCCGTTCCTGGTCACCGCGCCATAGCGCGTCAGGCTGCCGGTGCGGACCGTGGCGACATCGCCGATCCGCAGCACCGTGCCGCTTGCCGCGCGCACGACGATGGCGGAGAGGTCTTCCAGCGAGCGGATCGCGCCGACCGAACGAACGATCAGCGATTCTTCACCCACGCGCAGACGGCCCGCGCCGTCGTTGCGGTTGCTGCGTTCGATCGCGGCGGACAGGTCTTCCACCGTCAGACCGGCAGTGGCCAGCGCGGCCATGTCGGGGCGCACCTCGAACGTTTCGACAAAGCCGCCCAGCGCATTGACATCGGCCACGCCCGGCACGGTGCGCAGCGCAGGCCGCACGATCCAGTCCAGCACGCGGCGCTTTTCGGCCAGCGATTGCGGGCCTTCCAGCGTGAACATGTACATGTCTGACAGCGGCGTCGAGATCGGGGCCATCCCGCCTTCGACGGTCACCGGCAGATCGCCCGCCACGTTGGCCAGCCGTTCCGCCACCTGGCTGCGCGCCCAGTAGATATCGGTGCCATCCTTGAAGTCGATCGTCACGTCGGCGATCGCGTATTTGGCAACGGAGCGCAGGTTTGCCTGATCGGGGATGCCCAGCATCTCCATCTCGATCGGCGTGATGACGCGGCTTTCCACTTCTTCCGGCGTCATGCCGGGGGCTTTCAGGATGATCTTGACCTGGGTGGAACTGATATCCGGGAACGCGTCGATCGGCAGGTTCCAGAACGACCACGCGCCCCAGCCCGCCAGCCCGGCCGCAAGGCCCAATACCAGCAGGCGCATGGCCAGCGCCTTTTCAACCAGCCGGGTCAGCATCGGTTATTCTCCGCCCAGGATGACTTTGAGTTCGGAAATGCCCGAAACGGCCACCCGCTCACCCGGTTTCAGGCCGGTGCTGAGCGCGGTGCGCGTTCCGCCGCTGCCGGCCACGGTCACCTTGCGCACCGCAAAGCCGGCCGGTGTGGCAACAAACACGACGTCGCTGTCACCCATCCGGGTCACGGCGGCGGCAGGAACGGAAATGCCATCGGCCTGCTGCGTGCCTTTCAGCACGGCCATCACCGCCTTGCCACTGACCAGCCCCGGCGCATCGCCGAGCCGCGCGGTCGCCGGGATGGAGCGGGTTGCGGCATCAAGCGAGCCGCCGACCGAAACCACCGTGCCGCTGGCCGTTTGCCCGCCGGGCAGCGCGACGCTCAGTTCCAGCCCCGGCCGGATATCGTTTGCCAGCCGTTCTGGCACTTGCAGATCCAGCATCAGGTTGGCGGTGTTTTCGACCACGAACGGGGCGGTCATCGTGTCCACCGGGCCGCCGGTCTGCACGTTGACCGCAGCGATCCGGCCGGTGATCGGCGCGCGCAGGGTGATCACGCCGCTGCTGCCCGCGCCGCTTTGCGCCAGCAGCCGCCGGTTTTCCGAAACGTCGGCCTGGGCGCGGCGCAGTTCGGCTTGCGCTTCGTCGCCGCGGGCGGGGGCGTAGATGCCTTCCTTGACCAGCTGGGCGGTGCGCTGGGCGGTCGCCTGGGCCACGGCCAGCTGCGCCTGACCGCGCGCCAGCGCGGCGCCGTATTGTACCGGCTCGACTGAGCGGATCACGGCCAGCGCTTGCCCGCGCGTCACGGTCTGGCCGTTGACCACCAGCACGCGCACCACGGTGCCGCCAAACAGGGTGGAAACGCCGACGCGTGCTTCTGGCGGCAACGTCACGATGGCCGGGATTGCGCCCAGTTCCAGCGCGCTGGCCGCGACCGCCGCTTCGGTGCGGATGCCGAGCCGCTTGATCTGTTCGGGGCTGAGCGCGCCGGGCGCCTTGCCGTCTGCGGAGTCCGTGACTGCCGCCGGATCGGATGGATCCGCCTGCCACCACCAGATTCCGCCCGCAACCACGGCAGAAGACAGGGCGATCGCGATCAGCGTGGATTTTTTCATGGCGCTGCTGTGGCAGGCGAAGCTGACAGCGGCCTGACAATCTGTCAGGCTATCGTCAGCCAGCACGGTTAGGGCTGGTGCAGGAGGAAACCGGTTCATGCGGGTGTTGCTGGTCGAGGATGATGCCGAACTGCGCCGCCGTCTGTCGGACCGGCTGGCCAGCAGCGGGCTGGCGGTGGACTGCGCGGCGACCGCAGCGGATGCGCGCGACTGGCCGGATCTGCCGCAACTGGGGGCGATCATCCTGGACCTTGGCCTGCCCGATGGCGATGGGCTGGATGTGCTGCGCGGCTGGCGCGCTCAGGGGCATACCGTGCCCGTGCTGATCCTGACCGCGCGGGGGGACTGGCGCGACAAGGTGGACGGGCTGAACAGCGGCGCGGACGATTTCATCGTCAAGCCGGTGCGGTTCGAAGAATTGATGGCGCGGCTGCATGCGCTGTGGCGGCGGGGCGGCGGGCGCAGTGCCAATTCGCTGGTCGCGGGGCGGATCGCGCTCGACCCGGTGGCGCAGACTGCCACGCTGGGCGGCCAGCCGCTGGAGCTCAGCCGCAAGGAACTGACCCTGCTGCACCTGTTCGTGCGCCGTCCCGGCCATGTCATCGCGCAGGATGAAATCCTGGAACAGCTCTATCCCCTGATGGCAGAACGGGATCGCAATGCGGTTGAGGCGCACATCAGCCGCCTGCGCCGCAAGATCGGGCGCGACACGATCCGCACCGTGCGCGGTCTGGGCTATCGGCTGGAGGCGTGATGGGCAAGCTGTCCAGTCTGCGCGGGCGGTTCCTGCTGGCTATTCTGCTGTGGGTGGCGCTGGGAATCGGCGCGATCTGGTATTCGTCCGTCCGCCTGTTCACCGCCCATGTCGAGGCGCAGTATCACGAGGAACTGGAAGTCCACGTCCGCGAACTGGGCGGGCTGACCGAACTGGACACCGCCGGACGGCCACAGATGACCCGGCCCCTGTCCGATCCGCGTTATGGCGTGCCGTTGTCGGGGTTTTACTGGCAGGTCACCCGGCCGGGGTTTGGCGAGATCAAGTCTCCGTCGATGACGCGCGGCGGGCTGGATTATGACATTGCCCATTCGTCCGACATTCTCCACCGGGTGCAGGATGGGCCGACCGGGCATGCGATTGCCTATGGCTTTACCCGCGCTGCACCGGCCGGCACGCCGCTGCACTTCGTGATCGCCACCGACGAACGCCACCTGCACCGGATCATCACGTCGTTCACCCGCGAACTGACGGTCTGGCTGTCGTTGCTGGCGGCGGCGCTGCTGGCCAGCGGGCTGGCGATCATCACCTTCGGGTTCCGCCCGCTGCGGCGGCTGGCGGCAGCAGTGGACGGCCTGCGGCAAGGCCGCGCGACCCGGATCGAGGGTGTTTATCCCGATGAAGTGCAGGGGCTGGTCAGCGATCTCAACGCCTATACGGCGCGCAATGTCGAAATCGTGGAGCGCGGGCGGGTCCAGGCGGCGGCGCTGGCGCACAGTCTGCGCACCCCGCTGGCGGTGGTCACGGACGAGGCGGAGCGCCTGCTGGAAACCGGCCAGACTTTGCCGGCGGCGGAGACGTTTCTGGCCGAAAGTGCGCGAATGCAGCGCCAGATCGACTATCATCTCGCTCGCGCCCGCTCGGGCGGATCGCGGATCGGCGTGGCGGCCGCGGCGCAGCCGGGGCGCGTGCTGCCGCCGCTGCTGGCCGCCATGCGCCGCTGTCATCCGGACAAGCGCTTCACCGTGGACCCGTCGCCAGGCGATTCGCCGCCGCTGGCAATCGACCCGGACGACCTCAGCGAAATCTTGAGCAACCTGCTCGACAATGCGGGCAAATGGGCGCGCGGGGCGGTTGAGGTGCGGTTGTCGCTGGACGGCAGTCCGGCGCGGATCACGGTCATCGACGATGGACCCGGCGTGGAACCGGCCTTGCGCGAAGCGGTGTTCGAGATCGGCCGGCGCGCCGACAACGCGGTTGGCGGATCGGGCCTGGGGCTGGCCATCGCCCGCGATCTGGCGCGCGATTACGGCTGGGACGTGCGGCTGGTGGATCTGCCCGACGGACGGTTCGGCGCAGAACTGGTGATCGGCCGGAACCCGGCCTGAGGTTAGCCTTTACCCCAGCAAATGGCCGCTAGCCCAGCAAGTGCCCGGTGCGGTCGCGCTTGGTATCCAGATAGCGGGCGTTGTGCGGATTGGGCGGCAACTGGTGCGGCACCCGTTCTGTCACGGTTACCCCGGTGGCGGTCAGCGCGGCGACTTTGGCCGGGTTGTTGGTCATCAGCCGGATTGCACCGACACCCAGCAGGTCCAGCATCCGCGCCGCGACCGGAAAATCGCGCGCCTCGGTCGGCAGGCCCAGCCGGTTGTTGGCATCGACCGTGTCGAACCCCTGATCCTGCAAGCGATAGGCGCGCAGCTTGTTGATCAGCCCGATCCCGCGCCCTTCCTGCCGCAGATAGAGCAGCACGCCCCAGCCGCCCTGCGCGGCCTCATCGGCCATCGCCCGCAGCGCGGCATCGAGTTGCGGCCCGCAATCGCATTTCAGACTACCCAGGATGTCGCCGGTCAGGCATTCGGAATGGAGCCGGACCAGCGGTGCGCGGTCGGCATTTTGGGTGCCGATCACCAGCGCGACGTGTTCGCGCAAGTCATCGGCGGAACGGAACGCCACGATTTCCGCGTCTTCCGCCGCTGCCACCGGCAGGCGCGCACGGGTGGCGATGGCCAGGTGGACGGTGTCTTTCCAGTCCGCAAGATCGGCGGGGCTGACGTCCTGCGCTTCGCCGACATCGGTCGGATCGACCAGAAACGCGGGCAGGATGCCCGCCAGCCGCGCCAGTTCCATCCCCGCCGCAGCCAATGCCGGATCGTCCAGCGGTTCGGCCCGGAACGGGCCTTTCAGCGGATAGCGCAAATCCAGCGCCGGATCGGCCAGCGCCCGCGCGGTCGGCAGGTCGAACGGATCGGCAGCGCGGATCAGCACCGGGGCTTCGGGCACGGCGGCATCGCGCTGGTTGGCCAGTTTCAGCGTCACGGCGCGCGCGGCGGAAATCAGCATGGACCGCGCGGTAGCCTCCGGGCCAAACCCGGTTTCGGCCGGCAGCAGCGTCATCCGCCCGTCCAGCCGGACCGGCCAGCCGTGGCGCAAGGCATCGATCGCCAGTGCGGCGCGGCGGCCGGGGGTGGTCACAGGTCGAACTCGGTAATCAGCGGCACATGGTCCGACGGCTGGTCCCAGCGCCGCGTTTCCTCGACGATCCGGTGGCTGCGCGCCTGCGGGGCGAGGTCGGGTGAGGCCCACATGTGGTCGAGCCGCCGCCCCTGATCCTTGTCGCGCCAGAACGAGCGGTAGGACCACCATGAATAGTTGCGCTGCGGCGCGGGGATGAACTGCCGCCCCAGATCGACCCAGCCGTGCGCGTCGCGGAACGTGCCCAGCGTTTCCACTTCGACCGGCGTGTGGCTGACCACTTTCAGCAGCGCCTTGTGATCGTAGACGTCGCAATCGAGCGGGGCGATGTTGAAATCGCCGACAATCACGGTCGGGCGGTCCAGCGCATCGGCCCAGCGCGTCATCCGGCCCAGGAAATCCAGCTTCTGCCCGAACTTGGGATTGGTATCGCGGTCGGGAAAGTCACCCCCGGCGGGGATATAGACGTTTTCGACGATCAGCCCTTGCCCCGGACCGAGCAGTTCCACACCGACATGCCGCGCCTCGCCATTGTCCTGCCAGTCATGGCGGCTGACTTCGCGCAAGGGGATGCGGCTGACCGTGGCGACCCCGTGATAGCCCTTCTGCCCGTGAACCGCACGGTGGACGTAACCCGCCGCTTCGAACACGGCGTGGGGGAAATGCTTTTCCTCGGTCTTGATCTCTTGCAGGCACAGCACGTCGGGTGCCTCCTGCGTCAGAAACCGCTCAACCTGATCGGCGCGCAGACGGACGGAATTGATGTTCCAGGTAGCGATAGAAACCATGGTCATCGCCATAGGGGGGGCAACGCGGCGGGGCAATGGGGTGGGGGGGGTGCAAGGTCGTGTCTGGCCGCCACAACCCCCAACCCCCTCCTCTGAAGAGGAGGGGGCTTTGCGTTCAGGCGGCGCAGTGTGTTGTGTCGAGATGCCCTCAGGCCGGAGCGAGAATGGTGTTGTTCGAGAACCGGCGCGCAGCGACCTTTTTGGTCGTGAGCACCGGAAGCGCAGAACAATGCCGTTCGCAGCCCGGCATGGGGGCATCCCGACACAACACAAAAGAAAACCCTCGGTCCGGGGGCATTGGACCGAGGGTTCCTTTGTGCGTTCGTCACGCTGTCCGCGGGCCTGTGTGGAGGCTTGGGCAACAGGGGGGAAACCCGCCTCAGGCCGCGCTGACAAGAATCGTTATACTGCCGTTTCGCTTGCTGGGCCATGAACAACCTGAACGGTTTTGTCGCAGTTTGTCGCAGGTCCGGCACGGGCGCCGACAAGTTGTGGCGGATCAGCGCCGAGCCGGTTGGCGCGGATCGTTATAACGGAACGTGTTGTCGGGCACGGCGATTCCATACTTCTGGTTCGACAGCGAAACGACCGTGCGGGTGTTTTGCGAGTCGAGACTGGCCCAGCTGGACAGTTCCAGCCCGCCCGGCGCGCCCGGCTTGCGGATGAACACCAGCGTGATGACGCCGTATTCGGGATGGGCCTTGTCGCGCACTTCGATGCTGACGACTTGCGGATTGCCGGAAGGCATCAGCTTGCCGAATCGCATCACGTCGCGATTGGGATCGAGCAGCGCGCCCAGCGGGCTGTTGCTGATCGGCCAGCGCTGCACCTGGCGCACTTCGTAATCGACGAACGTCAGCGCCTTGCCGTCTGCCACGATCAGCATCGGCACGCCCTTTTCGTACTGGAAGCGAATCCGGCCGGGGCGCTTCAGCGTCAGCACGCCGCGGACCTGGCGACCGTTGCGGTCGGTCTGGATGAAGTCGGCGCGCATGGTGTCGATCGCGCGCAGTGCGGCGACGGCTCCGGCAAGGTCGGATTTGGCCGCAGCTGTGGTTTGCGCCCCCAGTGGAACGGAAGACAGCGACACGGCGGTGACGGAAACGACAAGCGCCGCCGAAGCGGCGGCACTTGCGAATGAGCGGATCGGGATAAGTTTCATCAGGTTCATGGCCAGCCTGCTACGCGCAGGGGGTTGAACTCGCAATGAACCTTACTTGATCTTGGCTTCCTTGAATTCCACGTGCTTGCGCACGACCGGGTCGTACTTCTTGAACGTGAACTTTTCGGTCGAGTTGCGCGGGTTCTTCTTGGTGACATAGAAGAAGCCGGTGTCAGCGGTAGAGACCAGACGGATCTTGACGGTTGCGGGCTTCGCCATTGCGGTTGTCCTGTAACTTTCCGGTTCGGCCCGAGAGCCGTGCAAAAACTGATCGGGCGGCGCATCGGGAATCCCCGGGGCCGCCCCTCAAGGCCCGCGCCATTGCGGCAGGCTGGCCGCGAAGTCAAGGGAAAGCGCGCATTCAATCATGCGCAAACGGGGCAATCGGCTTCAGCACCTTGTAGCGTTCTTTCGCCGGTTTGCGGGCCAGCGGCGGCAATTCCAGCGGTTCGGGATCGACCTTTGTATCGGGCAGACGGTCCAGCAGATCGCGCACCAGGGTCAGCCGTCCGCGCCGCTGATCGTTGAAGTCGACCAGCGTCCAGGGCGATTCGGCGGTATGCGTGGCGCGCAGCATCGCCTCACGCGCGCGGGTGTATTCATCATACTTGTCGCGCGCCGCCAGATCGACGGGGGACAGCTTCCAGCGCTTGAGCGGGTCTTCGAGCCGCTCGGCCAGGCGCTGTTCCTGCTGCGCCTGATCGGTCGCCAGCCAGTATTTGAACAACAGCACCCCATCATCCAGCAGCAACCGTTCGAACGCCGGGGCCTGTTTCAGGAACAGTTCGGTCTGCGCCGGGGTGGCATATCCCATCACCTTTTCAACGCCTGCGCGGTTATACCAGCTGCGGTCGAACAGCACGATTTCCCCGGCGGCGGGCAGGTGCTGGACATAGCGCTGGAAATACCACTGGCTGGTTTCACGCTCGCTTGGCTTGGGCAGCGCGACGGTGCGGCACTGGCGCGGGTTGAGCGGGCCAGCGACGGCCTTGATCGCGCCGCCCTTGCCGGCCGTATCGCGCCCTTCGAACAGGACCACCACCCGCGCGCCAGTGGCCGCGACCCAGCGCGCCATTGCCACCAGTTCGTGTTCGAGCTGGGCATACAATTCGTCGAACTGCTTGCGCTTGAGTGGTTTCATCGCGGGTTTCCTGATGGCGGGCGGACTACCATGCGCTTCGCGGCGGCGCTGTGCAACGCTCCGGTTGCCGGGGCTGTCCCGCAATGATATGGTTGCATTTGAAACCATGACCAACAGCAACGATCACGCCCCGACCGACTTCACGCAGCTCCCCGCTATGGGTGACGGCGTGTTCACCGCCCCGTTGCAGCGCCCCGCGCACGTGGGTGAAGACTGGCTGGAACCGGTGCAGCGCGTTTACACCGCTGCCGAGCACGCGGTGTGGGATGCGCTCTATGCCCGCCAGCTGGAAATCCTGCCGGGCCGTGCGGCCAGTGCCTTCATGGCGGGACTGGAACGGCTCGATCTGGGCCGGGGCGGGGTGCCGGACTTTACGCAGCTGTCGGCCGAACTGAGCGCGCTGACCGGGTGGAGCGTGGTGCCGGTGCCGATGCTGATCCCGGATCACGTGTTCTTCTGGCATCTCGCCAACCGCCGGTTCCCGGCCGGCAACTTCATCCGCCGGGCCGATTCGCTGGACTATATCCAGGAACCCGACGTGTTCCACGATGTGTTCGGCCATGTCCCGATGCTGGCCGACCCGACGTATGCCGATTACATGCAGGAATATGGCCGCGCCGGGTGGAAGGCGATGCGCCACAACCGGCTGAAAGCGCTCGGCGCGCTATACTGGTATACGGTGGAGTTTGGGCTGATCCAGGAAGCGGACGGGCTGCGGGCCTATGGCGCGGGGATCCTGTCCGGCCCGGCCGAGGCGGTGTTTGCGGTTGAGGCGCAGTCGCCCAACCGGATCATGCTGAACGTCGACCGGGTGATGCGCACCGATTACGTGATCGACGATCTGCAACCGACCTATTTCGTGATCGAAAGCTTCGCGGCGCTGTACCACGACACGGTGGAGCGGGATTTCGACCGGCTTTACCGCTCGCTGCCGCCGGGGTTCACTTATGCCAACAGCGCCGTGATCGACGTGGACGATGTGCTGCACCGGGGCACGCAGGAATACCTCCTGCGCGGCGGGCGCGGCAGCGGGGCGAAAGCGGTTTAGCGCGACAGGAACCAGATCGCGGCGATCCCGGCGACGATCCGGTACCACGCGAACGGGGCGAACCCGGCGCGGCTGACATAGGCGACAAACGCCTTGATCACGGCCAGCGCGACGACGAATGACACCGCGAACCCGATTGCGATCTCGTTCCACCCCACCGGGCCGGTCCCGGCGGCCAGCGCGACGCGGTTGTCCCACAGTTCCAGCGTGGTCGCGCCCATCATTGTCGGGATTGCCAGGAAAAAGCTGAATTCGGCGGCGGTGCGCCGCTCAATCCCCATTGCCAGCGCGCCCATGATCGTCGCGCCGCTGCGGCTGACGCCGGGGATCATCGAAATGCACTGGAACAGCCCCACGCCCAGCGCCTGACGCACCGGTAACTGGGCGACCCCGCTGGGCGGGCCGGGCTTGGCGATTTTCTCGATAGCCAGGATCGCGATGCCGCCCAGCAGCAGCGCCCAGCCGACGATCATCGGGCTGCCGAGCATGATGTCGATATAATCTTTCAGCAGCAGGCCGAGCACCGCCGACGGCAGGAACCCCAGCAAGATGTTGCGGATGAAGATCAGGCTCATCGGTTCCAGCCGGGTCAGGCCCATGCCGACCGCCCAGAACGTGCGCCAGTATTGCACCACCACCGCCAGAATCGCGCCGAGCTGGATGACGATGTTGAACACTTTCCAGGTGTCGGCATCGTAGCCGAAGATTTCCGAGGCCAGGATCAGGTGTCCGGTGGAAGAGACGGGAATGAATTCAGTCAGCCCCTCGACAATGCCGAGCAGGATCGCAGTGATTGTAGTGTCCATGGATTTGCGATGAACGCGGCGGACGCGGCTAAGTCAAGCCGCGTCCGCTGCAATGCAATAAATTTTCACCAGATCCGGATGCGCTCTTCGGGCGGCAGATACAGTTTGTCGCCCGGCTGGACGTTGAACGCCTTGTGCCATTCGTCGAAGTTCCGGACCACGCCCAGGATCCGGTACATCCCCGGCGAGTGCGGCCCGGTCTGCAACTGCTGGCGCAGCGCGGCTTCGCGGAACTTGATCCGCCAGACTTGCGCCCAGGCCATGAAGAAGCGCTGATCGCCGGTGAACCCGTCGATCACCGGGGCTTCCGTGCCGTTCAGTGCCATCTTGTAGGCGCGGTAGGCCAGGCTGAGCCCGCCGACATCGCCGATGTTCTCACCCAGCGCGAGCCGCCCGTTGATGCAGGTCTTGCCATCGTCGAGCGGGCACAGCTGGTTATACTGGCCGACCAGCGCGCCGGTCAGCTTTTCAAACGCGGTGCGGTCGGCATCGGTCCACCAGTTGCGCAAGTTGCCGTCGCCGTCCGCCTTGGACCCCTGATCGTCGAACCCATGGCCGATTTCATGCCCGATCACCGCGCCGATCGCGCCATAGTTGACCGCATCATCCGCCGACAGGTTGAAGAACGGCGGTTGCAGGATCGCGGCGGGGAACACGATTTCATTGCCCGACGGGCTGTAATAGGCGTTCACCGTCTGCGGCAGCATGAACCATTCGGTCCGGTCAACCGGCTTGCCCAGCCGCTGTATCCGATCATTCTGGAACCAGCGGGTCGCGGCTTCGGCATTGGCGAAGGCACTGGTCGCGGTCACTTCCAGCCCCGGATAGGCCTTGTAGGTATCCGGGTGCCCGATCTTGAGCGAGAACGCGTCCAGCTTGGCCTTGGCCTGCACGCGGGTGTCCGGCCCCATCCATTGCAGGTTGGCGAGGTTATAGGCCATCGCGCTGCGCAAGTTGCCGACCAGCTTGTCCATCGCCGCCTTGTGGGTGGCGGGGAAATGCCGCTCGACATAGATCTTGCCGGACAGTTCGCCCAGCGTCCCTTCGACCGCGCCAATCGCGCGCTTCCAGCGCGGGCGCTGCTGCGGCTGGCCGCCCAGCGTGGTGCCATAGAACGCGAACTGGGCCTCATCGAAGCGCTTGGGCAGCACGCCCGCGCGGCCCGAGACATACTGCACCGCCAGCCAGGCCTGCCAGGCAGAGAGCGGCTCGGTCGCGATCAGTTTCGCCAGTGCAGGCACCCCGCCGCCCAGCTTGGCGGCCATTTCGGGGGTATATTTGGCAGCCGCGAGTTCTTCCCTGGTCGGGGGGAGCTGCGCGACGATGATGTTTTCCGCGCCGCCCACGCCCATCGCGTCCAGCGCGGCCTTCAGCGGCACGTCGGGCGCCAGCGCATAGAATTCGGCCAGCGACAGCTTGTTATAGGTCAGGTCGCGGTTGCGGCCCAGCGCGCGGTCCCAGTTCTGGGCCGCCATCTTCTTTTCCAGCTGGAAGATCGCTTCGGCGGTCGCCGCCGCGTCGCCGTAGCCCAGCTCGCCCGCGATGAAGGCCAGATACTGCTTGTACTTGGCGGTAATGTCCTGGTTGCGGGGGGTATCGACCAGATAGTAATCGCGGTCGGGCAGCCCCAGTCGCGCCTGTCCGGCGTACAGCGCGTTGACGCGGCTGTCCTTGGCATCGGGCGAAACGCCGATGCCCACCGGCGAATCCAGCCCCGGCTGCATAAACAGCACGACCAGATCGGCCAGCCCCTTTGCACCGTAGATCCTTTCCAGCGTCGGATAGGCCGGAGCCAGGCCCGCCTGCTCGATCGCAGCGGTGTTCATATAGGCGTTATAGACCGCCGCGACGCGCGCTTCGGCGCTGCCGGGGGCATGGGTGCCCCTGGCGATTTCTTCGAGGATGACATGCATCCGGTCTTCCGACACGTCGCGCAGATCGGCAAATGCGCCGCTGGTGGTGCGGTCAGCCGGGATCTCGGCGGTGTCGAGCCACTTGCCGTTGACGAAGCGGTTGAAATCGTCGCCCGGCTTGACGCTGGGGTCCATGTTGGCGGTCTTGACGCCCCAGCCCCAATTATCGGCAGATTCGGCAGCAGCGGACTTCGCAGCCTCGGCAGCGACAGGTGCCTTGGCTTCCCTGGCAAACGCGGGCGAAGCCAGCGTCGCGGCGAGCGCACTGGCAGACAACAGAGTTACGACGGATTTCAGCACAGCGGCCCCTTGGATTGGATATGGTTGGTATCCACCCTAGGGAAGCTGCCCGCGCGGCGGCACGCTATTCGACGGAAGTCCCAGCGCGGTCGTCAAACTGCAACGCGGCAAGGCGCGCATAAAGCCCGCCTGCCTTGCTCAGCGCGTCATGGGTGCCGGTTTCGACGATCCGGCCCTTGTCCATCACCACGATCCGGTCGGCCTGCCGGACGGTGGCCAGCCGGTGCGCGATGACCAGCGTGGTACGGGTCGCCATCAGGCGGTCGAGCGCGTCCTGCACCAGCCGTTCGCTCTCGGCGTCGAGCGCGCTGGTCGCTTCGTCCAGCAGCAGGATCGGCGCATCGCGCAGCAGCGCGCGGGCAATCGCCATGCGCTGGCGCTGGCCGCCTGACAGCCGCGCGCCGCCTTCGCCCAGATACGTATCCAGACCCGCCGGCAGTTCGCGCAGGAAGTCTTCGGCATTGGCCGCGGCGGCGGCGGTCCAGATGTCCTCGTCGCTGGCGTCCCAGTCGCCATAGCGCAAGTTGTCGCGCGCACTGGCGGCAAACAGCAGGCCTTCCTGCGGCACCAGCGCGATCCGGCGGCGGATCTCGGCGGGATCGACCGCGGTCAGCGGCACGCCGTCCAGCTTGATGGTCCCGGCCTGCGGGTCATAAAACCGCTCGGCCAGCTGGAACAGGGTGGACTTGCCCGCGCCCGACGGGCCGACAATCGCCACGGTCTCGCCCGGTTCGATGGTCAGCGAAAAATCGGCCAGCGCGGCCACTTCCAGCCGGGTCGGGTAACGGAAGCTGACCTGTTCGAACGCCAGTTTGCCGTGTGCCGGAACCGGCAGCGCCAGCGGCCGCGCGGGGGCAGCGATGCTGGGTTTCTCGTTCAGCAACTCGTTCAGGCGGCTGGCCGCGCCCGCGCCGCGCAGCAGATCGCCGTAGACTTCGGTCAACGCGCCGAACGCGCCGGCCACGATCCCGGCGGTGACGACGAAGGCAAAGATCGTGCCGCCCGAAATCGTCCCGGCGGCAACGCCTTCCGCGCCTTCCCAGACCAGCATCACGATGGCCCCGAAGATCATCATGATCGCCAGCGCGGTCATCCCGGCGCGCAGCAGGATGCGGCGGCGGGCGGTGGCGAACGTGGCCTCCACCGCTGCGGCAAAGCGGCCCAGTTCGCGGCCTTCCTGGTTGAACGCCTGGACGATCTTCATGCCGCCGAGGATTTCGGACACCATCGATCCGATGTCAGCCACCCGGTCCTGACTGGTGCGCGAAAGATTGCGCAGCCGCCGCCCGAACCACACGATCGGCAGCACTACCAGCGGAATCCCCACCACCAGCCCCAGCGCCAGCCGGGGTGCGAGCGCGAACAGATAGCCGATGCCCAGCACACCCATGATCAGGTTGCGCAGCGCGACCGAAACCGTGGTGCCGACCACCTGTTCGATCAGCGAAGTGTCAGACGTCATGCGCGATGAAATCTCGCTCGGGCTGTTTTCCTCGAAGAACGCGGGCGACAGGCGCAGCAGGTTCTGCTGAACTTTCAGGCGGATGTCGGCCACCACCCGTTCGCCCAGCCACGACACGAAGTAGAAGCGCGTCGCCGTGCCAAGGCCCAGCACGAACACGATCAGCAGCAGGTAGCGGAACCAGCGTCCGATGCTTTCCGGATCGCCGCCTTCGGCAAAGCCGCGGTCGATGATCAGGCGGAACCCCGCCGGAATCGCCAGCGTGGCGGTGGCGGTGACCATCAGCGCGACGGCGGCGAAGGCCACCTGGCGCGGATACTTGGCGGTTTCGCGCCAGATCATCCGCAGCGGACCAAGGCTGCGGGCGGGCTTGGCTTCGGCGGCAGGCTGCTCCGCAGGGACGGCGGGCGTGGTTTGCGAACTCATGGCTGCGCCCCCTAGCACAGTGCAATCGCGCCGTAAGGGCCAAATCCGCATCCCCCAAGGTTCTCATTGTGCGGATGCGAACTCACTTCGCCATTGCACAATTTTGCGAATCGCGTCACGGTAACGTCAATTATCCCGAAGAACCGGGGCGCAGGAGATTTTGCAACCGTGCTTTACACCGCTTATGAATTGCAGCGTTCGTGGATGAACGCGGCCAGCACCTGGGCTTCCGTCGCGGCGGAAATGTTGAACAATCCGGCTTTGCCGTTCGGATATGGTGCGGGCGGATCGACTCTGTCATCGGCGCTGGAAGTGTTTGCGCATGCCTCGGCCAACTATGGCAAGCCGGCGTTCGACATCGAAACGGTCACGGTGGATGGCCAGACCTGGCCCGTCACCGAAGCCATCGTGATGCACAAGCCGTTCGGCAATCTGTTGCGGTTCAGCCATCCCGGCCTGCCCGAAAACGCCCCGCGCCTGTTCGTCGTCGCCCCGATGAGCGGCCACTTTGCCACGCTGCTGCGCGGCACGGTCGCCCGGATGATCGAGCGGTGCGAGGTCTATATTACCGACTGGGCCGACGCGAAGATGGTCCCGCTGAGCGCGGGCAGCTTCGATCTGGACGATTACATCGATTACCTGATCGAGTTTTTTGAGCACATCGGCCCGGGCGCGCACGCGCTGGCGGTGTGCCAGCCGTCGGTCCCGGCCTTTGCCGCCACCGCGATCATGGCGGCGGACAAGCACCCCTGCCGCCCGCTGTCGCTGACCATGATGGGCGGACCCATCGATACCCGCGAAGCGCCGACCACGGTCAATGACCTGGCGATGCAGCGCCCGATCGAATGGTTCCGCCACACGGTGATCGGCACGGTGCCGCTGCAGTATCCGGGCGCGGGCCGCCAGGTCTATCCGGGGTTCATGCAGCTGGCCGGGTTCATGAGCATGAACCTGGGCAACCACATGCTCAGCCACTACCACATGTTCAAGCATCTGGTGGACGGCGACGGCGAAAGCGCGGACGCGACCAAGGTGTTCTATGACGAATACCGCGCGGTCTGCGATCTCAACGCCGATTACTACCTCCAGACGGTGGAGGAAGTGTTCCAGAAGCATTCGCTGCCCAACGGCGAATTCGTCCATCGCGGCAAGCGGGTGGACCTCGGCGCGATCACCGACACCGCGATCCTGGCGATCGAAGGGGAACGCGACGACATTTCCGGCATCGGCCAGACCAAGGCATCGCTGCACCTCACCCCGAACCTGCCGGAATCGCGCAAGCGCTATCACATGGCCCCGGAAGTCGGCCATTACGGCATCTTCAACGGCGGCAAGTGGCGCGACAAGATCGCCCCGATCGTGGAAGAGTGGATCGCGAAGCATGACCGTGCGCAGTTGAAGGTGGTGGCGTAAGGCCACCGCTGGCCAAAGCCCGTCATGCTGAACTTGTTTCAGCATCCATCGGGCGGCTGGCGCAGTTAGCGGTTGGATGCGGACTGGCCGGGCCAGTCGCGCCAGTTCTGCGCCATCCGTTTGGGCGGCGGGATGGACCCAGAACCAAGTTCAGGGTGACGGGTTTTCCGGACGCTCTGGCGAAGCAAACACCCGCTTCAGCACCCGCCGCGCGATCAGCAGCAGCCAGACCGTCAGCGCCAGCAGCGCCAGCGCGATCCCGCCCGCTGCGACCGGGTATTGATAGGCCAGGAACAGCAGCCCGCCGGTCACCACATCCTCGGCCGTGGACACCGCGATATTGCTGAACGGTTCGGGGCTGGTGTTGACCACGGCGCGCGCCCCGGCCTTGCCGCCATGCGCCAGCAGCGATGCGCCGCCGCCCAGGATGAAGGCGATCGCCTGCGCCGCCGGGTCGGACGGATCGACCACCGCCAGCGCCAGCAGCGCCCCGCCCAGCGGGCGAACCAGCGTATGGATCGTGTCCCACACCGTATCGAGCCACATCACCTTGTCGGCAAAGAATTCCAGCACCGCCGCCGCGCCCGCCGCACCCATGACCCACGGGTTGGCAAGGATCTGCAAGGATGCCAGGTGTTCGGGCAGGGGCAGCATGCCGAACTGCATCGCCGCGCCGGTCGCCAGCACGCACAGATAGAGCCGCCAGCCCGACAGCAGGCTGACACTGCCCGCGATCCCCAGTATTTCGATGATGCCGAGATGTTCGGTCATTCCCCTGTCCCCCGCAGCGCGGGGCAAGGATGCGCGGCGCGGGGCCGCTTGGCAAGATCAGCGCCGAAAAGGCTCAACGATGATCGAGGTCCGGATCGGGCGTCAGCATCGCATCAAGCTGCACCCCGGCGCTGTTCAGCAGCATCGACACCTGGGTGTACTGGCCAACCGTATAGACCAGATCGATCCGGCCTTCGTCCCCCAGCTCGGCCAGCGCGGCCCAGGTGGGATCGGTGATGAAGTGGCCCTGCACCAGTTCATCGCAGGCGCGCAGGATCGCGGCGTCCAGCGCGCTCCAGCCGGGTGCGTCCGCTCCGACCTTGATCGCGGCGATTTCGGTGCCCGTCAGCCCGGCTTGCTGCCCGATCAGGCAGTGCTGCGCCCATTCATAGCCCGCCTTGCACAGGTATCCGGTGCGCAGGATCGCCAGTTCGCGTTCGCGCGCGGGCAGGGCATTGGCGGGGGAGAGGATGTAATTGCCCCAGGCAAGGAACGCGCTGAGCGCGGCGGGCTTGTGCGCCTGGGTGCGAAAGATGTTGAAAGCGCGCGCGAATTTGGGAAGCGCGGCCAGCGCTGCCCGCGCCTCCGGGGTCAGGTCCGCATCGGTGAGCGGAGCGATCCGGGGCGCGGGCAGGCGCATCGTCAGAGGACTTCGAACAGGCCAGCCGCGCCCATACCGCCGCCGACGCACATCGTCACGACGACATACTTCGCGCCGCGCCGCTTGCCTTCCAGCAGCGCGTGGATGGTGCAGCGCGCGCCGGTCATGCCATAGGGATGGCCGATGGAGATCGCGCCGCCGTTGACGTTCAGCCGGTCATTGGGGATGCCCAGCTTGTCGCGGCAATACAGCACCTGCACGGCGAAGGCCTCGTTCAGTTCCCACACGCCGACATCGTCCATGCTGACGCCGAACCGGCTGAGCACCTTGGGGATCGCGAACACGGGGCCGATGCCCATTTCGTCCGGCTCGGTCCCGGCAACCGCCATGCCGACATAACGGCCGAGCGGGGCAAGGCCCTTCTTGGCGGCGAGCGCGGCTTCCATCACCACCACGGCGGCGGACCCGTCCGACAGCTGGCTGGCGTTACCGGCCGAAACGATCCCGTCCGGCAGGACCGAACCCAGCGATTGCAGCCCTTCCAGCGTGGTTTCGGGCCGATTGCCTTCGTCCTTGGTCAGCGTCACGTCCTTCATGGTGACTTCGCCGGTGGCCTTGTCGGTCACCGCCATCGTGGCCGAGCAGGGGACGATTTCATCGGCGAACACTCCGGCGGCCTGCGCGGCGGCGGTGCGCTGCTGCGACTGGAGCGCATAGGCGTCGCACGCCTCGCGGCTGATGCCATAGCGCTTGCCGACGATTTCGGCGGTCTGGAGCATCGGCATGTAGATCGCGTTGTGCATCGCGATCAGGCTGGGATCGACGGCAACGCGCATATCCTTGGTCTGGACCAGGCTGATCGATTCCTGACCGCCCGCGGCAACTACGTCCATCCGGTCCAGCACCACCTGCTTCGATGCGGTGGCGATCGCCATCAGGCCCGATGAGCACTGGCGGTCCATCGACATCGCCGACACGGTCACCGGCAGGCCCGCCTTCAGCGCGACCTGACGGGCGATGTTGCCGCCCTGGGTGCCTTGTTGCAGGGCCGAACCCCACAGGACGTCGTCCACTTCGCCGCCTTCGATTCCCGCGCGTTCAATCGCGGCGGCAAGGCTGAGAGCGCCGAGCGACGCGCCCGGAGTGGCATTGAATGCGCCGCGATAGGCCCGGCCAATCGGCGTACGGGCGGCGGCGACGATAACTGCGTCACGCATTGTAAGTTCCTTGAAGTATCAGTTGGTGTGTCTGTATCCCGGGGAGGGGGATCACACGAAGAACTGCATCACCCATTCCGCGATCAGGGCGGGCTTGTCCTCGCCTTCGATCTCAAGGGTGTATTCGTTGGTCTGTTGCCACTGACCGGGGCGCTTTTCCGTGAGGTCGAGCAGCTTCACATGGGCGCGCACGCGCTTGCCCGCGCGGACCGGCGAGATGAAGCGGGTTTTGTTGCCGCCATAGTTGACGCCCATTTTCACGTCGCTGACGCGCGCACCTTCGGTCATCCCGGCCAGCACCGGGATCAGCGACAGGGTCAGGAACCCGTGCGCAATGGTCCCGCCGAACGGGGTCAGCTTGGCCTTTTCCTCGTCAATGTGGATGAACTGGAAGTCACCGGTGGCTTCGGCGAACTTGTTGATGCGCTCCTGGCTGACTTCGAACCAGTCCGAAACGCCGATGTTCTGGCCAACTTTGGCCTGCAGTTCTTGCGGGGTCATATGCCTCTCCTGACAACTGGAAAGGCGCTTTCATGGCCCAAGCGGGCGGCGGTTGCAACGCGCCTGAACGTGCCGCTACGGCATGGGCGGTGGCCGGGGTTGCGCCGGGGTGCGAATCACTCAGCCGGGTCACTCAGCCGGAATGGCGATGGCGGGGCTGGCCCAGCGCGGCGGGCGGCGGTTGAGCCAGCGCTGCGCCGGCTTTTCCACCCCGTGATACAGCGCGACCGACGCACCGGCGACCAGGGCGATGAACCCGGCCAGCTGGCCTGCGTCCAGTTGCAGGCTGTCATCCACGAACGCCAGCTTGAACAGGATGAACAGGAAGAAGTGGGCCAGATAAGTCGAATAGCTGATTTCGCCAAGATAGGTCAGGCCACGCCCGCCCAGCACGCGGGCAATGACCGAACGGTCGAGCGCCAGCGCCAGCAGCAGCGCGAAGAACAGCAGCGGCACCAGCGCGGTTTCGGGCAGGCCCAGCGCGATCCCGCCTGCGCCCCACGCCAGCCCCGCCAACAGCGCCAGCGGTGCCGCGCGCCCGACGGATTGCCAGCGCTGCCACAGGATGCACAGGATCATGCCCATGCCGAATTCGGGCAGGCAGCGCCACAGGCCGAGCCGGGCGATATCCTCACCCAGCGCAGTGTGGCCGCTGGCGGCGAAGATCAGGTGGATGGTTCCGGCGAGCGCCAGCGCCAGCAGCACCAGCGCCCAATCGGGCCAATCCTCCCACCGGGTCAGCGCGACCACGGCCGGGAACAACAGGTATGCGGCCAGTTCCGTGCTGATCGACCAGGCCGGGTGGTTCCAGGTCAGCTCGCCCGTCAGCCCCCAGTTCTGGGCGAGCGCGAAGTGCAGCGGCAGCTCGGCCAGCGGATAGCCGCCCGCGTCACGACCGGTCACCAGCAGCAGCGCGGCGAAAGCGCAGAATCCAGTCAGGATGAACGCATGCAGCGGCCAGACCCGGGCGAACCTTCGCCACAGGAACAGCCGCGTTTCCGCCGCGCCGCCCTGGCGGAGGCGCGGGGCATAGTTATACCAGATGACAAAGCCGGACAGGATGAAGAACAGATCAACTGCCAGATAACCCCTGGCCAGCCAATCGATCACCGGCGCGGGCAGCAGGCCCGCCAGCGACAGGCGGATATGATACAGCACGACCGCCCACGCGGCGATCCCGCGAATGCCGGTCAGCGCGTCGAGGTGGCGGGGCGCGGCGCTCATGCCCCGACCGCTCCAACCGACGCCGCCGTGTGGGTGCGCAGCACCGGCGGGCCCTCGGCGCTGGCAAAGCGCGGGGGCGCCGGGTTGTCAGTCCGGCGCAGATAGCTCCACAGCCCGCATTGCAGCCCGATCAGCATGAACATCACCGGCTGGAACGCGATCCCGATGAACAGCGCGCCCAGGAAATAGACCAGCTGCGCCAGTTGCAGGGCGTTGGCCAGCGGGGCCTGCCAGTTCTCGTCCGGGCCGGTGCGGTCCTTCCAGCGGGCGCGGATGCGCTCCATCTGCCAGATTCCCAGCAACTGGATCCAGGCCCACAGCAGGAAGCCGGGATAGCCCTGTTCGCCCAGCATCTCGAAATAGGCCGAATGATAGGCGCGTGATTTTTCAATGTGGAATTCGGAATGATAGGTCACGTTGTTGCCGCTGCCCACGGCCTTGACCGTTTCGACCCGCAGGTTGTTGCCGCGATAGGCATCGAACCCCCCGCCGAACGGGTTGTGTTTGGCATACTCCCAGGTCCATTCCCACACGGCCACGCGGGTGGCGGCAGACTGATCGGACTGGTGGTTCTCGATCGTGCTCATCCGTTTGGTATAGCTGTCGGGCAGGAACGGGATGGAGGCCAGCGCCACCACCCCGGCCAGCCCCAGATACAGGAACCGCCGCTTTACCGCGCGCAGCGACAGCACGCCCAGCAGCGCGATGCACAGCAGGCCGGTGCGGGTCTGCGTGCCAATCGGGATCAGCAGCGCGGCGAAGGTCAGCGCCAGAGCAAAGCCGGTTACCAGCTTGCCCGGCCTGAACAGCGTTCCGAACCGCGCCAGCCACCAGATCAGCGGGACCGTCGCAATGGCGATGGTTGACAGCGTGGACCCTTCGTAAATCCCGGCGTTGTCCGACACGAACAGCCGCAACGTGCCGTATCCGCCGCCGCCGCCGACGGTCTTGATCCCGCCGGAAATCACGATTGCGGCCACGGTCAGCACGATGGTCAGCGCCGCCGCCTCGATCCGCAGGCGGGTGCGCAAAGTCAGCGGCAGGAAGATCGCAAAGACCAGCGCCTTCCACACCCAGGCCCATTTTTCGACCGCCGAATCCGGATAGTCCGCCGTCAGCGTCGTCAGTCCGCAATAGATCAGCAGCAGCGTGATCAGCCCCTGACGCATGGTAAAGCGGCTGTCGCGCTTGTCATCCAGCATGGCCCAGCCCAGGAACGCCAGCACAAACGCGATCAGCGAGATCGGCAGCGAAGCTAGCAGCCCCCATGAAATCCGCTGCGGGGTCAGGATGTCGATATAAAGGTAGGCCAGCACCCACAGGAACGGCTTGCGCAGGCCAAGGCCCAGCAGCGCGAACACAAAACCGGTGAGCGCCAGATCAAGCACGGGTGCGCAGCCCCGGTTGGGTGGCGGCCGGGCGGGTGGCGGTCGGGCCGGTGGCGGGGGGCTGCGCGGGTTCGGCGGGCGGCGCTCCGACCGGATCGACCGGCTCTTCGCGGTCCAGATCCGCGCGCTGAAGCATCCGCCACGCTCCCAGGAGCAGCAGGCCGTGGGTCAGCGCCAGGGCGAAGTAATCGATCATTGCGAAAACGCCCTAACACCAGCGAGTTGACGCCGCGTTAAGCGTTAACGGCTTAAAGGCGTGGGCATGACCCGCATTCTCCATGTCCTCGATCATTCGCTGCCGATGCACAGCGGCTATACCTTTCGCACCCGCGCGATCCTGAAAGCGCAGGCTGCGATGGGGCTGGAAGTGCGCGGGATCACCGGCCTGCGCCACGTTGCGGCAGGACCGGATACCGAACAGGCCGAAGGGCTGACCTTTCACCGCACGCGCGGGACCGCAGGCGGACCGCCGGGTTTGCGCGAATGGCGCGAGGTCAATCTGCTGGCCGATGCGATCGTGGCGTTGGCGGCGCAGTGGCGGCCCGATCTGCTCCACGCCCATTCGCCCGCGCTGAACGGCAAGGCCGCGCTGATCGCGGGGCGGCGGCTGGGCATCCCGGTGGTCTATGAAATCCGCGCCTTCTGGGAAGACGCCGCCGTCAGCAACGGGACGGGCAGCGAAGGCAACCTGAAATACCGCCTGACCCGCGCGCTGGAAAACCATGTCGTCGCCGGGGCCGATGCGGTCGTCACGATCTGTCAGGGCTTGAAGGACGATCTGGTGCTGCGCGGCACGCCCGCCGACAAGATCATGCTCAGCTCGAACGGGGTCGATCTGGACCTGTTCGGGCAGGCCGCCCCGCGCGAAGCGGCGCTGGCGCGTGATCTGGAACTGGGCGAGGGGCCGGTGATCGGCTTCATCGGCAGTTTTTATGATTATGAAGGGCTGGATGACCTGATCGCGGCGATGCCTGCACTGATTGCGCGTGAACCGGATGCAAAGCTGCTGCTGGTTGGCGGCGGCCCGTGCGAGGCGCAGCTGCGTGTCCAGGCTGAACGCAGCCCGGCGGCAGACGCCATCCGGTTTGTCGGGCGGGTTCCCCACAGCGAGGTGGAGCGCTATTACGCGCTGGTCGATGTCATGGCTTATCCACGCAAGCGCAGCCGCCTGACCGATCTTGTCACTCCGCTGAAGCCGCTCGAAGCGATGGCGCAGGGCAAGCTGGTGGCCGCATCGGACGTTGGCGGGCACCGCGAACTGATGACCGACGGTATCACCGCCACGCTGTTCCCGCCGGACGATCCGGCCGCCTGCGCCGAATCACTGGCGGCACTGCTGGCGGACCGGGCCGGGTGGGATTCGCGCCGCGCGGCGGGCCGCGAACACGTCGCGCGCAGCCATGACTGGGCGCACAATGTGTATCGTTATCAGGATGTTTACCATCGCCTGATAGCCAAATCAGCCAATGACCGGATTTCCGCTGCGGCCTGACGTGGTGGTTCGGTTGGATTGAGACTGAACCAGACGGGGTATCGATAGTGGCGAAATCAAAGCGCAAGGCGACCAACGCCAAGCCGATCACAGCGCATCCGCTGTTTCCGGCGGTCGTGGCCCTGTGGTTCGGTGCCTTGTTTGGCCTCGGCAGTCTGGCGGTTCGGCCATCGCTGCTCGAGGCCGTGGTGATCGCCAGCCGGATCGACTTGCTGATCCCCGCCGCTGCACCCCCGCTGGGCGTGACGGCGCGGATCCTGCTCGCCTTGGGCCTGTCGACGGTCGGCAGTGCGATCGGTCTGGGGATTGCCCGGCGAATCACGCGCGCTCCGGTGCAAGTGCCCCAGCGCAAGCGCACCGGCGTGGCGCGTGACGATGTTGCGCTGAAATATCGGGCGCGCGATGCGCATCCCGATGCCCCCGCGCGCCGTCCGATTTCCGCGACCGACGAACTGGACAACGGCGCACTGGACAGCGGCGCACCGGTTGGCGCGCTGGCTGGCCGCCGCCGCGCGCTCGCGGTCGAACTGCCGGTTGAAGTGTTCATTCCCCACGAATTGGCCCCTCTGCCGGGCGCCGTGCCGCACATTTTCGACATTGCCGACATGGAACTGGGGACCGGCGTGGCCGCATCCGCGACCGGTTCGGTGCGGGAAGACGTCGCGCCGCTTGATCTGGGCAGTTTTGCCCAGCCGGTTGAACCGGCTCCTGCGTTTGCCCGGCCTGCTGCCAGTGCCGCGCTGGACTGGACGGCTGCCGCACCGGCTGCTGCCCCGGCTGACGGCCCGATGGAATTGCCCGCCGCGATGCGCGCGCCCGGATCAAACCCGCCAGTACCGCAGGCATTCCAGCCGATCGCGCCGACCCCGAGCAATGCCGGGACCGATGTCCAGCCGCGCCAGATCTTCGGCGTCACTGCCATCGACGATCACGTCCCGCAGGATTTCGTCAAAGCGGCCGGTTTCAAGACTTCGGTGTTCGAAGTTGAGGCCTCCCAGCCGTTGTTCCCGGACCGCGTGGCTGCCGCTCCGGCTGCCCAGACCGCACCGGAAGAGCTGACAGCACCCGCTCCGCTCGATTTCAGCCCGCCCGCCAGCGCTGCGCCGGTAACGCCCGCTGCCCCGGCAGCGCCGCTGCCCGCGCTGAATACGTTGGGTATGGTCGATCTTGCCGCACGCCTCGCCGAATCGATGCACCGGCGCCGCGCCGCCCGCACTGCTGCCGCAGCCCAGGCCGTGAGCCTGGCCGAACCGGTTGCAGAGCCTGCCGCCGAACCGGCGCCCTATACGCCGTTCGCCCAATACGCGCCGAGCGAGCCGATTCCCGCGCCGTTCGCCCAGCCCGCCAGTGCCGAACCGGCCGCGAGCGCGATCATCGCTGCCGCGCCGGAACCGGTTGAACTGGCCCGGTTGCCTGCGCGCGAACCGCTTGCGGTCCCGGCGCCGCTGTCGGCGATGCCTGCTGCGCTGCGACCGATGACTTTTGATAAGCCGCTGCCGGAAGACGATGACGATGTGCTGGCCAGCCTGCTGCCGCCGCGCCATCTGTCGATGCCCGCGCTGGTCCCGGAACCCGCACCGGAAGCAGCGGCGATCGCGGCTTCGAGCTTCGCGCCCGGTTCAGACCCGGTTGATGCCGACGCTGGTGAGGATGAGGCGCTTGGTGCCGAGGATATGTGCGGTTCGCTGCTCGATCTTGGACTACCTTCGCTTGCTCGCCCGCAGTTCGTGCGGATTGAGGAGCCTGACGCCGAAGTCGCCGCGTTCGAACCGGTGGTGATCTTCCCCGGTCAGGCCCCACGGGCGGGCTATGGCGCACCGTCGCATACCCCGCATCCGGCGTTCTCGCCGTCGCCAGCGCCGCTTGCGGCTCCGGCCGATTCCGCTCCGTTCCGTCAGTTCGACGCCCCCGTCGGGGTTGGAGCGGGCCAGCCCGTTGCCAATCCGGCGGCGGTAACCGCGCTCGATCCGGCGGAAACGGAACGGGCCTTGCGCGCGGCGCTGACCAATCTGCAACGGATGAGCGGCGTGGCCTGAACGGGCTGCGCGGGACCCGCGCCGCGATCGAAATCCTGTTCATGGCGGCGCTGGGGTTTGCCCCGGCACCGCTGTCTTTTTTCGCAGTTGCAAAAACAGCTTCCTGTCGTCATTGGGGACGCTAGCGCAACTTTCGCTGCTTTTGGCGGCGTGGCGGTTTGCGCTTAATTGCCGGAAATCCGCCATTTGGGCGCCAATGCGCACGAATCAGGAAATCCGGCCCTAGACAGGATGGATTTATCGATGGGTTTCCCGGCGCCTCAAGGCCTTTATGATCCGCGTAATGAGCATGACGCATGTGGTGTGGGCTTTGTCGCCCACATTAAAGGTGCGAAAAGCCATGGGATCATTAGCCAGGCGCTCGAAATCCTGAACAATCTGGACCACCGCGGCGCGGTCGGGGCCGATCCGCTGCTGGGTGACGGCGCGGGGATCCTGATCCAGCTGCCCGATGGCCTGTTCCGCAAGTGGGCCGATACCGAAGGGCTGAAGCTACCCCAGCCGGGCGACTATGCTGTCGCCATGTGCTTCCTGCCGCAGGACGAACAGGCCCGCGAATTCGTGATCGGCACGTTCGAAAAGTTCATCGCCAAGGAAGGCCAGCGGCTGGTCGGCTGGCGCGATGTGCCGGTGAACCTGGACGGTCTGGGCAAGACCGTGCTGGAATCGATGCCGGTGATCCGCCAGTGCTTTGTCGCGCGCGGGCCGAGCTGCGCCGATCAGGCCGCGTTCGAGCGCAAGATCCTGGCGATCCGCAAGCAGACCCAGAACCCGCTGGCGGCGCTGGCTGAAAAGCACGGCCTGCCCGGCCTGACCGAACTGTATATGCCCAGCTTCTCCACCCGGACGATTGTCTACAAGGGGCTGTTGCTGGCGACGCAGGTTGGCGGGTTCTATCATGACCTGACCGATCCGGCCTGCGTTTCCGCGCTGGGTCTGGTGCACCAGCGCTTTTCGACCAACACCTTCCCCAGCTGGAAGCTGGCGCACCCGTTCCGGTTCATCGCCCACAACGGCGAAATCAACACCGTGCGCGGCAACGTCAACTGGATGAACGCCCGCCGCCGCACGATGGAAAGCGAGCTGCTGGGCGCTGACCTCGACAAGATGTGGCCGCTGATCCCGCATGGCCAGTCGGACACGGCGAGCCTCGACAACGCGCTCGAACTGCTGCTGGCGGGTGGTTATCCGCTGGCCCACGCGGTGATGATGCTGATCCCCGAAGCCTGGGCCGGCAACCCGCTGATGGATGCCAAGCGCCGGGCGTTCTATGAATACCACGCCGCGCTGATGGAACCGTGGGATGGCCCCGCCGCCGTGGCCTTCACCGATGGCCGCCAGATTGGCGCCACGCTGGACCGCAATGGCCTGCGCCCCGCGCGCTTCCTGGTGACCGATGACGATCTGGTCGTGATGGCATCCGAAAGCGGCGTGCTGCCGATCAAGGAAGACAACATCGTCCGCAAGTGGCGGCTCCAGCCCGGCAAGATGCTGCTGATCGACCTTGAGGAAGGCCGGATCATCGAGGACGAGGAAATCAAGGCCCGGCTGGCCGGGGAAGAGCCGTATGAAGACTGGCTCGAAACCGCACAGTACAAGCTGAAAGACCTTGAAGTGGTCGAGCCGGAACTGGCGCAGGTCGCGGTCGAAACCACCAGCCTGCTCGATCGCCAGCAGTCCTTCGGTTACACGCAGGAAGACGTCAGCCGGTTCCTGGAACCGATGGGTGCGAAGGGTGAAGACCCGATCGGATCGATGGGCACGGACACCCCGATTGCCGTGCTGTCGACCCGCGCGCGGTTGCTCTACGATTACTTCAAGCAGAACTTTGCGCAGGTCACCAACCCGCCGATCGACCCGATCCGCGAAGAACTGGTGATGAGCCTGGTCAGCATGATCGGCCCGCGCCCGAACCTGCTGGGCATGGAAGCCGGCACGCACAAGCGGCTTGAGGTTGAACAGCCGATCCTGACGAACGAGGAAGTCGCCAAGATCCGCTCGGTCGAAGCCGCGCTCGACGGCGCGTTCCGCACCGCCACCATCGACATCACCTGGGATGCCAGGACCGGCGCCGAGGGGATCGAGATGGCGCTCAAGGAAATGTGCTGGGCCGCGACCGAGGCCGTGCTGCAAGACAAGAACATCCTGATCCTGTCCGACCGCGCGCAGGGGCCGGACCGCATCCCGATGCCGGCGCTGCTGGCGACGGCGGCGGTGCATCACCACCTCGTCCGGCAGGGACTGCGGATGCAGACCGGTCTGGTCGTCGAAACCGGCGAAGCGCGCGAAGTGCACCACTTCTGCGTGCTGGCGGGCTACGGCGCAGAGGCGATCAATCCGTACGTGGCCTTCGAAACGCTGGAAGATATCCGCGTGAAGAAGGAACTGCCACTGACCACGTATGAAGTTCAGAAGAACTACATCAAGGCGGTCGGCAAGGGCATCCTCAAGGTCATGTCCAAGATGGGCATCTCGACCTATCAGTCGTACTGCGGCGCGCAGATCTTCGACGCGGTCGGCCTGTCGAGCGAACTGGTCGAACGCTACTTCACCGGCACCGCGACGACGATCGAAGGAATCGGGCTGAGCCAGGTCGCCCGGGAAACCGTCCGCCGCCATCAGGCCGCTTATGGCGATAACCCGATCTACCGCAACATGCTGGACGTCGGCGGGATGTACGGCCTGCGCCTGCGGGGCGAAGAACACGCCTGGACCGCGCAGAACATCGCCGCGCTGCAACACGCGGTGCGCGGCAATGTGCCGGAAAAGTACAAGGAATTCGCCGAAACCATCAACGACCAGTCGGTCCGGATGCTGACCATCCGGGGCCTGCTGAACCTGAAGAAGGCGGACCATCCGCTGGACATCAGCGAAGTTGAACCGGCCAGCGAAATCGTGAAGCGGTTCGCCACCGGCGCGATGAGCTATGGCTCGATCAGCTGGGAAGCGCACACCACGCTGGCGCTCGCCATGAACCGGATCGGCGGCAAGTCGAACACCGGCGAAGGCGGCGAAGACCCGGCGCGGTTCACCCCGCTGCCGAACGGTGACACGATGCGTTCGTCGATCAAGCAGGTCGCTTCTGGCCGGTTCGGCGTGACGACCGAATATCTGGTCAACGCCGACGACATCCAGATCAAGATGGCGCAGGGCGCAAAGCCCGGTGAAGGCGGCCAGCTGCCGGGCGACAAGGTCGACAAGACCATCGGCAAGACCCGCCATTCGACCCCTGGCGTCGGCCTGATCTCGCCCCCGCCGCACCATGACATCTACTCGATCGAGGATCTGGCCCAGCTGATCCACGACCTGAAGAACGTCAACACGGGCGCGCGCATCTCGGTCAAGCTGGTGTCCGAAGTGGGTGTCGGCACCGTGGCTGCGGGCGTTTCCAAGGCGCGCGCGGACCATGTGACGATTTCCGGCTACGAAGGCGGGACCGGCGCTTCGCCGTTGACTTCGCTCACCCACGCGGGTTCCCCGTGGGAAATCGGCCTTGCCGAAACCCAGCAGACGCTGATCCTCAACAACTTGCGCAGCCGCATCGCGGTGCAGGCCGATGGCGGTCTGCGCACGGGCCGCGACGTGGCGGTCGCGGCGCTGCTTGGCGCGGACGAGTTCGGCTTTGCCACCGCGCCCTTGATCGCCGCTGGCTGCATCATGATGCGCAAGTGCCACCTCAACACCTGCCCGGTCGGCGTTGCCACGCAGGACCCGGTGCTGCGCGCGCGCTTCACCGGCCAGCCGGAACACGTGATCAACTACTTCTTCTTCGTCGCCGAAGAACTGCGGGCGATCATGGCCGAAATGGGCTTCCGCACCGTGGGTGAAATGGTCGGCCGGGTGGACCGCATGGACACCCGCCAGGCCATCGACCACTGGAAGGCCGAAGGGGTCGACCTCAGCCGTATCCTTTATCAGGCGCCGCTGGGTGAAAGCCCGTCGCTCGGCTGGTCGGGGACGCAGGACCACGGGCTGGAAAAGGCGCTCGACAACGATCTGATCGCGGCCGCCGCCGATGCGCTGGACAAGCAGCAGCCGGTGGTGATCGAACGCAAGGTGATCAACGTCAACCGCACGGTCGGCGCGATGCTTTCGGGCGAAGTCGCCCGGCGCTACGGCCATGCCGGTCTGCCGGACAACACCATTTCGATCCGCCTGACCGGGGTTGCCGGGCAAAGCTTTGGCGCGTGGCTGGCCCACGGCGTGACGCTGGACCTGACCGGGGACGGCAACGACTATGTTGGCAAGGGCCTGTCAGGCGGGCGCGTGATCGTGCGCCAGCCGGGCCATGTGGACCGCGATCCGACGCAGAACATCATCGTCGGCAACACCGTGCTCTACGGCGCGATTGCGGGTGAGGCCTATTTCAACGGCGTGGCCGGGGAACGCTTCGCGGTGCGCAATTCGGGCGCGGTCGCGGTGGTCGAAGGCACCGGGGATCATGGCTGCGAGTACATGACCGGCGGCGTGGTGGCGGTGCTGGGCAAGACCGGCCGCAACTTTGCAGCCGGCATGTCGGGCGGGATCGCCTATGTCTATGACGAGGACGGCCAGTTCGCCCAGCTGTGCAACATGGCGCAAGTCGATCTGCTGCCGATTTCGGCGGCGCGCGACGAGGGTGACGGGACGGGTCGTCCGACGCAGCGCTCGAACGGGGTGAACGACACCGGGATGGGCGACATGCTCTATCACGATGCCGAGCGTCTGAAGGTGCTGCTCGAACGCCACCACCTCCACACCGGCAGCAAGCGCGCCCGCGCCCTGCTGGACGATTTTGGCAATGTGCTGGGCAAGTTCGTGAAGGTGATGCCGCGCGACTATGCCAAGGCGCTCAAGCAACTCGAGGCCGAGCGGCAGGCAGCCGCCTCGGTGGCCGCGGAATAAGGAACCGAACCATGGGCAAGGAAACCGGCTTTCTCGAACTCGACCGCCAGGACCGCACTTATGCGGACCCCAAGGAACGGCTGCACCACTACAAGGAATTCGTGATTCCGCATGCGGAACCGGCGCTGAAGGCGCAGGCCAGCCGCTGCATGAACTGCGGAATTCCCTATTGTCACAACGGCTGTCCGGTGAACAACATCATCCCGGACTGGAACCACCTGGTCTATGAAGGGGACTGGCAGAATGCGCTCGAAGTGCTGCATTCGACCAACAACTTCCCCGAATTCACCGGCCGCATCTGCCCCGCCCCGTGCGAGGCAAGCTGCACGCTGAACATTGTCGACCAGCCGGTAACGATCAAATCGATCGAATGCGCGATTGTCGACAAGGGCTGGGAAAACGGCTGGATCACGCCGCAGGTTCCCGCCAGGCGCACCGGCAAGTCGGTCGCCGTGGTCGGTTCCGGCCCGGCCGGCATGGCCTGTGCCCAGCAACTGGCGCGCGCCGGGCATTCGGTGACGCTGTTCGAAAAGAACGACCGGATCGGCGGGCTGCTGCGCTACGGCATTCCCGACTTCAAGCTGGAAAAGCACCTGATCAACCGCCGCGCGGTGCAGATGGAAGCCGAAGGTGTCGAATTTCGCACTTCGACCGAAGTTGGCGTAACCATTTCGGTTAACTCGCTGCGCGAAAACTTCGACGCCATTGTTCTGTCGGGCGGGGCGGAAGAGCCGCGCCGGCTGGAAATCCCCGGCGCGGAACTGCCCGGCGTGCGGCTGGCGATGGAATTCCTGACCCAGCAGAACAAGCGCAACGCGGGCGACGACGAACTGCGTGCTGCACCGCGCGGCTCGCTGCTCGCCACGGGCAAGCACGTGGTCGTGATCGGCGGCGGCGATACCGGCAGCGACTGCGTAGGCACCTCCAACCGCCAGGGTGCGGCATCGGTCACCCAGATCGAAATCATGCCGCAGCCGCCGGAACACGAAGACAAGCTGCTGACCTGGCCGGACTGGCCGCTCAAGCTGCGCACCTCGACCAGCCATGAAGAAGGCGTGGCACGCGACTGGGCGATCCTGACCAAGCGCGTGCAGGGCAAGGACGGGCAGGTGACCGGCCTCGATTGCGTCCGGGTCGAATGGGTCGATGGCAAGATGCAGGAAATCGCGGGCAGCGAATTCACGCTGAAGGCCGACCTGATCCTGCTGGCGATGGGCTTCGTCGGCCCGCGCAAGCCCGGCCTGCTCGATCAGGCTGGCGTTGAGCTGGACGCGCGCGGCAACGTCTTTGCCGACACGTTCAGCTATCGCACCAGCGATCCCAAGATCTTAGCGTGCGGCGATATGCGGCGCGGGCAGAGCCTGGTCGTCTGGGCGATCCGCGAAGGCCGTCAGGCCGCGCGCGCGGTCGATCAGGCACTGATGGGGGCCAGCGAACTGCCGCGCTGATCCGTTTCGCTGTTGAACACCACAGGGCGTGCCGCACGGTGCGCCCTGTCTGGTTTGGGGTTCACCCTAAAGCGGCCCGACGCTACGAGCCTGAGCATGACACTGAAAATCGCCTTCCTCGCCTGCGCCGAGACCATGCCCGGCTCCCCCACCCGCCGCGCCGATGCGTTTGAGCACGACGTGCAGGTTGCCGCGCTGCGCGCCGGGCTGACTGGCATGGATGCCACGCTGATCGAAATCGACTGGCGCGCGCCGCTGGAGGCCTTGAGCGGGTTCGATCTGGCGGTACTGGGCACGGTCTGGGACTATACCGATCATCCGGCGGAGTTTCTGGCGCGGCTGGAAGCGCTGGAAGCGGCGGGGGTGCAAGTCTGCAACCCGGCGGAAGTCGTGCGCTGGAACGCGGACAAGGGCTATCTGCGGGAGCTCGCCGAGGCCGGCGCGCCATCAATCCCGACGTTGTGGCCAGACGATCCCGAGGCGGAGGACGTGGCCCGCGCGTTCGATCATTTCGGCACTGACCGGGTGGTGGTGAAGCGCCGGGTGGGCGCGGGCGCGGTCGGCCAGTTCAGCTTTACCCGCGCCGATCCGCCCGCGCCAGACTGGCGGCTGGGGCAGGTGGGGATGATCCAGCCGTTCCTGCCCGCGATCCAGACCGAGGGCGAATACAGCCTGATCTTCATCGACGGGCAGTTCTGTCACGCCTTGCTGAAGCAGGCGGCGGATGGGGATTATCGCATCCAGTCGCTCTATGGCGGGCGCGAAGTGGCGCTCGAGCCCGACCCGGCGGATATCGCCCGCGCCGCGCAAGTGCTGGCGATGCTGCCGTTTACCCAGGCTCCGCTTTATGCCCGGATCGACATGGTGCGCCTGCCAGACGGGCAACTGGCGCTGATCGAGGCGGAATTGATCGAGCCATATCTCTACCCCCGCCAAGGCCCGCGCCTTGGCGAAATGCTGGCAGCGGCCATCCAGCGGCCATCCAGCGGCGGCTCGCCTAAACCCGCCAGTCCACCGCACCGCGCCCGTGCGCTTCCAGAAAGGCGTTGGCCTGGCTGAAGTGGCGGCTGCCGAACCAGCCGGTGTGGGCGGACAGCGGGCTGGGGTGCGGGGCGGTGAGGATCAGGTGGGGACTGTCGGGGCCAAGCCCGGCGACACGCTCCGCCTTCTTGCGGGCGTGGCCTCCCCACAGCATGAACACACATGGTTCGGCTTTGGCCGCGACGGCGGCGACGACTGCGTCGGTGATCGCTTCCCAGCCCTTACCCTGGTGCGAGGCTGGTTTGCCGTCCTCCACCGTCAGCGCGGCGTTGAGCAGCAGCACGCCCTGCCGCGCCCAGCCGGTCAGGTTGCCGTGGTTCGGGCGGGGCAGGGCAAGGTCGGCTTCCAGTTCCTTGTAGATGTTGACCAGGCTGGGCGGCACTTTCACGCCCGGCTCAACCGAAAATGACAGGCCATGTGCCTGCCCCGCGCCGTGGTAGGGATCCTGTCCCAGAATCACGACCTTGACCCGATCCAGCGGGGTCAGGTCCAGTGCCGCCAGCCGGGAGCCGCGCGGGGGATAGATGACCTTGCCTTCGGCTTCCTGCGCGGTCAGGAAAGTGCCGAGCTGACGCGCCGGTTCACTCGCCAGCACCGGCGCCAGTGCAGCGCGCCAGCTGGGGGGGACGGCGTCATCGTTCGGCATCTGTCACTGTTCCTCAATCCGGGACTTTCCCTTGGCGCACGATCAGCCTAAGCACTTTCTCGATATGACTGTCCATTTCCACGAAGAAGATCTTCCCGCAGACGTGCTGGCTCCCGGCCCGATTGCCATCGACACCGAAACGATGGGGCTGATCACTCCGCGTGACCGGCTGTGCGTGGTCCAGTTGTCCGATGGCAGCGGGCATGAACATCTGGTCCGGTTCGGCCCCGGCTCCGATTACGCCGCGCCCAACCTGAAGGCGGTGCTGGCCGATCCTGCGCGGCTGAAGCTGTATCACTTCGCGCGGTTCGATCTGGCCGCGATCGAGCATTACCTGGGCGTGGTTGCCGCGCCCGTGTTCTGCACCAAGATCGCCAGCAAACTGGTGCGGACTTATACCGACCGTCATGGGCTGAAGGATCTGGTGCGGGAATTGCTGGGCAAGGAGATTTCCAAGCAGCAGCAGTCCAGCGACTGGGGCGGGGCGGTGCTGTCCGATGCGCAGCAGGAATATGCCGCGTCCGATGTGCGCCACCTGCACGCGATGCACACGATCCTGGTAGAGCGGCTGGCGCGCGAAGGGCGAACCGAGCTGGCGCAGGCCTGCTTTGATTTCCTGCCGATGCGCGCGCGGCTCGATCTGGCGGGTTGGGCTGACAAGGACATTTTCAGCCATGAAGCGTAGCGTGCCCGTCCGATGACCCAGGCGGCCGACCTGATGCGCGGCAAGCGCCGTCAGTGGGCCGCGCCCGGCGGTTCGCATGACCGCACGATTCATATTCTGGCGCGCTGGCTGCCGGGCCTGATCGGGGTTGTGGCGGCGACGATGATTCTTGGCCCGATCGTGCCGCGCGGGGAAATCAGTTTTCTGCTCGACCGGACCAAGGTGGCAGTGGTGAACGAACGGCTGCGCGTGGCAGAGGCGATGTATCGGGGCGAAGACGATGTCGGACGCCCGTTTACCGTAACCGCAGGCAGTGCGGTGCAGGCCAGCGCCGATGAACCGGTTGTGCGGATGGAAGATCTGGTTGCGCGGATCAGGCTGACCGATGGTCCGGCGGAATTGTCCGCACGTGGCGGTATCTATGACTACGACCGCGAGGTCGTGGACGTGACCGGCCCGGTCAACTTTACCGCTGCCGATGGCTACCGGATGACCACCAGCGCGATCACGATCGACCTGAAAGGGCGGCGCGTTGTCGGCTCTGGCGGGGTAACCGGGGCGATCCCGGCAGGTACTTTCAGCGCGGACCGGATCATCGCCGATCTGGATGCGCGCACCATAACCCTTGATGGACACGCCCGGCTGCTGATGTCGCCGGGGAAGCTCAGGATGCCATGATGGCCAAACGTTCACTTACTTCCACGGCTCTTCGTTCGCTGCTGGGCGGATTTGCATTGGGCGGGGCCGCCTTGCTGGCGGTCGGCCAGTCCGGCGCGCAGGCGCTGGGCGCGCATAACAGCGACGCCCCGGTCAGCTATGCCGCCGACCGGATCGAATTGCAGGACAAGCAGAACCGCGTCGTCCTGTCCGGCAATGTCGATATCAGCCAGGGCGGGCTGCGGATGCAGGCCGGGCGGACCACGGTGGCGTTCACCGATCAAGGTTCGCTCAAGATCCAGCGGATCGATGCGACCGGCGGGGTATCCGTGGTGCGCGGCAGCGAAAGCGCCAAGGGCGATGTCGCGATCTATGACTTCAACCGCCGGATCATCACGCTGGCCGGCAATGTGGCGCTGCGCCGCGGCGGCGATACGCTGAACGGCGGGCGGCTGGTGATCGACCTCAATTCCGGGATTTCCAGCGTCGATGGGCGCGGCGGCGCGGTATCCGGTGCCAGCACGACCGGCGGGCGCGTGACCGGCACCTTTGCCGTGCCCAAGGGCGGCAACTGAGCGGGATGACGCGGATGGCCGCCGGACGGCGGGTACTGATCGTCGGGATCAACTACGCCCCCGAACAAGTCGGGATCGGACCCTACAGCGCCGGTCTGGCCGAAGCGCTGGTGGCGCGCGGGCACCACGTGGCGATGATTGCGGGCAAGCCCTATTATCCGAAATGGCGGGTCGATCCGGCATTCGCCGGGGGGGGGTGGCGCAGCAGTACCGAAAACGGCGTGACCATCACGCGCTGCCCGCATTACGTCCCGGCTGATCCGGGCGGGCTGAAGCGGATCATCCACCTCGCCAGTTTCGCGCTGACCGCGCTGCCGTTCGCGATCCGCGCCGGGCTGGCCCGCCGCGCCGAACGCCCCGATGTGGTGATCGCCATCGCGCCCGCGCTGTTCAGCGTGGTGACCGCGTGGGTTGCGGCGCGGCTGGCAGGGGCGAAACTGTGGGTCCACGTTCAGGATTTCGAGGTTGAGGCTGCGCTCGCGACCGGGCTGTTGCCGCAGGACAGCATGGTCGGACGGTTCGCGGCCTGGTTTGAAAGCCGGATCCTGCGGCTGGCTGACCGGGCCTCAACCATCAGCCCGCAGATGTGCGCCAAGCTGGTGGCCAAGGGCGTTGCCCCCCAGCGCGTGCTGGAAGTGCGCAACTGGGCCAATGCCAGCTTTGCCCCCGATCCCGCCGGAGCGGCGATGATCCGCGCCGAATGGGGACTGGGGGAGCGCAAGGTGGCGCTCTATTCCGGCAACATTGCCCGCAAGCAGGGGATCGAAATTCTGGTCGAGGCTGCGCGGCTGTTGCAGGGCCGCGCTGACATTGCCTTCGTGATCTGCGGCGAAGGGCCAAACCGCGCGGAACTGGAACGGCTGGCGTCCGGCCTGCCCAATGTCCAGCTGCACGATCTGCAACCGGCGGAGAGGATGGGCGCGATGCTGACCATGGCCGACCTGCACCTGCTGCCGCAGATCGCGGGTGCGGCCGATCTGGTGCTGCCCTCGAAACTGACCAACATGCTGCTGTCGGGCCGCCCCGTGATCGCCACGACGGAAGCCGGGACCGGGCTGTATGACGAAGTTGACGGCTGCGGCGTGATTACCCCGCCGGGTGACGCTGCCGCGCTGGCGGCGGCGATTGCTGCACTGGCCGACGATCCGGACCGCCGCGCGACCTATGGCACCGCCGCCAGCCAGCGGGCGCAGGAACGCTGGATGCAGGGCGCGATCATCGACCGGGTGGAAGCGGAACTGGGCACGCTGCTGCCCGCGCGTTAGCCTTTCACTTCCCCCTTGCCCGTTCGTGTCGAGTGAAGTCGAGACACGTTGGCGCTGTGCGGGGTGTCTCGACTTCACTCGACACGAACGGGTTGGTTTATTTGGGGGATCAGGGCTCTTCGGTCGGGTCGTTCTCAGCCGGAACGGTATTGTCCGTCACCGGCGCGCCGGCCTCTGCGGCGGCGGCGTCTTCCTCGCTCAGTGGTTCGTCTACGGCGACATCGTCAGGCGCTGGTGCGGGCAGACTGACGACACTCGATTCAATCGCCCGGGCGGTCTCGATCTTTTCCGCGCTGGCGGCGAGTTGTTCCTGCCCGCCGCCCGGTTCGAAGAACGCAGCGACGCTGGCGCTGATGCCGATGGCCCACAGCGCGGCGAATTTCCAGTTGCGGAAGATCAGTTGATACATGCACGCCGCCCCCTGCGCGGCTGGTCGGACCGGGTCACCGGTCCTTGCTCCATGGCGATTTGTGCGCTTCCTGAGCGGCGGAAACCTTGGCCGCCTCATGCTGGCGGGCCTGATCGGCCACCGGCACCGTGCAGTAAGCCGTCAGCAACACGCCCAGCGACCAGCCGATCGCTTTCCAGCGACTGCGGAACACCTGGTTGATCTTGGGGCCAAAGCCGAACATGGCTGCCAGCGATAGCAGTGCCAGGTTAACGAAGGTTTTCCGTCAGTTGCTGTCGTTGTCGGCGGCGCGCTTCAGGGCATAGAGGATGTCCAGCGCCTCACGCGGGCTGAGCGCGTCGACATCGAGGTCGCGCAGCCGTTCGCGCACCGGATCAGCGGGTTCATCGGGCGCAGCGGCGGCGGCCGCGAACAACGGCAGGTCGCCCAGACCCGCCGCGAGGCCGCCGGTTTCGGCGCGGCCCTTTTCCAGCCGGTCGAGCACCGATTTCGCCCGCGCGACGACCGGTGCGGGCACCCCGGCCAGCTTGGCGACGGCGAGGCCATAGGACCGGTCCGCCGGACCTTCGCTGACCTCGTGCAGCAGCACCAGCTCGCCCTTCCATTCGCGCGCGCGGACGTGGTGCAGCGACAGCGCCTCGCAGCTTTCGGCCAGCCGGGCGAGTTCGTGGTAATGCGTGGCGAACAGGCAGCGGCAGCGGTTGACGCCGTGGACCGCCTCCACCACCGCCCAGGCCAGCGCGAGGCCATCATACGTCGATGTGCCGCGCCCGACTTCGTCGAGGATCACGAAGCTGCGCTCGGTCGCCTGAGCAAGGATCGCGGCGGTTTCGACCATCTCGACCATGAACGTGGAACGTCCGCGCGCGAGATTGTCGGACGCACCGACCCGGCTGAACAGGCGGTCGACCAGCCCGATCCGCGCGCTTTCCGCCGGAACGAACCCGCCCGCCTGCGCCAGCAGTACCACCAGCGCGTTCTGGCGCAGGAAGGTCGATTTACCGCCCATGTTCGGCCCGCCGATCAGCCAGAGCCGGTCATGCGGGGCGAGCCGGCAATCATTGGCGATGAACCGTTCGCCCCGGCCTGCCAGCGCGGCTTCGACCACCGGGTGGCGTCCGCCGACGATCTCCAGCCCCAGACCGTCCGAGATTGCGGGCTTGCACCACCCGCCTTCGGCGGCGCGCTCGGCCTGTCCGGCGGCTACATCAATCCGGGCGAGCGCGGCGGCGGTCGCAGCGATGGCGCGGCGCGCGGCCACGGCGGCGGCGATCAGTTCCTCGAAATGCGCCTCTTCGGCGGCCAGGGCATGGCCGCCCGCCTCGGCAATCCGGCTCGCTTCCTCGTGCAGCGCCAGCGCGTTGAACCGCACTGCGCCGGCCATCGTCTGGCGGTGGGTAAAGCCGCTGTCAGGCACCATCAGTGCATCGCCGTGCCGGGCTGGGACTTCGATGAAATAGCCCAGCACGCCGTTGTGGCGGATTTTCAGCGCCGCGATCCCGGTCTGGTCGCGGTATTTCGCCTCCAGCAGTGCAATCGCGCGGCGCGCATCGCCCGATATGCGGCGCAGTTCATCCAGCGCGGCGTCATAGCCTTCGGCGATGAACCCGCCTTGCCCGCGTTCGGTCGGCGGGGCGGGGACCAGCGCGCGGGTATAGAGGTCGGTCAGCGCGCCATGTCCGGTCAGGCAGGGCAGCAGGTCATCCAGCAGTGCGGGGCGTTCTTGGCGCTGCACCAGATAGTCATGGATGCGCCGCGCCTCGCTCAGGCCGTCACGCAGCTGGCCCAGATCGCGCGGGCTTCCGCGTCCGGCGACCACGCGCCCCAGTGCGCGGCCCAGATCGGGCAGGGCGCGCAGCACGACCCGCAAGTCCGCGCGCAGCAGCGGATCGTCGTGCAGCCAGCTGACCAGCGCCAGCCGGGCCTGAATTGCCGCCGCATCGGTCAGCGGGGCGGACAGGTCATCGGCCAGCTGGCGCGCGCCCGCGCCGGTGACACAGCGGTCGACCGCCTCGACCAGACTGCCGCGCCGGGTGCCTTGGGCCGTGGTCAGGATTTCCAGACTCGCCCGCGTCGCCTCGTCCATTGCCAGCGCCGCATCGCCCGTGCGCGCAACCGGCGGCAGCAGCAGCGGCAGCTTGCCGCGCCCGACATGGTCGAGATAGGCGATCAGGCCGCCCGCTGCGGCCAGCATCGCGCGGGTGAAATCGCCGAACCCGTCGAGCGTGGTCACCCCGTGCACCGCCTTCAGTCGCGCTTCACCGCCGTCACTGGAAAAATCCCGGGCCGGGCGGGGGATGGTGTCCAGTGGCACGCCGTCCAGCCCTTCCGGTGCGACCGTCTCGCTCGCCCCCAGCCGGGCGAGCGCTGCGCCCAGCCGGTCAGGCGCGCATTCCTCCAGTTCCATCCGCCCGGTCGAAATGTCGACAGCCGCGATGCCGATGGTGCCGCGCAGATCGCACACCGCCGCCAGCACATTGGCGCGGCGCGGTTCCAGCAGGGCTTCCTCGGTCAGCGTGCCCGCCGTGACGAACCGGACGATATCGCGCGCCACCAGCGCTTTCGAACCGCCGCGCTTTTTGGCTTCTTCCGGCGTTTCGACCTGTTCGGCGATTGCCACCCGGCATCCGGCCTTGATCAGGCGGGCGAGATAGCCTTCAGCCGCATGGACCGGCACCCCGCACATCGGGATCGGCACGCCCAGATGCTCCCCCCGACTGGTCAGCGCGATATCGAGCACTTGCGCGGCCTGTTTCGCGTCTTCGAAGAACAGCTCGAAAAAGTCGCCCATGCGGTAGAACAGCAGGCAATCGGAAGCCTCGGCCTTGAGCGCAAGGTATTGCGTCATCATCGGTGTGGCGGGGGCTGCGGTCATCGCGATTGCGTAGCGGCCCTGCATACGATTCGGAAAGCGCGAAACCCCAGCTTTCCCCTATCGCGTCGCGCATCCATCCGTTAGGGCGAGGCCGATATCTGGAGAACCTGCCTTGTCCGACGAAAGCAACGTCCGTTTTACCGAGCGCGAAGCGCTGTTCTATCACAGCACGATCCGCCCCGGTAAGATCGAGATCATCGCCAGCAAGCCGATGGCGACCCAGCGCGACCTGTCCCTGGCCTATTCGCCGGGTGTGGCCGTGCCGGTGCAAGCCATCGCCGACAATCCGGCCTGCGCCTATGACTATACTGCCAAAGGCAACCTGGTGGCGGTCATCACCAACGGCACCGCGATTCTGGGGATGGGCAATCTGGGTGCGCTGGCATCCAAGCCGGTGATGGAAGGCAAGGCCGTGCTGTTCAAGCGCTTTGCCGACGTCGATTCGATCGACATCGAGCTGAACAGCGAAGATCCGGATGCGATCATCGAAGCGGTCGCGATGATGGAGCCGACCTTTGGCGGGATCAATCTGGAGGACATCAAGGCCCCGGAATGCTTCGTGATCGAACAGGCGCTGCGCGAACGCATGAAGATCCCGGTGATGCACGATGACCAGCACGGCACCGCGATCATCGCCGCCGCCGGTCTGGTCAACGCCTGCTACCTGACGGGCCGCGATTTCAAGGACGTGAAAGTCGTGGTCAACGGTGCGGGCGCATCGGCGCTGGCCTGCACGGCCCTCATCAAGTCGATGGGCGTACGCCACGAAAACGTGACCGTCTGCGATACCAAGGGCGTGATCTATGTCGGGCGGGACGGGGTCGACCAGTTCAAGTCGGCCCACGCGATCCAGACCGACAAGCGCACCTTGAAGGAAGCGATGCAGGGCGCGGACATCGTGCTGGGCCTGTCGGCCGCCGGGGCGATCACGCAGGACATGGTCAAGGGCATGGCCGACCAGCCGATCATTTTCGCGATGGCCAATCCGGACCCCGAAATTACCCCGCCCGATGCCAAGGCGGTGCGTCCCGATGCGATCGTCGCGACCGGGCGCAGCGACTATCCGAATCAGGTCAACAACGTGCTGGGCTTCCCGTTCATCTTCCGCGGCGCGCTCGACGTGCGGGCGACCGCGATCAACGAGGAAATGAAGATTGCCGCGGCCATGGCGATTGCCGAACTGGCGCGCGAACAGGTGCCCGAAGAAGTCGCCGCCGCTTATGGCAAGAACCAGCAGTTCGGGCATGACTACATTATTCCCGCGCCGTTTGACCCGCGTCTGATGGAAGTCGTGTCGTCCGCCGTGGCCAAGGCGGCGATGGATACCGGCGTGGCGCAGAAGCCGATTGAGGATTTCGACGCCTATCGCCACAGCCTGAAGGCGCGGCTCAACCCGACCACGTCGGTGCTGACC
Organism: Novosphingobium sp.; assembly: GCF_030699305.1. Taxonomy (GTDB): domain Bacteria; phylum Pseudomonadota; class Alphaproteobacteria; order Sphingomonadales; family Sphingomonadaceae; genus Novosphingobium. The sequence goes on from NZ_JAUYNB010000027.1 coordinate 162,618, forward strand.
CAGGTCTATGAAACGGTCAAGGCCAACCCCAAGCGGGTGATCTTTGCCGAGGCGGAAAACGAAGTCGTGCTGCGCGCGGCAATTCAGTTCCGCGATTTCGGGTACGGCGAACCGGTGCTGGTTGGCCGGACCGAGGCGGTCAAGGCCAAGCTGACCGAACTGGGCGTGGGCAACCCCGACAGCTATGAGATCGAGAATTCGGCGATCAGCGAACACGTGCCGGCGATGGTTGAACTGCTCTATCAGCGGCTCCAGCGCCGAGGCTTCATGGAACGCGATGTGCGGCGCATGGTCAACCAGGATCGCAACGTGTTCGCTGCGGCCCTGCTGAAACTGGGCGTGGGCGATGCGCTGGTGACGGGCATGACCCGCACGTTCGCTCAGACCATGCGCGAAGTGCGTCAGGTGCTCGATCCGGGCGCGGGCCGCCTGCCGTTCGGCATTCACCTGATGATCGGCAAGAACTACACCGTGTTTCTGGCCGACACGACCGTCAACGAACGCCCCACCGCCGAAGAACTGGCCGTGATCGCCAAGGAAACCGCCGCCGTGGCCCGCCGTCTGGGCCATGAACCGCGCGTGGCGTTCCTGTCCTATTCCACCTTCGGCAATCCGCCGGGACGCTGGCTGGACAATATCCGTGCGGCCGTCTCGATCCTCGATGCCGAAAACCCCGGCTTCGAATACGAAGGCGAAGTCGCTCCCGATGCCGCGCTGAACCCCACGGTCATGGCGAACTATCCGTTCAGCCGCCTGTCCGCGCCTGCCAATGTGCTGGTGATGCCGGGGCTGCAATCGGCCAACATTTCGGCCAAGCTGCTGCGCGAACTGGCGGGCAATCCGACCATCGGGCCGATGCTGATCGGGATGGAAAAGCCGGTCCAGATCATCCCGATGACTGCGATTGCGCCGGATGTGCTGACGCTGGCCGTGCTGGCTGCGGCAGGGATCGCGGGTTAGGACTTGAAAGGCCGCGCTGCTCGCATGGGCGCGCGGCCTTCAGCCACCATCGCTGGCTAGAGGCCGAGCGCCGTGTAGACGCCGTATCCGCTGGTCAGGGTCAGCACCACGCCGACCAGGATCAGCATCTGCTTGGGCGGGAAATGCTTGGCTGCCCAGGCGCCCAGCGGTGCGGCGGCGATCCCGCCGATCAGCAGGCCCAATGTGGCGCCAGCCACGTCGGCAAAGCCCAGGTGGAAGATGAACGCGGCAGAGACGGTCAGCGTCAGGAAGAACTCGACCGAGTTGACCGTGCCCACCACCTTGCGCGGATCGGCCCCCTGAATCAGCAGGTTGGACGTCACCACCGGCCCCCAGCCGCCGCCGCCTGCCGCATCGAGGAAGCCCCCGAACAGACCCAGCGGCGCGATCAGCCTCGCTTCCCTGATCTTGGGCGGATAGAGCACGCCCCGGATCAGCAGGTAGATCCCGATGGCGGTGAGGTAGGCCAGCACAAACGGCTTCACCACGCCCGCGTCGAGCGAGGTCAGGACATAGGCCCCCAGCAAGCCGCCGATCATGCCCGGCACCAGCAGGCGGAAAAACAGCTTCTTGTCGATGTTGCCGTGCAACAGGTGGCTGATCCCGGAAGTCGCCGTGGTAAAGCATTCCACCAGATGGACCCGCTGCGACGCCTGTGCGGGCGGAACGCCCAGCACGCCTACCAGCAAGGTGTTGGAAATGACCCCGAACGCCATGCCCAGCGCCCCGTCGACCAGTTGCGCGGCGAACCCCACCGCGATGAATGGCCACAAGGCGGCAAGGTCGATCGAGGCGAAATCCATGGCTGGCCGACTCCGTGAGAAGATTGTCGACCAATCGAATAGAGTTTCACCCAGGTCTGTGCGAGAAAGTTATCCGCGCCAGCGCCGAAGCGAAACTTTCCTGCGGCAGCCTGCCTCAGCGCCGCCGAAAGCGGAAATACCAGACCTCGTGCCCGTAAACGTTGCGCGCCTTGGCTTCATAGCGGGTTTCGGGCCAGCCGCCGGGACGGTGCTGGAAATCGGCCGGTTGCCCGCACAGCCATTCAAACTGGTCGGTGTGGCGCCGCATCACCATCAACGCATGGCGCACATAAACGGCATGATCGGTGCCGAACCGGAATTCGCCACCCGGCTTCAGCTTGGCCGCGAACAGGTCGACCGGGCCGTCGTTCATCATCCGCCGCTTGGCATGGCGCGCCTTGGGCCAGGGATCGGGGTGGAGCAGATAGAGGAACGACAGCGCGCCATCGGGAATGCGCTGCAACACTTCCAGCGCGTCGCCGTGGTGAATGCGGACGTTGGGCAGCGGCGGGCGCGTGCCGTTGTCACCGTCAACATGGGTCAGCGCCTGCGCCACCCCGTTGAGGAACGGTTCTGCGCCGATGAAGCCATGGTCGGGCAGCATGTCGGCCCGCCCGGCCATATGCTCGCCCCCGCCAAAGCCGATCTCGAAGTGCAGCGGGCGGTTGTCCCCGAACAGGCGCTCCGCCGTGACCGGCCCATCCGCCGGAACCGCGATTTGCGGCAGCAACCGGTCAACCAGCCCTTGCTGGCCCTGCCGCAAGGGCTTGCCCTTGGCGCGGCCATAGAGGCGGTTGATCGTGGTCGGGTCACCGGGTTTGTAGGCTGTCATGGTCGGGGCGTTTGGCAGTCGGTCCGGCAGGGGTCAAGCTTGCGCGCGGTCCGGAGCATCGTGGACCTTGCCCCAAAATAATTGGGATGGACGCACGCGGGGCCATGTGGTGATCAGGCAGCATGTCGGCCCCGGAACGCTTTCCCCGCTCGTTTGCAGCCCTGAACCACAGCGAATTGGAAATCCTGCGCCTGTTGACGGCGGGCCACACGGTCAAGTCCATCGCTGTGCGGCTGGGGCGTTCGGAAGCCTCGATCAACGAGCGCCTGCGCGATGCGCGCCGCAAGACTGGCGTCGGCAGCAGCCGCGAACTGGCGCGGCTGATCGACGCCCAGAAAATCTGGGACAGGAATATCGATCTGTCCGCGCAGCCGTCCCCGGCCGATGGGTTGGCGCAGCCCCGTGATGCGGGGCGCCCAAGGTCGAAAGGAACGTTAATCATGCTTATTGCCATCCCCCTTGCCGCTGCCGGACTTGTGATGACGGCGACCGGATCGATGCACGAGGCGGCAGAGCCGCTGCCCGTTCACGTCGCCGCTCTGCGCGAGGCGCCGCTGGTTGGCCGCTGGTCGCTCGATGTCTCGCGCATTCCCGTTGCGGAGCGCCCACAAAGCGTCACGATATCGTTCCGGGTCGGGCCCGATGGAAAGTGGACCACCATTGTCGATATGACCGGCCCTGATGGGATCAGCCGCCATGCGGAATCGACGGCGGCGCCGGACGGTGTTGCCGTGCCGATCACGGGCAACATGGGTTTCATCGATACGGTTTCGCTGCGCCAGCCAGCGCCTGACACGCTGGTCATGACGCTGGGCAAGGCTGGCGCGCCGGTTTCGACGCGGGTCTATACCGTGCAGAAGGATCGCAGCGCGATGACCGAAACGATCGTCTGGGCTGGGAACGGCATCCCCGGACTGGAAACCACCCATTTCCGCCGGATCAACTGACCCAAACGAAAACGGCCCGCCGGGAGAGGGGCGGGCCGCATTCGGTCGTCAGGAAGGGTGGCGGGGGATCAGGCCGCTGCGGCTTCCTCGCCCGGATCGCGCAGCACATAGCCGCGGCCCCAGACGGTTTCGATGTAGTTGTCACCCTCGCAGGCGTGCGCCAGTTTCTTGCGCAGCTTGCAGATGAACACGTCGATGATCTTCAGTTCCGGTTCGTCCATCCCGCCATAGAGGTGGTTGAGGAACATTTCCTTGGTCAGCGTGGTGCCCTTGCGCAAGGACAGCAGCTCCAGCATCGCGTATTCCTTGCCGGTCAGGTGGACGCGCGCGCCGTCGACTTCGACGGTTTTGGCATCCAGGTTGACGGCCAGCTTGCCGGTGCGGATGACCGATTGCGAATGGCCCTTTGACCGGCGCACCACGGCATGGATGCGGGCGACCAGTTCTTCGCGGTGGAACGGCTTGGTCACGTAATCGTCGGCACCGAAGCCGAACGAGCGGACCTTGGAATCCATTTCCGAAATGCCGGACAGGATCAGGACAGGGGTCTGGACTTTGGCCACGCGGAGCTTTTTCAGCACATCGTAACCGTGCATGTCCGGCAGGTTCAGGTCGAGCAGAATGATGTCGTAATCATAGAGCTTGCCCAGATCGAGCCCCTCTTCACCCAGGTCCGTCGAATAGACGTTGAACCCTTCGGTCGTCAGCATGAGCTCGATGGCCCGTGCCGTAGTTGGCTCGTCTTCGATCAGCAGTACGCGCATGGGTTTCCCCCCTTTGCCCCGAAATCCCCGGTCGCTAACCCTCTTTCAAGAGTTGTTGACCGCCATTAACCATATGACCAATGAAGTGGAAAGGTTAATTTCCCGTAAATGGGGAGACGCGGATTCTTCGGGGAATCCGGATTTTCCGGGGTGCAGCGCCGGCTTGTGTCCTAACCCTCGATCACCCGCGCGGACGGATGGTGCTTGTCCAGGTGCGCCCGCAGGATCTTGAGGTTGCGGGTGTTGGAGCGATAGAGCACGTCGAACAGGTCCCCGGCGAGCGGGACTGCGCCGATTGCGGTATCGATGCCGATGTTGCCCATCATCCGCCACAGCTTCCAGCGCGGCAAACCGAGGTTGCGCGCTTCCCACACGGCATAGAGGCCCATCGCCGCGGTCACGACATCGCCCAGCACCGGAACCACGCCGGCAATCGCGTCCAGCCCGATGCGGCGATTGAGGCCGGGAATGCGCACCGCCCGTTCCAGCAGCAGTTCCAGCGCCTCGACCCGGCGGCGGACCGATGCCGGATCGGTGCCGAGCGGCAATTCCGCTGTCATCCGGTGCAGATTGGCCCGATGCAGATTGGCCCGGTGCAGATTGCTGCGGTGGGTGTTTACAGTGTCAGACATGGGCGACCCTACGAAGCGCGCGGCCACAACCGGCCGCAGCAACTTATTTGGGGTGCATGGCCAGCGGCATCAAGGGGTGGATGTTCCAGCGGTTCGGGGCGAAACCGGTGGTGGCCCCGCTGACCAGCGACCAGCGCACCGGCACGCCGAACGGGATGAAGCTGTTGGCGATGGTCAATTGTGCCTCGGCCTGGGCGTATAGCTCCGCGCGCTTGATGGGGTCGGGTTCCGACAGGGCGTCGGCGGCCAGCCGGTCGGCATTGGCGCTGCACGGCCCGCGCGCGTTGGCACAGCTCAACTGGTTGAGGAACCAGCCGACACGGGCGTAGCGCGCCGTGGTATCGACCAGCCGCAAGTCGGCATCGGCTGTTTCACCGACCCGGCGCACGCCCAGTCCGATTGCACCGAAATCGCGGACCAGCTGCCGCAACAGGATATCTCCGCCGGGACCGGTGGGCAGGGCGATGCGCAAGGCGGGCGGCTTGCCGGATGCGTCCTGCCACCCGGCCACCCGGGCAGCGGCGGTGCGGCGGCGGTCGGCCAGACTTTGGCCGGGCCAGCGTTCGGCCACCGTGCCGTTATCGTCGGCGCTGCCGGGGGCGACAACCCGGGTCGTGGCGGTCCACCCGCCGACATTGAGCGCGCCAGCCAGTGCCTCGCGGTCCAGCGCCATGGCCAGTGCCTCGCGGTTTTCGGGCGCGCCCAGAAATCCGTCGGTGCGGGTTACCGCCAGCCCGAACAAGCCGGTCACCGGGTCCAGCCGGATCGCGCCGCGCGACACGCTGGCGGCATCCAGCCGCGGAAAATCGGCAAACCGCCCGCCCAGCACGACGTCCACCTCGCCCGCGTTGAAGCGGGTAATGGCGGCGGCGGCGGTCAACGCCACCAGGTTCAGCTTGCGGCGGCGGGATTCCCAGTTTTCCGGCTGCGGCAGGCCCAGGTCTTGCGGCGGGATCGGGGTGAGGATCGCGGTGCGCTTGTCGCGGCTCAGGCTCATCGGCCCGGCCCCGTTTCCGCGCATCGTCAGACCCAGTTCGGGCTGGGCCAGCAATTGCAGCAGATCGGGGACCTGCTGGCGCAGCCGGAGTTCAATAACGCGCCCGGCCATGGTCCGCACTTCGCTGATGACGGCAAGGTCGCTGCCCAGCGCTGTGCCGTTCAGTGCCCTGATCGCCTGGACCAGTGCGGCCCGCCCCGATTCACCGGTAATCGCGCCGCCGCCCGGCCAGGTGCCGTCGCGCAGGCGGAAGATATAGCTCAGGCCATCGTCGGTCACGATCCAGCGATCGGCCAGCGCCGGGATCACCCGGCCCTGCTCGTCAAAGCCGACCAGTCCCTCGGCCGAGGCTGCCCGGACCAGTTGGGCCGCCACTGGCAAGCGTGCGCCGGTAGCGAACGGAGCGGATGGATCACCGATTACCGCCACTTCCACCGCGCGGTCATCGCCGCGCCCGCAAGCGGCCAGCATCGCAGCCAGGATGGCGGCGATCAGGGCGTTACGCAGGAACGGTGCGGGACGGGACATGGAATGCCCGTTCTTTAGGGGCAATTGCCTGCCGGTGACAACCGGCGCGTGGTCAGATCTTGCGCAGTTCGCCGACCGGGGCAAAAGTCATGGCGGGCTTGACGAAGCGCGGCGTGCCTTCGCCGGCAACCATGGGTGCGCGCGCCACCTTGGGGTCAATTTCCTCACGGAAGGCGATGCCGAACCGGTTGTCCTGCACCCACGCGACTGATCCTTCGACCCAACCGATGTTGCGGACCTTGATCCAGACCAGCTGCCCGCGCTGCACGCGGATATCGCCTTCGGCCATCAGCCCACCGGATGACAGGTTGCGCACGCGGATCCGCTGTTCGCCGCCCACGCCGTCAATCCGCAATTCAGCCATGACGAACAGGCTGTCGCGTGCGAGCTGCCGATGTTCGTTGTCGCTCATTGCCAGTTCCAACGCTCCGATTGCATTGACCGGGATAGGTCAACATCCAACTCCGGCCGGACTATCCAGTTCAACCTCGCTGAATGATAAACCGGACTGGCAAAAATTCGGTTAACGCCCGTAACCCATTAATCGTCGCGGGAAATTTTCTCACGCCGTTCATGGGCTTCTTGCGCTTCGACGGTCATGGTGGCGATCGGACGGGCCGACAGGCGGCCCAGACCGATCGGTTCGCCGGTTACTTCGCAATAGCCGTATTCGCCTTCCTCGATCCGGCGCAGGGCCGAATCGATCTTGGCGATCAGCTTGCGCTGGCGGTCGCGCGTGCGCAGTTCAATGCCCCAATCGGTCTCGCTCGATGCGCGGTCGTTCAGGTCGGGTTCGCGGATCGGCCCGTCCTGCAGCTGTTGCAGGGTATCCTGCGCGGCGGAGACGATCAGCTTTTTCCATTCCTGCAGCAGCCGCCGGTAGTAATCCAGCTGCGCCCCGCTCATGTATTCGTCGGCCTCGGAAGGCAGATAATCCCCCGCGATGGCCCGTTTGGCCTTGGCCAGGACGTCGATTTCATCGCCCAGAACAGTCGTCATAAACTCTCCACAACCAGACCAGCCGGGCCCATGGGATCCCTGCGGCTTCGGATTTTTCCCGATAGCCTCCCGGTGCCGGTTCGAGCGCGCCTATAGAACTGGGCAAAATCCGGCACAAGCGCCAATCGCCAGATGACTGCAAACGGGGGTCACTGCGCCGTCACATCACGGGCCTATACTTCCCACAGCAGGCTCCCAACCGCATCGGGATACCGCACCAGGGAAGTTTTTAACGTGGGCATTAACCTTTTGTTGACCATGTTCGGGAAGGTTCGGGGTGTCAGCAGGCGCCGCCGCCTGCCGCTTTGGGGGTATCAGACGATGAGCACAGCATGGATCAAGGAGGCCGATTTCCAGGGGCCTTATGCAATGGCCGATGAAACTGCGGAAGACCTGCTGGTCGCCAGCTGCCTGGCCGCTGCCGCGCAAGGGGATATCAGCGCCTACTACGATCTGGGCGTGGCCTATTCGACCGGCAGCCACGGCGTGGACTGTGATCTGATCGAAGCGCACAAGTGGTTCAATCTGGCTGCTGTCGCCGGTCATGCCGAAGCCCAGCTGTGCCGCGCCGACATTGCGGATGAAATGACTGCCCGCGAAATCGCCGAAGCCCAGCGCCGCGCCCGTGAATGGCTGTCCGCTGCAAGCCGCCGCGCCGCCTGAACTCATTTGCCTGAACTTTTTGCCTAGGCCTTCCTGAACGGCGTGCGTTCGCCCAGATAGAGCTGGTCCTGCGCGATTCCGGCGCGTTCCTGCGCCAGAAAATCGGCGACCGCGCTGCGGAAACCCGGATGGGCGATATAATGCGCTGACAACGTCTGCACCGGTTCATACCCGCGCGCCAGCTTGTGCCCGCCCTGCGCCCCGGCTTCCACCCGGGCCAGCCCCAGCGCAATGGCCGCGTCGATCGCCTGATAATAGCACAGCTCAAAGTGCAGGAACGGCTTGTCGACCACCGCCCCCCAATACCGGCCGTAAAGCGCATCCGGCCCGATGAAATTGAGCGCCCCGGCAATCGGTCGGTCCCCGACATAGGCGAGCATCAGCAAGACCTGTTCCGCCATGCGCTGTCCGATCAGGCTGAACGCCGTGCGGGTCAGGTATGGCCGTCCCCACTTGCGTGCGCCGGTATCCTGATAGAACCCCCAGAACGCGTCCCAGTGTTCTTCGCGGATATCCGCGCCGGTCAGGTGGCGGATTTCGACCCCGTCCTGCGCGGTGGCGCGTTCCTTGCGGATATCCTTGCGCTTGCGCGATGACAGCGCGGCCAGGAAATCGTCAAAGCTGGCATAGCCGCGGTTGGTCCAGTGGAACTGGATGTCGCTGCGCACCAGCCACCCTGCGGCCTCGAACAGCGGCAACTGTTCCGGCGCGATGAAAGTGGCGTGGGCCGATGACAGTTCGTTCTGCGCGCACAGCGCTTCTGCCGCGCGCAGCAACGGCTGGGCAAGTTCGGGTGAAGCGGTGAGGATGCGCGGGCCGGTTGCGGGGGTGAACGGCGCGGCGATCTGCAACTTGGGATAGTACCGCCCCCCGGCGCGGTGCCAGGCATCGGCCCAGGCGTGGTCGAACACGTATTCGCCCTGGCTGTGGTCTTTCAGATAGGCGGGCAGCGCGCCCGCCAGCGAGCCATCGGCGCGTTCCAGCACCAGCGGGGCGGGGTGCCAGCCGGTGCCGGGGCCGACGCTGCCCGATTCTTCCAGCGCGGTCAGGAAGGCGTGGGCCAGGAACGGATTGCCTTGCGCCAGCGCGTCCCATTCCGCAGCGTCCAGCGACCCGACCGATTGGGCAACCCGGCAGGTGAAATCGTCTCCGCTCACGCGCTGATGCTCACGCTATCCCGGCGCTCTCCGCGATCGGGGCGTCGGCGTATTCCTCCGCCCGTTCGCGGTGTTCGGCGCTGCGCACGGTCCAGGTCGTGACCGGCAACCCGCGCGCGCGCTGGCGGGCGGCAAAGCGGCTGGGCAGGTCGCGGATGTCATAGGCCAGGAACTCCGGCCGCGCATGCCACAGCGCCAGACGGCGGCGGATCATGCCGGGCAGCGCCTTGGCGTCTTCTTCCGTCACCACCAGCCCGCGCACGGTCAGCGGCGAATGATCGGCAAACCAGCGCACGATCCGGGGATCGAAGCTCATCACCGCGTGCAGCCCCTGATACCCTTCCAGCACCCGCCGCACCGCCAGACACAACTGGCTGACCCGCCCGCCAGAGCTGTCGGGCGACTTGATCTCGATCAGCAGCGGCACCTGGCCCGCCACCTGATCCAGCACCTGCCGCAAGCTGGGGATCGTATCGGTTCCGCCGGTCAACACGATCCGGCCCAGTTCCTCGGCGCTGCGTTCGGCCACCCGGCCGACCTCAGCGGTCAGCCGGTCCAGTTTGGCATCGTGGAACACCATCGCCTGTCCATCGGCTGAGCGGCGAATATCGCATTCGATCCCCAGCCCGCGTGCCAGCGCGCCAGCGAACGCGGCGGGCGAGTTTTCCGGCACGCCGGGCGTGTGCAGCCCGCGGTGGGCAAAGTTCCACTGCTTCAGCCAGGCTACCTTGTCAGGCTGCGGCGGGGGAACCCGCCAGCGATCAAGCAGGGCGAACAGCAACGACCGCGTCCACTTCCACCGCGACGCCCAGTGGCAGAACCGGCACGCCGACCGCGCTGCGGGCGTGCTTGCCGGCTTCGCCAAACACGGCGACCATCAGTTCGGACGCGCCGTTGGCGACCTTGGGCTGGTCGGTGAAATCCGCCGTGGAATTGATGAACGCCCCCAGCTTCACGATCCGTTCCACCCGGTCGAGCGAACCCAGCGCGGCTTTCAGTTGCGCCAGGATCATCAGTCCGCAGGCCTGCGCCCCACGCACCCCGTCTTCGAGCGTCAGGTCTTCGCCCAGCCGCCCTTTGAGCAGCTGGCCATCGACAATCGACACCTGCCCCGAAACATGCGCCAGCCCGCCCGCGATCACCACGGGGACATAGGCCGCGACCGGTGCGGCGGCGGCGGGCAGGGTCAGGCCGAGTTCGGCCAGTTTTGCGTCAATGCTCATGCGTTTTCTCCATGCAGCCGCGTCAGCAGCCAGGGCAGGGCGTGTTCCCAGGTGTCGATCCGCGCGTGGGCGTGACCGGCCTCGAACCCGCAGGTGATGTGCGGTGCCAGCACGGGTTCGCCGCACAAGTGCAGCCGGTCGACGTGCGGGGATATTTCCGCGACGGAGCCATGATGCTGGGCCAGATCGTCGATGAACACCGCACGGCTGGGCTGGTATTCGTCCAGAATGGCTTGCAGCGCCGGGCCTTTCGGCCCCTGATTGGTGAACACCCGCACGTTGATGCCGTGATCGGCCAGCTGGATGCGGCGGGCTTCGTTGTGCTTGTCCGACAGGTTGGTCAGCACGACCACATCGGCATGCTCGGCCAGCGTGTTCATCCCGGCCACGGCCCCGATAATCGGGATCTGGCGGTGCATCTGCGTGTCGAAGAACCCGGTCAGCAACTTCCAGATGTCAGCCGGTTCGACCAGCTCGCCGCTGTCCTTGTAGCGGACCGCGTTGGCAAAATCGTTGCCGATCATCCGGAACGTCACGCCCTGCGTTTCGTCCAGCCACTCGCCGAAGGGCACGATCATGTGCAGCAGCACTTCGTCGCAATCGCTGATGATCAGGGGTTTCGCCATTGTCACAATCTCTCTCGTGCGGCCATCAGTTCGGCTGGCTTCACCGCCAGTTCCTCGGCCGCAGCCACAAGGTCTGGTTCATGGGCGGCCAGAAAATCGAGCACCGCGCCCAGCACCGCCGGGTCGCCCAGCCCGCTGCGCAGATCGTCCACCGTCAGCCCGGTCAGCGCCAGCAACCGTTCGGCGCGCGGGGCATCGCCCAGCACCCAGCCCAGCGCGCCCAGCGCCAGTGCGGCGGCATCTTGGCCGGGGGATTGGGGCTCGCGAAGAATTGTCAGCCTCGTGTGCAGCGGGTAAGCCGGTTCAATGGCAAAGCGCATCCTTGTTGTCGAGGACAACGACCTCAACCGCAAGCTGTTCTGCGACGTCCTGAAAAGCCAGGGCTATGCGGTGGAACCGGTGGCCGACGGGCTGGAGGCGCTGGACCGCGCGCGGCAGTTTGTCCCCAACCTGATCATCATGGACATCCAGATGCCCAACGTATCCGGGCTGGACCTGATCGAAGCGGCCAAGGCCGACGCCACCTTGCGGGCGATTCCCGTGCTGGCCGTCACCGCTTACGCCGGCAAGGGCGACGAGGAACGCATCCGCGACGCCGGGGCCGAAGGATACCTGGCCAAGCCGGTGTCGATCCGGCCGTTCATGGCCGCCGTGAAGGCGCTGGTGGAAAAACCAGCGGGCTAAGCCGCAACTTTCGCCTATATTCCGCCCCATTCATCGGCCAAAGCGCCGCAAACACTTCGGGAGCATACCAAGATGGACCGCGCCGCAACCGCCGAGAAAATCGCCGCGCTGATCGAACCGTTCAACAAGAAGGGCGTGGCGATCACCGATGCCAGCACTTTTGCCGGTGATCTGGAATTCGACAGCCTGACCGTGATGGATTTCGTCGCCGCGATCGAAGATGATTTCGACATCATCATCAGCATGAACCAGCAGGCCGAGATCGAAACCTACGGTCAGCTGATCGATGCCGTCGTGAAGTTGCAGGGATAAGCCAGACCATGACTGACCTGTTTTCCAAATTCGACCCGCTGATCGAAATGCGCGCGGGGCTGCTGGCCACCGGCGTGACCGATCCGTTCGGCATGGTGATGGAAAAGGTGCTGTCGCCGACCGTCGCGGTCTGCAACGGGCGGGAAACGATCCTGCTGGGCACTTACAACTACATGGGCATGACCTTCGATCCCGACGTGATCGAGGCGGGCAAGCAGGCGCTGGACGATTTTGGCGCGGGGACCACCGGCAGCCGGGTGCTGAACGGGACCTATGCCGGGCACCGCGCGGTGGAAGAAGCGCTCAAGGAATTTTACGGAATGGACCACGCGATGGTCTTTTCCACCGGCTATCAGGCCAACCTCGGGATCATCAGCACGATCGCGGGCAAGGGCGATTACATCGTGCTCGACATCGATAGCCATGCCTCGATCTGGGATGGCTGCAAGCTGGGCGACGCCGAAGTCGTGCCGTTCAAGCACAACGATATCGAAGCGATGGAAAAGCGCCTGAAGCGCATTCCCGAAGGCGCGGGCAAGCTGGTCATTCTGGAAGGCGTCTATTCGATGCTGGGTGATATCGCTCCGCTGAAGGAAATGATCCGCGTCGCCAAGGAAAACGGCGCCATGGTGCTGGTCGACGAAGCGCACTCGATGGGCTTCATCGGCCCCAACGGGCGCGGCGTGGCCGAGGATCAGGGCTGTCTGGATGACGTCGATTTCGTGATCGGGACGTTCTCCAAATCGGTCGGCACGGTCGGCGGTTTCTGCGTTTCGAACCATCCGAAGTTTGAAATCTTGCGGCTGGTCTGCCGCCCGTACGTATTCACCGCCAGCCTGCCGCCCAGCGTGGTGGCCACGGCCTGCACCTCGATCCGCAAGCTGATGCACGCGGGCAACAAGCGTGCGCACTTGTGGGAAAATTCCAAGGTTCTGCATCAGGGACTGAAGGACAAGGGCTTCCAGCTCGGCACCGACACCCCGCAAAGCGCGATCATCGCGGTGATCATGCCCGATCTGGAACGCGGTGCGGCGATGTGGGAAGCGCTGCTGAAGGAAGGGCTCTACGTCAACCTCGCCCGCCCGCCCGCCACGCCGGCCAACATGACCCTGCTGCGCTGCTCGCTGTGCGCTGAACATAGTGCAGAGCAGGTCCAGACGATCATCGGCATGTTCGAACGCGCCGGCAAGGCGGTCGGGATTATCTGAAGCGCCACGTTGATGAACAATCCTCGCCTCCGGATCGCCGTGCTGGCCCTGCTGCTGGGGCTGGCGCTGGCGGTCTGGTATTGGCGTTCGGACCTCGACCCGCGTCCCGGGGTGCAGATGGCGGACCAGCCGTGCCCGCCGCCCGCCAGCCAAGCGGATGAGGTCAAGCCGGTGAGGTTCGACTGGGTGGAGCTATGCCGCTACACCCATGAAAACGCCCGCCTGCTGGCCAGCGGCGCGCCGGTCGACGTGGTGTTCTTTGGCGATTCGATCACCGAATACTGGGCGGCGGCGGACCCCACGTTCTTTACCGGGGGGCGGATCAACCGGGGGATTTCCGGCCAGACCAGCCAGCAACTGGTGCTGCGCTTCCGGCAGGATGTGCTGGGGCTGAAACCCCCAATCGTGGTGATGCAGGCCGGGGTCAACGACATCCTGGGCAACACCGGGCTGATCGGGTCGGACGCCTTCGTGGCCAACTTCGAAACACTGATCGATCTGGCGCAGCTCCACGGGATCGCGGTGGTGATCGGCGGGCTGCCGGCCGCGTCCGGCATTCCGGGGCGGGACGATATCGACGCGACCGCGCGCACCGCCGATCTCAACCGCCGACTGCGCGATCTGGCGCAGCGGCGCGGCGTGGGCTTTGCCGACTATCACGCCGTATTGGCACGACCGGATGGCCGCCCGCGCGCCGGATTGTCGGATGACGGCGTCCACCTGACCCCGGCGGGCTATGCCGCGATCCGCCCGGTGGCCGAACGCGCCGTGGCCGATGCCCGCGCCCGCCTGCCCGGCTCGGCCTGACGCTGATCCTTTGACAGCGGCGCGGCGCACGGGCAAGTAAGGCCGAATGACTGAAGAAGAACAGGAAAAGCGCCTCAATCGCCGCCGTTTCTACAAGGCTGAGCAAGAGGCTTCGTTTGTCGAAGCGCAAGATCAATCGACCCCGCAAACCCGCAGCCCGGCCTACAAGCTGGCCTTCCGCGACACCGACTTTCTGCTGCGCGAGGAACTGCGCCCGGTGCGGTTCCAGCTGGAATTGCTGAAATGCGAAATGTTGCTGGAAGAGGCGAACATCGGCTCCACGCTGGTGTGCTATGGCTCGGCCCGGATCCCCTCGCCCGAAGCGGCGGCGCAGCTGGTTGCCGATGCCCCGCCAGAGCGCAAGGCCGTGGCCGAGCGGCTGGCGGCCAAGGCCCAGTATTACGAAGAAGCGCGCAAGCTGGCCCAGCTCGCGTCCAGCTGCGGGATCGTTGAAAAGGGCATGCGCCAGTTCGTGGTTTGCTCCGGCGGCGGGCCGTCGATCATGGAAGCGGCCAATCGCGGCGCGGTGGAAGCCGGGGCGGAGACCATCGGCCTCAACATCGTCCTGCCGCACGAACAGGCCCCCAACAGCTATGTCACCCCGCGCCTGGCGTTCCAGTTCCACTACTTCGCGCTGCGCAAGATGCATTTCCTGTTGCGGGCCAAGGCGGTGGCCGTGTTCCCCGGCGGGTTCGGCACGTTCGATGAATTCTTCGAACTGTTGACCCTGATCCAGACCGGCAAGATGAAGCCGATCCCGATCCTGCTCTATGGCAAGGAGTTCTGGACCAAGATCATCGATTTCGAGGCGCTGGCCGACGAAGGCGTGATCAACCACGCCGACCTGAACCTGTTCCACTGGGTCGAAACCGCCGAGGAAGGCTGGGCCAAGATCGTCGAGTTCTACGATCTGGAAGGCTGTTAGGTCAGCCCCGCGCTTCGTGGTGCCCCATCGGGCCGTGCCCCGCGCCGAACCCCGGTGCGGCGCGCAGGGCGGAGCGGACGAACAGGCGCGCGCGGTCGACCGCTTCGGACAGGGGCAAACCGCGTCCGATGTAAGTGGCAATGGCGCTCGACAGGGTGCAGCCAGTGCCGTGGTTGTGGCGGGTGTGGATGCGGGTTCCGGCCATGACGTGCGGCGCCTCACCGGGGATCATCAGTGTGTCTTCCACCCGCTCCCCCTCAGCGTCGCCGCCTTTGGCGAGATAGGCGACGCCGCGCGCCATCATCGCCGCATGCCCGCCCAGCGCAGCCAGTTCGGTGACGTTGGGCGTGGTCAGCACCGCGAGGCGCATCAGCCGTTCGAACCCGGCAATCGTTGCGGCATCGGCCAGCGCCGCGCCGCTGGTGGCGACCATCACTGGATCGAACACGACTGGCACTCGCAGCGCCTCCAGCCGGTCCGCCACTACGGCGGCAATCGCGGGAGAGCCGAGCATCCCGATCTTCACCGCGTCGACGCCGATATCGCTGGTGCAGGCATCGATCTGCGCTGCGACCAGCGCTGGCGACAATGCTTCAACCGCGGTGACCCCCAGTGAATTCTGCGCGGTGATCGCGGTGATCGCGGTCATCGCATAGCCGCCCAGCATGGTGATCGTCTTGATATCGGCCTGAATGCCCGCACCGCCGGAGCTGTCGGAACCGGCAATGGACAGGATACGGGGCGGGGACATGGCGGCTACTTAAGCTACCCTAACCGTTCGTGTCGAGCGTAGTCGAGACACCCCGCGCCGGCGTGTCTCCACTACGCTCGACACGAACGGGTAGGGT